>NZ_BDBU01000051.1 GCF_001613145.1 Nocardia jejuensis NBRC 103114
GGCGGCGACGGCCGAGTCTCCTCGACGTCCTCGGGCACGACACCCGGCCCACTCTGTCCCTGACCCGGGCCGCCCTGCCCGGGACCACTCTGCCCCGGACCACCCTGGCCGGGACCGCCCGGGCCGCCTTGACCGGGAGCCCGGGGCCCCGCGTTCCGAGGTCCCACATTCCCGCGCGGCGTCTGCGGCAACTTGCTCACCGCGCGCCCCTGCGGCCCGGAAACCCGGCTGATCTTCTCGGTAGCCTGCTCACCCGACACCACCGGCAACATGGTGGTCGCCGGATCCACCTCGGCTGCCCCCTGTCGCATGGACACCGTCTGCGCGTCCCCGTCACCGTCGTGCGCGTCGGATCGGCCGTCCGCCGCGTCATCGACGCTTCCGGCGAAGCCTTCGGTGTCGGCGGATCCGCCGTCGACCGGACGACTCGAATCGCCCTGTCCGCCTGCGGAGTTCGATCCGCCGTCCCGGTTCCGGGCGTCACCGGCCGTCCCGCTCGCCGCGCCGCCGGTGGCCGCGCCGCCTCGCTGGGCTGAATCCGATTGCGCCGCTGCGGCTCCGGAGCGCTCATCGCCCACCGGCCCGCCGGGCCCCGACGAAGGGCGCTCTCCGCCTGCGGCATTCGCGGTAGCCATCGATGCGGTCGCATCAGTGGCCATCGATGCGGTCGCATCAGTGTCCATCGACGCGGCCGCATCAGCGGGCCCGCCACCCGCGACATTGTCGCCCGGTCGGCCCGCGCCGCCCCGGTCGCCCGCCGAGGCGATCTTGAACACGGTGGTGGGAGCGTCCGCGGTGGTGGGTGACTGTCGCTGGTCGCCCGACCCCTGCGGCCGCTGCGCATCAGCCGAACCCTGCTCCTGCGGCCGCCGAGCATCCGAGCTGCCTTGTCCCAGCGGCGGTTGCGCGCCGGGATTGCCCGGATTCCGAGGCGGTTGTCCGCCGGGGTTGCCGGGGGCCTGAGGCGGTTGTCCGCCGGGATTGCCCGGGCTCTGAAGCGGCTGCCCGCCGGGGTTGCCCTGGTTCTGCGACGGCCGCGCGCCGAGACCACCGGGGCCCTGCTGCTGTTGACCGCCCGCGAAACCCTGGCCCTGGGGCTGCTGACCAGGGGAGTAGCCCTGCTCCTGCGGGCGCTGAGGCGCGTTGCCCGGTCCCTGCGAGGGCTGCCCGCCCGAGTTGACGCGGTTCTGCTGTTGTTGCGCACCGGCATTGCCCGGGTTCTGCGGTTGCCCTCCGGCAGCACCGGGCTGGTGCGACACGCCCGGGGCGTTGCCCGGCTGTGCGGCGTCGGTCCGGGGGCGATCCGCGCCGGGGGAGACCGGCTGAGCCGCGCCCCGATCGGGGCGGGCAGAGCCCGCGGTCTGGTAGCGGGTGGTCGCGTCGTCGGATCCGCCCTGCGGGCCCTCGTACTTGATCGTCGCGAAGCCGGGAGGGCGATTGCCGCCGGGGGCCGCGGGGTCGGCTCCGCCACCGTTGCCCGTGCCGCCGTCGCCCCCGCCGAGGTTGTCACCGGGGCTTGCACCGATGCCGGGGTTGCCGCCGGGCGCGTTGCCGCCGCCGGGGTTCGGGTTGCCCGCTCCGGCGGCCGGACTGCCGGGATTTCCTGCCGCTGCCGGATTCCCGGGGCCGTTCGCGCCCGGACTCGCTTGTCCGCGTAGGGAGTTCGGCACCGGAGGTAGCGGTGAGGGGGACACGCCTGGGGTGCGGAACGCCTCTGTGGGTGCGTTCGACGCGGGGTTCACTGATCCTGCGGGGGTGTTCCCGGCGTCCGGTTCGGCGCCCTCGGCCCGGTCTGCCGGATCGGCAGGGCCTTGTGGCTTTCGGTCGTCGGTCGAGTCGGACACGCGTTACCCCTCGCTTTCGGCGGAACTGTGATTCGACGGTCAGCCTACTGAGAGTTCGAGCGGTCGGTGCAGAATGATCGGCATGACCTCCTTCGGTGACCTGCTCGGACCGCAGCCTGTATTGCTCCCGGAAATCTCCGACGCAGAGGAAGCGCTGCTCGACAAGCAGGATCCGGTGCTGGTAGCGGCGGCGCATCCCTCTGCCTCCATCGCCTGGGCGTATCTCGCCGAGGCCGCCTTCGCCCGTGGTGAGGCGGCCGAGAGCGAGGTGAACCACGACATCGTCGCGGCCTACGCCTTCGCCCGCACCGGCTACCACCGCGGCCTGGATCTGTTGCGCCGCAACGGCTGGAAGGGTTTCGGTCCGGTGCCGTGGAACCACGAGCCGAACCAGGGATTCCTGCGCAGTGTCGGCGTGTTGGCGAAGGCCGCCCGCGCCATCGGTGAGACCGACGAGTACGCGCGCTGCCTCGATCTGCTCGAGGACTGCGACCCGCGCGCGGCCGGCGAACTCGGCCTCGACTGAGTACAGCCGACGTGACCAGCGGCCTGGGCACGACCTTCGACGCCGCCAAGGACAGCGGCGTCGCCCGCATGCGCAATGCCGGTAAACGATTGCGCTCCTCGCTGCTGCCGATCGTGCAGTGCGCGGTCGGCGCCGGCCTGGCCTGGTTCATCGCGCATCATGTGATCGGCCACCCGCAGCCGTTCTTCGCGCCGATGGCCGCGATGATCTCGATCGGTGTGTCGTTCGGCGCGCGCCTGCGTCGCTCGGTCGAATTGATCGTCGGCGTGGCCGTCGGCATCGGTATCGGCGACCTGTTCGTCTCGCAGGTGGGCACGGGTGTCTGGCAGATCTCCCTGCTGGTGATCGTCGCCATGAGCGCGGCCGTGTTCCTGGACGGCGGCCCCGTGATCACCATGCAGGCGGCCAGTTCCGCGGTGCTGGTGGCAACACTGTTGCCACCGCACAGCGGCGGTTCGGGCCTGCGCATGGTGGACGCGCTGGTCGGCGGGCTGGTCGGCATCGTGGTGGTGGCCGCGCTGCCGTTGCACCCGGTGCGCCGCGCCCGGCAGCAGGCGGCCGACATTCTCGACGTCATCGGCAAGGCCCTCACCGAATGCGCCGACGGTCTGCTCGAACACGACGCCGAGAAGATCAAGACCGCTCTGGACGCGGCCCGCAACACCCAGGCCCCGATCGATTCGCTCCGCAGCACCCTCGAGGGCGGCAAGGAGATCATTCGAATCTCCCCGCTGTACTGGAACTCTCGCGCCCGCCTGCAACGCCTGCGCGACACCGCCGATCCGCTCGACAACGCCGTGCGCAACACCCGCGTCCTGCTGCGGCGCGCGCTCACCTCGGTGCGCGACGACGAGGTCCTGGACCCGCGCCTGATCCAGCAGGTCGAGCAGCTCGGGCAGGCCGTGGACGTGGTCCGCAAGATGATGCTCGCGGATCCCGACGAACAACCCGACCCCGCCGAGGCGACCCGCGTTCTGCGCTCGGTCGGCAAGGGCGCGACCATGGATCTGGTGAGCGGTGCGGGCCTGTCCGCTCACGTCGTCTTCGCCCAACTGCGTTCCATCGTGGTCGATCTCATGCAGGTGTGCGGCGTCCGCCGACTCTCGGCCATGGCCCTGCTGCCCCCGACCGTGGACCACCCGTATGTGACCCCCATCGACTGAACCCGCACGGTGTGGGCTGATCACCCACGGGGCCCGGGTGGCCGCCGAGCGGCTTCATCGGCCGAATCCGGCGCCGATCGCCCGAGCCGAGTCCCGCTGTGCCGCAGAGCCGATCGCGTGCCTCAGGTCCAGAAGCGGGTCAGCGATCCGCCGTAGCTCGGCCAGATGGACGGCACGCCGGACAGATCGAACAGGGCGTGGATGCCGTCGAAGAAGGCGCGGTTGACCTCCGGCACGAACAGCAGCGCGACCAGGATCAGGATTCCGTACGGCTTGATCTGATCCACCGATCGCCGAGTCTGGTAGCTCAGCGACGGTTCCAGGATCCCGTATCCGTCGGTGCCGGGAATCGGGATCAGATTCAGCACGGTGGCCGTGATCTGAAGCAGCGCAAGGAAACTCAGCCCGAACCAGAACGCGGGATGCGAATACTGGCTGCCCCACAGCTTTACGATCAGCAGCAGCACGACCGCGCAGACCGCGTTCACCGCCGGGCCCGCGCCGCTCAGAATCCGTTGCGTGCGTGGGCTGAACGAATGCGAGTGCACGTAGACCGCACCGCCGGGCAGTGCGAAACCGCCGAGCGCGATGAACAGCACCGGCAGCCCGATCGACAGCAGTGGATGGCTGTACTTGAGCGGGTTCAGCGTCAGATATCCGCGCATCTCGACCTCGCGGTCACCAGCGCGGAAAGCCACGTACGCGTGCGCGAATTCGTGCAGGCAGACCGACACGATCCAGCCCGCCACCACCATGACGAACACACCGAACTGCGCCCAGCGCGAGAGCAGATCGGCCTGCCAGGCGAGCACGCCGCCCGCGACCGCGATCAGCACCACGACCAGGAAGATAGGGCTCGGCCGCACCGCACCGGCGGCTCGGCCCACTGTGTAGGGGTTGGTCACTGTGATAACTCCAGCACGTCGGAAACTTCCATGGGGTTCGAGCGGACCGAATCGCTCCGGCGGCGATGTGCGCCCGGACATCCCGTGCGCACGGCTCGACGCGAGAACCGACCGGCATGCTCGTCGCGGTCGACTCCATTCTGGAGCAGAGTCCGCGCGGATCAGCGCACCAGCAGCCAGGGCTCGTGGTGTCGATAGAACGTGGACCGCGGAACGATCTTGTCGGTGGTCACGCCGTCGCGCGTGACGATCGCGCCGCGGGTACCCAACTGGACCGCGCGCCCCGGGACCCAGCGCCGCCCGCGCAGCAGTCCGCGCTGCACGTGCGCCTGCAATCCGGGCATGGCCAGCGTGGGTGAGATGTGCAGCGCGTTGACCTTGCCGGTGAACAACCGGACGTCGTCGACGTACGCCTCGCCCTCGAGCTTCTCACTGTTCGCCCCGACCAGGGTGGCCCGGCCGATCAGCACCTTGCCGGTGTCGTCGCGGATCAGCGGGGTCTCCCTCGCCTTGCCCTCGAGCGCGCGTTTCGCGGCGGCCGAGCCGGTGCCGGTGTCGTAGGCGCGCGAGCCGTAGGTGCGATCGACCGGCACGAAGCCGATCTCGACGCCGAGGCGTTCGGTGCCCAGCAAATGCGTGAGTACAGCGGCCAGACCGGCGTCCTCGCCGAGCACGATCAGCCTGGGCAGGCTGTCGGCGGCCATGACGGGCAGCAACTCATCGAGTTGGGAGCCGGTGGGTATGGCCGCGGTCTGAGTGGTGGGCAGGGAGGCCAGCGCGATGGGAACCGGCGCGCCGTCGCAGCGGAGAACATGGGTACTCAACTGCCGTGCACCCTCCTCGGACCTGACACACCAATCGCCTCGCTGCCTTGTGTCGGACCCCCAGCCGGTCCGTCTCCCCGTGCCACCATAACCCTGTCTTCAGGGGCATGTCGGTCTCGCTGCTCATCCGTTACTGTGTCCGCTTTGCCGCGCCTGCTGTCCAGTTCGTCGCGTACGCCGTCCGCTTTGCCGGGCTCCCCGCAACCTGTCGTACACCGGCTGTTCTCCGGATACCGCCAAACCAGAGGGTATGCCCAGCCGGGCAATGGTCACGGCATCCATTAGACTGTCCCTCCGGCCACCGCCTTCCGACGGCGGGTAGCTGCAGCATCAGCGGTGCTGCGCGTCGAACCCGTAGGAGACTTCGAAATGCCGGCAATCGTGCTGATCGGCGCCCAGTGGGGCGACGAAGGCAAGGGCAAAGCGACCGATCTGCTCGGCGACCGGGTCCAATGGGTGGTGCGATACCAGGGCGGCAACAACGCGGGTCACACCGTGGTGCTGCCCAATGGCGACAAGTTCGCGCTGCACCTGATCCCGTCCGGCATCCTCACCCCCGATGTGACCAACGTCATCGGCAACGGCGTGGTGGTGGATCCGGGTGTGCTGCTGACCGAACTCGCGGGCCTGGACGAGCGCGGCGTGGACACCTCCCGCCTGCTGCTCTCGGCTGACGCGCATCTGATCATGCCGTACCACGTGGCCATCGATAAGGTCACCGAGCGCTTCCTCGGCAACAAGAAGATCGGCACCACCGGTCGCGGTATCGGCCCCTGCTACCAGGACAAGGTCGCTCGCGTCGGCGTCCGGGTCGCCGATGTGCTGGACGAGAAGATCCTCACCCAGAAGGTCGAAGCCGCACTGGAATTCAAGAACCAGGTGCTGGTGAAGATCTACAACCGCCGCGCGCTGGATCCGCAGCAGGTGGTGGACGAGATGCTCGAGCAGGCCGAGGGCTTCAAGCACCGCATCGCCGATTCGCGGCTGCTGCTCAACGAGGCGCTCGAGCGCGGCGAGATCGTGCTGCTGGAGGGTTCGCAGGGCACCCTGCTGGACGTCGACCACGGCACCTACCCGTACGTGACCTCCTCCAACCCGACCGCGGGCGGCGCGGCCGTCGGCGCGGGCGTCGGCCCGAACAAGATCACCACGGTGCTCGGCATCCTGAAGGCGTACACCACCCGCGTCGGCTCGGGCCCGTTCCCGACCGAGCTTTTCGACGAGTCCGGCACCTACCTCGCCAAGACCGGCGGCGAGGTCGGCGTCACCACCGGCCGCGCCCGCCGCACCGGCTGGTTCGACGCCGTGATCGCCCGCTACGCCACCCGCGTCAACGGCATCACCGACTACTTCCTCACCAAGCTGGACGTGCTCTCCAGCCTCGACACCGTCCCGATCTGCGTGGCCTACGAGGTCGACGGCAAGCGCGTCGAGGAAATGCCCACCACCCAAACCGATTTCCACCACGCCAAGCCGATCTACGAGGAAATGCCCGGCTGGTGGGAAGACATCTCGGGCGCGCGCACCTTCGAGGAACTCCCGATCAACGCCCAGAACTACGTCAAGCGCCTGGAAGAACTCTCCGGCGCCCGCATGTCCTGCATCGGCGTCGGCCCGGGCCGCGACCAGACCATCGTGCGGCACGACATTCTGGCGTAGAGCGCCTCGGGGGCCGAAACCCCCTACGGTGAGCAAACATTCGCCCCCGGTGCATTCGATGTGCCGGGGGCGAAGCCGTTTCCGACTCGGCGGCGTCGTGCCCTACCGGGTCGTGAAGCGAATGAAGCTGTCCCAGTCCTCGGGAGTGAAGAACAGCTCCGGCCCACCGGGATTCTTCGAGTCGCGAACACCGACGGCATCAGCGGCGTGGCATACCTCCACGCACTGCTTCCCGCCTTCGGACCGGCTCGACTTGTACCACTCGCCCGCGATCGGCTTCTTCATGCCGCGTACTCCTTCGCCACTCGAAACAAGAGGTCTCTCGAAGCCTCTTCGGTCAACGCTACAGTCGCAAGGTTCGCGATTGCCTCGCGATATTCGTCGAGTTCTTGCTCATGCTCGTGGAACGTACTGCCGAGCGCGCCTTCGGCAAACACCACAGGCGGTAGGGGTGTGCCGTGGCCAGTGGTTGGGAACCGCATCAGCGTGAACCCCTGCATCGTCAGCCCCCTATGAGCACCGGCTCCGAACGGGACAACCCTGATGCTGACGGCCTCTCGTCGACCACTCTCGGCCACCGAGCGAAGCTGTTCGGCCATAACCCGCACGCCGCCGGGCTGGTGACGTAGAACCGCCTCCGACACGAACGCCTCCAGTTGAAATCCGGCGTCGTCGAGACGTGTCTTGCGCTGCTCGGTCAGCTCCAGGCGGCGTTCCAGGTCCACTGCGGACACATCCGGTTCGTTGATCAGGATGATTGCTCGGCGATAGTCGGGAGTCTGTAACAGGCCCGGAATGATCGTCGGCTGATAGGTGATCATGGATTCCGCAGCGGATTCCAGCCGGAGGAACTTGGGAAAGTTCGGGGCTATCTGATCGGTGTAGGACTTCCAGAAGCCCTTCGAAGTACCTTGCAGCCTTTCGACTTTCGCCTGTTCTTTGACTTCCTCCCACAGACTGAGAGCCTCGGCGCGGTTGGCCTCCTCCGTGCCGTAGTAGTCCAACATCGCCTTTAGCTGCATCGTGCTGATTTTCGTACTCTGGCCGTCCTCGAGCCGCTGGATCGTCATGCGTGACACCTCCGCCTCCACTCCGGCGGCGAGGAGTGTCTTGTTCGCGCGATCTCGCAGCTCGCGCATGAGGTTTCCGAACGCTCGGCGAGAGACCGTTGATCCAGTCATTTCGTTAGCCTCGCTATCTGAATATGCTCGAATTAGCTGGTGCACGTGCACATTTCGTGCACGCACAGACTGAATACGTTCAAACTGTGCGCCCAGCATATTTGCTCTGCATCACGCTGTGAACGGTTCAAAAACTATGAACCGGGTGTCTACTTGGGAGGTGCCCGGAGCGGGAAGCCTCTGACAATCGGCGACCGCCAAGCCAGTGGATCAGTGACTCACGTCGTCGAAGTGCCATCGATCCTGCGCCCGGGTCGTCAACTATCCAAAGACCAAGGGACACGCAGATGTTCAGTCAAACGTGGTCGATCGCATTCCCGATGATTCCGTGTTTGCTCGTTCTCGCCTGGGCGGGTTTGTCGCCTGCCTTCGATCGTCCAGTTGCCCCACGTGCTGCTTTCGGTCGGCGAGTGGTCGAACTGCCGAACGGGCGCAAACTCCGCTTGACGGCGGCGCACCGTTCGGGCGGCAGGCATCGGCCGAAAGGTTGGTGGCGGTGGTGAATTTCAGAGTGGTCCGTCTTCATTCAGATCAGGAGAGGTTGCCCGCGATGTCGCTCAATTCTGGATTCTGTGTCAACGGCCGTCACCTGCAGTGCGGCACCACCGGGTGTGACTGCGGTTGCCACGGACTTCAGGGCAGCGGTTCAGCGAAGCGGACGCCGCTGGCGGTGGTTCCGTCACCTGGAGAGACAGTCGAAGTCATCCACCGGGAGTACCGATTCATGGCGTCCTTCGGGACCGAGAAGGCCATGGCCGAATTCGAGGAGGGAGTGCGGCAATTCAAGACCGACTGGAGGGAGGTAGCGGCCGTGGAGGTAACGGACATGATGCCGTCCACTACCTCTCAGACGATTCTGGCGCGCATGTTCCACGAGATCAGAGCTGTCGACCGGGCTTGGCGGCCTTGACCACGTCGCGTAGCGCGGTCGGCGAACGGTGTTGCGTCAGTAGGTGATCAGGGGGGAGAGGGGGTCGGCGGCGTGGGGGGTGAGGGAGGTGTAGGTGGCGGCAATGGATTTGACGGCCAGGCGGAGGTCGGGTTCTTCGTGGGTGAAGGGGAGGCGGATGAAGCGTTCGAAGGCGCCTTGGACGCCGAAGCGGGGGCCGGCGGCCAGCAGGACGCCGTGGTTGGGGGCGGTGGCGGCGAGGGCGGTCGAGACCGGGGCGGGGAGTTGGGCCCACAGGGACATGCCGCCCGCGCCGGGGGCCACGCGCCAGTCGGGGAGGTCCTCGGCGAGGGCGTCCAGGAGAGTGGCGCGGCGCGAGAGGAGTTGTTGCTTGCGGGTGGTGAGGATTTCGTCGGCGTGCTGGAGCAGGTGGACGGTGGCCAGCTGATCCATCACCGGGGTGCCGAGGTCGACGGTGGAGCGGGTGCCCAGGAGTTTGGCGATGAGCGGCTGATTGGCGCGAACCCAGCCGACGCGCAGGCCGCCCCAGAACGACTTGGACGCGGAGCCGATGGTGACGATCTCCGAGCCGCGCGCGAAAGCCGCTGCGGGCGGCATGGATTCACCGTCGGTGAGGTCCAGATCCACCATGGATTCGTCGACGATCACGGTCATCCGGGTCTCGCGCGCGATGGCGGCGAGTTCGGCGCGGCTCTCGGCATCCATGAGCAGGCCGGTGGGGTTGTTGAAGTCAGGGATCAGATAGGCGACGCTGGCGGCGGTTTGCCTTGCCGCGCTGCGGATTCCGTCCATGTCCCAGCCGTCGGGGCGCATCGGAACCGGCACCGGCCGCGCGCCCACATCGCGAATCGCCTCGATGGCATTGGGGTAGGTGGGATGCTCGATGAGCACCCGCTCGGCGGGGGTGGTGAGCACGTTCAGCAGCAGTCGCAGACCGTGCTGCGCGCCCAGCGTGATCAGGATCTGATCGGGTTCGGTGGGCAGGCCGCGCTCGGTGTAGCGGCGGGCCAGGGCCTCACGCAGGATGAGCACGCCCACCGGATCCATGCCGTGCGTGCCCAGATAGGTCGGAAGTCCCTGCAGCGCATGTGAATACGCCTCGCTCATGATCGGCGGGGCGGCCATGGCGGCGTAGGTCATGTCGACGGTCGGCAGTTCGGGCTGCGCCATCATGGCCAGAATGCTGCGGGCCGGTTTGGTGCCGTCGTGCACGACGGTCGGCGGCAGCGCCACCGTGCTGCGCGAACCCTGCCTGCTGATCAGATAGCCGTGCTCGCGCAGCAGCGTGTACGCGGAGGTGACCGTGGTGCGGCTGACCGCGAGGCTGGTGGACAGATCCCGCTCGCTCGGGAGGGCGACGCCCAGCGGTGCGCGGCCGTCGTGGATCAGCAGCCGGATGCTCTCGGCCAGGGCCACGTAGGCGGGTCTGGTCGGACGCTTGGCGTCCGCGGCGGCCACGCCCGGCTCGTCGTGCCGCCAGCGGCCCAGGTCGCGTGTGAGGCTCGCGGCGCCGATCACTCGTGTTGCCATAAGGGCCAGTATCCGGGCACTGGATATTTATTTCAAGTCCAGCTGGAGCCACCATGGAGACATGCTCGCTCTACTCGCCTCCGCACTGGTCGTCGCCGCCTTCGCCGGTCTCGTGTACCGGTACGCACCCAAGCCCAGCGAACGCTGGGGGATGCTGCTGGAGCGGTACCGCCCGCATGCCCCCATGTCCGACTGGTCTGCCATGGATTATGAAGCGGCGCGCCAGTATTCGGACCTCGCCGCCGTTCGGGCGTACCGGGAACCGGAGCCGCCGCGCACCCCCGCCGCGCTGGTCCGCCGTAAGTCTCCGGTCTTGCCGGACCTGTCCGGGATCCCTTGCCGTGGCGAGACAGTCCAGTTCTAGAAAACTGGCCCGCATTGGGGATCTTGTGCGAAGGCCACCCATCCGACCGGACTCGGAACCTCGCTTTGCCCGGCATCGCGTCGGAGCCGCGAGCCTGCCACCTCGAACCTCGGAACTCGCCGTCGAGCGGCATCGGATCCCGCCCCGGACTCGCCCTCTCCACATCGGCCGATCGCCGAGGTCCCGAATCGATTCGGGACCTCGGCGGTTCATACATTGTCGGACCTCGAGTGCACACTGAAGAGATGTCCGACCAGGCCCGTCCGCTCGCTTCGGCGGCGCTCTTCGATACAGCGATCGGCACCTGTGCCCTCGCCTGGAGTGCCACGGGCGTACTGCGGTTCGCTCTCCCCGAAGACGACCCGGAATCGGTGCGCGAGTACATCCTGCGCGGGCATCGCGTCTACGAGATCCGCGAAGCCGAGCCGACCCCGGAGATCGTGGACGTCATCGCCCGCGTCCGCGCTCACCTCGACGGCGAGTTGGACGATCTAGTCTCGATTCCGCTGGACACGGCCACCCTCAACGACTTCGACCGCGCCGTTTACGACATCACCCGTGCCATCGCCCCCGGCCACACCCTCACCTACGGCACGGTCGCCAACCGGATCGGTGCTCCCGGCGGAGCCCAGGCCGTGGGCCAATCCCTCGGTCGCAATCCGATTCCCCTGATCGTTCCCTGCCACCGAGTCCTGGCCGCCGACAATGCCCTCACCGGCTTCTCCGCCCCCGGCGGCGTCACCACCAAACAGCGCCTGCTGGAAATCGAGCGAACCCCCGGCTTCGGCGAGGCCACCCTCTTCTGACTGCGGCCTGGCCTGGCTATACCTCGTGTGATGTGTAAGTCCGCCGAAACTGGAAAGTCATGTCGTGACATGCCGGCAACGGCGAATCCGAGGAAAGAGGCGGATTTCATGACCCTGCACGAACCCGGCCCCAACGGCAGCTCCGGTGATCTCTGGAACGTACCCGTCAACGCCGATGACGACGGCCGAGACTCCACCCGAACCAACCAGCTGTAGGTTCGTCCTCACCCTTCACCGGATCCGACCTCGCCCCGATCGGTCTGGGGCAGAGACAGTCACGACGACGCGCTCGCAGTATCCAGTCGAGATGCGGTGTCTATCGAATCCGGTCGTCGTCGGGGCAGGTCTCGCCTGCGGGCCTCCGCGCTCGCGCAGCTGAGGTGCACCGTGCTGTAACCATCTGCACCGATGGGCGTGAACGCCGACAGCGGTGGAAGAGCGTCTGCACCAGTGGAATCGGTGCAAACGCTCTGCTTTCCGTCGCTGCCACTTTCCCGGTCATGAGCTGAACGCAGCCTGCCTGCCCCGCTGCGGCCAGAGGGTGTCGGCTCGCGGCACCGGGTCAGACGGTGCCACCGAACGCGGCTCCCGTCGCACCACCGGCGATTCCGCCGACGACGGCTCCGGCGACGGCCGCGGGAATTCCGACGAGTGCTGCGCCCGTGGCCGCGCCTACCGCCGCACCGCCGCCCGCGCCGATCAGCGCGCCGATCGCCGCGCCTTCGGGGGAACCGGCACCGCCGGTGGGGATTGCGGTGACGAGGCCGCCGATCACTCCGCCCGCGAGGGCGCCCACCCCCGCACCGATCACCGCACCCGGTACCGCACCGAACATCGCGGCGGGGACGCCGGCGAGCACCGCTCCGGTCGCTCCACCCATCGCGGCTCCCGCGAGAGTCAGGCCCGCGATCTTGTCGGAGCGGCCGGCGTCGATGCCCACCGAATCCAGGCCGGTCGCGATGGTCGCTTCGATCGCGGCCGCACCGCCGTTCACGGGCCCGAGTACCGCGTCCGGGACGTCGTTTCCGACGGCGGTCATGAACGCGCCGACCCGCAGCATCCGGGGCGGCGGCATGATCGGCGCCACCGGCGTGACCGGTTCGGGGGCATGCAGTTTCCGCCAATCGATGGCCGGTGCCGCTTCCACCTCGGGAATCCGCCGAAAGTTCAACGGGAAGAACGCCTCCGGGCGAGTGGCGGGCGGCGTGGTCACCCCCGGCTGAAACGAATCCGGCCGCGGATTCCGCCCCCGATTCCCGCCCGGCTCGGCGACCCCCGGTAGCGCGACCCCCGGCTGCGTGGGCCGAACCCCGCCCGATGACCCACCGTCCATGCCCGGCAGCATCGGCCGGGCCCCACCCTCTCCGAAAACTCCACCACCCCAGGGCTTCTGCTGCCCCGTGCTCTGCTGCCCGCTGCCGGCCGCCACCGGCGAGACCGGCGCCACCGCATCCCGCTCCCGCACACTCGAACACCCCGCCGCCAACGCCACCGGAATCGCCCCCATCAGAACCACCCGCCGCACAACCCCACCCAGCAACCCGACATCCCGACGATCCATGCCGAACACCACCTTCATCACAGTTGAAACCCACTGTCCGCCAACGCCCGACCAGCCCCGCGAACACTTCTGACCAGGACTTCGTCACCCATCACACCCCGGACAGCCCCACCCCCAACTTCGCACCCCCGACACACCCCACCCATTTCATCCACAGCCCGTCACAACTGTGGATAAGCCGTACCCGCCGCCCCGGCCGGTACCCGCCCTCCGGTCTGGCGCAGCCCGCGAACCCGCCGCAACTCCTCTGGACGAGTACCCCGAGCGGCGAAGAACGGCGGGGTCGCGCATCGGAGGGCGCGTCGCGGATCACGCCGCCGACGGCGAAACCGGCTGCGCCGCTGCCCACTCCGTCGAGGACGGCCGCCGGGATTCCGATGACCGCGCTCCGGGATGATTTCTCGAGCCGGAGATGACGCTCAGGGTTTGGGGGAGTCTCCGCCGAGCATGAGGTCGGCGAGGGCCTCCCGGTCGGTGACGTCGAGTTTGATGCAGGCGCGGTAGAGGTGCCCTTCGACCGTGCGGACGGAGACCGTGAGCCGGTCGGCGATCTGGCGGTTGGACAGGCCCGCCGCGACCAGGTTGGCGATTTCGCGCTCGCGGGTGGTGAGGGGGAGGGGTTGGGCGGATTGGCGCAGGGCGGGGGTGCTGGCCCCACCGCAGGCGGCGGCCAGGCGATTGGCGGTGGCGGCCGATTCCAGCAGGCGGCGGCGGTCACCCGCGCGTTCGTGAGCGGTGGCGGCCTGCGCGGCGGCGTCCGCGGCCGAGAGCAGTACGCCGATTGTCTCGAATTCCGCTGCGGCGGTGTCCAATCCAGGTCCGTCGTGCGCGGCCACCGCCACGGCGTGCCGAGCCTGGACCTGGACGAGGCGTCCGTCCACCCGCGCCGCGAGATCCGCCAAACGGCCCGCGACACCGTGATCGCCGAAGCGCGCGGCGGTGTGCAGCGCCATCGCCTCGATGGCGTGCTGGTGTGACCGCGCCGCGGCATCGGCCGCGCCGAGGGCGAGCCGTATGGCCGGCGTCGCGGTGCCCTCGGCAGCTGCCTGCCAGGCCTTGGCGATCTCCAACTGCGGTTCGTAGACCGCACTGTGCCGTCCCCCGCGCTCGATCGCCGCGGCGATCGATTCCGCGGCGTCCACCGACCGGCCCAGCGCCGAATAGGCCTCGGCCAGGCGAAGTCTCGCCGGGAACATCCACGCCGCGGCCCCCTCGGTGGTGAGCGCGGCGAGCGCCTGTTCGAGATTGTCGATGCCCTGCGGGAAATGCCCCTGGGCCACGTCGACCGTGCCCTGCAGGATCTTCATCATGCCCCACGCCAGGTACTGCCCCGGCGAGGAATACGTGTAAGGGCTTCCGGCACAACGTCTTGCGGCATCGATGTCACCGGTGAAGGTGAGCGCCAATACTTCCGCGTGCGTGGACATGAACTGGTTCAGCCCGTCGATGTGCGAGGCCACGGCATGTCCGCGCGCCGCATACCGCCGCGCCGCGTCACCGCGCCCCATCAGCGCGAGTGCGAGCCCGCCGCCGAAGGCCGCCCACCACACCGCCCACGGCGGCGCGTCCGCGTCGGCCATCACCGGATCGGCCAGCGCGAACGCCTCGTCCAGCTTGTTCTCGTTGACCGCGCAGGCCGAGGCCAAACCGTCCAGCGTGGCCACCACCTTGG
The DNA here is from genome assembly GCF_001613145.1 of Nocardia jejuensis NBRC 103114. Taxonomy (GTDB): domain Bacteria; phylum Actinomycetota; class Actinomycetes; order Mycobacteriales; family Mycobacteriaceae; genus Nocardia; species Nocardia jejuensis. The sequence goes on from NZ_BDBU01000051.1 coordinate 14,946, forward strand.
GATGCGTGGCCCGGCCGCGCACCGACCCGAGCACCTCGTCGGCGCGATCGGCATCGCCCATGGACCACAACAGATTCGAGACCCGGGTGCTGCCCCAGCGCGCCAGCTGCACCTCGTTCATCTGATCCGGATCGAACCCCGCCAGCGTGCGCTCGGCCTCGATCCGGTGTCCCTGCCACAGCAGTGCGCGGGCCAGCAGGTCCGCGGCTTCCACGCCGCCGCGCCGTTCCACGGCCGCGCGCGCGAACCGTTCGCCCAGTGGCAGATTCGCCAGCGCGATGGCATCGGCCGCTGCCGCCTCGAACAACTCCAGATCGGCGGATTTGTCACTGTCCAAAGCCAATTCGGCCAAGCGGATGCGATCGGCCGCCGAGTGGATGGGCCGCTCCCTGAGCGAGGTGAACAGCCGCCCGCGCAGTCGCCGCGCGGACGCGATCCCCAGTCGCCGCCGGATCACCTCCCCGAACAGCGGATGGTTGTACCGCACCAGCAGCTGGTGACCGTGCTCCACGATCCGTACGACGCCGCGGTTCTCGGCCGTCTCGACGGCGGCCTCACCCGTGAGTTCGGCCAGCACGTCCAGGTCGATGGGTTCGCAGAAGGTGAGCAGTTCCAGTACCCGCAACACGGGCTCGGGCAGTTGCTCCACCCGATCCTCCAGCAGCGCAGCCAATTCCGAGGTGACCGCGGCCCGACCGCGCAACTGCCACACCCCTTTGACCTGCCGCAGCGCACCCGCCTCCAGCGCGCCCTCGACGAGGTGGCGCAGGAAAAGCGCGTTCCCGCCGGAGGATTCCCACATCAGATTGGCGGTGAAGCCCTCGAGCTGTCCGCCCAGCATGGACTCCACCAACTCCACGCTCTGCCGCTGGGTGAACGGCGACAGGTCGATCCGCAGTAGATGCCCGTCCTTCCACAGCGAGGTCACCGCGTCGGGCACCGGAACCCCGCTGCGCACGGTCGCCACCACCATCGCGGCCCTGTCGATGGCCAGTTGCAGCAGCAGCGTCGCGGACAGCTGGTCGAGCAGGTGCGCGTCGTCCACGCCGATGATGGTGTGCCCGTCCGCGAGCAGCGCCTCGCGGGCCGCGGCCATGAAGGTCACCGGATCGTGTGCGGTGTACACCCCGACCATGTGCGCGAACACCCCGAGCGGGATGCTGCGCGCGGATTCGGTGCCCGCCACCCAGCGAATGTTTCCGCCCACGGCGGCGGTCGCCTGCCGTGCCAGTGTGGTCTTGCCGACCCCCGCATCCCCGGTGAGCACGGCTCCGACGAAGTCCCCGCTGGTCAGTGCCGCTCTGATCGATTCGAGCTCGTTCTCTCGTTCGACCAGCGGCCAATTCCGAGCCATGTATTCAACTGTAGTTCTCGTTTCCCTCGTGAGCAGGGGGAACGAAAAGCCCGGAATGTGGGGTTTTTACTCGTTGACCAGCCGCAATCCGGGGCTGCGAACCTGCCTGCGGTCCACCAGCCACACCATGACGCTCTGGTCGGCGGCCGGATCGAGCGTCTCGGCCTCGATCTCGATCTCGCCGCGTTGCGGATGGTCTATCCGCAGGATGAACGAGCGGTGGTCGCTGACCCGATGTTCGCGCCAGCGGCGGGCGAATTCGGGGGTGCGGTTCAGTGCGGTGATGGTGGCGGCGACGGAGGCGTCGTCGGCGAAGCGCGTGTGCGAGGCGCGGAGCGACGAGGTGACCATATCCGCGGCGTCGTCCCAGTTCAGAAAGTATTTGCGCGCGTCGGGGTTGGTGAACAGATAGTGCGCGAAGTTGCCCTGTCCGGCCTCGTCGAACACGCCGAGGGGTTCGGCGAGGTCGCGCCAGGCGGGATTCCAGGCCAGTAGGTCCAGCCAGCGGCCCAGGATGAACGCGGGTGTGGGGTGCAGCGCGTCGATCACGGCCTGCACGGTCTCGGAGACCTGTTCGCGGGCCTGGCCGCTGGACGGGCAGGTCTCCTCCATGCCGAAGGCCAGCTTGCCGAAGTGGTGCCGTTCGATTTCGTTGAGCCGCAACGCATCCGCGAGCGCGCCGAGCACCGCCACGGACGGGTTGGTGTCGCGGCCCTGTTCCAGCCGGGCAAGATAGTCCGAGCTGACCCCGGCGAGCGCGGCGACCTCCTCGCGGCGCAGTCCGGGCGTGCGCCGGCGGCGGCCGACGGGCAGGCCGACCTCCTCGGGCTGCAGCTGGGCCCGGCGTGCGATGAGAAACTCGGCGAATTCGGATCGGGACACCTCACCATGGTGCCTGATCCCGGGCCCGTTATCCCAGCCCTGGCAGGTCCAGGATCAACCCGGTGTGGTTAAGCGGACCTCGGTCCGCTTATTCTTCTCTCATGACGACTTCCGAGCAGACCACCATCGCCCCCGGCTCCTGGACCCTGGACGCCGCCCACTCCTCGGTGAACTTCACCGTCAAGCACCTGGGCATCTCCAAGGTTCGCGGCCGCTTCAACCGCTTCGAGACCGCGTTCGTCGTCGACAACGAGGGCAAGGCCGTGATCGAGGCCACCGTGTACTTCGATTCCTTCGACACCGGCAACGAGTACCGCGACAACCACGTGCGCAGCGCCGACATCCTCGATGTCGCCAACCTCCCGCACCTGACCTTCCGCGTTCCCGAGGGCATCAAGGTCGCCGAGGAGTTCGAGGTCACCGGTGAGGCCACCATCGGCGGCATCACCAAGCCGGTCACCCTCGACGTCGAGTGGGGCGGCGTACAGCTGTTCCCCGGCGACAACAAGAACCACGCGGGCTTCAACGCCACCGGCTCGATCAAGCGCAGCGACTTCAATGTCGCCCCCGGTCTGCCGACCGCCATGCTCAGCGACAAGATCACCGTCGAGCTCGACATCCAGCTCGTCGAGCCGGAGGCCTGAACTCCCTCCACCGCAGCGGATTCAGTGCGGTGGCCGGTGTGATCCGCGCCGCCGCAGCCTGATTCGCTGACCGCAGTGCCGCCGACCGCGGTCGGCACGACGCAGAACAGCCCGCGACCTCAGGTCGCGGGCTGTTGCCGTACGGGGCCGTGTCAGGCCCGAAAGATCAGTCGGCCCAGACCTGTTCGAACGGGGTGCCGACGGTGGGTGGGGGAGTGGGGGTGCCGCCGGGGGTGCGGGAGAACCGCGGCGCGGGCGCGTGCTGCACGATGCCGTCGATCTCGATCAGACCGGTCCGCGCCACGATGTGCTCGTTCTGCTCGGCCTCGCTGAAGGTCAGGACCGGTGTGGTGCAGGCGTCGGTGTCCTTGAAGATGGCCCACCACTCGTCGCGGGTCTTGGTCTTGAACTTCTCGGTGAACAGCTTGCGCAGCTCATCCTGGCCGTTCGGATCGATCTGGAACGGCAGGCCCTCGGGGTCGATCTCCAGGCCCTTCAGGAACTCGGCGTAGAACTGCGGCTCGATGCAGCCGACCGCCATGTACTTGCCGTCGGAGGTCTCGTAGGTGTCGTAGAACGCCATACCGGTGTCGAGCAGGTTGGTGCCGCGCTCGTCGGACCACAGGCCGACGCCCTTCATGCCCCAGATCATGTGCGAGAGCGCCAGCGCGCCGTCGATCATGGCCGAGTCGATGACCTGACCCTTGCCCGAGTTCTGGCGCTCGACCAGCGCGGCCAGGACTCCGAAGACCAGGAACATGGAGCCACCACCGAAGTCCCCGACCATGTTCAGCGGCGGAACGGGACGCTCACCCTTGCGGCCGATGGCATTGAGCACACCGGTCAGCGAGATGTAGTTGATGTCGTGCCCGGCGCGGTCCGAGAGCGGACCGTACTGGCCCCAGCCCGTCATCCGGCCGTAGACCAGGCGCGGATTGCGCTCGAGCGCGGCGTCGGGTCCCAGACCCATGCGCTCGGTCACGCCCGGGCGGAAGCCCTCGAGCAGCACGTCGGCCTTCTCGATCAGCCCGAGCACCTTCTCGATGTCGGCCGGATTCTTGAGGTCGGCCTCCACGATGGTGCGGCCGCGCCACTGCGCGCGCTCCATGAAGCCGGGCAGCTGGTTGGGGCGCTGCACCCGGACCACGTCCGCGCCAAGGTCCGCGAGCAGCAGCGCCGCGTGCGGACCGGGGCCGATGCCGGCCAGTTCAACAACCCGCACGCCCGCGAGCGGGCCCTGCTTGGCGGTGGATGGAGTGCTCACAGGCCCCTACCTCGGTTCAATCGTCGTCGATCATGTGCCCCAGCCCCCGGGGCCGGTGTTGACACTATGACAATAAGTGGTCGGTCCCCCGGAGGGCACCCCCCGAATCCGGCCGCTCGCGTGATCCTCGACGCGCGGCGCTGCGCGCACCGGTAGTGGACAATGCTGGGGAATCTCGAGCTGGAGGAACCGCAGTGAGCGCAATGGGCGAGGTCCTGGTCGGCCTCGCGATTCTGATCGGCCTGCTGGGCATCATCGTGCCGATCCTGCCGGGGGTGATCCTCATCCTGGCCGCGATCCTGGTCTGGGCGATCATGACCGGCGGGACGTCGGCCTGGATCGTATTCGCCATCTGCACAACGCTTCTGGTGATCAGCGGCGTCATCAAGTACACCTGGCCGGGCCGCAGGCTGAAGGAGGCGGGCGTGCCGAACCGCACCCTGCTGCTGGGCGCGGTGTTCGGCATCGTCGGCTTCTTCGTGGTGCCGGTTGTCGGGCTGATCCTGGGATTCGTTCTGGGCGTGTACCTTTCGGAATACCAGCGGATCAAGGAGCATCAGGCCGCGTGGCAGTCGACGATCCACGCGCTCAAGGGCGTGGGCCTGTCGATGCTGATCGAGCTGTTCGGCGCGCTGATGGCGACCGGAGTCTGGCTGATCGCGGCCCTCGCGCTCTGACGCACCGCGCGCGATCAGCCGAACCGGTTGCGGCGGTGCGGATTCCGGCCCTCGCCGGGATTTCGCGGATTCGCCGGGTTTCGCGGGTCGGCCGGATTGCGCGGATCGGCGGGCGTACCGGGGTCGACGGGATTGCGCGGCTGCCCCGGGCGCGGACGGCTGATCTGCCGGGGACGACCCGGTTGACGCGGCGGCCCCGGCTGGATGATCGGAAACGGCACGGTGCTCGGCGGCGGAGTGGGCAATTCCGAGCGATGCAGCCGCAGCGTCGGTGAATCCGATTCCGGGCGGGCCGCCGAGCCGGGCATCGGCAGGGTCGGATTCGGGTCCTGCAAGTGCCGTTCCTTGGCGGGCAGGCGGTAGAAGGCGCGCGCGTTGTCATCCAGCACTCGATGCAGATCCGAACCGACCGCGGTGGCTATGACGTCGATATCGGTGTCCCGGAACGGCCGTCCGGCGCGGGTGCCCGGCAGGTCGGAGCCGAACATGAGCGCTTCGGGGCTGACCGCGTGGATCTTGCGCAGTGCCATCCCGACGTCCATGGCGACGCGGCCGAAGCCCGATGCCTTCACCTTGGCCCCGCGATCGACGAGGTTCAGCAGGTAGGGCAGGCATTCGTCGCTCATGCCCATGTGGTCGATCGCGAGCACGGGAAGTTTGGTGATGACCGGTTCCAGCGAGCCGAGCATGGACCCGTCGATGTACAGCTCGACATGCCAACCGGCCAGCTCGTACGCCCGCAGCGCGAGCATGGTGAGCCCGACGATATCGCCGCCGCCACGCTTGAGGTTGAAGCGCAGCGCGCGAACGCCCGCGCGATCCAGCGCCAGGATCTCCTCGTCGGTCGCGTCCACGTGCAGGTTGGTGACGCCCACCCAGCCCTCGCCCAGTTCGGCGAGGGCCGCGGTCAGCCAGCTCTGATCGGTGCCCTGGAAGGACCCGATGACCACCGCACCACCGTCGATACCCAGGCGCGACATGCGCTTGCGGTAATCGCCGATGGTGTACGGGTCGGGCAGGTAACCTTCGTTCTCGACCAGCGGATACCGCGGATCGATGATGTGGACATGGGCATCGAACACGTGATCAGCATGCCTCACAACGGTGACAAGTGTGGATGACCTTGTCCGCCTGTCGGATTCGTGCAGGTCAGGAGGGGTTGGCGGTCTTGTCCGGCTCGCTGGCCCGGAACATGTCCTCGCGCTCGACGACCTTGACCCGCTCGCGGCCCTCCGGCTCGCCCAGTGCGCGCTCGTGCGCGTCGAGGCGGTACCAGCCGGCCCAGGTGGTGAACGGGACGCCCTTGCCCTCGAGGAAGTCGGTCACCGCGTCCAGCCCCGGCTCGACGGCCGGGGTGAAGTTGGCGGCGTCGTCCAGCAGGCACGCGACGGTCTCGTTGGCATCGCCCTTGGTGTGGCCGATGAGGCCGACCGGGCCACGCTTGATCCAGCCGGTGACGTAGGTCTGCGGCACGTAGCGCTCGGCGCCGTCGGCGTTCTCGTCGGCGAGCACGCGCCCGGCCTCGTTCGGCACGGTCCCGGCCTGCTCGTCGAACGGCAGGGACGGGATGTTCTGCGACAGGTAGCCCACGGCGCGGTACACGGCCTGGATGTCCCAGTCCTTGAATTCGCCTGTGCCCTTGCAGTTTCCGGTGCCGTCGAGCGAGGTGCGCTCGGTGCGCAGACCAACGACCTTGCCGTCGGCGTCGCCGACGATCTCCGACGGGCTCTCGAAGAAGTGCAGGAACAGCTTGTGCGGGCGGGCGCCGACGTCGCGGATCGCCCACTGCTCGAGGGTGTTGCAGATCATGTCGACCTGCTTCGAGTGGCGGCGGGCCGCTTCCGAACCCTCGTCGTAGTCGATGTCCTCGGGATCGACGATGACCTCGATGGTCGGCGAGTGGTCGAGCTCGCGCAGTTCCAGCGGCGTGAACTTGGCCTGAGCCGGTCCACGGCGGCCGAACACGTGCACCTCGAGCGCCTTGTTGGACTTGAGGCCCTCGTAGACGTTCGGCGGGATCTCGGTCGGCAGCAGTTCGTCACCGGTCTTGGCGAGCACGCGCGCCACGTCCAGGGCCACGTTGCCGACGCCGAGAACCGCGACCTTCTCCGCCTCCAGCGGCCAGGTGCGCGGCACGTCCGGGTGGCCGTCGTACCAGGACACGAAGTCGGCGGCGCCGAAGCTGCCGTCCAGTTCGATGCCCTTGATGTCGAGCGCGCGGTCCGCGTTCGCGCCGGTGGAGAAGATGACGGCGTCGTAGAAGCCGCGCAGGTCCTCGAGGGTGATGTCGACGCCGTAGTCGATATTGCCGAGCAGGCGGACCTGCGGCTTGTCGAGCACCTTGTGCAGGGCGGTGATGATGCCCTTGATGCGCGGATGATCCGGCGCGACGCCGTAGCGGATGAGGCCGAACGGCGCGGGCATGCGCTCGTAGAGGTCGATGCTCACTCCGTCGAAACCGGTGGGGGCATCGGACTTCATCAGGGCGTCGGCGGCGTAGATCCCGGCCGGGCCCGCGCCCACGATCGCAATGCGTAGCGGACGAGTAGTCGCTGCACTCTGTTCGGTCATTCTCTCGCGCACCCTTTGGGTCGAAACGATCTTGCCGTCGGTCTTGGCCGTCTTTCTTAGCTTAGGCTAAGTTGACGCCCTGGCTACGGGGTGGTGCCGTCTCCGGCCCCCGACGCTGCAGCGTTGCTGCGTAGTGAGGCTATTCCCGCCGGTAGGCGGGAATTGTCGTGATTCTATCGGTGCGGCCGGACGCCCGACCGCGCCGGTGTGGCGAACCGCCGCGAGGCCCGTTCACGGCGTCGGATGGCGCCGCGCGCCGGACACCCGCGCCGACCAGGCATGATCAAGCCATGGCCGACCCCAGCGAACCCAGCCCCGAATCCGGCGAGCCGACCGGCGATTCCGCCCGTTCGGCGCGTGGATCGGCCGAGGTCACCGCGGAGCCGCCGATCCCGATCGATCAGGGTGAAACCCGGTCCATGCTGCCGTTCCTGGTGGCCGCGGGTGTGATCGTGTTGGTCGTGGCCGGAATCGTGGTCTCCACGCTGCTCTCGCCGGCTGAGAAGAATCTCACAGATTCCGGTCGCGTCGCGATCGCCGCCCGGAACTTCGTCCAATCCCGCAGCGAGACCGACTCGTTCGACGCGAGCACCGCCTGCGCGAATTTCGACGAGAACCGTTCGCCGCTGAATTTCCCCGGTGCGAGCGGCAAGAAGATCGATCTGGTCAAGGTCGAGAACACCGCGATCGAGGGGGACAAGGCCACCGCCGACGTCACCTTCCGGGTCGAGGGCCGCGAATCCACCGGGAATTGGCACTTCACCAGAGCCGACTCCACCTGGCTCGTCTGCACCGCCTGAACGCCTGATGGGGACGGCTGTCGGGGGCTCGCGCACCGCACGCGCGCCCGCGCGTGCGGTGAGGGTTTGACAGCCGGGCCTTGCCTCGGTCAATCTCAACCCAGGTCATGAGTACCAGCGTCAAGCCCCGGCTGGCTGGTCGGCAACCCTCCTCCGCGGTGGGGTGCTCCGGGTGACGACCTGGCCACGCGCCGGACAGCGGCGCGGCAAGTGCGGATTCACAGGAGGTTCGACATGAGCTACGCGGGTGACTTGACGCCGAAGCAGGCGTGGGAACTGTTGCGTGACAACCCGGATGCGGTGCTGGTGGATGTGCGCACCGAGGCCGAGTGGCGCTTCGTCGGCGTGCCCGACACCAGCGGTATCGGCCGTCCGACCAAGCTCATCGAGTGGGTCGACACCACCGGCACGCCCAACAATCGCTTCGTGGACCAGCTGAAGCAGGCTCTCACGGACCGGGATTCGGGTTCGGACGCGCCGGTGATCTTCATCTGTCGTTCCGGGCAGCGGTCCATCGGCGCCGCCACGGCGGCCACCGCGTCCGGATACGAACCCTCCTTCAATGTTTCCGAAGGTTTCGAAGGCGCGCTCGACGCGCAGGGACATCGCGGCAGCAGCGGCTGGCGCGCCGACGGTCTTCCGTGGAGGCAGTCATGATCACCGGTGGTGCGTTCGACAGGCCACTGCCCGAAGGCGTCGGCCCGGCCACCCTGGCGGTGCGCGGCGGCGTCCGGCGTTCGGGTTTCGAGGAGACGTCCGAGGCGCTGTTCCTGTCCTCGGGCTTCGTCTACGAGAGCGCCGAGGCGGCCGAGGCGTCGTTCACCGGCGATATCGAGCACTTCGTCTACTCGCGCTACGGCAATCCGACGGTCGCCATGTTCGAGGAGCGGCTGCGCCTGATCGACGGCGCGGAAGCGTGTTTCGCCACCGCCTCGGGCATGGCCGCGGTCTTCACCGCGCTGGCCGCGCTGCTGGGCAACGGTGACCGGCTGGTCGCGGCGCGCAGCCTGTTCGGCTCCTGCTTCGTGGTGTGCAACGAGATCCTGCCGCGCTGGGGCATCGAGACGGTGTTCGTCGACGGTGAGGACATCGCGCAGTGGGAAGAGGCGCTGTCGGTGCCCACCCAGGCCGTGTTCTTCGAGACCCCGTCCAATCCGATGCAGTCGCTGGTGGACGTCCGCCGCGTCACCGACCTCGCGCATGCCGCGGGCGCGAAGGTGGTGCTGGACAACGTCTTCGCGACGCCGCTGCTGCAGCGCGGGTTCGACCTCGGCGCGGATGTGCTGGTCTACTCCGGCACCAAGCACATCGACGGTCAGGGCCGAGTGCTCGGCGGCGCGATCCTCGGATCGAAGGAATACATCGACGGTCCCGTGAAGAACCTCATGCGGCACACCGGTCCGGCGCTGAGCCCCTTCAACGCCTGGACGCTGCTCAAGGGTCTCGAGACCATGCCGCTGCGGGTGAAGCAGTCCAACTCCTCGGCGCTGCGGATCGCGGAGTTCCTGGAACAGCATCCGGCGGTGTCGTGGGTGAAGTACCCGTTCCTGAAGTCGCATCCGCAGTTCGACCTGGCGCAGGCGCAGATGTCCGGCGGCGGCACCGTGGTCACCTTCGAATTGAAGGCCGCTCCCGAAGAGGCCAAGAAGCGCGCCTTCGAGGTGCTCAACGGACTGCGCATCATCGACATCTCGAACAATCTGGGCGACGCCAAGTCGCTGATCACGCATCCGGCCACCACCACCCACCGGGCCATGGGCGCGGAAGGTCGTGCGGCCGTGGGGATCACGGACGGCGTCGTGCGTATCTCCATCGGTCTGGAGGATGTCGAGGATCTGCTCGGCGACCTCGAGCGCGCACTGGGCTGATTCGCTCGCGCTGAACCCGTAGGCCTTGGGCCGGAACCGTTTTCGACGGTGTTCCGGCCCTTCGTCGTTTCTCCCGGCGACAGCGACTTCGCCGTTGCCGAAGCGGTCGCCGGGTCCATCTCTTGTCATGCCGGGTCGGTCGCTGTGGCGGGCCTCTTTCCGATTCGAATATTGACAGTATGCTGTCAAATATGACAGCATACTGTCATGACGAAGACAGTGCACCTGGCCGTTTACGACACCTTCTCCGATTGGGAGACCGGCTACGCCACCGCTCACATCCACCGCGAGCTGTGGCAGCGGGAACCCGGAACGTGGCAGGTGAAAACGGTGGGACCGAGCATCGAACCGGTCACCTCGATGGGCGGCATGCGGATCGTTCCGGACCTCGCGCTGGCGGATCTCGCGCCGCAGGACAGCGCCATGCTGATCCTGCCCGGCTCGGCCACCTGGGAGACGGGCGCGCTCGCGGCATTCGCGGACAAGGCGCGCGAGTTCCTCGCGGCGGGCGTTCCGGTCGCGGCCATCTGCGGGGCGACCTTCGGACTGGCGAGCGCCGGACTGCTCGACGCCCGCGCGCACACCAGCAATGCGGCGCAATACCTTGCCATGAGCGGATATTCGGGTGGCGAGCACTTCTCGCACGAGCCCGCGGTCATCGACGGTGATCTGATCACCGCGACCGGGACCTCGCCGGTGGACTTCGCCCGTGCGATCTTCGCGCGGCTCGAACTGTTCGAGCCGCGCGTGCTCGAGGCCTGGTTCGCCCTCTATAAAGACAACGACCCGGCCGGTTTCTTCGCGCTCGCCGAATACGAACAGGCCCGAACGGCGGGCCCGGTCGCGTGATGCGGGAGAATCGTCTGCACTCGGCGGGCCCGGCATGCAGGAGGTGAGATGACCCGCTCCGAACAGGACCTGTTCAGCACGGTCGCCATCACCTCTTTCAAGCTGAACGGCCAATTCCTGTCCATCGCAGAGGAATTGGCCCGCCCGGCCGGCATCACCGCCGCCTGGTGGCAGGTGCTGGGGGCGGTGCTGCGCGAACCGCTGCCGGTGGCCGGCATCGCCCGCGAGATGGGGATCACCCGCCAGAGCGTGCAGCGCATCGCCGATCTGCTGGTGGATAAGGGCCTGGCCGAGTATCGGCCGAACCCCGCGCACAAGCGCGCGAAGCTGGTGGCGGTGACCGATGCCGGCCTCGCGGCGGTGCGGCGCATCGACCCGCAGCACGCGGAGATCTCGGCACGGCTCGCCGCGAAACTGGGGCCGGAGCGGCTCGCCGCGATCACCGACGCCCTGACGGAACTGTCCGCCGCTCTGGAGGTGCTGGAAACCGAGTGATCGGGGCATCGTCGCGGCGTGCGGGCTGAGTCGTCGGCACGGTCGGGTGCCCGATGGAACGCCCACGGCTCGGCGGCGTCGGTGTGGCACAGCGTCGACCGTTCCGTCGACGGCCGCCCGCGCACGGCGGTCCTGAACGCGGGGCCGCACATCCAGCCCGTGTGACGAGTTCGGTTCTCCAGCAAATGAACTCGGAGTCACCCGGGATGGGCGGATCTCACACGCTGAACGGGTCCTTGGTCTTGCCGACCAGGTCGGCGACGGACTTCAACACCGCGGTGGGGCGGTAGGGGTACTGCTCGACGGTGGACATGGTGGAGATGCCCGTGGTGACCAGGATGGTGCGCATGCCGGCTTCCAGACCGGAGATGACGTCGGTGTCCATCCGGTCGCCGATCATGACGGTGGACTGCGAGTGCGCGCCGATCCGGCGCAGCGCCGACCGCATCATGAGCGGGTTGGGCTTGCCCACGTAATACGGTTCCTTGCCGGTGGCGCGGGTGATCAGCGCGGCGACCGAACCGGTCGCGGGCAGGATGCCCTCGCGCGAGGGACCGGTGGCGTCGGGGTTGGTGGCGATGAAACGCGCACCCGCCGAGATCAGCCGGATGGCCGTGGTGATGGCCTCGAAGGAGTAGGTGCGGGTCTCACCGAGCACCACGTAGTCGGGGTTGCTGTCGGTGAGCACGTAGCCGATCTCGTGCAGCGCGGTGGTGAGGCCGGATTCGCCGACGACATAGGCGGTTCCGTCGGGGCGCTGTTCCTTGAGGAAGGTCGCGGTGGCCAGGGCGGAGGTCCAGATCGACTCCACCGGGATGTCCAGGCCGGTGTGCTTGAGCCGGGCCTGCAGGTCGCGTGCGGTGTAGATCGAGTTGTTGGTCAGAACCAGGAACGGGATCTCGTTGTCGCGCAGTTCGGCGAGGAACTGGTCGGCGCCGGGCACCAGGTGGTTCTCGTGCACCAAGACGCCGTCCATGTCGGTGAGGTAGGACAGGATCGGTTCATCGATGGAAGTCACGAGTCAATTGTCCGCTATCGAAGTCCGGCGTGTCGGCCGGAGGGGCACACCGGCCGCGAACTTTTCGAAACCCACTTCACACGAACGAACGCGACACGCGGAATACCCGCGCTGACGGCCGGGTTCGCCGATGTGGGTGCGACCCCCGACACACCGCTGACTAGGGTGCGAAGAAGGCCGTTCGCACCGATGCCCACCCGGCGTCCCGGACGGCCGCGCGGGAGGTTGGGCCCGCACGACACAAGCGCAACAAGGCGACAGGAGTGGCGCACGTGAAGGACCTCAAACTCGGATACAAGGCGTCGGCGGAGCAGTTCGGCCCGCGCGAGCTGGTGGAGATCGCGGTCGCGGCCGAGGAGCACGGCCTCGACAGTGCCACGGTGAGCGATCACTTCCAGCCGTGGCGGCACAACGGCGGGCACGCCCCGTTCTCGCTCGCCTGGATGGCCGCGGTGGGCGAGCGCACCCAGCGCATCCAACTCGGCACCTCGGTGCTGACCCCGACCTTCCGCTACAACCCCGCGGTCATCGCCCAGGCGTTCGCGACCATGGGCTGCCTGTACCCGGATCGCATCATGCTGGGCGTCGGCTCCGGTGAGGCGCTCAACGAGATCGCCACCGGGTACCAGGGCGAATGGCCGGAGTTCAAGGAGCGGTTCGCGCGCCTGCGCGAATCGGTGGATCTGATGCGCGCCCTGTGGACGGGTGATCGCGTCGACTTCGACGGCGAGTACTACAAGACCGTCGGCGCCTCGATCTACGACGTGCCCAAGGGCGGCATCCCGGTGTACATCGCGGCGGGCGGCCCGCTGGTCGCGCGCTACGCGGGCCGCGCGGGCGACGGGTTCATCTGCACCTCGGGCAAGGGCATGGACCTCTACACCGAGAAGCTCATGCCCGCGGTCGCGGAGGGTGCGGCGAAGGTCGGCCGGACCGTGGACGACATCGACCGGATGATCGAGATCAAGATCTCCTACGACACCGATCCCGAACTGGCGCTGGAGAATACGCGCTTCTGGGCCCCGCTCTCGCTGACCCCGGAGCAGAAGCACTCGATCACCGATCCGATCGAGATAGAGGCCGCCGCGGACGCGCTGCCGATCGAGCAGATCGCCAAGCGCTGGATCGTCGCCTCGGATCCGGATCAGGCCGTCGAGCTGATCAAGCCGTACCTGGACGCCGGGCTGAACCACCTGGTCTTCCACGCCCCCGGCCACGACCAGCGCCGCTTCCTGGACCTGTTCAAGCGCGATCTGGGCCCGCGCCTGCGCGCGCTGTAGTTCTCGCACCGCGTTCCGCCCCGCACCCTTCCAGGGTGCGGGGCGGTGTCGTATGGGAAGGGGCGAGGGATATGTGTGGTGATCCGCACTTGTGCCGCGTGCTCCGGGTGAACCGCACATAACGGTCGGTAGGCTCTCGGGGTATGGCTGCGGCACCGGTTTCCAGCGTGTACATAGCGTCCCCCGAGGGCGATACCGGCAAGTCGACTGTGGCGCTCGGCGTCCTGCAGGCGCTGGCCGCTACCACCCCGCGCGTCGGCGTGTTCCGTCCCATCACGCGGTCCGCGACCGAGCGGGACTACATTCTGGAACTTCTGCTCGAGCACTCCACCTCCGATGTCGACTACGACATGGCCGTCGGCGTCACCTACGAACAGGTGCACGCCGACCCGGACGCGGCGATCAGCGAGATCGTCATGCGCTATCACGATGTGGCCAAGCACTGCGACGCCGTGCTCATCCTGGGCAGCGACTACACCGATGTCGCCAGCCCCAGCGAGCTGCGCTACAACGCCCGCATCGCCGTGAATCTCGGTGCGCCGGTGTTGTTGACCGTGCGCGGATCGGGCCGCACGCCCGAGGAGATCGTGCAGCTGGTGGAGCTGTGCCGGACCGAACTGGTGGCCGAGCACGCGAAACTGGTCGCCGTCATCGCCAACCGGTGCGACCCGGACGAGCTCGAGGCCGACGCCGACGCTTTGAAGCGCGCCGCGGCCGTCCCGTCCTGGGCGCTGCCGGAGGTTCCGCTGCTGCAGGCTCCCACCATGGACGAGCTGTGCCAGGCCATCGGCGGCGAAATCTACAGCGGCGACCCGGAATTGCTGCACCGCGAGGCGCTCGAGGTGATCGTCGGCAGCATGACCATCGAGCACATTCTGGACCGGCTGACCGACGGTGTCGCGGTCATCGCACCGGGCGATCGCTCCGAGGTGCTGCTGGCCATGGTGAACGCCCATGAGGCGGAAGGCTTCCCGTCGCTGTCCGGCATCATCATGAACGGCGGCATGCGGCCCGCGCCGTCCATCGCCCGGCTGATCGCCGGTCTCAAGCCGCGACTTCCGATCCTGGCCACGGATCTGGGCACCTTCGAGACCGCCAAGGCCGCCGCGCGCAGTCGCGGCCGCATCTCGCTCTCCAGCATCCGCAAGGTGGACACCGCGCTCGCCCTGATGGAGGAACGGGTGGACGCGCGAGAACTGCTGCGCCAGATCGAGATTCCCATTCCGAACGTGACGACCCCGCAGATGTTCGAATATCAGCTGATCGAGCGCGCCCGCTCGGATCGCAAGCGCATCGTGCTGCCCGAGGGCACCGACGACCGCATCCTGCGTGCCGCCGGCCGGGTGCTGCAGCGCAAGATCGCCGATCTCACCATCCTCGGTGACGAGACCGCGGTGCGCGGTCGCGCCGCCGAACTCGGCCTCGATATCGAGGCCGCCGAGGTGCTCGATCCGCTCACCTGTCCGCTGCGCGACGAGTTCGCGCAGGAGTACGCCCGGCTGCGCGCCAAGAAGGGCATGACGGTCGACCGCGCCCGCGAATTCATGGCCGACATCTCGTATTTCGGCACCATGATGGTGCACATGGGCGTGGCCGACGGCATGGTGTCCGGCGCGGCGCACACCACCGCGCACACCATCCGGCCGGCCTTCGAGATCATCAAGACGGTGCCGGGGGTGGCCACGGTCTCGAGCGTGTTCCTGATGGCCCTCTCGGATCGGGTGCTGGTCTACGGCGACGGCGCCGTGGTGCCGGATCCGACCGCCGACCAGTTGGCCGACATCGCGATCTCCTCCTCCCGCACCGCCCTGCAGTTCGGCATCGAGCCGCGCGTCGCCATGCTGTCGTACTCGACCGGCGAATCCGGGACCGGCGCGGATGTGGACAAGGTCCGCGAGGCGACCAAACTGGTGCACGAGCGGGCGCCGGAACTGCTGGTGGAGGGCCCGATCCAGTACGACGCCGCGATCGAGCCGACGGTCGCGCAGACCAAACTGCCCAACTCCCAGGTCGCCGGGCAGGCGACGGTGTTCATCTTCCCGGACCTCAATACCGGCAACAACACCTACAAGGCCGTACAGCGCAGCGCCGGCGCGGTCGCCATCGGCCCGGTGCTGCAGGGTCTGCGCAAGCCGGTCAACGATCTCTCGCGCGGCGCGCTGGTCGCGGACATCGTGAACACGGTGGCCATCACCGCCATTCAGGCCCAACAGGAGTCCGGGGCGACTCCGGAAGGCAGTGCCTCGTGAACGTTCTGGTGATCAACTCCGGATCCTCGTCGATCAAATACCAGCTGCTGGACCCGGATTCGGCCGATGTGGTCGCCTCCGGCGTGGTGCAGCGGATCGGCGAACCCGTCGCCGAGGGCTCGCCCAGCATCGAACACAAGAGTGCGGGAAGGACTTTCGAGCACGACGGCGCGGTGCCCGATCACGCGACCGGGTTGAAGCTGGTGTTCGACCTGTTCGCCGAGAGCGGCCACGACCTGGCCGAGGCGGGTCTGCGCGCGGTCGGGCACCGAGTGGTGCACGGCGGGGAGATCTTCTACGAGCCCACCCTGGTGACCGATGAGGTGATCCGGGCGATCGCCGAGCTGTCCACCCTTGCGCCCCTGCACAATCCGGCCAATGTGGTGGGCATCGAGAGCGCTCGGGAACTGCTGCCCGGGGTTCCGCAGGTGGCGGTGTTCGACACCGCCTTCTTCCACGGCCTGCCCGCCGCGGCCAAGACCTACGCCATCGATGCGAAGGTGGCCGCCGAATACGGTGTGCGGCGCTACGGCTTTCACGGCACCTCGCACGAGTACGTGTCCGGTCAGGTCGCGGACTTCCTTGGCCGGGACCGCACCGAGCTGAACCAGATCGTGCTGCACCTGGGCAACGGCGCGTCGGCATCGGCTGTCCGAGGTGGAAAGGCCGTGGACACCACCATGGGCCTGACGCCGCTGGAGGGCCTGGTCATGGGCACCCGTTCGGGAGATCTGGACCCGGGCATCATCTTCCACCTCATCCGCGAGGCGGGAATGGGCGTCGACGAGGTGGACAACCTGCTCAACCGGGAGTCCGGGATCAAGGGCGTCTCGGGGGTCAACGACTTCCGGGAGCTCGGTCGGCTCATCGGAACCGGTGACGCCGCGGCGAAACTCGCGTTCGACGTGTACATCCATCGGCTGCGCCGGTACATCGGCGCGTACCTGGTGGAGCTGGGGCGGGTGGACGCCATCACCTTCACCGCCGGTGTCGGCGAGAACGACGCCGCGGTCCGCGCCGCCGCGCTCGCCGGGCTCGAGCGCTACGGAATTCGGGTCGACGAGGCCCGCAACACCGCGAAAGATCGCTCGGCCCGGTACATCTCGCCCAAGGGCGCGGAGGTCGCGGTGCTGGTCGTGCCGACCAACGAGGAGCTTGCCATCGCACGCGCGGCCGTCAGGCTGGTCGGCTGACGTCGTGAACCGCGGTCCGTGAGCGCGGTTCAGAACCAGGATTTGGCGCGGACCGCGTTCGCGAGGTCGATCAGGGCGTAGCGGTGGCTGCGGCCCGGCGCGTATCGGGCCAGGGAGCGCAGCCCGGTCTCTATGCCGCGCCGCAACTCTCGTTCGTCGAACGGGGCGCCGAGCAGGGTCGAGTCGGGGTTCTTGGGCGTGTGGCCCTCCTGCAACCAGCCGAGTGCGGTGCCGTGCACGAAGACTCGCAGCTGGGCGGTGCGGGCCTCACCCGCGGGGAGGGCCAGTACCCGCGCGGCGGCCAGGTGCAGGGTGGATTCCTCCAGCTCGCCGACCGGCGCCGAGGTCAGCAGCATCAGCACCGCGGTCATGCGCGCTTCGGCGAAGTGCCTGGACGCGGGCGGGACCTCGTCCAAGGCGTGCACCGCCGCGGCGATGTGCCCGGCGGCGGCCAACTGCCGGGCCAGGCCGAACGCGGCGCTCACCACCCCGCGATCGGTGCGCCAGACAGTGGCGTAGTAGCTCTCGGCGTAGGCCCGCCATTCCTCCGGATCGGGGGAATCCCAGTGCTGGAGAACGAGTTCCGCGGTGGCGGCCAGGGCCAGCTTGGGTGCGATCTCACCGGGCAGCGCCTCGAGCACGGCGTCGAAACGGCCGAAGGCGCGTTCGTACTCGCGTTCCAGCAGTTCGGTCAGACCCAGATACCAGTCGATCCGCCAATCGCCGGCGGGCGCGCGCGACTGTTCGGCCACCCGCTCCATCAGGACGCGGGCCGCTGCGGGCTCGTCCAGATCCAGATGCGCCCGCGCCTCGGCCAGGGTCACCTCGAGTTCGAAAGTGTCCGGGGCGCCGCCGGGTTCGGCCGCCGCGCGCTGCCGGGCATGGCGCAGCTCGTCGAGCGAATGCCGGGCCTCGGGGTGGGCCGCGCCCGCCAGCAGCGGCGCGGACGGGTCGGCGGGATCGATGATCGGAACCGGCAGCGCGGCCATCACGTCGCTAGGGCCCAGCAGCGTGCTGCGCGCGATGCCGTCGATGATTCCGTCGGTCTGCGCGATCAGCTCGCCGGTGCCGAAACTGGTCCGCGGCGGGCTGAAAAGCGTTGACAGCTGCGGATGTTCGTTCCCGGTCTCGACCGCGAGGATCTCGCGCAGCACACCGGTGAGCTGGCTGGCGAACACCCGGGCCGAGCCGAACCGCCGATCCGGATCCGGATCGGTGGCGCGCAGCAGCAGCCGGTGCAGGAACTCGTGCCGGGCCAGCACCGGCTGATCGGCGGGAGCGGGGATGCCGTCGACGTAGGCGCCCTTCTCCATCGGCATGTCGAGGATGAGCACGGCCAGCGTCCGGCCCACCGTGTAGATGTCCGAGGCCGCCGTCGGGCCGGTGTTCCCGATCTCCGGCGCCTGGAAACCCCTGGTGCCGTACAGGTTTCCGTACGCCTCGAACTGTGCGACCGCGCCCAGATCGATGAGTTCCACCCGATCGGTGGTCACCATGATGTTGTCCGGTTTGAGGTCGTTGTACGCCAGCCCCACCGAATGCAGGTAGTCCAGCGCCGGAAGCACCTCCAGCACATAGGCGATGGCCTCGGTGACCGGCATGCGCTCGGGCCGCTGATGCTGATCGAGCAGGTGCCGCAGCGAATGGCCGCCCACGTACTCCATCACGATGTAGCCGATCGGTGACCCGTCCGACCCGGGATGCTCCACGAAGTTGTGGATCTTCACGATGCTGGGATGCGCGACCTCGGCCAGGAACTGCCGCTCGGCGACCGCCACCGCCTGTGCCTCGGCGTCACCGGCGTGCAGCAGGCCCTTGAGCACCACCCAGCGATCGCTCACGTTCCGGTCGATGGCGAGATAGATCCAGCCCAGGCCGCCGTGCGCGATACAGCCCTGAATCTCGTACTGACCCGCCACCTGGTCGCCGGTGTGCAGTGAGGGCTTGAAATCGTATGGCGCGCCGCAGGTATCGCAGGTTCCCGAGGTCCGGGCCGGTCGCATGGGGGTGGCCCGGCCCACCGGCTTCCCGCAGCGCCAGCAGTATCGGCGGCCCTCGGACACCTCGGCGTCGGCGAGTACGGCCTGTTCCGGATCCACCGGCTCGACCGCCGGGATCGGCACCAGTCCCGCGCCCAGCCGCCGCACCACCGGCCGGGGCCGGGACATGCGCGCGGTGCGCTGGGACGGCCGGGTGCCGGTCCGCACCTCGCCCTCGGACGCTCCGGCGGTGCCGGGCCTGGTCGCGGGTGGGCGGCCCGAGGCCTGAGTTCCCTTGCCCGCGAACGACTCCGCACCGCCGTACGGTGCTCGCGCGACGGCCTGGGTGCCCGCGTCGGGACCGTTGCCTCCGGCGCCGTTGCCCGAATCCGGCCGCGCGGTGGCCTGGGTGCTCGCCCCCGTGCGGGTGGTGGCCTGGGTGGGCGGGCCGGATTCGGTGCGGGTGGTCGCCTCGGTCTCGGGAGCGGCGGGCTCGCCGACCGCGGGCGGCAGTTCGGCGGCCGGGCCGGGCCGGGTGAGGAACGCCGAGATGCTCCGGGGCTGTTCGGCTTCCAGGTTCTCGGTGCGTCCCGAGCGGCGCGTCGGCTCGCCTTCGGCGGACAGTTCCGGCTCGCCCTCGGACGGTTCCGGCTCGCGTGCGAACGGTTCCGGCTCGCCCTCGGACGGTTCCGGCGCGGCGGGTTCGGGTTCGGCGGGTTCCCTCATGCTCAGTCCTGGTACCTCGGTGCGGGCGGCACGGCGGCATTCTCGAGCTGCCCGGCCAGCCAGCGGCCGTAGAGGCGATTCCAGGTGCCGTCGCCGCGAATCCGCTCGAGCGTGCCGTTGACCTGGCGCACCAGATCGTCCGCGCCCTTGGAGATTCCGATGCCGTACTGCTCGGTGCTGAGATCCGGCCCCACCACCTCGGTGACCGGATCCTGGATCGCCAGCCCGGCCAGCACGGTGTCGTCGGTGCTGACGGCGTCGACCTGACGCTGCTGCAGCACCACCAGGCAGTCGGCCCAGCTGGGCACGGTGAGAATCGACGCGGCGGGCTGCTCGCGGCGGATCCGGTCCAGCGACGTGGTGCCCGGCACCACGCACACCCGCTTGCCCGCCAGATCGGCGAGTCCGTTGATCCCGGAGTCGTGCACGGTCAGCACCCGCTGATGCGCCTGCAGATACGAGGTGGAGAAGGTGACCCGTTGCCGCCGTTCACAAGTGATGGTCATGGTCTTGACCACCACATCCACCGTGTGCTCCTGCAGCGCGCGTTCGCGGTCCGCGGAACCCAGGATGCGGTACTCGATCAGATCCGGATTCCCGAGCAGGTCGCGGGCGATCTCGCGGGCGATGTCCACGTCGAATCCGGCGAGCGTGCCGGTGATCGGGTCGCGGAAGCTGAACAGGTTACTGCCCGGATCCAGCCCGACCAGCAGTCGTCCACGCGAGCGAATGGCATCGACGCCGGATCCGCCCCGGCCGCCGGTGGGCCGGAGGCTGGCGGTCGGATCACCGCAGGTGTCGGACTCGGGCGGCAGCGGCTGATGTGTCTGCGCCGCAACGGCTCCCGACGGTAAGGGTGGCTCGACATAGCTGGGGGCCCGAGTGGGCGGCGGTGCGCTGGACGGGGAGTCGCCACAGCCCGCGGTCATGGCCACCGCGGCGACGGCGGCGATGACGGCGGCGGACCGCCACGCGCCGGGAGAGTGCGTGCGTGGGCTCATCGGTACTCCCGTAGTCGGGGCCACAGGCCGACCGCGACGAACACGGCCGCCGCGGTACTGAGCACCAGCGCGCCCGGTGTGAGCAGATCGAGTGCGCGAGCGGCCTGGGACGTATTGCTGCGCAACTCGTTCCGGGTGTCGCCGATGCCGTCCGCGAGCGCCCGGTCCAGGGCGTCCACCTGTGCGGTCGCCTCGTTGGCTCCCGCGCCGGTGGCCACCGCGGCCGCGCCGTTGAGATCTCCGCGCGAGACGGCGTCGTTCATCCGCTGATGCGCGGCCCGCCACTTGCTCAGCGCGCTGCTCGCGGTGGTGACCTCAGCGGCCCCCGGTGCGTCGGGGGAGTACCCGGACAGGATGCGGTTCAGTTCGCTGACGGCCTGATCGAAGGTGCTGTCGTACTCCGCACCGGTGTCGCGGCGCACGAGTTTGAGGGTTTCGGCGGTGCGGGCCTGCTGTGCCAGGATCCGGCTCTGGGTGAGCGCGGCCATCGGCGCGCTGCCCGCGTCCCGTGAATCGGTGGTCGCGACCGCCGAGACGATGCCCGCGATCACCGTCCAGGACAGCAGCACCACCATGGTTGCCGTCGCCAGCAGCAAACCCGGGTTCAGCACCCGGTTCCAGTGCCGGAACAGGAACATCTGCGCCGCGATCAGAGCCGCCACGGCCAGCAGCGGCAGCACGATGGCCGACCACGGCGGTCGCACCTGATTGTGCTGGGTATCGGCGATGGCGGCGGCCCGGTGCGCCTGCAGTTCCTGGGCCATCGGCAGCATGGTCGCCTGCATGAGATTGGACGCCTCGCTCAGGTAGGCCGCGCCGACGGGGAGCCCGCCGCGGTTGTTGGCCCGAGCGGTTTCCACGATGCCGCTGTACACCGGCAATCCAGTGGCTATTCCGGTGCGCAGATGGGTATCCGCGTCGCCGTCACTGCGAGTGGACTGGGTCACCAGTTCGGCCGAGGCCTCGCCCAGCGCCTGGTTGTAGCGGTCGCGCACCGGTTTGGGCTCGAGGCCGCCCGAGATGAAGGCCGTTCCGGCCGACGCGTCCGCCACCGACAGCGAGGTGTACAGCCGCTGGGCCGAATACGCATCCGGCTCGGCCTGATCCGAAATCACATCCAGGGCGTGCTGGCGGTTGTCGACCGCGGTCGCGGTGACCACGCCCGCCACCACGCACATGCCCAGCAGGACCAACCCGACCGCCAGCAATTTCGCTGGTGACGAGCGCGCGAACAATCGCATTTCGGTGCCGGCGAGGCGTTCACGCCAGGCCGCGGCGGCAGCGCGCGGCGACAATTCATCGAGCCGCAACTGCGCGGTGCGAGCCATGCTCACCTCCCACTGGCCGAAACCGGACGACCGACTCACTGATATCGGATGAGCTTATTGTGGACGTATCGGTGCCGTGACGCGGGAACACCCGTCGTGCTCGTGCTTCGGGCCGAAGATGGGATGTGAACGATGCGTGGTGACGGCGACGGCTGGTCGGAAAGCCCCGATGGCACTCGCCAGTGGGGCCGCTTCGGTGCTGCCGGACTGTTGCTGCGCGCTCCGCTCTCGAGTGGGGGATCGGCGGTGCTGCTGCAGCACCGCGCCGCGTGGAGTCATCAGGGCGGCACCTGGGCGCTGCCCGGCGGCGCGCGCGACTCGCACGAGTCCACCGTGCACGCCGCGGTTCGCGAGGCCGAGGAGGAAGCGGGCATCGCCGCGGGGGACCTGCGGGTCCGGGGTTCCCGGGTCACCGCCGTCGCGCCGAGCGGCTGGACCTACACCACCGTCGTCGCCGATGCGGCCGCCCCGCTGCGCACCCGCGGCAATATCGAGAGCACCGAACTGGCCTGGGTCCCCGAGGACGAGGTGGACGGTCGTCCCCTGCACCCGGGATTCGCGGCCGCCTGGCCCACCCTGCGCGCCACCCCGACCCATGTCAGCCTGGCCGGTCTGCCCGATCCGGCGGCGGTGGCGGCCGCGTTGCCGCGCACCCTGGATCTGGACTCCGGCGGCTTCCTCTGGCTGCAGGCGAACGGCGACGGCGATGGCCGGACCGCCCGGATCGGCGAACCCGAGACGCCCGCCGCCGCCCCGGATCTGACCGGAAATGTGTTGTTCCTCACCCTGGCTCAGGTGTTGTCTTGAGGGCGTGACAACGCGCGAGGTGCCCACGTACTGCCGGATCTGCGAACCGCTCTGCGGGCTGATCGCCACCGTCGAGGACGGCAAGCTGATTCGCCTGCGCGCGGACAAGGAGCATCCGCTCTCGCGCGGGAACGCCTGTCCGAAGGGGATCGCGTTCACCGAGATCCAGAACGATCCCGATCGCGTGCTGTATCCGCTGCGCCGCACCCCGGACGGTGAGTTCGAGCGGGTGTCGTGGGACGAGGCGCTGCGGGACATCGGCGCCCGGCTCGGGGCGATCATCGATGCGCACGGGCGCGAGAGCCTGGGCTGGTACTTCGGCAATCCGTCGTCGTTCTCCTACTCGCATACGCTGTGGCTGGTCGGATTTCAGCTGGCCGCCGGCATCCGGCACATGTACTCGGCCGGCTCGCAGGACATCAACAACCGGTTCGTGGCCAGCCAGCTGCTCTACGGTTCGATGACCTCGGTCCCGGTGCCGGACCTGGACCGCACCGACTTCCTGCTGATGATCGGCGCGAATCCGGTTGTCTCGCACGGCAGTGCGGTCAGTGTGCCGCGCGTGCGCGAGAAGCTCACCGCGATCACCAAGCGCGGCGGGCGGGTGGTGGTGGTCGATCCGCGCCGGACCGAGACGGCGCAACTGTTCGAGCACGTCGGCGTGCGGCCCGACGCGGACGCCTGGCTGCTGGCCGCGCTGCTGCAGGTGATCTTCGAGGAGGGCTTGGACGACGCGAACGCCCTGCGCCGACAGGCATCGGGCATACGCGAATTACGGGACGCGGTACGCCGATTCACGCCCGAGGCGACCGCCGCGGTGACCGGCCTCGAAGCCGATCGGGTGCGCGCCCTGGCTCGCGATCTGGCTGGTGCGCGCTCGGCCGCCGTATACGGCCGCACCGGCACCTGCCTCGGCCGCCATGCCACGCTGGTCGCCTTCCTCATCGACGCGCTGGCCCTGGTGACCGGCAACCTGGACGCGCCCGGCGGCTCGGTATTCGGTAAGGAGCTGGTGGCGGTGTCCCAGCTCAACGCGCGGCTCGGGCTGATCGGCTACGGCAAGAACCGTTCCCGCGTAGGCGGATTCCCGGATGTGCTGGGCACATTCCCGGCGGCCGTCATGGCCAAGGAGATCACCACGCCGGGTCCCGGTCAGTTGCGCGCGCTGTTCACCTCGGCGGGCAACCCGGTCTCCTCGGTGCCGAACGGCCGCGAATTGTCCGACGCCATGCGGCAATTGGATCTGCTTGTGTCGATCGACCTGTACGTGACCGAGACCAACCGCGCCGCCGACTACATCCTGCCTGCCACCACCTTCCTGGAGCGGGACGATATTCCGCTGCCCTTCACCGCGCTCTCCCCGACGCCGTACACGCAGTACACCGAGCGGGTCCTCGAACCCGCCGGTGAGGCGCGCGAGGAATGGCGGATCATCGACGACATCGCGACCCGAATCGGCGTGCAGCCCTTCGTGATCGGCCCGGCCCGCGCGGCCGGGCGGGTGCTGAGCGCGCTGCGACGACGTGTTCCCGGCGGCGGATCGGTTCGTCCCACGCCACGGCTGATCGTCGATCTCGCCCTGCGTACCGGGCCCTACGGGGATCGCTTCGGTCTACGCCCCGGTGGGATCAGTCTGAAGATGCTGCGGCGTCATCCGCACGGTGTGGTGCTGGCCGACGGCATCACCACGGGGGTGCTGCGAGAGATCGTGCAGCACAGGGGTGGCCGGGTGCAGGCGGCTCCCGCCGAGATCATCGCCGAACTGCGTGATCTCACGGCGCCGATCGTGGATCCGGAATACCCGCTGCGGGTGATCGGCATGCGCGAGTTGAAGTCACACAACTCCTGGATGCACAACGTGGAACCGCTGATGCGCGGCGATCGCGAGCACGCCGCCCGGATCAATCCCAAAGACGCCGCGCAGTCGGGTATTTCCGACGGCGATCGCTGCCGGGTGACCTCCCGGCACGGCGTGATCGAGGTCGTCGCCCGCCTCACCGAGGATATGACCGAGGGCGCGGTCGCCATCCCGCACGGCTGGGGGCATCGTGGCGGCTGGCAGCGCGCGAACGCGGCCGGCGGAGCCAATGTGAACGACCTGATGTCCTCGGACCTCGCCGACGTGGAGCCCCTGGCGGGAATGTCCAACCTCAACGGCGTCCCCATTCGCCTGGACCCCCTGCCCTGAGATCCGGGCCGACTCCGATCAGCCGCCCGAGGGGCTCGATACCGGTTCGGCTGCTCCGGCTCGGCGCCGGTAGCCGAGCCTGGATCGGGCGCAGTGTGGGCGAGCCCACCCGCCCGCGGATCACTGAGACAACCTGTAACGGTTAGTATCCGCGAGTGGCCAAACTGAAGGTTTCCGTCGATGTACCCATCGCCCCCGCACAAGCGTGGGCGCACGCCTCCAACCTCTCCGAGCTGGGTGATTGGCTCACCCTGCACGAGGGCTGGCGCGGCACCGTCCCGGAGGAACTGACCGCGGGCACCCGCCTGGCCGGAGTCGCCACCGTCAAGGGCTTCCGCAACCGGGTCAACTGGACCGTCAAAACGGCCGAGCCGCCGCACCGCCTGGTCCTGAGCGGCGCGGGCATCGGCGGCACCAAGTTCGGAATCGAACTGCGCGTCGCCCCCGCCGCCTCCGGCTCCAAGGTCGCCGCCGACATCGAACTCGGCGGCGCGCCCCTCTTCGGCCCGATCGGCTCGGCCGTGGCCAAGGCCCTGCGCGGGGACATCGAACGCTCCCTGGAACGGTTCGTCCAGCTCTACTCCTGACTCGTGTGAACCCCTCAGTGGGCGACGGTGACGTGTTTCGCGTGCCGGGAGATTCGAGTTCGTCGAGGATCACCACCGCGAGGTCCTCGGCCGAAATCCGTGCTGTCCCATCGGCTTCGGTGGGGAGCGCGGTGGTGCGGCGGCCCTCGGGGCGGACCTGATGTCAGAAAGTCGGGGGCCGCGGCGCTAGTTCGCGGGCGTGGGTCTGTGGACGGTTGTGGATTGCCCGGTGTGCGCCGAATCGGGAGTGCGCGGGGCACGGGTGCTGCCTCGGCGGCGCCGGCGAGTCCCGCGCCCCACGAATTCGCCGCGTGACAGAGTCGGGGCCGGACGACCCCGGGTGATCCAGCAGTGTTCCCGGTGTTCAGGAGGCGCTGTCGAGCACTCGCTGCTTGAGTGCGCGGGCCGCGGCTTCGGGGTTGCGGGCCTCGGTGATGGCTCGTACCACCACGATTCGGGTCGCGCCGGCGGTGAGGACCTCGGACAGATGCTCGTCGTCGATGCCGCCGATGGCGAACCAGGGGCGGGTGGGGTGCGAGTCGGCGGTGGAGCGGACCAGCTCCAGTCCGGCGGCTTGGCGGCCGGGCTTGGTCGGGGTGGCGTAGACCGGACCGGTGCAGAAGTAGTCGAGGTGCTCGTCGATGGCGGCGAGACCGGCCTGCGCGCGGTTGTTGGTGGAGCGGCCGATCACCACGTCGGGCCCCAGAATGCGGCGTGCGTACCAGGGCGGCAGGTCACCCTGGCCCAGGTGCAGCACGTCCGCTCCGGCGGCGAGCGCGATATCGGCGCGATCGTTCACCGCGACCATGGCACCGTGCCGTCGCGCGGCGGCCTTCAGTTCGGCGAGCGCGCCGAGTTCGGCTTTGGCCTCGAGCGGTCCGAACTGCTTGTCGCCGGGCGAACCCTTGTCGCGCAGCTGAATGATGTCGACACCGCCCGCGAGCGCGGCCTCGGCGAACTCGGCGAGGTCGCCACGCTCCCGGCGGGCGTCCGTGCACAGGTACAGCCGGGCGTGAGCCAGGCGTTCCCTGGGTGGAGCCGGCCGGTTCGGGTGGGAGGGTTGCACGAGCTCAACGGTAGCCGCGCTACCGTGGATAGCGCGAAGCGAACGACGACGCGCGAGACGCGTGACACGTTCGTGCACGACCCCCGAAGTGGGTCCGGATCGTCCGATTCCGAGAGCGCGGCTCCCACCCGGCGGTCCGGCACCGCGACGGCCCGGCTCCGATCGGTTCCGGAGGCGGGCGGGAAACCCGTCCGGCGGATGCGGGTTTCGCGTGGAGAACAGGCTGTTCCCCGGGGTCGGCCCCGGGGAGTGAGGTGGAAGCAATGCGGACTCTGGCCGTCGTCGGCGGCGGCGTGATCGGGCTGTCGGTGGCATGGCGTGCCGCCGAATCCGGCTGGACCGTCACGCTGTTCGACCCGGCGATCGGATCCGGGGCCTCCTGGGTGGCCGGCGGCATGCTGGCCCCGCTCTCGGAAGGCTGGCCCGGCGAGGACGAGGTCCTCGAATTCGGCGCCGCCGCCCTGGCCCGCTGGCCCCGCTTCGCCGCCGACCTCCGCACTCGCACCGGCACCGACGTCTTCGTCGCCGACCGAACCCTCACCGTCGCCCTGGACTCCGCCGACGCCACCGACCTGCGCACCATCGCAGACTGGGTCAACACGCGCGAGGTGCGAGGCGCCGAGGGCGAGCCGCTCCGGCTCCTGAACCGTGCCGGTGTGCGTGAACTCGAGCCCGGCCTGAGCCGCGTCGTCCGTGCCGGGTTGCTCGCTCGGACCGAACCCGCCGTGGACAACCGCCTCGTGGTGACCGCGCTGCGCGCCGCCTGCGCGGCCGCCGGGGTGCGGTTCGGTTCCGACCGCATCGTGCCTTGCGCGGGCGAGGAGGATCACGCCGATCCGGCGCCCGCGCCCCCGACTCGGAGTCTCGGGGATCTGCCGCACGATCGGATCGTGCTGGCGGCCGGCGCCGCGTCCGCCGAGCTGTGGCCCGGCTTGCCGGTGCGCCCGGTCAAGGGGGAGATCCTGCGACTGCGTCGTCGCCCGAGTGCACCCGCTGCACCTGTGCACGTGGTGCGGGCCCGCGTGCACGGCCGTCCTATATATCTTGTGCCGCGTGGTGACGGGATCGTGCTGGGCGCGACACAATACGAGGCGGGATTCGATACCGCGGTCACGGTGGCCGGGGTGCGGGATCTGATTTCCGATGCGGAGACGGTGTTTCCGGGTATCGGTGAGTACGAGTTCGCGGAGGCGATCGCGGGTTCGCGCCCGGGGTCGCCGGACAATCTGCCGTTGATCGGATATCTCGATGATCGGGTGATCGCCGCGACCGGGCACGGTCGCAACGGGATTCTCGGCGTGCCGGTGACCGCGGACGCGGTGCTGGCCCTGCTCGAGGGCGAGGTGCTGCCCGAGGCCCGAGCCGCCGATCCGGCTCGGTTCGGCATCCCACCGTCCGGTGGGGCGACATCGCCCGATGGCTCCGACGCCGCCGGACGCGATTCCACGGCGGCGACCGGGCAGTCGTCCACCGCCGCGACCGGGCAGTCGCCTACCGCTGCGGCGCGGCAGTCGTCTACCGCCGCGGCGCGGCAGTCGTCTACCGCCGCAATGTTTTCCCCAGGAGGAGTTCGATGAGTGCGAGTCCGGTCGGCATCACCGTCAACGGTGAGGACCATACGTTTCCGGTTGCCCCCACGGTGCACGAGTTGCTGGCGGGCCTGAACCTGCCGTGCAAGGGCGTGGCCGTGGCGGTGGACGGCGCGGTGTTCCCGAAGTCGCGCTGGGACGAGCCGGTCGAACGCGGCTGGGAGATCGAGGTCCTGACGGCGGTGCAGGGTGGCTAGCCCGGCCGATCCGCTGGTCATCGCGGGCCGCGAGTTCGGTTCGCGCCTGATCATGGGTACCGGCGGCGCGGACAACCTGACGGTTCTCGAGGAGGCTCTGCTCGCCTCCGGGACCGAGCTGACCACCGTCGCCATGCGCCGGGTGGACGCCGCGGGCGGCACCGGAGTGCTGGATCTGCTGAAAAAGCTGCAGATCGCCCCGCTGCCCAATACCGCCGGGTGCCGCAGCGCGGCCGAGGCCGTGCTCACCGCGCGCCTGGCCCGCGAGGCCCTGGAAACCGAGTGGGTGAAGCTGGAGGTCATCGCCGACGAGCGCACCCTGCTGCCCGACGCCATCGAATTGGTCGACGCCGCAGAGCAATTGGTGGACGACGGTTTCATCGTGCTGCCGTACACCACCGATGATCCGGTGCTGGCCCGCCGGCTCGAGGACATCGGCTGCGCGGCGGTGATGCCGCTGGGTTCGCCGATCGGCACCGGTCTGGGGATCAGCAATCCGCACAATATCGAGATGATCGTCGCGGACGCCGGGGTTCCGGTGATCCTGGACGCCGGTATAGGCACCGCCAGCGATGCCGCCCTGGCCATGGAATTGGGTTGCGCCGCAGTCCTGCTCGCCACCGCCGTCACCCGCGCCCGTCAGCCCGCCGTGATGGCCACGGCCATGGCGCACGCGGTCGAGGCCGGTCGCCTGGCCCGGCAGGCCGGTCGCATTCCCAAGCGTTTCTGGGCGCAGGCCTCCTCGCCCGCACTCTGAGTCGTCGTCGGCGACGCGAGACGGGCGCGCCGCCACCCGTCCGGTCCCGTCGGCCGATCGTGCTCGTCGCGGCCCGCTGCCGTGACCTCGGCCGTTAGTGGACCGTTGGAATCTCGTTGGTGACCCCGAGAAAGCTTCTGATCAGCGGCCGACAGGGTTCGGGGTAAGCCCTCTGACATCCCCTCGACGAGGTCATCCTCGAGGAGGAGCGGACGCGCGACCTCTGGGCGATAGTGCGCGGCGGCCGAATCGGGAAGACTGGGCAGCATGATCGAACTGAGGGGCCTGACGAAACACTACGGGCAGACCGTCGCAGTGTCGGATCTGTCGTTCTCGGTCCGTCCGGGGCAGGTGACCGGCTTTCTCGGCCCGAACGGGGCGGGTAAGTCCACGACCATGCGGATGATCCTGGGGTTGGACGAACCGACCTCCGGCACCGCGCTCATCGACGGCACTCCGTATCGCGAACTGACCCGTCCACTGGAGAAGGTCGGCTCGCTGCTGGACGCCAAGTGGGTGCATCCGAACCGCTCGGCGCGCGCCCACCTGCGCTGGATGGCGGCGTCCAATGATCTACCCGCTTCCCGCGTGGAGGAGGTGCTGCGACTGGTCGGCCTCTCGGAGGTGGCCAACAAGAACGCCGGCGGGTTCTCCCTCGGTATGTCCCAGCGTCTCGGTCTGGCGGGCGCGCTGCTGGGCGATCCGCAGGTCCTGCTGTTCGACGAGCCGGTCAACGGCCTCGATCCGGAGGGCATCCTCTGGATCCGCCGCTTCATGCAGCGCCTGGCCGCCGAGGGCCGCACCGTGCTGGTGTCGAGCCACCTGCTCTCGGAAATGGCTTTGACCGCAGAGCATCTCATCGTGATCGGCCGTGGCCGGTTGATCTCGGACATCAGCACCAAGGACTTCATAGAGAAGGCCTCGGAGCAGTCCGTACGGGTACGCAGTCCGCAGCTGGATCAGCTGCGCAGCCTGCTCACCTCGAACGGTATGACCGTGCGCGAGGAGGGCGCGGACTCGGCCGGTCCGGCGCTGGTGGTCGCGGGCGTCACGAGTGACGCGGTCGGAAAACTGGCCGGCTCCAACGACATCACGCTCTACGAGCTCGCGCCGCAGCGCGCCTCGCTCGAGGAAGCGTTCATGCGAATGACCGGTGGCGCTGTGGAATACCACGGCGAAGGCTTCGACCAGGTGATGGGAGGTGCGCTCTGATGGGCGTATTGGCAGCGGAACGTATCAAACTCACCTCGACCCGGTCCCCGTGGTGGTGCTCGGCGATCGTGGTCGCACTGGCCCTGGGCATGTCCGTGCTCATCGCGGCCACGTCCCGGTCGGGCAAGACCAATAACACCGACATTCCGGACTTCGACATCAGCACCGCCGTGGTCAGTGTCAGCGGCTTCGGCGTGCTGGTGCTGATGATCATGGCGACGCTCTCGGTGACCAGCGAATACCGCTTCGGCATCATCCGGACCACCTTTCTGGCTACTCCTCAGCGAACCAAGGTCATCGGGATCAAGACGGGTCTGCTGGCGGTCTACGCCGCCGTGCTGACCGCGGTGCTGTCGGTGGTCGCCTACCTGATCAGCCGTGCCATCTACGGGGCCGCTCCGGGCCTGGAACTCTCCGGTGAGGCAGCCTGGCGTGCTCTGTTCGGCGTGCCGATCTATGCTCTTCTGTGCGTCATGTTCGCGATCGGCATCGGTGTGCTGCTGCGGCAGTCCGCGGCGGCCATCTCGGTCATCGTGTTGTGGCCGCTGGTACTGGAATCGCTGCTCGGCGCGTTCGGTAGCTTCGGTCGTAATGTCGCTCCCTTCTTGCCCTTCCAGAATGCGAACCGGTTCTTCACCCAGCGGGATTCGAGTGCCAACTGGCACTGGGGTCCGTGGGGGAGCCTGGTGTACTTCGCGGTGATCGTCCTGATCATCTTCGGAGCCGCCCTCGTCACGCTGAACAAGCGCGACGCCTAGAGACCCTGCCCGGGATCGTCGGCCACTGCCCGGTCGGCGGTACATCGGCCCGATACGGATTTCCGTATCGGGCCGATGTCATATCCGGGTGCGGAGCAACAGCGCCGAACCCGCGATGTAAAGCAACGCGGCGTAACGATAAGAGTTTGTGAATACTCTCGCTCGGAGCCGGAAACATCTGGCCGGTTCCGCCCGGCCGTGGGTAGCATCGCGGCAGCAACCAAAACACTCGAACGATCGGCGGGCCCAGCGCTGTGGCCGCACGGACCGATAGGTAGGTGTCCAGGTGGCAATCATTAATCCACTCGATGACAAGAGGCTGGGATACGCTCTGGGCGTGAGCGAACGACCCTCCGACGGCGGTGAGCCTGCCCCCGGCAGATCCAACGCCGAAGGGTCTCGCAAGGCCCGCTCCGATGCGGCCAAGGCGCGTTCCGATGCGGCCAAGGCCCGTTCCGACGCCGCGAAGTCCGCCGGCAAGGGCAAGACACGTGCGGAATCGGGCAAGAGCCGTTCCGAAGGGCCTCGCGAGTCCCGCAGCGAAGGTCTGGGGACCGATCGCGGCCGGTCGAAGGATGCGAACGGAACCGCGTCGCGGGAGTCCCGTATCGACCCCGACCTGGTGATCCCCCTGACCCCCACCGAACTGCACCCGGATCCGGACGGAGCCGAGGGCGGCCGTCGTCGTTTTCCGGGGCAACTGTCCTCCCTGGTCTCCGCGGCGAATCAGCGCGGGGATCTGATCGGCGTGATCCGCAAGGCGCGCGAGAACCTGCCCGGCGACCCCGCCTTCGGGGATCCGCTGTCGGTGTCCGGTCCCGGCGGCGCTCGCGCGGTGGCGCGGGCCGCGGACAAGCTGGTCGGCGATTCCCCCAGTGCCGCTCGGGAATTGGGCCTCGGCGCGCTGCAGGTGTGGCAGGCCATGCTGGAGCGGGTCGGCAAGGGCCGCGGCAACGCCGAGATCACCATCATGTTCACCGACCTGGTGGCCTTCTCCAGTTGGTCGCTGGCCGCCGGTGACGAACAGACCCTGGAACTGCTGCGCCGCGTCGCCAAGGCGATCGAGCCGCCGATCGTGGATCGCGGCGGTCAGGTCATCAAGCGCATGGGCGACGGCGTGATGGCCGTGTTCCCCACGGCGGACCGCGCGGTCCGCGCCGCGGTCGCCGCCAAGGAAAACCTGACCACGGTCTCCATCGACGGGTATTGCCCCCAGATGCGCATGGGCCTGCACACCGGCACCCCGCGCGAGATCGGCGGCGACTGGCTCGGCCTGGACGTCACCATCGCGGCCCGTGTCATGGAGGCGGGCGGCAACGGCAACACCATGCTCTCGGCCGCCACTTTGGAATCCCTGAGCCCGGAAA
Source organism: Nocardia jejuensis NBRC 103114 (assembly GCF_001613145.1). Lineage (GTDB taxonomy): Bacteria > Actinomycetota > Actinomycetes > Mycobacteriales > Mycobacteriaceae > Nocardia > Nocardia jejuensis. Next base: position 47,652 of record NZ_BDBU01000051.1, read on the forward strand.
CCCTCGAGGACCTCGGCTTCGCCGTCAAGCCCTACCGCCGGAGCTTCTTCGCCGCGCCGCTGAGCGGAGTCCCGGAAGACCTGCGGATCTTCCGCCTGGACGCCGACTAGGGGCCAAGGCCCCCGAAAGCTATATCAACCACAGGATCGAGGCCGCCGCCGCTAGCACTCCGCAGACCGCGAGTGCGATGGCGAGCGGCCTGGTGTTCTTCCAGGTGGACCAGGCGCCGCCGAAGAGGAAACCGGCTATGGCCAGCAGCAGGATCACGGGTACGTCTTTGGACACGCGTCAAGTGTGCCTGGTCTCTTTCCCGAGGTTCCCGGGGGCGTCACGCGGGGGTCCGGCGAGTCGCCGCAAATTAACAAGCACGCAGGCTTGATTTTTTTCAGGGGCAATGTGACCCTTATGGCGACCCGCGGCGAAGCAGCCGCCGGACTCGGGTGCGCACCAGGGAGGCCCAGTGATGAGTCAGCTCGCCGACGACGCGGAGCTCATTCGGATCGGCAACTGTTCGGGGTTCTACGGCGATCGCATGAGCGCCATGCGCGAGATGCTCGAGGGCGGGCAGCTCGACGTGCTCACCGGCGACTATCTCGCCGAGCTCACCATGCTGATCCTGGGCCGCGACCGTATGAAGGACGCGAACCTCGGCTACGCCAAGACCTTCGTGCGCCAGCTGGAGAACAATCTCGGCCTCGCCCTCGAGCAGGGCGTGCGCATCGTGGCCAATGCCGGTGGGTTGAACCCGGCGGGCCTGGCGCAGCGCCTGGGGGAGGTGGCCGAGAAGCTCGGTCTCACTCCGAAGATCGCCTACGTGGCGGGTGACGACCTGCTGCCGCGCGCGCAGGAGCTGGGACTCGGAACGCCGCTGACGGCCAATGCGTACCTGGGCGCCTGGGGCATCGCCGAGGCGCTGAACGCGGGCGCGGATGTGGTGGTGACCGGCCGCGTCACCGACGCCGCACTGGTCGTCGGCCCGGCCGCCGCCCACTTCGGCTGGAGCCGAACCGATTTCGACGCCCTCGCGGGCGCGGTGGTCGCGGGTCACGTCATCGAATGCTCGACCCAGGCCACCGGCGGCAATTTCGCCTTCTTCACCGAGATCGCGGATCTGGGCCGCCCGGGCTTCCCGATCGCCGAGGTGCGCCGCGACGGCAGCAGCGTGATCACCAAGCACGCCGGAACCGGCGGCGCGGTCACCGTGGACACGGTGGAAGCCCAGCTCATGTACGAGATCCAGACCGCGCGCTACGCGGGCCCGGACGTCACCACCCGCCTGGACACCATCGCGCTCACGCAGCAGGGCCCGGACCGGGTGTTGATCAGCGGTGTCACCGGCGAGGCCCCGCCGCCGCAGTTGAAGGTGTCGCTCAATACCCTCGGCGGTTTCCGCAACGAGATGGAATTCGTGCTCACCGGTCTCGATATCGAGGCCAAAGCCCAACTGGCGCAACAGCAGCTGGAGAGTTGGCTGCCGGTGCGCCCCGCTCAGCTGGAATGGTCCCTGGCCCGCCTGGATCGGCCGGACGCCGAGACCGAGGAGCAGGCCAGCGCCCTGCTTCGCTGCGTGGTGCGCGACCCGGACCCGAACAAGGTCGGCCGCGGCTTCTCCAGCGTCGCGGTGGAATTGGCGCTCGCCAGCTTCCCCGGCTTCTCGCTCACCTCGCTGCCCGGCAACGGCGCTCCCTACGGCGTCTTCAAGCCCGGATACGTGGACGCGCACCGGGTTCCGCACATCGCCGTGCTGCCCGACGGGAGCCGGGTCGAGATCGCACCGTCCGCCGAGACGCTCGCGCTCGCCGAGGTGCCCGAACCCGCCCTGCCGCAACCGCTTCCGCGAGGCGAGACCCGCCGAGTCCCGCTCGGCGCCATCGCGCTGGCCCGCAGCGGCGACAAGGGCGGCAATGCCAATATCGGCGTCTGGGTGCGCACCGACGAGCAGTACCGCTGGCTGGTGCACGCCCTGACGGTCGACGAGCTGCGCCTGCTGCTGCCCGAAACGGCGAAGCTGACCGTCACCCGGCACGTACTGCCGAATCTGCGCGCGCTGAACTTCATCGTCGAAGGCCTGCTCGGGGAGGGCGTGGCCTACCAGGCCCGCTTCGATCCGCAGGCCAAGGGGCTCGGGGAATGGCTCCGCGCCCGGCACATCGACATTCCCGTGGAGCTGCTTCCGTGAGCGGGCTCGGCCGGCCGGTGCGCGGGGCACGCCCCGCCCCGCCGGTCCCGTCCGGATCTTCGCGGAAATCCCCGGGTACCAGCGGAATTGATTCCCGAGCGCGCGACTGCGGGCCTGACGGGCGAGAAGATGACCGGCGAGGATTGCGCCTCGCGGAAGGGAACGAGGCGGCATGAGCGCCGAGTACGTGAACCCCTGGCAGACGCCCGAGCGTCGCGAATTGCGCGCCACCGTGCGCGGTTTCGTGGAGCGAGAGGTGCTGCCCCACCTCGACGACTGGGAGCGGGAGGGTGAACTCCCGCGCGATCTGCACAAGAAGGCGGGCGCGCTGGGGCTGCTCGGCATCCAGTTCCCCGAAGCCGCGGGCGGTTCCGGCGGCGACGGCATCGACGCGGCCATCGTGGCCGAGGAGATGCACTACGCGGGCGGTTCGGGCGGTCTTTTCGCCTCCCTGTTCACCTGCGGCATCGCCGTGCCGCACATCATCGCCTCGGGCAACGCCGAGCACATCGAGCGCTGGGTGAAGCCGACCCTGGCGGGCGAGAAGATCGGTTCGCTGGCCATCACCGAGCCGGGCGGCGGTTCGGATGTCGGGCATCTGCGCACGACCGCGGTGCGCGAGGGCGACGAGTTCATCGTGAACGGGTCCAAGACGTTCATCACCTCGGGTGTGCGCGCGGACTACGTGGTGACGGCGGTGCGCACCGGCGGTCCCGGCGCGAGTGGCGTCTCGCTGCTGGTGGTCGAGAAGGGCACGCCCGGGTTCACGGTCAGCCGCAAGCTCGAGAAGATGGGCTGGCTGTGCTCGGACACCGCCGAACTGTCCTACGTCGACGTGCGGGTGCCGGTGTCGAACCTGGTCGGCCCGGAGAACAGCGGATTCGCCCAGATCGCACAGGCTTTCGTGAGCGAGCGGGTGGGTCTGGCCGTGCAGGGTTACGGGCATGCGCAGCGCTGCCTGGATCTGACCCTGCGGTGGACCCGCGACCGTGAGACCTTCGGCCGCCCGCTGATCAGCCGCCAGGCGGTGCAGAACACGCTGTCGGAGATGGCGCGCCGCATCGACGTCGCCCGGGTGTACACCCACGCGCTGGCCGAGCGCGCCGCCCGCGGCGAGACCGATCTGATCGCCGAGGTGTGCTTCGCCAAGAACACCGCGGTGGAGACCGCCGAATGGGTCGCGCACCAAGCTGTTCAGCTGTTCGGCGGCCTGGGCTACATGCGTGAGTCCGAGGTCGAGCGGCACTACCGGGATGTGCGCATCCTGGGTATCGGCGGCGGCACCAACGAGATCCTGACCAGCCTTGCGGCCAAACGATTGGGGTACCAGTCTTGAGCATTCTGCGCACCTCCGTGGATCCGAAGTCGGCGGACTATCAGGCCGCCGCCGAGGCGATGACGGCCAAACTGACCGAGGTCGAAGCCGAATACGCGAAGAACATCGCGGGCGGCGGACCCGACAAGATGGCGCGGCATCGCAAGCGCGGCAAGCTGACCGCGCGCGAGCGGATCGAACTGCTGCTGGACGAGGATTCGCCGTTCCTGGAGCTGGCCCCGCTGGCGGCCTGGGGCAGCGACTTCCACGTCGGCGCGAGCGTGATCGCGGGCATCGGCATCGTGGAGGGCGTCGAATGCATGATCGTCGCGCCCGATCCGACCGTGCGCGGCGGCACCTCGAACCCGTGGACGCTGCGCAAGAACCTGCGCATGAACGACATCGCGCTGGAGAACCGCCTGCCGGTCATCGGCCTGGTGGAGTCCGGCGGCGCGGATCTGCCCACGCAGAAAGAGGTCTTCGTCCCCGGCGGCCGGATGTTCCGGGATCTGACCCGGCTCTCGGCGGCCGGAATCCCCACCATCGCACTGGTTTTCGGCAACTCGACCGCGGGCGGCGCGTACATCCCCGGCATGTCCGACTACACGGTCATGATCAAGGAGCGCTCCAAGGTGTTCCTGGGCGGCCCGCCGCTGGTCAAGATGGCCACCGGTGAGGAGTCCGACGACGAATCCCTCGGCGGCGCGGAGATGCACGCGCGCACCTCGGGACTCGCGGACTACCTGGCCGTGGACGAGCAGGACGCGATCCGCCTGGGCCGCTCCATCGTTCGGCGCCTGAACTGGGAGAAGAAGGGCCCGGCCCCGCGCCCGCTCGCGGAGGTGATCGAGCCGCTGCACAGCCAGGAGGAGCTGGTCGGCATCGTCCCGGGCGACCTCAAGATCCCGTTCGATCCGCGCGAGGTCATCGCCCGCGTGGTGGACGGCTCGGACTTCGACGAGTTCAAGCCGCTCTACGGTTCCAGCCTGGTCACCGGATGGGCCGAGCTGCACGGATATCCGGTCGGCATTCTGGCCAACGCCCGCGGCGTGCTCTTCTCCGAGGAGGCGCAGAAGGCGGCCCAGTTCATCCAGCTGGCCAATCAGAAGAACACCCCACTGTTGTTCCTGCACAACACCACCGGCTACATGGTCGGCAAGGAGTACGAGCAGAAGGGCATCATCAAGCACGGCGCGATGATGATCAACGCGGTGTCGAACTCCAAGGTCCCGCACATCTCGCTGCTGATGGGCGCGTCCTACGGCGCGGGCCACTACGGCATGTGCGGTCGCGCCTACGATCCGCGCTTCGTGTTCGCCTGGCCCAGCGCCAAATCCGCCGTCATGGGCGGTGCGCAGCTGGCGGGCGTCATCTCCATCGTGGGCCGGGCCGCCAACGAGGCGCGCGGAATCCCGTTCGACGAGGAGCAGGACGCCGGCCTGCGCGCCATGATCGAGGCGCAGATCGAGGCCGAATCGCTGCCCATGTTCATGTCGGGCCGCCTGTACGACGACGGCGTCATCGACCCGCGCGACACCCGCACGGTATTGGGAATGGCCCTGTCCGCCATTCACAATTCCCCGATCAAGGGCGCCGAGGGCTTCGGCGTCTTCCGGATGTGAGGCCAGAAATGGAAATAGACAACGTTCTGGTCGCCAATCGTGGCGAGATCGCCCGACGGGTGTTCGCCACCTGCCGTCGCATGGGCATCGCGACCACCGCGGTCTACTCCGACGCCGACGCGAACGCCCCGCATGTGGCGGAGGCCGATGCGGCCGTTCGCCTTCCGGGCAACACCCCCGGTGAGACCTACCTGCGCGCCGAACTGATCATCGAGGCCGCGCTGGCCGCCGGCGCCGACGCGATCCACCCCGGATACGGATTCCTGTCCGAGAACGCCGAATTCGCGAAGGCCGTGCAGGCCGCCGGGCTGATCTGGATCGGCCCGCCGGTCACCGCCATCGAGCAGATGGGCTCCAAGGTCGAGTCCAAGAAGATGATGGACGCGGCCGGGGTGCCGGTGCTGAAGCAGCTGGATCCCGCCGAGGTCACCGCCGACATGCTGCCGGTGCTGATCAAGGCGTCGGCCGGTGGCGGCGGGCGGGGAATGCGCGTGGTGCGCGAGCTGGCCGAGCTCACCGACCAGATCGAGGCCGCACAGCGCGAAGCCGCCTCCGCCTTCGGTGATCCGACCGTGTTCTGCGAGCGCTACCTGGAGACCGGTCGTCATATCGAGGTGCAGGTCATGGCCGACACCCACGGCACGGTGTGGGCGGTGGGCGAGCGCGAGTGCTCGATCCAGCGGCGGCATCAGAAGGTCGTCGAGGAGGCTCCGTCCCCGCTGGTCGAGAAGATCGACGCCGTGGCCGGCGGAGCGAGCATGCGGGCTCGGCTGTTCGAGGCGGCCACCCTTGCCACCGAGGCGATCGGCTACGAGGGCGCGGGCACGGTCGAATTCCTGGCCGACGAGAAGGGCGAGTTCTTCTTCCTGGAGATGAATACCCGTCTGCAGGTGGAGCATCCGGTCACCGAGCAGGTCACCGGGCTGGATCTGGTGCGCCTGCAGTTGCAGGTGGCCGCGGGCCGTCCGCTGCCCGCCGAGCAGCCGCGGATGCGCGGGCACTCCATCGAGGTGCGGTTGTACGCCGAGGATCCGGCGCAGGACTGGCAGCCGCAGTCCGGCACCGTGCACAAGCTCGATATCCCGGGCACCACAGGCGAATTCACCGTTCTGACCGAGCCGGGCGTGCGCCTGGACACCGGCGTGGTGGACGGTTCGGTGGTCGGCGTGCACTACGACCCGATGCTCTCGAAGGTCATCTCCTTCGCCGAGACGCGGGACGAGGCCGCGCATCTGCTGGCCTCGGCGCTGGCCCGCGCGGAGATTCACGGGCTGGTCACCAACCGCGATCTGCTGGTGCGGGTGCTGCGGCACCCGGCGTTCCTGGCGGGCGATACCGACACCGCCTTCTTCGCCACCCACGGTCTCGACAAGCTTTCGGCGCCACTGGTTTCCGAGAACGACGAGAAACTGTCCATCGTGGCCGCCGCTCTGGCCGACGCCGCCGCCAACCGGCGTACCGCCCGCATCGGTCGCGGGCTGCCCTCGGGCTGGCGCAACCTCCCGTCACAGCCGCAGTCCAAGTCCTATGACAGCCGCCTGAGCGGCAAGCACGAGGTGCGCTACACGATCGGCCGCGACGGCCTCGCGGTCGAGGGCTTCGACGGACTCGAATTGCTCGACGCCACACCGGATTCGGTCAGCCTGTCGGTGCCGGGGGAGCGGGGCGCGGTGCGCCGCACCTTCCGCATCGCCCGCTACGGCGATCTGGTCGCGGTCGATTCCCCGCTCGGGCCGGTGGCCCTGCGTCGTCTGCCCCGGTTCGAGGATCCCGCCGATCAGGTGGCCGAGGGCTCACTGCTGGCCCCCATGCCGGGCTCGGTCATCCGACTGGGTGCGGCGGTCGGCGATCGGGTCGAGAAGGGGCAGCCGATCCTGTGGCTGGAGGCGATGAAGATGGAGCACACCATCGCCGCGCCCGCCGCGGGTGTCCTCTCCGAACTCAATGTGACGGCCGGACAGCAGGTCGAAGTCGGCGCCGTGCTCGCCGTGGTCCATTCAGAAGACAGCGAAGGTCAGGAGTAGGCAGATGAGCTTCATCGAAACCGACGAGCAGAAGGCGCTGCGGGAAGCGGTCCGCAAGCTCGCCGCCAAGTACAACTTCCGCGACTACGCCGGACCCAAGGCGCGCCGCAACGAACCGTTCGACGAATTGTGGAACGAGGCGGGCAAACTCGGCTTCCTGGGCGTGAACCTGCCCGAGGAGTACGGCGGCGGTGGCGCGGGCATCTACGAGCTCGCGCTGGTGCAGGAGGAACTGTCCGCGCAGGGCTGCGGGCTGCTGCTCGCGGTGGTGTCACCCGCCATCTGCGGCACCATCATCAGCAAGTATGGCACCGAGGATCAGAAGCGGTACTGGCTGACCAAGCTGGCCGACGGATCCTCGAAGATGGTCTTCGGCATCACCGAGCCGGACGCGGGCTCCAACTCGCACAAGATCACCACCACCGCCCGCCGCGACGGCGAGGACTGGATCCTCAACGGCCGCAAGATCTACATCTCGGGCGTGGATCAGGCCGAGGCCGTGCTGATCGTGGCGCGCACCGAGAACGCCAAGACCGGCAATCTGCAGCCCGCCCTGTTCATCGTGCCTGTCGATGCCCCCGGCTTCGAGAAGACGAAGCAGGAGATGGACATCATCGAGCCGGACAATCAGTTCACGCTGTTCCTGGACGATGTGCGCCTGCCCGCGACCGCGCTGGTCGGCAAGGAGGACGCCGCCATCGCGCAGCTGTTCGCCGGCCTGAACCCCGAGCGGATCATGGGTGCGGCCATGGCGATCGGCATGGGCCGCTACGCCATCGACCAGGCCGTCGCGTACGCCAAGGAGCGCACGGTGTGGAAGGGCGCGCCGATCGGTGCGCACCAGGGCATCGCGCATCCGCTCGCCCAGGTGAAGATCGAACTCGAACTGGCCAAGCTGATGATGCAGAAGGCCGCGCATCTGTACGACGGCGGTGACGACTTCGGCGCGGCCGAGGCCGCCAATATGTCGAAATACGCTGCGGCGGAGGCCAGTATCAAGGCGCTGGATCAGGCCATCCAGACGCACGGCGGCGCCGGCCTGACCTCCGATGTGGGCCTGGCGGGCATGCTCGCCGCGTCCCGCATCGCCCGGGTCGCTCCGGTCAGCCGCGAGATGATCCTCAACTTCGTCGCCCAGCATTCGCTGGGCCTGCCCCGCTCGTACTGAGATTCGGGAGTTTCGATGAGTGACACCACCACCGACGCGCCGTTCGTACGCTACGAGGTGCAGGACGACGGCTTCGCCGTGCTGACGCTGGATTCGCCGCACAACCGCAATGCGCTGTCCTCGCGGCTGGTGACCGAGCTGCTGGCCGGTCTCGAGCGGGCGGCGAGCGACGACGCGGTGCGCGGGGTGGTGCTCGCGCACACCGGCAACACCTTCTGCGCGGGTGCGGATCTCAAGGAGGCCGTGGACGCCGACCCGGCGGCGGCGGCCGACATCCGCACCCGGTGGATGATCTCGGTCCTGCGCGACATCCTCGTCATGCCCAAGCCGGTGCTGGCGCGGGTCGACGGCAATGTGCGCGCGGGCGGTATGGGCATCATCGCCGCCTGTGATCTGGTGATCGCGGGGCGCGGCAGCAGTTTCGCCCTCACCGAGGTGCGAATCGGGCTGGCGCCGTTCATGATCTCGCTGACGCTGCTGCCGCGCATGACGGGACGGTCGGCGGCCCGGTACTTCCAGACCGGCGAGACCTTCGACGCCGCCGAGGCCGAACGGATCGGCCTCGTCACGGTGGCCGCGGAGGATCCCGTCGCCGAGACCGCGCGCCTGCTCGGCGAGCTCCGCAAGGGCTCGCCGCAGGGCCTGGCCGAGGCCAAGCAACTGGTAAACGGGGAGCTGCTCGCGGCCTTCGATCGTTCGGCCGAGGACCTGGCCAAACGATCGGCGAGCTTCTTCGGCACCCCGCAGGTGATCGAGGGCATCACGGCCTTCATGCAGCGCCGCCCGCCGAGCTGGGCAGAATAGCCGTCATGGCGACACCCCACGAACCCAAGCAGGACCGCAGCCGGGCCACCCGGCAGCGGCTGCTGGAGGCGACCATCGACTGCTTGGCCGAGACGGGCTGGGCAGCGGCGACGGTCGCCGTGGTCGCCGAACGCGCGGGGGTGTCGCGTGGCGCGGCGCAGCATCATTTCCCCACCCGCGAGGATCTGATCACCGCCGCCCTCGAGTACATGTTCGACACCCGGATGGATCAGGCCAAGGCGGACGCACTGGCCACCTCCGAGGTGGCCGAGGGCTCGGCCCGCACCGAGGCGGTGGTCGCCGGGCTCGTCGAGTCCTACACCAGTCCGCTGTTCAAGGCGGCGCTGCAGGTGTGGACCCATGCCGCCGCCGACCAGGCGCTGCGCGAACGCATCATGCCGCTCGAGGCCCGGTTCGGGCGGATCTCGCACCGCATGGCCGTGGACGCGCTGGGCGTCGACGACTCCGATCCGGTGGCGCACCACCTGGTTCAGGCCACCCTCGACATGGCGCGCGGCCTCGGTCTGGCCGATGTCCTCACCGACGACTCACTGCGCCGCAAGGACATCGTCCAGCAGTGGGCGGCCACCCTGCACACGGCGCTGCACGCTCCGCGCTGAGCGGTTCCGGTCGATCACCAGCCGAAAATCTCTGCCATATCGATGGATTCGTCGTCCCAGCGAGCCTCGATGACCTCGCGTTCGGGCTCCGGCAGATCGGGTGACCACCCGACTCTGCGCCAGAAGGATTCACGGTGGTCGTCGCCGAGCGGGTGTGGGGGGCCCATTTCGATCATTCCCGGGATCTCCGATTCAACGGAATGTGCTGGTGGGGAAGATATCCAGGGTATGACGGGAGTATTCATGATCGTGGCGGGTTGCCCGGAATCGAGGGCGCGCCGCGGGGCGTGCAGCTCCGAGAGATGTTGCGCCCACTTCCGGTAGAACACGGCGGTGTAGCGCGAATGTGTTGTGGTGCAGTCATTCTCGTGCAGGATAGGCAGCGGGGACGGATCGCGCAGGGCGGTCGCCGCGATGTTCTTCGATGTGTAGTGCACTTTCACTCGGATCCCTGTCGCTCGGGCGGTGATCTGATTGCCGGTGGCCCGGATTCGGATCGGGCGGCATTCCGGGGCAATCTGAATACCCGCAGTTCAGATGCATTTTCAACGCTGATAGCGGTGCGATCGCGAACAGATTAGCACATATGTTCGAACACGCGAGTGGCGTGCCGAAAAAGGCTGTGCCCGCCTCCGGGGAAGGGAGGCGGGCACAGCGGTGTGTGGTGGGCTCTCGCAGATCCCGGCTGCCGGACTCGGGGTCCGGCAGCCGGGGGTCTGTCAGGCGGGGGTC
>NZ_BDBU01000052.1 GCF_001613145.1 Nocardia jejuensis NBRC 103114
TCTGTCAGGCGATGGGTGCGGTCAGGTCGTAGAGGGTGATGCCGTCCACCTCCTGGGACGTGTAGTGCTCCTTCACCCAGGCGGTGATCTGCGCACCGGCGCCATTGCTGTTGCGGCCCTCGCCACCTCGGTCGCCACCCTGACTGCCGGCGATGAAGTAGTGGATGTCGCCGTCGGCCACGTACTGCTGGAACTGCGCCAGCGTGGGGGAGGGGTCGCTGCCGTTGAAGCCGCCGACCGGCATCACCGGAAGCTGGGTGGCCAGCTGGAAACCCGCCGCGCTGTTGGAGCTGACGGTGGCCGCCACCCAGGTGTACTCGTTGCCCTCGGACAGCAGCAGTCCGGTGACGCGGTCGCTGGGCTTGCTCGCGCCCATGACGCCGCCCGCCGCGCCGCCCATCATGCCGCCCATCTGACCGCCTTCGGCGCTGGTGCCTGGCATGTTCGCGCCGCCGGCGCCTCCGGGGGTGGCAGCGCCGCCGGCGCCTCCCGGGGTGTCAGCGCCGCCGGGTGGGGTGCTGCCCTGGCCGCCGTTCCCGCCACGACCGTTGCCGCCGTTGAAGTTCCCGGGTCCGGAGTTGCCGCCCGCGCCTGGGCCGCGCCGGGAGTTCGCGTCACCGCCGTGCATGCCGCCGGGGAAGCCGAAGCCGCCGCGCACGCTCGGACCGGCTGAGGGCATCGGTCCCTCGTGCCCGGTGGACAGGCCGTCGACCGTGTAGGCCACCGGTCCGGCCAGCGCGAGCAGGACTGCCGCCGCGGCGGCCGCGAGACCGGCCCTGCGGGGCAGCGGAATCAGCATCGCCAGGGTGATGAGCACACCGCCGACCAGGATCACCCACCGCAGCCAGGGCACGAAGGAGGTGGTGCGGGACAACAGCATCCACGCCGTCGCCGTGGTGAGGGCCAGGGTGAGCGCCGAGGCGAGCCGGACCCACAGCCGGTCCCGGTGCTGCCACAGCTGCACGCTGCCCGCGCCGACCAGCGCGGCCACGGCCGGGGCCAGGGCCACCGTGTAGTACGGGTGGAAGATGCCCTTCATGAAGCTGAAGACCAGACCGGTGCCCACCAGCCAGCCGCCCCAGAGGATGAGCGCGGCCCGCTGACCGTCGGTGCGGGTTGCCTTGCCGCGCACCAGGAGTCCCGCGACGAGCAGAATCAGCGCCGCCGGGATCAGCCAGGCGATCTGCCCGCCCTGCGCGGGCTCGAACAGTCGGGTGATGCCGGTCGAACCCCACATGCCGTTTCCGCCGGCGGGCAGTTCCCCGCCCGGTCCGACGCTGCCGCTCTCGTTACCGCTGAGGCGGCCGAGGCCGTTGTAGCCGAGGGTCAACTCGACGATCGAATTGTTCTGGGAGCCACCGAAATACGGGCGGTCGTCGGTCGGCCAGAGTTCGGCCACCAGGACCCACCAGCCCGCGCCGACGAGCATGGCGGCACCCGCCGCGAAGAGCTGGGCGATTCGGGTGCCCAGCTTCGGCGGTCCGGCGATCAGGTAGGTCAGTGCGAGCGCGGGCACCACCAGGAGCACCTGAAGTTGTTTGGCCAGGAACCCCAAGCCGATGAACAGTCCGGTGAGCACCAGCCAGCGCCAGCGGCCGTCGGCCACCGCGCGGGTCATCGCCCAGGCCGCGGCGACCATCAGGAACACCAGCATGGCGTCGGGGTTGTTGAACCGGAACATCACCGCCGCGATCGGAGTCAGCGCCAGCACGAGTCCGGCGAGCAGCCCGGCCGAGGTCCCGAAATTGCGCTTCACGCTCGCCCACAGCATGGCCACCGAGCCGACGCCCAGCAGCACCTGCGGGAACAGCATGGCCCAGCTGGAGAGCCCGAAGACCCGGACCGACAATTCCATCGGCCACAGCGACAGCGGCGTCTTGTCCACCGTGATCGAGTTGGCGGCGTCGGAGGAGCCGAAGAAGAACGCCTTCCACGACACCGAACCCGCTTGCACCGCAGCGGCATAGAACGAATTGGCCCAGCCGCTGGAGGACAGGTTCCACAGATACGCGGCGGCGGTGCCGATCAGCAGTGCCGCCAGCGCCAGGAGTTCCCGGCGCCGCGCCGGCGGCGCCGCATCCTCGACCAGCGGGGCCGTCGCTCGCGGTTCGGCGATTGTCGTGGTCATCGAGCGCCTCCGGTCCGATAGCTGTCGAGTCCGACGGGGTTGTCGCCGCCGCGTACTCGTGCGAGGCCGCGCGTCAGCGGGTGATCCGGGGCCGCGGCAGTGAGCGGGGAGAGTGAAATCCGTACGGCGGGACCGTGCGCTGCCGAGGGGTTGTGCTCGGATAACGCACAGCCCGGTGTCCAGCTCTGGAGGTGTCCGTGGATCGGCTGCGCGGAGTGTGGAACGACGGTCGTGATCGCTCGGGGCGCGGGGGAAATCGCGGTCATCGGATCATTCCTTTCGACTCGTTCAGCTCGGTGGGCAGGTCGCGGGCGTGGGCCTGGCGGAAGACCCAGCGCAGGCCGACGAACCTGGCCAGGGTGGCCAGCAGGTTGGCGATCACCAGGACGATCAGTTCCAGGTGCACGGCGGATCCGGGAGCCCAATGATGCAGGGCGAAAAGGGATCCGCTGGTGAGGAACAGTCCGAAGCCGAAGATGAGCAGGCCCTGGAAGTGGTGCGAGACCGCCTGGGACGAGCCGCGCACCCCGAAGGTGAAGGCGCGGTTGGCGGCGGTGTTGCCGACCGCCGTGATCAGCAGGGCCAGGAAGTTGGCGGGCTGTGCGCCGAGCATCGGTTGCAGCACCAGGTAGAGCAGCAGGTACGCCAGGGTGGAGCCGACACCGACGATGCCGAATCGCACCAGCTGCCCGACCATCCCGAGCGGCACCCCCTCCACCAGGGGTTCGCGGCCGATGGCCTCGCGCAGTTCGTTGATGGGCAGTCGCCCGCTGGTGAGCGCCCGCCCGACCCGCCAGATGCCGCGCAGATCCTTGCGCGCGGTGTCCACGATGTCGACGCGGCTGTCCGGGTCGTCGATCCAGTCGACCGGCACCTCGTGGATGCGCAGCCCGATGCGCTCGGCCAGCACCAGCAGTTCGGTGTCGAAGAACCATTCACCGTCCTCGACCAGCGGCAGCACCAGTTTCGCGACCTGGCTGCGCATGGCCTTGAATCCGCACTGCGCGTCGGAGAACTTGGCCTGCAGCGAGGTGCGCAGGATCAGGTTGTAGCAGCGCGAGATGATCTCCCGCTTGGGGCCGCGCACCACCCGCGACGAGGAGGCCAGCCGGGTGCCGATGGCCAGGTCCGAATGTCCGGACACCAGCGGCGCGACCAGCGGCAGCAGCGCGTTCAGATCCGTGGAGAGATCGACGTCCATGTAGGCCACGACCTGCGCGTCGGACTGCTGCCACACCTCACGCAGGGCGCGCCCGCGCCCCTTGCGGTCCAGGTGCACCACCCGCACGCCGTTCAACTGCGCCGCGAGTTCCCGGGCCACGGTGAGCGTCGTGTCGGTGGAAGCGTTGTCCGCGATGGTGATTCGCGCGGTGAACGGGAAGTTCAACGCCAGGAACGCGTGCAGGCGACGCACGCACGGTCCCAGATCGACCTCTTCGTTGTAGACGGGAACGACCACATCCACAACGGGCGTGGTCACGGCCCCTGCTGGTTCCGCCGTGCGGACGGCGGTCACGGTGTCGGTCATGGTGACCAACTTCGACGATCAGACTGGGCCGGCCCTGCGGCGCAGCTGGGAGGTTCCTGTGAGCGCCGCAGGTCACGGGCCCGGCCGCACTCACATGAGCCCCGGCCGCGCTCACATGAACCCCGGCCGCACTCACATGAACGAGGATTCCCTGCTCAGGCCGAGCGACGCGTCGCCGCCGGTGATGATGGGCTGGCAATTGCCGTAGCCGACGGCTCCGGTGGAGTCGGCGACGCGCACGACCGTGTCCCGGATCTGGTGCAGACGGCGCGCGGCGTCGTGGGTGCTGCAATCGGCGATGCGTTCGCCGTCCACGTGCTCGCCGGGTCCGCGCCAGGAGCCGTGGTGCTGACCGTCGAGTCCGAAATAGAGGCCCGCGCCGAGATGAAACCCGGTGTCCGACACCGCCTCCAGGGTGAGCACCCGCTCCGCGCCGTCCTCGGTGGTGGCCAGGATCTTGCCGCCGCGCAGTCGCCGGTTCACCGGGTCGAAGGCGAGATCCGGGACCAGATCCTTCCACTTCTGCAGCCAGCCGTGATCGTGCTCGACTCCGCCCATCACGGTCTTACTGAAATAGCCGTCCATCTGGATGATCTGGTAGTGCAGGTGCAGGCCGTAGCGGGAACCGTCGGGGCGGGTCATCAGGATCGGGGCCCAGATCATCCGGAACGAGACCTCCTCGGGCAGGTCCATCGATTCCACATCGGGCATCGGCAGGCCGACGTCGTAGCGCACGCCCCAGGAGTGATCGCGGGTGGAGACCCAGTCCTGGAATTCGGTGCGGACGCCGTCGATGCTCACCCACCCCGACGCGGTGCCGATCTGGTGATAGCGCACCAGATCCGACATCACCCGGTAGCCGCGCCGCATATGGGTGCGGTCCTCCAGCTGCGCGGGCAGCGCGGCCTCGAAGAGCCAGTCGAAAGCGATGGGCTGGCAGTCGTTCTCGTCGAGCCGGAAGCGGATCCGCTGCATCGGCTCGACGATCTCGTAATGGATCGGGCCGACCGAGGTGACGTCGGGATGTGGTGCGAGCGTGCGACTTCCGCGCACGGTGAGCTGCTGCACGCCCTGCGAGATGCCCGCGTAGGCGTCGAGCACATTGCGATTCTTGTACTGGCCCAGGCCGAACCCGAGCTGCCGGGAACCGTCCGGCGCGCACGCCATGGCGCACACCTTCTCGGTCCAGGCCAGATCGCTGGTGGCGACCGTCGCGACGGTGTCGGCGATCTGATGGTTGAAGCCTTCGTCGGCGGGGCCGAGCGGTCCGATCGGGTTGTTCACGCACCCGGCTTAACAGTCGGCGTGCGGCGCGGTCGAGACTGCGTCCCGCCCAGCGGGTTCGGTCCCGGTGCCGGTCGCCACGGTGCGAGCGCCGAGGGTTCTCAGCGCAGGCCGAGGTGCAGTCGCCAGAGCGGGGAGACCGGGCCGTGGCCGGCGCCCAGATCGTAGGAGGCTTCCAGGCAGCGGAAGGTCCACTCCTTGGCGAAGGCGACCGCGTCCGGCACCGAATACCCGTGCGCGAGCGCGCAGCAGATGGCGGCGGCGAGGGTGTCGCCGCCGCCGTGATCGTTGCCGGTGGCGATGCGGGGGGCGGGCAGTTCCAGGAAGGTGTCGCCGTCGAAGAGCAGGTCGGTGCTCAGTTCGGAGGTGCGCAGGTGCCCGCCCTTGACGATGGCCCACTGCGCGCCGAGCCCGTGCAGCGCCTCGGCGGCCTTGCGGGCGGTGGCGTCGTCGGTGACCTGGATGCCGGTGATCAGCCGCACCTCGTCGAGGTTCGGGGTGACGACGGTGGCGAGCGGAATCAGGGTGTGCCGCACCGCGTCCAGGGCCTCGGCGTGCAGCAGCGGATCGCCGTGCATGGAGGCCGCGACCGGATCGACCACCAGTGGGATACCGCCGTCGCGTCCGATGCCCACCTCCCGGCACACGGTCGCGACGGCCTCGATGATGCCGGTCGAGGCCAGCATGCCGGTCTTGGCGGCCCCGATGCCGATGTCGCCCACCACGGTGCGCACCTGATCGGCCACGATCTGCGGCGGAATCTCGTGAAAACCGCTGACGCCCAGCGTGTTCTGCACGGTGACGGCGGCGACGGCCACGCAGGCGTGCACGCCGCACAGCGCCATGGTGCGGGAGTCGGCCTGGATGCCCGCGCCGCCGCCGGAGTCGGTGCCGGCGATGGTCAGGGCGCGCACCGGCGTCCGGCCGTTGGGGGTGAGCGGTAGCAGATCCACGTCCGTGACCCTACTGGTTCGGCGAACGCGGCGGAGCGGCCCCGAATCTCTATAGCTAATGAAAACCGTTATCATTAACTCGTGACTTCAGCCCAGATCCCCGCGCCGCTGCCCGTGACCGTGCTCTCCGGTTTCCTGGGCGCGGGCAAGACGACCCTGCTCAACCACATCCTCGCCAACCGCGACGGCCGCCGCGTCGCGGTCATCGTGAACGACATGAGCGAGGTGAACATCGACGCGGCGCTGATCGCGGGTCAGGGGCACCTGGACCGCACCGAGGAGAAACTCGTCGAACTCACCAACGGCTGCATCTGCTGCACGCTGCGTGAGGACCTCATCGAATCGGTCGGCAAGCTCGCGCGCGAGGGCCGATTCGATCAGCTCGTCATCGAATCCACCGGCATCTCCGAACCCATGCCGGTGGCCGCCACCTTCGAGTGGGAGTTCGAGGACGGTTTCACCCTCGGCGAGCTCGCCCGCCTGGACACCATGGTCACCGTCGTGGACGCCTCCACCTTCCTGGCCGAAGTGGTCAAGGGGCAGGCGCTCGCGGAACGAAATCTGCAGGCGGGTGCAGGGGATGCCCGCACCATCGCCGATCTGCTCATCGATCAGGTCGAGTTCGCGAACGTGCTGGTGCTCAACAAGACCGACCTGGTGAGCGCGAACGCCGCCGGCACGGTGGAGGCGACGATCCGGCGCCTGAATCCGGGCGCGCGTCTCGTGCGGGCCGAGCGCGGCGTGGTGGAGCTGTCCGAGGTGCTCGGCACCGGGCGCTACAACCCGGATATCGCGGCCCAATTCGAGGGCTGGGACGAAGAACTCGCGGGCGGGCACACGCCCGAGACCGAGGAGTACGGCATCAGCAGCCTGACCTTCACCGCCGACCGGCCGTTCCATCCCGAACGATTGAATTCCGCACTGGCACAACTGCAGCGGTTGTTGCGCAGCAAGGGTTTCTTCTGGCTCGCGACCCGCCCCGATCTGGCCGCCATCTGGTCCCAGGCCGGGCCCAACCTGACCTTCGAGGCGGGCGCGTACTGGACCGCGCTGGATATGACGCCGGGCCAGGAGATCGTGTTCATCGGCGTGAAGCTGGACCGCCCGCACGTCCGCGATCTGCTGAGCCACGCCCTGCTCACCGATGCGGAAATGGCTGCGGGACCGCAGGTCTGGGCCGCGTATCCGGATCCGTTCCCGTCCTGGGGCCCGACGCACGAACACGCCTGAACCCGACGAATCCCGGCCTGCGCGGAGCTGCCGAGGACGCCTCGGCCGCTCGGTGCGGACCGGGATTCGCCCGCGCTGAATCGAACTGTGTGACAGCTCAATTCGAGATGCCGGGGGTGCGGCGCAGGTAGGTGGTGTCGGTGAGCTGCTCCAGCAGGAACGCCGCGATGTCCGCGCGGGCGATCTTCAGCTTCAGCCCCTGGGCGTCGGGGGCGACATCACGCTGGTAGCGGCCGGTGGCCGGATCGTCGGTGAACGCGGCCGGGCGCACGATGGTCCAGTCCAGGTCGGCTGCCTGCGTGTAGGCCTCCTGCCGCACGTGATCGGCGTAGGCCTGGCGCAGCACCACGCCGAACAGCACGTACTTCCAGAGGAAGTCGAGGTTGCCCCGGCTGTCGCCCACGCCGAGCGAGGACATCACGATGAGCCGTTTGACCCCCGTGCGACCCATGGCCTCGATGACGGTGCGGGTGCCCTCGGCGCGGACCACGCCCTTGCGTCCCGCGCCGAGGGTGACGATCACCGCGTCCTGCCCGGCGACGGTGCGCTCGACCGCACCCGGATCCAATACGTCACCCTCGACGATCCGCAGTCGCTGGTCGGGGGCGACGGATACATTCGCGGCCGAGCGGGTGAGCGCGGTGACGTCGTGCCCCGCCGCGAGGGCCTGCTCGACGACCTGCCTGCCGACGGTTCCGGTGGCTCCGAAGATGGCGATTCGCATGATGTTCCTCCTGGTCGAGTACGCAATTGCGTTGTTCTGACGGTGAATCCAGTACATCAACCGGAGCGTTCGCGAACCATCGTCGTGCGTCTCGCGGACATGCGACAGACTCCACGTACGCGGCCCGCCCGGGTACGGGTGGGCCGCGGCGGGTCAGCGGTATCGCGCGAAGAACTCGCCGATCTCCCGGGCCATCAATTCGGGCGCGGAGTGATGCAGGTAGTGCGTGTACACGTCGTGGGTCTTCCAGGACACGATGTTGTGGTCCCGCTCGGCGAACCGGCGAATCCCGTGGAAATCGCCGTTGGAGCCGCTCAGGGCCGTCGGCACCGTCGTCGGCCCGGCCGGCTGGGCGGCCCGGCTCTTCTCGAAGTAGTGCCGGATGGCCGAGCCCGCGGTACCGGTGAACCAGTGGATGGCGATATTGGTGAGCACGAACTCGTCGTCCAGGTCGGGTCCGAGCAGCTGGGAATTCCAGCCGATCAACCCGGTCGGTGAATCCATCAGCGCGTGCGCGAGAGTCTGCGGCTGCTGCGACTGCAGCACGTTGAACCCCATCTTGTTCTTCACGAACCAGTCCAGGGTGGCGAGCGAGCTCTGCTCGTCCTCGGTCAGATCCACCATCTCGGCGGGATCGCCGGTCGGGAACGAATACACCTGTGTCACATGGACTCCCGTCACGTGCTCGGCGTCCGCGCGGCCGACCTCCGGGGAGATGGCGGAGCCGCCGTCGTTACCGGCCGCGCCGTATCGGGTGTACCCCAGGCGCTTCATGAGCTCGGCCCAGGCCGTGCCGATCCGGGCGTCGTCCCATCCGGATTCGGTGGTGACGCCGGAGAATCCGTATCCGGGAACCGAGGGGATGACCAGGTCGTATCCGGCGTCGGTGAGCGGCTCGATCACGTCCAGGAACTCCACGAAGGTGCCCGGCCAGCCGTGGGTCAGGATCAGCGGAAAGCTGTTCTCTCGCTGCGACTTCACGTGCAGGAAGTGAATGTCCTGGCCGTCGATCTCGGTGATGAAATGCGGGTACGCGTTCAGCTTCGCCTCCACCTCGCGCCAGTCGAACCCGTCGCGCCAGAAGTTCACCAGGTGTCGTACGCGGTCCACGCTCACGCCGTACTCCTCGCCCGATCCGGGAATCTGATCGGCCCAGCGGGTGCGGTCCAGGCGTGCCCGCAGGTCATCCAGGTCGGCCTGCGGGATCTCGATGCGGAAGGGGCGGATCGCGGTCATGCTCGTCTCCTAATTGGAACGGAATATTTTGTTCTGATGAAGACAGTAACGGAACAGATCCTTCCGTTCAAGTGTTAGGCTGAAGTCATGAGCGATACGGACGAGAAACCGGTTCAGCGGGGGCTACCCGGCCGCAAGGCGCAGGCCGCCCGCAATGACGAGATCATCCTGAGTGCGGCGCGCGAGGTGTTCCTGGCCGAACCCAAGGCGCCGATCTCCGCGGTCGCGGAGCGGGCGGGGGTGGGGATCAGCGCGCTGTATCGGCGATATCCGGGCAAGGAGGACCTGCTGCGGACCCTCTGCTACGACGGGCTGCGCCGCTATAACGCCGAAGCCGAAGCCGCACTGCGGAATTCGGGAGGGTGGGAGGTGCTGGTCGACTTCTTGCAGCGGGTCGTCGACGCCGATGTGCACTCCCTGACCGTGCACCTGGCCGGCACGTTCACCCCCGACGATTCCTTCCTGCCGGAGGTGCTGCGGGCGGGGGAGCTCGCCGAGCGGATCATCGCCGGGGCTCGCGAGTCCGGCCGCCTGCGCGCCGGCGTCGATGCCGCCGACCTGGGCCTGATCCTGGAATCCTGCGCCGCTATCACGCTGCCCGATCCGGCGCGCACCGCGCAGTTGCGCCGCCGTGTGCTGGCGCTGCTCGTCGACGGGCTCGCCGCCGAAGGAGATCTTCCGGGCCCGCCGCCCACCCCCGGAGAATTCGCGCACCGATGGCAGCCCGCGACCCGGTGACTGTCGTTTCCCGCGGCCGCCGGCCGGACGGGCGATGCCGTAGCAGCCGTGGGGCGGTAGGGCGATGCAGCAGCGGCCGTGCGGCGGGAGGGGCGATGATTTGCGGTGCGAGCTCACGTCTGTACTGGTGAGATAGGCCCCGACCGGAAGGAACGCCCGTGAACTGGACTCTCGAAGTAGTCGTCGTCCCGGTGTCCGATATCGATCGCGCCAAGGATTTCTACGGCGACAAGCTCGGCTTCCATGTCGATTTCGACATCCGACCCGGCGACGGGATGCGCGGGGTGCAGCTGACCCCGCCCGGCTCCGGCTGCTCCATCGTCATCGGCCAGGGCATGGTCCCGGATATGCCGCCCGGCTCGCTGAAGGGTCTGCAATTGGTCGTCCCGGATCTGGAGCGCGCCCGCGCCGAACTCGTCGGACGCGGCGTCGAGGTCGGCGAGATCCAGGTCCTGGGCGAAAATCCCTCGCCCACACCGCATCCCCTGGACAATGTCGGATTCTTCTTCTTCCAGGATCCGGACGGGAACAGCTGGGGAGTGCAGCAGATCTCGTCGCGTCCCTGACCGCTCGCTTCCGCCCGTGACACACCTCGCCCGGGCCCGTGTCTGCCTGCCGATCTACCCCGAACTGTCCGACCTCGAGATCGAGCGGATCATGGGCGCGGTCGGCGCTCTCGGCGAGTGGTGCGGGTGCGCCCGGAACCTCGAGCCTCGAGGGCTGATCGTGACCGGTGATAGGTTCGCCATCGCGGTGTTTCGAGCCTGAGGAGTCGGTAGCGGTGGAATTGCGCCAGCTGCGGTACTTCGTCGCGGTGGCGGAGGAACTGCATTTCGGGCGGGCGGCCGAGCGCCTGCACATCGCGCAGCCCGCGGTTTCGCAGCAGGTGGCCCGGTTGGAGCGGGAGCTGAAAGTGCGGCTGCTGGAGCGGTCTTCGCGCAAGGTGGCGCTGACTGCGGCCGGGGTGCGGTTCCTGCCTGCCGCGCGGGCGGTGCTGGCGGCCGCGGATCAGGCTCGCGCGTCGGTCGCGGACCTGGCCGGTGGGCGGGCCGAGGTGTTCCGCCTGGGCACGGTGACCGGGTTGGGCGCGCGGTTGGACGCGGTGCTGGACGGGTTCGCCGAGCGGGTGCCGAACGTCCGGCTGGAGTTGGTCGCATTGCCCGTGCAGGAACGGGTGCGGCAGGTGGCGGACGGCGGGCTGGACGCGGCGTTCGTCCGGTCGCCCGAACCGGGGCGCAGTCCCGAGCTGGATTTCCTGCCCGTCTGGTCGGATCCGCTGGTGGTGGCATTGCCCGCACGGCATCCGCTCGCCGAGCGGGAATCGGTGCGGCTCGCGGATCTGGCGGACGTTCCGCTGCGGATGACCGAGCGGCGCAACCATCCGGCGCTGGTGGATCTGGTGCTGACCGCTTGTGCGCGTGCGGGTTTCGAGCCGATCCCCGCACCGGCTCCGGCCTCGGCCACCCTGCAGGACAATCTCGCGGTCGTCGGGTCCGGTGCACCCATGTGGACGGTTGTGTACAACTCCAACGCCGACCTGGTGCGCACTCCGCGCATCGCCTTCCGGCCGTTCGCCGATCCCGGGATGGCGCTGCCGATCGCGCTGGCCGTGCGCGCGGACGCCGCGACCGATCACCTGACCTTGCTGGTCGCCCTGCTCGCCGAGGCCGACGCGTCCGGCCCCCGGTCGCGATAGGCGCTGCGGTCGGACCCCGCCGGGCGGACCCCGCCGCCACGATAAGCATTGCTTATCGCTGCGTGCGCACAGTGGCCATTGGTCCGCGCGCGCGAATGCGGTGAACTGTTCCCAGGCCGCCGGAAGACACGGATACCGAATCCGAAAGTCGCACGGAGCCAATCGAATTCACTATCGATCCGAGGAGAACAGTCATGCCCATCGTCACCGTGCAGCAGGGTCCGCGCACCATCGAACTGAAGCGAGATCTGGTGCGGCGCATCACCGATGCCTTCGTCGACGCCCTGCAGATTCCGGCCGAGGCCGTCCAGGTGTGGATTCAGGAGGTGCCCACCGACAGCTGGGCCATCGGCGGCACACTCACCGCCGACAAATAGTCGCGTCAGTCACCCGGCGGACCGCGTCGGGTGGCGGACGGGCTGCCATTCTCGGACGGCCGCCGGACTGTCGAAGTCGGACGCAGTCGGACCGCCGGACACAGTCGGACCGCCGGACGCGGTCGGACCGTGGGATGCAGTCGGATGCGACCGGTCCGCCGGATGCGACCGGTCCGCCGGATGCGACCGGTCCGCCGGATTCGGACGCCGCGGGTCGGTGACCCGTCAGGTAGGCAGGTGGTTCCTGCCGGGGGCGCTACCGATACCCCACGATCGGTAGCGCCCCCGAATCACCCACTCGGGCAGCGGGAATCGAGTTACGACACCACGGGCAGATAGACCTGGTTGCCGGCGGTGGCGAATTCGGCGGACTTCTCGGCCATGCCCGCCTCGATGGCGGCCACGTCGGTCAGACCCTGTTTCTCGGCGTACTCGCGCACGTCGGCGGAGATGCGCATGGAGCAGAACTTCGGACCGCACATGGAGCAGAAGTGCGCGGTCTTGGCGGGCTCCGCCGGCATGGTCTCGTCGTGGTACTCCCGTGCGGTGTCCGGATCCAGCGACAGCGCGAACTGATCGTGCCAGCGGAATTCGAAGCGCGCCTTGGAGAGTTCGTCGTCACGGTCCTGGGCGTGCGGATGCGCCTTGGACAGATCGGCGGCATGGGCGGCGATCTTGTAGGTGATCACGCCGACCTTGACGTCGTCCCGATTGGGCAGACCCAGATGCTCCTTCGGCGTCACGTAGCAGAGCATGGCCGTGCCCGCCTGCGCGATGATCGCCGCGCCGATGGCCGAGGTGATGTGGTCGTAGGCCGGAGCGATATCGGTGGCGAGCGGGCCCAGGGTATAGAAGGGGGCCTCCTCGCACAGCTCCTCCTCCAGGCGCACGTTCTCCACGATCTTGTGCATGGGCACGTGGCCCGGGCCCTCGATCATCACCTGCACGCCATAGGATTTCGCGATCTTCGTGAGCTCGCCCAGCGTGCGCAGCTCGGCGAACTGCGCCTCGTCGTTGGCATCGGCCACCGAACCCGGACGCAATCCGTCACCCAGGGAGAAGGTGATGTCGTACTTCGCGAGGATCTCGCACAGTTCGCGGAAGTTGGTGTACAGGAACGATTCCTGATGATGCGCCAGGCACCACGCCGCCATGATCGACCCACCGCGCGAGACGATGCCGGTGACCCGCTTGGCGGTCAGCGGCACGTAGCGCAGCAGCACGCCCGCGTGCACCGTCATGTAGTCGACGCCCTGCTCGGCCTGCTCGATCACGGTGTCGCGGTAGAGCTCCCAGGTCAGCTTGGTGGGATCGCCGTTCACCTTCTCCAGCGCCTGGTAGATCGGCACGGTGCCGACCGGGACGGGAGAGTTGCGCAGAATCCACTCGCGGGTCTCGTGGATGTTCTTGCCGGTGGACAGATCCATGATGTTGTCGGCGCCCCAGCGGGTGGCCCACACCATCTTCTCCACCTCCTCCGCGATGGAGGAGCTCACGGCCGAGTTGCCGATATTGGCGTTGATCTTCACCAGGAACTTCTTGCCGATGATCATCGGCTCGGATTCGGGGTGATTGTGATTGGCCGGGATGACCGCTCGCCCGGCGGCGACCTCCTCGCGCACCAACTCCGCGCTCATGCGCTCACGCGCCGCGATGAAGTGCATCTCCGGGGTGATGATTCCGGCTCGGGCCCAGGCCAGCTGGGTGCGCGGACCCGGGATGTCCGGCTTGGTCCATTCGTCGCGGATCTTGGGTAGTCCGCCCTCGAGGTCGATCACCGCGTCGGAATCGGTGTACGGACCCGAGGTGTCGTAGACGTCGAAATGCTCACCGTTGGTGAGGTTGATGCGCCGCACCGGAATCCGCAGCGTCACGCCGTCGGCTTCGACCTGCTCGTAGTGCTTGACGCTGCCCTGGATGGGGCCGGTGGTCACGGTGTCGACGGGTGCGGCGCCGGGCTGGGCGCCTCCGGTGGACGCGACACGACTCGATGACATAGAACATCCTCCCTACGCCGGCATTACCCGGTCAGGTTCATACGGTCGACAGCCCTGCTCCGCCCGAATGGGCTAGCCGTCCTCTCAGCCCGCTGGTGCGAGCCCCCGTTGGCAGTGAAGTGCCGTCGCCGACCCTACCCGGTCACCGGAATCGGCGAGGCGGACGCGGAAGATATATCTCCGTGCACGGCACTGTCGTATCTATGCGCACAGCACGGTCGCGCCCGACCGGTCGGTACCGGTCGGGCGCGAGTCAGAGCAGGTGAGGGGTGTGGCCGGGCTACCGCTCCTGCGGTCCGATCGGCCAGCCCAGCGCGCCGAAGGTGGCGTTCAGGCCGATCTCGGTCTGCGTCGCGAGGGCATCGAGATTCGCGAGCATGGTGACCACGTTCTCGGTGCGGCAGCCGACCTGATCGGGCGCACCCGGCGTCAGCCGCGCCTTGATCCAGTTGAACGCGTCCGCCATGCCCAGGGTGGTCAGGGTCAGGTGCTCGCTGAGGTGATCGCGCTTGTAGTAGACCGAGGTCCCGCCGTCACACCACTGCCGCACCATGCGGTCGTTGGTGTACCACGGCACGGCCTCGTCGTACACGCCCTGATAGACCATCATCGGCGCGGTCGGCGGATTGCCGCCCAGCACAGTCGAATCGAACACCTCCCTCACCTCCGGCAGCGCGAGGAAGTCCGCGATCGGAATGGTGAGCATGCGCTGATAGTCGGTGAACATCAGGTTCAGCACATTGCGCACCAGGCACTGGCCGGCCGTGCGGTCCATGATGGCCCGGCCCTCCGGCGTCATGTAGCGCTCGGTGGCGTCCGCGAACTTCGGATACGCGTTGCGCAGCGACGCGATGCCGACGCCGATCAGGCTCGCGAACATCGAACCGTTCACGTGCAGCAGCGATTCCACGTCCGATACCGGTGCGCCCAGGGCCATGCCCTTGACGTTCAGTTCCGGC
Organism: Nocardia jejuensis NBRC 103114; assembly: GCF_001613145.1. Lineage (GTDB taxonomy): Bacteria > Actinomycetota > Actinomycetes > Mycobacteriales > Mycobacteriaceae > Nocardia > Nocardia jejuensis. The sequence continues at coordinate 14,851 of NZ_BDBU01000052.1, forward strand.
GCGTAGGTCGGCTGCATCTCCGCCGCCCAGCCGCTGCCCATGCCGCCGCCGGAGTAACCCCACAGCGCCACAGGCGTATTCGCACCATCCAGGCCGAGCGGCTCGAAGCTCTCCGCGGCCCGGATGCTGTCCAGCACCATGTAGCCGGGTTCCTTCGCCACCGCGAGATGGCCGTGAAGCCCTTCGTAGTCGGGAACATTGATCGCATAGCCCTGGCTGATCGAGGCCGCCAGTTCCAGATACTCGGCCGTGGAGTGGATCCCCTCGAGCGCGGGCAGGCCGCCGCCCTGCTGCAGAACGTACGACGGCGCGCAGTTCGGCGAGGTGCTGTCGTAGAAGAACTGGTGCGAGACCAGCGGACGGCCGTGCGAGGTGTTCGCGCCCTGCGGCACCGCCACCGTGGTGGCCGCGACCGTCGGCTGTCCGAACAGATCCGTTGTGCGATAGAGCAATTGCCACGAGCGCACCCGCACCGGAAGTACGGTGAGCACGGCCAGCTGCACCTCGCGGGTGCGCAGAATCGCGCCCGGCGCGGCGGATTCGAAGTCCTCCGGCGCGCTGTAGAACGGATCCACGTTCACCGGTTGCGGTGCGGCGGCGGCCGGAGCGGCGGTTGCTCCCCCGAGCAGCACCGCCGTCGCCGCCGTCAGTGCCGTCGCGAGTGCGGCAGCGGTGAACCGCCGCCACTCCCGTCGTCGGCGATCCCCTTTGATAGCCACGTCTGTTCCCTTCGTCATCGACGTGACGCTGATTACAACACGATGCCCGGTTAGCAACAAGATGTCTTTCTGAAATGTGTCCGGCTATCGTCTAGGAATGACCCGCAGCAAACCAGCGGCGGCGCCGGATCGGGCCTCGGCACGGCGTCGGATCCGGGGCCTGGACGCCGAAGAGCGCAGTGCGCAGCGCCGTCGCCAGCTTCTCGCCGCGGCCACGGAACTCTTTGCCCGGCAGAGCTATTCGGGCACCTCGATCGAGCAGATCTGCCAGCAGGCGTTCGTCGGGACCAAGGGCTTCTACGATCACTTCGAGAGCAAGGAAGCCTGCTACACCGCGCTGCTGGAACAGATCACCGAGCAGATCCAGCAACGCGTCGCCGAGGTCGCGGTCGCGAACGCCGAGCTCGACTGGCCGCAGCGCCTGCGCGCCATCGTCGGCGCGTTCGTGCACGCCATCGCGGACGATCCACGCCTGGCCAAGGTCACCTTCGGTGAGGCGGGCGGCATCTCACCCGCGGTGGAGGCCAAGCGTCGCGGCAACCGCCGCTGGTCTGCCGAATTCCTCGAACACCAATGGCGGCAACAGGATTCGACCCCGGATTCGCGCAGTCCGGCGCTGGCGCTGGCCACCATCGGCGGCATGTTCGAACTGGTCGCGGACTGGCTGCACCATCACGACGACGGTGGAGCGCCCGACACCGTCGACACCCTCACGCAGGACCTCACGCACTTCGTGACGGTCGTGGACGCGGGCCGGCTCGCGCTCGGCTGAACCGCGCGCCGCGGCGGATCACCGCCGGCGCGCGGTGCGGTCTATGTGCTCAGCACGGCTTCCGGCGTGGGTTCGGCCTCGGCCGGTTCGGTCGGGGCTTCCTCGAGGCCGATCCGTTTGTGCAGGGCGGCAAGGGGTTTGGGCGCCCACCAGTTTCCGGTGCTCATGAGCCGCATCAGCGCGGGGGCGAGCAGGCCGCGAATGATCGTCGCGTCCGACACCACCGCCAGGGCCAGGCCGATACCGAAGAGCTTCATCGGAGCCACCTCCGAGGTCGCGACCGCGAGCAGCACCACGGCCATCAATCCCGCTGCGGCGGTGAAGATCTTGCCGGTGCGGGCCACGCCCAGCGCGACCGAGCGGGTGTTCGCCTCGGCGGAGCGATCCGAGGCCAGCCATTCCTCGCGAATGCGCGAGAGCAGGAACACCTCGTAGTCCATGGACATGCCGAAGGCCAGGCAGAACATCAGGATCGGCATGAACAGGTCGATGCTGCCGACCGAGGTGAAGCCGAGCAGACCCGAGAGGTGACCCTGCTCGAAGATCCAGATCATCGCGCCGAAAGTGGCCGTCAGGGACAGCATATTGAGGATCAGCGCCTTGATCGGGAGGATCACGCTGCCGGTGAACAGGAACAGCAGCACCAGGGTGATGATCGCGATCAGCGCACCGGCCAGGGGCAGCCGGGTGATCACCGAATCCATGGTGTCCTCGTTCAGCGCGGCCGCGCCGCCGAAGAGAGCCTCGCCGGGTGCGGGCACCGCACGTAGTTCCGACAATTGCTGTTTGCCCTCGGCGGCGTACGGGGCCAGCTTGGTGCCGACCGTCAGATACGCGCCATCGGGCCCGGCCATCTGCGCGACGCCCGGCGCCATCTTGGCCCCGTTCACGAAGACGCCGTCACTGGACATGACCGCCGGAACGCCGGGGACCTTGGACAATGCCGTGGCGTACGCGCCGATCTCGTTGGGAGCGCCGTGGAACCCGGGCAGCACGATCACCGCGCTGGAGGCCATATCGGCGCCGAAGTCACCGCGCAGCGCGTCACCGACCTGCCGGGCCGACGCGAAGGTGCCGATCACCCGATCGTCAGGGGTGCCGAAATGCGCTGACAGGAAAGGGGTTCCGAGCAACAGCAGAATGGCGGTGGTGGCCAGCGCGACCGGCCCGGGGCGCTTCATCACGCCGGTGACCAGCCGATACCAGCCGCTCTGCTCGGCGGGCTTCGGGACCGCCTCGCCGCGGCCGAGCAGGCGGCGCAGCGGCTTGCGCAGATCCCAGGCGTTCACCCGGTCGCCGAGCAGGATCAGGGCGGCGGGCAGCAGGATCACCGACGCGCCCACGGCCGCGATCACCACGGCCACACCGGCATACGCGAAGGACTTGAAGAACGGCTGCGGGAACACCGCCAGCGCCGCGAGGGCCAGCGCCACCGTGAGGCCGGAGAACACCACCGTGCGCCCGGCGGTCTGCATGGATCGCATGATCGCGGCGCGAGGGTCGCGGCCCGCCTGGAGCTCCTCGCGATAGCGGCTCACGATGAAGAGGCTGTAGTCGATGGCCAGCGCCAAGCCCAGGGCGCTGGTCATATTGAGCGCGAAGATGGACACGTCCATGACGAGGGTGAGCAGGCGCAGGATGCCGAGCGTCGCGGCGATCGCGAACAGGCCGACGCCCAGCGGCAGGGCCGCGGCGATCACGCTGCCGAACACCAGCACCAGCAGCAGCCCGGACACCGGCACCGCGATGGCCTCGGCCAGCAGCAGATCCTTCTCCACCTGGTGGTTGATGTTCGCGAACGTGCCCGCCATGCCGCCGACCCGGACCTGCACGCCGTCGCGATCGCCGTTGAGCTCATCGCTGAGCACGTTGGCGCGGTTCTGCACGTCGGTGTCGGTGCCGGTCACCGTGGCCATGATCAGACCGCGCCTACTGTCCTTGCTGCGCAGCGCCGAGGCCAGGTCCTGGCGGTCTGCGGCCGTGCCCCAATAGGACTGCACGCCGGTGATATCCGGATCGTGACTCAGCTGATCGGTGATGCGCTGTGCCTCGGCCCGGGCCTCGGGGGAGTTCACCCCGCCCTCGGCGGTGAGCATGACGATGAAGTTCGGATTGCCGCCGGGGAAGTTGTCGGTGATGAAGTCGTTGGCCTGCACCGACTCCAGTTCATCGGTGAGGTAGCCGCCGCCGACCATATGCGATTTCGCGGTGGCGCCGAAGCCGCCGAACAGGATCATCAGCAACAGCGCGGCCACCAGAACGGCGCGCGGACGCGCCATGGCGAACCGAGCAAGACTGGTCAACATCGACGCACACCCTCCGAAGTTCCTGAACTTCGGAACGGTAACGTTCCTTATCGGCGGCGAGCCAGCACAGTGACCATGGTCATGGCCATGCGGGAAAGCTATCGAATTCGGCCCCGGACCTCGCCGAGCGTCAATCGCCCGCCGCCGACCGCCGGGGCGGACGCGCTGATCACCACCTCGTCCCCGTCCGCCAGGAAGGTGCGGGACTCGCCGTTCACCTCGACGGGTTCGGTACCGCCCCAAGATAATTCGAGGAACGAACCGCGCTCGCCGCGCTCCGCGCCCGAGATCGTGCCGGAGGCGAACAGATCACCGGTGCGGGTGGACGCCCCGTTCACGGTCAGGTGCGCCAGCAGCTGCGCCGGGGACCAGTACATGCGCGAGAACGGGGGAGTGGACACCAGCTGCCCGTTCCATTCCACGCGCAGGGCGATGTCCAGACTCCAGGGTGCGCTGTCGGACAGGTACGGCAGCGGTTCGGGATACTGCGGGGGCAGTGCGATCCGCGCCTCGGCCAGCGCCTCCAGCGGCGTCACCCAGGCCGAGAGCGAGGTAGCGAAGGACTTGCCGAGGAACGGGCCGAGCGGCTGCGCCTCCCACGCCTGGATATCGCGGGCCGACCAGTCGTTGACCAGCGCCACGCCGAACACGTGCTCGCCGAAATCGCCGGTCGGGATCGGCCGGCCCAGAGGTGATCCCACGCCCACCACGAAACCCAGCTCGGCCTCGATGTCCAGGCGGCGGCTCGGGCCGAAATCCGGTGCGCCGGAATCGGTCCGGCGCTGCCCGTGTGGACGGCCGAGTTCGGTTCCCGATACCACCACTGTGCCCGCCCGGCCGTGATACCCCACGGGCAGGTGCCGCCAATTCGGCAGCAGCGGTTCACCATCGGGCCGGAAGATGCGGCCCATGGCGGTGGCGTGATCGAGGCTGGCGTAGAAGTCCACGTAATCGGCGACCTCCACCGGCAGGTCCGATCGGACCGCCCGCACCGAATGCACGGCCGCGGCCGGTAGTTCCGATTCTGCGGCGGCGCGCACCCGCTCGCGCACCTCCCGCCAGCACTGCGGGCCCTGGGTCATGAACGCGTTCAGGCTCGGCTGCGCGAACATCGGATCATCCAGTGCCACAGCCAGATCGATGACACTGTCCCCGACCCGCGCACCCACCCGGGGAACTCCGCCGCTGGGCCGGAACACGCCGTACGGCAGATGCGTCAGCCCGAATCCGGAATCCTCGGGGACCTCAATCCGCACCCGACTGCTCATTCACGCGCCCCTTCGTCCACATGGGTGATACCCGGCGATCGGACCGAGGTCCGCGAATTCCCGCCGGTCGAATTCCGCTCCGCGCCGGTAGGCGCCGCGTCCGGCGTTCGACGCCGTAACCGGGTCGCGGGCAGCCGACACCACACCACCGTGGTGCTGCCCGCTCAGATCCATGCCGTCGGGCCGCGTCCGGACCAGGTCCACGCGTAGCCGGGGTCCTCGCAGGCCAGCGCCGCCTCTCCGAGTTGCAGCGGGCGGAAGGTGTCCACCATGACCGCGAGTTCGTCGAAGTATTCCAGGCCGATGCTGCGCTCGTACGCCCCCGGCTGCGGACCGTGCGCGTACCCGCCCGGATGCACCGACACCGAACCCTGCCCGATCCCGGATCCCTTGCGCGCCTCGTAGTTTCCACCGCAGTAGAACATGATCTCGTCGGAGTCCACGTTCGAGTGGTAGTACGGAACGGGGATCGAGAGCGGGTGATAGTCCACCTTGCGCGGCACGAAATTGCAGATCACGAAGTTCGAGCCCGCGAACGCCTGATGCGCGGGCGGCGGCTGGTGCACCCGCCCGGTGATGGGTTCGAAATCGGCGATGTCGAAGGTGAACGGATACAGGCAGCCGTCCCATCCCACCGCGTCGAACGGATGCGTCGCGTAGACCATTCGGGTGCCGACGATTTCACCGGCGGGGCGATGTTTGACCAGTACCTCGACATCCTCGCCGGTGGCGAGCAGCGGTTCGGCCGGGCCGTGCAGATCGCGCTCGCAGTACGGCGCGTGCTCGAGGAACTGCCCGTACTTCGACAGGTATCGCTTGGGCGGCGTGATGTGCCCGGAGCCCTCGATAATGTACGCGCGCAATGGATCCGGGCCGTCCGGCAGCCAGCGATGGGTGGTGGCGCGCGGCAGCAGCACCTGATGACCCTGGCGCACGGTGAGCGCGCCGAACACCGTCTCCACCCGGGCGCTGCCGGATTCGATGTAGACCAGTTCGTCTCCGACGGCGTTGCGGTACAGGGGCGATTCACTCAGCGCCGCCACATACGAGATCCGCACATCGGCATTGCCGAGCACCAGGCGTCGCCCGGTCACCACGTCGGTGTCGCCGGGGGTGTCGCCGGGGAACAGCTCGTGCAGTTTCAGATGCCGGTGCCGCAGTGGATGATTCGGGTGGGTGCGCTGATTCGGCAGCGCCCAGACCGTCGAATCCACTATGGCGGGCGGCAATCCGCGGTGATAGAGCAGGGAGGAATCGCCGGAGAAGCCCTCTTCGCCCATCAGTTCCTCGTAGTGGAGGCGACCCTGGGCGTCCCGATGCTGTGTGTGCCGCTTGGGTGGCACCGATCCGACTTGCCGATAGAACGTCATCGCCGGTCTCCCGCTGACTGATGGTTCCGTATTTCCCATCGTAGCCATCGGGATTGCGCAGCAGGCTCGGTTTCAGGTGTTCCGATTGCGCAGCAAAGCCGGTCTCCGGCCGTGCGGCCGCGTCGCTCAGGCGTGCCGCAGCGCGCGATAGACCGCCGCGCCGACGAATTCGCCCAGCGTGTCCGGGGTCCAGTCCCCGGTGCCGGTCAACAGGGTGCGCACCGCGCCCTCTCCGGCCGAGACCCACAGTTCGACCAGGGCGGGCAGTTTGTGCTCGGAATCCTCGGTGTCCCACGCGCGCAGCGTCGGGCGCAGGCGCCGGGTGCAGCGCGCCACCGCGAGATCGCGGCCGCGTCCGAACGAATCGGCCACCGCCGGATCGGGATTCCCGTACAGCAGTCGCCAGGTGTCGGGGCGGGCGGTGACGGCGTGCAGCAGGGCGCGGAAGCCCTCGACGAACACCGCCTCGTCGGCCTCCACGCGGCGTCGCGGCAGCGCCTCCAACACCCCGTTGAGCAGGTAATCCTCTTCGCGGCGGATGAGTGCCTCGATGAGTTCCACGCGATCGGCGAAGCAGGCGTACACGACCGGGCGGGTGACCTTCATGCGGTCGGCGACGGCGGCGATGGTGATGGCCGCGATGCCGTCCTGCACCGCGATCTCGAGCGCGGTGTCGAGCACCTGCGGGCGGCGGCGTTCGGGCCCCAGATGCCGCGCCCGCTGACGTGGTCGTACAGCCGAATCTGTGCCCATGGGCACCGACGATAGCAGCGCCTCGGGACCGGGGAACGGCAGGTCGGGGCGGGTGCTCACCTGGACGCCCGGTATGTGGCCTTCGCGTACCGAGCGGATTGCCGGTTCATTTCCTGCAACCATGAAGGAAAATGCTACAGTCGCGAATGAAATGCCCGGAGGCACGTCCACAGCCCCGCCCGAGGAAGACGAGATGACCGAGACCCTCTTCAATCCGAAGACCTGTGAGTTCACCGAATTCGACGCGGAGACCCGGCGCTTGCTGCGCGCCACCGTCGACTGGTTCGAAGGCCGCGGCAAGGCCCGGCTGCTGGCCGATGCCCGCGACCGCGTCTGGTACTCCGATTTCCTCGACTTCGTCAAGGGCGAAAGGGTTTTCGCGACCTTCCTGACCCCCGCCGCCGAGGCCGGCGGTGACCCGAACAAGCGCTGGGACACCGCGCGCATCGCCATGATGAGCAAGATCCTCGGCTTCTACGGCATGCAGTACTGGTACGTCTGGCAGGTCACCATCCTGGGCCTCGGGCCGATCTGGCAGAGCGCGAACGCCGAGGCCAAGGCCCGGGCCGCCGCCGCTCTGGACTCCGGTGAGATCTTCGCCTTCGGTCTGTCCGAACAGGACCACGGCGCGGACGTGTACTCCACCGATATGGTGCTCGAGCCCGAGGCGCGCGGCGGCTTCACCGCCACCGGCGGCAAGTACTACATCGGCAACGGCAATCAGGCCGCCATGGTCTCGGTCTTCGGCCGCCGCGCCGACAAGCCGATCATCGACTCGGCGGACTTTCAGCGGAAGATGACCGACGAGGAGTACTCGGGCTATCTGTTCTTCGCCGCGGACTCCCGGCACAAGAACTACAAGCTGCGCAAGAACGTCGTCGACTCCCAGATGTACGTCGCCGCTTTCGAACTCGATCGGTACCCGGTCGCCGAGGCCGACATCCTGCACACCGGCCGGGCCGCCTTCGACGCCGCCATGAACACGGTCAACGTCGGCAAGTTCAATCTCGGTTTCGGTGCGGTCGGCGCGTGCGAGCACGCCATGTTCGAGGCCGTCACCCATGCCGAGAACCGAATCCTGTTCGGGCACAAGGTCACCGAGTTCCCTCAGGTGAAGTCGCTGCTCGCGGACAACTACGCGCGCCTGATCGGCATGAAGCTCTACAGCGAGCGGGCCATCGACTACATGCGCTCGGCCACTCCCGAGGATCGCCGCTACCTGCTGGTCAGCGCCATCGAGAAGATGTCGGTCACCCGCAACGGGCAGAAGGTCTACGAGGACCTCGCCGACGTGATCGCCGCGCGCGGCTTCGAGAACGACATGTACTTCCCGATGGCCATGGTCGGCATGTTCGGCCTGCCGCGGCTCGAGGGCACCGTGCACGTGAACATGGCGCTGTCGCTGAAGTTCATGCCCAACTACATGTTCCATCCCTCCGATGCCGCGCTGGCGGCGCTGCGCTATCTCCCGGGCGCGACGCCGGGCGGTGCGGTGCGCGCGGTCTCGGACGCGCTGAGCTGGTCCAGCCGCCGCGTCGCACCGCGCGCCGGCGGTCTGGTGCCCAAGCTGAAGAGCGAATTGGCAAGCGCCACTTACGAACCCGTGCGCACTCGGCGCGACGCCGCCGATGACGAGTTCCTCTGGCGGCAGGGGCCGAGCAGTGGACTCGGCCGGATTCGCTTCGCCGATTGGCGTCCGGTGTTCGAGAAATTCGCGCACGTGCCGAACGTGGCCGTGTTCCTCGAGCAGGCGCTGGGCCTCAAGACCCTGCTGGCCGCGGCCACCCCGACCCGCGAGCAGCAGCAGGACGTGGACTTCCTGTTCGCGCTCGGCGAGCTGTTCACGCTGGTGCCCTACGCCCAGCTCATCCTCGAGCAGGCCGAGATCGCCGGCGCCGATGCCGACGTGCTCGATCAGCTCTTCGACATCTTCGTGCGCGATTTCTCCAAGCATGCGGTCGCCCTGAACGCGAAGCCCTCCGCCACGAAGACGCAGCAGGGGCTCGCCCTGGATCTGGTGCGCCGCCCCGTCGCGGATCAGGGTCGTCTCGATCGGGTGTCGGCGCAGGTCCGGGCTCTTTCCGGGGCCTACGCCATGAATCCCTGATCGTGATCGCGCGGGCTCCGTTCGTGGAGCCCGCGCAATGCTACATTCGTGAATGAAAAGGTCTTTCCGGCCTGATCCATCAATTCTGCAAAGGAGCAGAACGATGACCACAGCGACGACGCGACCGCAGTTCGCCGCACCGGCTCGCACCATTCGTGAGGTCGACTACGGCTTCTTCGGGCCGGGTTCGCCGACCTGGAAGGTCTGGACCGCTCCGACGGCGCTGGTCGGATTCCAGCGCGCGGTCACCCTCGAACACTTCGATCCCGCGCTCACCGCCGCCGTCGCGGATGTCGGCGGCATCTACAGCGATCCGCGCGGCAGGCTCGACCACACCTTCGCGTACTTCCTGATCGCCGCGGTGGCCGACAGCCGCATGGCCATCGAGGCCTCCGAGCACCTCATGCGGGTGCACGCCAAGGCGACCGGCATCGAGCCGATCAGCGGCAAGCGCTACAGCGCCAACAATCCCGACTCGCAGCTGTGGATCCACGTCACCGGCTGGCACTCGGTGCTCAAGTGCTACGAGATGTACGGACCCGGAAAGCTCAGTGCCGCAGAGGAGAAGCAGTACTGGGCCGAATGCATCATCGCGGCGGAACTGCAGACCTGCAAGCCGTCCGACGTGCCGACCTCCCGCGAGGAGGTGCGCGAGTACTTCGCCATGATGCGGCCCAAGCTCAGCTCCTCCGAGCGCGCCCACCGCGGCATGCACTACCTGCTGTTCACCCCGCGCGATCGCGGATTCTCGCTGTGGGCGGGCAGTCGCCTGGTCGCTCCCGCCGCCATCGCCACCCTGCCGATGTGGATGCGCGAGACCGGCGGATTCGATCAGCCCAAGGCGCTGGACGTCTCCTACCGGCCCGCGATGCGCGCCGCCTCGGCGGCGCTGGGCAACGATCGGATGCTGCACCAGGTCGCCAAGCGTTTCATCGGCCCGATGACCGGCCGCCTGCTGCGCGAGCACCTCGATGCCGCGATTCCGGCGAATCCCGTCACCGTCAGCCCGGCGCAGGCTCGGGAGCTGTACGGCCGTACCGCCCCTCGCGCCGCCGACGCGGGCTGAGGACCGCCGAGGCGGGTTCGGGGCTGCTGACGCGGGCTCCGGGAGGCTCCGGTTACTCCGGAGTAGATGTGAAATCCGGCGCGGGGAGGTCCGGCTCCGATACCCTGAAATACCTGTTCAGCGGCTTGCCGCGGGTGGTTTCCGGACGGTCTCGGGGCATGCTCGTGACCGGGTGCACAAGTGCCTACGGTGGCGTAGCCGGACGAGCGTACGGCAAACTTCAGTCGATCATCAAGAGCTGGATCATCGAAGCAATCGGCGAGGAGGCCCGTCCGTGTCCCACTACAAGGCGAACGTACGAGACATCGAGTTCAACTTGTTCGAGGTACTTGGAATCGGGGCGTTGCTCGATCAGGGCGCCTACGGCGATCTGGACAGCGAGACCGTCCGCGACATGCTCGGTGAGGTGGTACGCCTCGCCGAGGGTCCGGTGGCCGCGTCCTTCGTGGAGGGTGATCGCACCCCCGTCGAATACGATCCCGCGAACTACACCGTCAAGGTGCCGGACCTGCTGCGCAAGACCGTCGCGGCGGTCAACGAGGCGGGCTACTCCGGCCTGGGCATGCCCGAGGAGATGGGCGGGGTCTCCGCGCCCAACGCTCTGGTCTGGGGCATCCAGGAAATGATCGTGGCGGCCAACAACTCCGCCAGCTTCTTCAATATGGGCCCGCTCATGCACAAGGTGCTCTTCGAGGAGGGCACCGATCAGCAGAAGAAGTGGGCCGTGCACGCCTGGGACAACCGCTGGGGCGGCACCATGGTGCTCACCGAGCCCGACGCCGGCTCCGATGTCGGCATGGGTCGCACCAAGGCCGTGCAGCAGCCCAACGGCGACTGGCACCTGGACGGCGTGAAGCGCTTCATCTCCGGCGGCGACGTCGGCGACACCGCCGACAACATCTTCCACCTGGTTCTGGCTCGCCCCGAGGGCGCCGGACCGGGCACCAAGGGCCTGTCCCTGTTCATGGTGCCGCGCTTCCTGTTCGACCCCGAGACCATGGCCATCGGCGAGCGCAACGGCGCCCTGGTGACCGGCGTCGAGCACAAGATGGGCATCAAGTCCTCGCCCACCTGTGAGATCACCTTCGGCGGCGAGACCCCGGCCATCGGCTACCTGGTCGGCGATGTGCACAACGGCATCGCGCAGATGTTCAAGGTCATCGAGAACGCGCGAATGCTGGTGGGCACCAAGGCGACCGGCACGCTGTCCACCGGTTACCTGAACGCGCTGGAGTACGCCAAGCAGCGCGTGCAGGGCGCGGACCTGACCCAGATGGCCGACAAGGCCGCCCCGCGCGTCACCATCACCCACCACCCGGACGTGCGACGCAGCCTCGCGCTGCAGAAGGCGTACTCGGAAGGCCTTCGCGCGCTGTACATGTACTGCTCCGCGTACCAGAACGCCGATGTCGCCGAGGCCAACTTCGGCGCGGACGCCGATCTGGCCGCGCGCGTCAACGATCTGCTGCTCCCGCTGGTCAAGGGCTGCGGCTCCGATCGCGGTTACGAGACGCTGACCGAATCGCTGCAGACCCTGGGCGGCTCCGGATACCTGCAGGACTACCCGATCGAGCAGTACATCCGCGATTCGAAGATCGACTCGCTGTACGAGGGCACCACC
>NZ_BDBU01000053.1 GCF_001613145.1 Nocardia jejuensis NBRC 103114
AAGGTGGTGCGCGCGGCCGGATCGAGCAGGTGGGAGGTAAGGAATCCGAGCAGTGCTCCGGCGACCGCGTGGCGCACGGGCTCGTGCAGCAGATCGTGTCCCGCGTCCGGGAATTCGCGCATGGTCACGGTGGGCCGGGTGGCGGACCAGGTTCTGATCGGGTCGAGGTGTGCGCGGCGATCGTCCTGCCCGTGCAGGACGAGGGTCGGGACCGGTGGGGCCGGGGTGTTCAGTTCCAGCACCTTGTTCGGGGTGCCGGTCAGTGCGACCGCCGAAACACTGCGCACGGCAGCCGATTCGGATCCCATCGTGATGAGTGCGGTTCCGGCGCCCAGGGAATGGCCGATCAGGGCCAGTGGCGCCTCGGGTATCTCGCGTCGTACGCGTTCGAGCAGTTGCACCGTGTGCGCCGCGAGATGCTCCACCGGAGCGACGCGGGCCGCATCACCTTCGCTGAGTCCGTGACCGATGTGGTCGATTGCCCAGACATCGATGTCATAGCGATTCAGGAAGCGGTTGAAATGGCGGTAGTCGGCGCTCTGCTGCCCAAGTCCGTGCAGCAGAACCACGACCGCGGAAGGACGCTGCACGGGCCAGCGACGGTAGTGCACGAGCCCGTGAAGTCCGTTGAAGAATGGCACCGAGGCAGTGTGACACAACGCAATTCAGGCTATCCTAATTATGGCGCGGGTCACACCGAGTGGGCGCCGCGCCACGAATTCGCTACTCGCGGGTCACTTTACGGCGCGCAGCCATGTGCAGGGCACACCGCGCGCGGCCGGGACCCTCGACGCGAAGTTCGAAAGTCCCGGCCCGCGACAGCGGGATCCACTCGACCGAACGCCGGATCATCCGGACCTATGCGTGACCGGCGCGGAGCCCCGGCTTCTTCACGTTTGCCGGGCTTTCATTCGCGGGACGGTATTCCACCGGCTTCGTGTCGACCACATCGACCCGGGTGGCGGCATCGACCTCACGACGCGCGAAAGCGATATCGCGTGTACTGCGCATCGACAACCGACCCAGTGAGCTGGCGGCGAAGAACAGGATCAGCGCCCCGAGACCGTAGAAGAAAGTCAACTGCAGCAGCGCGCGCTTGAAATCCGACGTTGCGACAGGATCACCGACGGTACCGATTTTCAACGGATCCGCCAGGAACGGACCCACGATGAACCACACACCGGCCGCTGCCGCCAACCAGCCGCCGAGGCTCGCGACCAGGCGGTTACGGCTCACCACCATCATCGTTCCGCCGAGAATTGCGGCGATGCCCGGAAGCAGTTCGAGCCACCCTCGCGCGGAGGTCCATACCCAGGGCTCATCCGGGGTGAACGCGAAATCGAAGTGCGGACCGACAAAGGGAATCAACGCACCCCAGATCCCCAGCAGGAGCACCGCGAGCCCGCCGAGGGCTCCCCGAGTGCGCGGAATCCGGAGTGCCGGGCCTCGACCGGCCGAAACGCTGTCATCGACATTCATCAGAAGCTCCATTCGTCGAAGTAGCTGCCCGTACCCTTTACCCCCTATTCGCCGATAAATTCATGCGCACACACCGAACAGCGTCGCGTCGATCAGCGTAGTGCGACGAGTTCGTGCAATGTGGTGCCGACCTGCCGCTCGGCAGCGTTTCCGTTATGAACGGTGAGTTCGAAACAGGACTGGAATCGGAAGTAGGCCGGATGCCCGATCACCCTGTGCAGCAGGAGCCGCAGCAGGCGAGAGCGGGCAATCGGAACATCGTCGAGCAGATCTTGCGCGTGGATCACCTTTTGCACGGTCAGTCGCAATTCCAGCTGATCGGGCACGCGCAATTCGATCCATTCCGGAAATTCCCGGCCCGCGATCGCGTCATAACGCTTCGGCCCCTCGGTCAGCACCGTTTCCCCGGTCGACAACACCACCTCGCCGCCGCGGGCCAGCATGAGCGGGGCGATGGCGTGCCCGCCGCGCTGCGGCTGGGTCAGCACGTTCGCGTACAGCAGCGAATACTCGTCGGTATAGAGGCGGCCCCAATGCCAGCGGTCGATGATTCGTTTCATATCGCCGACGCCCCAATTGTGGTCGGCGTAGCCGCGTCCGGTGACCGACAGCGTCTCGCCATCGATCTCCAGGGTGCCGTGCACTCGCGCCCGGGGCGCGCCGACCACCCAGCCGAAGGTCTCGCCGTCGCCGAACCGGGTCTCGCCTTTGCCCGGCATCCAGCTGGGCGTCTCGTTCTCGAAGGTCAGCTCGAATGCCACACCGTCCTCGGCCAGCCGCACCTGATGGATCGGCAGCCCGTCGGCCGGAAACTCCGAGCGCGCGCTGTTGTCACCGATTCGCACATCGCAGGCCGCGGCCGAGAAGCTCGTCGCGGAATGCGGATAGCGCTTGGCGACCTGCCTGCGGCCACCGTCGGGGGTGTACACGATCAACTCCACCCACGGTCGCGCCCAGGGCAGATCTTCCGGGCGGCGTTTGGTCAGGAATCCGACCACCACGTGCCCGCTGTCGAGCTGCGCATCGAAATACCAGTGTTCGAAGGCGGCCCTGCTCGGGGAGGGGTGCAGGCCGTTGTGGTGCGGGACAACCGTGGTCAGGTCCCCGTCACGACGTCCCGGGCCGTTCCACACCTCGGTTATCGCGGTACTCGGCATAGCTGTACATCCTTGGGAGAGAAGCGGATCGAAGTGTGGCTCGGGATGCCGGTTCAGCGCCTCAGCGCACCGGCGGCATCGAATTGCGCTTCCCGCCCCGCCATCTGGGCGCGATACCAGTTCTCGCGATGCGTGCGCATGAGCCGTTCGTGCAGCCGCGCGAACGGCGGGCAGGCGCGCCGCGTCACCTCCATCGCGGTGATCAGCGGAAACCGCGCGATGGGAACGAGAATCCACGGAAAGGCCGCTGGCATGCGGTATTTCCGCCGCGTGCCGGGTGCCATGTATATGGCCGAGTACACCGAATTGATCCGGAAGTTGTACGCCGCGCGTACCCGGGCGAGCCCGCGATGTTCGGGGCGCGGGGCGAAGGCCGCCGGGTAGGACTCGATCAGTTCCGCGCCGTGCTGCCCGGCGTCGAAGGAGCGGGAGACGATCGTCATCGCCAGCACGCGGAGCGAGTCGGCGACAGTCTCCGGATACCACTGCACCCGCACTCCGAGCAGATGCCCCATGTACCTCTGAAAGTGCAGCAGCGCACGAATTTCCGAGGGCGTGGTCTGATAGCCGAGCAGCCACAACCCCATGCCCGGCGTGACACTGCCCGCGAGCAAGGTCAACAGCTGATAGGTCTGGCTGATCGGCAGCCCCCACCGCTGCATATCCCATTCCGGATGCTCGGCGACGCGGGCCCGAATCGACACATGCATGACCCGCACCTTCATGGCGGTGGCCCGGCCCTGCGATCCCGGGGTCAGCAGGGCGCCCGGCTGCGAGACGTCGATCCAGAATCGGCAGGTCTCGAGAAACCGTCGCAGCGCGCTGTTTCCGGCGTAACCCCCGGCGAGCGAGAGCGGGGTGGCGACCGCCGCTTCGGTGTAGACCTCCAAGGTCTCCGCACCGGCGAAGCTGAAAAGCATGGTGCCCCAGCGCCGCCAGATGGCGGCGCCCTGTTCCACGAGTTCCGGTTGCAGCCAGTCGGGCCGAGTCTCGAACTCGGCGAACAGTTCTCGCATTTCGGCGGGTGCGTCCGGTACCGCGTCCACACCCGAGACGAGTGCGGTTTCCAGCATTTCACGGCCGCGCTTCGGGCCGATCTCGCCGTGCATCACCTCCGCGACGAACCGCTCGGCCACCGGGTCGCCGGCGAAAAGATCCGCGCACAACGCCGTTGCCTGCTCATCGGTGGGAAATATCCCGGAGCCGGTCAGCGCGGTGACGAGGCGATCCACCCGCCGCACACCGGGCTTGGCGCGGCCTTCCCAGTAGCGGAAGGCGCTCGGGCAGCGGCCCGGCGGCGGGGCGTGCGCTCCGGCGGGTGCCGACGGTACATCCACGGACATGGGCGATCCTTCCGGTCGAGTCCCGGCTCGCAGCTCCGGGACAACGCCCTCACCATACCCTCAAGTATTGATAACGGTACTTGAAAGTATGGAAAAGAATCGGGTTCCTACCGGCCGATATCCGACGGTCACGGCACGATACGCAAGCGCAGCATCATGTCGTGATCCTCGTGATCGAGAAGATGGCAATGCCACACGTACCCCCGCAGGTCGTCGGCGTGCGATCCGGCGTGCACCGGATGCGTCCCCGCCCGCGAGGGCACGTCCATCGGAGCGGTCACCGATACCGGCTCACCCGCAACTCGCGAAAAGGGTGCGTCCGGATCGAACCCGAGCTCTGCCGCGGTCGGAATTCGAACGATGATCCGGGTCACCGTGCCACCGTCGGTGCGCACCACGTCTTTCCACCCCGCCTCCCACTGCTGCGCGGGCAGCGCGGCCCCACCCAGGAATCCGTCCGGCGACGGCGTCCACTTCACTCCCACCGGCGGCTGCGGATCGGCCGCCTGATATTCGATCGTCCGCAACGGCGTGCGATCCAGAACGCGGAACTCCACCAGGTGGATATGAATGGGATGCGGATCGGGGGTGACGTTGACGATGTTCCACTGCTCGACCGTGCCCTGCCTGAGCATGTCGATCTCCGGACTGCTGTAGCGCAGATTGTTCAACGTCATGATCGAGGGCGGCATCCGCAGCTCATACGGCTGACTCACGGTCACATTCCGGATGACCGTCGGTGATTCCAAGGGCGGCAACGCTTCTGGCATTCCCGGGCCGCCCCGCAACCGCTCCGGCACCGGCCCCGCGAAGCCCGCGCGATCCTGCGCGCGGAAGCGGCAGAACAGCTCCATCGCCACCTCACCGAGCACCGCCGCCTGAAACGGCGGTGCGAGATCATTACGCAATTCCACCGTCTCGCCCGGGGCCAACCCGGAGAAATCGACGAGCAGATCGACGCGCTCCCCCGGGGCCAGCAGCAGCTCGGTCACCGCGACCGGCGCGTCCAGCAGGCCCTGGTCGTTGCCGATCACCCAGAACCGCATTCGATTGCCGAAGAACAGATTCCACACGCTGTACGACGCCGCGTTCAACGCCCGGAATCGATAGAGGCCGCGCGCCACATCCATATTCGGCCACACTTTGCCGTTGACCACCCCCACATCACCGACTCCGCCGCCCTCCCATGATCCCGGCGGCACCACCGGTGTGGTGCGGAGGAGCTGCCGTCCGTCGGCGGCGAAGATCTTCTCCTGCAGGACCAGAGGCACCTCGAACTCCCCCGATGGCAATCCCAGCGGATTGTCTGCGGCACCGGTGTCGAATTCGTCGCGGAGTAACACCGTTCCGGCAAGTCCCGCATACACATTCGCGCGGGTGATGCCCATCGTGTGGTCGTGATACCACAGACCTGCCGCCTGCTGCGGGAACGGATAGTCGTGCTCCGCGTGCTGCCCGGGGTGCACCAGTCGTTCCGGGTGGCCGTCGCTCGCGGGCGGGGTGACACCGCCGTGCAGGTGCAGAACGGTCGGCGGCGCGCTGCGGAAAGCCTCGCTCACTCCGTGCACGGTGGTGTCGATATCGGCCGCGAAGGGGTGTTCGCCGAGGTTATTGGCGAATCGCACGGTGAGCGGAGTGCCTGCCCGATGTTCGATGGTCGGGCCCAGATAGCTCATGCCGCCGTATCCCATCGCCGGTGACTCGGCCAGGTCCCGATGGAATCGATGCGTGGTGGTCGTGGCCGTCAGTTCCAGCTCCCGCCCGGACACGACGGGCGGTCGCGGCAGTTCGTCGACGAACGGCGTCAGGTCGGGCGAATGGAAGACCAAGGGGCTGGACGGCTCACCCCGCACACGAATTCCGTTCCAGGACATCGCGAGTGCCGCCGCGCCGAGAACCGTCCCGCGTAGCAGCCGACGACGTCCGATAGTGCTGTCCATCTTTCACCCTTCTCGGGCGGAGGTCGCATCCGATCACACCTCCATACCCTGCGGTACAGTAGACAGTACTCAGGAGAATGGTCCACCCGGAGTGCTCCGGCCCGACGCTTCGCCGCCCCGGACGCGCCTTCTACGATCGAGGTGTGCACATGACCATCAGGCCCCGATGACGACCGAGCCCTCGCACCCCGCCCCGCCACGTAGATCCAAGAAGGCCGAGGCGCAGCAGCGCGGTGCGAAATCCGGCAGCCGATCCGGCAGGGGCCGCGGTCCCCGGCTCTCGTTCGACGACTGGGTCGACGGCGCACTCGAGCTGCTCGCGAGCGAAGGCGCACCCGCCGTGCGCATTCCCCGGCTCTGCGAAGCGCTCGGCGTCACCAAGGGCAGCTTCTACTGGCACTTCGACGACATCGACCAGCTCGAGGAAGCGATGGCCGACCGCTGGAGCGCCACCCAGGCCCGGGTGATCGCGAATCTGGCCACGGTCGACTCGATGCCGATCGAGCAGCGCATCGCGGCGATGGGCGCCATGCTCGTCGAACGCAACTGGCTGGTCGAAGCCACCGTTCGCGAGTGGAGCCGCACCCGCCCGCGCGTGGAAAAGGCTGTGCGCGAACTGGATCAGAGGATCTTCGAGACCATCCAGGGGGCATTGTCCGAACTCGGATTCGACGAGGAAACCGCGAGGTTGCGCGCGGGCGCGATGGTGTATCTCGGGATCGGTTTCATCCACGGCCGCGGGAGTCTGCCGATTCCGACGGAGACGGAGGTGAACGCGGTGATCGACATCCTTACTCGAAGGACGTAACCACCGCGCAGCTCGACGGCGGGCATGCCACTTCTCGAAGATCCGACCCCCTGGTTTTCAGCGAGATTCAGCCCGAAGCTTGCGGGTATGCAGGACCAATGGGACCAGCAGACGCTCGGACCGCCATCACCCTGGAAGTCGACGGTGAACGACGGTCACTCCTGGTAGACAACCGCACCACGCTGCTCGACGCCCTGCGTGAAGGGCTCGGGGTGACCGCGCCGAAGAAGGGGTGCGA
Organism: Nocardia jejuensis NBRC 103114; assembly: GCF_001613145.1. Taxonomy (GTDB): domain Bacteria; phylum Actinomycetota; class Actinomycetes; order Mycobacteriales; family Mycobacteriaceae; genus Nocardia; species Nocardia jejuensis. The sequence goes on from NZ_BDBU01000053.1 coordinate 6,966, forward strand.
TCACGGTCAGTGTGGTTCGTGCACCGTCCTGCTGGACGGTCGCCGAGTGACCACCTGCCTCACTTTCGCCGTCGCCAACGACGGCGCGCACATCCTCACCTCGGCCGGTCTCGCGGAGGGCGCCGATCTGCACGTCATGCAGCAGGCCTTCCTGGATCAGGACGGTTTGCAGTGCGGATACTGCACACCGGGCCAGATCTGCTCGGCCGTGGGCATGCTCGACGAGGTGAAATCCGGTCATGCCAGCTATGTCACCGGGGATCTCGCGGCGGAGCCGGAGCTCTCCGATGAGGAGATCCGGGAGCGGATGAGCGGCAATCTGTGCCGGTGCGCCGCCTATTCCAATATCCTGGCCGCCATCCGGCAGGCGGCCACGCCGTGATCCCGTTCGAGTACCACCGCGCGAGCAGCGCGCAGGACGCGGTGACGGTGCTGGCCGAACGCCCGGACGCGGTACTCCTGGGGGGCGGAACGAACCTGGTCGATCACATGAAGCTCGGTGTCGTGGCGCCGAGCTTGCTGGTGGACGTCAGCCGCCTGCCGCTGACCGACATCACCGAAGATCCCGACGGTGGATTGCGGATCGGCGCGGCGGTCCGCAACAGCGACCTCGCGGCGGACCCGGTGGTGCGCGCTCGTTATCCCGCCCTCTCGCGAGCACTGCTGGCGGGCGCCTCCGGCCAACTGCGCAATCTGGCCACCACGGCCGGCAACCTGCTGCAGCGCACCCGATGCGTGTACTTCCAGGACGTGAGCACCCCGTGCAACAAACGCGATCCCGGCAGCGGATGCTCCGCGATCGGCGGCTACGTCCGCTATCACGCGATCCTGGGCGCCTCACCGCAGTGCGTCGCGACCCACCCGTCCGATATGGCCGTCGCGCTGAGCATGCTCGACGCGCACGTGGTACTCCAGGATCACGAGGGCGAGAAGCGGATCGCCCTCGCCGACCTCTATCGGCTGCCGGGCGACCGACCCGAACTCGACACCGTACTCACCCACGGACAGCTCATCATCGCCGTGGAGATTCCCGCTCCGCCTCCGGGCGCGCGGTCGAACTACCGCAAGGTCCGCGATCGCGCCTCTTACGCCTTCGCACTCGTTTCCGTTGCCGCGGAACTGGTTCGAGAGCCCGGCAGCGACGAGATATCCTCCGCGCGCATCGCCTTCGGTGGCGTCGCACACAAGCCGTGGCGTGCCCATGAAGCCGAGGGCGTACTGCGGGGATCCCCCGCGACGGAGGATGCCTTCGCTCGCGCGGCCCGGGCCGAACTCGCGCACGCGAATCCGTTGGCAGGCAACGAGTTCAAAGTCGAACTGGCCCAGCGAACCCTGGTCGCCACCTTGCGCTCCCTCACCGAACAGGCATCGCGATGACAACCATCCCAGGCGAGTCGATCGGCATACCACTGCCCCGGATCGACGGGCCGGCCAAGGTCACGGGCGCGGCGCGATACGCCTTCGAGCATCCGGTCGAGCGGCCCGCCTACCTGCATCCGATCCAGTCCACCATCGCCCGAGGCCGAGTGTCCGCGATGGACACCACCGCGGCCGAACGGCTGGACGGCGTGCTCGCTGTACTCACGGTGTTCCATGCGCCGAAGCTGGCGGACACCTCCGACGGCGAACTGAGCATCCTGCAGGACGACCGTGTGCGATTCCGCGGCCAGCTCATCGGCGCGGTGCTCGCGGAATCGCTCGAAATCGCCCGCCACGCAGCAGATTCGGTGACAGTCGACTACGAGACCGACTCGCATGACAGCGAACTGCGCGCGGACGACCCTACGCTCTACGCTCCCGAGGAAGTCAGCGATGGCTCCCCATCCTATACCGACCGGGGCGATGTCGAGGCCGCACTGCGCGCTGCCGCGGTGCGAATCGACCAGACCTACACGACTCCCACCGAACACAACAATCCGATGGAACCCCATGCGTCCATTGCGATGTGGGACGACTCCTCGGGACAGCCACAACTGCTCCTCTACGACTCGACACAGGGCGTGCACACCGTCCGCACGACACTCGCGCCGCTGTTCGGCCTCGAGCTCGACCGAATACGTGTGATCGCACCGCATGTCGGCGGCGGGTTCGGCTCCAAGGGCGCCCCGCACGCGCACAATGTGCTCGTCATCATGGCCGCGCAGTACAGCGGTGGCCGCCCGGTGAAACTGGCACTGACTCGGCAGCAGATGTTCTCGCTGGTCGGTTACCGCACCCCGACGATCCAGCGGATCAGACTCGGCGCCGACGCGGACGGCTCGCTGACCGCACTGTGGCACGAAGCGGCCGAATCCACCTCCACCGTAAAGGAATTCGCCGAGCAGACCACGATCGCATCACGCACCATGTACAGCACGCCCAACCGCCGAACCGCCCACCGGCTCAGCGCGCTGGATGTTCCGGTGCCGTTCTGGATGCGTGCCCCCGGCGAATGCCCGGGTATGTTCGCCGCCGAGGTCGCGATGGACGAACTCGCGATCGCCTGCGGCATCGATCCGATCGAACTGCGGATCCGCAACGAACCCGAGCGTGACCCGGAATCGGGCAAGCCCTGGTCCGGGCGACATCTGCTGCAATGCCTGCGCACGGGTGCCGAACGCTTCGGCTGGCACAATCGCGACCCAGCGGTGCGCGGTTGGGCCCGCGGTGAGTGGCTGATCGGGACCGGAGTGGCCGCGGCCACCTACCCGGTGAACGTGAGCCCCGGCAATACCGCTCGCATCGAGTACTTGGCCGACGGGCGATATTCCGTGCAGATCGGCGCCGCCGATATCGGCACCGGCACCTGGACCGCCCTGACCCAGATCGCCGCCGACGCACTCGGCTGCGACGTAGCGGCGGTAGACCTGCAGATCGGGGATACGGACCTGCCCTCCGCGTCGGTCGCGGGCGGGTCGTCGGGAATCACCTCCTGGGGTACGGCCGTCGTCACCGCCGCGCGTGCCTTTCGCGCCGAGCACGGCACCGAACCCGCTGTCGGTGCGCGGACCACCGCGGACGCTCCGGATAACCCCGACATCGACAAGTTCGCCATGCATTCCTTCGGCGCTCAATTCGCCGAAACCGCGGTGCACCGCGATACTGGCGAGATCCGAGTGCCGCGCATGCTCGGCGTGTTCTCCATCGGGCGGGCGATCAACGCCCGCACGCTGCGATCACAGTTGATCGGCGGAATGACGATGGGCCTGTCGATGGCCCTGCACGAGGAAAGCGTGCGCGATCACCGCTTCGGCCATGTGGTGACCCAGGATTTCGCCGACTATCACATCAGCACACACGCCGATGTGCAAGATATAGACGCAATCTGGCTCGACGAGTCCGACGAGCACGCGAATCCGATGGGTTCACGAGGCGCAAGCGAAATCGGGATCGTCGGTGCCGCCGCGGCGATTTCCAACGCCGTTTACCACGCCACCGGAATTCGGGTCCGGGACCTGCCGATCACGGTGGATCGGCTGCTGGGGTGAGAGGCGCGCGGGGCGGTGGCTACTCGCTCGGCGAGCGAAACCATCTGCCTCCGCGCATAACTCGGATCTCAAGCGAACAGCCCGAATGCATCGAAATCGCGCCATCAGCCTGTTCAGGCATCTCGACAACCACGCTGCTGAACGTTTCGGCTGCGCACTGCGATCGCCTTCATGATCAACGAACGGGCACTGTCACCTGTCTGCGACTGGCTGGCGAAGATGTCGAAGGCACGTCCGTACAAGGCGATCTCGCGAGGCTGCGTGATGCTCAGCTGAGCGGAATGCCCCTCGACTTTGACGAGCCGATCGTCGAACATCATGAAGTTGTCGACCACAACGATGGCTTCGGCATCGAGAGGGATAATTCCGAATGTCACACGCGGCATCCCGACGATGGCTAGAAGCCTGTCCATCTGCCCCAGCATGACGCGGTCGTCACCCACCGTTGTGTACAGCGACTTCTCACTGATGATGAAGTGGAAGCCGTGTCGTTTCTTGTACAGGATCTGCTGGCGCTCCATGCGTTTGGAGACACCTGCGTCCAGATCGTCAGGCAGGCTGTAGAACTCGATCACCCGCCTCAGTTTGGCTTCCGCGTACTCCGAGGTCTGCAGGAGGCCGGGAATGATCTGCGATTCCAGGTTCCGGATCAGCGTGGACGACGCTTCCAGCTTCAGGGTCAGCTTTTGACCGCGCTGCACGCCTGCGCCCAGCAGCCTCTTCCACTCCATGTAGGCGATATCGATGTTGTGAAGTGTGGCAAGAAGATCAGGTAGTTGCTCGACCGCACCGCACTGCTGGCAGTAGACGTGCAGATCCGATGGCGCGGGTGCCGTTTTGCCATGCTCGATGCGCGACACTTTCGACTCGTGCCACCCCGCGCGCGCAGCGAGCTCCCGGGCGCTGTACCCGGCCCCGCGTCGTATCTCGCGAAGTCGTTGCCCGAGAGCCTGCCGAGCTTCCTGCGTCGAAGAAGTCATTCCAAGGTGTCTACCGGAACTTGTTGCAAATACTTGTAAAAGGGCACTGCTAGCGTCGAGAGCCGCTCTTTCACCGAGCTGCAGTAGGCAGCGATGGACGGGTCTGCGGTCACTCCGTACCCCGCCGGGCGCCCCTCACTGTCGACAAGGTTGAAGGCGACAAGTTCGTCGTCGAACAGCCACCAGTCATCGCTAGGGAGGTGCGCGGACTCTGCGAGATGCCTTGGCAGGTAGCGGATGTCCTCCCCTGCGTCGACATTCTCATGTGTCACCGACAGCAGCCACCGTTGGTAGTCGCTGTGCGGGACTGTAACCACCCGCACCCGGCTGATCGCCAGTCCACGATCGGTGGTTTCTCTGATCAGTTCGGTCCAGCCGCTCGTGTCATAGACCGGGGGTGGCTCTCCATTCAGGAACCGTCGCAGAGGTTCCGATTCACTCGGCACCGCGTAGGCATCCCGCAGCTCCATGTGAAACGCGGACTTGCGCGCCGTGCGCATCCACTCCGGAAACTGCTTACTCGGGCGAAATTCCACCGAAGAACGTCCTCTCCGCGCGCCGCACCTCGATTGCACTCTCGTCGCCGGCCAAGGTCAGCTGCTCCAGCGTCTCCCGATCGGTGATCGGGTCGCCAGCTACGGCGAATGTGCCACGGCCCGTGTCGATCAGCGGCGAATCAATGAAGGTCCGAGCCTCAGTGAACCCGAGCAGCAGGTGCGGGATCTCGACGGTTCCGACCTCGTCGGTTGTCCATCCCTGAACGACAAAGGTGTCTTTATCAGTGACGTAGAGGGTTGGGCATCCGTCCTGGTTGGAGCCACCCTTGCCGAGGAACTGCAGTCGCATTGTTCTCTCCTGCCTGATTTTGTGCGCGGACTTGCATGCACCAGACAATTCTTGCGCACTCCACTGACTCATGCTGCGTGATAGAGCTTTTTATGCAAGTTCGTGCAAGCACGTAGACGATCACCCAGGACGATTCGTACCTTCATCTCAGGCGATCGGGCCTGGATTCGTTGTCCTCGCCCCGAGCCGCCTTCGATGAGGACGAGACAACGAAGGGGCGCTGGTATGGCATTGACCGAACCACAGGCCAAAGTCCTTGGGGCACTAGTAGCCCTCAACCCGTCACAGGCACTCAGCGTGGAACAGCTCTGCGACACAACCCGGCTCAGAAGCCAAACGGTTCGCGAAGCACTACTTCGTCTCGCCCACACTGGATTAACGACCCGACCAGAGCGGGGCGCGCCGCGGTGGCAGTCCACCGACCGAGGCCGACGCGTCAGCAGGCAACCCGTATACAGCGAGTACGTGAGCTGAACATGGCCCAACAACCAGTAATCATCGGTATCGCGCGCACCGCAATCGCTCTTCGACCAGCTGTGGGCTACCTGCGTCCCGACCTGCTCGATGACACCTCACACGAGCAGTCACTGCGAGACCTCGCGCGACAGCACGGTTTCTACTTGATCCTCATCAACTACGTCCAGCCAGGCGACGACACCTCATTCATGCGGCTGATGAACCTCGCATACAGCCAGGACGCGGACGCCGTATTCGTCCCCAGCCGAGCACATTTCGACGAACACGACATCAAGGCTCTGGTCAAGATCGTCGACATCTACTGCCTGACAGAAGGGCTGAGATTCACGATCCGGGAGCAAGACGGCAACGAACCAGAGAGACAGGGGGTGAAGACAATGAAATTGTGTGATCCAGGCCCGAACGGTAGCTCCCACGACATGTGGAACGAGCCCGTGAACGCCGACGACGACGGCCGAGACAACATCGGCCCGACCGGCAAGTAACGGTCCAGGGTTGTAGCCCGGCGCGCATGGCATACGTGCCCAGTCATGCGCACCGGGCCACTTCGCACCGAACACGCGAACCCACCCACTTGATTTGAATAGCGAACAAGCCAATCGCAAGACATTGGTTACCCTAGGTATCCAAATCTCTTGTCTTGCTATGTCGCCCACCACTTCCGCAGCGCGGCGGCAATGCTTCCGAGTTAGACAGGAAGCTGATCAGCACGCGTCAAGCGAAGAACAACCAGGACCAACTCCGTCGGCAACCAGGACAAGTCGCGGCTCATGTTCACACGATAGCTCGGGACAACCGTCGGCCAACACTGATTAATATCCGTTGACGACCGGCGGGGCAAGGGCACGCCCTCGAAGTCAGAACCCCGCCGGTCAGCACCTCGAATCCTCCAACAGAGAAGGACGATACGATCGTATAGTCTGCGATCGACTTACTCGTCGGAATTGCCCTTGCTGCTCGAGGTTTGACCAAAGAAGAACCCGAGGATCAGCAGAAATGCGCTTGAGACGAGCTCAGGAACCGCAGTGCCCGTGAACATCGCGATTAAGAGCGCAGCCCCGATCACCAGAAGAAGAACTCCGCCGATCAAGACTGCCGCCGGCTCACGGGCGAAGATCGACTGCCGCATGGCCCATTTGCGTTTGGCCAGTTCGACCTTCTGCATCTCGTTGAAGAACGCCGAGTCCCTGGCCTTACGTTCGGAAGCGGCGTCGTCGTATCGTTTAGCGATTGCCGCCACCGTACTGGGGAGCGCCTCTTTGGCGCCTTCGTCATCGATCGCCAGCTGAACAGCAACCTGGATTTCGTCCTGTTCCCTTTTACGATCTTGCTCCGCAAGGAGCTGCGCGAGCTTGCCACGGTAGCCCAACAAGTACGGCAGCGCCCACACTCCAGGCAGTGACCTGCCATCGACCTTCCAGTCAAAGTCTTCGGCCGACCCCGCCGTTTGGATGATCGAATCGATTCGATCGAGAAGCCTCTGCAGAGAAGCCAAGTCTGCGGCCTCGAAATCCGTGTCGATGCCCATGCTCCGGAGTAGAAGCTCGACGCCAGCACTGGTGGATTTTGAGGGACCTGGTTGCGCCGTTGCGCCGATCCACAGGTTGTGGAGACGCTCATAGTCCGACTCAATCTCGCCCAACAGGCGCAACCCTCCTTCGGCGCAGAACTTCCGACCGGCGCAGGATATCCCAGCTGAGCTGCCTACAAGGTATGACTCCGACGGTGGTTTCCGCCATCGAGAGCTCGCTGTTAGATGCGGAGTGATTGCCGAGGCATGAGGTGAGATCGCCCGCGCGTACGCCCAGAAGGACGAGCCCGCAGGGGCGCTGGGCATGCTGATCAAATCGGAAGAGACCGCGCCCGAGACGAACAAGTACAACGGATACGCGCGTGACATGCTACTCTCTCTGCTGAGGAAGCCGCCGAGCGGCATGCGCGCCGACGTTCGGGAACTCAGTCAGAAAGTTGGCATTCGCGCCTGACTGCCGCCATAACGGTTCGGAGTTCGGGTTGCCATGGCGAACTGCTGACCGCGGGCGGAGCCGCTCTCAGGCCGGTTCGCAGATAACCACCGGGATGTCCCGCGTAGTGCTGCGCTGATATCCGTCGTACGGGTTGCCGAAGCCGCGGGTGATCTCGGGCCAGAGCTCGGCCTTTTCCTCCGGGGACGCGGTGCGCGCGATGTACGGCTTGGTCTCACCGCGCACGGTGATCTCGATGTCAGGACAGGCAACGAGATTCAGATACCAAGCGGGGTTGTGCGAAGCGCCACCGAGCGAGGCGATCAGGACGATCCGCTCCGCGGTGAGAATAGGTGTGCTCAACAGCGTGGCGCGGCGCTGACCGGTCTTGCGGCCGATGGTGTGCAGCTCCAACGCGTGCATGGAGCCGAGCTTGTGCGGCCAGCGACCGCCGGTCAGCGTCAACAAGGTTCGGTGCCCGTTTTCCAGCACCCATGCGCCGCTTTCCGCAACCCAGTCGGGGGTCTTCTGCTTGTCGCCCACGGTTTCTCCTGTTCGGTTCGGTCGGCATCTCTGTCGACATCTTCGTTAGCGCTCCTGAGAGCATCATGTGTGGTCACTGTGAGTCGCGCGGGGTGTGGTGCGAGTTCCGGGCAATCCGTAGGCAGGCACGCGGTCACCCCGAGACCGTACTGGCCGAAAGGATGTCCCGCAGCACCCCGGTCAGCGGCGTATCGAGTATGACGCGGTCGCGAGAAGGGGATGTCATTGCTTCACTTTCGGATGGTTCGGGCAGTTCGCTCGTGACAAGTCATCCCCTGCGCAGCGCCGGGCACCACGCGAGCCCGGAAATTGTTCAGCCGGGTGCGTAGGCGGCGAGGGTGCGTCCGATGTCGGTGTACGGGGGCTCGCCGTAGACCCATTCGCGGGCGATGCGGTGCCAGTTGTTGGTGACCAGAAGTTGCCCGAGCACCCCGAAGGTGAGGAAATCGACGCGGCGCGAGAACACGTGTTCCGGTGGCAGCATCTGGTGACGCATCCCGCGGAACCGGGCGACCCGAGGATCGACGGCCGAAACCATTGCGCTGGTGGCCATTTCGGGAGTGATGGTCAATTCCTCGTCCGCCAGGTGCCACGCGGCGGCCGACCAGACGTACTCCATGCACTCCTCGGGGTCGATCTGGACGTCGGGGTCGATGATGCCGCGTCCCATCAGCAAGTCGTGCAGATCCTTCGTGCGTCGTTCGGATGCGACTCGTCCCACCTGCCGCTCGAATTCCAGGTCAGCGGGCGCCATGCGGTTGTAAAGACCGAAATCGATGAACCCGACGCGTCCGTCGCTGGTCAGCAGGATGTTGCCGGGGTGCGGATCGCCGCAGAACTCGCCACGCTCGAGCAACGATCCGACATAGAACCGGTAGATCAATTCGCCGATATGGTCACGGTCGGCATCGGCGAGAGTTTTCATGTGGGAGAACGGTTTCGCGTCCAGCAGCTCGGTCACCAGGACCCGGTCACCACAGCGTTCCAGGACGCTGTCCGGGACCACGATGAACGGATGCCGGCGGTAGTGCGAGGCGACCTGATGCTGGGTGTGCGCCTCGCGGCGGTAGTCGAGTTCGGATTCGAGATTGCGCCGCACCTCCTCCACGAGCGCGCCCCCGGCCAGTGCCGGCCACATCGTGGTCCCCACTTTCGAGAACAGCGCCAGATTGCGCAGATCGGACCTGATCGCCTTCTCCACCCCGGGGTACTGCACTTTCACCGCGACCGCACGGCCGTCGTGCAGCACCGCCCGATACACCTGGCCGATCGATGCCGCCGCGATGGGCTCTTCATCGAAATCACGGAATACCGTCGACAGCGACCCGTATTCGGCTTCGAGAACCTCTCTCATGGCAGAGAACGGCAGCTCCGGGGCTTGGTCTTGCAGCTTCGCGAGTTTGGTGCGGAATCGTTCGCGATGCGATTCGGGCACCAGCTCCAGGTCCAGCACCGAGAACATCTGCCCCAGCTTCATCGCCGCGCCCTTCATGGCACCGAGCACATCGACGACCTGCTCGGCGGCTTCGAGGGTCGAACGTTGCGCCAGCACCTCGCGGGCATGCTCGGACCGTCCGATCATCGCCAGTCGCGTACTCGCCCCACGCGCGGCCTGCTCGACCGCGAGCATGCCGAGCTTGCGTCCTCGCGTCACCCTGTTCTGCGGGATCTTCGTCATCGATGTCGCGCCCCCTGTCGTTCCGGCCGAGGTGCCGGTTATCGACCTCCGCCGATGAGGGTCGACCTCGGTAGCCGCTGACCCGGACGGCGTGGCTCTGGCGAGCCATCGCAACGCGATATCGGTACCGGCACCTCGGAGTGAAGGGTATCCAGCGAGCAGGGGCCGCTCAATGCTTTCGCGTAAACTGTCTCAGACAAATTTGATGGCGATGCTTCGGCGCAGGCGGTTGAGTGTGCCGGGCGGGTCTGACCGACTCCGTCACGGCGGTCGCCGAGCGCGATCACTCCGGCAGCGGCCGTGCCGTCGACAAGATCGCATCGACTGTTTCCTCGACTGTCAGGTCCGTTGTGTCCAGCCACACTCCGATGCGTGGAGTCGTGGTGCGCAGGCCCGTGTCCAAGTCTTCGACGGTGTACTCGCCGTAGGCCTTCTTGCCGCGCCCCGCTTCCCGGGCGGCGACTGCCTCCGGCCGAGGGGCCAGCACCACCACATGGCGAGGCCGGGTTCGAATCCGTTCCGCGAACCAGGGCAGGAAATCGCCGAGTACGACGTCCTGCACAATGGCCGTGAACCCCTCGGCCGCATAGGCGTCCGCGGTGTGCGCCGCGAGCCGATACCGTAATCGCAGCTGGTCCAACGCTTCCTGCGGCGGATCCGGGCGCATATCCTCGCGGCCGTTCACAACGAACCGACGGAAAGCGTCCCCGCGAATGTGCACCGAGCGCGGCAGCCGCTCCGCCAGTGCCTGCGCCACAGTGGATTTGCCCGCCGCTTGAATCCCGGTAATCAGATACACCGCACCAGTCATGGCGACCATGCTGAACCATCCGGGATTCGACGGCCACCCGATTTCGGAGCGAGCACACGATCACGGGTGACGCCGGACCCGGCAGCGGGAGCCCGTCGAGTTTGCCGCGGCACTCGACCTGGCTCAACGAGCGCAGGTCACGGCCGTGGTGGAACTACCGGGTCGGAGATGTAGAGCTGGATCGGAACAGCGCGCCGTAGCGATCCGCGGGCCGCGCCACTCCCAGGCATCGGCCGTTTCGGGCGAAAGCGCGGGAGGGTCGAGTGGTCAGGACCCGCTGCCGGTGAACAGGGACTTCAACAGACCGGTGATTCCGGTGGTCGGTGAGGTTGCGCTACTGGTGTCCGGCGGAGAGCTTGCGCTTCCGCTGGCAAGGGTGACCTCGAGATCGGTTGCGGCAGAACTCGACACGGAACCGTCGGCATTGCGCTGCTCCGCGACGACATGGTGCCGACCGTAGGTCGCGGTCCAGACGCCACTGGCCGAGCCGCTGTGGTCACCTTCGTACGCGTGGCTCGCGGCGATCGGCCAAGTGCCTACGACCTTGCCGTCGACCGAGATCCACACCTCACCCGAGGCGTCGCTGACCTTGACCTTTATCTCATAGATGTTGGTGCCACAGGGTTGATGAAACATGTCATCGCGACAGAGTTGGACCGTCACCGACTGAACCGTCGCGGACGCGGCGGGGGTACCCGCGACCATCGCGCCGACGACCGCGGCGATGCACGCCGCGCCCTTACCGAATTGCATGAGCCTCAACACATCTCCTAGCACTTGCGCAGCGAAACCTTACGCAGGTTAAGCGTTGCCGAGCGCCGACTACGGCACTTTGAAAGGATTACGTTTCGCATTGATGCCCCCAATTTCACCGGCATCGCAAGCATCCTGCCACTGGGCTGTACGACACCAGCCATGTCCGCGCGGTAGCCGCAAGTCACCGCCCGCTTGCGATCCAATCTTCCGGGCTCGCACCGGCGGCAGCGGGTCGGATGTCGGGCTTCGCCACCAACGCCCCGGCGTCGAAAGCGGTGCGGCCCTCGGGAACTGGACTTCGTTCAGATGCAGGCGCCATTCGCTGCATCGCGTACGCCGGCGACCGCTCCGGCACGGTCAGCATCGCGCGTGGTCTTCCACTCGGGCGATGCCCGGAGTGTTTCGATCGTGTCCGCTATTGCTTGCTCGGCATCCCAGCTCTCGGAAGCCAGAGTCTGCTTGTCCTGATCGAATGACGCGATCAACGACTGGCACACCGTTCGTCGCATCGCGACTCCCTCCAGACTGCCCGGCCCGCCGATGGGCGGAGCAGGTACAGAGCTCGCGGTCGTCGAGGCGGTGGCCGAAACCTGGTCGGTGGAAGGCGTGCCCGATTCCCGAGAAGGGGTGGAATCGGTGCTGGAACAGCCGGACAACACGATCAGAGCGGCTGCGAGCGTCAAGGCGCGCACGTACGTAGTCATCATTGGTGGATCCCCCCCGAGCGATGTGAAACGTCCCGTCATGCTAGCTGGGACCGCGAAATCCTATGGAACCCAACCGGCGTTCGGAGAGATAGCCACGCACCCACCGCGCCGAGACCGCGGAATCACCCTCGAAGCCACACCCACCCGCGCGGCGATCCGGCCCACCACCACCCGCCCCCGGTTCCCCGGCACCGTCGATACCGGAGGCGGCCCGGCGAGATACTGATTCCTCGACGATGTACCGATCGCCGCAAGCGGGAGTGCCGACGCATCGACTTCGGCGCATCGCTGGGCACACCGATCCCAGGATCACCCAGCGCTACCTGCATCCCGATCCGCGGTCGCTACAGCAGGACTGCTGGCGCGGCATCTCCGGTCCCCAAATGGTCCCCAACTTCGCGTGGTGGGAGAATGAGAAAACCCCGTCCAACCAGGTTGGACGGGGTTTTCAGATGTCGGGCTGACAGGATTTGAACCTGCGACCACTTGACCCCCAGTCAAGTGCGCTACCAAGCTGCGCCACAGCCCGTGGCATTCGCTCTCGCTCGTGCTCGACGAGATTACCCCACTACCCCCCTCTGCTACCAAATCGCCTGTTCTCGGGCGTGTGGGGTGGTTTTCCAGGGGCGTGGAAGGGGGTGTGTGGGAGGGGGTTTCAGCGCAGGAGGCTCAGGAGGTTGCGGTAGGCGGCTCGGGTGAGGGGGGTGAGGTGGTTCCAGGTGATGGGGCCGCCGGTGCTGAGGTGGGGGTCGTAGGGGATTTCGGCGATGGCTCGGACGAAGCCGCCCAAGTAGTTTCGGGCGTGGTCGGCTACGTCGGGGCCGTCGGAGCGGTGCTGGCGGGTGATGACTATGACGGCGTCGGCGAGGTGGTATTGGCTGTAGTTGTCGTCCAGCCAGACCAGGGCGGGTTGGAGGCGGTTTATCGCGTCGGGGCGGCAGGCCAGGGTGATGACCAGGCCGATTCGGGGATCGGCGAGCAAGGGGGCGATGAGGCGGTTGGTGACGGCGCCGCCCGCGTCGTAGATGGGGAGGGCGCCGGCGTCGCAGAGGTCCCGGTGGACCGAGATGTAGCTCTCGCGGCGCGGGAGGGGCTCGGGGCCGCGCGGGAGGACGCCGGTCTCGGCGCTGGTCTCGCCGCAGGTGGCGATGACCGAGGAGGGGAGGCTGCGGTGTTTCATGGCCAGCCAGGATTGCACGGTTCCGGCGGGGTCTGCGACGTCGCAGCCGCGACGGGCCAGGTCACCGCCGGTGGGGGTGGCATCCACCGCGACCGGGGACTGCTCGGGGTTGTCGTCGGCGGCGGCCGCGGCCAGACCCAGGACGGTGGTCGTGGTGCCGGAGCCGCCGGAGCTGCCCATGACCAGGATCGGGGGAATCTGGAGGCGGACCAGCCGGCCGGGGCCGCCGTGCACGCGCACCAGATCGGTCGGCGAGCCGGGCGGTGCGGGAGTCAGCAACCAGGACGGATCGTCGGGGCCGACAAGGGGCAGGTCGATCGGGCGTTCGTCGATGCGGTCGGACACTTCGTGGATCCTCTGCAGACCGTTCGGTTCCAGGGGGCACCGGCCGCCGGGCGGCCGCGAGGACGCCCGGTTCGTGACCTACGACGGTGGATGCCACTGACCGAATCAGAACACCGTAACTACTTGCGCGCGAACATGGTTCGAGACGAGGCAATTACTTTGCCCGGAGTGAGCGGGAGCACGCGGCTAGACCCATTTCCAGTCCACGACCTCGGGAATGTCCTCGCCGTGCTCACGTGTCCAGGCGCGGGCCTGCCAGCGGGCGTCGACCATCTCCTGACGCAGGCCCGCGGCCTTCTCACGCAGCTCCGGGACACGGTCGATGACATCCATGACCAGGTGGTAGCGGTCCAGGTCGTTGAGCATGACCATGTCGAAAGGTGTTGTGGTGGTGCCTTTTTCCTTGTAGCCGCGCACATGCATCCCGGCATGGTTGGTGCGGCTGTAGGTGAGGCGGTGGATCAGCCAGGGATAGCCGTGGAAGGCGAAGATGACCGGGCGGTCGCGGGTGAAGAGGGTGTCGAATTCACTGCCGGGCAGGCCGTGCGGGTGTTCGTCCTGCGGGAGCAGGCGCATCAGGTCCACCACGTTCACCACGCGCACGCGTAGATCCGGGAGGTTGGCGCGCAGAATCGATGCGGCGGCGAGGGTTTCGAGGGTCGGGACGTCACCGGCGCAGGCCAGGACCACATCGGGTGAGGAGCCGTTGTGCTCGGTCCCGGCCCACGGCCAGATGCCGATGCCGCGCGCGCAGTGCACGGCCGCCTGCTCGACCGAGAGCCAGTTCTCCTGTGGCTGTTTGCCCGCCACCACGACGTTCACGTAGTGGCGCGAACGCAGACAGTGGTCGTAGGTGGACAGCAGGGTGTTCGCGTCCGGCGGCAGGTAGACCCGGACGATCTCGGGCTTCTTGTTCATGACCACGTCCAGGAATCCGGGGTCCTGGTGGGTGAAGCCGTTGTGGTCCTGTCGCCAGACATGCGAGGAGAGCAGGTAATTGAGACTGCCGATGGGACGACGCCACGGGACCGCCGAGGCGGCATCGAGCCATTTGGCGTGCTGGTTGAACATGGCGTCGATGATGTGGATGAAGGCCTCGTAGCAGGTGAAGACGCCGTGGCGGCCGGTGAGCAGGTAGCCCTCCAGCAGGCCCTGGCACATGTGCTCGGACAGCACCTCGATCACGCGGCCGGTGCGGTCCAATTTGACGTCGTACTCACCGATTTCGGCCTGCCAGTCGCGGCCGGTGACCTCGAGGATGTCCTGGAGGCGGTTGCTGGCGAGCTCGTCGGGGGCGAAGGTGAGGAAGTTTTCCGGATTGTCCCGGGTGACGTCGCGCAGCCAGGTGCCCAGCACCTTGGTCGCCTCGACCTTGCTCACGCCCGGGGAGCCGACCTCGACGCCGTATTCGCGCCAGTCGGGCAGGCGCAGATCCTGAAGCAGCACACCACCATTGGCCACCGGGTTCGCGCTCATACGACGATCACCGGCGGGCGACAGGCGCAGCAGATCCGCGTTCGGATGGCCGTCGGCGTCGAAAAGTTCTTGTGGCCGATACGATTTCAGCCATTGTTCGAGTACCTCGCGGTGACGGTCGTTGCCGCGGGCGGCGGGCAGCGGCACCTGGTGGGCGCGGAAGGTGCCCTCCACCGGTTCGCCGTCCACCACCGGCGGGCAGGTCCAGCCCTTCGGTGTGCGCAGCACGATCATGGGCCAGATCGCGCGTTCTTCGGTGTCGGCGGCCTTGATCGCCGCGATCCGATCCATGCAGTCGGCCATGGCCTGTGCCATCGCCTGGTGCACGGTGGCGGGATCGCTGCCCGAGACGATGATCGGCTCGTAGCCGTAGCCGCGCAGCAGCGACTCCAGTTCGGACTCGGGGATCCGGGCGAAGATGGTCGGGTTCGCGATCTTGTACTGGTTCAGCGCCAGAATCGGGACGACCGCACCGTCACGGCCCGGATTGAGGAACTTGTTCGCGTGCCAGCTGCCGGCCAGCGGGCCGGTCTCGGCCTCGCCGTCGCCGACCACGCAGAACACGGTCAGGTCCGGGTTGTCCAGGGCCGCGCCGAAGGCATGCAGCAGCGAGTACCCCAGTTCGCCGCCCTCGTGGAAGGACCCGGGCGTCTCGGGCGCGCAGTGGCTCGGCACGCCCCCGGGGAACGAGAACTGCGCGAAAAGCGCCCGCATGCCGTCGGCGTCGCGCGGGATATCGCTGTACAGCTCCGAGTAGGTGCCCTCCAGCCAGGCGCAGGCGTTCGGGCCCGGCCCGCCGTGGCCCGGTCCGGCGACGAAGACCGCGTTCAGATCGCGCTCGCGAATGACGCGGTTGGCGTGCACCCAGACCAAATTCAGGCCGGGCACGGTGCCGAAATGTCCGAGCAGGCGGGGTTTGATGTGTTCGGGCAGCAATGGCGTGCGCAGCAGCGGATTGTCCCGCAGATAAATCTGTCCGACGGCGAGATAGTTCGCGGCCCGCCACCAGGCGTCTATGGACGTGAGTTCGTCGGGAGAGAGGGGTCCGGGGGCCGATCCCAGGTGGTACGCGGTGGGGGCGATGGTCTCGCCGTCGCCGCCGGTCTCGTTGTCCGCTGAGGTATCGCTGGTCGAACTCACGTTCACCCTTTCGCGCGCCTGATCGTGCCGTGGGGGTTGTGCCGTGTCTGTCCTGCTTCCGCCGATACTACCGATGGCGATCGAGTCGGCCGCCGCGTCGATACGTGATGCGCGTGGTGACCGTGATGCGGAAATCGCGATCGAATTCCACACCGCGCTCGACACTCGACAAGTACGGCTATCGCACGGCGCGAGAGGTGTTACGGTCGTGCGCGCGAAAGCGGCCGATGGCCGCCGTGTGCTCCAAAATCCCGCAGGCCTGCGACATTTCGACTCCGCAGCCGGCACGCCTCGCTGACCAGCGCCGTCTCGCGACGGCAGCATTTGTGCACCACAGCTACTGAGCAGAGATCTGCCATTCCATGGATCGTGCGACTCGAATGTGCTGAAGGGAAGGCTGAACAACTGATGCGTATCGGTGTTTCGCTGCGCGCGATGGCACTGGCTCTGACCGCCACGGTCGGGCTCGGGCTCGCCGCGGCGGGTCCCGCGACGGCCTCCGAGATCGATCGATATCTGGATCTCCCTCTGATCAACAGAGACGCCTCGAACGGGCCCGGCGGTGTGAATCCCGAATTGCCGTACGACGCGCTGGAGTTGCGCGGGCTGTTGGACGAGGCGCGCTCTCGGAGAATCGCGCCGACTCGCTACGCGGCGCTGCTGTATCAGTTCTGGCTCGTGGATGCGACCGGTCGCGCGGGTATCGATTTGCGCTCCTGGAATCCGCGCACCGGCGTGCAGGCCAATCGCAACAACCTCATCAAGTCGTATCGCTATTACGAAGATCTGCAGCTGGCGCATCGCGAATTGCAGTGGGCGGGAATGGGCGGTCAGGTCGGCGCGGATTTCGGTGGCGGGCTGCTCGATTTCGAGTTGATGAGCACGATCTACGGACTGGCCGGGATATCCGACTCGGCGCGGGCGGTGTTGGGGGCGGTGGAACAGGCCGCAGGTCCCGCCGCTCTCGATCGACTGCCGCGCGGACTGGTGGCGCTCGCACAGGCGGGGCCGCAGATCACACCCGAGGATCTGCACTACATCATCGGGATGATCCTGGTGATGCAGAAGAACATCTTCTCGGATCTGATGCCCATGCACGACGCGTACGTCACCGAGGGCCTGCCCGCGCTGGAGGAGTTCCGGGCCGCCGGGTTGTTCGGAGACGACATCCTGGGCGCGTGGCGTGATGTCGCCTCCGGGAATCCGGACGGAATCGCCGCGGGCAACGGGGTTCTGCTGCGCCGTGAACAACAGTGGGCCATCGGCGGACAGTGGGATTCGGTGCGCACCTACAAGGGAGTCGTCGGCGAGGCGATCACCTATGTCAGCGGCGCGGCCGGTTCCCCCTCCGTGGCCGGGGTCACTCCCCCGCGCGAATTCCGCCCTGCGAGTATCGAATTCACCATGGCCGACGGCAGGCCCGCGGTGCTCACGCTGCCGCTGCCGGACTGGAACTGGGCGGTGTTCGATGCCCGCTGGGACTACATCACCACCGAACTGCTGCCCAAGTACGCCTTCCAGGTCCAGAACGACTGGCCCGCACTGGAATCGGTGATGCGCACCCCCTACGAGGTGCAGATGGAATCGCACCGCCCGCTGCTGAACATTCCGCAACTGCTCGATTCCGCGGTACGAGAGATGAAGATAACCCCCGTCGACACCGGAAATGATGGTGCACAGCCGTGAAATTCAGGGCATTGATCCTCGCGTTCGTCGCGCTCTCGATCATCGCGATGGGCGGGACCACCGCTGCGGCGCAACCGGTTCCGCCTCGGACACCCGGGCTGGACGAGGTGTTCAACGGGTTCGTCGTCGGATCGCTGCGCGGCGCGACACCGGCCTCGCCGCAGGAGGCGTTCGAGGCGCTGCTGGTCAATGATCCGTTCTATCGGGAACCGGTGCTGAGCGGATCGGAGCAGCCCGGGACGCTGCTGAAGGCCAAGCGGGTTGATGTGCTGTTCACCGGCGTGAAGCCGGCGAATCTCCTGGCCTACAAGCTGATGTTCGTGAGCACGGGCGTGGACGGCGTGACTCCGGCGATCAGCACCGGCATTCTCATGATCCCGCTGGACGGGACGCCGATCGCGGACAAGAAGCTGGTGTCCTATCAGGAAGCCAACGACAGTGTCGGGTGGGGCTGCCATCCCAGCACGCAGTGGACCGGCGGCGATCCGCTCGACGGGGCGTCGTGGTCCGCGCTCGGGCCGCTGGCGCTGATCTTCGGCAAGGGGCACGCGGTGGTGATCTCGGATGTGGGCAACGACGCCGATCGCAGGCCGCACGGGGTGTTCGCGGGCAAGTTCGCCGCGCACACCCAACTCGACGCGGCACGGGCGGCACTGCACCTCACCGAGGCGGGGTTGAATCCGGCCACCCAGATCGCGCTGTTCGGGATCGCGGGCGGTGGTGTGGGCGCGGCGTTCTCGGCAGAGCTGCAGCCGGAGTACGCACCGGAGCTGAACGTGAAATCGGCTGTGCTGGAAGGGATGGTCGTCGATCAGCGGAACTTCCTGCGGGTGGCGGACGGTTCGGTCGGGGCGGGCTTCGCGTTCGCGACCCTGCTCGGGCTGGAGCCGTGGTATCCGGAGATGGCGCTGGACTCGCGACTGAACTCGGCGGGGCTCGGGGTGGCGAACATCTACCGGACCCAGTGCCAGGACGCGTATTTCACGCTGCCGTTCCTGCCGCTGCGGACACTGTTCAGCTCGGGGGTCTCCCCCGCGGACGAGCCGGCGTTCCAGGCGGCGTTCGACGACAATCAGCTGGGGCGCTTCGGAACTCCGAAGGCCAAGGTGCTGGTCGCCTCGTGCGCGCGGGACGATTCGTTCATGTCGCTGGTTCCGGCGCAGGATGCGCGCAACCTGGTCGACACCTATCGCGCGCAGGGTACCGACGTCACCTATCAGCCGACGGACTGCGGGATGGTCAAGATGCTGACCGATATATACGGCTGGGGCACAGACCTTTTCGGCATGCAGACCATCGACTGGATGGAGAGCTCGTTCGACTGAACCGGGTTCGGTGACCGGCCCCGGTGTTCGTCGCCGGGGCCGGTCGCGGCTCAGCAGTTCGGCTGGAACGGGTAGCAGGCGCGCACTTCGGTGGTGGGGGCCACCGCGGGGGACCCGGGGGTGGTGACCGGGGCTCCGGGGGTGGCGGCCGGGGAGTTCACGGCCGAGGTGGGTGTGGTGCCGCCGGGCTTCGGATCCGAATGCGATCCGAACAGGACGATCGCGATCAGGACGCCGAGGCCGAGCAGGATGACCGCGAACGGAACCAGGAACAGCAACTGCATGAGGCCCAGCGACCACAGTCCCGACCGGCCGCCGGTCGGCTGATTGCCTCGCCGTCCGAACCGCTTGGGCCCGGACTGTCCTCGTACTTTCGTCGACATAGTCGAGAAGTATCACAGCTTCGGGCGTCGGGTTTCCGATCTTGTAGACCGCTCGACTTCGGCACAAATCACTACGTTGAGCGTGCCCCCTCAGCAACTCCTCATCTGAACGTGATAAATCGGACCTATGCCCCATACCAAGAATCCGATCACTGCCTGGAAAGCGCTCCGCGAAGGGAACGAGCGCTTCGTCGAAGGCACACTGGTACACCCTGGTCAAGGCGCCGCCGACCGCGCGAAGCTGGTCGCGGGCCAGCATCCCTCCGCGATCCTGTTCGGTTGCGGTGACTCCCGGGTGGCCGCCGAACTCATCTTCGACCAGGGTCTCGGCGATATGTTCGTGGTCCGCACCGCGGGACACGTCATCGACTCCTCGGTCCTGGGCTCCATCGAATACGGCGTGGAGGTGCTCGGCGTTCCGCTGATCGTGGTGCTGGGCCACGACAGCTGCGGCGCGGTCGCGGCCACCGTCAACGCCCTCGACGGCGGTGATGTGCCCGGCGGATTCATCCGCAGCCTCGTCGAGCGCGTCACCCCCTCGATTCTGATCGGCCGCCGCGAAGGTCTCACCGAGATCGACGAACTCGAAGCCCGCCACGTCGTGGAAACCAGTCAGCTCCTGATGCAGCGCTCGACCTACATCTCCGCCGCCGTCGAGGCCGGTAAGTGCGCCATCGTCGGCGTCACCTACGCCCTGGCCGACGGCCACGTCCATCTCCAGGGCGTGGTCGGCGATATCGGCGAAGAGGTCCCCGCCAAAGCCTGACCGGTCGAATCCGCCTCGCACGGAACAGGACTCACGGCATCCGGTCGAGCCGCTCCCCAAGCTCGAACCACCCCGGGGCGCCGGTCCGGCTCCTGTTCCGTGCGTCGCCGACCACATCCGCCGCGGCGCACGCCACGGCCCGGGCCTCAGATGGGTTCCTCGGCGATGCCGCTGTTGTCGACCGCTGGCATATCGTCCTTCCCGGAAATACCGTGCGGGTTCACGCGTTGCTCGCCGAATCACCCTCGAGGGGGGCGATTTCCGACTGCTTCGGGGCGGCGGGAACCCATTCCCGCAGGGGTTGCACCACCGAGCCGTAGAACGCGTCGGTCGCGGCGGTGATGCTGGCGATGAAGCTGGTGGCGGTGCCGGATCGCCTGTTGCCCATCGGAAACGACTGTTCGAGCGTGAACGAGGTGATCTCGCCCGCACGTCCGGCGGTCAGGAGTTTCGGTTCCGCGCGGACCGCGGAGAGCAGTTCGCAGGCCTCGTTGCCGCGCTCGGAGAACACCGCCTCGACCCGGAGCGCACCGGGTGCGTCCGCGAGTTGTTTGAGGAGCCAGGTCAGGCGACGGGCGGAGGTTCCCTCGTTGGGCGCGTCCAGGGTGGTGCGGCACTGGATTCGGTTGGTGCGCACGTCCGCGACGATGGCCAGATCGCCCGCGGTGTCGGGGATTCGCAGCAGAGCCTCGAAACTGCCGTCCGTCGCCAGACGCTCGGCTACCGCGGCGTTGCGTGCGGCGGGATCGCTCTTGTGGCGGCGCGGCAGCACGTGCGTCACGGTGGCCCCGAGTTCGGCGGTCATACGGAGAGCGAGGTGGCGCGACAGCGACACCCAGGTATCGGCGACGGTCAGGGCCTTGGGATCACCCGCGCGCAGCGTGCCCGCGGTGACCGCGTCGCGCACGGCCACCCAGTGCCGTCCCATGTCGATGAACTCGGCGGCGCCGGAGCGGGGGTGGTCGAGATAGCGCAGGAATTCGCTCAGCAGCCAGATGTGCAGTTCATTGTCTATATCGCCGTGCGAGAGCAGCATTCGCGCCTCGTGCGCCACCTCCGCCCACGAGAGATGCCGCAGCGCGACCTTGGTCAGTTTCCGGCGATCGACCTCGACCGGCAACTCCCCCGGACCGGCGGGCACATCGTTGGACAGACTGATCACCGCGTCGTACTTCTTCTTACGCGCCACATCGAGATAGCTCTCGAGCTGATCGCGCCTGAGCTTGCCGTTCCCGGTCTTGACCTCGAGCAGCCCGGTCCACACCCGGCTCCCCCGGACCACCTTGAGCACCGCGTCGGGGATGACCTTGCTCTCGCCCCGCTCGTACGGCACCTCGATGTATCCCTCGAAAGCGCCTGCGGGAGCGCCCATTCGCGCGCAGATGGCGCGCGCGAACGGCCTGACCGCCTGCATGGTCGAGATCAGCGCCGAGGTCGCGCGGCGCTCCTGTTCCTCACCGGTGCCGACGCCGATCACCGAGAACAGCCGCGCCGGTTGCCAACTGTCCTGTTCGGCGAGAGTGAACTCGACCGGCTTGATCTTCTTGGCGACGCGTTTGGCGGTGCGCACGCCGCGGGCACGCGCGGGAGTCTTGGGGCCCGGCTGTTCGGGCGCCGGTGCGGGGACGGGCGACTCCTGCACGCGTGCTTGCACGACCGGCACATCCTGTGACACGGCACCCGACTCGGGTTCGGCGTCATCGGCGATCGAGACCCCGAAATCCGTTGCCAGACCTGCCAATCCGGATTCCCAGCCCTGACCGACTGCCCGCACCTTCCACTGCCCGTCGCGGCGATACACCTCACCGAACAGGAAGGCCGACTCCGAGGTGGCGTCCGCCGTCACGTATTCGGCCACCGAGCCTCCCGCACCGTCGACGACTCGCAGGGCGATCTTGCCGACCTCGCCGAAGACACCCGAGTTGAGGCTGCCCGCCAGGGCGACGACGTGCACATCCTGCGGAACGGTGGACAGTTCGATCGAGATCCGGGTCTGCGCGCCCTCCTCGGTCGCGCTGGTGCCCAGGAATCGGACCGAGCCGTCTTCGGATTCGGGTTGGTTGTAGAAGACGAAATGACTGTCGGAGCGAACCTTTCGGTCCGCTCCGAGCAGGAGCGCCGAGGCGTCGACCTCGAACTCCGATTCGGTCCAGCCGATCACCACATCGACCCGATCCAGGTCGTTCGGCAGCGGCACGTTCTGGCCCTTGGACAGTATCGGAGACGTCACGGGATTCGCCTTTCGCGGTGTTCGGCACGCGCTGTCGCGGGCAAATCCGAGTGGAATCGATCCGGATGCTGCCCCAGTGCATCGGCGCCGCACAATGGCGGCGACGCAGTCGTATTCGGCGGTGCCGAGGCCGCCGTTACACGCCCGCGAACGCGGCGGGAGAGCCATTTCCAGTGCCGAGGACACACCATTTCAATCCGGCGATTCCCATTGCGGCGGTAGCGATCACGACGAATAGCCGGAGCGCTGAAAGGGCGATCCGGCTGCTTAACACGATAGGGAGATCCACCGAACGATCGACCTTTTCGGCGATCGAGGCGATCCGGCCCGAGGAGATTGGCATTCGAGGGCCGAACTATTGGCGCAGAAAGTCAGTCGGCGGCCGGGGTCGGGCTCGAGTCGTCCAGGACTGTGGTGGTGTGGCCGGGAGTGAGGTACGGGCTGCGGCTCGGCCCGTAGCGAGTAGCCGCCGGTCGTGCACCGCCGTCGGGGACACGGCGTGCTCCCGGACCACGGCCGTGAGCGACCGCGTGGCTAAGCTTGCGTGTCCTCGATTCTTCGCGAAAGGTCCCCCTCATGCTGATCGCCGCCAACAAGGCAGTGGCCATCGAATACACCCTGACCGACGATGACGGCGACGTCGTCGACAGCTCGGCCGGTGGGCCCGCGCTGGTGTACCTGCACGGCGCGGGGAACATCGTGCAGGGTCTGGAAGCCGCGCTGGAGGGCAAGGAGGCCGGCGCCGAGCTGGCCGTCGTCGTCGAGCCCGAGGACGGGTACGGCGAATTCATTCCCGAGCTGGTCAGCACCCTGAGCCGGGATATGTTCGAGGGCATCGACGACCTCGAGGTCGGCATGCAGCTGCAGGCCGAGGATCCGGACGGCGATGTGCAGATCATCACGGTCCGCGAGGTGGACGGCGACGACGTCACCATCGACGGCAATCACCCGCTGGCCGGTCAGCGCCTGCACTTCCAGATCAAGGTCGTCGAGGTCCGCGACGCCACCGAGGACGAGCTGGCGCACGGTCACGTGCACGGCGAGGACGATCACGACCACTGATCACCTGCGAATCGAGTACGCCATGAGGTGCGCGTACTGCATCGGCAGTACGCGCAACGGCCTCCTCGCGCACGATGCCGACTACGGCCGCCGCGAACGAGCATGGCGGCATGGCGAAATTCCTGTACCGACTCGGTCGGTTCTCGTTCGAGAAGCGGCGGCT
Source organism: Nocardia jejuensis NBRC 103114 (assembly GCF_001613145.1). Lineage (GTDB taxonomy): Bacteria > Actinomycetota > Actinomycetes > Mycobacteriales > Mycobacteriaceae > Nocardia > Nocardia jejuensis. The sequence continues at coordinate 30,951 of NZ_BDBU01000053.1, forward strand.
GGTCGTCCTGCTCTGGCTGGGGGTCATGGCCGCGCTGGTGGCCGGAGCGGCCAACGCACCCACCCCTCCACCGGATTCCTTCTCCATTCCCGGCACCGAATCGCAGCAGGCCTTCGACCTGCTGGGTGAGCGGTTCCCGGGAACCAAATCCGACGGCGCGGAAGCCCGGATCGTCTTCGTGGCGCCCGAAGGCCAGCAGATCACCTCCGAGACCAGCAAGGCCGCGATCGAGAAGATCGTCTCGGAGGTGGCGAGCGGTACGCAGGTGAAGGGTGTACTCGACCCGTTCCAGACCGGTGCGATCAGCAAGAACGGCAGCACCGCGTACGCGAGCGTCAGTTACGGCGCGACCAGCAACGACCTCACCGACGCCACCAAGTCCGCGCTCACCGACGCGGTCGAGACCGGCAAGTCCGCCGGAGTCACCGTCGAGATCGGCGGATCGGCGCTGCTGGCCGAACCCGAGATGGGCGGCGCCACCGAGGCCATCGGCATCGCCATCGCCGCGGTGGTCCTGATGGTCACCTTCGGCGCCTTCGCGGCGGCCGGGCTGCCGCTGCTCACCGCGCTGATCGGCATCGGCGTCGGCATCGCCGCCATCGTGGCGATCGGAATGTCGACCACCACAACGACTCTCGCCATGATGCTGGGACTCGCGGTCGGCATCGACTACGCGCTGTTCATCGTCTCGCGGTATCGCACCGAACGCGCCGAGGGCTACAGCGCCGAGGAGGCCGCGGGCCGCGCGGTCGGAACCGCCGGTTCCGCAGTGGTTTTCGCCGGACTCACCGTGGTCATCGCGCTCGCGGGACTGGCCGTGGTCGGCATTCCGGTGCTGACCAAGATGGGGCTGGCCGCGGCGGGCACCGTGGTCGTGGCGGTCACGATCGCGCTGAGTCTGCTGCCCGCGCTGCTCGGGTTCTTCCAGAACGCGGTCATGCCGAAGAAGTTCCGCAACGCGCTCGCCTCCCGCAGGGCGCAGGCCTCCGGCGGCGACATCGCACACGCGACCGTCAGCGGTCCGGACGAGAAGGCCGGAATGGCCACGCGCTGGGCCGGATTCGTGGTCCGTCGCCCGGTGGCCGTGCTGCTGATCGGGTTGGTCGGAATGGGTGCGCTGGCGCTGCCGGTCACCAGTCTGGAGCTGGGCATGCCCGGCGAGGAATCGCAGCCGACCTCGACCACCCAGCGCCGCGCCTACGATGCGCTCGCCGAGGGCTTCGGTCCCGGGTTCAACGGGCCGCTGACCGTGGCGCTGGACGTCAAGGGCCTCGCGGACCCGAAAGCCGCTGTGGAGCAGGCGACTCGGACGCTGGCGGATACCCGGGGCGTCGTGTCGGTCTCCCCCGCGATCTTCAATCAGGCCGGTGACGCCGCCATGATCACGGTGGTTCCCTCGACGGGCCCGTCCACGACCGAGACCAAGGATCTCGTGCACGCCCTGCGCGGCGAGGCGAGCGGCCTGCACGCGGCCACCGGCGCGACCATGCTGGTCACGGGTGCGACCGCGATGAACATCGACGTCTCGCAGAAGATGACGGACGCGCTGCTGCCCTACCTCGCGGTGGTGGTCGGCCTGGCGATCCTGTTGCTGATGATCGTGTTCCGCTCGATCGCGGTCCCGATCAAGGCGGCGCTGGGCTTCCTGCTCTCGGTGGGTGCGGCCTTCGGCGTGATCGTCGCGGTGTTCCAGTGGGGCTGGCTGGCCGAGCTCATCGGCGTGCATCAGACCGGACCGGTGATGAGCATGATGCCGATCTTCCTGATCGGCGTGGTGTTCGGACTCGCGATGGACTACGAGGTGTTCCTGGTGACCCGCATGCGCGAGGCCTTCGCCCACGGCGAGAGCGCGAAGGACTCCATCGTCACCGGATTCCGGCACAGCGGGCGGGTGGTGGTGGCCGCCGCGGCGATCATGATCGCGGTGTTCGCCGGGTTCGTCGGCGGCGGTGAACCGATGATCAAGATGATGGGCCTGGGATTGGCGGCGGCGGTCTTCTTCGACGCCTTCGTGGTGCGGATGACCCTGGTCCCGGCGGTGCTGGCACTGCTCGGCGACAAGGCCTGGTGGCTGCCGAACTGGCTGAGCCGGATCCTGCCGAACGTGGATGTGGAGGGTGAGAGCCTCGCCCGTCTCGAGCAGGCCGAGCCGGAGCGGGAGCTGGAGAGCGCCCGGGCCTGAGTCTCGAACGCACCGGTAGGCCGTCCCGGATGGGCGGCCTACCGGTCGCTTCGGAACCGGACGATTAGGGTTCTCGCAGACAGAACAGGAGTGCACATGGCCGTCGAATGGTCGCAGTGGCCGCGCCGGCACAGCCGGGTCATCGACATCGTCGTCGCCGTCATGCTGTGCGCTCTGGCCACCTATGCGAGCAAACTGAGCGACGAGACGCGCGAGCAGGCGGCGATGGTGGTCCGGCCGGCGTCGCTCGCGGTGTTCTGGCTCTCGGCCACGGCCTCGGTGGCGTTGCTGTTCCGGCGGCGGTTTCCGTGGCCGGTCCTGGTGATCACGACCGGCTGTGCGCTGACGATCGGCGCGCTGGGTTTCGAGGTGTCGGTCTTCAGCGCGGGCGCGGCGTTCGTCGCGATGTACTCACTCGGGCTGTGGTCGTCCAATCTCTGTATCGCGAAGGTCGCACCGCTGGTCGCCGGTGGCGCGCTGCTCGTCATGTCCTTCGTTCACCATCTCTATCCCCTGCTGACCGGCGGCCGGATCACGTTGATCGCCGGGATCATGGTGGCGGGCGCGTTCGCCGAAGCGGGCCGCAGCAGACGCAATTATCTGGCGGCGCTGCACGCACGAGCGGAGCTGGCCGAACGGACCCGGGAGGAGGAGGCGCGCCAGCGGGTGGGCGAGGAGCGCCTGCGGATCGCGCGTGAGCTGCACGATATCGTCGCGCACCATATGGCGCTGGCGCACGCGCAAGCCTCCACGGCCGCATACCTTTTGCGCAGCCAGCCCGATCAGGCGCAGGAGATGCTCGACCAGCTGGCGGGCACCACGTCCGCGGCGCTGCGCGAACTCAAATCGACCGTCGGCCTACTGCGCGAGGACGATTCGGACGCGCCGCTGGAGCCGACCCCGGGGCTGGGCCAATTGTCGGAGCTGCTCACCTCGTTCGAGCGGACCGGCCTGACGGTGTCGGTGTCGATCACGGGGGTGCCGCGGCCGCTGTCCCCCGGCGCGGATCTGACCGCCTACCGGATCATCCAGGAGGCGCTGACCAACGTCACCAAGCACGCGAGTACGGCGACGGCCACGGTGCGACTGGTGTACTCGCGGCTGTTGCTGACGATCAGCGTGATCGACGACGGCGTCCTGGACGGGCCCGACCGCGCCGCGAGCGCCGAAGGTCCGCGCGGCGAACAGCATTCGGACGGCCGCGACGCGGACGGCGAGGACCCGGGCGTCAACGGTTACGGTCTCATCGGAATGAACGAGCGGGCCAATTCGGTCGGCGGTCATCTGCGCGCCGGGCGCAGGCCGGGCGGCGGCTTCGAGGTCACCACCGAACTTCCGCTCGAACCCGCGACCACCCCCGACCACGAGGACATCACGCCATGACCATCCGGGTACTGCTGGCCGACGATCAAGCCCTGCTGGCGGGCACCTTCCGGCTGCTGATCGATTCCGCCGAGGATATGGACGTGGTCGGTATCGCCGGAAACGGCCGGGAGGCAGTGGAATTGGCTCGATCGACCACGCCGGACGTGGTCGTGATGGACATCCGCATGCCGGGGGTCGACGGGCTGACCGCGACGCAGGAGATCTGCGCGGACGAGGCGTTGCGCGAGACCCGGGTCCTGATTCTCACCACCTTCGAACTGGACGAGTATGTGGCCCAGGCGCTTCGGGCCGGGGCGAGCGGTTTCCTGGGCAAGGACGTCGGCCCCGAGGAGCTGCTGCGCTCGATCCGCGCCGTGGCGGCGGGCGATGCGCTGTTGTCCCCCACCGCGACCCGCACCCTGATCGCACGGTATCTGTCCCGGCCCGAAAGCCGGATCAGCGCGGCGGAATCGCTCGAGGTGCTGACCGCCCGCGAACGCGAGGTGGTCGCGATGGTCGCGGAGGGACTGTCCAACGAGGAGATCGCGGAGAAGATGTACGTCAGCCCGCTGACGGTGCGCACACATGTGCAGCGGGCGATGTCCAAAGTGGGCGTACAGAATCGGGCGCAGCTGGTGGTGATCGCGTTCCAGTCGGGCCTGGTGCGGGTGGAACCGCCGCGATCCGACGACGGTCGCCGGTAATCGGGCAAAAACCTCGACAATCGGCCACGATTTCGAAGTTACCGACTGGTTCGCCCCACCTGTATGCCCACTGTTTGCGACGATTCGCAGATGGTCGACGGGTTGGGGAGACTGCGTTCCATCGCGAGCACGGCGCTACTGGCCGAATTCGGCGTCGGGCGGGGGCTGACGATGTCCTCGATCCTGCACGGCAGCGGGATCGCCGAGGCGGACCTGTCGGACCCCGCGAGCGAGATCATGCTGGATCAGGAACTGGTCGTGATGCGCAATGTCGTCGAGGGCATCGGCGACGAACCCGGACTGGGGTTCCTGGCCGGATTCCAGTGTCATCCCACCAGTTTCGGCGTGCTCGGGTTCGCGATGATCAGCAGCCCGACGCTGCGCTGCGCGCTCGAGGTGGCCCTGAAGTACACCGATCTGTCAGTGGCCATCGCCTCTCATCATCTCGAGACCAACGGATCCGAGGTGGCGATGCTGCGCGATGATCGCGTGGTGCCCTCGGACCTGCGCCGGTTCGCGCAGGAGCGCGATATCGCGATGATCTCCACCATTCAGCAGGATCTGCTGCCCATGCAGTTCCCGGTGCAGCGCGTGGAACTCGAGTGGGAGGCGCATCCGGTGTACGAGACCCTCGGGGTCGTGCTCAATGTCGACGAATTGGTCTTCAAGGCACCGGAATTCAAGATCGTGCTGCAATCGGCCATGCTGGAGATGCGGCCGAGTCAGGCCAATGCCGCGCTCGCGCGCGCGTACGAGCAGCAGTGCGTGAGCATCATGCAGCGGCGCAAGCGGCGGGCCGGAATCAGCGGCCGGGTCCGGGAGATGCTGGTGCAACAGTCCGGCGTCGTCGATCAGACGTCTATCGCCGCGGACCTGGACGTCAGTGTGCGGACCCTCCGCCGCCGGCTGGCGGAGGAGGGCACCACCTTCCGCGAATTGAGTTGCGAGACCGTCGGATTGCTCGCCGAGGAACTGCTGCTGGCGGGGCTGACGGTCGAATCGGTGGCCGACCGGCTCGGCTATGCCAGTGTCTCGGCGTTCGCCTCGACCTTCCGCGCCTGGAAGGGCCAGACGCCCGGGACATTCGCCCGGACGCATCGGGGCCAGCTCGCCTCGGAGGGCTAGATCAGTTGCCGCAGTGGTGCGGTGACCGTGTTCGACCGATCGATGTACTCGTCGTTGATGGATCGATAGGCCTGCCCGAGGCCGTGCAGGGCGCGCTGCCACCGATATTCGGCCGCCGGATCGTTCGGATTGCGGCTCAGCGCCAGTAGCGCGGCGGTTGCGTCCGCGGAGCGAGCCGCCGCGTCGAGCAGGATCGGAGTCGGATCCACCGTGGCCGCGGCGGCCAGCAGCTCTACTCGGTCGCGCAGCCAGCGGGAATCGAAATCCGCCTGCGCCCAGACATCCTCACCGTGTGAGGAACCCACGCCGTGCGCGATCACGCTCGCGGCGGTCTCCTCGGTGGTGTCGATCATGCGCCGCAATTCACCACTGGTCCGCGCGTGCAGGAGACCGATCAGCATCGCCCGCTCGGACTGCTCCCGATGATCGGCGCTACCCATGGGCGCGATCACATCCTCGGGATAGACGTTCAATATCGCCAACACCGCCCGCAACTGCGCAATGCTCACCGTCATCGTGGCCCTCCCTGTCCGTTGGCGATGCGAGACGCGGAACGCATCCCGCAGCATGGATATTCGTGCTGTTTCCCCAGGACATGTCCCCGCCGCGAATATTCGCGGAAAGGTTGCTAGTAGTGTGAGGCTACCTCCACAGTTCCGGTTACACCGGTATGCCGTGGGCCAGAAACGCCGAAAGTCGGCCGGATCAGAAGAAAAATATCGGCCCGGCCGTAGAGAACGGCCGGGCCGACGGAATTCGGGGAGTCAGCCGCGCAATGCCGAGGCGAATATTCCGGGCAGACGGGACCAGCGGGGATCACCCGCGAAGTCGTTGAGCCGCTGCGCGGTCGTCACGGCGGACTTGTTGTTCACGAACCACGGCGGCTTGGGGGTCAGCGCGAATTCGCCGTGCAGCAGCGAGCGCGGGGCCGGGCGGAACGGGCCGCGCACGACGGTGCGTTCCGCGCCGTCGATCAGGAACGCGTTGTGCACCAGGCCGATACCGCTCTGGACGTCGTCGATGGTGTGGCCCGGGAACGCGCCCCAGGTGGCGGCGGCGGTGAGGAAGCCCAGCGCGGTCCAGGCGTTCACGGCGATGGTGCCGTAGCGCAGGTCCGTGAGCATGGTGTCGAAGTCCGCGCCCAGGGACTTGATGGTCGCGGGGTGGCCGATGATGTTCACGCCCAAGGTGCCGACGAATTCGTCGTTCGCCGCCGCCGTGGCACGCTGCGCGAATTGCGCACCGGTACCGGCGATTTCGACGACGCCCAGAACCGGGGCGAAGTATTCGGTGTGCAGCAGGTCTTCCACGGCCTCGGGCCGCAGACCGGTGACCAGCACCCGCTTGCCGCCGCCGCGCAACTCGGCGTTCGGGTAGGACTCCACGGCGGACGCGACGCGCTGGTCGCTGCCGGGGTAGTAGGCGGTGCGCGCGGGAGCCTGATCCAGGGCCTCGCGCAGCGCGGTCAGGAACTCCTGCTTCTGTTCCCAGTCCGAGGACAGCACGACCGCTTGGGCGGCGACACAGTTGTAGCCGCCGTTGTGCAGGCGCTGTGTCGCGATATGTTCGGCTTGATACCGGATATCCGCGCGACTCCACGTGCCCGGCAGCACGATGGTCGGCGAGACACCGCCCAGTTCGCTGGTGATCGGCTTGTCCAGCAGCGGCTCGTTGGCCGCCTTGCGCCGCAGCGCCTCCTCCCCCACACCCCACACGATGGCATCGTGAGTGGCGGCGCTACCGGTCATGTGCACGTGCGCGACGGAGGGGTGCCGCACCAGATATCCGCCGACGTCCGCGCCGCCGCGCAGGATCCGGACGACACCGAGGGCGATGAGCGGCTCGAGCACCGTGCTCAGCACGTCGAACATCGGATCGGTGAGCGGGTTGAGCTTGAGCACCGCCACGCGATTGTGGGCGATCAGTTCGTAGAGCACGTCCAGGGGCGCGATCGAGGTGATGTTGCCCGCGCCGAGCACGACGCCGATGCCGTGGGTCGTGGTCGGATCCAGCTGGGCCAGGCCCGCGGTGCCGGTCGCGGTGGCCTGATCCACGCCGGGACGCAGCCACACGTCGGCGCGAAATCCGCTGAGCAGCAACGAATCGAAGGTCGAGGATGGCAGCACCCGCACGGTGGTGCGGCCGGCGGCGGTACCGAAGTCGGCCTCGTGCAGCGGGCTGCGGTGTGCGGCGAGGTCGGCGAGCGACCGAGCCATGGCGCCCGCGCCGGTCGCCATGGCGTAGGGGCCGGACATCCATTCCTCGCCCAGCAGCGGCGAATCCGGATCGAGCTGTTTGTAGCGAGCGGCGGCCGCCACCCATTGCGCGCCGTGTCCCGAGGCGAGCACCCGAATACGATCCAGCAGGGCGGCACGCTGGGCGAGAGTGGTCGCACCCCATGCCTTCTCACCCTCGACCAGCTCCGCGAGCGCCGTGTCGACAAGGATTTCAGGGGTGGGATCAGCGGGGGCGGGATCGGCGTGCGGGTGTTCGGCAGTCATTCCGGGGATCTCCAATTCGAACGCGCTCGGGTCACAACTACCCTCGATTCTCCGCTCGGGAGCGCCGTTCGGCCATAGGCCCCGGCACCGTCTCCGACTCGAGCCTCTTGTGCCCGGGCACAGAAGGGGCCACGGCGGCTGGTCCGGTCCCCCGCTATTCTCGCAGTATGAGCATCTCGTCGACCACCGGACGCACTGCGCTGGCACAAGTGGCGCAGAACCTGCTGGACTCGGTGGACACCCTGGCCGACACCGTGACCGCGCGGATCATCGACGCCGAGCGCTCCTACCTCGAAACCCAGCTGCTGACCGACGAGCAGCTGCGCGGTTCGGTGCTGGACAATCTGACCGAGATCTTCGAGTATCTCTCCGGTCGGCACCCCATCCGGCTCGAATCCGCCCGTGCCACCGGACGATTGAAGGCCGAGCAGGGCATTCCGCTGGCCGCCGCGCTGCACGCCTTCCGGCTCGGCGGTCGGCTCATCTGGGAGGAGTACGCGGCCCGCGCGGAGGGCATCTCGGGGGACGAACTGATGAAACTCGCTGCCGCACTGTGGGAAGTGGTCGATCTGTGCTCCGAGGCCGCGGCGGAGGGCTACCGCGACACCGAGGCCGAACTGGTGCGCGCGGACGCCCAGGTGCGCGCCCATCTGACCCGCACCCTGTTCGACGATCACTCCGAGAACCCCGCGCGGGTGCTGGAAACGCTACGCGCACTGAGCCTTCCGGAGACCGGCACCTTCGTGGTGGTCGCCGCCGAGGCCGGGCGCATGTCCGCCGACGGGGCGGGCGCGGTGGCGGAACGTCTGCGGGCGCGCGGTATCGCCTCGGTCTGGGATCAGCGGATCGATTCCTGTGTGGGTCTGATCTGCGGGCGGTCGGAGGCCGATATCGCCACGGCGGAGACGATTCTCGGCTCCTGGACAGAGTCAACTCTCGGCTCGGCCCGAGAGGCGATTCTCGACTCGGCCGAAGACGCGATTCTCGACTCCGCCCAAGAGGCGATTCTCGACTCGGCCCAAGAGGCGATTCTCGACTCGGCCCATGAGGCGATTCTCGCCGAGGAGCCGAGTGCTCGCGTCGGCCTTAGTCGCTCGACCACCCGGCCGACGACGATCGCCGTGGCCTACGACGAAGCCCGGCTGGCGCTGCGTTGCGGCCGCGCGGGGTCGGCCGCGGTCACCCGATACGGCGCGGACCCGATCCCGCTACTGCTGGTGCAACTTCCCGAGGCGGCGCATCGCGCCGCCGAGCAGATTCTCGGCCCGGTGCTGAGCCTGCCCGCTCCCGAACGCGCGGAACTGCTGGCGACGCTGCGCGCGTGGTTCGATCACGCCGGATCGAACCCGGCCGCCGCCCGCCACCTGCACTGCCACCGCAACACCATGCTCTATCGCCTTCGCAAGATCCGGGACCTGACCGGCCGCGATTGCGACAATCCCGCTCAGGCCGCCGAACTGTTCGTCGCCTTGCAGGCGGTCCAGTTGCGGGGCGATCGCACCGACCGACTCACGGCCGCGTCGTCTCGGTCGCGAAGTGTCCGGGTCGGCACGACGTAACGATCCGGCCTCCGTAGGGCCTGGCTATGAGAACGGCAGGACTGAGCACGGCCGGAAATGGGCACCCCCGGTGCACACGCTGAGCGAAGCACCGAGGAGGCCCGGCATGAACGAGTTCATTTGCGGCGATTGCTGGCGTCGCGAGAATCTGAGTTTCGTCCAGCGACTCGATCCGGCGTTCAATCGCCGGGGTCAGCGCTTCCTGTACCTGTGCGCGCAGCATCAGGCCGAACGGAACGAGGCGAACGGCGGCGCTCCCGACCGCAAGGCGGCCTAGCGCGAATCGGCGCGGGCTAGGAGATGGCGTACAGCAGCCAGCCGATGACGATGTCCTGCGGCGCACCGATGGCGAACTGATACGCCGCGTTGACGAGTCCATTGACGAAGTTCACGGCCTGACCTTTCCCTCGGTTCCGGCGATTGTCGATATATGTCGAAATCGCCGGGACCGAGCGTTCCGTTACCCTTCGGCAATCACTAGAGCAGGCCGCGCAAATTCAAGTCGTCGACGTATTTGACGATGAGATCCCGCGTCAGATGCGGAATATCGCCCTGGGGACCGACTTTCGCCTGTTGCACCGCGGCCTGGAACTTCTTGGCAGGCAACGCCGCGCCCTTGATCGGCGGGGCCGGGTGGCGGTAGGCGTGCAGCAGCGGAATCAGCGAATGCTGGCGCTGACGTTCCGGAAGCGCGCGCAGGGCGGTGCCGAAGCGGGTGAACCAGGCGTCGTGATCGTCGAATCGCTCGATCGGATGGCCGGCCTCGATCAGCCAGTCGATGAATTCGTCGAGAGAGACGCCGTCGTCGTGCGGATTGAGGACGTCGAAGGTGTCGAAGCCCGTTGCGGCGCGGACGCCGAGCGCGGTGATGGCCGCGGCGGTGAAATCCGCGGGCAGCCCGTCGTAGTGAGCGCGCTGCCGGTTGCCCTGAGAATCGGTGCGGTAGAAGGACTTCGGGGCCACGCCGGTGACGAGCACGCTGAGCAGCAGACGGGTGAAGATGTCGGGCAGGTTGAACTGCCCGGCGTAGCGGCTGTGCGCCAGGATCATGTCCGAGCGGAACACGGCCACCGGGAGCCCGCACAGATCGTGGGCTTCGCGCAGCAGGACCTCGCCCGCCCATTTGCTGTTGCCGTAGCCGTTGGCGTAGTGCTCGTCCAGGGATCGCACCGCGCTCATCTCGCGGATGTCGCCGTCCTCCTCGAAGGCCGACGGGGCGATCTGAGCGGCCACCGCGACCGTGGACAGGTAGGTGACCGGCTTGAGCCGGGTGGTGAGGGCGAGGCGGATGACCTCCGCGGTGCCGACGACATTGGGCCCGAACAACTGGTCGTAGGGCAGGACGTGGTTGACCAGGGCAGCGGGGTGCACGATCAGATCCACGGTGTCGGCCAAGTGCTGCCATTCCTGTTCGCCGAGACCGAGATTCGGTTCGCCGATGTCCCCGGCGAGGACCGTGAGGCGGCGCTCGGCCAGATCCCGGTAATGGCGCAGCAGGTCCGGATCGCCGCTGTCGAAGACCGAATCGAGTCGTTCGCGCGCGGCGGCGGCATCGCTGCCACGTACCACGCAGATCAGGGTGCCGTCCGAATCGTCCAGGCGCTGTAGCCATTCCAGGCACAGGAAGCGACCCAGGTAGCCGTTCGCGCCGGTGAGCAGCACCGTGCGGGGCGGCTGCGGGGCGGCGGGAAGGGTGGGAGCGGCAGCCAGGGTCCCCGCGTCGATGAATCGGTCCAGGGTGAGGTCCGCGGCGCGGATCTCACCGCCGTCGCCGTGCACCGAGGTCGCGGTGGGACGGGTGCCGCCGGAGTGACGCTCGGCCTCGATGTGCTCGGCCAGCTGACGCAGATCGTTGGCGGGACTGACGATCACGCCCACCGGCACCTCGATGCCGAAGATCTCGCGCAGCAGGGTGGAGAAGGACAGGGCCGAGAGCGAGTCGCCGCCCAGATCGGTGAACTGGGCATCGGTGCGCACATCGCTTGCGGCACAGCCGAGTATCGCCGCCGCGGCGCGGGCGACCGTCTCGAGCACCGGGCGGTCCGCGGCGTGGCGGCGCAGCTCCAGCAGTTCGTTCTCCTGCCGCTGGGACAGGTCGGTGTAGAGCTGATCCAGTCGCGATCCGTAGTGCTCTTTGAGCTTGGGGCGCAGGTGTTTTCCGATGCCGGAGAGCAGCCCGTTCTCCATCGTGAACGGCTCGCTCTCCAGCAGCAGCGCCCGCGGGATCTCGTAGGACTCGAGGGCATTGTCCTTGGCGAGCCGCTGCAGCGATTCGTTCAGCGCCGCGGTGGCTCGCACGTCGCCGAGGGCGAGCACCTCGGGGGTCGGCACGATCACCGCGAGCAGGAACGCGCGTTCGCTCGACCCGTGCACGAAGATCTGCCGGACCAGTGGGCTGGTGGCGTAGACGGCCTCGAGCTTGGCCACCGCCACGAACTCGCCCTGGGACAGCTTGAGCACATTGTTGCGGCGGTCCACGTAGACGAGATGATCCGGCTCGATCTCGGCCACGATGTCCCCGGTCTTGTAGAAGCCGTCCGGGTCGAAGATGTCGGCCGTCACCTCGGGCCGCTTGTAGTAGCCCGGCACCATCTGCGTCGACTTCACCAGCAGTTCGCCACGCGGATAAGGCTTGTCGGTGGTGTAGTAACCGAGTTCGGGCACATCCGCGAGCTTGTAGTCGATGACCGGGGGACGCCGGATCTGATTGTCCATCAGCAGGCCGCCGCCCGCCTCGGTCGAGCCGTAGCCGTCGTGCAGGTCGGCATCGAGCACCGACTCCATGAACGTCTTCATCTCCGCGGAGACGGGCGCGCTCCCGACCATGGTCCAGACCAGGCGGCCACCGAGGAACCGTTGCCGCAGTTCGGCTTTCACCGCCGCGTCGGCCTCGGCCCGGTCCTGACCACCGGTGACGCGGCGCTCGAGTTCGCTCTGGTAGCGCTGGAACACCATGTCGCACACGCGCGGAACGAAGAAGATCTCGGTCGGGCGGACCAGGGAGATGTCGTCGAAGAGCGTGGACATATCGCTCGACGCGGTGAAGTACGTGGCGCCGCCGCGCGCCAGGGTCCCGGTGACCACCATGCGCCCGGCCACGTGACTCATCGGCATATAACTGAAATTGACGACCGGCATGGGAATCTCGGTGGGGCCCAGCCACATCCGGGACAGCAACCGTTCGGGGTACATGGCGCCCTTGGGCGTGCCGGTGCTGCCCGAGGTGTAGATCAGCAGGGCGAGGGTGTCCCCGTCGCCGCTGACGTGCAACGGCGGTTCGGGCAGCTGCGCGCCGCGTTCCAGCACGGTGTCGAGCGATTCCACGACGACGGTGCTGCCTGCCGCGACGAGTCGCTCCCGGGCCGCCTCGACCGCCGCCGACTGATAGTCGTCGCCGGATTCGTAGTCGAAGACCACCACGGACTCGAGGGTGCTGCTCGCCAGCACGCTGTCGACGGCCGCGTCCAGCAGTTCCGCGCTGACCGCCAGTACCCGGGGATCGGTCTCAGCGATGATCGAACTCCACTGTGCCGCAGAAGCACTCGATTGCAGCGGCACGCTGACCGCACCGAGCCGCACGCACGCCAGATCCAGCAGGGTGGTGTCGCGACTGGCGAATCCCAGCATGCACACGAAGTCCCCGGGCCGGACCGGATGGCGCGGGTCCCGCTCCCAGGCCGCCGCGACGGCCCCTGCGCCCGACCACAATTGGCGATAGCTCACGGTCTCGTAGGTCGGCAGCAGCCGCCGCGCTCGCCGCCCGGAGTCGTCGGTCACCAGCTCCGCGGCCCGCGAACCGATCGCGGGCCGATCGGCGTACCCCTGCATGATCGTGCCCACGATCTGCGCCAAGCTCAGCCCGGGTGCGCGGGCCGCCTCGCCGACCGCCGGCACCGGGATCGCCGCCCGAATCTGCTCGTCTGCCAGCAATTCGGCGAATCGAGCCTCGCGCTCGGCCTTACGGGCATCCTGCGCCATGGACTGCCTCCTGGATCGTCACAATCATCAACGGTCGTGAATCACATCCGCGGGCCACAACCCCCGCAGCCAATTAGCTTTGCTAACCATTTCACGATGGGCCGCCCCCGGACGAATGTCAAGCATCCCACGTCCCACCGGGTCGAATCCCGCTGAGACGGACCATTACCCCGGTAAATGCGGAGCATCGCGCGTGAGTGTCGAATCGTTGCGCCGCTCGCCCGCGGTCCGTCTCGCGCAGATGATAGGAATGGCTGATGAGCGCTGACGACGACGCACGGGTGATCGAGCTGGCGGGGAAGATCTTCGACCTCGCCCGCAACGGCGACGCCGCCGGGCTGGCCTCCTACGTGGACGCCGGCGTGCCGGTGAATCTGACCAACGAGCGTGGCGACACGCTGCTGATGCTGGCGGCGTACTACGGGCACAGCGACGCGGTGGCGGTGCTGCTCGAGCGCGGGGCCGACGCCAACGGACCCGAGGACGCCGGAGCCACGCCGCTGGCGGGCGCGGTGTTCAAGGGCGACGAGAAGGTCGTGCGACTGCTGCTGGCCGCGGGCGCGGATCCGGATGCGGGCAATCCGTCCGCACGGGACTCCGCGACCATGTTCGAGCGGACCGAACTGCTGAAGTTCTTCTCACCTTCCTGAGGCGCCGCGTGCCCTCCCGGACGCGGAATTTTCCTGTGGCAAGGTCGGTTGGCGGTGACGGACACCGCGACGGGAGAGGACCTATGAACGACTTCAATACGGGTGTGATCGAGGAGTTCCGGGCCAACGAGGGCCGGGTCGGCGGCATGTTCGAGGGCAACCCGAACATGGTGGTCATCACGACCGTCGGCGCGAAATCCGGGCGCGAGATCACCAATCCGCTGGTGTGCCTGCCCGACGGCGATCGGATCGTGCTGATCGCCTCCAACGGCGGCGCGGACAAGAACCCCGCCTGGTATCACAATCTGCGGGCAAATCCGGAGTTCACCGTCGAGACGGGCACCGAAACCTACCGCGCCGAAGCCGAATTCATCACCGGCGAGGAGCGCGATCGGCTCTACGCCCGGATGGTGGAGATCATGCCGGGGTTCGGTGACTACGAGCGCGCCACCACCCGTGTGATCCCGGTGATCGCCGCCAACCGCATCGCCTGAGATCGTCGGCCCGGCCGGGGTCGGAGCTGCCGCGGGCAGCGCGGTCCCGGACCGAAGCCGACCGCCCGCCGCCGGATGCCGGTGGTCACCTCTATCGTTGCTGTCCGTCGGGAACAGGCGCGGACAACAGGAGCGGGTCGGGTCATGGGTAAGAATCGGCGGCACAAGGCGGCGGCGCAGGCGCGTCGGACGGCTGCCGACCACGGGCCCGAATTCGCCGCGCTCATGGACGCCGCGACTGCCGCCGAGCCGGCGCACGCGATACTCATGGGCGCACTGGAGTCTTCGCGCGGAAACACCCGCGCCGCACGGCATTTCGCTGATGCGCTGATTCGGGACGGGGTGTTCACGCCGATTCTCGAGGAAGGCGCGCAGGAGGCGGCGCTGCAGGTACTGGCCGCCGTGTACAAGAACGGCTGGCTGCCCGAGGACATCCACCAGGCTGCCGCCCGGAACCTCGACGCGTTCGCGGTCGGCTATCTGACCGACATGATG
Source organism: Nocardia jejuensis NBRC 103114 (assembly GCF_001613145.1). Lineage (GTDB taxonomy): Bacteria > Actinomycetota > Actinomycetes > Mycobacteriales > Mycobacteriaceae > Nocardia > Nocardia jejuensis. The sequence continues at coordinate 46,004 of NZ_BDBU01000053.1, forward strand.
GCCGTGCACATCGCACACTTCGCACCCGACACGATCGACCCGACGTGGCAGGTCCAGCTCGAGCAGCTCGGCGCGACCCGCTGGTGGTCCACGGGCGATCCGCATCTGCGCCAGTGGGCGGCGAAGCAGCTGCTGATCCCGGCCGAGGCGCTCACGACCGTCGTCGAGGCGGTGGGGCTGCTGTTCCGGTTGCCGAAGATGCAGCTCATCCGGCCGCTGCCCGGTGACGCGCGACCGCACGCGGTATCGCATCACGCGGTCGATGAGAAGGTGCTCGGCAAGGTGCGCGGGCTGCTCGCCAAGGCCGAGTCGACGGCGTTCCCGGAGGAGGCCGAAACCCTCTCCGCCAAGGCCCAGGAACTCATGACCAAGTACGCCATCGACCGCGTGCTGCTCGATGCCGACGCCCGCGACCCGGATCTGCCCGGGGCGCGCAGGCTGTGGCTCGAGACGCCGTACGTCGACGCCAAGGCGCTGCTGGTGGATGTGGTCGCCCAGGCCAACCGCTGCCGCGCCATCTTCTCCGCCGAATGGGGTTTCGTCGCGATCGTCGGCGACGACGCCGATCTCGACGCTGTCGAACTGCTGACCACCTCGTTGCTGGTGCAGGCGACCCGGGCGATGATCGCGAGCGGCAACGACGCCGCACGCAGCGCCGAGGCGCGCAGCCGCTCGTTCCGCAAATCGTTCCTGATCGCCTATGCCACCCGCATCGGTGAGCGACTGGCGCTGGCCAACGAGGCCACCATCGCGAAATCCGCCGAGCCCGAACGCCTGTTGCCGGTGCTGGCCTCGCATCAGCTCGCGGTCGACAACGCCTTCGACACCCTGTTCCCGACGGTGAAGTCGTCCCGGATCTCCGCGGGTAGCGCCGAGGGCTGGCAGGCCGGGCAGGCGGCGGCGGACCGCGCTCAGCTCGGAGCTCGCCGACCGATCGACAGATAGAGCGGCCGAGCCAGTTCCGCGAGGCTCAGGACGATCAGGAACCACCCGGCCAGGCCGGCCAGGTCGGTCAGTCTCTCGACTGGGCAGGTGATCATGTAGATGCCGGCCACGGTCGCCAGCACGCCCACCACCCCCTGCCAGAATCGGCCCGGTAGATCACTTTCCAGGAACACGGCCACCAGCATGCCGAGCCCCCGGAAGACCCAGAACACGCCGATCCACAGCGCCAGCAACAATGTCGAGGCGAGTTCGTGCCGGAAGCAGACCACCGCCAGCACGAGGGTGAGGATCGCCCCGATCAGCGCGAGCGCCCGCGCCACGAAATCGCGTTCGACCACCACCGCCAGGAACAGGTGCGCGCCACCGGACATGGCGAGGTAGGCGCCGAAGAGCCTGCCCACCACCGTGACGGTCGGCGCGGGCCAGAGCACGATCAGGACTCCGAACACCAGGGAGGCCACGGCGAGTGGGGAGAGGAGTCGTCCCAGATCGGGCGCGGGCGCAGCGAGCGATCCAGGGGCGGTTTGCTCGAAGTTGCCTGCCATTGATGGAGAGTAACGAAAAGGCAGGTCGATTCGGGCCGATCACAACGATGAATGTTCGTATCGTGACGGATATCCACCAGGGATTACACCGGCCGGTACCCGCACCGACGCGTGGCGACACTGACCAGAACGAGCCCGAAAGCGGATGTCGCCGAATCCGTTCCACGGCGGTGTCGCCGCCGAAGAAGTTGATCGCCGGCCGGAAAGGCGGCACTGGAACGGAATTGCCAAATAATTGCCATGAGCTTGAGAGGCTCGCCCGACCAGCACATACGGGGCGTCGTCGAATTCGGCACTTGTGTGTGACTTGGATTACCACTTATCGTGGAACGTGTTGCACCACATCGCCGTGGTCGCGGAGTCGTCCGCTGTGAGCTGGTGCATCGCGCTCAACGATGAGGAGGCGACGATGGCTCTTTCGACCACACCGGACACCGCGACCAGCGGGCAGGACTACCACGATGTCCTGCTGACTCTCTCCGAAGGGTCGGTGCAGCGCCACTTCGACCCCTACCTCGATATTCCTTGGGACGCACCGGAATTCGCGATCGACCGGAACGATCCGCGCTGGGTGCTCGCGCCGGAGATCGATCCGCTCGGTGCGACGGACTGGTATCGGAGCCTGCCGCTCGAGCGGCAGATAGAGATCGGGCGGTGGCGCATCGCCAATTCCATCAAGGTCGGAGCGGCCTTCGAGAGCGTGCTGATCCGCGGAATGATGCAGTACATCATGCAGCTGCCGAACAACTCGCCCGAGTTCCGGTACTGCCTGCACGAGATGACCGAAGAGTGCAATCACATTCAGATGTTCCAGGAGCTGGTCAATCGGATCGGCGATGACGTGCCGGGGATGCGGCCGATCTTCCGGGCGCTGTCCCCGCTCATCGGCGTCGCGGGCGGGTACGCGTGGGCGATCCTGTTCATCGGGATCCTCGGCGGCGAGGAGCCGATCGACCACTATCAGAAGGCGATCATCCGCGAGGGAGCGCACCTGCCGCCGGCGGTGGTGCGCTGCATGGAGATTCATATCGCCGAGGAGGCACGGCACATCTCCTTCGCCAACGAATTCCTCAAAGAGCATGTGCCCGCGATGAACACGGTCTATCGAACCGTGTGCGGCCTGGCCTTCCCCCTCGCCATGCGATGGCTCGCGGGCGAGATCATGGCTCCCCCACCGTCGTTCGCGCGGACGTTCGACATTCCGCGCAGCGTGATCAAGGAGGCCTTCTGGGAAGCGCCGTCCTCACGCAAGATCCTGTCGGGATACTTCGGTGATATGCGCAAGCTGGCCGGCGACATGGGGCTGATGAATCCGGTGACGCGGACGCTGTGGAAGGTGCTGCACGTGGACGGCGACGAGTCCCGCTACCGCAGCGAGCCCGAGCGGCGCACCACCCACGCGGCCTGAGCCGGTGTCCGGGGGCCGGGTTCGCCTCGGGTGAGCCCGGTCCGCGCCGTTCGGCCGTGTTCACCCCACGCCCGGTGCCGACCTTCGGACCCGCGGGCCGAGCGCACCCGCGTGAGCTGGGCCTACCGGGTCGGTTCCGATGACCGGACTGCCCGGCGCAGCGCCGTGGACCACGAGGCACTATGGCGGGGCACGGTGACATCACCGGGCTCGGTCATGGCGCAGGAGGTTCGGTGTCGGTACGCATGGGGATCAGCACCCCGGTGGTCCTGGAGATCCCGGGGCGCTCGGCCGAGTGGGAGCGCACGGCCGGGATCGCGGAGATCGCGCGCATCGCCGAGACCGCCGATCGGCTCGGCTTCGACCATGTCACGTGCAGTGAGCATGTGGCGCTGGCGACGACCACGACCTCGGGCATGCTGGGCGGATCGCGGGGAACGCGGTACTGGGATCCGCTCGCGACGCTGTCCTATCTGGCCGCGCGTACCGAGCGAATTCGACTGTGCCCCAGCGTTCTCGTGCTCGGCTACCACCATCCGCTGGCGATAGCCAAGAGATACGGAACGCTGGACACGATGAGTGGCGGCCGCGTGGTGCTCGGCGTCGGAGTCGGTACGGCGCGTGAGGAATTCGACCTGCTCGGCGCGTCGTTCTCCGATCGCGGGCGACGGGCCGACGACGCGATCGCGGCGCTGCGGGCGGCATGGGGTCGGCGCGAGCCCGAATTCAGCGGCCGCTACTACGAATTCAGCGGAATGGTGGTCGATCCGCATGCGGTGCGTGAGCGTGCCCCGATCTGGGTCGGCGGCATCAGCGACGCCGCACTCCACCGGGCCCTGACCCTCGGCGACGGCTGGATCCCCGCCGCGGTCGCACCCGAGACGCTGCGTGCGCGTCTCGCCGACCACGACCTGCCGCCGGAGTTCGACGTGGTGGTCGGCACCGCCGAGGCACTGGATCCGATCCAGGATCTCGCGTGTGCCGAGCAGATCATCGAGAGACTGGCCGACGCGGGATCGACGATCGTCCAGCCCCGGATACGGCACAAGTCGCTGGGGCACTACCTGGAACAGCTCGACGCGCTGTCCCGGCTGAGCTGCTTCGCGCGTTCGACCTGACCCGGCCGATCACACGGTCCCGACGTCGCTCACTTGGGTGAGGTGGCCGGTTTCGGGATCTGAGGTGAGTCGACCTTGTCCACCAACCAGCGGCCCTCGGTCTGCTTCAGGGTCAGTCCGACCGTCAGTTGGCCGGCGCGGGGCTGGCCCGAGGTGCCCGCGCTGGTTATGGTCTGGTTGATCGCGACCAGGGCTTTGGCGGTGCCGGGCGCGAAAGACTGTATGCCGCACTGGACGTCGGTGGCCTTGGAGGTGACCTGGCCCTGGATGAGGACCTCGCGCAGATCTTTGCTGGTGCTGTCGAACTCCTCTTTCCAATTGCCGGTCGCGCCCGCGAGCACCGTGCGGAAGTAGCCGTCGATGTCCTTGGCGTCATAGGTGGCCAGGACCGGTGCGTAGGCACAGGCCGCCTGCAATGCTTCGGCGCGAGCGTCCTCACGGTCGGTGAGGTCACCCGCCCGCAGCACGAAATGCGTTGTCACACCGGCGGCTACCAGGCACACCGCGACCGCGCCGACGACAACGGCGTGCCCGCGCAGCCACGCCCCCGCGCCACGAATACGCGATGGCGAACCGGGATCCGTCGAGGCGGCGGACGGGTCGGACGCCGCAGCCGCGGCGGCCCGACCCGTCGCGTCGGAGTCGTCGAGGACTTCAGCTCGCGCGGGCTCCGACGGGGTGTCGGTCGCGGCGGTGTCCGAGGGGGGTGTTCCGGGATCCGACTTGACGAGTTCTATTGGTGCGGAAGCTGTTTCGCTGTGATCGGTGGTGGATTTGTCGGTCATGTCGAAGGCTCCGATGAGGTAGGGGTTCGGGTCAGCGGCCCGGCAGGGGGACCGATTGTTCGTTGCCCGTGACATCGGGTGGGCGGGATGCGCCGTTGTCGGGGATGTCGGGGCGGGGGGCGTTGGCGGAGCCGCGGGTCTGGAGGCTGGGATCGCCGGTGAGGCAGTAGTTGTAGAGGCTGACGCGACCGTCGGAGACCTGGGACGGGGAGACCGGGATGGTGTCGTATTCGCAGGTGGGGCGGGGCCAGATGTCCAGGAGAGTGTTGAACGCACCATCGTGGGCCGGGACGCCGATGGCCTCGGAACCCGCACGCAGGGCCGGGAACAGCGCGGTCAGCGCGGGGGTGCGCAGGCGTGCGGCGCGGGTGATGGCGATGAAGTTGGTGACGAGATTGGTGATGGGGTCGGAGGTTTCGGCGATGACGCCGCCCAGGGTGTCGAGTTGGCCGGGGCCCTGCTCGAGCAGACGGCGGACCTCCTGGTCGGCGGCGGACAGTTGCGCGAACAACTCGCCGGAGCCGCGCACCAGGGTGGTGAGATCCGGTTGCGCGTGGCTGGTGGTCTCCGCGATCACCGACAGATTCGCGATCAACTGCCGGGTCTGGGGCAGCAGTTCGGTGAGTCCCGACATGGCGTGACTGAGTCCGCTGATCACATTGCGGAGCTTGTCCGGTCCGTCGGCCAGCGCCTTGTCCAGTTCGTTCACGATGACGGTCAGGCGTTCGGGATTGAGCCCGCCGATCAGGCCGCCGGTATTGGTCAGGAACGATTCGATGCTGACCGGGGTGCTGACCCGGGCGGCGTCGATGACGGACCCGTCCGAGAGGAATGGGCCCGAACCGGTGTCGGGGCGGAAGTCCAGGAACTGCTCCCCCGCCGCCGAGAGCCGCTGCACCACTACCGCGCTGCCGGTGGAAATCTGTGTGCCGGAATCGATGTCGAGTACCGCGAGCACACCGCTGTCGGCCAGGTCCACCGAACGGACGCTGCCCACTCGGGAGCCCCGGAAGGTGACGTCGTTGTGCGGCAGCAGGCCGCCGGAGACCGGCATCAGCACCCGGACCGCGAAGGTCCGGTGCAGCGGGTTCACCCGCATGATGTCGAGCACGAGGTAGGCGCTGCCGAGCAGCAGCATGATCACCATGCCCAGGGTGGCCAGGGTCAATCGGCGGCGGCTGGCCCATTCGCCGCCGCGCACGGCGAGGCTCGCCGCGTGTGCGGTGCCGGTATCCACCAGGCCCAGCGCGCTGAACCTTCCGCGAACCTGCTCGGGGCGCTCGGCGCTCATCGCTGCCCGCCCCGCAGTCGCTCGATCACCCGGGCGAGCACCTGCGCGAGACTGCCGATGAACGCCGGGACATCGGAGCCGTCCGGGAGTCGGCTCCCCTGCGGATCGGTGAGCGCACCGACGCTCAGGTACGAAATCTTCGCCGCGACTGCGAGGCTCGTGCCCTCCGTGGTGGCCAGCAGGGACGGATACAGGGTGTGCAGGCCCTCGAGGGTGCCCGCGAGGTTGTCACCCATCTTGGTGAAGCCCTCCATCAGCTTCTGCACGCTGTCGAACAATCCGAGAAACTGCGGTCCGGTGGTGTCGGCGAAATCGCCGAGCGCCGCCGCGGTGACCGAGACCTTTCCGGCGAGATCGGCTATGCGCTGGTTGTTTTCGGCGAGTACGCCGATCAGGGGTGGGAAGGCCTCGGCGGCCTGTCCGAGCTCGGCCTTGCGCTGATTCAGTGTCACGGTCAGGCCGTTCAATCCGACCAGGACGCCGTCGAGCTGGCCGGTCCGCTGATCCAGGGCCGAGAGCACCGAGGTGAGTTCGGTCAGCAGATGCGACAGCTGCGGTCCGCGCCCGCCGACCATCGAGTTCATCTCGGTGGTGATGCGCGCGACCTGCTCGAGCGCACCGCCACCGAGCAGCATGGCGATGGAGGACATGAGTTCCTCCACCGACGCCCCGGCCGAGGTCTGCTCGCGCGGAATGCTGTCGCCGTCGCGCAATATCTTCGTGTCGGCGTTCATTTCGGGCAGGGTCAGGGCGATGAAGATATCGCCCAGCGGGGTCGCCTGCCGCAGTTCCGCGCGGGTTCCCGCGGGCAACTGGATGTCACCCTGGATCTTCAGGTCCACCGTGGCCAGGTAGTCGACGGTGTCGAGCGCGGTGACCAGGCCGACGTCGGTGCCGCCGATCTTCACGTGCGCGCGTTCGGGCAGGTTGAGCGCATTGTCGAAGACGGCGTGCAGGGTGTAGCCGGACCCGGAGACGCCGGGCTTGGGCAAAGGGACATTGTCGACGGTGACGGCGCACCCGGCCAGGGCCGAGGTGGTCAGCACGACCGCTGCCACGCCGGCGAATCGGCGGCTCATCGAGTCAGCCCCAGGAGTGCGGCGGTGAGCCCGAAGTCGGGACCGAAATCCATCAGCCGCCCGGTTCGGCAACCGTCCGAACGCAATTGGACGCGTTCGCAGAACAGCGAGAGCAGTTCGTTGTCCAGCAACGTCTTTCCGGTCAGCAGGTGCAGGCGCAGCGCGCCCTGTTCGTTGCTGGTGGCATTGGCGTAGTTCTGGAAGAACAGCGGTGCGATGTCCACCACCTCGGTGAGCCCGCGCGAGTTGTCGCGCATCTGCTGGGTGATGGTGGTGAGCTTGCTCAGCGCGGTGGTCAGCGGGCCGCGATTGTCCGCGACGACCGAGCTGGTGTTGGTGACGAAGTCGTCGAGCTGGGCCAGCACCGCCTGCAGGCCGGGAGCCTGATCACGCAGCAGCGTCATCAATTCGGTGAGCCTGCCGCTGAAATCGCGCACGGTCTGGTCGTTGTCGGCGACGATCTGGGTGATCTCGTTGAGTTTCACAATGGTCGTGGACACCTGGTCCTTGTTCGCCATGCCGACCTCGAGCGCCGAGGACAGCGCGTCCAGGGTCTGGCGGATCTTGTCGCCGTTGCCGTCGAGCATCGGGAACAGCACGCGGCTGGCCATCGGGCCGTCGGCCGGATCGCCCTGCAGCGATTGGCCCAGCTGCTCGAAATTGCGCAGGACGCGATCGAGATCCACTGGGGTTCTGGTGCGCGCCAACGGAATATGCATGCCGTCGGTGAGCAGCGGACCGGTGCCCGTGTAGGCGGGGGTGAGCTCGACGTGGCGGTTGGTGATCAGCTGCGGGGAGATGAGCGCGGCGAGCGCGTCCTGCGGCACCTCGGTGCCGTGATCCACGCTCATGCGGACCTCGACGTACTCACCGCGCGGGGTGATGGCATCGACCGTGCCGACCGGCAGGCCGAGTACCGCCACCTCGTTGCCGACATACAGTCCCGCGACGTTCTCGAAGTCGGCGCTGAAATGGATCCGGCCGCCGCGCACCGAGTCCGCCAGCGAGGTGAACGCCTGCGGCAGTGCACAACCCGCGCCGAGCAGCGCCACCGCGGCCAGTACGGTCAATTGGAGCAAGACACGCATCCGGGTCCTCATCTGCAGTCCTGAACGGCGTTGGGCAGGCACAGCCAGTTGTCCGGGAAGATCCACGGCAGGTAGATGTCGCCATAGGGTCCGTTGCCGAACGCATTGTTGAACTGGCGCAATGTCACCGGCATGACCTGGTACAGCCGGTCCAGGTTCTCCTTGTTCTTGGTGAGACCGTCGGACATGGTGTTCAGGTTCTCGATCAGCGGCCCGAGTTGCCCGCCGTTCTCCACGCCCATGTCCCGCAGGGCTTTCGAGACCGAGGCGATATTGTCCAGCAGCTGACGCAGCAGATCCTGGCGACTGGACACCGCGTCACCGATGGCCTGACCTCGGGTGAGCAGCAGGAGAACGCTGTTCTGGTTGTCGGCCACCAGCTGGGACACCTGACCCATGTTCTTCAGCAGCGAGTCGACCTCGTCGCGGCGGTCGCTGATGATCTTTGCCAGCGCGCCGACGCTGTCCAGGGCCTGCGCGGTCAGCTTCGGCGAATCACCCAGCTGCTGCCCGACCGCGTCGAGGGATCTGCGCAGCAGCTCCGGATCCAGGCGCTCGAGGTGTTCGAAGGAGTTCTTGTAGGTCGGATCGTTCACGACCTTGGCCAGGTTGTACGGAACGGTGGTGTGGTCCAGGCGAATTCGTCGCTGCGGCAGCCCCGATCCGGTGCCCGGGGTCAGCGCGATGTGCATCTTGCCGAGAATCGTCGACATCTTGATGTCGGCGCGAGCGTCCGCTCCGAGCTCGACCGAGCGGTCCACCGCCATCTCGACCAGGATGTGCCCGTTCTCGATGCGCGCGGATTCGACCGTGCCGACCTGGATTCCGGACATGTCGACGCTGTCGCCCGTCCGCAGTCCGGCCGCCTGCGCGAACTCGCCGTACACGGTGGATTCGCCCAGGTGCAGGCGGGTCACGATGCCGGAGCCCAGCAGCAGCGCGAGGATCGCCCCGCCCACTCCGACGCCCAGCCACCAGTGCCGGTTCTGCGAGAAGCCGGGAACGGCGGCCCACATGCGCGACAGGCGCGGGAGCCCGAACCGTTCGAGCCCGCGATCGAACCGGGTGCGGAATCGTTCCATCATCGGCACACCTCCGAATGACTGTTGCCGCCGACCTGTGGCAGCAGTCCCGGGGGCAGCAGGACACCCCACAGCGACACGTCCAGCGAGCAGATATAGGAACTGATGTACGCGCCGTTGCCGCTGATCCGGGCCAGGCCCGCGAGCACGAAGGGCAGTTCCGAGGCCGCCGTGTCGAGCCGCGCCCCATTGGACAGCAGCAGGTTCACCCCGGTGGTGGCCTCGGCCTGGGCGCGCGCCATTCCCGGCTTCACCCGCAGGATCAGATCGGTGAGCGAGGTGGTGGAGGTCGCGGCCTGGGTGACGGCGTTCTTCAGCGTCTCGCCCTCCGCATACAGGCCGCTGACGAGGGCATTGGATTGCGCGATCAGGGTTTCCAGTTCGGTACTGCGATTGGCCAGACCGGCGACCACACCGCTGAGGTTGGTGATGACGTCACCGAGGATCTGATCGCGCAGCTGGAAGGTCGAGGCCAGGCCGGCGGCCTGAGTGATCAAGGCGCTCAGCGATACTCCGTCACCCTGCAGCGCCTGCACCAGGGTCTGCGAGAGCGAATTGACCTGATCGGGTTGCAGCAGGCTGAACAGCGGTTCGAAGCCGGAGAGCAGAGTCGAGACGTCGAAGGAGGATTCGGTGCGCTCGAGCGGGATGGTGGCGCCCGGGGGCAGCGGCTCACCACCGGGGGGACCCGACAGCTCGACGTAGCGCTGCCCGATCAGGTTCTGATACCGGATGAGTGCCTTGGTCGCCGGGTAGATCGACTGTCGGGCACGCACTTGCACGACGACGCGCGCATTGCGGCCGGAGTCGAATCCGATGGCGTCGACCCGGCCCACCCGCACGCCGGCCACGCGAACGTCGTCTCCGACGCGCAGGCCGAGCACATCGTGGAAGGTCGCCGCGTACTTGTGCGTGTCCCCCGGAACCGAGCGCTGCAGGGTCGACCAGATCGTGTAGGTGGCGATCACCGAGGCCAGCACGAAGACCGCGAAACCGAGTGTGGCGGAACGATTCTTCATCGGTTCGCCCCTTCCGGGGTGGGTGCGAGCGTCACGGAGCCGCCGGTCAGCGCGGCACCGAGCAGCAGCGACTGCGCGGCGTTGGGTTTCCCGCCGGTCAGGGCGCTGACCGCGTCGGGTCCGCTCAGCATGATCGGCGCCGAGGCGGGCTGGGCCTGGCCGGGCAGCGTGAACGGCAGGGTCGGCAGGCCCGGGATCGTGGGCAGTCCGGGGACGCCCGGCGCCGCCACCGGGTCGCGCGGTCCGACCGCGCCGGGCTGAAGCTGTGCCGGAAACTCCTGCGCCGGGGCTGTTTCCGGCACGGTTCCGGCACGGCAGCGCGGTCCGGTGAGATCGCCGTAGCGCGGGCAGTCCGCCGCCGTGTACTGGGTGAACGGCGTGAAGGTCACATCGATGCTCCAGACCATCTGCTTGCCCGGACCCCAGCTGAAGACCGAGGCCAACCGGCTCAGGGCGGTGTTGAGATTGCCGATCGCGAAGGCGATGGCGTCCGGGTCGGCGGCCAGCGCACCGAAGGTCTGATCCAGTCCGACCACCAATTCCTTTCCGGAGTCGGGGTTCCGGGCGAAGAGGGCGTTGGTGGTGTCGAGTGCGGAACCGGCCGAGGTGAGCAGTGCGACGAGGTTCGCGCGCCGATCGACCAGCGTGCGGGCCGAGGTCACCGACTGGTTCAGCGCGTCGATCAGGTCCGGCGCGGACCGGCTCACCGCCGAGGCGGCGAGTCCGAGATTGCCCAGCAGGTCACCGACCCCGGGCACCGCGTGCACCTCGGTGACCCACTGATCGAGCCGCTCGATGGTCGAACCCGGCACTCGCGCACCGGGATCGAGCGCGTCGGCCAGGGTGCCGAGCACGTGGCCGAGCTTCTCGGGCTGGATGTTCGCCAGCACCGTGCGCAGCGTGGTCAGGGTGGTCTGCAGTTCGGCGGTGCCGCGGCTGGTGTCCTGGGCGATCCTCGCTCCGGCGCGCAGGCCGCGCGGGCCCGCGCCGTTGTCGACCAGTTCCAGCGCGGTGACGCCGAAGATATTGGCGGGAATCACGCGGGCGGTCACGGTGCTGGGAATAGCCTCCGCGGCAGCGGATTTCAGTTCGATGCGCACATCCTGACGGCGTCCCTTCGCGGCGATGTCCACCGAATGCACGGTCCCGACCAGCATCCCGCGGAACTTCACGTCCGCCCGGGCGGGCAGGCCGTCGCCGGTGCTGGTCATCACCGCCACCACCCGGACGGTGTCGTCGAACGCCCCCTGAAATCGCAAGGCGGACAGCCCGAGTACGACCGCGAAGGCCGTGAGCACGGCGAGTCCGATCAGGCCCAGCCGTCGCACGGACGGCCCCCGCCCGCTCGGATCCAGATTCATTGTCATGGTGTGTGTTCCGTCTACCCGGAGATGCGGATGCCGGGGTCGATGCCCCAGATCGTCATGGTGAGAAGCAGATTGGCGAAGACGACCGCGATGATGGTCACCTTGATCGCCCGGCCGGCGGCCACGCCGACGCCCTCGGGTCCGCCGGCCGCGACGAATCCGTAGTAGCACTGGATGAAGGTGGCCAGCAGCGTGAACGCCACCACCTTGAGCACCGAGTACACGACATCGGCGCTGTCGAAGAACTGATGGAAGTAGTGGTCGTAGGTGCCCGCGGTGGTGCCGCCCAGGAGCAGCACGGTGAGCTTGGTGGTGATGTACGCGGTCGCCAGGCCCACCGCGTACAGCGGCAGGGTCGCCACCACGGCGGCCAGCATGCGCGTGGTCACCAGGAACGGAAGCGGCCGGATGGCAATGGATTCCAGCGCGTCGATCTCCTCGGAGATGCGCATGGAACCGAGCTGCGCGGTGAACCGGCATCCGGCCTGCGCCGCGAACGCCAGGGTCGCCAGCAGCGGCGCGAGCTCCCTGGTGGTCGCGAAGCCGGAGATCGCTCCGGTCAGCGGGCTCATGGTCAGCAGATCCAGCGCGGTATGCGATTCCATGCCGACGGTGGTGCCGCCGAAGCCACACAGGATCACCACCACGCCCGCGGTGCCGCCGCCCACCACCAGCGAGCCGTTGCCCCAGGTGACATCGCTGATCAGCCGCAGCACTTCCTTGCGGTAGTGCCGCAGCACGAACGGAATCGCCGCGAGCGCGTTGAAGAACACCATGGCCTGATGTCCCAGACGGACCGGGATCCGGGTCGGACCGCGCAGCGCGGTGCGCAGCCGCTGCGCCGGGCGGAGCACGGGCGGAACGTAATTCGCCATCTCAGAGCACCTTCGAGGGCATGACGGTGTTGTAGATCTGGGTGATGATGACGTTGACCCCGAACAGGATGATCGCGGAACTCACGACCGCGGAATTGACCGAATTGGCGACGCTGGCCGGGCCGCCCTTGGTGTTGAGCCCGGTATCGCAGGCGATGATCGCGGTCAGCGCGCCGAAGACCATGGCCTTGAACACCGCCACCGCCAGATCCGCCGCGACCGCGAAGGACGCGAACGTGCTGATGTAGGACCCCGGGGTGCCGGACTGGATGTAGACGTTGAACAGATATCCGGTGGCGAAGCCGATGAACACGACGAACCCGCACAGCAGCATGCTGACCAGTACGGCGGCCGCGAGCCGGGGCGCGACGAGTCGCCGGATCGGGTCCACGCCCATCACCTTCATGGCATCGATCTCCTCGCGGATGGTGCGGGAGCCCAGGTCCGCGCACATCGAGGAGCCGACCGCGCCGGCGATCATCAGCGAGGTCACCAGGGGCGCACCCTGGCGGATGATGCCCAGGCCGTTCACCGCGCCGATGAAGGTGGTCGCGCCGACCTGGCTCACGAGCGAGCCGACCTGGACCGCGACCACCACCGCGATGGGGATGGCCACCAGCAGTGTCGGGATGGCGGCGACATTCGCCATGAAGGCGCACTGGCGAATGAACTCGCCGTAGGGAAAGCGCCGCCGGATCATCGAGGTGACGAGTTCGGCGCCCGCGCGCCCGGCCATCACGGTCTGGCGGCCCAGCGTCTCGACCGACCGTTGCGGATGGTCCCGCCAGTACGCGAGCGCGGTGCGGACGACCCGGTCCCGGTCCGCTCGACGTGCCCGAATCTTGGCCGCAGCCTCGGACGATCTCGCCGCGGCCTCGGTTGATGTCACTGTGTCGCCTCCCCAGAGCAGCACGCCCCCATTTTTTACGCGAACGTAGAACTTCTTTTCTACGCTCGCGTAGAGTTAGTGGATGAGACAGTACCAAGGTGTGACCCAGGTCGCTACCATTCCTGCGAGATGATTCCCGAGTGACCGTGCAGAAGAAGTCGGCTGGCGTCTGGCAGATCGCACCCCCGCACCCCGCCACGCCCCCGCGTCGGCGCAACGCACCGCGCCTGCCACCGGACGAGCGTCGCACCCAATTACTCGACGCCGCGCTGCGCGTGGTGGGTCGCGACGGCCTGGCTCAACTCACCATGCAATCGGTGGCCAAGGAGGCCGGGGTCGCCAAGCCGGTGCTCTACGCGCTGTATCCGACCGCGCCCGAACTGGTCGCCGCCCTGCTGCGCCGCGAACACGCGCGCGGTATGGCGCAGGTGCTCGGCGCGATGCCGACCGATCTGCGCCGAGCCGATCCCGACGCCGAATTCATCGGCGCGGCAATGGGATTCCTGGAGGCGGTCTACGCGGACCCGATGCGCTGGCGGCTGATCCTGGTGCACGCGGACGGTGCGCCGTCCGATTATCGCGAGGTGCTCACCGCCGCGCGTGATCAATTGCTCGCGCGCTGTATCGAACTGCTCGCGGTCGGCATCCGGGTGCGCGGCGGCCCCGAGGACGCCGATATCGAACTCATCGGCACCGCCATGCTCGGGTTCATCGAGGTGCTGGGCCGCATGGTGCTGTCCAATCGCCAGCAGTTCCCACCGGAGCGGTTGCGCTCGACCGTGCGCGCCCTGCTGCGCACCATCCCCCGGGCGTCGGACTCGACAGCGCCGGTGGCATCGGAGGACTCCGCCTGATCGATCGAGAGATCAAGGCGGAGTTCGTATTCCGATGGTTGACCGAATTGTCGGTGCGCGCTTTGTCGGCCGCGCCCGATAACACCCGACTTCGAGAACCTTCGGCGTTGCTACCGTGCGGTCCCGTAGCGGACACCGCCACACCGAATTTCGCAATTCGACTCGCGGCACGGTGTCGCCGATGAATTCCGATCGGCACCGCGCAGTCGATTAACGAGGATTTCGAGTACGTCGCGGCAGCGAACCGAAACTCGCATATCAGCGACGCCCGAAGGCACGTGCACCGGCAATGCGCATACCGAGCCGATGAGACGCGACGAATGGCGGGACAGTGTGCGCCGCAGCGCGACTCGCCGAGCGCGACACACAGACCGCACGGTATTTAAAATACCATATGCCGGTTTTGACTGATACGCGAATCGGCCCGGAGTCGGCCCGAACGGAACGCTCCGCGGCCTACGGGCTGCCGGATCCCGCCTGGCAGAAGGGTGCGCAGGTGCTCGGCGCGGTGGGCGCGGGGGCGGGTCCGTGATCGAAATGCGCCGTACTGACGATAATCATCAGTACTATTGCGACAAATACGACTGCGGCGCCGGCGCGAAGGAAAGTCGCCCAGTCGAGTCGGCGGAAACCGACCACCGAGGTGCCATCGGCGGCGGTCATGAACCAACCGTCCGGATTTGCGTTGTAGACCTGATCTTGGGCATCGACAGCCCAGCCGTATACCAAAGTGGGAGGCAACAGCCTCATCCCCATTTCTGAACCGGATAGTGTCATGAGCATGACCGCGGATCAGCGTACGCCGAGTAATTCCCGATAGCTATAGGCATATTTTCCGTTCACCGCGCGCCTGTCACACGAGCGGCCATCCGTCGGCCATTCTGTCGAACGAGGGTGCCGCAGAGGGAATCCGACAATACGGAAGGCGGTGGGAAATGCGCGTAGTGGCCGAGGTGCTGGTGGGCCTGCTCGCGGCGTTGCACATCTACATCCTGGTGATGGAGATGTTCCTGTGGACCGCGCCGCGCACTCGCGTCGCATTCGGGATGACTCCGGAATACGCGGACTCGACCAAGGTGATGGCCGCCAATCAGGGCCTGTACAACGGGTTTCTGGCCGCGGGACTGATCTGGGGCGTGATCGCGTCGGACCCGGTCGGCCATGCGGCACAGGTGTTCTTCACCGCGTGCGTGGTGGTGGCCGGACTCTACGGCGGCGCGACGGCGAGCCGGCGGATCCTGCTGGTGCAAGCCCTGCCCGGCGCCGTCGCATTGGGGGCGGTGCTGCTCGCCGGATAGGCGGCCCACACGAAATCCATTGCAGCCGACTGGTTACGGCGACGACCCGAGGGAGCGAATATGGCAGCAAGAATTTCGTCGGCACTGGCCGGACTGGACGCGATTCGCGGCGATCTGGCCGATTTCTATCGGGATCTGCACGCGCATCCCGAATTATCCGATCAGGAACACCGCACCGCGGCCGAAGTCGCCAAGCGCGCAACGGATCTGGGCTATGAGGTGACCTCCGGCGTGGGCGGGACCGGCGTGGTCGCGGTGCTCGCCAACGGGTCCGGTCCGACGGTGCTGCTGCGCGCGGACTTCGACGCGCTGCCCATCCAGGAGGACACCGGGCTGCCGTACGCGTCCACCACCGACGGGGTCATGCACGCCTGCGGGCACGATATGCACACCACCTGCCTGATGGGCGCGCTGAAACTGCTCGCGGACGCCCGATCCACCTGGTCCGGAACGATCATGGCGATGTTCCAGCCCGCCGAGGAGACCGGCCGAGGCGCGCAGGCCATGGTCGACGACGACCTCTTCGCACGTTTCGGCCGACCCGATATCGTGCTCGCCCAGCACACCGCGCCGTTCCCGGTCGGCCTGGTCGGCGGGCACGCCGGCACCGCCGCGGCCGCGACGGACGCACTGCGCGTGGTGATCCACGGCAAGGGCGGTCACGGTTCCCGCCCCGAGGCGACCGTCGATCCGGTGGTCATCGCCGCCTCGACCGTCATGCGCTTGCAGACCATCGTGTCTCGCGAGATCGCCGCGGACGACGCGGCCGTGGTGACCGTCGGTTCGATGCGCGCGGGCACCAAGGACAACATCATTCCCGACGACGCGGAGATCCAGCTCAATATCCGCACCTTCACCTCCCAGACCCGGGAGAAGGTGGTGGCCTCGGTGCATCGCATCGTGAAGGCGGAAGCGGCCGCCGCCGGTGCGGAATGGGAACCCGATATCTCGGTCATCGACGAGTTTCCGGTCATGGTCAACGATGCCGATGCCATGGCGAAGACCCTGGCGGCCTTCGGTGACGTCCTGGGCACGGACCGGGTCTTCGACCCGGGTCGCATCACCGGCAGCGAGGACGCCGGCAATTTCGCCACCGCCGCCGGAGTTCCGCTGTGCTACTGGATGTTCGGCGTCCTGGACCCCGAACAGTTCGGCGACGGAGTCGATCCCGTGCAGGTGGTGCGCGACATGCTCAGCGGCAAGATCGATCTCAAGAAGGTGCCCGGTCCGCACACCGCCGGCTACGCCCCGGTCGTGGAGCCCAGTATCACCACGGGGGTCACGGCCATGACCACCGCCGCGCTCACCTGGCTCGGCGCTTCCTGAATCGGCGGTAGGAGACTCGGCCCCCGCGGGAGTTCGGCGTCGCGGGGCCGAGTTCGTCGCGCTCCCGGTGGATCGTGTCCCGGCGCGGCGGATCGGTCAGAAGAATTCGTCGAGGAGGCGGTAGTAGTCGATCCGCCAGGGGTCCGCCTCGGTGCGGTCCCGGACCGACTCGGACAGTTCCGCGCCGAAGGCGGGGTTGAGGTCGGTGTCCTCGAGCGAGCGGGTGAGCAGGGCCAGATCGAGATGACGATCGGCGACGCCGAGTCGGCCCACGTCCAGAATCCCTGTCACCGTGAGGGTTCCGGGATCGAGGAACACGTTCGGGAGGCAGAAGTCGCCGTGGCAGATCGCGAGGTCGCCGATCTCGAGAACTTCGGCGCGGCCGCGGTCGGCGGCCAGGGCCAGCAGTAGCTGCTCGGCGGTCGAGCCGAATCGGCACTCGTCGAGGTCGTCCTCGTCGACGAGCCCGCTCGCCGCGTTCATCGCCGCCGCCGGGACCGTGACGGCGAGGGTTCGATCGAAGGGGCACTCGCGCACGGGAAGTGCGTGCAGCGACTCCAGGAAACCGACGAGCGCCTTCACCGCGACGCGCACATCGGCGGCGGGGACTTCGCTCGCCGGAATCCCGGGCAGCGTCGAGGTCACCAGGGTGGCGGTGGTGTCGTCCTCGTTCCAGTCCAGCACGCGCGGCGCGGCGATCGGGCCGGTGGCGAGCCAGAGCAGTCGATCGCGCTCCGCGATCAGCTCGTCGCGGCTCGCGGGAGCCGCGACGGATTTGGCGTGACTGCGTCCGTCCGGACTCCGCCGCACGGTCGCCCCGCTGCACCCCGAGGTCACCGATTCCCACTCACCCACCGGGCCAGTCTGCCAGGCCGACCCGAACAGCGGGCCGAGCCACCGATCGCAGAGCGACTTCGGCGGCCGTCAACCGCGCAGCACCAGCTGGACGAACCCCTGCAGCGCGGCATCGATCGGATGCGGCTGTGGCCTGCCCGTAGCGTCGAAACGGTTCCAGCGCTGCAGGTTCACCGCCAGGGACAGTTGCCGTGTGGTGTCGGCGCTGGTCAGGGAGAACGCGCCGCCGCCCCATACCGAACCGTCATGGCCCCAATAGGTTCCGTGGCCGGGGACCTGTGTGCGCTGCAGGCCCAGACCGTAGTCCAGGATCTTGCCCTCGAAGGAGACGACCGGGACCGTGCGCTGCATTTCCGCCAGGGAGTCGCGGCTGATGATCTCACCGGACAGCAGCAGGCCGAAGAAGCGGTTCAGGTCCGACATCGTGGTGATCAGCGACGCCGCCGGGCCCACGAAGGACATGTCGTAGACGCTGTAGTCCCGGGGCGGATCGATCATGCCGAACCACGATTCGTAGTGCCGGGAATGCGATCCGTGAACACGCGGGCCGTCCGGGAACTCGGTGTCGGGCAAACCGGCGCGTTCGATGACCGCGCGGGTGATGCGCTTCTCCGCCGAACTGCCGGTGACCGATTCCAGAAGTTGGCACAGGAGTAGGTAATTGGTGTTGGAGTAGGTGCCCGGCGTGCTGCCCGGGGCTCCGGTCGCGGGCGCGGCGACGCCCATGGCGATCAGGTCCGTCGCGTGGAACTCGGTGTACCGATTGTCCTCCAGGCTCGCCGGGGTGGTTTTCGCCACGTCCGGGAAGGCCGCGAGCGAGGAGTAGGCATAGGGCAGGTATTCGGCCAGGCCGCTGGTGTGGTCGATCAGCATGCGGACGGTGATCGCCGCGCCGCGCTCACCCGGGACCAGCCGGGGCAGATAGTGGCCGATGGGTGTGTCGAGGTCGATATCGCCCCCGTCGACCAGTTGCAGCACGGCGGCGGCGGTGAACGTCTTGGTGATGCTGCCGACGCGGTGTCGCATGTCGGCGGTGACGGGGCGGGCGGTGTCGGTGTCGGCGACTCCGGCTGCGCCGCACCAGATTCGGTCGTGGTCGCGGACCTCGGCGAAGACTCCGGGAACGCCCGCGAGATGGACGGCTTCCAGAGCGGTCTGCAGGGTGCCGGGATCGAGTGTGATGGTCATGGGCATCACTATCGGCCGGGCGGCACCGCCGCGTATTGGACGAATCTTCCCCACGCCCGATGCCGGTATCGCGCGATGGGAGGCAGGTAGGAGGCCCTCAGCGCCCCCGGCGTGCGAGCGGCGAAGGCGGACACGTCTCGGCACAGGTGCGCCTGATCGCTGTACCCGCAGTCGAGGGCGACGTCGGCAGCGGGACGGCCCGAGACCAGACCGTCCACGGCGGAACGGAATCGGACCAGCATCGCCGCGCGCTTGGGCGTCAGGCCGATCTGGGATTCGAACCGCGACCACAGCCGTTTGTGACTCCATCCGACCGAGTCCGCGAGCTCGCCGATCCTCACCCTGCCACCGGAGTCCAGTATTCGGCTCCAGCCGGCCAGCACCTCCGGATCCGGTGTCCGCGTCGGCCTCTCACACTGCGCCAGAAACGTTTTCGTCAGTGCGAAGCGCTCGTCCCAGGTGCTGCCCGCGGCGAGTTGCTCGCGTAGCCGCCGCGCCCGCTCACCCCAGAGGTCTTCGAGTGCGACCGCGCCCCGGCCCAGATCCGATGCCGCGATCCCCAGCATCGAATACGCCCGCGTCGGTGACATGCGAACCTCGACGCATCGCACCCGTTCACCGCGCACGTGCATCGGCTCGACCGGAAGTCCGGCGACGAAACCGCCGAGTGCGCGGCGCCCGTCGGCGTCCTCCACGCTCAGTCCGCGCTCCCCGAATTCGATCAGGACGGTGACCACCGCGGCTCCGGCGACCCGCAGATCCAAGCCCGAATCACCCGTATAGCCCATATCGCCGTAGCCGATGATCGCGGCGTCCAGGGGTGCGGCCAGGACCGGCCCCGCGAAATCCCATCGCGCATCGGTCCGGTGGTCGTCGGCTTCCACCCGTTCAGGCTACGGAATCGCGGAGGTGCCGACATCGCTCGACGTCGAGCAGGCCCGGCGGGTCGAAGGTGGTCCGGGCCGGGGCCGGGCGGCACACTGGGGGGATGGAGATCACATCGGCGGTGGGGGCGATTCTCGGCGCCTTCGGGCTGTCGGGCGCGGCCGGACTCAATGCCTGGTTGCCGCTGTTGGTGGTGGGTTTCGCGGACCGATTCGGATGGGTCGATCTCGGGAGTTCGTACGGATGGCTATCGTCGGCTCCGGCGCTGATCGGGATCGGGGTGGTGTTCCTGCTGGATCTGGTGGGCGACAAGATCCCCGCGGTGGACTCGGTGATTCACGCGATCGGGACCGTGGTGGCTCCCACCTCCGGCGCGATTCTCTTCGCGGCCGAGTCGAGTGTGTCCTCGAATCTCTCGCCGGGGGTCGCGGCGATTCTCGGGGCGATCACGGCGGGCAGCGTGCATGCCGGGCGGGCGGTGGCGCGGCCGTTCGTGACGGGAACGACTGCGGGCGTAGGGAATCCGGTGGTCTCGACCGCGGAGGACGGGACCTCGCTCGCGCTGACGATTCTGGCGCTGGCGGTGCCGATCGTGGCGTTCCTGGCGGTGTTGATTCTGCTGATCGGTCTGGGGTGGTTGGCGTTTCGCGCTCGGCGGTGGATGCGGCGGCGGAGAGCGCGCCGGGAGCTCGCGCCGAACTCCGACGAGAGCTGACGCTCCCGCGTGGTCGGCTGCCTCCATCCCACTTACCGCCACATATGTAGTACTCTATTCGAAGTGATTTGAATCGAGGTTCTATCTGAGGAGTGGTGTCACGTGGTTCGCACGAACCCCGAACGCCGGCAGGCCCTGCTGGACGCGTCCATCGAGGTGCTCGCCCGGGAAGGGGCGCGCGGGCTGACCTTCCGGGCGGTGGACAAGGAGGCGGCGGTACCGGCGGGGACCGCCTCCAATTACTTCGCCAATCGCGATCAGCTGCTGGTCCAGGTCGGGCACCGCTACTACGAGCGGTTGATCCCGGACGAGGACACCATGAACAAGCTGCAGGGCGAGCGCTCCCGCGCGACCGTCACCGAACTCATGACCGAGATCGTCGAGCGGGTCTCGGAATTCCGGACCGGCTATCTCGCGATCCTCGAACTGCGGCTCGAAGCCACCCGGCGACCCGAACTGCAGGCGCTGCTGACCGAACGGGTCCAGGCCGACCTCGACTTCAATGTCCGCAATCACCTGGACAACGACATGCCCGGGGACCGGGACACCGTGGTGATGCTCTACCTAGCGCTGAACTGGCTGATTCTCGAACGCCTCACGCTGCCGGGCATTTTCGACGAGAAGCGCGCCGCCGAACTGGTGGCGACGATCGTGGAACGGGCGATCCCCGCCACCGCGCCCGGCAACGGCTGACGGGGGCGCGGGGCGTCAGCTCTCGGCAGGTGCGGCCGAAGCTGGAGCGGCGGGCGAGGATTCAGGTGTGGGCTGCGCGGCGGGGGTGGTCTCGGGTGAGGCCGCAGTGGGCGCGGCCGAGGGCTGAGCGCCGGGTGTGGGGGCGTCTGCGGCGGCCGCGGTCGACGGCTGGGCAGCGGGAGCGGGAGCGGGGGCGGCTCCCCCGGCCTCGGCCAGGCTCGCGATTCGCGTCTTGATCGCATCGGCGTTCGCGCCGCGGTAGGTGTCGATCACCTTCTCGCCCACCATGAATCGCAGGGTCGGGGCGGCGATGATGCCGGACTCCTTCATGAAGGCCTTGGTCGCGTCCTCGGCGTGGGAGAAGTGGAAGACGTCCACGACCCCGGAGTAGGCGGGGGCGAGCTCGTCGAGCCTGGCCTTCGCCTCGGCGCTGGTCGGTGATCCGGTGGCGAACAGCGCGACGATCCTGCGGTTCTCCGCGACGGCCTTATCGAATTCGGCGTTCCCGCTCTCGACCATTGGTGGCTCCCGATCCGCTGCGCGTGCGTGCCGGGCGGTCGCCGGGCACCCCTGCAATCCTGACCCGGAGTCTCGAACCCGGTCAACCCGATCGGTTCTCGGCGGCCGCAACGCGCCACGACAGTGGAGGTCACCGGGTGTGTCGGTGCCCGCTGCCAGACTCTCGGACATGCGATGGGCGGTGGCCGAGACCGGCGACGGAGGCGCGCGGCTGTGTCCACTCGATCAGGACGGGCGGCCCGCCGGGGAGGTGCTGTGCGAACCGTCGCTCGCCGAGGCGGTGCGCTCGCGACCGGAGGTCGAGCGCTGGGTGTGGCGATCGACCGGGGAGATCTATCGGCGGTTGCTCGCGGCCGGAGTGCGGGTCGAGCGCTGCTACGACGTGGAGGCGGCCGAATCGCTCCTGATCGGGCACGAGGAGGGGCAGTCGGGGCAGGCTCGATCGCTGGCGGCGGCATGGGCACGGCTGCACCGGCTTCCGGTGCCGCCGGACGCGCCGGCGCGGGCCGCCGAGACTCAGCCGTCGCTGTTCGAATCGGGTCCGGTGCCGTTGCCTTCGGGAACCGACGACTTCACCGCGCTGCTCGAGGTCTATGCGGGGCAGGTGGCTCGCACGGCGAAGACCGAGCATCCGGAGCGGATGCGGATGCTGCTGGCCGCGGAGTCGGCGGGCATGCTGGTGGCCGCGGAGATGTATCGCGCGGGAATCCCCTGGCGGGCCGATGTGCACCGGGAGTTGCTCGACACCATGCTGGGCGAACGGATTTCGGGCGGAACCGAACCGCGACGGCTGGTGGAGCTGGCCGAGGAGGTGTCGCGAGCCTTCGGGGTGCGGGTGCGGCCGGATCTGCCCAACGAGATCATCAAGGCGTTCGGGCGGGCGGGAATCCTGTTGTCCTCCACCCGGAAATGGGAACTGCAGGAGGTCGAACATCCGGCGGTGGCGCCGCTGCTGGCGTACAAATCGCTGTACCGGCTCTACACCGCGCACGGGTGGTCCTGGCTCGAGCAGTGGGTGCACGACGGGCGGTTCCGGCCCGAATACGTGCCGGGCGGAACGGTGACCGGGCGCTGGACCACCAATGGCGGTGGGGCGCTGCAGATTCCCAAGGTGATCCGCCAGGCCATCCGCGCCGATCCGGGTTGGCGGCTGGTGGTCGCGGACGCCGATCAGATGGAACCGCGTGTGCTGGCGGCGATCTCACGCGATCCGGGGCTGATGGAGGTGGCCGGGCGCGGTGAGGATCTGTACGCGGATCTGGCGGCCCGCGCGTTCGGCGGCGACCGGGCGCAAGCCAAGATCGCGATGCTGGGGGCGATCTACGGGCAGACCTCCGGCGACGCGCTCACCCATATGGCGGAGCTGCGCCGACGCTATCCGGCGGCCGTGGCGTATGTCGACAGCGCGGCCCATGCCGGAGAGGAGGGACGGCTGGTGCGCACCTGGTTCGGGCGAACCTGCACGCCCGCAACCTCATCCGACTCCGCCGACGACGGGGAGAGCCGGCCGCTCGACTACGGGACACCCCGTGCCCGGGCCCGGGGTCGCTTCACCCGCAATTTCGTCGTGCAGGGCAGCGCCGCGGACTGGGCGCTCCTGGTCCTGGCGGGGCTGCGCCAGGCGATGAGCCAGGCCGGGCTGCGCGCGGAGCTGGTGTTCTTCCAGCACGACGAGGTGATCGTGCACTGCCCGGAGGCGGAAGCGGCCACCGTGGCCGAATTGATCGCCGCCGCAGGCGATACCGCCGGACGACTGGCCTTCGGCCCCACCCCGGTCCGATTCCCCCTCACCACCGCCATCGTGGAGTGCTACGGCGACGCCAAGTAGATCCGGTGCCGCGTATCGAGAGCGGTCGCCAGGTATCGAAAACGGTCGCAGCGGTCCGAAAGCATTAGCAGCGGCACGAGAGCGGGCGCGGCGGCTCCGTCCGGCCATGGTCCGGCCTCGACAGGCGCGACCTGGTAGCAGGTGCGGCTCAGCGCACCGATCGAGTGATGTGGCACGGACGAGCCCTGCCCCTCCCTTCCACGCCCTTCACCTCAGCGCTATCGCACGGCCCCGCGCATGTGGATGGGCGCGCATGCGGTGCGCGGGGTGGCCGGGCGTTCGAACGCGACATCCTCGCCCGACACTGCCGCCTGCGAGATCAGACGGACGAGCCCGCCCTACTTCGACGCCCTTCACCTGAGCGCTATCGCGCGGCCCCGCACATGTGGGTGGGCGCGTATACGGTGCGCCGGGTGGCCGGGCGGTCCAACGCGACACCCTCGCCCGGCACTGCCTCCTGCGAGATCAGTTGGGGGGTAGCTTTTTTCGAGTGTTCGCGGCTCGGCGTTCGAGGCCCTGCAGGTGCCGTTCGGCGCGGTGGCGGGTTTCCCGTGTGGAGCGTTCTTTGGAGAGGGTGAAGCGGCGTTCGTCTTCCGCGTGGGCGAGATCGGCTCGGAGGGCGGATATTCGGGAGTCGAGATCGGCCAGGGCTGCGGCAGCGGCGTCGTGGGCCTGCTGTGCGGAAAGTGCGGCGGCACGGGAGGATTCGAGGTCGGCCAGGAGTTCCTCCAGCTCCCGGCGGAGTTCGAGATCAGGGTCGGGTGTCTCGGCGGGCGGGTGGGCGTCGGCTCGGCGCGAGGTGCGCGTCGGGCGGGAATTCGCGGCGGTCGGCGTTTCGTTGGTGCGCGGAGTGTCCTCGGTGCGCGAGGTTCTCCCGGCTGCCGGGATTTCCTCGGTGCGCCGGGCTTCCCCGGCCGCCGGGGATTGCCCCGCGCGGCGAGGGGCTTGGTGGGCGCGCGAAGTTCCGGCTGGAGATGGTTCGGTCTTGTCCGGGGTGCTGGGGACCGCGATGAGACCCGCGGGGCCGAAGCCGTCGTAACTTGCCGCGGCGGTGAGGGTTCCGGTGCGGAGCTGCTCGGCTACGGCCGGGTCGGCGAGGGCGGCCTGCAGGGTGCTGCCGATGTCCCGGAGCACCGATTCGGTGAGGCGAGGGCCGTGTGCGGCGGCCAGATCGGCGGCTTTGCGCACGAGGGCGGTGATCACCTGCTGCCGCTGGGTCGAGAGTGCGCGCAGCTGCTCCCCCGACAGCCGCCGCTGCGCCTCCCGCAGGGCGTCACCGAGGCTCAGCAGCGCGCGCACCTCCTGCGCGTCCGCACGAGCCAGCAGGTTGACCGCCCACGCCGCCACCGTCGGCCGCCGCAACTTCCCGATCGCGGTCGCCAATCCCTTGTCTCCGGCATCGCGTGCCTGGCGCGCCCGCTCGGTCCGCACGGCCACGAACTCCCCCGGCGTCCTCCCGTAGAGCTCGTCGACAACCTCCTCGAGCGTCATACCACCCCACCCTACGAGCGTGCGGCCATCACCCGCGGCTCCCCCGCCGAACCGGCCGCCGCGCCGTACCCGGCCACCCCGGCCGAGCCCGAGCCGCGGTTCAGGTGCGCAGGTCGGCGTTGAGGCGGGCGGCTTGGCGGGTG
>NZ_BDBU01000054.1 GCF_001613145.1 Nocardia jejuensis NBRC 103114
GCCGCCCCCGTGCCGCGCCCGCGTGCCGCGGCCGTGCGTGGAGTGCTCGCCCGAGACCGCGCGGGAGCCTTACCCCGCGTCGATCCCGCGCGCGAACCTGGGGTCGCGGTGCCGCGGGCCTTTCCTGCCATGGCACCCAGGCTAGCCGCAACCGCACCATACGGACCATCCGCAACACACGACCCAGGCATATCAGACACTGTGGGAATGCTTACGGCGACAGGCCGCCGGGACCCTCGCATCGCACATCGCGAGGGTGATCATCGCACAGCGGATGCCAGGTCGGCCGACTGCCGCCGGCGCGGTTCAGACGCTGCGATCGAGGGCGTACACCGTCTGCACGTCCTCGGGATCCCCGGTGGCCTCGAGCCGAACCTCGTTGCGGCCGAAGGCATGCAGCAGCAGTTCCGACGGCGGGCCCGCCAGCACCACGGTGCGATCGCCGCCCTTGTGAGCGACGGCGTGTCGGCCGTCCGGCGTCGCGAGCGCGACGGTCACCGGCGATTTGCGATAGGCCATGCGCGACAGGCCCGTCAGCACCTTCCAGAGCCGGTTCTCATCCGCGGCGGAGAGCACCCGCGGCTCCCAGCCGGGCTCGGCTCGGCGTACGTCCTCGTGGTGCACGAACATCTCGGTGAGGTTCATCAGCGCATCGACCGGGCGCAGGTAGAACGGCGGACCGGTGCGCACGGTCTGGAGCAGATCCGGGAACGGCCGCTGCGCCACCTTGCGCTGCACCTTCTCCAGATACGGCTCGAACGGCTTCAGCATGATGCCGGGCGCGGCGTCCGGGCGGCGTTCGCGCACGACCAGATGGGCGGCCAAGTCGCGCACCGTCCATTCCCCGCACAGCGTCGACGCGTCCGGACCGGCCGCGACCATCGCCTGCACCAGGGCCTGGCGTTCCCTCTGAGCCATACTCATACGGGCACCCTAACCGCTTATCGGGGCCGCTGCATCGGCCCGACCGCGTAGGAAACACGCGGACGCGGCGAACCGAGCCGCATGAACTGCCGACCACACGAGCGGTAGCGGGCACTGCTTCGCGCGGGGCACACCTGCGAGAACCCCGACGGCAAATACACAGCGGTCGGCTGCCGAGTCGCAGTTCTGCGCCGGGTTCCCGACGGGTCCGGAGCGCACACAGAGCAGCGCACCAGGGCAAGCGGCCATCGAAAACGGCACCTCTACAGCCGGACCCGGGCGAACGCCGCCAACCGGAACCCCACACCCGCCTGAATCGGCGAAATCCCCCGGCAGCCTCGGCCACCGGGGGATTTCGCTCTCTACAACCGCGTCAGCGTCGGCTCAGACACCGATGACGGTGGGAACGATCATCGGGCGGCGACGGTACTTCTCCGCCACCCAGCGACCGACCGCACGGCGCACCGCCTGCGCGATGCGATGGGTGTCGCTGATGCCCTCGCTCGCCAGGCGCTGCAGTTCGCTCTCGACGACCTCCTGCGCGCCGGTGAGCGCGTCCGGATCGTCGGAGAATCCGCGACCGACGACCTCCGGTGTGGTGACGGCCTTTCCGGTGGTCGAGTCGACGCCGACCACGATGGAGATGAAGCCGCCCTCGCCCAGCACCAGTCGATCCGACAGCGTGGACTCACCGACGTCGCCGACGGACAAGCCGTCCACGTAGACCTGGCCGACCGGCACCCGGCCGGTGATCGAGGCGATGCCGTCGACCAGATCGACGACCACGCCGTTCTCGGCGAGGATGACCCGCTCCTCCGGCACGCCGGTCGCGACCGCGAGCGCGCCGTTGGCCCGCAGGTGCCGCCATTCGCCGTGCACCGGCATGGCATTGGTGGGCCGCACCGCGTTGTACAGGTACAGCAGCTCACCGGCCGAAGCATGGCCGGACACATGGACTTTCGCGTTCTGCTGGGTGATGACGGTCGCGCCGACCCGGGCCAGCCCGTTCACCACGGTGAAGACCGCGTTCTCGTTGCCGGGAATCAGCGAGGAGGCCAGCACCACGAGATCGTCGGGGCGGATGTTGATCTGCCGGTGATCACCGCGGGCCATCCGCGACAGCGCCGAGAGCGGCTCGCCCTGCGATCCCGTCGAGATCAGGATCAGCTTGTGCACCGGCAGGTTGGCGGCCTGATCGATGTCGACCACGAGGCCGTCCGGCAGATCGAGGTAGCCCAGATCCTGCGCGATCTGCATATTGCGGACCATCGAGCGCCCGACGAAGCAGATGCGGCGGTCGTATCGCTTGGCGATGTCCACCACCTGCTGGATGCGGTGCACGTGAGAAGCGAAGGAGGCCACGATGACTCGGCCCTTGGCCTTGCCGATCACATTGTCCAGCACCGGGCCGATCTCGCGCTCGGGCGTGACGAAGCCCGGCACCTCGGCATTGGTGGAGTCCACCAGGAACAGATCCACGCCCTCGTCACCGAGGCGGGAGAAACCGGCCAGGTCGGTGAGGCGGCCGTCGAGCGGCAGCTGATCGAGCTTGATGTCACCGGTGTGCAGCACCATGCCCGCGGGGGTGCGCACCGCGACCGCGAGCGCGTCCGGGATGGAGTGGTTGACCGCGAAGTACTCGCAATCGAACGGACCGTGCTGGGTGCGGTCACCCTCGATGACCTCGACCAGCTTCGGCTGCAGCCGGTGCTCCCGGCACTTGGCCGCCACCAGCGCGAGGGTGAACTTCGCACTCACGACCGGGATGTCGCGACGCAGGCGCAGCAGGAACGGCACCGCGCCGATGTGGTCCTCGTGGCCGTGGGTGAGGATGACCGCCTCGACATCGTCGATGCGATTCTCGATCGGGCCGAAGTCCGGCAGGATCAGGTCGACGCCGGGCTGCTGATCCTCGGGGAACAGCACGCCGCAGTCGATGATCAGCAACTTGCCGTCGTATTCGAAAACGGTCATGTTGCGGCCGATTTCGCTGATGCCGCCGAGCGCGAACACCCGCAGGCCGCCCTTCGGGGCCGGCGGCGGAGCGCCCAGCGCGAGCGGATCACGGCGCACCGGAGCCGAATTGTCGGAACGATCGTTGCGACCACCCTGGCGACCGCGGCCACCGCCACCGTTGCCGCCGCCACGACGCGAACGATCCTGGCGGCCACGCGAGGGCGCGTCGTCCTTGGACTTGGCGGGCTCGTCCTGCTGGGCGCTCTGCTGCGCGGCGGCCTTGGCACGCTCGGCGGAGCCGCCGCGGCCGCGGCCGGTGCGCTCCGGAGCAGCCTGTGCCGCAACGGGTTCCGGCTGTGCGGCGGGCTTGTCCGCGGGAGCTTCCCTGACGGGGGCCTCCTGGGCAGCGGGCTCCTTGGCGGGAGCCTTCTTCGGCGCGGCCTGCGCCGGAGCCGGTTCGGGAGCACCCGCGGCACGGGAGGCGGCGCGACGGCGGGGACGACGTTCGACGGGGTCGGTCATGCAAGCACCCCCGCGGCGCGAAGGTCAACGGCCAGCTCGTCGAGCTGGTCGGCGGTGGGCATGAGTTGTGGCAAGCGTGGGTCTCCGGTCTCGATACCGAGCAGGCGCAAGGCCCCCTTGGTCATGGCGACTCCGCCCAGTCGGGCCATGGCCCGGTTGAGCGGAATCATGCTGACATTGATTTCACGGGCGCGCCGCACGTCACCGGCGTGATACGCGTCGACGAGCGCGCGCAGCCGGTCCGGCACCAGGTGGCCGATGACACTGATGAATCCGACTGCCCCGATGGACAGCCACGGCAGGTTGAGCACGTCGTCGCCGGAGTAGAAGGCGAGTCCGGTCTCGGCGATCAGCTCGGCGCCGGCGTTCAGGTCGCCCTTGGCGTCCTTCACCGCGACGATGCGCGGATGCTCCGCCAGCCGCCGAATGGTGTCAGTGGCGATGGGCACCACCGAGCGCGGCGGAATGTCGTAGAGCGTCACCGGCAAATCGGTGGCATCGGCGACGGCCGTGAAGTGTGCGAGCAATCCGTCCTGGGACGGACGCGAGTAGTACGGGGTGACGACGAGCAGTCCGTGCGCGCCCGCGCGCTGCGCGTTGCGGGACAGTTCGATGCTGTGCGCGGTGTCATAGGTGCCGGCGCCCGCGATGACGGTGGCGCGGTCCCCGACGGCGTCCACGACGGCGCGCAGCAGGTCGAACTTCTCGGACTCGGTGGTGGTCGGCGATTCACCGGTGGTTCCGGAGATCGCGAGCAGATCCACTCCACCGTCGATCAGACGAGCGGCCAGCGCGACACCGGCATCGACGTCGAGCTTGCCTTCGGCGGTAAAGGGGGTCACCATCGCGACACCAACTGTGCCGGACGCGCGCAGCTCGGTTCGCGTCGATTCACCAATCGTCATAGTCGGAAAGGCTACCGCGTCGCCGAATGGGGATTTGCATCGTTATACCCGAAGCGTGGCGTACGTGACGGCGATTTGTGGACCACGCCCGTATATGACGGCAAATCTCTCCTTGAATGACATCACTTATGACGCCACACTGATGTCATGAACCTAGATAAGTACACCGCCCAACTGCGCGAGAACCTGATCGCCGCCGCCGCGCTCGGCGATGAGAAGACCCAGTCGACCGCCGCCGCCCTGGCAGCGGCCACCGAGAACTCGGCGCGCCTGGTCCTGCTGGCGGCCCTGTCCGATCTCGCCACCGAGGTGAGCGCCGAGATCGGCGACCGCACGGTGCATGTCTCGATCGACGGCACCGACGCTCTCGTCGATGTCCGCAAGAGTGCCGGCGCCGCCCCCGAGGAGGACGAGCATCCGAGCTTCGAGGACATGACCGGCGACATCAGCCGCGTCACCCTGCGCCTGGTGGAGCAGATCAAGGCCCGGGCCGAGGACGCGGCCGCGCAGAGCGGGCAGTCGCTCAACTCCTGGCTCTCGACCGCGGTGCAGGGCGCGCTGCGCGATCAGATGAAGCGAAGCGCGCGCTGGGACGCGCAGTAGCCGCCGGACAGTCAGGCGCTGGTACCTCTCAGTCGATGACACTGACCTGCCCGTCGGTGTCGATCTCGGTGCGCAGGTCGTGATCCGGGGCGTGCGCCAGCACCGTGGCCAGCACCCGCCGGCCGATGGGCAGCACGCGCACCGTCACCGATCCGGCGTTGGCCGCATCGAGCTCCCTTGTCGCCGCGTCGATCACACGCTTGCGCACCCATTCGGGCACACCCGCGAAACCACCGTCGTCCAGCAGCACCACCTCCACGCCGCGCGAGCGCGCGCCGCGGGCCGCGCCGCTGAGTTCGTCGGTGACCAGTTGGGGCGCGCGCAGGCCGTCCCGTAATTCGGCCTCGAGCAGGCGGCATTCCTCCCGTTCGGTGGCCGAGAGTTCCGCGCCCTCGGCGATGCGTTCCAGAATGGGACGCGCGACCCGGTCCAGGCGGGCGAGCTGGCGCCCGCGCTCGCTTTCGGCGGCGGCCATGGTGGCCTCGGCGGCGGCGCGCATCATGGCGTCCTCGCGCAGCAGCCGCAGCGTGCGCTGCATGGGTCGCATGACCGCGGTGAAGACCGAGATGGCCGCGACGGTGCCGACCGGCACCAGCGAGCCGATCACCGCGCGCAGTTGCAGATGGTCCTCGAGGCCGGCCAGCAGCAACACTCCGGCGACCCCGACCACACCCACCCAGGCGGTCCGGATCCGACCGCGCAGTACCAGCACGGCGAAGACATAGGAGGAGGCGAACGCCGACCACACCGACTGGTGCGTGCTGGCCGCCACCGGGTTCATCACCGTCAGCCCGGTCGCCACCGGCGGCGCGATCGCGGCGAAAAGCGCCACCGGGATCGGCAGCGGATCGACCGGCACCGCGAGCACCAGCGCTCCGGCGCTGAGCATCAGGCCCATGCCCAGCAGTGCCGCCCAGTGCGGGGCCTCACCGAAGTTGCGGGCCATGTAGAGCGCGATCGTGGCTTCGAGCATGAGCAGGAACAACCACGCCGCGTGTCCGCGCAGGCCCAGCAGATCACGCAGGCCGAAGCGCGAATCCAGTTCCGCCTCACTGCTTTTCATAGCGGGCATCCAATTGTCAACGTGAACCATCGCCACCCCAGACCAATGTGACGGTGGTCCCCTCCCCCGGCTGCGATTCCACGAAGGCCGAACCGCCGGCCAGCTGTCGCATCCGGCCCAGGATGCTCATGGAGATGCCGAGCCGGTCGGCCGAGACGGCCGCGAGATCGAATCCCGCACCGTCGTCGGCGAATACGATGCGAATACTGCCGGCGCTGACCGTCGCGGTGACCGCGCGCCGCACCTCACGAGCGGGCACCGCGGCATGGCGCAGGCTGTTGCGCACCGCCTCGGTGAGCGCGGCGGCGATGGTGCTGGCCGAATGCACGGGCATGCGCAGATCGTCGAAGCCCGGCCAGGTCCGCGTCGCGAACCGGATGCTCGGATTGATCTCCTGGACCGCGGCGCGCAGGAACAGCACCGCCGAGCGGGCATCGAGCAGATCGGGATCGCGCTCGCTGCCGCGACATTCGTCGAGTTGTTCCAGGGTGCGTTCGGCTTGGCGCTGCAGTACGTCGGAGTGCGTTCCGGCGCGCGAGGCCTCGAGCAGCGTGGAGAGCACCGCGTCGTGGATCAGCGCGGCGAAGCGCGCGCGTTCCCGGTCGCGGGACTGCGCGGCCGCGGCCGCACCGGCCCGTCGGCTGGCAATGGCCGATTCCCGGTCCACGCGCGCGGCGGCTCCGGTGGCGGCGGTGCCGCACCAGACGAACAGCGCCGACAAGCCCAGTGCGCGAAGGAAATTCTCGATGATGGTCGCCGGGTGGATCTCCGCGACCGTATAGACGATCGCCAGCGCCGCCGAGGAGGTGGCCACCATCAGATAGGCGACGGTGATCCGGGTCGGCCAGGCCAGCACCGCCGCGGTCACCGCCAGGGGCGTCACGCGGTAGGGCCACACCGTGGTGGCGTCCACCGTGTGCAGCTGCAGCGCGAGTGGGATGGTGGCCAGCGCGCCCAGGAAACACACTGCGGCACAACCGGATACGATCCGGATGGCGCGCGTCCCCGACACCGCCGAGACCACCGCGAGCACCGGGTAGCAGCCGAACGCCAGCAGCGTGGCCACCACCGTCCACCAGACCGGCGCGAGCCGGGACTGTTCGGCGATCTCGGGCAGTTCGGCGCAGCCGATCAGGACACCGGCGATACCCATCGAGATGCCCAGCCGCCGCATGATGCGGTCGTAGGCCGCGGTGTCCGGGCCCTCCGCCGCGGCCACCGACCACCCGCCGCGCAACCACTGTGAGAACTGGGTCAGGGCGGCGGGCACGGAACGCTCTCTCGGAGGTGCTGTGTCGAGGACGCGCGATGCGGTCATGCGCGCGGATCACGCTCGGGGACAGGCAACCACCCGTCCTCGACGGCCCGCTTGTAGAGGTCGGTCTTGGTCGGAGCCGGCCGCCCGGCATCGGCGTACTTCTGCCTGATGCGGCCCAGGTAGTCGTTGACGGTCTGCTCCGACAGGCCGGTCATGCGCGCCACCCGAGATGCCTTCTCCCCCGAGGCGTACAACTGCAGCACCTGCTGCTGACGCGGGCTGAGCCCGACGTTCGACAGCTGCGGGTCCCCGTCGATGGCGGCCGCCCAATCGGTGGTCACCACCTGTTCGCCCTGTGCGGCGCGGCGCACGGCCTCCACCACGGTCGAGGCGTCCTCGGACTTGCGGACCACGCCCAGCACGCCCGCGCGGGCCGCGGCGCGAACCATGAACGGGTTGTCCGCGCCGGTGAACACCAGCACCTCGATGCCGCGCTCACGCAGCGCGTGCACATTGTCCTCCGGCGAGGAACCGTCGGCGAGCCGCAGATCCAGCACCACCAGATCCAGTCGCGGTCCCGCCGCGAGCAGTTCCGCGACCGTGCCCGCCGTGATCACCAATTCCAGATCGTCCTGCGGCGCCAACATGGCGGCCAGCCCGATCGCCACCGATTCGTGGTCCTCTACCAGCCCGATCCGGCGTATCTCCGAGTCGTTCGACTCCACGGCGGCCCTCACCTCTTCTCACACTCCCAGACACAATTCCCTCAGAGTATGACGGGCGATACGGCAGGACCGTCAGCCACCAGAATTCGGGGGGGACCGCCGCCCGGCTATATCCGGGTCGGTGCGCCGGTGCGCGCGAACACCGTCAGAGCGATCGCGAATACCAGTGCGACCATGGTGAACATCGCCGTCGCGGACCAGCCGAAGGCTCCGGCCGCGGCGGCCCCGAATGCGGTGCCCGCGCTGCCGCCGATGAAGTAGACGAGCATGTACGCACCGTTGAATCGCGCGGGCGCGCTCGGATCGATGGCCAGCACCGTGCTCTGATTGGCCACCTGCGCCGCGAAAAGCCCCGCGTCGAACACCGCCAGCGCGATCACCGTCAGCACGACGTTCGAGAGCGCCACCGACAGCAGCGCGGTCGCCGCCACCGTGAGCACCAGGCCGATCAGGATCACCCGCCGCGCGCCGACCCGATCGGTCCACGCACCGGCGACGCGGGTCGCGACGATGCCGAGAATTCCCGCCGCCGCGTACCAGCCGATGTGCTCGGCCGAATACGAGTACGGCGGCTGCGACAGCGCGACCGCGATGCCGGCCCACACCGTGCAGAAGGCGAAGAACCACAGTGCGCCTCGGCTCGCGGCGAGCCGTAGCGCCGGGAAACGGCGGAACAGTCCCGGCATGGAACGCAGCGTCGCGAGATAGCCCGCGACCGTTCTGGTGGGCACGACCGGAATCAGCAGCACCGAGGCCGCCGCGATCACCGCGCACGCGACCGCGAGCACCGCCAGCATCCCGCGCCAGCCGACCGCGTCGCTGAGCCATCCGCCCACCATCCGGCCCGCCAGGATGCCCGCCGATATTCCGGCGGTCACGATCCCCAGCACGGTGGCCCGCCGCCGCGGTTCGGCCAGTCGGCCCGCGAGCGAACTGAGCGCCGCACCCACCGAGGACGCGGCTCCGATCGCCACCATGGCGAGGCCGAGCACCCAGACGGACCGTGCGGCCGCGGCTGCCAGCAGCGCCACGGCCAGCGCCGTGAACTGCGCGCACAACAGGATTCGCGGCCGCATCCGATCCACCAGCGGCACCAGCAGCGCCAGCCCGCACATGTATCCCAGCGGCCCGCCGGCCAGCGCGAACCCGATCGTGGACACCGAAACCCCGAGGGAATCGGCGACATTCGCGATCGCCGGCTGCAGCGGATAGGTGGTGGCGGTCCCGAACGCGGCCGCCAGCGCCATGAACATCACCACCGGTGTACGCAAGATCCGGTGTTCGAGCACGTGTTCGGTATCGATAGCCATATCTCGACGCTATGACCCGGAATCGATTGACACCGGCGGCTTTCCGCCACCTATGTGTGCGGGCGCCAGCCCATCAGTTGCGCACCGACGATCCCCCTGAGCTCTCAGCCGAAGAGCTCTGACTATCGGAGTGGGGTGCTTTGACATACGGGCGATCGACTTACTGAAGTCCAACTTGGGCATTTACACCTGACAACAGCGGTCTGGCTTACCAACCTCCGTAGCGCCATCCATTGTCGGCTTCGATGCGCGGCCGGATGCCGTCACCCGACCGCTCGGACGGGGTGCGCTCGGGCCAGAGGATCGCGCCGACGAACACCACCAGCGGCAGGCCGATCACCACAACCCAGCCAAGGATGATCACCGCACCGCCCGGCGCGGTCCCCGGAGGCATGGAAGGCCCTGGCGGAAGGCGATCAACAGGTGCTCATCCACCGGCGTCTCCTCCTCGGCTTCGAGAGCGGCGACCATGTCGGCGTGAAGTTCCAGGTACTCGTCCATCGGGATCGGCCAACCGTCCGCGCCGACCACCTCCCAGGTTCCATCGCGGTGTTGGAGATAGCGCGCGCCGTCCATTTCGTCCCCTGTCGTCTCGCTGGTGGCTTGCACCCGCCGCCGAGGACACAACACCCGACGGCGGGGCATAGGGGAATCCTGGGCGGGTGGTGCATGGACCCGATACGATTTTGTGCGTTTTTGCGCGCAACCTTGTGAGCCGGGGCAGATCAGCGCGACCATTGCGAGGTACGTTCGGCTCAATCGCAAAGGACGGCCCACCATGCACTCTCACCTCACACTGCGTCTGCTCGGCTCCGGCTCCAAAAGCGGCACCTGCCCGGCGGTGTACGCCGCCGAGACCGGCGAACTGGTCGTACAGGGCGACATCACCGATAGACCCGGAACCGTGCTGGTGCCTCACGTCCTGCTCGACTGGCTGGAGCCGGGCATGACGCTGCCGGTGGAGGCCACCGACGCCCCCGGCAGACTCCTGGTCAGCGGCGAACAGGTCACCGCACCCGAAGTCCTCGCACAGCTCCGTCTCGCCGACCATGAGACGGCCGTGGTGGTGCGCTGATGCTCCACGTCGTCGGCGACGAGGTATTCGAGCCGCTGTTCCGCGCGGCCCGCTGGTATGCCTTCCACCTGGAGGTGCAGGACACTTACGGCGTGGCCGACGAAGTCGAAGCGCTGCGACGCTGGGAGGCCGGGGAGACCTACGAACCGGAGGAACAGCCCGCCTCGTGGAAGGCGTGGGATGACCTGATGGTGGACACGACCGGGCGCGGCGTCGCACTCGAACGGCTTCGTGTGGTCACGGTCCCGCACTCGACCTACACCCGGTGGCTACTCAGCGAGACGGCCAATAACGTCGAGGTCGGAGAGACTGTGCGGTGGCTGCCGCGCCACCTAACAGACCCGGCAGAGGTGCCGGGCGATGACTTCTGGTTGTTCGACGACCACACGGTTGCGTTCACGACGTTCGCCGAGACGGGAGAGTTCATGGGCCTATCAATCACCACCGATCCAGGAATCGTCGGTGTGTGCGTGAAGGCACGGGCCACATTGTGGCCAAAGGGAATTGATCATGCCCGTTACGCCGACAGTGAGTACGCGCACGCGCCGTGAGAGCTGTTGACGACGCACGAGCCGCGCTCGGCGCACGCCTTCGGGAGCTGCGCCGAGCCGCCCATCTATCCGGCATCGATCTCGCTGCTCAATGCGGCTGGCACTCCAGCAAGATCAGCCGCATCGAGCGCGGGAAACAAGCGCCGTCCGAAGCCGACCTAGCCGACTGGTGCGCGGCGTGCGACAGCATGGCCGTCCTGGATGACCTGGTGGCGAGCCTCCGCAACCTGCGCGCGATGTATCTGGAGTGGCAACGCACCCTGGCCGCCGGGCACGCACACCGCCAGCGCCAGTCCATCAAGACCGAAGGCGAAACCCGCCTGATCCGCTGGTACGACCCCGACACCATGCCCGGCCTGTTGCAGACCGAGGGCTACGCCCGCGCGATCCTGCGCGTCTGCATCTCCATGATCGGCGGCCGTGACGACCTGGAGGAAGCGGTGACTATGCGGATGGCTCGTAAGAGCGTCCTGGAGCGCGCCGGGCACCGCTTCCACATCCTGATCGGCGAGGCCGCTCTGTATCCGACGGTCGGTGACAACGCGGTGATGGTGGCACAGCTCGAACACCTCCTCGGCGAGCTGGAGCGGCCCAACCTCCGGCTCGGCGTGATCCCGCTGGACACCGACTACCGCGCCCCGGCGACGAACTTCGTCATCTACGACCGCGCCCAGGTGCTCACCGAGACCGTCAGCGCCGAGCTGACCATCACCCGGCCGTCCGAAATCGCCCTGCACGAGAAGACCTTCGCCGTGCTCGCAGACCAGGCCGCCTACAACGACGCCGCCCGGGCGCTCATCGTGCGAGCGCTGGGGCGGCGTCCGGGGGCGTGATCGCACCTCTAGGCTGGTCTACATCGCTCAAGCATAGGAGAGGCATGCCGGGGCTGAGCGCACAAGCTCCCAGCCTGCCTTCGGTCAGCCGAAATCTGCCCACCCCAGCATTTCTCGGTACAGAACTTCTTCAGGCAAGGCTGCTGGCATGGGGCGGGGGTCGTCGGCCCAGCATCCAAGAACCGGGTGCTGAGCCGTAGTAATGCTGGCGACCGTCTTGTTGCGGATGATGAAGTGGGAGAACTCTTCTAGAAATCGCAGAGTTTCCCTGAACAGCGTAGTTGTGAGCGTCGCAATATCGGCCGCATACGCGCGGGCTCCAAAAGGATTGGATGACTGCGCCTTCCAAACGCCAAGCCGATCCAGTTGCTCCTGGTCTAGCGGGGTCTTGGCAGGATCAAATTCTGCGAGGCCATCTAATGTGACCGCAACTGTGGTAGATGACCCGTAGCTGCGTGACAGTCGGTGCTGCGTATCGAGCGGGAGCGCATGAATTCGATTGCGCAGCTGCCCGATTACTCGCGCATAGGCCCCCAGCGATTCGAGCTGTTGAGTGTCAGTTGGCTCGAACTTCTCGATCACTGATCGTAGCTCAACGCTAGAAGTGAGGGAGCCACGCTGCTTGTCGGGATCGAGGCTGGTATCGAACAGTGTTTGAGTCACGCGGGCGTACCGATCCATCGCGGCGCAGAGATACAGCAAGACCCGTTCGAATGCCTCTGCGGTGGTCTCCGCCGTGTCCGTACGTTGCATGTCTGATGCGCTGCCGTTGCTCAGGGCCGCGAGGAGGTTATCGACAGCTCGCGCGGCCCGACTCAGCCGAACAGCGATCGCCTCTATCGACTGGACCAGGCTCAGGTCACCACCCATCATCGACATCAGCCGGATTGCAGCGAGGTGGGGGGCAGATGCGTAGATCCCCGCGAGGTATAGGTCAGTGGCCGAGGATGCGACCGTCTTCTGGACCGACGTACCCCCATTTCGGAGACGACCCTTGGTTGATTCCAGAACATGGTTCCCTGTAACTCGAAGATAGTGACCGAACAATGGCATCATCTGACCAGGTGAGATGCTGAGAACAATGTCGTTATCGGCAACATCGTCACGTCCGGCGGTTGGTGCTGCCGTGACAATGACATCGACTCCGAGATCTGCCGCTGCGCAAGCGATCGCTGCCGCACGGTGCCGATCTGCGAGCGTAAGCCCCGAATCATCAGAGAACGCTTCGCGGGCAGCTTGATCGAGTTGTGCATACACGCTGAAGAAATGAGCTGACGCCCACATACACCGTTCTCCGTCGTCATATCCTGAAATGCCAACGGTCGATGCATCGGCGAATTTCGGGGCATCTTCGACGGTTGTAAACGTGAAGAGATACCACCGGCGACACCCCAGTACGCTCATCCACTCTGTTGGTTCTAATTCCTCGTTCTGGACCAGCAGAATTGGCTCGATCTCTTCGTCTCTGCCGACAATGCGCAGGAGTTCCGGAGTAGGTTTTCCTAACGTCTGCACGTCGATTCCGACACGCATCTTCCGCGTGTTCGGCTGGGTCGGAAACAACGGTCCAACGTTAAGTTGCTTCGCCACGGTGTTTGTGGGCGGACGGACGTATCTCATGTATCGGTAGCGCGGCACATCGTCAGACGCGGTCACAGTCACCGCTAACTGATACCACCCCGCACCGACATGGTTCCCCTGCTGTGCGCCGCCTCCAGTGGGCAAGAGACAACCTCGCGCACCACGAACGCCGCTCTGGCATCTACCCCATGAGCTGTGCCGCGACCGTCGCGCCGAGTTCCCAGCACGCTTCGAGGTCGCCCTTGGACGGCTTACCCGACACCACGACGTAGTCGGCCGCCTTCACCCACCCGAGCCCGGTCGTGATCGAGGTGACGCCTTTCTCCGCGCCCTCGGTGCCCTCGTTGCCGTGGAAGTACGCCCCGAACGGCCGCCCTCGGGTCGAATCGAGGCAGGGGTAGTAAATGACATCCAGCCCGTGTTTCAGGCCGCCGCTCATGTACCCGAGGTTTGCCGGAGTGCCGAGCACGTACCCGTCGGCCTCCAGCACGTCGGTCGGTGACAACGACAGAGCGGCGCGGCGCACAACCTCCACGCCCTCAATCTCTGGGTCGGTCGCGCCGGACACCACGGCCTCGAACATCGCCTGGCAGTGCGGCGACGGCGTGTGGTGGACGATCAGGAGCCGTTTCACGCCGCCGACCTCGCAGTACTCGTAATAGACGGGTAAGTAGACAAATTATGCTTGAGCGCCCCGCTCATGTACCCGAGGTTGGCGGGCGTCCCGAGGACGAACCCGTCGGCCGCCAGCACATCACTCGCCGTCGCCCCCAGCGCGGGCCGACGGATCACCTCGACCCCGTCGATCTCCGGATCGGTGGCCCCCGCCACCACCGCCTCGAACATCTCCTGCGTATGCGGTGACGGCGTGTGATGGACGATCAGCAACGTGGGCACGGTGCGAGCCTAATCCCGTGCCTGCGCGCCACGTCCGATGCCGGGTCGGCCACGCCGGTCCGGGCGGCTGGTCGATACCCGCCGACGCGGCCTTCACCGAGCACCGCGCACAGGTGCGGCGCGGATCCGCCGGAACGGCGCTGCCGGTGGCGAACCGGTGGCGCCGATCATCGAACCGCCGGCCTACGCCGGCGCACGCGGCGAGAGCCGGGCAGTCCGTCGACCGCCCGGCGAAGCGGCGGCTCAGCCGCGGGAAAGGCGTTGCAGCGCAGCGGTTCGCGCCACCGCGATCAGGCCGCGTGCGGCGAGACCGACGGCAACCAGCGGAGCGAAGAGCAGCCAGGGCGAACCCTGGTGGTAGTCGATGTAGAAGCGCAGGGCGCTGCGGTGGTGGC
This sequence comes from Nocardia jejuensis NBRC 103114, assembly GCF_001613145.1. Taxonomy (GTDB): domain Bacteria; phylum Actinomycetota; class Actinomycetes; order Mycobacteriales; family Mycobacteriaceae; genus Nocardia; species Nocardia jejuensis. The sequence continues at coordinate 14,599 of NZ_BDBU01000054.1, forward strand.
TGCGGACCTTGCGGAAGGGGGCCGAGCGCATGCTGCCGCCCTCGCGGTGACGGATCACCACGTTCGGGTCCAGGACCACGCGCCACCCGGAGCGGTGCATGTCCAGGGCCATCTTGCATTCCTCGAAATACAGGAAGTAGCGATCGTCCATGCCGCCGACGGCTTCGAAGGCCTCACGGCGAAACAGCATGCAGCAGCCCGAGATCCAGTCCACGTCGGCGACATCGGTGACCGGCGTGCCGAAGTAGCGGCGGGTCGCGGGGTTACCGGGCCAGACGCCCCCCAGCACGGCGTGCACGAGACCGATTCCGAGAGAAGGGAATCGGCGGCCCGAGGGGTAGTAGGTACCGTCCAGGCGGGCGATGTTCGGGCCGATCATGCCGATCCGGTCGTCCGACTCGGCGGTTTCGATGAGTCCGGCGATGGAACTCGGCTCGAGTTGAGTGTCGGGGTTGGCGACCAGGATCCAGTCGGCGGTGGTGGCGGCGGCGCCCTGGTTGATGGCGGCGGACAGTCCGACATTGCGGCTGTTGCGAATGACCTGACCACCCGCGGCCTCGACGATGTCGGCGCTGCCGTCACTCGAGACGTTGTCGACGCAGACCAGGTCCACCGCGTACGGTCCGACCGCCCCCGGGAGTGTCTGCAGGAACGGGGGCAGGTCTTCGGCACTCTGATAGGTGACGAGGACGAGGCCGACGGTCTTCTCATCGCGGCGAGGCATGCCGGGAACCTACCAGGCCATGCTCACGACCTGGTCGGATCACCACCCTTCGCACCGGCGGCTATCGTCGGATGCAGCGCCGGGCAACGACCGGGCATCGGCGATTTCCCCAGAGGATGAATCCTTGAAATACGTTCCGCGTCTACTCGTGATCCTGACGATCACGGCCCTGCTGTTCCTGCTGCCCTGGTGGACCGTGGTCGCGGCGCCCACCGAGGGCGCCGGGCCGCTGTTCGTCGCCGGCACCGTGCTGGCCGTGCTGGGGTTGCTGACGCTGCCCACCGCTATGTTCCTCGGTCACGGTCCCGCGCAGTCCGATATCGCCTCGATGATCGGCGACACGCTGCTGGGCGTGATGTGGGTGCTGTTCAGTTGGTCCGTCATCGGCAACGTGCTGCGGCCGGTGTTGATCGTTGCGGGAGTGGATGATCCGGCGCGCTCGCGCACGATCGGCATCGGCGTGCTCGCCGTCTCGGCGATCTTGGTGGCGTGGGGCATCTACGAGGCGCGCCGCGTGCCCCGGGTCCGCACGGTCGAGGTGCGGATCCCGGCACTCGGACCCGGACTCGACGGGCTGCGCATGGTCGTCATCACCGATACCCACTTCGCCGCGCTCGATCGCCTGCGCTGGTCGGAGAAGGTGGTCGAGGTCGTCAACGCTCAGAAGCCCGATATCGCATGCCACGCGGGTGATCTCGCGGACGGGTCGGTGCTCGCGCGCCGCGCGCAGGTGGATCCGCTCGGCAAGATCGAGGCCGAGCTCGGCCGGTTCTACATCACCGGCAATCACGAGTACTTCGGCGACGCGCCCGGCTGGATCGAGCACATGGCCTCGATCGGCTGGCAGCCGCTGCACAATCAGCACGAGATCCTCCGGCGCGGCGGCGACAGCCTGGTCATGGCCGGTATCGACGATCCCACCGGCGTCGGCCTCGAGGGCCACGGCCCGAACCTGACCGGCGCGCTCGCCGGAGCGGATCCGAACCTGCCGGTCATCCTGCTGGCGCATCAGCCCAAGCAGATCCCCGATGCGGTGGCCGCCGGTGTGGCCCTTCAGATTTCGGGTCACACCCACGGTGGTCAGATCTGGCCGTTCCACTACCTGGTCCGCCTGGATCAGCCGGTGGTCGCGGGCCTGAGCAGGCACGGCGACCGCACCCAGCTGTACACCAGCCGGGGCACCGGGTTCTGGGGACCGCAGCTGCGGGTGTTCGCGCCCAGCGAGATCACCGTCCTGGTATTGCGCAGCGCCACATAGGCTTCCGCCGGACCGGACGGCGTCCCGGCTGTTCGGTTTCCCGAACGACCGGGACGGCATTCGGCAAGGCGTCGACGACGCCGGTGGAACCGCTCGCCCCGCGCCGGGGCCAGTGCGACCTCCCGCCGGGCCCTCGGGCTCGGCGGGAGGTCGCGTCGGCTCACGGCCGGGGCTGGTACCCCCGTCGCATCAGGCGCGCTGATGCCGCCGCAGCACGGTCGAGGCCCCCGACGCGACCAGTGACATCACCGCCACCCCCGCGAACGACAGCTGGTATCCCGATGCCGCCGCCCAGCCGGATTGCGTTGCGCGGGAGAGTATCACCGCGATCACGGCCACCCCGATCGCGCCGCCGACCCGCTGCAGGATGTTCACGAACGCCGCCGCGTCCGGCAGCTGATCCGGCCGCACCGCCGCGTACGCCGCGGACACCAGCGGCATCCCCGCGAGCGCGGTCGCGACCCCGGCCGCGAACAGGAGCGCCTGCACCAGAACGGCATCGGCGTCCACGCCGAGGAATGCGAACGGCAGCACCGTCAGGGCCACCGCGAGATTGCCGCCGACCGCGATGACGCCGCCGCCGAAACGATCGGTGAGCCGCCCGCCCAGCGGCAGGGTGATCGCGCCGCCCACGCCGAAGCTGATCAGCGAGACGCCGGTGCGCACCAGTCCGTCACCGTGCAGGACTTGAAAGTACAACGGCAGCAACACCATCACGCCGAACATGGATGCTCCGGCGAAGAAGCTGGCCGTGTTGGCGGCGGCGAAGACGCGGTTGGAGAACATCCGCAGATCCAGCAGTGCCCGCGCGCGCGGCAGACTCCAGGCGACGAACCCGCCCAGCGCCGCCAGCCCGAGTACCACCGGCAGCCACACCGTCGGCGCCGTGAAGGACCCGTCGATGCCGATCTCCGAGAGTCCGTACACCACGGCCGATACGCCGCCGCCGGCGAGGATCAGCCCCACCAGGTCGAGCCCGCCCGAGGCCTTCGTGCCCGGCCCGAGCGGCAGGTACCGCAGGCCCAGCGCCAGCCCCACCAGTCCGAACGGGATATTGATCAGGAACAGCCACTGCCAGCTCCAGTGCGCCAGCATGAGCCCGCCGATGGTCGGCCCGAGCGCGGGCGCGCCGACGACCGCGATCCCGACCACGCCCATGACGCGGCCCATTCGCTTGGGCCCCGCGGCCTGCCCGAGAATCGTCTGCCCGGCCGGGATCATGACCCCGGCGGCCAGTCCCTGCAGAATGCGCAGCGCGATCAGCCACGCCGCGGTGTCGGCCAGTCCGCACAGCGCGGAGGTGACGGTGAAGGCCGCCAGCGCCCCCACCCAGAGCCGCCCCACGCCCACGCGCCGCGAGAGCCAGCCGCACACGGTGAGCGAAACACCCAGTGCGAGTAGGTATCCGCTCGCCACCCACTGAATGGTGGCGAGCGAGCTGTGCAGATCCGCGCCGATGGTGTGCAGGCCGATGTTGACCAGCGAGGTGTCGAGCATTCCCATCACCGCGCCGAACACCACCACGGCCGCGGTGCGCCACACGTGCGCGGGGATCTTGTCGGAGTCCGCGCCCGGCGTGCCGGGTCGAACTGTGGCGGAACCGGATTCGGCGGTGACGGCTTCGGATTCCCCGGTTGCGGCCCGGGGATCCGCGGTGACAGCGGTGTCCGTACGCGAACGCGTCATCGGACCCCTCCTTCGGTCGAGTCGAGTTCAGTTATGAGTTGAGCTACTCAATTGCGGAGCCTAACAATGATTGAGCAACTCAACAATAGGTATGATCCACAGGTGACCGAAGACCGCGAGTACCACCCCCGGGGGCTGCTGCAATATCCGACCTACGCGCTGGGCAAGCTGCACAAGGCCATGCACGTGGAGCTCGACACGCCGCTGCGCGAGCACTGGGTGCTCACCTACCTCGAGGAGAACGGCGACATCTCCCAGCAGGAGATGGCCGACGCGCTCGCGATCGATCGCAGCGAAATCGTCCGGCTCGTGGACAGCCTCGAGAAATCCGGCCTGGTCACGCGCACTCGCGACCCCGAGGACCGGCGCAAGTACCGCCTGGCCATCACCGCGGCTGGCCGGCGGCTGCGCGAGGACGTCGGTCAGCGCATCTCGGCCGCCACCGACAAGCTGCTGTACCGTCTCACCGCCGAGGAGCGCACCACCTTGCATCTGCTTTCCCTCAAGGCACTCGGCTACAGCGAGCAGGACCTCTGATGCCCTCCCGGCCGCGCCTACCGCGACTACCCCAGCTCACCCCGCCGCTCGATGCCCATCGCGGGTACTCCCAGCACGAGATCCTGAGCGAGCTGCGCCGGCTCGTCCTCGAGGGCAATCTGCCGCCGGGCACCGGTATGCCGCTGGGTGAGCTGGCCCGGCAGTTCGGGGTCAGCGCGATTCCGGTGCGCGAATCGCTGCAGACCCTGATCGGCGAGGGGCTGGTCGAGCACAAGCCGAATTTCGGCTATCAGGTCACGCTGCTGACCGCGGCCGAGCTGCGGGAGCTGTACGTGGTGCGCGAGCGGCTGGAATCGGCGGCCATGGCCGCGGCCGTGCATCAGGCCACCGCGGCCGATCACGCGCTGGCCCAGGAAACCCACGCCCGGCTCGAGCGCGCCGTATTGGCGCAGGACGCGGTCGCCTATCACCGCGAGACCCGCAACTTCCATCTGGCGCTGGTGCGCCCGGCGGGCATGCCGCGCGTGGTGCACATGCTCGAATACGCCTGGAACATCACCGAGCCGGTGCAGCCGATGGTGCACGTGACCACCATGGACCGGGTGGTGCTGCACGCGGATCACAGCAGGCAGCTGGCCGCATTCCTGGCGCGCGACGCGGACACGCTCCTGGCGGTCACCGAGCAGCACCACACGCGATTGAACGGCGTACTCTCGCACCTGCCGACCGATATCGGGCTGTTCGCGGAGCCGGTCGAGCCGACCGATACCGGCGAGTAACAAGATATATGTTTTGAGCAACATCCGGGCAATACCTGCTCGATAGCGTCGCGCACACCTTGTGTTTCCACCGGCGGGGACCAGACGAGATCGGATGTGCGACATGCCCGACACTGCTGTGCCGCCGGCCGGTGTGCCCACCGGATCGGCGACCGGCGTGCCGGACCTCGATGCCGAACCCCGGCGACCTTTCCCGCCCGCTGCGCGTCGGCCACCCGCGGGCCGTTCCGCCTCCCCGTTCGAAAGTCGGTGAATTCCTTGCGTATTCGAGTCATCAACCCGAACACCACGGCGGCCATGACCGCGCTCATCGAGGAGGCCGCGCGCGCGGTCGTCGCGCCCGGCACCGTCGTGGAGGGCATCACCGCGACCATGGGCCCGGCGTCGATCGAAAGTCATTACGACGAGGCGCTTTCGGTTCCCGGCATACTCACCGAGATCGCCCGGGGCGAGGCCGAGGGCGTGGACGGCTACGTGCTGGCCTGTTTCGGCGATCCGGGGCTGGACGCCGCGCGCGAACTGGCGCGCGGGCCGGTGCTGGGCATCGCCGAGGCGGCCATGCACTACGCCAGCCACCTCGGCCGCGGTTTCAGCGTGGTGACCACCCTCGAGCGCACCGCCGGGCGCGCCTTCGATCTGGCCGAACGCTATGGGATGCAACGCTTCTGCCTCGGAATCCACGGCTGCGAGATCCCGGTCCTCGAGCTCGAGGATCCCAAGGCCCGCGGGGTGATCGCCGATGCCTGCCGCGCGGCCGTGCTCGCCGACGACTCCGATGCCATCGTGCTCGGCTGCGCGGGGATGGCGGACCTGTGCCGGTACCTCACCGACGAGGTCGGCGTACCCGTGGTGGACGGCGTCGCCGCCGCCACGCTGGGGGTCCAGTCCCTGGTCACCATGGGCCTGCGCAAGTCCGGCCGCGGCGAGTTCGCCGCCCCGCTCCCGAAGCGCTACACGGGGCTGCTCACCGAATTCTCGACCGACGACTCGCGGGACGGCGCTTGAGGCTCGGACCCGCAACCAAACCTTCCCCGATGAACAGGAGGCTCGTCCGTGACCCTGCCGCCCGATGTGCTGGCCGGTATCCACTCGCGTGTCGCCGACACCGACGCGCTGTTGTCGCGCTACTACCCGGGTGACCGGGCGGGGCAGCCGATCCACACCGCGTATGTGAGCGGCGCGGACGCGGCGGTGGAACTGCCCGAGTCGTGGGGCGCCGCGGCCCTCGAGCTCGCGGAACGGCACGGTGAGCTGCTCACCGAACTGGCCGGGCCGGATGCGGTGGCGCTCATGCTGAACACGCTGCGGCAGAACCCGATTCAGGATCTGCGGCTGGACTTCGAGGACGGGTACGGCACCCGCGAGGACGCGATCGAGGACGCCGACGCGACCCGCGCGGGTGCGGTGCTGGCGGCGCTGCCCGCCGCGATCACCTCGCGCGGCATTCGCATGAAGGGCTTGACCACCGGCGAATCCTCGCGCGCGATCAGGACTCTGGAGCTGGTGCTCGAGGGCGCGGGCGGCGTCCCGGCCGGATTCGTGTTCACCCTCCCCAAGATTCGCGCGGTCGGCCAGGTCGACACCGCCGTACTTCTGTGCGAGGCCATCGAATCCGCGCACGGCCTGCCCGCCGGCGCACTGAGGTTCGAATTGCAGATCGAGAGCCCGCAGGCGGTCATCGCCGCCGACGGCTCCGCCACGGTCGCGGCGGCCATCCACCGCTCGGCCGGGCGCTGCACCGGATTGCACTACGGCACTTACGACTACAGCGCGGCGTGCGGCATCGCACCCCAGTTCCAATCCCTCGAGCATCCGGTCGCCGATCACGCCAAGGCCGTCATGCAGGCCGCCGCCGCGCAGACCGGCGTCTGGGTGTGCGACGGCTCCACGCAGGTGCTGCCGCTGGGCACCGACGACGAGGTCCGCGCCGCCCTGGCCCGGCACTACCGGCTGACCACCCGCTCGCTCGAACGCGGCTACTACCAGGGCTGGGACATGGGCGCGGGCCATCTGGTCACCCGCTGGCTGGCCAACTTCGCCTTCTACCGGACCGCGCTGGAGGTGGCCGCGCCGCGCATCGGCCGCTACCTGGACCGCCGAGGCGGCGCGGTGATGGACGAGCCGGCCACCGCGCAAGCGCTGTCCACCGTGGTGCTGCGCGGAGTGGCCTGCGGTGCGTTCCAACCCGGCGAGGTGACCGCCCTGGTGCCGAAGGCCACGATCGAAGTCCTCGAGCAATTGCGCGAGCGGAAGATCCCCGCGCTGTGACCCAGCGGCCCACACCACGCAAGCGAGCACAGAGTTCGAAACCTCCCGTCGTGCACGGGAAGTCGAAAGGAGTCCGATGAGCGTCGATTCAACTGATTTCACCCTGCTGCCGGATCTGGCCGTCCGGTCTCTCGGCGGCGCGGTGATCTGGGCCAACGACGAATCCTTCGCGGAGCGGGAGAATCTCGTCCGCCCGGAGGAATCCACGTATCAGCCGGCGACCTTCGGCCACAAGGGTCAGGTGTACGACGGCTGGGAGACCCGGCGGCGGCGCGGCGACATCGGCGCGGCACCGGAGACCGACGACTGCGATACAGCCATCGTGCGACTCGGAGTGCCCGGTGTGATCCACGGCGTCGTGGTGGACACCGCCTGGTTCAAGGGCAACTATCCGCCGGAGGTGTCCGTGGAAGCCATTGTGGTGCCGGGGTATCCGTCGGCGGAGCAGGTCGCCGAGCTGGAGGGCTGGGTCACCATCGTGGATCGCTCGACGGTGAACGGCGACAGCCGCAACCCCTTCTCGGTGGATTCCAAGCGCCGCTTCACCCATGTGCGCCTGCGCATGTTCCCCGACGGCGGCGTGGCGCGGTTGCGCGTGCACGGCGTGGCCAAGCCGGATCTGCGCTGGCTCGACGCGGGCCCGTTCGATCTGGCCGCGCTGGAGAACGGCGGCTCGGTCGCGGACTGCTCCAACCGTTTCTATTCGCATCCGCAGAACATCCTGCTGCCCGGGCGGGCGCGGGTCATGGGCGACGGCTGGGAGACCGCGCGCCGTCGCACCCGTGACGACAACGATTGGGTGCAGGTGCGATTGGCCGGCGAGGGCGTCCTCACCATGGCCGAGATCGACACCTCGTACTTCCTGTTCAACAGCCCCGGCGCGGGCGCGCTGACCGGCATCCGCGCCGACGGCACCGAGGTGGAACTGCTGCCGCGCACGGTGCTGCGGCCCGATACCCGGCATCGGTTCCTGATCGATTCGGACGAGGCGGTCACCCAGGTCCGCCTGGACGTCTTCCCCGACGGCGGCCTGGCTCGGCTGCGGCTGTTCGGCGCCCTCACCGAGTCCGCGCGGGCGAGCCTGCTCGCCGAGCAGGAGGGCGAGCAGGCATGAGCGAGTACCCCCGCGACCTGGTCGGCTACGGCCCCACCCCGCCGCACCCCCAGTGGCCCGGCGAGGCCAATATCGCCGTTCAGTTCGTCCTCAATTACGAGGAGGGCGGCGAGAACAGTGTTCTGGACGGCGATCCCGGCTCGGAGACGTTCCTGTCGGATATCGTTCCCGCGCAGTCGTTCCCGGATCGCCACATGAGCATGGAGAGCATCTACGAGTACGGCTCGCGGGCCGGCCTCTGGCGGGTGCTGCGCATGTTCGAACAGCGCGATATCCCGCTCACCATTTTCGCGGTCGCCCGTGCGCTGGAACGCAATCCGGAAGCCGTCGCGGCGTTCACGCGGCTCGGCCACGAGATCGCGTGCCACGGCCTGCGCTGGATCTCTTACCAGGACGTCGACGCCGAGACCGAACGCGCGCACCTGCGGGAGGCGGTCGCCATCATCACCCGGCTGTTCGGCGAGGCGCCGAAGGGCTGGTACACCGGCCGCGATTCGCCGCGCACGCGCGAAATCGTCTCCGCCCACGGTGGTTTCGTCTACGACTCGGACTCCTACGCCGACGATCTGCCCTACTGGGTCAAGGTGGGCGAGCGCGATCAGCTGGTGGTGCCCTACACCCTCGAGTCCAACGACATGCGCTTCTCCTCCCCCGCGGGCTTCGCCAACGGCGAGGAGTTCTTCTCGTATCTGAGGGACGCCTTCGACGTCCTCTACGCCGAAGGTGAAGCGGGGGCGCCGAAGATGCTCTCGGTCGGCCTGCACTGCCGCATCATCGGCCGCCCGGCCCGCGCCAAATCCCTGGAGCGGTTCCTGGATTACGTCCGGTCACACGACAGGGTCTGGTTGGCCCGCCGCATCGATATCGCCGAGCATTGGCGAAGGGTGCATCCCGCGAGCTGAATTCCGCGGTGCGATCGGGTCCGGACCCCCTGGGATTCCGGGCCCGATCGTTCGGCCGGGGCGTGGTGTGAGCCGGTAGCCTGTCAGCAGCCGAGGAGGTAACCCCCGAATGTACGTCGAAGAGTTCTCCGCACCCGGACCGCTGACCGCAGAGACCGCAGAGGGACTGGCCGCCGTCGCCGGTCGCTACGGCTCGCGACTGACCATCACCAGCAATGACCGCAGTGTGCAGTCACCGGTGCTCCCCACCTGCTGGGACGTGCTCAGCATCGAGGCGGGCAGCCGTGTCACGGTGGTCGCCGACAGCGGCCACCGCTCCGCCGACGCGGCCGACCGCCGCACCCTCAGCGAATTCGTCACGGCCTTCCGTCAACTCACCGCCGAACGCTGAACCATCGGCTATGCCTCGCGCTCGGCCTTCTCCAATTCCACCGCGCGGCGCATGACTTCACGGGCACGGGAACGGTCTCCGGCGTAGTCGTAGGCGCGAGCTGCCCGGTAGTTCGTGCGCCAGTTGTCCGGGTCGGCTTCCCATTCCGTCTTGACCTGCTCGAAAAGCTGGTCTGCCGCGGCGCGTTCGAGGCGACCCGAGGCGCGGCGCGGAAGCTCGGAGGTGTCGAGCTCGAGGCCCTCCTCGTTGATGCGACGCGCCAGATACTGATGCGCGAACGCCGCGCGCAGGCTGCTCGCGACCACCCACACCCCCAGCAGCGGCAGCAGCAGCACCCCGATGCCGAGAACGAGCGCGGGAATCGAGCCGGTCCGGATCAGGCCGACGGCGATCCGCCCGAGCAGCAGGAAGTAGAACCCGAGCGCCACAACAAGAAAGGCGATCAGACCGACCTTCTTGGCGACTTCCCTGCCGACGTTCTCGGTGGTCGCACGGCCCGCGTTGGCCCCAGCCGCTCCGTTCGTACCGTCGGCGCCCGCGCGACCGCTGTCGTCCGCGGTCCCGCCGTTGTTCGAGTCGGGCGTGCTCACAGGTCCAGCAGCGGGTCGATGCCCACGGTCAGGCCGGGGCGCAGGGGCGTCTTGCGCACACCCAGCAATACGCCGGGGACGAACGAGGTCCGGTCGATCGAATCGTGGCGGATGGTGAGGGTCTCGCCCTGCGTGCCGAACAGCACCTCCTGATGCGCGACCAGACCGGCCAGCCGGACCGAGTGCACCCGCACCCCGTCCACATCCGCGCCGCGCGCGCCTTCGAGTTCGTCCTTGGTGGCGTCGGGGCTGCGGCCCACGCCCGCCTTCTCCCGGGCCGCGGCGATCAGTCCGGCGGTCCGATAGGCCGTGCCCGAGGGCGCGTCCAACTTGTTCGGATGATGCAGTTCGATGACCTCGACCGATTCGAACCAGCGCGCGGCCTGCTCGGCGAACCGCATGGACAGCACCGCGCCGATGGCGAAGTTGGGAGCGATCAGCACACCGGTCTCGGGGCTCTGCGCCAGCCAGCCGCGCACCTGCCCGAGCCGCTCGGCATCGAAGCCGGTGGTGCCGACGACCGCGTGAATACCGTTCTCCACCAACCACTTCAGGTTCGGCATGACCACGCCGGGACTGGTGAAGTCCACGACCACCTGGGTACCGGACTCGGTGAACGCCTCGAGCGCGTCGTCCTTGTCGACCTGGGCGACCAGCTCCAGATCGGCGGCCGACTCGACACCCGCGCAGATCGCCTGCCCGACCTTGCCGCGCGCCCCGAGCACACCCACCCGGATCCGGTTCGTGGTCACCTGGTCTCCTCACACTTCATGTCATCGCAGCTCATCGCACCGCTGCCCGACGAGATATCACCTGTCCCGTGAGCCTATCGGGTCGGCGCGGCCGCGCGGGGAACCCCCTGACCTGGGCGTCGCGTATGTCACAGCGGTCCGGCGATACCCGTGCGCGGATGCGAGCACCGACGGCGGCGAACCGGGACCGAACGGCCGCCCACCGGCCCGCGCCGCCGACTTCGGCCGCGATCGCCGATATCGCACTTCTGCCCGCGCGCCTGCTTCGGAGGTCCTGCGGCAACTGTTCAGATACCCGTCAACTATTCGTCGAATCCACGAGGTAGGCATCGCCTGTGCGAATTCACCGTAGTACCCGACACGCGCTCGTCGCAGCCGCCGTGTGCGTCTCCGCCGTCGCGGCGTCCTCCTGCTCGTCCGACCCGTCCGCCGATTTCACCGCGACCATGGACAAGCCGCTGACGATCACCGTGGACGACCTGCTGGCCAAGACCGGCGGCAGCGCGGCGGTCGCCATCGCCGATCCGGCGCACGGCAAGATCACCCGCAACCCGAACGGCTCGGTGGTGTACACCCCGGCCGCGGGCTACATGGGCGATGACAGCATCACCGTGACCACCACCGATGCGGTGAAGCTGTACACCACCGATATCAAGTCGCTCGGCGAGGTGGGCGGAGTGTCGTTGCAGGGCAGCGGATTCGGCTCGGCGTTCACCCCGGTCCCGGGCTCGAAGGACGAGTTCTACGGTCTCACCGATCGCGGCCCGAACGTGGACGGCAAGGGCAAGAACGAGAAGATCGCCGCCACACCCGATTTCACGCCGACGATCGCGAAGTTCAAGCTGGTCGGCAACGAGGCGGTGCTGCAGTCCACCATCCCGCTGAAGAACCCGACCGGGCAGGCGTTCAACGGCCTGGTGGATCTCTCGGCCGACACCGGTGAAACCATGCGCGACGTGAACGGCGCCATCCTGCCGCCGACCGATCACGGCATCGACAGCGAGGGTCTGGTCGCGCTCGCCGACGGCACCTTCTGGGTCTCGGACGAGTACGGCCCGTTCATCGTGCACTTCGACGCCAAGGGCTCGGAGCTCGAGCGCCTCGCGCCCGGACGCGGACTGCCGCAGGAACTTTCGCTGCGCACCCCCAACCAGGGCATGGAGGGCCTGACCGTCACTCCCGACGGCAGCACCCTGGTCGGCATCGTGCAGAGCGGCCTGAACACCCCTGGCGTGACCTCGGCCCGCGAGGTGCCGATGACCCGCATCGTCACGGTGGACCTGAAGTCCCGCGCGGTCAAGGAGTTCGCCTACCCGCTGGAGAACCCGAAGGAGAAGCTCGCCGTCTCCGAGATCACCGCGCTGAGCAACACCACCTTCGTCGTCGACGAGCGCGACGGCAACAAGGCCCCCAAGGCGAACAAGAAGCTCTGGACCATCGACATCTCCGGTGCCACCGATATCGGTCCGCAGTCCAAAGTCCCCGGGGCGCAGTACGATCCGGCCAAGGGCCTGCTGATCGACGGTAAGGGCGTCGAGGGCTTGGTCGGCACCGTGAGCACCGCGGACGGCGTCGCCGCGCTGCAGAAGGCCGGTATCACCGCCGTCGCCAAGAAGTCCGCCCTGGACCTGGCCGGTCTCCTCGACTCCCTCAACGCCGACGGCAAGTTCTTCGGCCACGACAAGATCGAGGGCGTCGCCACCACCGACGGCGGCAAGACCCTGTACATCTCGAACGACAGCGACTTCGGCATCGAAGCCGTGGTGGGCGATCAGCCGCCCTACAAGCTCAAGGCCAAGATCATGCCGAACGGGCTGCAGGACAACGGCGAGATCCTGATGGTGGACACCACCAAGCTCCCCGCCAAGACCCAGACCGCGACGATCAGCATCAAGGTCGGCTGAGAGCCTTCGACAGACCACCGCCCCGCCGCGTGATGCGCGGCGGGGCGGTGCCGTGTTCGGTGCGGCAATCCCGCTCAGTCGAACATGATCACCTGACGCAGGGCGTGGCCCGCCGCCAGCTCGTCCATGCCTTCGTTGATGTCCTCCAGGCGAATTCGCGAGGACACCAGCCGTTCGACCGGCAGCTTGCCCGCACGCCACATCTCCACGTACCGCGGAATATCGCGCTCCGGAACCGCCGACCCCAGGTAGCTGCCGATGATCGAGCGGCCCTGCGCGACCAGACCCAGCGGCGACACGCTCGCCATCGCGTCGGGAGCGGGCAGGCCGACGGTGATGGTCCGCCCGCCGGGCGCGGTGGCGGCCACCGCGGTCTCGAAGGCCCGGATATTTCCCGCCGCCTCGATCACGACCTCGGCCTGGATTCCCTCGGCGACGACATCGGCCGGGCTGTACGCGGAGGTAGCCCCGAGTTCCATTGCGGCAGCGAGCTTCTCGGGCACGGTGTCCACGGCGATCACGTCGCGCCCGGTGCCCTCGCGCAGCGCCGCGGCCACCAGCACCGCCGCCATTCCCACACCGCCGAGCCCGACCACCATGATGCGGTCGGCCGGGGTGGGCTGGGCCGAATTCAGCAGTGCACCACCGCCGGTCAGGACCGCGCAGCCGAGCACGGCCGCCACGTCGGCGGGTACGTCGTCGTCCACCGGGACGACCGAGCGCCGATCCACCACCGCGTGCGTCGCGAACGCCGACACCCCGAGATGATGGTGCACCTGCGCGCCGTCGCGCAGCAGCCGCCGGCCACCGCTGAGCAGTTCCCCGGCATTGTTGGCCAGGCTGCCCGCCAGGCACGGGGTCCGGCCCTCGGTCGCGCAGCCCGCGCATTCACCGCAGCGCGGCAGGAAGGTCATCACGACCCGCTGCCCGACGGCGATATCGCTCGCCTCGCCGTCGACGGCTCCGCCGACGACCTCGACCCGCCCGGCCGCCTCGTGCCCGAGCAGCATGGGCACCGGCCGCACCCGATTCCCGTCCACCACCGACAGATCGGAGTGGCACAGCCCGGCCGCCTCGATCCGCACCAGCAGTTCGCCGGGTCCCGGTTCGCCCAGGTCGAGCTCGCTCACGACGATCGGCTCGGACTCCGCGAACGGCGGCTGCGCCCCGATTCGCTCCAATACGGCACCACGAATCCTCATGGGCCCGACGCTACCCCACCTCGCCCGCGGAGCGACTCGGGATGAACCTTCCCAGACAGCTCATGATCTGATTCGATGGATGGCGGACAGGAGCACATATGAGCACACCTCTCGCCACGGGCAATCGAGCCCTCAACCACGTGGTGACGCAGTTCTTCGGCAATGTCGCCCGTGCCTACGACACCGCGGCCCTGCAGCAGGTCGTCTACCGGCCGCCGCAGAATCAGGTGGTCGCCGAGCTGCGATCCGCCGGATCCCGGCGGATCGCCGATATCGGCTGCGGTACCGGCATTCTCACCTCCCGCATCGAGCGCGAGCTGCATCCGGAGATCGTCTATGGCATCGACGCCTCACCCGGCATGCTGGCCCAGGCCAAGGCCAGATCCGCCACTGTGCAGTGGCGGCATGCCGCCGCCGAGCACCTCCCGCTGGCGGACGGCGAACTCGATGCCGTCGTGTCCACCAGCGCTTTTCATTTCTTCGACCATCCGGCGGCGCTGCGCGAGTTCCAGCGCGTGCTGGTTCCCGGCGGCATCACGGCCATCGCGACCATGCACCCCTCGGCCCCGACCGCCCGGCCGATTCAACGCCTCACCCGCAGCCCGCTGTTCCCGGCGCACGCTCCCTCGCCCCGGGAGACTCGAAAGCTGCTGCAGGACGCCGGTTTCGAGGTTCTGGATCAGCGCAAGATCGACCGGCCGCTGCCCAGCTGGCTGATTCCGGACGTCATCACGATCGGCCGCCGCACGTAGTCGACGAGTGTGCATCGGTGCCGTCCGGACCCGCAGTGCCGTAGTGCCGCCGCGCCACAGTGCCACCGCGCCGCCCCGCCGGTGCACGCTCGATCAGCGGCCGGGGTCGTCTCCGCCTCGGAAGCAGACCGTCAGATGCCGCTTGTCCCAGACGACCCAGACCGCGCCCTGACCGTCCCGGGGGCAGGAATTGCCGTCCGTGGTGTTCTCCAGCACCGCGGTCGCCTGCACGATGTGTGAGCCCCGGGTACCGCAGTCCACCTTGGACGGCTCGTCCATGTGCTCGGTGTCGTAGCAGACCCCGACCCGCCAGTCGAAGGCCATGCAGAGGTGGTAGATCAGCTTGCCGGCGCGATCGTGGCGGCTGGATTCGAGTTTGTAGAGATTGTCGGTGCACGCCTCCGGACCGGTCTGCACCACACGGTAATTCGCGTCGACCGTGGCGCAGTCGGACGGCTCGGGTGACCCGGCCTTCCAGGTCGGGCCCGACGGCCCCGTGGCCTGTTCCATCGGGACCTCGACGCAGTCGCCGACCTTCAGCAGGGACAGCGGGTCCGGCGCCGCGGGTTTCGTGGATGTCGAGGTCGGCACACCGGCCTGCACCAGTCCGGGAGCGGCCGGGATCGCGGTGCCCGCGACGGTGTCACCGGCGACCGGATTCACCGCCGCGGCCAGACCCGCGAGCAGCACCACCCATCCCAGCACGGCCAGCACGGGCGCGGCGCGGCGGGGAAACCCGCCGGTCCGCACCACGGCGCCGGTCGAATACCGTTGCGCCCGTTTCTGCTTCGCGACCGCGACCGCCCCGATCAGTGCCGCCGTCACCAGCAGCAGCACCGCCACTCCGACGGCTACCCAGTGCATGTCGTGCGCCCCCACCACAATCCCTACTCACGTCCCCGTGCAAGCTATCGCACGGCGGGACGGGCGGGCAATCCGACAATTCGCCGGAGTGGTCAGCGGGTCAGTTCGGGCGGACTCTCCGCGGGCACGGGCGGCCACTGCTCGGGATGGATGCAGGCGGGCCGGCTGTTCGGCGAACCGTCCCAATCGAAATGGACCCCGACCCACGCCTTGGGACGCTCGAAACTGATCTCGCGCGCGTCGAAGGCGGCCCGCTTGAAAGTGATGTTGCCGAAGAAATCGCCACCGGCGAAGGTGACCGCGCGACCGCCGAACAGCACATCGGCGAAGGACACCTTGCCGTGGTACTCGGCCCGGGCGAAGGTGACCTCCTCGGTGCGGCCCGAACCCCACCGGGTCTTGCCGCCCAGGCGGGCGCAGTCGAAGGCACTGGCCTCGGCGTAGAACCGGGCGGCGGTGAACGCGGCTCTGGCGCCGATGAACTCGGCTCCCGTGAAGGTGACCCGCTCGCCGTCGAAGATGGCGCGCTCGAACGTCGTGAGCGCGCTGACGAATTTGGCGTTGGCGAAACTGCTGCGATCACCGGCGAAGGTGGCACGGGTGAAATCGGTGCGCGCACCGCTGAACTCCGCGCCGTCGAAACTCACCGAACCGGCGAAGGTGGCGTCGCTGAAACTGATCTCGGCGTCGTCCCGCTCGAATCGGGCGACCCGGTCGTGCCGGAACTGCGCGCGATCGAAAGAGGTGGAATTGCGGAAGGTGGCGCCGCGGAACGAGACTCGCTTGCCGACGAAGCGCGCCTTCTCGAAACTCGTGCGGCGGCCCCCGATGAAACTGGCGTTGGTGAATCGGGTGTTGCGCCCGGCGAAGACCGCCCGGCTGAAGTCGGCGTCCTCCAGGACCGCGTCGGAGAAATCGAAATCGCAAGTGGACCAGCAGGCTTCGAGCGAATCGCGCAGGTGCTCCGCGATCACCCGCACGACGGTGTCGCGGACCTGTCGATCGTTCTGCCGATAGTTGTAGACCCGTTCCACCGCCGTCCCGGAATCCTCGACGCGCTGGGACTTGGAGACCAGATGACTGGCGCCCTCGTCCGGCACGTAGGGCAGGCGCAGGTATCCGCACAGCACGTCCACGCACTGCTGACGCCGGGCGCGCGTGGAGAACCCGTCCGCCACCCCGGCGAGCGCGTAGACGCCCGCGATGCGCACGGCCACATCGGGATTGCCCAACTGGATGGCCGCCGCGCCGAACAGTTCCGCGAACCGGCCGCGCTCGAGATCGCGCTGCCGCCGGTAGGCGAGGGTCAACGCGACCGCCGCGCCGACGGCGACCGTGACCCAGAGCGCGATCCTGGTCAGATCCAGCTGATTCGGCGTCTCCGCTCGGGCACCCAGCGTGCGCCACAACAACCACCAGGTGAGGGCCGCAACGGCCAACCCACCGATCACCACGATCAGCACCGAGAACGCCAGTGCAGACCGGTGAATCGCCCGGTTCAGCGCATAGCCGAACCTTCCCCACCGCCGCATAGCGGAAGGATAGCGATCCCGGGGTGCCTGTGCATTCGTTGGCCGGATTTCTCTTCCCGGACAGGGTTTTTCGCCCGGGAACGACGAATCCGCCCGACGGTCGCGGACCATCGGGCGGACATCGTAGGCGATCAGCGCGTCGCTGTCCGCACCGCGGTGGTCTCCACGGCCACGGCGTCCGAGCCGACGGGTCCGGCCACCCGCACCGCGGCGCTGTTGCGGACGCCGAGCCCCGCCGCACCCAGGCAGGCCAGCGCGACCACGGCCACGAACCACGGGAACACGGTGCTCAGACCCCAGGTGGTCGCGGCCCAGCCCGCGATCACGGTCGGCAGCGCCATGGCCGAGTAGGCCAGCAGGTAGTAGGCGGACATGGTCTCGCCTCGCTTGTGTTGCGGCACAACATTGGACAGGTGCCGCAGCGAACCGCCGAACCCGAGGCCGAAGGTGCCGCCGAGCGCGAAACCGGCCGCCAGCACCAGCACCCAGTTGTGGGTGTTCAGGGCCGGGATCGTCAGCACCAGCGCGATCGCCATGCCGACATCGCCGATGACGGCCGCCCGGCGCGCCGGAATGCCACCGGCGAAGAACTGCACGATCGCACCCGCCAGCGCGGTCGAGGCCACCACGGCTCCGCCGAACACCAGATTGTGGATGCCGGTCTCGGCCGAGGCCAGCGACGGGTACAGCGACAGCAGCACGCCCAGCACCGACCAGGCCGCCATCACACCCAGCGCGGAGAACCAGAAGTCACTGCGGATCTCCTGCGGCACAGCCGGTTTGGCGATCCGGATCCGAGTCGCGGTGCGTGCGGCGTGCGGCTCCCGCAACAGCAGCACACCGGCCGCGATCAGCAGGCAGACCAGGGTGATCGCCACGTACGGGGTGCGCAGCGGGTGCGGCGCGTACTGCGCGAGCAGTGCCGAGCCCAGAATCGCCACGGCCATACCGACATTGAAGGCGACGCCGGACAGCTGCCCGGACCGCGCGCCGTGCTGCGGGCGCAGATCCAGCAGCGCGGCCGCACCGGCCACCACGGTGGCGCCGACCGCCAGACCGTGCAGGGCGCGCGCCAGCAGCAGCATGGCGACATTGTCGGCGAGCAGGAAGACCACGAGGCCGACGATCATGAGCGCGAACGCGCCGAGCAGCACCGGCTTGCGGCCGACCGAGTCGGAGATGCGGCCGGAGACCAGGACCGCGACCAGCGCGGCGATGGCGTACACGGCGAAGACGAAGGTGGTGGTGAGCGGCGAGAAGTTCCAGGACTGCTGGTAGAGCCCGTAGAGCGGAGCGGGTGCACCCGACACGCCGAGCGCTACGCCGCTGGCGGCGAGTATCAGGGCGTACGCCCAGGTCTGGGTACCGTGCTCGGCTCGGGTCGCCACGGCGGTTGGCGCTGCCATCGAAGCCTCCATCAGGTAAGTTTGATACTGATCGAACCTGACCCTACTCCAGGTTCGATGATCGTCAAACCAGTAATGGGAGTGAGGAAACTCATGCCAGATGCCGATGCGCACCCGCCGGTGGCCCCGCTGCCCGCGGTGCTCGGTGCGCTGCAGGACCCGGTCCGGCTGGAAATGATCCGCCGACTCGGCAATGCCGGGACCGCCGTACGCTGCACCGCCCTCTACGAAACCGTCGGAAAGTCCACGGCCGCGCACCACTTCAAGATCCTGCGCGAGGCCGGACTGACCGAACGCGTCACCGTGGAGGGCAACACCTGGCAGCGCCTGCGCGCCGACGATATCGAGGCCGCGCTGCCCGGACTGCTCGATGCCGTGCTCGACGCCGCCAATCGATCACGTAAATGAACAGGCCACTCGGGCCGCGCACGCGCTACCGTGAAAGTCATGCGTATTCGTGCCGCCCGGCCCGACGACCTGCCCATCCTGCAAGGGATCGAGAATGCGACGGGTGAACCTTTCCGCGACATCGGCATGATCGAGATCGCCGACGATGCCCCACCCTCGCTCGAAGTCCTCGAGGAACATCGGCGCGACGGCCGCGCCTGGGTCGCGGTCGACGATTCCGATACCCCGGTCGCCTACCTGATCAGCGAAGTGGTCGACGATACCGAGCACATCGCCCAGGTGTCGGTGCATCCCG
This sequence comes from Nocardia jejuensis NBRC 103114, assembly GCF_001613145.1. GTDB lineage: Bacteria > Actinomycetota > Actinomycetes > Mycobacteriales > Mycobacteriaceae > Nocardia > Nocardia jejuensis. The sequence goes on from NZ_BDBU01000054.1 coordinate 33,924, forward strand.
CGGTCGCCCGGCGGGGCATCGGCCGCGACCTGATCGACCATCTCAGCGAACACGCGCGGGCCACGGGACTACCCGCGCTGACGCTCACCACCTTCACCGAAGTGCCCTGGAACGCACCGTATTACGCGCGCCTGGGCTTCCGCGTGATCGAGGACGATGAGCTGACCCCCGGACTCACCAAGATCCGGGCCCGCGAGGCGGAGTTCGGCCTGGATCGGTGGCCGCGCACGGTCATGCGGCTGGATCTGACACCCGCGCCCGCGCACCGGGCGCCCGCGCCGCAGACGGGCCACGGCGTCACCCTCCGATAATCGAGCGCCGGGGACCCGGCCTCCCCTCCGAGCCGGGTCCCCGCACGGTTTTTCGTGCCGGGCACGCGTCCCGTAGCTTTTTCGTGCCGGACAAGCGTCCCGTCCTTTCCTCGGGCGGGCACGAGTAGCCGGCCACTCGTTTCGCCCGCGACGAGCCCGGCAGCGTCGGACACACCGGCTCGGCAGCGATCGCGCGAGATCCCTGTCGGTGCGAGGGTGGGGTCGGCCGAGTACGGTCCGGTGGCGTCGGGGGATGTCAGCGCAGGATCCCCGCTCGCGTCGCGTCGTCGATCCAGGACGGGAACTCCGAGAGCAGGCGGTCGTACAGCTCCGCGTCGGTGATTCGGTCGATGTCGTCGACCGCGAAGAATCCGACATTGTCGACGCGACGGCCCGCCATGGTGTCCAGCTGTTCGAGCACGCCGTATCCGTTCTTCGAGCCCAGTCCGACGAACTGCCAGAAGATCGGCTCATCCACCGCCGCCCGCAGTTCGCGCTCGATCTCCTGGTTCTTGTAGACGCCGCCGTCGGAGAAGAACAGCACGATGGTCGGCACTCGCTGCGGTGTGGCGCGCACGTACTCGCGCACCTGCGCGATCACCTTCTGCTCCTCGTTCTGAATCCCGATCTGGCGCATATCGATCTGCCCCGGCTGCAATCCGCGCGCCCGGCCCGGAAGCAGCTTCATCTGCCCGCACCGCACGTGCAGCGAAATCCACTGCGGCAGTTGCGCAATGGTCAGATCCGGCAGCCGACCCGGATTGCTCGCGAACGTCCACGCCTGCATGGCCCCGTTGTCGTCGAGCTGCGCCGCGACCGCCGCCATTCGTTCGACCACCCGATGCACCACCTGCTTCTCGTACAGCATCGTCATCGACCCCGAGGCATCCAGCACCAGCACGACTCGCGCCGTCAACCCCTGCACCCCGTGCTTGGCCAAACTGACCGCGACCTGCTCCTTGCGCAGCGACAACCGCTTGCGCACATCCACCGGCAGCTGCTCTTCCCCCTTGGTCAATCGAACGCCGGGCTGCCCACCCCGCGGACCGGCCCCGCCCGGCGCCGCCGACCCGGGCGGTGCCAGCCCAGCCAGATCCGAGGGGCTCGGCATGTGTGGCAGCCGCGGCTGTGGTGCCTGGGGCTGACCACCGAATTGCGGCGGCGGGGGTGGCTGCTGCTGACCGTGCTGTGAGTAGTACGGCTCGCCGTGCTGAGGCTGACCGTACTGCGGAGGCTGCTGACCGTACGGCGGCAGCGGCGGCTGACCATGCTGCGGCAGCGGCGGCTGACCATGCTGCGGCAGCGGCGGCTGGCCATGCTGCGGCTGTGAGGGCTGGCCGTACTGCGGCTGCGTGTGCGTGGGTTGCGACTGTCCGTACTGCGGTGACTGCGGTGACTGTCCGTATTGCGGCTGTGGCGGCTGGCCGTACTGCGGGTAGGACTCCGCCGGGGGCGAAGGCCGAGGAGATGGTGACGGCTGGGCCGGTCGAGGAGCTTGTGCGCCCTGCGCCGGGGCGGGCGCGTCGTCCACGGTGATCCCGAAATCCGTTGCAAGACCGGCCAATCCACTGGACCATCCCTGACCCACGGCCCGGAATTTCCATCCGCCGGCGCGCCGATACAACTCGCCGCACAGCATCGCGGTCTCCGCGCCCGCGGCGATATCGAATCGCGCGATCTCGGCCCCACCGCCGTCCAGTATTCGCAGGTTCAACCCCGGCACCTGCCCGAAGGTGCCCCCATCGGCCGACGCGCACAACGCGATTCGGTCGATATCCCCTTCCACCCCGGCGAGATTCACCTCGAGGCCGTCGACCGACCCCTGCTTGCCCGAGTACCGCACCGCCCCACTGGCATGCCCCGGTTGGTTGTAGAACACGAAGTCCGCGTCCGACCGCACCTTCCCCGAGGCCGTCAGCAACAACGCCGACGCATCCAGATCCGGGATGCCCGGCCCACCGGTCCACCCCAGCACAGCACGAACAGCGGCCGCAGCCACGGGGACATTGGCCCCCTTGCTCAAACTCGTCACCCCCGAGAGTCTGCCCGCATTTCGCACGGCGCGACACAGATACGGGCGAGGGCGAGCACACCGTTCACCGATGCCGGGACCACGTGCGGCCGGGCGCCGCCACCGCAGCCCGCACTCGATGAACCAGCGCCGGATTCTTCACGGATGCACCGGGAGCAGCGAGAACACCTCCGGCCGGGCCCCGAACGACGTGTCTGATTTCCGCCGGTATCGAACTCCGGGCTGCGGCAGATTGGGTAGCAGCACACGAGAGCACAGCGAAAGGATTCTCGAATGAGTGTGTACACCACGATCGACAGCCCGGTCGGTGAACTGCTGCTGGTGGGTGAATCCGAGGGCGCGAGCACCGTTCTCACCGCCGTGGTCATGTCCGGCCAGAAGCACTTCGCGGTCCGCGACGGATGGACCGAGGACGCGGTCGCGTTCACCGACCACATCGCGCAGTTGCGCGGCTATTTCGCCGGTGAGATCACCACCTTCGACATCGACACCGCCGCTCGCGGCAGCGAATTCCAGCAGCGGGTGTGGCAGGCCCTGGACGAGATCCCGTACGGCACCACGGTCACCTACGGCCAGATCGCGGCCCGCATCGGCGCGCCCCGGGCGGCGGTCCGCGCGGTGGGTGCGGCCATCGGTCTCAATCCCCTGCTGATCATCCGCCCCTGCCACCGCGTCATCGGCGCGAACGGCTCCCTGACCGGCTACGCGGGCGGCCTGCCGCGCAAGCAGCAGCTCCTGGAGCTCGAACATGCCGCGTGAGTCCGCAACCCTCCTGTCCGGCACCGGGTTTCACAGCGCCGCCCCGGCTGCCGGACAGGCCGTCTCCGCCCTGGTAGCCGGGCAGGACTGGGCCGCGCTGGTCGCCGACCTCGACGAGCACGGCCACGCCGTGACCGGACCCCTGCTCACCCCGGAGCGGTGCCGCGAGCTGGCCGAGCTCTACGACCGGCCGAATCTGTTCCGCACCACGGTGAACATGGCCCGCCACCGCTTCGGCTCGGGCGAATACCGCTACTTCACTCACGACCTCCCCGACGCCGTGCGCGAACTGCGAGCCGCCTTCTACCCGACGCTGCTACCCATTGCCCGGGAGTGGGCCGAACGCCTGGGCCGCCCCGGCACCTGGCCCGACCACCTCGACGAGTGGATCGCACGCTGCCACCAGGCAGGCCAGAGCAAATCCGCGCAGATCCTGCTCCGCTACGGTCCCGGCGACTGGAATGCCCTGCACCGAGACCTGTTCGGCGACATGATTTTTCCCCTGCAGGTCGTCATCGGCCTGGATGTTCCCGGCACCGATTACACCGGCGGCGAATTCCTCATGCTCGAACAGCGCCCGCGAGCCCAGTCCCGAGGCGCCGCCCGCCTCCTGCCCCAGGGCCACGGCTTGATCTTCACCACCCGCGACCGCCCCGTCCGCGGTGCCCGAGGCTGGTCCGCCGCCCCGATGCGCCACGGCGTCAGCACCGTCCGCTCCGGCCACCGCCGCACCCTCGGCCTGGTCTTCCACGACGCCTGAGGCTCGATGTACACCCTGCTGGGCCCGGACGGAAACCCTTACCGCAGTGCGACTCCCGGCGCCCTCGGCGGCCACCGCCGCCTGAGGATCTACGGCCGCCTCGACTGCCCCACGGCCCTGCGCGCCCTCCCCCGAGGCCCGTACGCCACCCACCGAGTCTTCTTCCCCGACGAATCCACCGCGATCGCAGCGGGTTACCGCCCCTGCGCCGCCTGCCTCCGGTCGACATACCTGGCGTGGAAAGCAACCCGGCCGACGCCTGACTGACGCAGTCGAACCGGGTGCCGACCTCCGCACATCGGTATCGGTGGATTCCTGTCTGCTCGACGGGCCGGGTTCCACGTCGAACACAGCATCGTCATGAAACCGGACGGAACCTGCCGGCGCGGTCGCTGACAGACCCTCGTCCGCAATCACCGTCGCCGAGACGTTCATCCACTCGTGCCCGCCGTCCGGTCACCCGTTCAGTCCGCCGGATCACCACAGCGGAGCCTGTCCCGGAACGCACTTCACCGGCGCCCCGCCGCATCCCAGGGGATGCCGTGTGGCGGAGACGCCGGTGAGAGCAGGTGCTGTCAGTCGACCAGGCGGCGAACCGCGACCGGAAGGTCTCGGGTGCGGCGGTAGGGGCCCGCCACCGCCACCGCGTAGGGACGGGACAGCAGTTTCGCGGCGATCCTGGAGACTTCGTCGGTGGTCACCTCGTCGATGCGGGCGAGGGTTTCCGACACGCTGCGGTGGTTGCCGTAGCTGAGTTCGCTGCGGCCGATGCGGTTCATGCGGGACCCGGAGTCCTCCAGGCCCAGCACCAGACCGCCGCGCAGGGAACCCTTGGCGCGAGCGCATTCGGCATCGGTGATGCCGTCGGCCGCAACCTCTTCCAGGACGCCTCGGGCCAGACTCGCCACCGTGCCCAGGTTTTCGGGCTGGCAACCGAGGTAGACCGAGAACGCTCCGGTGTCGGCGAAGGTGTCGACGCTGGAGTACACCGAGTAGGCGAGGCCGCGTTCCTCCCGGATCCGTTGGAACAGACGGGAACTGAGTCCGCCGCCCAGGACGGTGTTGAGAATCGAGAGCGGCCAGCGCCGGTGCCCCTCGTGCCGTCCGAACGCGCGGGTGCCGAACACCAGGTGCGCCTGCTCGCTGTCGCGGTACATCCGCTGCAGCTCGGGGGCCACCCGCGGACGGAACGTGCCCTCACGACGGGGAGCGGGCTCCAGTCCGGGCTTCAGATGCGGAGCGAACGCGCGGTGCACCAGCTCGACCGTGTGCTCGTGCTCGATATTGCCGGCCACCGCGACCACCATGCGCTCGGGGCGATACCGGCGCTGATGGAACGAGCGCAGCTGCGCCGCCTGCATATCCTCGATGGTCTCGATGCTGCCGATCACCGGACGCCCGATCGGGTGATCCCCGAACAGCGCGCTCAGGAACGCGTCGCCGACCATGTCCTCGGGATCGTCGTCGCGCATCGAGATCTCCTCGAGCACCACCTGACGCTCCACGGCGACATCCTCCGCGCGGCACAGACCGTTGAGCACAACATCGGTCACCAGATCCACCGCCATGGGCAGATCCTCGTCGATGACATGGGCGTAGTAGCAGGTCTGCTCCTTGGCGGTGAACGCGTTCAGCTCGCCGCCGACCGCATCCATGGCCTCGGCGATATCCAGCGCGGAACGCGTGGGCGTCGCCTTGAACAGCAGATGCTCGAGGAAGTGCGCGGCTCCGGCCACCGTCGGGCCCTCATCGCGCGACCCGACCCCGACCCACACGCCGATCGACGCGGACCGCACTCCCGGCACATGCTCGGTCACGACTCGTAGTCCGCCGGGCAGCACCGTACGGCGCACACCCGGATCGGTGAGCGCCGAATCGCCTTGGGCCAGAACCAGAGAAGAAGCCCCCTGCTCCGCATCGCGAAGCAAGGGGGACACGCTATGTTCGGCGCGCGCGGAGCCCTGGGTTACCGAGGCTTCCGCCTCCGGGCTTGACGCGCGCGCCGCCTTCTTTTTCGTCACACAGACAGTTTCTACTCGGCGCCGGCCTCGACCGCAGTGGGGACCTCGGAGATTTCCGAGTCCTCTTCCACGGGGACCAGCGAGATCTTGCCGCGGTTGTCGATGTCGGCGATCTCGACGCGCAGCTTGTCACCCACGTTCACCACATCCTCGACCTTGGCGACGCGCTTGCCGTTGCCCAGCTTCGAGATGTGGACCAGTCCGTCGCGGCCGGGGAGCAGGGAGACGAACGCGCCGAAGGCGGTGGTCTTGACGACCGTGCCCAGGAAGCGCTCGCCGACCTTCGGCAGCTGCGGGTTGGCGATGGCGTTGATCATGTCGATCGCCGCCTGCGCCGCCGGACCGTTGGTGGCTCCGACGTAGACCGTGCCGTCGTCCTCGATGGAGATGTTGGCGCCGGTCTCCTCCGTGATCTGGTTGATGACCTTGCCCTTGGGCCCGATCACCTCGCCGATCTTGTCCACCGGGATCTTGATCGCGGTGACGCGCGGGGCGTAGGGGCTCATCTCGTCCGGCGAGGCGATGGCCTCGGCCATCACGTCCAGGATGGTGAGGCGAGCGTCCTTGGCCTGGTTCAGCGCACCGGCCAGCACCTGGGAGGGGATGCCGTCGAGCTTGGTGTCCAGCTGCAGCGCGGTCACGAAGTCCGGGGTACCGGCGACCTTGAAGTCCATATCGCCGAAGGCATCCTCGGCGCCCAGGATGTCGGTCAGCGCGACGTAGCGGACCTCGTCCTCGCCCTTGTCGTTCTTGACCGTGTCCGACACCAGGCCCATGGCGATACCGGCGACGGGGGCCTTGAGCGGCACACCGGCGTTCAGCAGCGACAGGGTCGAGGCGCAGACCGAGCCCATCGAGGTGGAACCGTTGGAGGACAACGCTTCCGACACCTGACGGATGGCGTACGGGAACTCCTCCTGCGGCGGCAGCACCGGCATCAGGGCACGCTCGGCGAGCGCGCCGTGGCCGATCTCGCGGCGCTTGGGCGAGCCCACGCGACCGGTCTCACCGGTGGAGTACGGCGGGAAGTTGTAGTGGTGCATGTAGCGCTTGGAGGTCTCCGGGCCGAGCGAGTCGACCTGCTGCGCCATCTTCACCATGTCCAGGGTGGTGACGCCCAGGATCTGGGTCTCGCCACGCTCGAACAGCGCCGAACCGTGGGCGCGCGGGATGATCGCGACCTCGGCCGAGAGCGCGCGGATGTCGGCCAGACCGCGACCGTCGATGCGGAAGCTGTCGGTCAGGATGCGCTGGCGCACAAGCTTCTTGGTGACCGAGCGGAACGCCGCGCCGATCTCCTTCTCGCGACCCTCGAAGGTCTCCGACAGGCTCGACAGCACGGCGAGCTTGATCTCGTCGATCTTGTCCTCGCGCTCGTGCTTGCCCGCGATGGACAGCGCCTCGTTCAGCTCCGACTTGGCGGTGCCGAGCACGGCCTCGAACACGTCGGACTGGTACGGCAGGAAGACCGGGAACTCACCGGTGGGCTTGGCGGCCAGCGCGGCCAGGTCCGACTGCGCCTTGCACAGGCGGGCGATGAACGGCTTGGCGGCCTCGAGGCCCTGTGCCACAACGGCTTCGGTGGGCGCCTGCGCGCCGTCCTCGATGAGGGAGAACACGTGGGCGGGGGCCTCGGCCTCGACCATCATGATCGCGACGTCGCCACCGACCACGCGGCCCGCGACGACCATGTCGAACACGGCGCCTTCGAGCTGCTCGACGGTCGGGAACGCGACCCACTGGCCCTCGATCAGCGCGACGCGCACGCCGCCGACCGGACCGGAGAAGGGCAGGCCGGCGATCTGGGTGGACGCCGAGGCCGCGTTGATCGCGACCACGTCGTACAGATCCTGGGGATCGAGGGACATGATCGTCACGACGACCTGGATCTCGTTGCGCAGACCGTCGACGAACGACGGGCGCAGCGGACGGTCGATCAGACGGCAGGTCAGGATCGCGTCGGTGGAGGGACGGCCCTCACGACGGAAGAACGAGCCGGGGATGCGACCCGCGGCGTACATGCGCTCCTCGACGTCCACCGTCAGCGGGAAGAAGTCGAAGTGATCCTTGGGCTGCTTGGAGGCCGTGGTGGCCGAGAGCAGCATGGTCTCGTCATCGAGGTAGGCGACCACGGAGCCCGCGGCCTGCTGGGCCAGACGGCCGGTCTCGAAACGGATGGTGCGAGTTCCGTAGCTGCCGTTGTCGATCAGCGCGACGGACTCGAAAACGCCGGGTTCAACCTCGACGGCGGAGCTGGTTACTGTGTCGGTCATTTTTCTTTTCTCAACCTCTCGTCTTCGCCGGATGCAGCGCGAACCTCTTTTTGCGCGCGATCCGGCAGTAGTTTTCCCTCTTCAGGGGTTCGCCATACCCTGCGTGGACACGCAGCGACCCTCCTGGCCACCACGCGCACACCCGGTCCGATTCCCCTTGGAATCGACGACGCGGAGGCGGTCATCGATCGAAGCCCTCCGGCACCCGCCGAAAAGCCACTACCGAAGACCGACGCCACGCGCCGGATGCATACGGCTCGTGCGTTGGTGTGCACGCGACCCGAGCACCCACATGAGGGAACCTCGGCCACATGCACGAAAGGCCAACGAGGAGATTCTATGCCTCCCCGTTGACCGGTTCGTCAACTACCTCAGGTAGCCGTGTGTGTCGCCGGTGAACCGGCGACGCTGGTCACTGAAATCAGCGACGCAGGCCCAGACGCTCGATGAGCGAGCGGTACCGGTTGATGTCGTTGGCCTGCAGGTACTTCGAGAGCCGACGACGACGACCGATCAGGGCGAGCAGACCGTGGCGCGTGTGGTGGTCGTGCTTGTGCACCTTGAGGTGCTCGGTGAGATCGGCGATCCGCTTGGACAGCATCGCGATCTGAGCCTCCGGAGAACCGGTGTCGGTCGGGTGCAGACCGTACTCGGCCAGAATGGCCGACTTCTGCTCGGTGGTCAGTGCCACAGAATTCACTCCTGATATTTCAGTCCGCGCTCGGAATCCCGGCTGTGTGCGAAACCAACCCGGCTGGGCGCTGCCGCGAACCACAGCAAACCCGACGAGCCAGAGTACCGGACCGCTGAACAGGACCGTCAATCGGGATGGCGGCGCTCAGCGACCGGCGGATCATTCCTCGACGGACTGTGCGCTGAGCACCTTGCGGGCTTCCTCGACATCGTGCCCGATCGCCTCGACCAGTTCGTCGATCGACTCGAACTTGCGCATGCCGCGCAACTGCTCCACGAAATCCACCGCGACGCGCTTCTCGTAGAGATCACCCTCGAAATCGAGCAGATGCGGCTCGACCGTGCGGGCGCGGCCGTCCTCGAAGGTGGGGTTGGTGCCGATCGAGATGGCCGCGGGGCGGCGCTGATGATCGTCGCCGTCCAGGACGGTGAACCATCCCGCGTAGACGCCGTCGGCCGGAATCGCCGAATGCATGGCGGGCGCCACGTTGGCGGTCGGGTATCCAAGGCCGCGACCGCGGCCGTCACCGTGCACCACCACGCCCTCGACGCGATGCGGACGGCCCAGCGCCTCGGCGGCCGCGGACACGTCCCCTGCGGCCAGGCAGGAGCGAATGTAGGTCGAGGAGAAGGTGACCGCGTGCTCGCCGAGCAGCTGCACCCCGTCCACGTCGAAGCCGAAGCGCGCACCGAGTTCGCGCATCGTGTCCACGGTCCCGGCGGCCTGCTTGCCGAAGGTGAAGTTGTCCCCCACCACCACCTCGGACACGTGCAGCCTGTTCACCAGCAGTTCCTCGACGTACTGCTCGGGCGTGAGCTTCATGAAGTCGCGGGTGAAGGGCATGACCAGGAAGACGTCGATACCGAGTTCCTCGGCCAGCTCCGCGCGCCGATGCATGGTCGAGAGCTGCGCCGGATGCGAACCGGGCCGCACCACCTCGACCGGATGCGGGTCGAAGGTCATGAGCACCGACGGAACGCCGCGCACCGCAGCGGATTTCACCGCACGGCTGATGAGCTGGGCGTGACCGCGATGCACGCCGTCGAAAACCCCGATCGTGAGCACACACCGGCCCCACTCCGCGGGCATCTCATCGAGACTTCGCCATCTCTGCACACCGGAAGCCTACGCAAAGCGCGTCACAGACAATATTCGGCGGTCCGGAACTTCACGGGACGAAGCATGGTAGTCACCCCGTGTTCACCGGGCTCTACCAGCAGGCGTGCCGATATGTGAAACCGGACGAGGTATGCCTAAGCTCGAGTATGTGCCCGGAAAACGAGACATCGCCACCCGTCGCGAGCAGGCAGATGGACGCCGCGAGCAGGCCGATGGAACAGTCGCGACCGTGGTGAGCGTCGCGCCCGAGCTGTCCTCGGTCGCCCAGGACTATCTCAAGGTGATCTGGACCGCGCAGGAGTGGTCGCAGGAGAAGGTGTCGACCAAGCTGCTCGCCGAACGCATCGGCGTGTCGGCGTCCACCGTTTCCGAGGCCGTGCGCAAGCTCGCCGATCAGGGCCTTGTCGAGCACGCCCGATACGGGGCCATCACCCTCACCGAGGAGGGCCGCCGCGCCGCCGTGGCCATGGTGCGCCGGCATCGGCTGATCGAGACCTTCCTGGTGAACGAACTCGGCTACGGCTGGGACGAGGTCCACGACGAGGCCGAGGTGCTCGAACACGCCGTCTCGGAAACCCTGATGGCCCGCATAGACGCCAAACTCGGCCACCCCGACCGGGATCCGCACGGCGACCCGATCCCCTCGCCCGACGGCGCGGTGCCGACTCCGCCCGCCCGCCAGCTCAGCGACTTCGACGCGGGCGAATCGGGCCGGGTCGCGCGCATCTCCGATTCGGATCCGGCGATGCTGCGCTACTTCGACTCCCTCGGCATCGCCCTGGACACCCCGATCGCGGTGGTCGAGCGCCGCGATTTCGCGGGCACCATCGCGGTGCTCGTGGACGACGAGCGCACCATCGACCTGGGCAGCATCGCCGCGGAAGCTATCTGGTTGAGCGAGGGCTGAGCAGCGTCCCGGCACAGACCGGGGCCGAGTCAGACCAGGCGGTGCCCACCGTCGACGTGCAGCACGGCGCCGGTGATGAATCTGTTCCGCAGCAGCGAGAGCACCGCCGCCGCAACGTCTTCCGGTTGACCGAGCCGCCCGGCGGGCAACCGCTCCGCCATGGCACGCAACCGCTCGTCCTTGTCGTTCCAGGCGAGCTTGTCCCAGATCTTGGTCTCCACCCAACCGGGTGACACCACGTTCACCCGCGTCGGCCCGAGTTCGATCGCGAGGGCACGGGCCAGCCCCTCCAGCGCCGCGTTCACCGCCGCCACCATCGCACCGCCCACCGACGGCCGATATGCGGCGATTCCCGAAGTGAGAGTGAATGATCCACCCGACCTGATCCGCGCGTGCTTGGCCAGCAGCATGGATCCGACCAGCTTGGTCTCGACGAACCCGCGTCCGTGCGCGAAGTCGAAATCCCGAACCGGGCCGTAGGCGCCCGTCGGATCTGCCGCGGTGGTGATCACGTGATCGACCACCCCGGACTCGTCGAAAATGCGCGCAACCTGCGCCTCGTCACTGATATCCGCCGCGATCGCGGTCACCCTTCCATCGCCGAGTTCGCGCACCGCGTCGGCGAGCCGCTCTTGCGACCGCCCCACGACGATCACCTCGCTGCCCGCCGCCAGCAGCGCGTCCGCGATGGCCAGCCCCATGCCCGAACCGCCGCCGATGACGACCGCGCGCCCGAGTTCCTCGTCGAAACCGTTGTGTGTCATGCCTTTCAGCCAACTCGCACCGCCACCGCGCGTCCACGACGCGGCGCCGAACCCTCATGAGACGCTGCCTAACGGTGCAGGCGCAGCGCGATACCGCTCGTGACCCCCGAGGGCAGAACCCACTGCCGACGCCGTTCCGGCCGAGGACCCCGGTCGTCCACGGCGCAGATTCACCCGAATCACAGTGCCGGGTAGATCGATACGGTGAACGAGGTGGCGCAACCAGAGATTCTCGGGTGCCGAGCCCGGCCGAAATCGCCTGGCACCAGCCGGAATATCGAACCCGGTGGCAGGCCGGGCCGCGAGGACACCGCGGCATTCTGGCCGATGCTGTCCTTTCCTCGCACGAATTACCCGTGACACGATGATATGGATATCGGCGGGGCTCGGATCATTCCAGAGAACTCGGATCCTCCAGGGAACAGGTGGCCTGACATGACTCGGTGCGATGTGGTGATTCGCGGCGGCACGGTGTTCGACGGCACCGGTGCGACCGCCAGGCGCGCCGACGTCGGGATCATCGGGGGCAAGGTCGCGACCGTCAGCGCCGACCCGCTGCCCGACGGCGAGCGGACCATCGACGCCGCGGGCAAATGGGTGATGCCGGGCATGCTGGACGTGCACACCCATTACGACGCGGAGGTCCTGGGCAGCCCGGGACTCGGCGAATCGGTGCGGCACGGCGTCACCACCGTGGTGTTCGGCAACTGTTCACTCTCGACCGTGTACGCCGAGGCACAGGACTGCGCGGACATGTTCGCCCGGGTCGAGGCACTGCCGTGGGACGCGGTGCATTCGGCGGTCAAGGAGCATCGGGACTGGGACGGACCGCACGCCTACGCGAAGTCGCTCGCGGATCGCCCGCTCGGCGCGAATGTGGCGGCGCTGCTGGGTCATTCGGATATTCGGGTGGCGGTGATGGGTCTCGGACGCGCGGTGGACGCGCAGACCCGCCCCACCGACGCCGAGCTGACGCGCATGCGCGTCATGCTCAGTGACGCGCTCGACGCCGGATTCCTCGGGCTGTCCACCATTCGCAGCTCCTTCTCCAAGCTGGAGGGGACGCGCTTCCCCACCCGTCAATTGCCCTCGACGTACGCGGCGTGGCGGGAGTACAAGGCGCTCAACGAGATTCTGCGCGCACGCGGGCGCATTCATCAGAGCACGCCGAACCTGACCGCACGCGCGGAGATCGCTCGCTACTTCGCCGAGAGCGCGGGCCGATTCCGCAAGCCGCTCAAGACGACCCTCATCGCGGGCATGGACGTCAAGGCCGACCGCACCGTCGCGCGCGCCGCCACCGCCGCCGCGCGGATCGCCAATACCGTGGGCGGGGCGGCCTTCCGGTGGCAGCATCTGCCGGTGCCGTTCGAGGTGTACGCGGACGGCGTCGACCTGGTGGTGTTCGAGGAATTCGGTTCCGGCGTAGCGGCTCTCAATATTCGCGATGTGATGAAGCGCGGCGAACTGCTCGCCGACGAGTCCTATCGCAGGCAGTTCCGCAAGGACCTCGCCAAGAAATACGGTCCGCGCGTGTGGCATCGCGACCTGTACGACGCGCAGATCGTCGGCTGCCCGGATGCGAGCGTGGTCGGCAAATCCTTCGGCGCGGTCGCCGACGAGCGCGGCATCGAACCCGCCGACGCTCTGCTGGACCTGGCCGTCGCGCACGGGGCGCGACTGCGCTGGCGCACGGTCATCGCCAATGATCGCGACGACATCCTGGACCAGCTCCAGACCTCCCCCGTGGTCCAGATCGGCTTCGCGGATTCCGGTGCGCACCTGCGCAATATGGCTTTCTACAACTTCGGCGTCCGCCTGCTCGAACGCGTCCACCAGCGCGGCTTCATGCCCCTCGAGGCCGCGGTGCACCGCCTCACCGGCGAACTCGCCGACTGGTACGACCTCGACGCCGGACATCTCGCACCGGGCCGCCGCGCCGACATCACGGTCATCGATCCCGCCGGATTGGACGGCTCGGGCAGCGCCTACGCCGAGGCGCCCTTTCCCGGAATCGACGGCCTGGATCGCATGGTCAATCGCAACGATCGCGCCGTGGCCGCCACGCTCGTCAACGGCAGCGTGCTCTACGAATACGGTGAATTCGCAGCGGGTTTCGGCACCATCCTGCACGCGGGCACGTTCCTGAAGGCCGGAGGCTGACCGCAGGTACTTCACCGGCGACGGCCGACGAGGGCTGATCGACCCGCGCTGTCACCGCCCCGGCTCGTACCGCCGGAACATCGGGCCGCCGTGCCGCGACGCCGTACCGGGTCACGGCACAGCACGACGCACTACGGCGTGAGCCGGAACCCACCGGCCAGGGCGTCGGTGACGCTGTGCAGCAGCGGGTTCCGCGCCGCCGCGCGCCATGCGGCGATGTAGGTGACCACGAGCGGACGGGGCAGCAGCGGCCGCCAGACGAGTCCCGGCACCTCGGCGGTGCGAATGGATCCCAGCCCCACCGCTTCCGGCCGTATGGGCAGCAGTGCGAGCAGTTGCGCGTGGCTCATCGCGCTGTCGCTCAGGGCGACCGTCGCGCCTCGGTCACGCAGCTGCGCGAGCAGCGAATCATGCAGTTCGGGTGCGGAATCACGGGCGAACATGATCAATTCACGACCGCGCAGGTGCGCCGGTTCGATCGCGTCGAACTCCGCCAGCGCATGGGTGCGCGACATGACGACGCCGAGTTGCTCCTCGGCAATCGCGGTGTGCCGCAGGTGTTCGGGCAGCCGCACCGGCATGCGCAGTACCGCGAGATCCACCTCCTCGCGATCCAGCAGCCGCACCTGATCCGCACTCGGCCCGCCGGTCAGCACGACCCGGGCGCCCGGCTGCCGGGCCCGCAGCATCGCGTCGATCCGCGCCGGCAACCAGGTGGGCGCACCGTTCACGACTCCCAGCCGGAACACGGCCGTCTCGGGTTGCGCGACCGCCCGCGTCTCGCGCATCGCGGACTCCGCGGCGGTGAGCACGCCGCGCGCCGCCGTCAGCAGCACCTCTCCGGCGGCGGTCAACTCGACCCCGTGATTCCCCCGGATCAACAGCGGCCCACCCACTTCCCGCTCGACCGCCCGAATCTGCTGACTCAGCGTCGGCGTCGAGATGAACAGCCGCTCCGCCGCCCGGCGAAAGTGCAATTCTTCCGCCACGGCCACGAAGTACCGCAATTGCCGCAATTCCACCCTCGCACTCTAGGCGGCGGAGGTGAAAAGTTTCAGAGTCCGGCTGGACGGACGACCATGACCGAGGCGGCGCGCTTGCCGCTCTCCTGAACCAGCGCGATGGCATTGCCCGCGGGGTCGACGGCCGCGTAGACGCCGGGAAGCCCGATCGGTTCGAGCCAGCGACCGTTCCGCAGATCCTCGGCCTGGGTGTCGGTGACCTCGCGCAACGGGAACGCCGTGCGCACGGCCTCGTCGATATCGAGGCTCAGCAGCGCCTCCCCCGCCTCGGCCGCCACCGCGAGCTGATCGAGGGTCCGGGCATGCTCCAGAGTGAAGGGGCCCACCCGGGTCCGGCGTAGTGCGGTGAGATGCCCGCCCACCGCGAGCTTCGCCCCCAGATCGCGGGCCAGCGCGCGAATGTAGGTACCCGAGGTGCACTCCACCTCGACATCCAGATCCACGAATTGCGTTGCGCCGGTGTCGACATCACGCCGGGCCAGCACATCGAAGCGACTGACGGTCACCGGGCGCGCCGCCAGCTGCACATCCTCCCCGGCGCGAGCGCGCGCGTAGGCCCGCTCGCCGTTCACCTTGATCGCGCTGACGGTGGCCGGAACCTGCTGGATGTCGCCGGTCAATTCGGCTATGGCAGTGGCGATGTCGGCATCGGTGAGATGCCCGGCCGCAGTCGTCGCGGTGGTCTCGCCCTCGGCGTCGTCGGTGATCGTGGACTGCCCCAGCCGAATGGTCGCCGTGTACGCCTTGGTCGTGAGAATCAGCTGCCCGAGCAGCTTCGTGGCGCGCTCCACGCCGAGCACCAGCACGCCGGTGGCCATCGGATCCAGGGTGCCCGCGTGACCGACCTTCTTGGTACGCAACAACCTTCGCCCCTTGGCGACCACATCGTGACTCGTCCAGCCGCCGTCCTTGTCGACGATCAGCAGCCCGCCCAGGGCATCGACGACCGGTGTGCGCTTCTCGCTCATCAGCCCTCCACGATCGCGGTCAGGATCAGCCCGTCGGTGATCACCCAGCGGCCGTCGAAGGACCGCAGCGGCGCGCCGCCGTCGGTCGTGTGGCCGGGGATCAGCAGGTCGCTGTGGAAGGTGCCTTCACCAGCGGACGCGGACTCCTGGTCCACGGTGAACGTGATGTGCGCGTCCTCGAATCCGAGCCAGCGGCCGGTCAGCGGGAACCACGCCTTGTAGGTGGCCTCCTTGGCGCAGAACAGCAGTCGGTCCAAATGCAGTCCGGTGCCCGGCAATACGGCGCCGAGCCACTGACGCTCCGCGGGCAGGCTCACCGAATCCAGCACGCCCTCGGGCAGTTGCCCGTGCGGTTCCGCGTCGATACCCACGGAACGGAATCGCAGCCGATGCGCGAGCGCCGCGGCCCGGTATCCGTCACAGTGCGTGAGGCTGCCGACGACACCACGCGGGAACAACGGCTCACCGGTGCCGCCCTTACCGATGGCAACGGCCGGTTCGCCCAGCTGCGCCAGCGCCTGCCGCGCACAGTGCCGTGCCCCGATGAAGTCCCGCCGCCGCTTCTCCACCGCCCGCGAGATCAGATGTTCCTCGCCCGGATGCGGCTTCAGATCCTCCGGATACGCGACCAGTTCCGCCGCGGCCACGCCGCTGGGGAGAATCCTCCCGATAATGCGCGCCGACTCCGCCGCGACTGCCCGCTCCTCGATGACCGCCTCCTGATCGCACCGCCACTTGCCCGAACGAGCCTACCGGCCGCCCCCGCGACCACGAATTTCCCAGTCCCGCCCGGACCTTCCGCTCAGCGGTGAATCGGCCCGTCGGTCTCCCGCAGCGGCCGCCCCGACGCGCCCCCGGTCTCGGCGATGATCTGCGCCGCGATCGACACCGCCGTCTGCTCCGGCGTCACGGCGTTGATATCGAGCCCGACCGGACTCCGCAGTCGCCCCAGCAGAGCCGGTTGCACGCCCGCGGCCTTCAGCCGCGCCATTCGATCCGTATGCGTCCGCCGGGACCCCAGCGCACCCACGAACCCGATCTCCCCGATCGACAGGGCCTCGGCCAGCATCGGCACATCGAATTTGGTGTCGTGCGTCATCACCAGCACCACGGTCCGCGCGTCGATCCGGCCGCCCTCGCGCTCGGCGCGCAGGTATCGGTGCGGCCAGTCCACGACCACCTCGTGCGCGGCGGGGAATCGCGCTGCGGTGGTGAAGGTTTCGCGGGCGTCGACCACGCTCACCCGATAGCCGAGCTGCGCGCCCAGCCGGCTCAGCGCCCGCACGAATTCGTTGGCCCCCGCGAGAATCATCCGCGCGGGAGGGCCGAAGCTCTGCACGAAGGCCCGCGGCGGATACGCGGGTTCACACTCGTCCGACCCGACCGTGCCGGTTCGACCCGCTCGGGCCATCTCCCCGGCGTCCCGGCTGACCTCGGCCGGGGAATCGACGCCCGGCCGAACCACTGCCCAGTGCGACGCTTCCGACAGCGTGCTCACCAGCGCCACCGAATGCCCGAGCCGGATATCGCGGGCCAGCGCCTCGAGATCCTCGAGCCGCTCGGCCCCCACGCGCTCGAGGAAAACCTCCATCTCGCCGCCACAGGTCAGCCCGACCGCGATGCCCTCCGGATCCGCGATGCCGTACCGCTCGATCACAGCCGTCCCCGTGGCCGCCACCTCGGCCGCCGCCGCCACCACGGCCGCCTCGACACACCCGCCCGACAGCGAGCCGATCACCTCGCCGCTCGCGGTGACGACCATGGCCGCCCCGACCTCCCGGGGCCCGGCCCCGGTCACGGCCACGACCCGCGCCAGCACGACCGGATCCTGCCGAACCCGGCCGATCAGCTCACTCAGCACCGCACGCATCAGTCCATCATCCCAGCTCACGGGCCGTGGCGCAGATCCGACATCCCTGACGGGCGGCGAGGAATTCGGGGCATACGACACTCACATAGGGTGGCCTCGCTGAATCCGCCGATACCCGCGGGAGGCACGGTCGCTCTTGCGAGCGGTCGCCCTGCTACGGCCGAGGGCCTCCGCTCATACCCGCCGCCACTTCGCGCCCGGCCGAGCAGTTCCCCCTTCGCGCTACCCGCGTCGAGATCCGTCTCCCCGACTCAGGTCAAGCCCCTGCGCTTCTGCGCCTGCTCACGCATCTGCACGGCGGCGGCCGCCATTTCGGGCGTGATCTTGAAGTGCCCGCCCCACTCGTTGAGGGTGTCGCCGTAGTCCGGGGTGGGCAGGATCTGCCGCAGCAACTGTTCCGGAAGACCGCGCCGCTGCCATTCCCGGGGATATCCGAGCGACACCTCTTCGAAGCGGACGCCGTCGTACCAGGTCGTACGCGGAATATGCAGGTGCCCGTAGACCATGCAGGCCACGTTGTACGAGGTGTGCCAATCGGCGGTGAGGTCCGTGCCGCACCAGAGGGCGAACTCCGGATACCAGAGCATGTCGGTGGGTTTGCGGACCAGTGGGAAGTGGTTGATCATCACCAGCGGGGTGTCCGTGGGCAGCGCGTCGAGACGACGCTTGGTGTACTGCACCCGGGCGTGACACCAGGCGTCGCGGGTCAGGTACGGCTCGCTCGACAGCAGGAATTCATCGGTGGCCACGACATTGCGTTCGCGGGCGATGCTCAGCCCCTGCGCCTTGGTGACCGCGCCCTCGGGCATCCACGAGTAGTCGTAGAGCAGGAACATCGGCGCCAGGGTGACCGCGCCGCCGTACTCCTGCGCACCGGCGCCCTCCCAGACCGGGAACGGGTCCTCGGGGGTGATCACGTCCACGTCCCGGCACAGGGACACCAGGTAGTCATACCGCGCGGCTCCGTGCATCTGCACGGGATCCTTTGCGGTGGTCCACAATTCGTGGTTGCCCGGCACCCAGATGACCTTGGCGAACCGACTGCGCAACGTCTGCAGCGCCCACCGGATGTCGTCCGTCTTCTCACCGACGTCGCCGGCGACGATCAGCCAGTCCTCGGGGGAATCCGCCGTGATGCCCTCGACCACCGGCTTGTTGCCCTGATGCCCGACATGAATGTCGCTCACCGCCATCAGTTTCGGAATCACCCGGATCCGCCTCTCTGCTCATGACCAGTCATCGCAGCAACGACACCGGCACTCAACAGATTCCCACGCGGGCGCACGGCCGCCGCGCGCAGGGAGTTACCGGGACCACACGCGGCGGATCCAGCCGAGATGACGCCCGGCACGAGCCCGGACCGCCCGGCGGGTTCAGCCGACCCAGCGAATCCGCGCGTCGGGCGCGAACCCGGCCGCGACCACCAGCGTTCCGGACGCCTCGCGGCGGCACGAGGCCACCGCCAGATGACACGGCCGATCCAGATCCGCGGGCACGCGCACCCCACCGTCGATCTGATACCGGCTGTTGGTCACCTTCCACTTACGAGCCCGCGCGTCCTCGGAGCCCGTCGGCGGCGCATCGGCCCGGGCCACCAGCATCACCTCGGTGATCCCGGACGGCCAGACGAAGGTCAGCAGCCCACCCCGCGCGACCAGTCCGCTGACCGTCGGCATTCCGCCGAGGTCCGGGACGTCCGACGGCGCGCTGACCTCGGCCCTCGCGTCCCCATCGGAGCGGCGCATGTCCGACGCGCGCCCCGATACCGAGGCCACCACCCCGTACACCGGCACCGGCCCGGTGCTCGCGCCGCCGTCCTCGAGCGCGGTGCCGCGCGTGCGGCCCACCACCCGCCAGGAACCGTCGGGCTGCAAGCGGGTGACCCGGTACTCGACCTGATCGGTGACCGACGGCGTCCACGTGATCACCACGGTGCCATCGGGTTTGCGCGCGGAGCTGACCTGTCCGGGCGCGGACACCGGCAACTCGGCCAGCGCCGCGACCGTGCCCGCGTGATCGGCGCACACGTCGAAAACGGCCAGCAGCGCGCGCATGCGGGCCGCGGCCGGAGCCGCCGGAGCCGCCGCGAACTGCCGATCCGCCTCCGCCAGCGCCGCCCGCGCCCGGGCCATCAACTGCTCGAGCCCCGGCCCGTTCCCCGGATCCGGCACGTCGGATGCCTTGCGCTGCAGGAACTCCAGATGCTCGATGGCCTCGACGAAACGCTTCCCGGCGCATCCGACCGTCGCGCCACGCCAGTGCACCGCGGCCTCGGCCAGCACCCGATCGACTTCCTCGGCCACCGGTCGCACCGACGTCGATCCCAGAGAGTCCCCGCCCAGATTCCGGCGCGCGAGATCCACATGCCGCGCGGCATCACGCGGATGCCCCGCTCGCAGCGCGGCGCGCGCCGCCTTCAGCGGCGCCTCCCACGGCCGCGTCGGCGGGCGCTGCGCGGTGGCGGCACTTGAGGTCGATCCGCGGGTATCGGCCGAGGCGCCGGAGGTCGGACCCGCCGGACCCGAAGTCCCCTGTGCCGCAACCGGACCCGCCCGGTGTTCACGACCCTCGACGGTCGTGCCGAGCTCGTCCGCCAGCTCGATGATCACCCGCTCGGCGGTCGCCCGATCCAATCCCGCCGCGATTGCCTCACCCAGCAGGAAGTCGAAATCCGCTGCCACGAGCCGATCTTCGACGAGCACCGCCGCGCGCACCTGTGGGCGCAGGGCATCCCGGGTGTCCTCGGCGATCGCGGTCAGATAGTCATCGACGGTGCTGCCGCCCGATTCCAGCAGATCGCTGATGTGCACCAGCAATTCGTCCAGCACCACCCGCACCCGGCCCGGCGGCAGCTCACGGGTCCGCGCCCGCAGCGCCTCCGCGCGCAACCGGATCTCGCCGGTCTCGCGCGCCTTGGTGAAGTCCAGCCGCAGCAGCGCCAGCAGCGTCGGCACCGGATCGCCCGGCAGCAACCGCTCGTATTCCGCCAGCAGCTTGCGAATCTGTTGCCGCCGTTGCGGACTCACCCCGGACACCGGAGCGGGAGCCGCCTGCGGCTCGTCCGCGATGACGCGGTGCCTGCGCACCCGCGCCGCGATCTCGGCCTCGGACAGACCGCTCATCTTGCCGATGTCCTCGAGTCCGGGCATCTTCCCGGCCGGAATTCCGCCGTACCGCTGCACCAGCCGGTCGATGGCGGTATCGATCATCTCGTAGCGTTCGGCGTCACGGCGGTCCCGCAACCGGGTGACTCGCTCGGCCTCCACGCGTCGCGAGGACGTCGCGCGCAACGGCGCGGACAGCTCGTCGTGCCCGTCCACCAGCAGCCCGGCCAGCACCCGGTACTTGGGATGGTCGCGCTGCTTCTGCCAGAAGCCCCAGACCTCGTCGATCCGGGTCTCCACCTCGGCGTCACCGAGGCCGGCGGCTTCCTCGAGCGGAATGTCGTACAGCTCGAACGCATCCGAGTGCTCGATGCCGCCGCGGCGTTCCACGGCGGCCAGCACTCGCTTGCGATAATCGTTGGGATCGAAGGCGCGCATCGGTTTTCGTTCGGTAGGGCGTCAGGCGGACCGGCGTCGGGTGCGTTGCAGCTGATCCAGCTCGCGGGCCACATCGGACTGGGAGAGGGTGGCGCCGGTCTGCACGGTCAACGTCAGCGGGATGTCGGCTTCCACGTGGTAGCAGGTCACGTGCAGCACACCGTCGAAACCCATCTCGAAGGTGACGCGCACTTCACTGCCGGCCGGATAACCGGGCGGGATGTCCCGAATCCGGCCCTCCAGCAACACCTTCGAATCCTCCGGCCGGGTGGAGGCCGCCTGCCCCTGCTGCTCGACGATGGTCAGCTCGATCTGATCCTGATCCGCGCGCACGGTCCCGTAGGAGCGGCGCACCTTGATCGGCAGCGTCTGATTGCGATGCACCAGCCAGCTCGCGGCCAGGCCGTTGTACGTATCGAGGGCGAGCACACCGAACCCGCGCGACACCACGGTGTCCACCTGGATCTCCAGCATGCGCCGCACCAGGGCGACCGGCTGACCGAACGAGGCCGCGACCCGGGCGAGGGACTGCTCGAGCTCCCGGGGGTCCGCGTCCTGCAGATCCGCACCGTCGCGCAGGCGGCCGCGAGTCACCAGATCGGCCGCGACCAGCCGCTCCATCTCCAGCTTCTCGCCGTAGAGCGCGGCGCCGCGCGCGACCGACAGGTCCGGATCACGCAGCTCGCCGAAGAGACCGAGCTCCTTCTGCAACTGCTCGGCCACCATGGGCATCCGGGAGGACCCGCCGACCAGCAGCAGTCGGTCCACATGGTTGATGCCGCGCTGCCCGGCCGCCGCCACGACCGCCTTGGTCAGGTCGATGGTGCGGCGCATGAGCGAGGCGGTCATCGTTTCCAGCTCGGCCCGGGTCAGGGTGATGACCGCGCGAGCGCCGTCGTGCGCGATCACGACCTCGGTGGAGGCGGCGTCGGTGAGTTCCATCTTGGCGCGCTCGGCGGCCAGCACCAGCATCTGCGATCCGGCCGAATCGTCCAGCGGATCCTCGGCATCGGGGTTCGCGGCGCAGAACTGCTGCGACAGATGCAGCGCGATCCGCTCGTCCCAGTCCGCCCCGCCCAGTTGATGATCGCCCTCGACCGCGAGCACCGAGATCCGGCGATCGGACAGCTCGATGACCGTGGCGTCGAAGGTGCCGCCGCCGAGGTCGTACACGAGCACGGTTTCGCGCGCTCCGCCCTTGCCGATGTCGACGCTGCCGTCGAGCCGGCCGAAACCGTAGCTCAGCGCCGCGGCGATCGGCTCGGACAGCACACCCGCCACATCGAATCCCGCGTAGGTGCCCGACTGGATGGTCGCGCGCCGCTCCTCGTCGCCGAAGTACGCGGGGACGGTGATCACCACGCGCTGCACGGTGTCGCCGCCGCCGAACTCGGCGTCGGCCGCGAGGCTCTTCAAGATCAGCGAGGACACCGCCGGCGCGGACCACATCTGGCCGTGCGCGGCGAAGCGCCATTCCGCATCACCCATGCGCCGCTTGACCAGGGAGCACACGTGCTCCGGATCCAGCCGCGACTGCCGCCGCGCACCCTCGCCGACGACGTGGTCGTGCGCGGACGCGAACAACACCACCGACGGCACCGTCGGCTCACCGTTCATACCGATCAGGACTTCGGGTCGACCGTCGGCGTCGATGCGCGCGATGGCCGAATTCGTTGTGCCCAGGTCAATTCCGTAGACCCCCATGGCGGCGATCGTAGCAGCCGATTCGCACCGCCGGGACTATGGTTCGGGCATGACCGAACCAGCCGAAGCGACCGGCGATCGCGGCGGTGACGCCGGGGCCGAGCAGATCACCGAACGTCTGGATGATCTGGCCCGCGTCATCGCCCGCCAGGCCGCGACCATCGAACGCCTCGCGGACGACGCCAAGGCCCGTGCCCAGCGCGAGCGCGCGGGCGCGGACGTGCCGCTCGTGGTCGAACTCTTCGCCCTCTACGGCGAGGCCCGAGCCTTCGAATCCACCGCGCGGTCCGATACCGAGCGCACCGCTTTCGACACCTTCGCGATCCGGGTCGAGCGGTTGCTCACCGGCCGCGGCGGACGTGTGGTCGAGCCCGCGGCCGACCTCACCTTCGACGCGGTGACCATGGAGGCCGCCGACATCGTCACGACCGCAGACCCGGACCTCGACCGCACCGTCGAGTCGATCGTCACTCCCGGCCTGATCGTCGCCGAGCGATCGGTGCGCCCGGCGCGGGTCGTGGTCCGCAGGCACCGCGACCCGAGCGGCCCTAGCTGAGCCGCTCGATCACCCCCGCCAAGCCCTCCTTCGCCACCACCGGGTCACCGATGTCCGCTCCGTAGAGCACCTGGTGCCACGGTCCGAGCCGATGCCACACCTGCGCCCGGGCCCGGACCGCGTCGGTGACGCCGTAGGCCTGCGCGACCGCGTCCGCGAACGCGGCGGGCGTCCCGAACAGCGCCCAGGCCAGGTCGATCGCCTCGTCCCCGAGATGCACGTCCCCGAAGTCGATGACTCCGGTGACGCGCGCGCCCTCGGCCAGGACGTGCTCGGGACCGATATCGCCGTGCACGACGGTGTCGGCGGGGAACTCCCGCACCGCGTCGAGCACCGCCAGCGCCCGGGCCCGATACGCCTGCGGGACAAGCGGAATCACCTCGGCGCGGAACCGCCGGTCATCCGCGGCGCGGGCGCGCAGGGTTCGATCCGCTCCCGGAAATCCGAATCCGGCGGCCTTCGCGACCGGGCACGCGTGCAGTGCGTGGAGAAACTCACCGAGCGAGCGGCCCTGCTCGGCGACCGGGGTCTCGAGCGGCTCACCCGGCACCAGCAGGTGCCGTACCACCAGTGGCGAGGCGGTCACCACCTCCGGGATCGGCACCGCCAGCGGCACTCTGGTCGCCAGCCACGGCATCAGCACCGTCTCCCGTAGCAACTGCGCCTCGACCTCGGGGCGGCGTGGTCTGCGCTCCACCCACTGCCCGTCCACCAGTGTCGCCCGACTGTCCCATCCTCCGGAGAATTCCACCTCGCAACGGTAGCCAGTCGGTGGCCGGGCCGACGCTGATCAGACAGAGCGGACGCCAACGCTTGTCGATTTAAGCGATACCGCTTAACCTCGGCGCAGGGCTCCACCCGGTCTCGGATGTCGCCGATAATCAACCTGGAGGACGACAATGACTCAGATTCGCACCATCGATGTCGGGGAACCGATCACGCGATACGCGCGGGGCTGGCACTGCCTCGGGTTGGCGGAAACCTTCCGAGACGGAAACCCGCACTCGGTCAACGTCTTCGGCACCAAACTGGTGATCTGGGCCGACAGCAACGGCGAGCTCAAAGCCCTGGACGGGTACTGCCGGCACATGGGCGCGGACCTGGGCTACGGCAGCGTCAAGGGCGACAACATCGCCTGCCCGTTCCACGACTGGCGCTGGCGCGGAGACGGCAAATGCGATTCGATCCCGTATGCCAGACGCGTTCCGCCACTGGCCAAGACGCGGTCCTGGATCACCTGCGAGGAGAACGGCCAGTTCTTCGTCTGGAACGACCCGGAGGGCAATCCGCCGCCGCCGGAGGTCGCGATCCCGCACATCGAGGGCATCGAGACCGACGAGTGGAGCGACTGGAGCTGGAACTCGCTGCTCATCGAGGGCGCGCACTGCCGCGAGATCATCGACAACAACGTCGATATGGCGCACTTCTTCTACATTCACTTCGCGTACCCGGTGTTCTTCAAGAACGTCTTCGAAGGCCATGTGGCGACCCAGTTCCTGCATTCCAAGGGCCGCCCGGACGTGCACGCCAAATCCAACTATTCGACCGAGATGTCGCTGCTGCGTTCGGAAGCCAGCTATTTCGGGCCGTCATACATGATCAACTACCTGCACAACGACTTCGGCGACAACACCGTGGAGGTGGCGCTGATCAACTGCCACTACCCGGTCACGACCGACTCCTTCATGCTGCAGTGGGGCGTGAGCGTGCAGCGCATCAAGGGCCTGCCGCCGGAGAAATCCGACAAGCTGGCCGGATCCTTCGCCAAGAGCTTCGGCGTCGGCTTCCTGCAGGACGTGGAAATCTGGAAGCACAAGACGCGCATCGACAATCCGCTGCTCACCCAGGAGGACGGCCCGGTGTACCAGCACCGCCGCTGGTACGAGCAGTTCTACGTCGACGTCGCGGACATCACCCCGGACATGACCGCCCGCTTCGAATTCGAGGTCGACACCACCCACGCCAACGAGAACTGGGAAGCCGAAGTCGCGGCCAACCTTGCCGAGCAGGCGGCTGAATAACGGAACCCGTGGCTGACATTTCCCGAGCAGGCAGTCCGCCAGCGCCGCCCGCGTGCCGACAGCACCGCTCTCACGACATGCCCTGGGGCACTTCGCTGCCCACCCTGGCCCACCGTCCCGACAGTGCGCGCCAGGACACCGCCGCCAGCCGTAGCACCATGAACGCGACCAGCCCGGTCCAGATGCCCGCGATCCCCCAGTCGTTCGCCAGCGACAACCAGATCGCGGGCAGGAAGCCCAGCAGCGCCGAACCCAGCGTGGCATTGCGCAGGAACGCCGCGTCGCCCGCGCCCAGCAGCACCCCGTCCAGTGCGAACACCACGCCCGCGACCGGAATGATGCCCACGAAGAACCACCACACCACGTGCACGCGGTCCAGTACCGACGGATCATCGGTGAACAGCCGCGGCACCACCGAGTACCCGGCCGCGAACAGGGCCGCCAGCACGACCGAGAACACCGTCGACCAGGCGGTGATCCGTCGCGCGAGACCCTGTGCGCCCCTGGCGTTCCCGGCCCCGAGCGCCGCACCCACCAGCGTCTGCGCCGCGATCGCGAGCGAATCCAGGGTGAGCGCCAAGAAGTTCCACAGCTGCAACACCAGCTGATGCGCCGCCACCGACGCGGCGCCGAATCGCGAGGCGACCGCCGCGGCCGAGACGAAGCACGCCTGGAACGCCAGACTCCGCGCGATCAGATCCCGCCCCAGGACCAACTGCGCCTTCATGATCGCGATATGCGGGCGCAGCGGCGCCTTCGCCCGCACCAGTGCACTCACGAACAGCACGCCCGCCACCGCCTGCCCCGCCACGTTCGCCACCGCCGACCCCGCCAGCTCGAGCCGGGGCGCTCCCACCAGACCGTGCACCAGCACCGGACACAGCACCGCCGAAAGCGCCAGCCCCGCAACCACATACATCAGCGGTCTGCGCGTCTGCTGCACGCCGCGCATCCACCCGTTCCCCGCCATCGACAACAGGATCAACGGCACGCCGAACAAGGCGATCCGCAACCAGGGCAGCGCCTCGTCGGCGATATCGGCCCCGCCCGAGATGGCCCGGGTCACCGGACCCGCGAACACCTGCAGCACACCGACAATCGCCACACCCACCCCCGCGGCGATCCAACTCGCCTGCACGCCTTCCCCGATCGCCCCCCGCTCGTCCCCCGCCCCGTGTCGCCGCGAGGCCCGCGAGGTGGTCCCGTAACTCAGGAAGGTCAACTGCGAACTGACCTGCGCCAGAATCAATCCCCCCACCGCCAGCCCCGCCAGGGCCAAGGCCCCGAGCCGCCCGACCACCGCCATATCGAAAAGCAGATACACCGGCTCCGCGACCAGCACCCCCAGCGTCGGCACCGCGATCCCCAGAATCCGCCGCGGACCAGCCGTCACAACGTCCCCCGACTGCTCCGCCCGACCCCAGCCGACCGTCTCCGTCCCGGCGGCCTCCCCCGGCCGGCGCCCGGCACTCCGACCGGCCGTCACCCCGGCATCGACCGAATCGACCGCGCCGAACTCTCCCCGCCCATGCTCCGAGACGCCCTCGCCACTACCCATTCGCCCACAATCGCACAGTGCCAGGACTTATCAGCGGCGGGTCGTCCGAGACAAGCCGGGTCCACCAGCACCTTTCCGCTCAGCCCCTGGTATTCCGGCAGGCTGCCCGCCGATCCACCGCCGGTTCTCAGGCACCGCCGTCGCTCTCGAGGCAGGCTGGTGCCATGACGTCTCTGGACACCGCCATCACCGCCGTCACCGTCTATCCCGACCGAGCCCGGGTCACCCGATCCGGGAAAGCGACCCTGCCCGCCGGCGAGCAGCGCGTCCGGATCGCACCCCTGCCCACCACCCTGCTGCGCGACTCCATCCGGGTGGCCGGTCAGGGCGATGTGACGGTGCTGGGCGTGGACGTCATCACCGAACGCCAGCCCGCCGCCACCGACGAGCAGGTCACCGAACTCCTCGAGCGGATGCGCGCCCTCGACGCCGCCATGACCGAACTCGGCGACGCCGACCGCGGCGCCGAGGCGCGCCTGAAATTCCTCGAGCAGCTCGCCCGGCAGTCCGCCGAACGGCTCGCCAAGGCCGACGAAGAGCGTGTCATCGCCTTCACCGAGAGCCTCGAGTCGCAGTACGCGACCGTCCACGCGGCCCGCCGCGAACGAGAACAGCTGCGGCAGCGGCACGTTCGCGAACACCAGTCCCTGGAGCGGAAACTCTCCGATCTGCGCGGCAAGAATCGCGCCGACGTCCAGGTCGCGGTGATCACGGTGGAGGCGGCCGAGCCGGTGACGGTGGATCTGGAACTCACCTACGTGGTCCCCTGCGCGAGCTGGAGCAGCAGCTACGACCTGCGCCTGGTCGAGGACAGCCTCACCCTGCGCTGGTTCGGCCTGGTCCGCCAGAATACCGGCGAAGACTGGCCGGAGTGCCGGCTACAGCTCTCGACTGCCCGCCCCGCGCAGGCCCTCGATGTCCCCGAGCTGGATCCGTGGTTCATCAGCGCGGCCCCACCGGCACCGAAGCGCCGCGCGAGGTCTTCGATGCCATCGGTGGAGGGCTTCGGACCGGACGACGACGTGCCAAGTTTTGGGATGAGCCGCTCTCCCGCGCCCGCCGGAGCGGCGCCCTCGGCGCCCCCTCCCCAGGTCCGCGAATCCACCGCCACCATCGAACAGGGCGTCACCGCAGCCACATACACCCCACAGCGCACCATCGCCGTCCCCTCCGACGGCACCTCCCACCGCACCGTCATCACCGCCCTGGACCTGGAGGTCCGGCTCGACTACATCACCGCTCCCGTCCGGTCTCCCGAGGCCGTCCTGCGCGCCACCGCGCGCAACACCTCCGACCACACCCTCCCGCCGGGCCGCGCCTCGCTGTTCCACGACTCCGAATACGTCGGCGCGACCCACCTCGAATCTTGGGCTCCCGGCGAAGAACGCGAGCTCGCTCTCGGCGTGGACGACCGCATTCGAGTGGAACGAGAGTTGCTCCGCCGCAACGCGTCCAAGGCCACGCTCGGCTCCGCGCGGCGCACCGAAGCGGAGTACACGATCACCCTGTCCAATCACACGCCGCGCCCCGCCACCATCACGGTCCTGGACCGCCTGCCGGTCTCCCGGGACGCCGCCATCACGGTCAAGGAAATCCCCACCAAACCCCAGCCCGTCACCCGCGACGACCTCGGCATCCTCACCTGGAAAACCGAACTCGAACCTCAGGCGAGCACCACCATCACCTTCGGCTACCGTGTCGAATCCCCCAAGGGCACAACGATCTTCGGCCTCGGTGACTGAACTGGACGGCCCCGGGGACTACGAGCCTTCCCTCCGATGACCTGACCTTCACGACGGAAACGGCGCGCCGACAAGGCGCGCCGTGAACGTTGCGACTACTCGATCAGTCCTCGCAATGGCCGGGCCGGACCCTATTCGGCGGCCCTTCACCAGCAGCTTCGTCGAGGGACAACCGGCCGGAAGATAGTCACAGCCCTCGGGACACAGCCCGGCTCAGCCGAGTTCCGCGCGCAGCGCCGCGACCAGCGACTCCGGAGTGCCCGTCGTGGAATACCCTGCGGCATAACGATGTCCACCCCCGCCGAGCGCCATCGCGACCTTGGACACGTCCACCCCCGGCACCCCGTTCGCGCCGTCATGCGAGCGCAGCGACACCGTCCAGCTCTCGGACGTGGACCGCGTCTCCTTGAACACCGCCGCGACCTGGGCTTCGGCGCTGGTCCGGATCAGATCGATGACGCTCTCGACTTCCTCGGAGCGGACGTCGGCGGTATCGGCACGCCGGACGAAGACGTAAACCAGCCCCGCGCCCCCGGCCGCCTCACGATCCAACTGGGCCGAAGACAGCACTCGGGCGAGCATGGGAAGCCAGGCGAAAGGGTGGGTGTCCATGAGGGTCCGGGTGATCGCGGGACCGTCGATGCCGGTGGCGAGCAACCGTTCGGCCAGGGCGTGCGAGCCGGGTCTGGCCCACTTGAAAGACCCTGTGTCGGTGACCAATCCGGCGTAGAGGCAATGCGCGATATCGCGATCGATGGGCTCGCCCCAGGCGTCGAGCACCCGGGCGACCAACCCCGCGGTGGATTCGGCGGTCTCGTCGATGACGTTGACCGCCCCGAATCTCGTATTGGAGCTGTGATGATCCAGCACCAGGCTCACCCGCGCCCCGTCGAGCCGGTCGCGAAGCGAGCCCAGCCGTCCGGCGCTGCCGCAATCCACCGCGACCAGAACGTCCACCTCCCGTGGCACATCCTTGGCCGCGACGATGAACTCCCGGCCCGGCAGCGACCGCATCGACACGGGTACCGCGGCGGGCTCGGCGAACGCCACCCGCACCGGTACCCCGCGCCGATTCAGCACCTGAGCCAGAGCCAAGCCACTCCCGAGAGTGTCGGCGTCGGGCTGCACATGGCAGAGCACCGTCACCGAGCGCGCGGAATCGAGTACCGCTACCGCAGCGGCCAGGTCGTACGATTCACTCACCGGCGCATCTCCTCCCGGGCGTGAGGTCGGCTCAGTCTTCTTCGTCCTCGTCGACCTTGTACGGGTCGGCGTCGCCGGCATGTGTGGCATTGACCGCCACCTGCGCGACTCGCTCGTCCACCGCGCGCGCCCGCGCGAGCAGTACTTCCATCTCCCGTGCCGCATCCGGCACGGTGTCGGGCGCGAAGGACAGGATCGGAGTGAACTTGATCCCGGTGCCCGCGCCGACCTTGGAGCGGAGAATGCCCTTGGCCTTTTCCAGACCGGCCGACGCTTCCGCGTAGTCCGGTTCGGCGTCGATGGTTTCGCCTCTGACCGTGTAATAGACGGTCGCCTCGCGCAGGTCGCCGGTCACCTTGGTATCGGTGATCGTGACGAACCGCAGCCGCGGATCCTTGACCTCGTATTCGATCGCGCTAGCGACGATCGTGGAAATCCGCTTGGCGAGTCGGCGTGCCCTGGCTTGATCCACCATGGCCGTGCCCTCCTCACTAGATAGTTCAGTCTTCGGGTCCGAAGACGCGGCGGCGTACCGCCAGCAACTCTAACTCCGGACGGTTCGCGACGTGCCGTTCACACTTGTCCAGCACTTCGGTGAGGTGATTCATGCCGTAGCTCACCATGGCCACACCGAGCAGTGAACGCCGATAACGGTCGTGTTCCCCGCCCTCGGTCACACTCACCTCGAACCTCTTGAGGTCCGCGATGATCGGGCGAATCACGGAGCGCTTCTCCTTCAGCGAATGCACGTCGCCGAGCAGCAGATCGAACTCGAGCGCTCCGAAAAACATCTTCTCAGTCATATGTACGCGCCCCGGGAAAATGCGCGGCCGTTACCCGGATAGGGATGGTGCCGTGTCGCAGCGGATGCTGCCGGTCTCCGAGCGGAGACCGGGAGCATCTGTGCGGCACTGTATTTCACGTTCCCGCGTTTCACGTTCCCGCGTTTCACGTTCCCGCCGGGTCCTGGGCGGACCATGGACCCGGCGGGTGTCGTACCCGTGAAACTCAGTCGCGCGGCTTTTCGCGCAGCTCGTAGGCCTCGACGATGTCACCTTCACGAATGTCGTTGTAGGTGAGCGTCAAACCGCATTCGTAACCCTCGCGGACCTCGGTCGCGTCATCCTTCTCGCGACGCAGGGACGAGATGGTCACGGTCTCGGCGACCACGACGTTGTCGCGGATCAGGCGCGCCTTGGCGTTGCGCTTGACCGAACCCGAGGTCACCCAGCAACCGGCGATATTGCCGACCTTGGAGGAGCGGAAGATCTGGCGGATTTCCGCCCGACCCAGCGCGACCTCTTCGTAGATGGGCTTGAGCAGACCCTTGAGGGCCTTCTCGATCTCGTCGATCGCCTGGTAGATGACCGAGTAGTAGCGGATGTCCACGCCTTCGCGGTTCGCCAGCTCGGTCGCCTTGCCTTCGGCACGGACGTTGAAGCCGATGATGATCGCGTTGGACGCCGACGCCAGGTTGACGTTGGTCTCGGTGACGCCACCGACACCGCGGTCGATGACGCGCAGTCGCACCTCGTCGCCCACGTCGATACCGAGCAGCGCCTCTTCGAGGGCCTCGACGGTACCGGAGTTGTCGCCCTTGAGGATCAGGTTCAGCTCCGAAGTCTCCTTCAGAGCGGCATCCAGATCTTCCAGGGAGATCCGCTTGCGGCTACGAGCGGCCAGCGCGTTGCGCTTACGCGCATTGCGGCGGTCGGCGATCTGGCGAGCGATGCGGTCTTCCTCGACCACGAGCAGGTTGTCGCCCGCACCCGGTACCGAGGTGAAACCGATGACCTGCACCGGACGCGACGGCAGTGCCGCCACGACGTCGTCGCCGTGCTCGTCCACCATGCGGCGGACGCGACCGTAGGCATCGCCGGCGACGATCGAGTCGCCGACCCGCAGGGTGCCGCGCTGGATCAGCACGGTGGCGACCGGGCCACGACCGCGGTCCAGGTGGGCTTCGATGGCCACACCCTGCGCGTCCATGTCCGGGTTCGCCCGCAGATCCAGAGTGGCGTCCGCGGTGAGGACGACCGCCTCGAGCAGCTGCTCGATATTGGTGCCCTGCTTGGCCGAGATGTCGACGAACATGGTCTCGCCGCCGTACTCCTCGGCGACCAGACCGTATTCGGTCAGCTGCTGGCGAATCTTCTGCGGATTCGCGCCTTCCTTGTCGATCTTGTTGATCGCCACCACGATCGGCACGTCAGCGGCCTGCGCGTGGTTGATGGCCTCCACCGTCTGCGGCATGACGCCGTCGTCGGCCGCGACCACGAGGATCGCGATGTCGGTGGCCTTCGCACCACGAGCACGCATGGCGGTGAACGCCTCGTGACCCGGGGTATCGATGAAGGTGATCAGTCGATCGAGCTGGTTGACGTGCGTCAGCACCTGGTAGGCGCCGATGTGCTGGGTGATACCGCCGGCTTCGCCCTCACGGACGTTCGCCTTACGGATGGTGTCCAGCAGTCGGGTCTTACCGTGGTCGACGTGACCCATGACGGTCACGACCGGCGGACGGAACTGCAGATCGTCCTCGTCGCCCTCGTCCTCGCCGTAGGTGAGGTCGAAGTTGGCCAGGAGCTCGCGATCCTCGTCCTCCGGGGAGACCACGTTCACGACGTAGTTCATCTCGCCGCCGAGCAGCTCGAGGGTCTCCTCGTTCACCGACTGGGTAGCGGTGACCATCTCGCCGAGGTTGAACAACGCCTGGACCAATGCGGCCGGGTTGGCGCCGATCTTCTCGGCGAAGTCGGACAGCGACGCGCCACGAGCGAGGCGGATGACCTCACCGTTGCCGCGAGGCAGCCGCACGCCGCCGACGGCGGGAGCCTGCATGCTCTCGTACTCGGCGCGTTTCGCCCGCTTCGACTTACGACCCTTGCGGGGCGCGCCACCGGGACGACCGAAGGCACCCGCGGCACCGCCGCGACCGCCACCCGAACCGGGACGACCGCCGCCGCCACCACCGGGACGACCGCGGAAACCACCCGC
>NZ_BDBU01000055.1 GCF_001613145.1 Nocardia jejuensis NBRC 103114
GCTGCCGGACGGGGGACCGTCGCCGCCACCCGGGCCGGGTTCGGGCAGCAGGCTGCCCACGCCGTTCGGGGTGAATCCGGTGTTCTCCGCGGCGAGGGCGTCGGCGGCCGAGCCGGTGAACGGCTGCAACAGCGAATCCGCCGTATTCGTCTCCACCAGAACGTCATCCGCCATGGCGCACGGTGCACCGGCCAGCGCCCGCAGATTCGACAGCGCCACCGAATACCCGGGGTACTGGGCATACGCGGCCTGCGCCATCGATCCGACTTCGAACAGCAGCAGCGCGGCGGCGGCGATCGTCAGCGGTCGAACGGTGACGCGACCGCGCCGCCGGTCCCCGGAGGCCGTCTGTCCTCGGCTGGTGACCCGGCCGAGTCGAGCGCGCCACCCTTCGGAACCCGTGGACCGATCGGCCGAGGACGCACTCGCACCGGAAGCCGTTGCGGCAGAGCCGGATGTGTTCGTATCGCGAAAGAACTGCCACAGAGCCACCAGCAGGCACACTGCTGCCAGGATCAGGAACAGTGAGGCGATCGCGGTGCCGCCGAGCAGGGGTGCGCGATCGGGCCAGCGCACCCCGTATCCGGAGACGTACCACCAGCCGTTCGACCCGGTGAAGGTGACGGCCAGCAGGAACAGCACCGCCGCCGCGAACCCCGTGCGGTAGTACCGAGCGCGAATCACCGTGGCGCTCAACGCGACCGTCGTCACCGCCGCCAGCGCCGCCGCCAATCCGGCATACACGCCGAAGTGGTGCGTCCACTTGGTCGGCGTGAACATCATCAGCAGCAGCGACATCACCACGATGCCGAGCACCCGTGTCACCGGTCCCCGTGCGGTGTGCGGAATGCGGCCACCCTTGCGCAGCGCGACCAGTACGCACACGCCCAGGCACAGCAGCATCGCGAGCACCCCGAACCGCCGCGCCAGCGACCCGTCCGGCGTCAACGACATCAGCGATTGCCACCGGCTGAACTCATCGGACCAGGTCTCGTCCGGCCCCACCAACTGTCGTACCCGCGTCGCCTCCGACACCGACGCGAACGTCTGATCCGCGAACACGACGACCAGCACCAGCGTGCCCGCGGCCAGAATCGGAGCCACAAGCGCGCTGTAATTCCACATCTTTCGCACATCGACCCGCGAAAACAGTCGCGCCGCAGCAGAACTCGCCTCGGGCGCGGCGGCATCGGCCGCCGTCGCTTCAGTGCGGACGCGGCGGACCGCGATGAGCAGCACCTGGCGGGAACCGGCGAAAAGCGCTGCCAGGCAGATCAATCCGGAGGGTCCGGCGGCGAGGGAGAACGCGGCGATCAGGACCGCGATCGCGGCCGGGAGCAGTCTGCGCGTGGCGATGGCGCGCTCGATCGAGCACCAGGTCAGCACCGCGCCCAGCGCGATCAGGGGTTCGGGACGCAGGCCGTTGTCGTACGGCAGCCACAGCGCCAGGAAGACCAGGCCGGCGGTCCATCGCGCGGCGGTGCTCGCGCGCACCCGGGAACCCGAGCGCGGCAGCACCTCCCGGCTGATCACCAGCCAGCACAGCACGCCGGCCAGCAGAGCGGGCAGTCGCATCACGAGACCCGCGCTGCTGATGCGCGTCAATTGCGCGAGCAACTCGTACGGCCATCCGAACGGCGCTTCCGCGACCTGGAACCAGCGGTAGTAGTTGGCGGTGTATCCGGCCTCCCTGGAGGCACGCGCCATGGTCAGGATGTACCCGTCGTCGGAGGTGTTGGCCCCGATCACGTGCCACAGTCCCAGCGTGCCGAGCACCACCGCGTCGGCGCCGGTGAACCGCCACCATCGGGCGGGCAGGAACCGCCGTGCCCGGCGGCCGTCGCGGGTATCGAGCAGGTGCAGGCAGATCAGTGAGATCAGCGTGCAGAGCACCGCGCCCACGATCGCGGCCAGTTTCAGCCCGCTCGGGCTGGAGGAGAATCGGGAGTCGATCTCGGCGTGCAGTGTCGCGTCCCGGAGCCGAGTCCGGTCCAGGTCGGTGTAGACGCCGACGAGCTGTGGTCGCACATCCTTCGCGATCGTGCCCCGGAACCCGCCGGTCCCGTCCTTGCGCGACACCCCGGTGACCTCGGCGGTGGTG
This sequence comes from Nocardia jejuensis NBRC 103114, assembly GCF_001613145.1. Lineage (GTDB taxonomy): Bacteria > Actinomycetota > Actinomycetes > Mycobacteriales > Mycobacteriaceae > Nocardia > Nocardia jejuensis. The sequence continues at coordinate 2,102 of NZ_BDBU01000055.1, forward strand.
GCCGACGCGTTCGAGTGCAGATAGAGCGCACCGCAGTCGGGGATCGGGGCGACACCCGGAGCCGAGCCGGAGCCGAGCGCCGAATTCGCACCGGGCTGGTCTCCGCTACCGGGCGGAGTACTGCCCGGCGGCGGAGTGGATCCCGGTGGCGGAATCGCGCCGGGTGGCGGAATCGCGCCAGGGGGAGGGGTGCTGCCGGGCGGCGGCGTACTACCCGGCGGCGGTGTGGACCCTGGCGGCGGAGTGCTGCCCGGTGGCGGTGTCGAACCGGGCGGGGGAGTGCTCCCGGGTGGCGGACCTGCGCCGGGCGGCGGTCCGCCCGCACCGGCCGGCGGCGAATCTCCGCTCCCGCCGGGCGCGATCGGCGCGGATGCTGTTCCCTCCCCGACGATTTCGGCGATCGACGCGGTCAGCAACGGAATATCGCGCACCGTCACGGCCAGCGTGCGCCCCACCTCGGCGCGGTCCTCGATGGTGACCACGAGCCCCTTCGCCGCGGCCCCCCGCGACTGCACCGGAACCGTCGAGAGCACCGTTCCGCTCGTCAGATCCCGCAGCGCCGTGCACGGCACCTTCACATCCAGCTGTAGCGGCACATAGTCCACCAGCGGCGCGGTCACCTGGACGCTCTGCCCCTGCGGCCAATCCAGAGCGGTGCGATCCTGCCGCACCGGTAGCAGCGGCGTCAGCACCGCCAGCAGCACACCGAGTATGCCCGCGACGACACACACCGATCGAACCCGTACAACTCCCCCGAAACCACGCACGAACGTCGATGCTAGCCACAGACCGGGGGAAAGCCCCTGTCACTTTCTCGGTATCGTCCGGCCTCGGCCCGATGGTCGCCGAATCATCGCAGGTCACCGGGATTGTCGAGGCGTCGCCCCGCCTGTCCGGGACATGCGTCGGGGCCGGCGGGCGGACTCACGTCCGACCACGCCGGCCCCGATGGCAGGCACCGCGTCCCCGAAATCGGAACGCTCAGCGCCGCACTCGCGTGCTAGCGCTGGGTCTCGGCGGCGCCGAGTGCGCGGCAGCCACCGGCGCCGTCGGCCTCGCCGACGACCGGCGGGATTCCGGCGATGGTGCAGTACGCGCCGTTGGGCATCGGGGTGACCTTGAGGTCGATGCCGCTGGTGCAGTTCACGAAGGCCGGGTAGCCCTGGATGGCGAACTGGACCTTCTGGTACTGGTAGTCGGGACCGTTCGTCTGGCACGCCCACACGGCCTGCGAATCGAAGTCGGCGGGGACTCCAGCGCTGGCAGAAGTGGTGCCCACGGCGGTCAGTGCCGCAGCGGCGAAGCCCACGAGCGCCGCGGTCCGGAGGTTGATCATGGTGAATCTCCTTGATGTTCGGTTGGTTTCATTCAGATTCCCGACCTTCCGGATACCGTACGGGCCGATTGCCCTCTCAGCCAACAACTCCAGCTATCCCCGGGAATATCCCAGCGAGTTGTAGCGAACTCGCCCCCGCGTGCGATAGGAATTGCGCCCGCGAATTCCCAGGCGGCCGAAGACTTTGCAATACATTCGTTTCACATCAGGCGCGCTGCGGAGGGAGAACACGAGTGAACGGCTGTACGCCGGCCAGTTTGCCGCCGTCGATCGGCAGTGTCGCGCCGGTGATGAATCCGGCCTCGGCCGAGCACAGCCACACGATCGCATCGGCGACCTCGTCCACCGCACCCACTCTGCCCTGCGGAATCGCCTGGGTGGCCGCATGCTGACCCCGCTCGCCCGCGCGCCGCAGGTTGTCGGTCAGGATGGGGCCCGGCGCGACGATGTTCACGCGGATCCCCTGTCCGGCGTAGTCGAGCGCCGCGACCCGGCTCAATCCGATGACCGCGTGTTTGGCGGTGGCATATCCGGTCAGACCCCCGACACCCTGCAAGCCCGCGGAGGACGAGACATTCACGATCGCCCCGCCCGCTCCGGACAGCATTGCGGGAATCTGGTATTTCATGCCGAGAAAGACGCCGAGCGTATTCACCTCGAACGCACTGGTGAAGTCCTCGACCGTGACCTCGGTCAGCGGGGTGGGCGGATGGCCGCCGCCGGTGGCATTGTTGACGGCCGCATCGAGCCTGCCGAATTCGCCGACCGTCGCCGCCACACAGTGCCGCACCGATTCCGGATCGGTGACATCGAGATGGATGGGCAGCGCTCGCCCGCCCGTCGCCTTGATCTGTTCGGCCACCTCGGCCAGCTGCCGATCGTCGCGGGCGCCCAGCGCGACGTCCGCGCCCGCCGCCGCGAACGCCAGGGCCGTCGCCGCGCCGATGCCCCGGCTGGCTCCCATCACCAGCGCGACCTTGCCTGTGAACGAGTGATTGTTCGTCATCGAATCGCTCCCGATATCCGTGGCGCGACGGTCGTCGAGCCTGCGGATTTCATGCTGTCAGCGGGCCGCCTCGGGCGGCATCGGCCTGGAAACGCAGCGGGGACTACGTAATTCGACGTACGCACCTCGCGCACCCGACAACCGCGCGTGAACCGCGCCTGCGTTCGAATCCGCGCCACTCACCGCGGTTTGGGGGTTGACCTCGAGTGGGGTTGAGGGCGCAGGGTGGAGGGATGACTCGTGCAGCTGAATTTTGGGATTCCGCGTATGACAACGACACCGCGCCGTGGGTTATCGGTGAGCCGCAGCCCGCGATCGTCGGGCTCGAGCAGGCGGGGTGGATTCGGGGAAGGGTGCTCGATCCGGGAGCCGGGGCGGGCGAGCACACGATTGCGCTGACCCGGCTGGGGTACGACGTGCGCGGGGTGGATCTGTCGCCCAGTGCGGTGGAGCACGCGCGGCGCAACGCGGTGGAGCAGGGCGTCGCCGGGGCCCGATTCGATGTGGTGGACGCGCTGCGGCTGAGCGAAGCAGCGGTGCTTGCCGAAAAAGACGGTGGGACTGTCGAATTCGACACCATCGTGGACAGTGCGCTGTTCCATGTCTTCGGGGATGCGCCCGAGGCCCGAGCGGAGTACGTGCGCAGTCTGGCGGCGGTGTGCGCACCGGGCGGGCGCGTGCACGTGCTGGCGCTCTCGGATCGAGAGGCCGGGTTCGGCCCGCGGATCAGTGACAGCGTGATTCGCGAATCCTTCGGGGAGGGATGGGAATTGGAGGATCTGCAACCGGCGCGGTATCGAGGTCGGGTCACGCCGGGTGTCGCGGAAGCGGCGGCTGCCATGGAACAGCACGATGGGCGGGTCGATGTGGTGGCCTGGCTGGCGCGTATTCGCCGGATCTGAGAACGGGCTCTCCCCGGCGGGCGATCAGTCGTGCTCGGGCGCGGGTGGGCGGCCGCCGATGGTGATGGTGAGGGTGGATGCGGTGGTTCGGATCCGGGCGGCGAGGTCCGGCCAGGTGCTGCCGCATTCGGTGGACTCGTCGGGGCAGTGGTGACGGATGGTGAGGCCGACGGCCGCGATGGGCCGGCCGCCGTGGTCGAAGACGGCGGCGGCGACGGTGGCGAAACCCGCGGTGACGTAGCCGTCCTCGACCGCCCAGCCCCGCTCGGCCTCGGTGCGCAGGACGCGGCGTAGATCGCGCAGGTCGCGTGGGCCACGGTCGGTGCGCATGGGAAAGGCGGACCGGCCGGGGAACAGGGCGCGAACGTGGGGCGCGGCCAGCTGGGCGAGCATGGCGCGACCGGTCGCGGTCAGGTGGGCGGGCAGGCGCACGCCGACATCGGTGACCAGGGTCTGCGGGCGCGGCGGGCGCTGCTCGATCAGATAGAGCGATTCGCCGCCGTGCAGGATTCCCAGGTGCCCGGTACCGCCCGTGAGGTCGACCAGCGTGCGCAGCAGGGGAGCGGCCACCCGCTCGAGCGGATCGTGCCGCAGATACGCCGACCCCAGTTCGAAGGCCGCGATGCCGAGCCCGTAGCGGCGTTCGGCGGGCAGATACGTCACGTATCCGGCGGTTCGCAATTCGTTGAGCAGCTGATACGTGGAAGAGCGTGGCAGTCCCAGTTCCCGGGCGATGATCGCGGCCGGAATCGGGTGCGGACGCTGGGCCAGCAGGCCCAGCACCCGCAGTCCGCGTCTCAGCGCCGGGATGTCACCGCTCATACTGTCTGAAATACCAGACGAAACCCGGTCGCGGGTGCTCGCTCCGGACGCCGCGAGGCGCTGGAATGGGGCCATGACGCGAATCGGGACCGTGCGGGGATGACGGGAATCGGGACTCGGCCGGTGCTGGTGGGTGCGGGCGGGCTGACGGCCTCGGAGGTGGTGGCGGTCGCCCGCTACGGCGCGATGGTGGAACTGTCCGAGGACGGCCTGGCGCGACTCGAACAGGTGCGTCGCCACATCGACGAGTTGGCGCACAGCTCGCGACCCGTCTACGGGGTGTCCACCGGATTCGGCGCGCTCGCCCTGCGGCACATCGCCCCGGAGCGGCGGACCGACCTGCAGCGCTCGCTGATCCGCTCGCACGCGGCCGGCGCGGGCGCCCCGGTCGAGCCCGAGGTGGTGCGCGCCATGATGCTGCTGCGCCTGCGCACCCTGATGACCGGTCACACCGGTGTTCGCCCGGGCACCGCCGTGGCGCTGGCCCGCCTGCTCGACAGCGGCCTCATTCCCGTTGTGCCGGAATACGGTTCGCTCGGCTGCTCCGGCGATCTGGCTCCCCTCGCGGCCGTCGCGCTCGCCCTCATGGGCGAGGGCTCGGTACTCGGCCCGCGCGGTCCACGCCCGATGGCACAGGTGATGGCCGAGCACGGCCTGACCCCGCTGACACTGGCCGAGAAGGAGGGCCTTGCCCTCACCAACGGCACCGACGGCATGCTGGGCATGCTGCTGCTGGCCATCCACGATCTGCACAGGCTGTTCGACATCGCCGATCTGACCGCCGCCATGAGCGTGGAAGCACAGCTGGGCACCGACCGGGTCTTCGCCGCCGACCTGCAGGAGCTGCGCCCACATCCCGGACAGGCGATCTCCGCCAAGGGAATTCGCGCCGCGCTGGCCGGATCCGAGATCGTCGCCAGCCACCGAGGCGACGACTGCACCCGCGTCCAGGACGCCTATTCGCTGCGCTGCGCGCCGCAGGTCCACGGTGCCGCGCGCGACACCCTGGCCTACGCCTCCACTGTCGCCGACCGCGAATTGTGCTCGGCCATAGACAATCCCGTCGTGCTGTCCGATGGACGGGTGGAGTCCAACGGCAACTTCCACGGCGCGCCCGTCGGCTATGTCCTGGACTTCCTGGCCATCGCGATCGCCGATGTCGCGAGCATCGCCGAGCGTCGCACCGACCGCATGCTCGACGTGCATCGCTCGCACGGCCTGCCCGCTTTCCTGGCGGCGGATCCCGGTGTCGATTCCGGATACATGATCGCCCAGTACACCCAGGCCGGAGTGGTGTCGGAGCTCAAACGCTGTGCCGTACCGGCGTCGGTGGACTCCATCCCCTCCAGTGCCATGCAGGAGGACCATGTGTCCATGGGCTGGGCCGCCGCACGCAAACTGCGCCGAGCCGTCGACGGGCTGACCACCGTGCTGGGAATCGAATTGCTCACCGCGACGAGAGCGCTGGACTTTCGTGCGCCCTTGCGGCCCGCCCCCGTGACCGGCGCGGTCCGTGACCTGGTTCGCACGCGGGTACCCGGGCCGGGGCCGGACCGTCACCTGGCCCCCGACATCGCCGCGGTCACCGACCTGGTGCGCTCGGGCGCGGTGAACCAACTTCTGGAGCAGGGGGTTTCACGATCATGACCAGGACCATCCGCGCCGCGCGGGGTACGACCCTGACCGCGCGCAACTGGCAGGCCGAGGCCGCCCTGCGCATGCTGCACAACAACCTGGACCCCGAGGTCGCCGAACGTCCGCAGGACCTGGTCGTCTACGGCGGCACCGGGAAGGCGGCGCGGGACTGGCCCAGCTTCGACGCGATCGGCCGCACGCTGACCGATCTGCGCGAGGACGAGACCCTGCTCGTGCAGTCGGGGAAGCCGGTCGGCGTCGTGCGCACCCACGAATGGGCGCCCCGGGTACTGATCGCCAACTCGAATCTCGTTCCGGACTGGGCGAATTGGCCGGAGTTCCGCAGGCTCGAGGCGGCGGGCCTGACCATGTACGGGCAGATGACCGCCGGCTCCTGGATCTACATCGGCACCCAGGGAATCCTGCAGGGCACCTACGAGACCTTCGCGGCCGTCGCGGCCCGGCGTTTCGGCGGCACCCTCGCCGGAACCCTCACCGTCACAGCGGGTCTGGGCGGAATGGGCGGGGCACAGCCGCTGGCGGTCACCATGAACGGCGGTGTGGCGCTGTGCATCGAATGCGATCCGCGGCGGGCCGCGCGGCGGGTCGAGACCCGGTACCTGGACGAGATCGCCGCCGATCTCGACGATGCCCTCACCCGGGTCGACGCCGCCACGCGGGAGCGGCGGGCCCTGTCGGTGGGCCTGATCGGCAATGCCGCCGAGGTGCTGCCGGAACTGCTGCGCCGGGAGGTCGAGGTGGACATCGTCACCGATCAGACCTCGGCGCACGACCCGCTCAGTTATCTGCCGATCGGCATCGCGCTCGAGGACTGGCAGGACTACGCCGCGCGGAAGCCCGACGAATTCACCCGCCGCGCAAGCGATTCCATGGCGGTGCACGTCGGTGCGATGGTCGGCTTCCTCGATCGTGGCGCGGAGGTCTTCGACTACGGGAACTCCATTCGCGGCGAGGCGAAACTGGCCGGGTACGACCGCGCCTTCGACTTCCCCGGATTCGTGCCCGCCTATATCCGCCCGCTCTTCTGCGAGGGCAGGGGGCCGTTCCGCTGGGTCGCCCTGTCCGGGGATCCCGCCGACATCGCCGCGACCGATCGCGCCATGCTGGAACTGTTCCCGCACAACGAATCACTGGCCCGCTGGATCCGCCTGGCCGGTGAACGGGTGGCGTTCCAGGGCTTGCCCGCGCGGATCTGCTGGCTCGGCTACGGCGAGCGTCACCTGGCCGGGCTGCGCTTCAACGAAATGGTCGCCACCGGTGAGGTGTCCGCGCCCATCGTGATCGGCCGCGACCATCTCGACTGCGGCTCGGTCGCCTCACCGTACCGGGAAACCGAGGCCATGGCCGACGGGTCGGACGCGATCGCGGACTGGCCGCTGCTCAATGCCCTGGTCAATACCGCCTCCGGGGCCAGCTGGGTGTCGATCCACCACGGCGGCGGCGTGGGGATCGGGCGATCCATCCACGCCGGACAGGTATCGGTCGCGGACGGCACCGCGCTGGCCGGGCAGAAGATCGAGCGGGTTCTCACCAACGATCCGGGCATGGGCGTCATGCGGCACGTGGATGCCGGATATCCGGAGGCCGATGCGGTCGCCGATCGCAGTGGAGTGCGGATTCCCATGTGGAACAGGTGAAGTGATGACACGAAGCCCCGAACATCCAGATGAATCGGTGCCCTCGGCGAACGATCTGCTGTCCGAGATTCGGCAGGTGGGCGCGGATCGCACCCGAGGCGGCTACTCGCGTCATGTGTTCACCGCCGCCGACGCGGAACTGCGCGAGTGGTTCACCGCCGCCGCCCGCGCCCGGGGGCTCGACGTGCACACGGATCGAAATGCCAACCTGTGGGCGTGGTTCGGCGCCCCCGGACCGAATGCGATCGTCACGGGCAGCCATCTGGATTCGGTGCCGGGCGGTGGCGCCTACGACGGCCCGCTGGGCGTGGTGAGCGCGCTCTCGGCGTTCGATCTGCTTCGCGCGCAGGGATTCACACCGGGTAGGCCGCTGGCGATCGTGGTGTTCGCCGAGGAGGAGGGCGGTCGGTTCGGCATGCCGTGCCTGGGCTCGCGACTGCTGACCGGAACGCTGCCCCCCGAACGCGCGCTCGCACTGCGGGACACCGACGGCACCACTCTCGCCGATGCCGCTCGCGCGGCGGGGCGGGATCCGGCGCACTTCGGCCGAGACAGCGAAACCCTCGGCCGGATAGGGACATTCGTGGAGTTGCACGTCGAGCAGGGGCGTGGTCTCGTGCACCTGAATGCTCCGCTCGCGGTGGGCAGCAGCATAATTCCGCACGGTCGCTGGCGGTTCACCTTCACCGGGCAGGGCAACCACGCCGGCACGACCCTGATGGACGATCGCCGTGATCCCATGCTGCCCGCCGCCGAGATGATCGCCGGTGTGCGCCGATCCGCCGCCGCGGTACCCGGGGCCCGCGCCACGGTGGGACGAGTGATCCCCATCCCCGGCGGCACCAATGTGATTGCCTCGCAAGTGGATCTCTGGCTCGACGCCCGCCTGCCCGAGCCCGGAAGCGTCCGCGATCTGGTCGCCGAGATATCGGAGAAGGCCAGAGCGGCAGCGGAACTCGAAGGCTGTGCGGTCGAGGTGCGGGAGGAATCGTTCGAGGGCACCGCGGCGTTCGACCTCGCGCTGCGCGATCGCCTCACCGCACTCCTGGGCGGCGCGCCGGTACTTCCGACCGGTGCCGGACACGACGCGGCGGTGCTCGCGCCGTTCGTCGCCACGGCCATGCTGTACGTCCGCAATCCGACCGGGATCAGCCACGCACCGCAGGAATTCGCCGAACCCGGCGACATCGACCACGGCACAGCGGAACTGGCGCGAGTGCTTCGGGCCCTCGCCGGATGAGCGCCTACTGGTGTGAGCGGGCGTGGTTGGGCGATGGAGTGGCCTCCGGGGTGCGCATCGATGTGGCCGAGGGCGTCATCACCTCGGTGACAGCCGGTGAAAAGCCCGGTGGGACAGTGCTGTCAGGCATGGTCGTGCCCGGCTTCGCGAATGTGCACTCGCATGCGTTCCACCGAGCCCTACGCGGTCGCACCCACGATGATCGCGGCGATTTCTGGAGCTGGCGCGAGCGCATGTACGCGGTGGCGGGCCGCCTCGAGCCGGACTCCTACTATCGGCTCGCCCGCGCGGTCTACGCCGAAATGGCGCTGGCGGGCTACACCGGGGTCGCCGAGTTCCACTACCTGCACCATCCTGCGGGCGGAGGGCGCTACGCCGATCCCCACGAGTTCTCGCACGCGCTGGTGGCCGCCGCGGCCGACGCCGGAATCCGCCTCACCCTCCTGGACGTGTGCTATCTGGCGGGCGGTGTCGATCAGCCCACCACGGGCGTGCAGCGGCGCTTCGACGACGGGAGCGCCGAGGCGTGGGCGCAGCGCATCGAATCCTTCTTCCCGGCAAGCGAACTCGTCGTGCCCGGCGCGGCGATTCACTCGGTGCGCGCGGTCCCGGCCGACCAGCTGCCCGCCGTCGTGCTCGGCGCGGGAACTCGTCCCCTGCATGTGCACGTGTCGGAACAGCCGCGCGAGAACGAGGAATGTCTCGCACGGTACGGCCGCACCCCGACCGGGCTGCTGGCCGCGGCGGGCGCGCTGACCCCCCGCACCGTCGCGGTGCACGCCACCCATCTCACCGCCGCGGACATCGCCGATCTCACGCGGTGCTGGGTGTGCCTGTGTCCCAGCACCGAAGCCGATCTCGGCGACGGCATCGGTCCGGCCCGGCGGCTGGCGGATGCGGGCATCCGGCTGGCGCTGGGCAGCGACGGGCAGTCCGTCATCGATCCCTGGTTCGAAGTCCGTGCCCTGGAATTGCACGAGCGACTGGCCAGTGGCGCGCGCGGACGGTTCAGCCCGCCCCAACTGCTCGCCGCCGCCACCGCGCACGCGGCGTCGGGCTGGCCCGAGGTCGGCGTGATCGCTCCCGGGCGGGCGGCGGATCTGGTGCGCGTTGACACCGCCTCGGTGCGCACCGCCGGTACACACGAGGCCGGAATCCTTTATGCCGCGACCGCTTCCGACGTCACCGATGTCATGGTCGCCGGACGATGGATCGTCCGGGACCGCACGCATCTGGGGATCGGGGACGTGTCCGCGGCCCTCGATACCGAGATCGGCGCCCTCTGGCGATGAGCGACATCCGTGGCACGAGCGCGAGAGGAGTCGGGGTGAATTCGATGACGACGGTGATCACCGGAATAGGTGAACTCATCACCAACACAGCGGAGTTCGGCACGCTGCACGACGCGGCGTTGGTCGTGGAGGGGGAGCGGGTGCGCTGGGTCGGGCCCGCGACGGCCGCGCCCGATGCCGACCGCCGGGTCGACGTGGAAGGCCGTGCGGTGCTCCCCGGCTGGGTGGACAGCCACACCCACCTGGTGTTCGCCGGTGACCGCACCGCCGAATTCGGGGCGCGGATGGGTGGGATTCCATACTCGGCCGGGGGAATTCAGACCACGGTGGCGGCCACGCGCGCGGCGACCGATGCGACGCTCTCGGCCACTCTGCGCCGCCTGCGCGCGGAGGCCCTGCGCCAGGGCACCACGTGCCTGGAGACGAAGACCGGCTACGGCCTCACCGTCGCCGACGAGAAACGCTGTGCGGCACTGGCGGCCGAGGTCGCCGACGAGGTGACGTTCCTCGGGGCCCACGTGGTGCCACGGGGCGCGGATGTCGACGAGTACGTCGATCTGGTCTGCGGTCCGATGCTGGACGCCGTCGCCGAGCATGTCGGCTGGATCGACGTGTTCTGCGAGACAGGCGCATTCGACGCGGAGCAGTCGGCTCGCGTCCTCGCGGCGGGTGGCGCTCGCGGGCTGGGTCTGCGAGTGCACGGCAATCAACTCGGGCCCGGGCCGGGGGTCCGGCTGGCGGTGCGGCACGGGGCGGCCAGCGTCGACCACTGCACCCATCTCACGGATGACGACGTCGAAGCCCTTGCCGCCTCCACCACCGTCGCCACTCTGCTGCCCGCCTGCGACCTGTCCACTCGTCAGCCACTCGCCCCCGGCCGCCGCCTCCTGGACGCGGGAGCTCGAATCGCGCTGGCCACCAATGCCAATCCCGGGAGCTCGTACACGACGTCGATGGCCTACTGCGTGGCCACGGCGGTCCTGCAGATGGGCCTGTCGATCGACGAAGCGGTCTGGGCCGCCACCGCGGGCGGGGCGCTCGCGCTCGGCCGAGACCTCGCGGCGGACGGCGCGGTCGGCGTCCTGCGGCCCGGCGCGCGGGCAGACCTGCACATCCTCGACGCCCCGTCCGCGGTTCACCTCGCCTACCGCCCTGGTGTGCCGCTCACCTGGTCCGTATGGCACCGAGGCACACCTCGGCGGCCCACCGGCTCCGAACGATGACACGTCCGGCGTCCTGTGCCGGAGTTCTCTCCCGGGGACTCCGAGTTCCCCACGGGCACTGCCGCACTCAGGGAATGGTGATGAATCCCTGCGCCGCCATCCACTCCCGCGCGACGTGCTCGGGTTCTCGTCCGTCGACATCGACCTGACGGTTGAGTCCGGTGATCGTCTCGTTGGTCAGCAGCCGGGAGATCGGCGCCAGCACCTCGACCACCTGGGGATGGGCCTTCGCGAAGTCCTCGCGCATCACCAGCGCCGCGTTGTACTGCGGGAAGAAGCTCCGATCGTCCTCGAGCAGGCGCAGATCCAGCGCGGGAATGCGCCCGTCGGTGGCGGCGACGGAGCCGAAGCGGCATTGGCGCGCATCGGCGGTGGCCTGATAGACGATGGCATCCTGAACGATCTGTTTGTTCACCTTGCCGGTGTCGATACCGTATTTCGCCGCCATGCCGGGGAATCCGTCCTGGCGGACGTTGAATTCCGTGCCGACGCAGGTGGCTGCCGCGCCCGGATCGGAATTGACCAGGTTCGCGTACTGGGACAGCGTCCGCACACCGGTCTCCTCGGCGGTGCGGGCACTGGTCACCATGGCGTAGGTATTGTTCATGGGAGCCATTGCCGCCCAGATCATTCCGTGCGCGGCGAGGTCGGCGTCGCGGACCGCCTCGAATTGCGGCTGAGATCCGGGCACGGGCGATTCGTTGCCCAGATAGTTGATCCAGCCGGTACCGGTGTAGTCGTAGGCGATATCGACCTGTCCGCGCACCTGGGCGTCGCGAAGGCTGTTGGACCCGACGATGTTCGTCAGATCACGGACTTGGGCGCCGGCCGCGGTGAGCGCGAACTCGATCAGATAGCCCAGCACGCTCTGCTCGGTGAAGTCCTTGGACCCGACGGTGATTCGCACCCCGTCCAGTGCCGGGATCGGCTGGATCCCGGCCGGGGTCACCCGCAGCGGCACCGCACTACCCGCCTCCAGACCACAGGCGGCGACCCAGAGCAGGGTGAGTAGGGCCGCGAGAGCCGCACCGCCGCGCCGGATTCGAGTCCTCACCGCAGTCCCCTCGGTCCGAGATACCGCTCCGCCAGCGCGCCCAGCCAGTCGATCAGCAGCGCCAGCCCGACCGCCAGCAGCGCGCCCACCCAGAGCGTCACGTTGTCGCGGAGCTTGTAACCGGTATCGATGAGGATGCCCAGCCCGCCCGCGCTCACCAGGAACGAGAGCGTCGCCGTGCCGACGGCCAGCACCAGCGAGGTGCGCAGTCCGGCGAGAATGTAGGGCACCGCGAGTGGAAACTCGATGCGCCGCAACACCGTCAGCGCCGACATGCCCTGTCCGCGGCCGGCGTCGATGACCGCCGGATCCACCTGCTGATAACCGAGAATCGTGTTGCGCAGCACCGGCAGCATCGACACCAGCACGATCGGTGCGACCCCGATCCAGAATCCGGTGGTGCGGGTCATCAGATAGAACAGCACGATCAGGCCGATCGCGGGAGCGGCCGCGCCGATATTGGCGATGCCGACGAAAAGCGGTGCCAGCAGCCGGAATCGGGGTCTGGTCAACAGTGTGCCCAGTGGTACCGCGATGGCGACGACGATGGCCACGACGGTCACCGTGATGAGTACGTGCTGACGGGTGACGGTGGCGATATTGCCCGCCGTGAGGCTGGCCTGCTGGGTGAGCGTGAGATCACGGGCGAAGGCCCACCACAGAACTCCGGCGCACAATCCGATCGCGAGCACCGGCTGCGCGAGCAGCCGGATACGCTCGGCGCGGCGTTCGGTCTGCGCGGTCATGCCGGACCGGCTGCCTCGTCGCCGGCGTGGGCGTCGGCGCCGGTGGGGGAGTGCGCCGTTCGGATCTGCGACAGATGCGAGACCAGCGTGTCGATGGTGATCAACCCCGCGTACGCGCCCCGGCGGCCGGTGACGACGGCGTTCGCCGTGCTCTCCGCGAGCAGTGCCTCGAGCGCCTCCTGGAGGGTGGATCGCAGTGAGATCACCTGTCCCACCGGTGTTCCCACCTCGCGCAGCGTCGTGGCCTGCGCGAGCTGGGGCAGGGTGACCCAGCGCAGGGGGCGGCGCTGCTCGTCCACGATCAGCCCCCAGGCCTGATCGCGTTCGGCGAGCGCGGTGCGCAGTGACCCCACCCGATCGCTCTCGGTGACGGTCGGGCAGTCGCCCAGGGTGACGTCCTCGACCCGGGTGAGGGTCAACTGTTTGAGCGCCGCGCCCGCGCCGACGAATCCGGCCACCGTATCGTCGGCCGGATCGGCCAGGATCGCGGCCGGAGTGTCGTACTGCAGGATGCTGGATCCCTTGCCCAGCACCGCGATTCGATCCCCGAGCTTCACGGCTTCGTTGAAATCGTGCGTCACGAAGACGATCGTCTTGCGCAGTTCCGCCTGCAGGCGCAGCAATTCGTCCTGCAGCAGACCGCGGGTGATCGGGTCGACCGCGCCGAACGGCTCGTCCATCAGCAGCACCGGCGGATCCGCGGCCAGCGCCCGCGCCACCCCGACCCGCTGCTGCTGGCCGCCGGAGAGCTGACGCGGGTAGCGGTTCCGGAAGCTCGTAGGATCGAGCCCGACCAGATCCAGCATCTCGTCGACGCGTTCGGCCACCCGCTTGCGATCCCAGCCCATCAGGCCCGGCACGGTGGCGACGTTCTTCGCGACCGTGAGGTGCGGGAACAGTCCGCCCTGCTGGATGGAGTAGCCGATGCCGCGGCGCAGCCGGTCCGGATTCACCGACAAGGCGTCCTGCCCGCCGATGGTGATGGTGCCGGAGCTGGGTTCGATCAGCCGGTTGATCATGCGCAGCGTGGTGGTCTTCCCACAGCCCGACGGGCCGACCAGCACCACGATCTCCCCGGCCGGGATGGTCAGCGACACATTGTCGACCGCCGGATCGGGCTGTGCCGAATAGTGTTTGGTGACCGAGTCGAGCACGATCTCGACACCGGAGACGCCGGTCTCGGATTCAGTCACGGATACCCCCGGATGTGGTCAGACGGCCGACGAGGACGAGAACGGCATCGAGCAGCAGCGCCAGCACGACGATCAGCACCGTGCCGGTCAGCGCCTGTGGCACCGCGGTCGGTGTGCCGAGCCGTTCCAGCCCGGAGAAGATGAGGTTGCCCAGCCCGGGGCCCTTCGCATACGCGGCGATGGCCAGAATGCCCATGATCATCTGAGTGCTCACCCGCATACCGGCGAGAATGGCCGGCCAGGCCAGCGGCAGTTCGATGCTGGTCAGCACCCGTAGTCGATTCATGCCCACGCCGCGTGCGGCATCGGTGACGGTCGTGTCCACCGAGGACAGCCCGACGATCGTATTGCGCAGAATCGGCAGCAGCGCGTACAGCACCAGTGCCGTGATGGTCGGCGGAACTCCCAGTCCCATGACCGGGATCAGAATGCCCAGCAGCGCGAACGACGGGATGGTCAGGATGATGCTGGCGGCGGCGGTCGCGGCCGCGGAACCCAGCGGACTGCGGTGCACGAGCACCCCGATGAGCACCGACACGATCGCCGCGATGATCACCGACTGCACCACCGCCGAGGCATGGAGATAGGAGTCCGTCACCAATTGCTGACGGTGTTCGACCACGTACGTCCACAAAGTGTCCAGCGTCCGGCCCTCCCCTGGGCGGTGTGCGCTGTGATCATAACGGCCGGGGGTGCCGGCGTCGGGTGTTTCGTTCGTATCGAGAACGACGGTGACCGCTCGTTCGCGGCCACCGTCGTCGGTGAGGCGTCCGCCGCGCTCCGGAAACCCTCAGCCCGGCAAGCGAGTTCGGCTCTCGGCGACTGCTCGTCGCGCCGGTTCGGGCAGCAGTGACGAGGTGCGCTCGAACAGGTCCAGCAGCGCGGGTCCGTGCGCCGCGGCGATCTCCGGATTGTGCGAGAGGACGTCGAGTTCGTTGGCGACGGTGATCGCCATGAACGCCCGCAGGTCCTCGGCGTCGGGTTCGAAGTCGTTGCCGGTGAACCTGTCTCGCAAGCGCGCCGGTGCGGCGGTGAGGCGGGGGTACACCGCCGATCTGTCGCAGCTGCCGTAGAGGTACACCAGCGCCTCGGCTCGTTCCCCGATCAGGGCAGCCAGGGTGCGCCGGTCGGTGGGTGCGAGCAGCGAGCGGTCGAAGCCGTCGGTGCCGTACGCGGCGTGACAGAGCCCCGCGGCGCAGGTGTCCCGATCCGCGCCCCAGGTCTCCAGGACCTCCGCGACGCGCAGCAGGTGCCCCAGCAGGGTGCCGCCGGGGTGCGGAATCCGGTCCGCCTCACGGTCGCCGAGGAATCGCACGACGCGGTCCCGCGCGGACAGCTCCGCCACCAGTTCCGCCGTGAACGGAGCGTCGATTCCGTGCCGGGCGGCGGCGCGCAGGACCGCGCCGCCGATGGCATCGAGTTCCAGCGGGCGGCCGGCCTCCGCATCACGTTGCATGGACGACCTGCCGTGCGCCGGGAATGCGTTGTAGCGGTCCAGGATCTGCGCGGGCTCCATCGTGCCGCCGCACGCGCGGCCGACCGCGGCGGTCTCGCGCACCAGGGTCTCCAGCTCGCGCCGATGCCCGACTCGGATCTCGCCGATCGTGGCCCGGTGGCGAGTGGTGAGCAGTGCGAACGGGGTCAGGAACGACAGCTTGTCCCACAGCGCCGCATCCGCGTCGGGCAGCACGCGCGTGTCGATTCCAGCCTCGGTGAGCAGTGCGGCCGGGGCCGCCAGCCGATCCGCCGGACCGGCGAGGTCGATCTCGGCGAACGCGCTGCCGTGTACGACGACACCCGGTTCGGTGCGCGCGGATTCGACGCGGATCACCGCCGGAACCACACGGTGTCCGTACCGTGCGCGCAGGGCGTCCACGTGCTCGACGCCATTGAGCAGGGGCACGATCACCCCGGCCAGATTTTCGGCCGGTACCCGATCGAGCGCGGCCTCGAGCGCGGTGTGTTTCACCGTCACGACACACAGGTCGACCGGTTCGCGCAGCACGGTGTCGGCCTCCACGCGTGCGGTGAAGTCTCCGAATCGAGTGCTCCGCACGTGGATGCCGTTGTCTCGCAGTGTGTTCGCCGTCTGCTCGGCGGCCAGGCAGATCACCCGGTGACCGGCGCGCGCGAACAGCGCCGCGAGCAGTCCGCCGACGCCACCGGGACCGAGCACGGCCACCGTCGCGGGGTGGGTCTTCTCGCGAGTCGATTCGTCGTTTTCTTGCATGGCGATTCCTCTCGGCTTACGGGTCGACACCGATCCGCGGTCCCCGCCGGAACGGCGGAGCGGCGAGAGAGGGTTGCCGCCCTGGGCTCGCCCTCGATCATCGCACTTCCCGGCGAGAGCGAAATCCCGGCACCCGCACGGTGCTCTCGGAGCAGCGAATCAGCCCCTGGGGGTACAGCTGGCCCTCAAGAGTTCAGCTCGGCCAGCACGCTGAAATCCAGTCCGTCGGCCGCGGCCAGGTAGACCGGCTGGGTGGTGTGCGCACCGCGCACGCGCACCTCACCGCGCGGTCCGCCGTAGCTCACCCGACCCGCGTTGCGCTCGATGGCGCGCAGATCCACGCTGCGCGCGGCCTGGGCCAGCGAGGCGAACAGCAGCAGACCCTCGTAGCAGGATTCGCCGATATTGTTGAGCACGGGCGCGATCGGGCCGAACTCGCGCAGATATCGGGCGCCGAAATCCATTCCGGCAGTGGACACCAGGCTCTCGAAATAGCCACTGGCCGTGTGCAATCCGCGCGTGCTGTCCGCACCGCCCGCATACAGTACGTCCTCGCCGATCATCATGCTCAGCCGGATCCGGCTCTCGTCCAGGCCCGCTCGGGCGAAGGCGCGATTGAAGGCCGCGCAGTCCGCGCCGACCATGAAGATCAGCACGCCCTCGGCCGACGAGCGCCGGATCAGATCGATGGCGTGCCGGAAATCGCGGCCGCCCAGCGGAACATAGGCCTCGCCGATGATGTCGAGATCGGTAGCCGCCACGAATCCCCTTGTGGCTAGCGCGGTTTCGCGCGGCCACACATAGTCGTTGCCGATCACGCACCAGCGCCGGATGCCCTGCTCGGCGCGCAGCCAGCGCATTGCCGGGAACAGCTGATGCTCCGGCGTCTCACCGACCATGTAGACGCCGTCGGAATCCTCGCCGCCCTCGTAGAAGGTGGTGTAGACGTACGGTACGCGCCCGGCCGTCTGCGGCGTGATCACCTTGCGGGCGTTGGACAGATGCCAGCCCACCACCCCGTCGACCTGCCCGAGGTCGATCATCCTGTCGATCCGGGCCGACAGTTCGGGCAGCGGCGCGCCCGCGTCGACCGGATGCAGGCGAACTTCGCGCTCCAGGATTCCGCCCGCGGCGTTGATATCGGTGACGGCGAGGGTGGCACACGCTTCACACGAGGGGCCGAACATTCCGGCCGGGCCGCTGAGCGGCACCACGAGCGCGATATCCACCGTCGTGCGATCGGCGCGAGAATCCGGGCGCGGCAATGGAATCACCACCGATTATTTCCGTGCGAATCAATACCGTACGGCATTGGATATAGTGCTTCGGTGGACGATAGTACCGCTCCGGCGGCCCTGGAGGAATTGGCCCGATCGGTGCGCAGGGCATCCCAGGAATTGGACCGGGCGATCGCGATCTGCCTGGGCGAGTCCACGGTCGCGCGCTGGCACGTGCTCACCGCCGTCACCGGCGGCAGCGGCGTCGCGATGTCGCAGCTGGGTGACGCCACGGTGCTCTCGGGCGCCAGCTTGACCAGGCTCATCGATGCGATGATCGCCGAGAACCTGGTGCACCGCAAGGTGGACGACACCGACCGCCGCCGGGTGCTCGTCTTCCCGACCCGCCGGGGTCAGGTCGCGTATCAGTCGATGTCGCGAGCCATTTCCGAAAGCGGGCTGGACCTCGCCGCCTACCCGAACCTCGCGCATTCGCTCACCGGCCTCATCGACGACCTGCACCGGGTGACCGCCCCGGTCGGAACCGCCCCTCACTGAGCACCCGAGCCCGAATCGACGACCAGATTCGGGCCGCTGGACCTGTTCCCCCGATCCGTGAGCGCGCAGGATGGAAGCATGACGGGAATCCTCGCCATTCATTGCCGCAATGTGGCCCTGCAACCGCCCGGGCGCAAGACTCGTTCTCCCGGAAAGTAATTCGGCCATCGTGGCGCTCGAGGTGAGCCCCGAGGTCATTACCCGATTGCAGGCGGTCAAGGTGATCGGAGCGATCCGGGCCGGGCGCCTGCGCCTGGCCTGTCACCTCTACAACACCGAGGGGGATATCGAGCAGGCGCTGGGGGCGCTGGCTCGGGCCTGAGGCAATCACCCGATATCGCGCACGCAGCCGAGCCGCTCGCACACCCTCCGGGTTCGAGGGGCTCGGCTGTCTCCGTATTTCCTAGCGCGCGTTCAAATCTCGGTGCCGGGTGGGGAATCGCAGAGTCACTCGGTGGGTGACTGTGAGCGTTCCTTTTCGCGTTGGTCGGCGAGGCGGCGGCGGATTTCGTCCCAGGGGAGAGGGAGTTCGGTGGCGGGGGCTTCGAAGAACAGGAAAGTGGCCTCTTTCATGACCTTCCTCTTGCGGGCGACGGTGGACTTGTGGGGTTCGGTGCCGGCGTAGGCATAGATGGACGCGTTGTCGGTCCAGGGCGGAGTAGGTCCAGAAGGTGCCCTTGAATATTTCGGCTTTGAGGGCCACTCCGAGGACGCAGGGGGAGCGGCGAGCCTGGCGCCAGAGGGAGAGGGAGGACATCAGAAATCCGGGGGCGTTGCGCAGGGACTTGACCTCGAGTCGCGAGGCCATGCAGCGCACGACGGGTTCGGTGGGGGTGCCGACGGTGATCCACGGGAGCGTGGGCATGGTGCGCTCTTTCTGCAGAGGACGACGGCGGGCTGCCGATACCCCTATATTCCACAGTGGAATGAGCCGCGTCAACCGAATATCGAACTCGTCGGCGGGGTGGGTAGGTATCGACTCCAGGTAGGTAATTCCGACACCAGGAGTGCTCATGTCTCGTTCAGTGCCAGCAGATCCCACCACGGCGGCGCCCTCCGCGCTCAAGGTCAAGCACCGCGCGATGTGGGCCATGGGGAACTACCCCGATGTCGCCGCCGCGGTGATCCCCGGTCTCGGGGCCCGTGTCGTGGAGGCGGCCGGTATCGGTGCGGGGCAGTACGTGCTCGATATCGCGGCCGGAGCGGGCAATGCCGCGATTCCGGCGGCCGAGGCGGGCGCCCGGGTCGTGGCCAGTGACCTCACCCCGGAACTGTTCGAGGTGGGCCGCCGGGCAGCCGCCGAACGCGGCGTGGACATCGACTGGCAGAGGCCGATGCCGAGAATTTGCCCTATGCCGACGCCGAATTCGATTGCGTCCTGTCCACCGTGGGAATCATGTTCGCGCCCTTCCATCGCGACGCCGCGGCGGAACTCCTGCGCGTGGTTCGGCCGGGCGGAACCATCGGCCTGGCCAACTGGACTCCCGAGGGTTTCATCGGCCAGATGTTCGCCATCATGAAACCCTTCGCCCCCGCCCCGCCCGAGGGCGCCCAGCCGCCCCCGCTGTGGGGCTCCGAAGATCACGTGAAATCCCTGATCGGAGAACACGTCTCGAACCTCACCCTGACTCGCGAATCAGTGGTCATCGACTGTTTCGCCGACGGCGCGCAATTCCGCGACTTCTTCAAGTCCAATTACGGCCCGACCGTCGCGGTCTACAAAGCCATTGCCGCCGACCCCGACCGAGTGGCACAGCTCGACCGCGAACTCGCCGCCCTCGGCGACCGTCACAACCTCGGCAACGGCCGAATGGAATGGGAATATCTGCTGGTCACCGCCGAGCGGTAGGGCCGGTGATGCGCCCCGACTCGCATTCGTGAGGGCTGCCACAAAAGTTGCTGAGAAACTGCCGGGCATCCTTGAATGAGGCTGTTCTACAGCAACAGACAGTCAAGGGGGAGTCATGACAATTCGTCACACCACCGGAAGTGCGCGCCGCGCCGCGATTCTGGTCGCGCTGCCGCTCGCGGCCTCGCTGACCTTCGCGGGAATGGCCTCGGCCGCGCCCGGCACGCAGGCGGCGCCGGTGCAGCAGGTCGCGGTCGTACAGCCGGCCGCCGCGGTCGAGGTCGATGCCCCGCAGCCGATCGCCCAGCCCGATCCGAACAAGATCGGCCAGGCCGCATTGGCCGGCGCCGGAATCGGTGCGGCCGTTGCCGGTATCCCGGCCGCTGTCGCGGGCGGCGTGGTGGGCGGTGTCGTCGGCGCGGGAGTCGGCGTCGCCGCCGGACTCGTGGTGGGCGCGGGTGGTACCGCACTGGGTGCGTCGCTGGCGAACCTGGCCATGTGCGCCACGGGCGTCGGCTGCGTCATCGTGCTTCCGGCCCTGGCGGCCGAGGCTGCTGCCGCGGTGCCGATCGCGGCCGGCGCCATGGCAATCGGCGGTGTCATCGGCGGCGTCGTCGGTGCGGGCATCGGTGCGGCTGTGGCCGGTATCCCGGCGGCCGGTGTCGGTGGACTCGTGGGTGCGGGCGTCGGCGCGGGCGCCGGTGCGGCCGGTCTCGTTCCGTAGCCTCTCGACTCGGCAGAAAGGTCAGGCCCGGCGCACGCGCCGGGCCTGACCTGTTTCGAGGCGAAGTGTGCCGCGACTACCGCGGGCGGTAGACGACGATGCCCGGGGTGGTGTTCACGTAGTCGGTGAAGGGGGAGTCGACCACCTGGTTGTTGGCGGACAGGGAGGAGGCGTTTCGGAAGACGGGGCCGGTGGGGGTCATGACGAAGATGCCCACATGGGTGACGTCGAGGCCGGGCTGGTCGGTGTAGGCGCCGATGTAGTCGCCGGTGCGCAGGCCGCCGATCACGTTGTCGCCCACGGCGGAGCTGGGGATGTAGGTGATGGCGCGGTCGACCACGGGGAGGCCGGGGAGGTAGCTGCCGCCGTCACCCTTGGCGTTCAACTGCTTCGGCACGGTCACCGCGGCCGGGCTCAGGGATCCGGTGACATCGGTGGCGGCGACGCGGGCGGTGTTGGCCCAGTCGCTGAAGAAGTGCTTGCGGGCGCGGAAATCGACGGTGCCGCCGGTGTAGCGGGTGTCGATCAGGTTCTGGACGAACTCGTCTCGGTTGCCGGAGCGACTGGCCGCCTCGACGTAATCGAGGTAGGTGAAGCAGTCCACCCCTCGCGTATCGATGACGAGCTTCTCCGGCTGCGAGGCCGAGCCGATGAGCATGTTCGCGACATAGGGGGTGCCGAGGAAGCGGCTCGAGAGCGCCTCGATCAGATCCCCGCGGCTCTTACCGCCCGACGCGGCGCGCAGAGCCAGCAGCTCGTCGATCTTGGCCGAGGTGCTCGGGTCGAGGTCGGCGGTCGGGGCGGCGGACGCCGCGGGCACCACGAGAGCGGAGCCGCAGGCCAGGGCCATGATGACGAGCAGGACGCGAGTGATCGTGCGCAAGAATCCTCCAGCGGAATCGGGCGGTGGAACCGAGAGCACCACCCACGGTAGTCACATTCGCCCGATTCCCACAGTCTCCACTCGGTGGACCACGCGGGCGCGGGCGTGGCGCCGGGTCCACCCGCGCGGCGGCGGCGGGGGCGCGGTGGCATCGCTACCCTGGGGCGAATGGGCGCTCCCGCAGTTCCACTTGTGCAAGTCGGCGACGATCTCGCGGCCGTGACCACGGCCGGTTACGAGGATGATCCCGACTCGGCCGGGATGACCCGCGCCGGAGTCGACGCGGTGTGGGAGTCGGTGCAGGCCTGGTACCGGCTCGGCACGACGCCCGCGATCCAGGTGTGCCTGCGCCGCGACGGCAAGGTCGTGCTCAACCGATCCATCGGGCACGGCTGGGGAAATTCGCCGGGTGACGGTCCGGACACGGAGAAGGTGCTCGCCACCCCGGACACGCCCTTCTGTGGCTTCTCCACCGCCAAGGGAGTGGCGGCCGCGCTCATGTACATGCTGGTCGAGCAGGGCGCATTCAAGCCCGAAGATACTGTCGCACACTATATTCCGGAATTCGCCGCGCACGGTAAGTCGGGGATCACCATCGGCGATGTGCTGTCGCATTCGGCCGGTGTGCCGTTCGTGACCCCTCCGTACAAGGGCTACGAGCTCGTCGTCGACGAGGAACTCGCGGCGCGGGCACTGGCCGATCTGGAGCCGAGTTGGCGGCCCCGCCGATTCCGGGTCTACCACGCCATGACCGCCGGATTGATTCAGCGACTGCTGGTGCAGCGCGCGACCGGAAAGCGCATGCGTGAGCACCTGAGCGAGCAGGTCCTGCAGCCACTGGGCTTCCGCTGGACCAACTTCGGAGTGCTGCCGGAGGAAACCGCTCAGGTGGTGCCCGGTGTCAAGGTCGGCCCGGGACCCTCGCGGATGTGGAGTCACCTGGCCCGCAAGGCACTCGGCGGCGGCATGTCCGGAGCCATGACACAGGAGTCGACCCGCGCGTTCCTCACCGCCGAACTGCCCTCGGGAAATCTCGTCACCACCGCCGCCGAACTGTCCCGATTCTATGAAATCCTCGCTCGCGGAGGTGAATTGGACGGAGTACGGATCATGCGCCCGGAGACGTTGCGGTCGGCGATCGCCCCCGCCGACCGGATGCTGGGTGCGGCGGGCAAGGTGAGCCGCGCGGGCTACGAACTCGGCGCGCGCCGCTCGAAGTTCGGCCGCGACACCGAAGCCCATTTCGGCCGAAGCGGATTGACCACCCAGTACGGCTGGGCCGACCCGCACCGGGGTCTGTCCGGCGCGATCCTGACCAGTGGCAAGGCCACCGGAGACATGTCCCGCCCGGCGCAATTGGTGTCGCAGATCTCCGCGACCGTCCCGATCCTGGATCCGGCGGAGCGAGTCTTCAGTCTCTGAGGGGCGGGTTCGCGGCGTCAGGGGTTCGGACAGCGCCGTCGAGATCGCGTGTGCGTCGCCAATCCCGGTGCAGCAGGCCGAGTTCCGTGACCGGCTCCTCGTCGTACAACCACTCCCGCGCGATCCGATGCCAGTTCGCGGTGGCGCGCAACTGCCCCAGTGTCCCGCAGGTCCAGAAGTCGACCCGCCGCGAGAAAAGATGTTCGGGCGGCATGTTCTGCTGCCGCATGCCGGCGAATTCCCGGTGCCGCGTATCGAATACGGGCAGGAACGCGCCGCACGCCAGTTCCGGGGTGATCGTGAGATCCTCGTCGATCAGACTCCACTCCGAGGCCGAGAGAATGTAGTCGTGGCACTCCTGGGCGGTGACGCCGGATTCCGCGCCGACGATCCCGCGCTCGACCATGAACCGGTGCAGGTCGTCCCACCGATCCTCGGCGGTGGCACGCAGACACTTGATCTCGAACGCGATGTCCGCCAGGGCCATTCGCTTGTACAGCCCGAAATCCAGGAACACCACCTTCCCGTCCTCGCGCAGCAGCACATTGCCCGGATGCGGATCGCCGCAGAACTCCGCGAACTCGTACAGCGAGCCCACGTAGAACCGGTAGACGATCTCTCCGATTCGATCGCGCTGGGCGTCCGGCAGCGCGCGCATGGCCTCGAAATCGAGGCCGGGCGAGAATTCGGAGACCAGCACCCGCCGACCGCTGAACTCCGGAAACGCCTGCGGCACAGCGATGAACGGATGGTCCGCGTACAGCCTCGCGACGTGCCGCTGGGTGTCCGCTTCGAGCGTGTAGTCCAGTTCCGCCTCGAAACTGGTGCGCAGCTCGTCGAACACGCTCAGCGTCAGACCCGGCAGCAATTGCTGTGCGGCCGTCCGCAGCATGGCGAGGTTCTTCAGATCCGCGCGCACCGCCAGGTCGATTCCGGGGTACTGCACCTTCACCGCGACCTCGGCGCCGTTGTGCAACCGCGCCCGATACACCTGCCCGATCGACGCCGCCGCAAGGGGATTCGGCTCGAACTCGGCGAACAGCTCCTCGAGCGGCGCGCCCAGATCCTCCTCGATCACCCGGCGCATGGTGTCGAAGTCGACGGCCGGGGCCTGATCGAACAGCACGGCCAGCCTGCGCTGGAACGTTTCTCGATGCCGGGGCGGCACCAGTTCCAGATCGAGCAGTGAGAGCAGCTGGCCCAGTTTCATCGCCAGGCCTTTCATCTGGCCCAGCACCCGCACCAGCTGTTCGGCCGTGCGCAGTATCGATTCGTCGGCCAGCCGGGCGCGCGCCTCGTTCGAACGGCCGATCATCGATAACTTGGTGCGCCGCTTGCGAATCGACTGCGCGGCCACCACCGCGCCGAGCTTGGATCCGCGTGCCAGACGCGATGTCGAGACAGGTTTCACCACGAGCGACCACCCCACTTCGGCGCGTACACACAGACTCGCAGAGCAACCGCCGAAAAACTGCGGCGTGCTGCATCATCGCACCTCGACCCGCAGCTCGGTGTGTCTTTCCGTCAAGCCGGGCGGCCGCATCGGGCCACCCGCGCGTGGCTCAGCCTTCGAGTCCGTGCGCCTGGGCAACCAGGTCGTAGAACACCCACACGCCGCCCTTGTCGTAGGCGTCGGGGGATTCGGAGCCGCCCAGGAACGGATACGGCGTGGCGATGAACACCTCGTCCTCGCCGAGTGGTCCGAGTCGTCGTTCGATCTCCGAAACATGGTGCGGCTGCAGCACATACGTCACGACCGCCGGATCGAACAGCACCCGGTCGATGAAGGCGGTGATCTCGGTGAACGGCCCGTAGCGCTTGGTGCCCGCGCTGTACGGATCGAGAATGGCGTATTCGCCCGTGCGGGTGCTCATCAGGAAGGCGTGCCCGAGGTCCGAATAGCCGACGAGCGTGTCGAACTGGGGGAAGTGCTCGGCCCACGCGGGCATCACCAGGTCGAAACGGAAGGGGCCGATCAATCGGAAGGGAACGCCAGTCACCCGATCATCCAACCAGACCCGCGGGTGGTCGCTGCTCGAGCCGCAGGTCGGAGCGGGAAACGATCAGGCTTGCGCGGGGCTCTCGATCAGGAGTCGCAGAGCCCGGTCCAGGCGCTGCCGTCGAACCTCCGGCGTGAGCGCCTGCAGCAGCGGCAGGATCACGCGATAGCGCCCGGACTTGTCCAGGGCGTCGAAGGCCGCCGCGGCCTGCGGATGCGCCGCGAGCGCCGTGACCAGATCCTCCGGAATCGCCGCGTTCCGCTGCGATTCGTAGGCCGCGGCCCAGCGCCCGTCCTGCTGTGCCTTGCGCACCTCGTCGAGCCCGGGTTCGCGCATGCGCCCGGCGGCGGTCAGCATCTCGACCTTGTCCACGTTCACCCGTGACCACAGGCTCTTGGCCCGGCGCGGGACATATTTCTGCAGGTAGTACCGCTCGTCCTGGGAACGCCGCTGCCCGGAGATCCAGCCGAAGCACAGACCGACATCGACCAGCTCGTCCTCCGTGATCGACCCGATGCCCGAGTTCTTCTTCGCGACCCGGATCCACACGCCCTCGGCCCGCGTGTGATTCTCGGCCAGCCAGCGATCGAAGGCGTCGGCATCCGCGAACGCGATGACGGCCACGCCGTCGAGTTCCTGGCCGTCGAGTTCATTCACTCCGACAGGCTAACCGGGCCGTCCGACAGACCGACCCGATCACACGAGCCGGTGCTCCTCGATCGGCGTGCTCAGGGCGGTGCCGTTGATCTCCAGGTACAGCACCCGTTCGGTGATCGAGAGGTTGATGTCATTGCGCCGATCGATGGCCTCCACCGCCGCCTCGATGAAATCGCGATCGAAGCTGAACACCGGAATGGCCTGGGCGCGATGCACCTTCTTGCCGACCAGCTGTGCCAGCACCTTGACCGGGTCGCGATGGGTGTAGACGGCCGCGCGCCCCGCGAGCTTGCTGCCCCGATGCAACCGCTCCGCGTCCGGCGCGCCGACCTCGATCCACGCGGTGACCTGGGTGCTGAGGTCCCGCACCAGCACCGCGGGCTCATCGGTGGTGGATACGCCGCCGCCGAAGGCGATCCCCTCCTCGTACTCGAGGCAGTAGGCCAGCAACCGGGTCAGCATGAACTCGTCGGTCTCGGACGGGTGCCGGGCGACCCGCAGATCGAGCTCCTCGTAGACACCGCGATCGATGTCCGAGAGCTGGACGACGAAATTATGAAGCGTTGCGCTGATAGCCATAAGAACTACGAGCTTATCCCCGCATCGGGTACCCGATGCCCGCCCACCTGCCGCCGCGCTGTCCGGTGCCATGATCGAGGGCATGGCATTGCGCACCGATTTCACCGAACGCCTGTCGATCGAGCATCCCGTGGTGTCCGCGCCGATGGGCGGGGCGGCGGGCGGAGCGCTGGCCGCCGCGGTATCCGAAGCCGGCGGACTCGGGCTGATCGGAGCGGGCAGCGGCGCCCGCGAGGTCCTCGAGCGGGAGGCGGGGATCGTGACCGCGTCGACGAGCAAGCCGTGGGGGATCGGGTTCCTGCTGTGGTCCCTCGAAAACGACGCCATCGCACGGGCACTCGATCACGGCCCCGCCGCGATTCTGCTCTCCTTCGGTGATCCCGCGCCCTACGCCGACGAGATCCGTTCCGCCGGAGTGAGACTCATCGTGCAGGTCACCGACATGGCCGAAGCGCGACGCGCGCTGGAGGCCGGTGCGGACGTGCTGGTCGCGCAGGGCAACGACGCGGGCGGTCATGCGGGTCAGAACGCCGTCGGGACAATGTCTTTCGTGCCGTCGGTGGTCGACATGGCCGGATCCATCCCCGTGCTCGCGGCGGGCGGGATCGCGGACGGCCGCAGCCTCGCCGCCGCGCTGGCGCTCGGAGCCTCCGGTGCGATGATCGGCACCCGTTTCCAGGCCACTCACGAATCCCTGGTCCCCGCAGCCGAGATCAAGGCCCTGCTCGATGCCACCGGCGCCGATACCGAGACCAACCGAGTCCTCGATATCGCCCGCGGGTCCGCGTGGCCGGCACGGTATCCCGCCCGCACCCTCCGCAACGCGTTCCTGGACGCCTGGCGTGACCGCGAAGCCGAACTGCGCGGGGATCTGGACGCCCAACAGCGATTCCGGGCCGCGGCCGCCGAGCAGGACCCGGACGTCGTGCCCATCTGGGCGGGCCAAGCCCTCGACCGGGTCACCGCGATCGCCTCTGCCGCGGATGTGGTCGCCGAGATCGTCGCGGAAGCGGACCGCACCCTCACGCGCCTGGCCGCCTATCGAGCTGCCCGCTGACCGGGCGGGCAGCTGATCGCCCGTCACTACTCGTCCATTCACCTCTCGCCTACGACCGAGGGGAGCTCGCCCCGGTGTCCCGGCTCGGGACAGGGCAGGCGTCCGCCGCCTCGGCGACCACCTGCGGCTCGGTGGATTCGGCCGGGCGATGCCCCTGCTCCCACAGCTGCCCGGTGAGCGTCTCGACCTCGAACAGCGCCGTCAGCTCGTCGGAGTCGAAAACCCTTCCGCGGCTGAGGAATCGCATTCCCTCGGGCGCCTCCAGGCTGAATCCCGAACCCCGCCCCGGCACCACGTCCAGCACCAGCTGGGTGTGCTGCCAGGCGGTGAACTGCGGACCCGAGATCCACACGGCCGCCGTATCCTCCGGTGCCGCCGCGCTGGTCGGCATCTCGCCGATGCCCAGGCGCAGATCCAGCAGCCCGAGCAGCACATCGCGATCGCCGATCACGAATTCGCCTGCGAGATAACACATCGGAGCCGACCCGTCGCAGCACCCACCGGACTGGTGCAGCATGAGCGGCCCGTGCGCCGCCCGGAGGCGACGCAGGAGCTCCATCGCCGCCACGGTGGCACGCACCCTTCGGGGTGCGGACGGGGTGGTGTCGGTCATCAGAAGAAGCCTTGCGCCTTCGGGGCGTAGCTCACCAGCAGGTTCTTGGTCTGCTGGTAGTGGTCGAGCATCATGCGGTGGTTCTCGCGCCCGATGCCGGACTGCTTGTAGCCGCCGAAGGCCGCGTGCGCGGGGTACTGGTGGTAGGTGTTCGTCCACACCCGTCCGGCCTGGATGTCGCGACCCGCGCTGTAGGCCACCGACCCGTCCCGGGACCACACGCCCGCCCCGAGCCCGTACAGGGTGTCGTTGGCGATGGAGATGGCCTCGTCGTAGTCGGTGAACGAGGTCACCGAGACCACCGGCCCGAAGATCTCCTCCTGGAAGATGCGCATGGCGTTCTTGCCGGTGAAGATGGTCGGCTGCACGTAGTAGCCGCCGGACAGATCGCCGCCGAGGTCCGCGCGGGCGCCACCGGTGAGCAGGGCCGCGCCCTCGCCCTTGCCGATCTCGATGTAGGACAGGATCTTTTCGAGCTGATCGTTGCTGGCCTGCGCGCCGATCATGGTGTCGGTGTCGAGCGGATTGCCCTGGATGACCGCCTGGGTGCGGGCCACGGCACGGTCCAGGAACTCGTCGTAGATATCGGCCTGGATCAGCGCGCGCGAGGGGCAGGTGCAGACCTCGCCCTGATTGAGGGCGAACATGGTGAAGCCCTCGAGCGCCTTGTCTCGGTAGTCGTCGTCCGCGGCGAACACGTCGGAGAAGAAGATATTGGGGCTCTTGCCGCCCAGTTCCAGGGTGACCGGGATGAGGTTCTGCGAGGCGTACTGCATGATCAAGCGGCCGGTGGTGGTCTCGCCGGTGAACGCGATCTTCTTGATGCGCGGGCTGGAGGCCAGCGGCTTGCCCGCCTCGACGCCGAAACCGTTGACGATATTGACCACGCCGGGCGGCAGCAGATCACCCAGCAGTTCGATCAGGAACAGGATCGAGGCCGGGGTCTGCTCGGCCGGCTTGAGCACGACCGCATTGCCGGCCGCGAGCGCGGGGGCCAGCTTCCAGACCGCCATCAGGATCGGGAAGTTCCACGGAATGATCTGTCCGACAACGCCGAGCGGCTCGTGGAAGTGGTACGCGACGGTGTCCTTGTCGATCTCCGACAGCGAACCCTCCTGTGCGCGAATGGCTCCGGCGAAGTAGCGGAAGTGATCGATGGCGAGCGGGATGTCGGCGTTCAGCGTTTCCCGAATGGGCTTGCCATTGTCCCAGGCTTCGGCCAGGGCGATGGCCTCGAGGTTCTCGGCCATCCGGTCGGCGATCTTGTTGAGGATGACGGCGCGCTCGGCGACCGAGGTCTTGCCCCAGGCCGGCGCGGCGGCGTGAGCGGCATCGAGCGCGAGCTCGATGTCCTCGGCGGTGCCGCGCGCGACCTCGCAGAAGGTCTGACCCGTGACGGGGGTGGGGTTCTCGAAGTACTGACCCTTGACGGGCGCGACCCATTGGCCGCCGATCCAGTTCTCGTACCGTGACTGGAAGGCCATGGCGGCATCGGGTGTGCCCGGGCGGGGGTAGACGGTCATCGCACGCTCCTCGATCTACTGACTGTTCGCCAGATGTGATCCATGACACTAGGAGTGTGAAAGTTGCATGGCGGTTGCAAGAAACTGGTCAGATGCCCAGTCTGCTGTCGAGAAGGAGAAACTGCGACCTGACCTGTGCATACATCGAGGACTTCGGATCCAGGCAGGCGAGGTACGCCGCCCACGCCGCCACGTCCTCGCGGCCTTCGGCCGAACCCGTCCAGCGCGCGAGCAGCCGCCAGTCCCCGGTTCCGAGCAGAGCCGCGCGCAGGCCGCCACGCAATTCCGCCCGAATCTCCTCGATGCCGGGCGCGAGCGAGCGCGGCAGCACCGGGCCCGGGTACGCGTGCAGGGCGGCCTGCGCATCGCCCCCGGCCAGCGCCCGGCGCACCCGGTCGAGGTCGGAGTCGAGTTCCAGCAGCAGTCGATACGGGCGTGACCCGAGCGCGTCCGCGCCCAATATCTTTCGCAGCCTGGACATCTCGGCTCGCACCGTCACCGGGTCCAGCTCCGATTCGTCCAGCAGCATGGCCAGATGGTCGGCGCTGAGGCCCTCGGGATGCTCGGCCAGCAGGACCAGGATCTCGGCGTGCCGCTGCGAGAGCGCGATTCGCTCGTCGCGGCGGATGACGGTGGGCCGCCCAGATCCCAGGACCCGCACGCGCACGATGTCCCCGCTGAGTCTGCCCGGCGCGGCCAGCAGATGCAGTCGCAGTTCCGACTCCGCCGCCGCCACCGTCGCCCGGATCAGCGAAAGTGCCTCCGGCGCGGCGACTCTGGGTCCTCCGGTGATGTCGATCGCGCCGATGATCTGCCCGGTGATCGGATCGTGCACCGGTGCGGCCGAACAGCTCCAGTCGTGCACCGCGCGGCTGAAATGCTCGGCCCCGAAGATCTGCACCGGATGATCAAGTGCGAGAGCGGTTCCCGGGGCGTTGGTGCCGACCCGATCCTCGCTCCAATCGGCCCCCTCGGCGAAATTCATCGCCAGCGCCCGGTCCTTGACCTCGGCATCGCCGTCCACCCACAGCAGCCGCCCCCGGGCATCGCTGATCGCCACCAGCAGACCGGCCTCCGCCGCGTCCTGCACCAGCAGCCTGCGCACCACCGGCCGGATCATCGCCATCGGATGTGCGGTGCGGTACGACCGCAGCTCCGCGCCCTCGAGCTCGCCCGCGTCCCCGAACCCGTCCGGATTCACCCCGAGATCGCGACTGCGCCGCCACGAATCGAGCACGACCGACCGCATGGGTTCCCCCGCCGGGCGAACCGTCGGCAGGCGTTCCGCGCCGTCGAGAAAAGTCTGATGCGCGACCGAAACCCGCCGTGCCAACTGCACGACATCCTCCCCGGGCCGAACCGCCATCCAGGGATTGCGTTGCGGTGCTCTGTTCATCCGATTCCTCAGCCTTCACCCCCAGCCACTGTATCGCCGGTCACATCCCCCGTGTGCCAATGGCCCTCGACCCGCCCCCTCGGTCGATGTCGCTCCGGCGTCGCCGAGGCGGGAAGATCAGCAGCAGCGCCGCTCCGCCGAGGAGAGCGCCGATCACGGTTCCGCTGACGGCGTTGTCGCGGTTGTTGCCGCGCTGGCGCTGCTGCATCTCCTCGTAGCCCAGATAGCCGGGGGTTTTGCCCTCGATGCGGCAGGCGTCGGCCTTGGACATGATGTGCCCGGCGCAGGTGGGGGGCTCGTCGCCGCCGACCGTTCGGAAGAGGTGGGGGACGTTGACCACCAGGAAGAACGCGGCGGTGGCGGAGAAGAACCAGATGAGGACCTTGACCAGCAGGGGTTTCGCGACCCCCGCGGGCTTTCTGGGCCGCGTGTTGGCAGTGACGGAGTGCTCGGTCGGAGCGGGTTTCGGCCCGGCGAGTGTCGGTGGAGCGGTTTTCGTGAGCCGGGAGCGTTTCGTGGGCTCGACATGGGCTGGTTCGTCCGCCTCGGCGCGGGCGGGCGTCGGCGCCTCGGTGCGTGCGGTTTTCGGTGGCTCGGCTCGGCGGGACCTCGACAGTCTGGTGCGGACCGCCCCGGCGAATGTGGTCCGGGCGGATCTCGAGGACCCGGCCGAGCCCGGTGTCGCCGGGGGACGCGCGGATTCGGCCGCTGCGCCGGGTGAGGGTTCGGATGGAGCGGGGACGGCCGACTCGGGAGCGGACGCTGCCCGCTCCGGTGGCGGGGCCGGTGCGATGGCCCGCACCGGGATGGCGAACAGGTCGATCGGTCCGGCGGTGGCGAATCCGTCCGGCTCCGAGTCTTTTTCGGCGTCGCGAGGCGGCGGCTCGACGAGGCGGCGGTCCGGGATCGTGCCGTCCAGGACGCCGCTCAGCGCGGCCGCTCCGACCGCGACCGCCTCGTCCGGATTCAGCCCCCGATGCGGTTCCCGGCCGCCGATCAGGTCTTTCACCATCGCGGCGATCGCGGGCATGCGGGTGGCCCCGCCGACCAGCACGACATGGTCGATGGCGGCGGTCGAGACCTGCACCTGCGCCAGGGTCTGCTCGATGACGGCGCGGCAGCGGTCGGTCAGGTCGGAGGTCATGCGCTGCAACTCGACTCGGCTCAGCGCTTCGTCGAGCGAGACCGGGTTCCGGGCGGCGTCCACTCCGATATAGGGCAGCGCGACGGTGGTGTTCTCGATGCTCGACAGTTCGATGCGTGCCTTCTCGGCCGCGGCGCGCAGCCGTTCCATCGCGTGCGGGTCCGCGCGAATGTCTGCGCGCACACCGGTGTTTCCCAGTTTCCCGATCAGCCAGTCGACGATCCGGTGGTCCCATTCGTCACCGCCGAGCCGATTGTCACCGCCCGCGGTGCGCACCTCGGTGATGCCCTTGCCGATCTCGAAAAGCCCGACGCTGAGTGTGCCCGCGCCCAGATCCACCACCAGGATGCTGCGATCCTCCGGGGTGATCACCAGCCCGTAGGTGAATCCGGCGAGACTGGTCTCGCTCACCATGCGCAGCACGTGCAGACCCGCTTTCGCACACGCGCGTTCGGTGGCCTGCTGCTCGGCCTCGCTCGAGAGCGCGGGCACGGAGATGATCACGTCGGTGATCTCCTCGCCCAGTTCGGCCTCCCCGTCGCGCTTGAGCTTCATCAGCACGCAGGCAGCGATATCCTGTGCGGCGTAGACCCTTCCGTCGATAGCGGGGGAGCTCCACGCGGAACCGAGTGGCCGACGGATCGATCGAAAGGTTCGCGGCGCGTTGGTCACCGCACGATCCAGGGCGGGTTGACCGGCGATCACCAGCCCGTTCCTGATGAACCCCACCACCGACGGAGTACTGTGCGCCCCTTCGGCACTGGAGAGCACCGTCGGTTTGCCGTCCTGCAGAACACACAGCGTGGAACTGCTCGTCCCCAGGTCGATCCCGACCACGCGGCCCATTTCTCGCCCCTCGTGCCTACGCGATCTGCGGCGGCGCGCGCCGCCGCAGATCAGACGGAATTACTCCGCGTGCAGCGTAACCGGAAGGCGGGCATGCCCATTGGAGATGAAGCTGACGACCTTCTCCAGACCGGCCGGATCCTCGGCCAGGCGCAGGTCCGGGAAGCGGGCGAACAGCGCGGGCAGTGCGATGGTGGCCTCGAGCCGGGCCAGCGGAGCACCGACGCAGTGGTGCACGCCGTAGCCGAACGCCAGGTGCTTGTCCTTGCTCGCCCGGTGCGGATCGAACTCGTCGGCATCCGCGCCGTGCACGTTCGGGTCGCGGTTGGCGCCCGCGTAGGAGGCCAGGATGGCATCGCCCTTGGGGATGCGCACATCGCCGATCTCGATGTCCTCCACCGCGTATCGCAGCGGCAGGTGCGCCACCGGAGCCTCGTACCGCAGCGTCTCCTCGACCACGTCGGCCCAGCTGATCTTGTCCGCGAGCACGTCCGCGAGCAGTTCCGGCCGGTTCAGCAGCGCGAAGACGGCCTGGTCCAGCAGGTTGACGGTGGTCTCGTGACCCGCGTTGATGACCAGCATCAGGGTGTCGACGAGTTCCTTCTCGAGCAGCTGCGAATCGTCGTCCTCGTCGCGGGTGGCGATCAGCACGCTGATGATGTCGTCTCCGGGCGTCTCGCGCTTCATCGCCACGATTTCGCTGACGAGACCGTACATTTCGAGGTAGTTGGCCATGCCCTCCTCGGGTCCGATCGAACCGTCGAAGAAGGTGTCGACGCACTTGCGCAGCGCCGGATTGCGATCGTCCGGCACACCCATCAGTTCGCTGATGACCTGAATCGGCACCGGGTAGCAGTACAGCTCGCGCAGATCGACGATCTCGCCGCGCGGCACCGTCTCGAGCTTGTCGAGCAGGGCCGCGGTGATCGCCTCGATGCGGGGCTGCAGGGCGGTGGTGCGGCGATGGGTGAACGCCGGGGCGACCAGCTTGCGCAGGCGCTTGTGATCCGCGCCGTACGCGGTGAACATGTTGTCCACGGCCACCCAGGGCAGCAGCGGCCATTCCGCGGTGATCTCACCGTTGAGGTACGCGCTCCAGTGCAGGCTCGCGGCCTTGGAGACGCGGGGGTCGGTCAGCAGACCCTGGAGCACGACGGCATCGGTCACCGACCACGCCGGCACGCCGTGCAATTCCACCAGGGTCACGGGGCCGCTCTCGCGGATCCGTGCGGACTCGCCCTGGATATCGGTCCCCGTGGGGTCCAGGACGATCGGTTGTTGTTCCATCGCGTTCTCCTTAAATCACCGGCAGCGGTGGGGACTTGGGGAAGACGACCGGCAGCGTCGCCATGGCCCGGTGGAACGGTCCTGGCCGCCAGGCCACTTCGTCCGCACGCAGGGTCATCCGCATGTCGGGGAGCGCGTCGAGCAACTGATCGATGGCGTCCTGCGCGACCAGGTAGGCGACCGAATTCGCCGGGCACGCATGGGGTCCGGCACTCCAGGCCAGGTGCGACCGGTTGCCGGTGTGATCGCCGAACCGGATCGCCGGATCGTTGTTGCAGGCACTGAGACTGATCAGGACCGGCTGGTTCGCCGGCAACCAGGTATTGCCGATCAAGGTCGGCTGCTGCGGGTAACTCATGCAGAAGTTCGCCATCGGCGGGTCGTTGAAGAGCACCTCGTCCAGGGCGTCGCGCGTGGAGAGACTGCCGCCGAGCACGTCGCCGCCGAAGCGGTCGTCCGTCAGCATCAGCAGCAGGGTGTTGGTGATCAGGTTCTGCATCGGTTCGAGGCCCGCGCCGTAGAAGCTGATCAGGTTGAACAGCATCTCGGTGTCGTCGAGCGCGGAGGAGTGGTGCGCGAGCCGGGAGGTGACGTCGTCGCCGGGTTCGGCGCGGCGCAACTGCACCAGCTCCATCAGCGCCTCGCTCAGGGTCTGCATGCCCCAGGCCGCGTTCACGGTGTCGAACAGTGCGGCCATCCCGGTCGCGACCCGCTGCCCCAATTCGGCCGAGCAGCCGACCATTTGGTTGAGCACCTCGAAGACCAGCGGAAAGGCGTACTGCGACACCAGATCCACCGATCCGGCCTCGCAGAAGGTGTTGATCAGCGGGGTGGCGATCTTGCCGACCGTGCTGTGCAACGCGTGCAGGTCGATTCCATCGATGCTGGCCACGTACGCCTGCCGGTAGCGCGCGTGTGTGACCCCGCTGTTGCGCAGCGCATTCGGGTACCACTGCATCATCGGCTTGATCGGCGAATCGTCCGGGATATTGCCCTCCCAGCCGCGCGGATCGGCGGGGAAGTGCTCGGGATCGTGCAGGATCCGCAGCGCGGTCCGGTAGTCGATCACCAGGGTGGCGGGCACCCCCGGTGCGAGCTCGATCGGCACCAGTCCACCGTATTCGCGGCGCATCTGACGGTAGGTGCCGTGCGGATCGGCCGCGAACTCCGGTGTGTGCAGCCCGATTCGGGGCCCGACGGCATCGGCGGGTGAGCCGTGCGCGACCGGGCAGGTTCCGGCTCCGGCGGGGTGGGACATGGCCGGGTGCTGTTGGGGCGCCGACGAGTATGACGAGGTCAAAGACTTGACTCCAGACGATGGGGAACACGGGACCGGTACGGAGCGGATCGCGCTGCGGTACCGAGTGCATGGGTCGAGGATCGGAACTCCATCGAGGCAACCGGAAGACACACCAGCGTTCACCTCGTAGTCCCTGCGGGACAAGTGATTCCGACGATCACCGTCCGATGGAGCAATCCTTCCCTGCCGCCCCCCACGGCGACGACACGCCCACAGTAGCAGCATCCCCGCTAATCCTCATCGGATCCCGGGGCAGTCCCACTGGGTGGCAAAGCTGCTGGGGGGCTGCGTATTACGGCTTTCACCTGCGAATTTCGGTGTTGTCGAACGTGTCTCGAGCAGTTGCTTTCCCCGGGGTTCTACAGCCCAAGCGCTGCGGCGATGAACGCCCAGAGCTGGTCGGTCGTGGTCTCGATGGACGGGCGGGGATCGCGGCCGAGCTGACGGGCGATGCCGTGCCGCAGCGCCCCGATGATGCACGCGCCGGCCAGATCCGCGTCGACCGCCGCGGAGATCTCGCCCCGGCTCTGGCCGCGCCGGATGTTCTCGGCCGCGGAATCGATGATGCGCCCGATCGCGCCCGCCTCGAGCTCGGCGACCTCGGGCTCCATGCTGATCCGGTCGAGCAGCAGTTCCGCCAGCGGATCCGCGAAGTGATAGGCGACGTAATTGTGGGTGCGGGCGCGTTCGCGCACACCCCAGGAGCCCTCGGCCGGGATGGTGTCGTCGGCGATGGCCGCGACCAGTCCGGCCTGGTATCCCTCGTAAATCGCCACCAGCAGACCGGCTTTGGAGCCGAAGTGGTGATACAGCGCCCCCGTGCTGAGCCCCGACCTGCGCTTGAGTGCGTTGAGGTCCACGACACCGTTGCTGTGCAGCAGCTCCGCGCGTGCCGCTTCGAGAAGCTGTTGACGTCCGATGGGTGCGCGTGCCACAGTCGGAACAATAACAGAATTCAGTTATGTTCGGAGGGTGCCGATGAGTACCGAAGTGTCGTCCGTGACCGATCTGGCCGGGGATATCGCCGGGACCTACCGGCGAACCGAGAGCAGCGGGCGCAGCGTCGACCCGGCCGTGGCCGACGCGGATCTCGCGGCCGTGCTGCGGGACGGGTACGTGATCCTCACCGACCTGCTCACCCCGCGGGAACTGGCGGAGATCCGCGCCGAGGTCGGCCCGCTGCTGGATCATCGGGGCCGCAACGACTTCGAGGGCCACACCACGCAGCGGATCTACAGCGTGCTGAACAAGACCCGCAGCTGCGATCGGATCGCCGCGCATCCGCGGGTCCTGGCGATCCTGGACCGGCTGCTGATGCCGAACTACCTGCTGTCCATGCTCCAGGTGATCAACATCCTGCCCGGTGAGACGCCGCAGATGCTGCACACCGACGACGGCTTCTATCCGATACCTCGCCCGCGCGCCGCCCTGAGTGCCGCCACCATCTGGGCCATCGACGAGTTCACCACCACCAACGGCGCGACCGAGATCATCCCCGGCAGCCACGAATGGGGCTCGGAGCTACCCGAGAACGATTCCGCGGCGCGGACTCCGGTGCTGATGCCCGCCGGATCCTGCGTGTTCTTCCTGGGCACCCTCTGGCACGGCGGCGGTGCGAACACCTCCGAGACTCCGCGACTGGCGCTCACGGCGCAGTACTGCGAACCGTGGTTGCGCACCCAGGAGAACTTCAACCTCTCCACTGCGCGCGAGGTGGCCCGCGAGGTCGACGAGGACATCCTGCGCATGCTGGGGTTCAGCATCCACCCGCCCTTCGTCGGCCAGGTGGACGGCATGCACCCCAAACGGCTGCTCTGATCAGAAGATGGCGACCGGCGCGACCGGGGTTCCGGTGGCGCCCACGAACGGTTCCGGCGTCGCGCTGAGCAGGAATTCGTAGCGCTGCTCCTGCGCGCACACCCGCGCGAGGTCCTCCAGATTCCAGTTCTGGCCCTGAATCATGCCCATTTCCACCAGGTGCAGGGCGTGCACCGCGAGCCAGCCGTCCTGGATCTCCGCGGGGAAGGTCTCGAAGGTGAGCGTGTCGTTGGCGACCGCGGCCACATCGCGGGCGTGGAACCACTCCGGGCAGCGGACCGAAAGACCCGGCGAGGGAACGGCATAGCCGGTCTTGTCACCCGCCAGGTACAGCTGCATCTGGCCGGTGCGCACCAGCACGATATCGCCGGCGCGCACCCGCACGCCGCCCAGTTCCGCGGCGGCATCGAGGTCTTCGGGCGTGACCGCGTGGCCGGTGTCCAAGCGTTCGACGCCGTGCACCCGGGCCACGTCGAGCAGTACACCCCGCGAGATCACGTGCCGGGCCTTGTCGATTCCGCTGAATGCCGAACCCTTGTGTGCGGTGATGGTGTCGGCCGAGCGGCCGTTGTAGATCGTCCCGGAGTGCGAGACATGGGTCAGCGCGTCCCAGTGCGTGGCGGCCTGCAGACCCATCGTCACCGTGTCATCGCTGGTGGCGATCAGTCCGGGGCCGAACATCTCCCAGTTCACCGCGACCATGGTGTGCAGCGGATTGACCCGGCCCGGGATCATCCCGGTCTGAATTCCGTTCTGCTGCAGCGGTACCGACAGTGCGACCCGCCTACCGCTGCGCACGGTGGCCGCGGCGGCGCGCACCACCTCGTCGGTGATCAGATTGAGTGTGCCGATCTCGTCGTCCGCACCCCAGCGACCCCAATTGTTCACGCGCTTCGCGATATCCAGGAACTCGGTCGGCATCGCCATCGGCGCACTCCTTCGTCGAGATCGAAACTCTCTGCAACCTACTCCGAGTCGCAGCACGAGCAGTCGGTGACGGCCACGGCGGTGAGAGTGGGTGCGGGGCAGCAGGTATCGCCGCGCCAGGCGTTGACGCCCTCCCGGACGGCGATGACGGCGATGACGAGTGCGGCCACCGGGTCGGCCCAGGACCAGCCCAGCAAACTTTCGAGCAGCAGTCCGACCAGCAGCACGGCCGACAGATAGGTGCACAGCAGGGTCTGCGCGGAATCGGCGACGGCGGAAGCGGATCCGAGCTCGCGACCGGTGCGGCGCTGCGCCCAGGACAGCACCGGCATGATCGCGAGACTGGCCGCGGCCAGCGCGATGCCGATGGTCGAGTGCCGCGCTTCGCCCACCCCGAGCAGGGCGCGCGCGGAGTCCGCGCTCACGTAGAGCGCGAGTGCGAAGAAGGAGTACGCGATGAGGCGCAGTGCGATTCGCTCCCGGGACCGCGGATCGCGGGCGGAGAACTGCCAGGCGAGCACCGCGGCCGAGGACACCTCGATCACCGAGTCCAGCCCGAATCCGATCAGCGCGGTGGAGGACACCCGCACGCCCTCGGACAGGGCGACGATCGCCTCGATGACGTTGTAGGTGATGGTGGCCGCGACGAAAAGCCGAATGCGCCGGGTCAGGATCGCGCGCCGCCGCGTGGACGGCCCGGTCCGGGGCTGCGCCGACAGGGGCTGTGCGGAGACGGGCTGTGCGGAGACGGACGATGCGGAGACGGGTTGTGGCGAGAACGGACCCGGCATGCCGAGCGGCGCGGACATCAGCAGCACTCTCCGCCCGATTCGGATGCCGGGCAGCAGGCCGGATCCACCGCCAGCACCAGCCCGATCAGATCGTCCAGCGCGTGCCCGATGCGGGAATCGGCGAGCTCGTACCGGCTTCGCCGACCCTCGGGCACGGCCACCACCAGCCCGCATCCGCGCAGGCACGCAAGGTGATTGGAGAGAATCTGCCGCGAGACCCCGATGGTCTCGGCCAGCTCGGACGGATAGCTCGGCCCGGTGCGCAGCCGCAGCAGAATTCGGGTGCGGGTCGCGTCGGACAGGGCATAGCCGAACCGGGTGAGCGCATCGGTATGCGCGAGCGTGTCCACCCGAAGGATATTACAGAAAATTCTGTATTCAGAAAATCATGTACTCACGGGAAAGGCCGGACCCTGCCTGAACTGGTCCGGAAACGAGAAGAGCCCCGCTCCCAGAGGGAGCGAGGCTCTCAACGAGCTATCGGAAATCAGATAGCGCGGACATCCTGGGCCTGCGGCCCCTTCTGTCCCTGGCCGATCTCGAACTCCACGCGCTGTCCTTCTTCAAGGGACTTGAATCCCGAGCCGGACACGGCGGAGTAATGGACGAAGACGTCAGGGCCGCCACCGTCTTGCGCGATGAAGCCGAAGCCTTTTTCGCTGTTGAACCACTTCACACTGCCTTGAGCCATTGCTTTACTTCTTCTTTTCTGTAGGTGAGCCGAAGCTCGTCACGTCCGACAAGCCCGATCTCAAGACCTAACAATGCCATGGACTGACGGATTTGCCACTAGGGACACGGCAAATTGTGAGCCACCTGACCCTCACGGCGAGTCGTGACGCGGGTTTCGCGGGCGGGGAGATCCGGGCTCGAGATCGCCGGGACGGCACGCGTGCGAGCGCCGCAGACCCCTCGGGACCTGCGGCGATTCGATTTCTCCGGCTCACGCGGCGGAGACGTTGACCGGAAGGGAGATGACCAGTTCCTGTTCGTTCTCCGGCAAATAATTAACCGCGACGACACGTCCGATTTGCACCAGGCCGACACTCGCGGGAGGCAGGAACTTCTCCGTGCGGGCCACGAACGCGGTCCCGTCGGGTCGCGTCACCACCAGTTCCAGATCGAGGCGCGGGTGGCCGTCGCGGATCTCGCCGGGCACCGACAGCGAGCGCACCACCGCCTGAGCGGACGTGCCGCGTCGAGCGATGTCCAGCTTGGCGGGGGTGGTGATGCCCTTGCGGATCATGGCCGCGTTCATGGCGTCCTGGGCCGCGGACGAATCGCCGGACAGGTCTACCTGCACGCGGTCGGTGCGGCCGGGCAGATAGCGGACCGGCAGCACCACACCGGGGCGCAGCAGGGCCATCTCGGTCAGCGGCACGATCATCGTGGCCAGGGACCGGAAGGTCTTGCCGTCCACGCCCTCGACGCTGAACTCGATGCGCAGTTGCGGCTGGTCGTTGAGCGTCAAGCCGGTCTGACCGACGGCGACCACGGTGCCCAGGCCCATCGGAGCGTCACGGAATTCGGAACTGTTGTGGCCGGTGAGGGCGGGCAGGATGCCGTCGGCGGTGAAGGCGAAGGCAAGGGGGACGACGGTGCAGGCGATGATCGGCAGGGCCATCTGCCAGCCGACCCAGCCGAACACGTCGTCGGAGGTCAGGCCGTGCCAGAGGTAGTAGGCCACGGACAGGCCGAGGAAGACGAGGGCGGCGATCCGGATCTGGTTCTTCATGGTGATCTCTCGGTCGGAGGTGGGGCTGTGGGAGGGGAGTGGGTCGATCCGGTGCTGTGCTCCGTTCCCGCTCATGCCGTCGCGGCATGAGCGGGAAGGAGGATCAGCCGCCGACGATGGTGCTGCAGGCGAAGGTGATGTCGAACGTCGAGTTCTTGACCCCGGCAGTCGGATTGGTGAGGTCGGGAGCGCCGACGCCCTCGCCGGTGACGGTGTAGGTGTTGCCGCTCTTGGTGACCTTGGCCGAACCGCCGGCCGCGCCGTTGCCGTAGCCGACCGCGTAGGGCATCCCGTTGGAGCCGCCCTTGCTACCGGCGATGCCGACCGCCTGCACGGTGTCGGAACCGGTGATGGTGGCGCTCACGCTGAGCTGGCCGTAGGTGGCGTTGCCGGTGTCGGTCAGGGCGAGGGCGAGGGTGTCGCCCTGCTTGGCGCAGGTGGTGTCGAACTTGGCGTCCAGGGCCTTGCCGTCGACCGTGGCGCTGGACTTGCCGGACGAGGCGGTGGTGCCGGGGGCCGCGCTGCCTGTGGAGGCGCTGCCGGTGGAGGCGGGGGCGGCCGAGGTGGACGACGAGCTGGAGTCGTCGCTGCTGCTGCAACCGGTGACCAGCAGCGCCATGGCGGCGGTCGCGGCGAAAGCGGCGGAGGTGAAGCGAATCTGCTTGGTGGTCATGATGTTTCCTCGTTCTCGATCTCCGGCTCTCCGGT
Source organism: Nocardia jejuensis NBRC 103114 (assembly GCF_001613145.1). Taxonomy (GTDB): domain Bacteria; phylum Actinomycetota; class Actinomycetes; order Mycobacteriales; family Mycobacteriaceae; genus Nocardia; species Nocardia jejuensis. Next base: position 43,473 of record NZ_BDBU01000055.1, read on the forward strand.
GGAGCCGATGAGAGAACCGTAGAAAGAACCGGTCGTCCTACCGATACCAACTTTCGGTGCCGCTGGGACGCGGAAACTCCGCTAACCTGGGCGAATGCGTAGACCGAGAGCGATGGTGCTGGACGAGGTCTGGCGTCGTCTCGACGGTGTCGAGGCCCTGAGCGGGCCGCACGGCGGGCCGCTGCGGCGCACGGTGAAACTCGTGCTGGATCCGCTGGTGATCCGGCCCATGCAGCATCCCGAGTGCGCCGGATCCATCCTCGGCGCGGATGGGGCGGTATTGCTCGCCACGCGCATCCACGCCGCCGCGGATGTCCTGAGGGCCACCGCCGCCTGGTTCACGCTGCTGAAGCAGACCAGGCGGTCGCTGCGCATCACCGAGGGCAATGCCCAGGACATCTACTTCCAGCGGTGCTTCGAACTCGCCACGATGCAGGGGACGCCGGACCCGGTGCGGGACCGCACCGCCGCCGAGGCCGCGCTGCTGGAGATCCACAATCTGACCGCCGGGCGGACGACCCAGGCGCTCAAGGGATATCTCGCCGATCCGATCCGGGCACAGGAACTCACCGAACTCATCCACACCGCGTGGCGGCGCCGGCCGCTGACCCCGACCCCCGACCACACCGTCGCGCTCACCGACCTCCTGAACGCCTGCGCCGCAAACCGTCTCGGTGAATCCGATCCCGATGTGGAGCTCGACGACCTGGTGGCGGCACACGTCGGCACGCACACCGGAATCGCGCTGTGGCGGCAGCGGAACGGTGAGGGCGCATCGGAACTCGCCCCCACCGCACACCGCCTCGGCCTCACCGCCCACCACCTCCCCGACCCGCCCCGGGTAGGCGAATCGGCCTCGAAATCCAGCCTCGGCCTCCCCTTCGACCGCACCATCCACGAGCGCGTCTTCACCGTGCTGCAAGCCACGGGAGAACGCGCCGAACTCCCACCCATCTCCGAACTGGTCGCCGCCGAAATCGCCCGCTCCTGCGCCCCCTGGGCCCTGCTGGACGAATCACTCCGCGTAGCCGCCGCCGCGGGCGCGGTCCTGGCCCTGCAACTTCGCCCCATCGGCCCCGCCGCAGCGCCGCGCGCGACCGTGGTGCACGGATTCGGCACCCACGCGGGGAGTATCCACGCGGCCGAGGTGGCGGCAGCGCCCGCAGGCCCGGGGAGCGACGGCGCGGGCGGTTGCGGCACGGCCGCGGCCCGGGTGATCAACGGGCGGTGGCAGCGGGAAGCGTATGTGCTGCAGGCGCGTCGGATGGTGGTGCGAGAGGATGCGCCGGAGGCTTCGGGGCCGTTGGCGGGGATCGCGGCGGAGCTGCGGGTGCCGTGGCGGCCGTATGCGCGGCGGTTGTGGGTGCGGTTGCACGGGCGCGACGTGCGGGAGGTGCCGGTGTACGGGTCCGAGGAACTGTGGGATCTGCTGGACGGGGTGGCGCGATCGGTGATTCTGGATCACCGGATGCGGGTCAAGCGGGCACTGGCCGCGACTGCCGTTGCGGCTGAACTCGATCCGATGGAATCGAGGGCGGGATGAGCAACTCGGTGATGGAGATCCGGGACTTCGGTGATGGGCTGCGGGGGATCGTGCCACGGGGCTCTCAGGAGGTGCCCGGTGCGCCCGGTGGGCTGGACGCTGAGGGCACGCCGGGCACGCAGAGCACGCGGAGTGAGCAGGGACGGCCGGGACCAGCGGGACGGCGAGACGCGCCAGTGGTGCTGGACGCGGTGGCGGATCCCGACGTCATGGTGCTCGAGGTCGCCGGTGGGTATCTGACCTGGAACGTGCTTGCCGGACAGTTGATTCCGGCCGCAGTGATCGACGACCCGGAGTTGGCGCAGGAGTGGGTGTGGGCTCTGTACGGGGAGCGCGTCGCCCTCGCTCTGGATGCCCACCGGACGCCTTCGGAAAGTCCGGCCGGTGCCGATGGTGTCGTGGACGAAATGCCCGCCGGCAGTTCGGCAGGCGCCGCGGGTGAGGCCGATGCCGAGGTTGCGCGTGCCGTCGGCGCTGGTGACGGTGCGGGCGAGGTCGCTGACGGTGTGATCGGTTCGGGACCTGTCGACGGTGCGGGCGGTGTGAGCGCGGGCGAGCTGTGGGCGGAGCCCGGGTCGCCCGCGCTGGCGGCGAGTGCGTGGCGACTGGCGTACGCGCACTGGGCTTCTCGATGGTGGCCCGCTTCCACGCTGGACTCGATCGCTCCGCTGGATTCGGTGCTGCTGGATCGGGAGATCGCCGCGTTGACCGAGGAGTGCGAGTCGCTGGTCGACGGTGCGGACGCCGTCGTGGCGGAGGCGCCCGCGAGTGTCGAAACCTTCCCCAGGGCTTCGGATTACGCGCTGGCGGCGGGTGAGGGCGACCGTGGCGGGATGGTGCTCGCGCGCGGTGCGGGGGGCTGGGATTGGCGGCGCTGCCCGCCCGGGCTGGTCGATGCGTCCGAGCGGGCCGTGTCCTGGCAGGTGGTTCGGGACGCGGGTGTGACCACGGTCGCCGTCAGTGCTGTCGCCGCACCCGGCGGGCCCGCCGACTTGCCCGCGTACCTGCGGCCGTGGGCCCGAATCCACACGGCCGGAGGGGTTGTGGATGCCGAGCTGCGGTCGGTCGGTGGTGCCTGGGTCGGCGAAGCATTCCTGCCGACCGTGGGCCGGGCGGGCCGCGTGGACCTCTATCTTCCGGGCTTCGGAGTCGCGGAGGACACCGACCCGGCCGCCCCGGAGCTGCGCCGCGAAATCCGCGAGTTCGCCTCCGCCCGACTCCGATACGCCGCTGAACCCGCCGACGACCGCTCCCCGAGCGCCCCGCTCCTCGCCGAGATCGCCGCCGCCGCAGAGGATTCGGACTTCTGAGATGGAGGTGGACGATGTGGGCCGAGGCGGCTCGGCCAACCCTGGCCCCGGCAGCGGTAGCAGCGCCGGTGCGGCCCAGTGGCCCGGCGAACCCGGCGCCCCCGGCAGCGTTGCCCGGCCTGTGACGAACGGCGCGGTCGAGCGCGGTGGCATCGGCGACGCGGGGCGCGAGGTTGCCTCGAGAACCGGTGCCGAGGGCGGCGCTCCGGAGTCGCCGGTGTTGCGGGCGGGGGCGGAGGCCATGGCCCGGGGGGAGTTGCGGGAGGCATTGCGGATATTCGATGACGCCGTGATCACCGAGAGCGGTGACTATCGGGTGTGCGCGATGGTGGACGCCGCCTGTGTGACAAACCAATTGGGGGACCACGCGGGGGCCGTGGTGCGCTTTCGCGCGGCGTTGGCGCAGATGCCGGTGGTCGCTCCGCGCATGCGCCCGGCGGCGCTGATCAATCTGTCGCAGGCGCTGCAGTATCTCGGGGATCTGGACGCGGGACAGGCGGTGTTGGAACAAGCGCGGGAACTGCTCGCGGCTCAGGATGCCCCGGGGGATCTGCGGTTCGCGTGCCTGGTGTCCTTGACCGCGGTGGCGCTGTATCGGCAACAGTGGTCGCACGCGATCGAGCTGGCGAACGAATCCCTGGATGCCGCAGGACGATTCGATCCGGACAAGGTCGGACATCCGCTGATGAACCTGGCGGCGGCGCACTTCGAGACAGGTCGCTGGGAGCTCGCCGAGGACTTCGCGCTCCAGGCGCTGGACGCGTTCGCCGCCGCCGGGGATCGCGACGGCATCGCCGAGACCCGCCAGAATCTCGCCGTGATGCTCACGCGCTCCGGCCGTTTCCAGGACGCGGAGCCGCTGCTGCTCGAGGCGCAGGAGCACTTCGATGCCGCCGGTGTCGGTCACCGCGCCGGAATCGGCTGGAAGATCATGGGTTTCATCGCCGAACAGCGCGCCGACCTCGATACCGCGACCATTCGCTACCGCCAGGCGCTGTCCCGATTCGAGGCATCCGGAGCGATCATCGACGCCGCCGACGTGCGCACCCGCCTTGCCACCGTCGCCTACACCGCCGGACAGTACGAGGACGGCGAAGCCGAACTGGCCGCCGCCCGCACCATTTACGCCGAGCGGGGCCTGGGCCTGCTGTGCGCCCAACTCGACTATTGGCACGCGGGCCTGCTGGAACCACTCGTCCAGACGGTTCCGGGCCTTCTCCCGCGCGCAGTGGATCTGGCGGTCCCCGCCGCCCTGGCCCTGGACGCCGTCCGCAGCGAACTGCCCGACGGCGCCCAGCGCGAAACCTGGAACCGGCGCATCGCCGATCCCGCGCTCCGCTTCGCCTTCCGCTACGCGTACCTCGCGGGTGACGCCCGGCTCGTCGCGGATCTCATCGAAACATGCTGCGCCGGAACAACTCTCGACCTGAATAGAATCTCCGGCACCACACCTCCCGTCGATCTGCCGGACCCGCTCGAGCCCCCGGTCGCCAGCATCGATCCGGTCAACGACGCCCTCCAACTGGGCACGGCCCTGGCCGCCGTAGCCGCGGGCGCGGGCCTGCCGGTAGCCCCACCCCCGCACATCGCGGTAGCCCCCGACGGCCACATCGCCCTGGCCGCCTGGATCGCCGCCGCCGAACAACGCTACGGCCGCCGCCTCCGCGACGACCGGGTGATCCGATCATGACGCATCGGATGCGGCACGACCTTCGGGCGGAATGCCGATGACAGGCGAGCGGCCGACCGCGGTGGTGCGGATGGCGGATGCGGGGGATCTGTATGTGACATGGCGGTGGGAGGACGGGAGTGCCGAGGGCGGGGTCGGGGTGGTTCCCGAGGAGCAGGTGCGGGAGGCGGTGCGGCGGTTCTCGGAGGCGTTGCCCGCGCCGGGGATGGTGAACGGGCTCGAATCGGCGTTGACCACTGGGGAATTGGCGAGCTACGCGGCCGAGAACGAGCTGGCGCAGCTGCTTTCCGGGACCTTCCTGCCGTACCAGCTGGCGGTGCGGCTGTACGAGCTGTATGTGGCGGGGGTCAGACCGCTGATTCGGATTCAACCGTCGCCGCGGGTGGCACAGATTCCGTGGGAGCTGATCGCACCGGATCCCGGTGTGCGGCTGGTGGAGATCGCCGACGTGAGTGTTCTCGCCCCGCCGGGGATCGTGCACGCACCGGCTCGGGTGGCTTGGTCGTGGGAGCAGACGCGGGAGCTGCCGGTGGTGGCGATTCTCGATCCGCGAATTCCGGGCTTCAGGGCCGATTCCGCGCTGGGATCGGTACTCGGGCGAATGGATTCGGCCGCGCCGCTGGCCCGGCTGGTGGCCGGGTACGCGCGGCAGGATCGGCTGATCCCGGCCGTGGACGATGCGCTCGCCGCCTTCCGGCGCACGGATGTGGATCGGAACTGGCTGGGAAAGATGTTGCACGAGGGCGCATCTCGACTGCTGTACGTCGGGCACGTGACCGCCGCGGCGCCGGCCTCGGGTCGAAGCGAGACGGCCACCATGCATTTGGCGTGCACCGCCGATACGACCGGATTCGCCGCCGCCCAACGCGACCACCGCCCACTATCGGCTCGGGATCTGCTGCTGGGCACCCACACCCTCGCGGACGACCCGCGCAGCGGTCCCCAACTGTGGCCCTTCCCGAGCCGGGTGGCACTCGTGGCCTGCGAGAGCGGCGGTGATCTGCGCTTCGGCGAGGCGCTGGGTCTGGTCGCCGCGATGATCACCGGCGGCGCGGAGCTGGTCACCGCCGGGCGCTGGCCCCTGCCCACCGATCTCGCCTTCCAGCGCCTGGGCGGCGCACCGGCGCACACTCGGCCGCTGCAGGATGCGGTGTGCGCCATCGACTCCGCGCACGAGCAACCGGACCCGGTACTGGCCCTGAACAACTGGCAGCGAACGCGACTGGCGCACTGGCGCGAAAGCGGCCGCATCGAGGATTCCCCGATCGCCTGGGCGGCCTTCGCCACCGTCGACGCCCGCTGATCCGAGAGCCCGCGCCGCCGCACTCCGCCCGACGGTGCCCCGAAAACCTCAGCCCCGAAAACCTGAGCCCCGAAAAGCGCAGCCCCGATAACTCGGGGGTCGCGAGACGATAACGCCGCCAAGCACTTTCCGATTTCACGGACGTGGTTTCGAGAGTGGAGGGCAGTGTGGCGCGTTTCAGGACCGGCCGTTTCCGGACCGGTGCCGTGGTGGCGGTGCTGACCGCGGGCGTGATGCTGGCAGTTAGCCCGATGGCGTCAGCCGCGCCCGCCACCGGAGACGGACTGAAGCATTGCGCGGTGAGCGACGGGCGGCAACCCGAGACCGCGACCCCCGAGGAGGTGGGAGTGGATTCGGCGGCACTGCGAGAGGCGGTCACGCTCGCATCGGATCCGACCCGTTTCACCTTCCAGGTGTTCCGCAACAACTGTCTGATCGCGGGCGGTCCGAACAATCAGCAGGCGGGCGGCGTCGCGTGGAATCTGTGGAGCAGCACCAAGAGCGTGGTGTCCATGGTCACCGGTGTCGCCGTGTCGGAGGGGAAACTGCGGGTCGATGACCCGATCGACAGCTATCTGCCTGCGGGACTGGGGGATTCGTCCCACCGGGCGATCACGATCCGCAGTCTGCTCACCGAGACCTCGGGTATGGAGGTGGCCGTCGCGTCGGAGGGTGTGACCGGTCTGGTGCAGCTGGACCCGAATGTGGTCGCCCAGGCGCTGGGTATGCCGATCGTGAACCCTCAGGGCGCCGAATGGCAGTACAGCCAGCGTGCCATCGACCTGCTCGCGTACGTGGTGCAGCGAGCCGTCGGCGAGGACTTCCAAGCCTATGCGCAGCGAAAGCTGTTCGACCCCTTGGGCATCCGGCAGGGTGACTATCACTGGGCACGAGACCGCAGTGACAACACCTACGGCTACGCGCACCTTGTCCTGCCGCCGAACGATTTCGCGAAGCTCGGTCTGCTGCTGACCGACAATGGCAATTGGCATGGGAACCAGCTGATTTCGACCGCCTACCTCGACCAGGCGCGCACGCCGACCGAGGCCAACCCCTGTTACGGGTTCCTGTTCACGGTCAACGGCCCCGGCTGCGACGCGGCGTTCCCCGGTCTGCCCAAGGACGCCTACCAGATGTCGGGAATGATGCGACAGGACAATTTCATCGTGCCCAGCCTCGGCCTGCTGGTCAGCTGGACGGGAATCACGGTGCCCGGCGGCGCGGTCAGCTTCCCGCACGATGTGCTGCGCGCCCTGACCGGTGCGTTCCGGTCGCCGACGCTGGCCGATCCGGGCCCCTATCAGCAGCATCCCGATATCAGCCTGGCCGATCCGATGATCATGAACCCCGATGCCACGTATGCCGCACTCGGCCTGGGCCCGATGGCGTATCCCGGCTGCGGGTTCCTGAGCTGCCTCGGCGCACCGCTCACCCGGCCCTTCGCCGACTGGCCCGCGGGATGCTTCATTCTCGGCTGCGTGGGCGCGGATCCGGGGACGCCGGGTATTCGCTGAGAGCGCATCGCGTTGATCACATGTTCAACGCGATTGAGGCGTGGGTTCGTACACCGAACCGTCCCGCGCCCTACCGTTGAGTATGCGCACATCGGTTCACCTGCTGCTTTTCGTCTGCGCGATCGTCATGGCCGTTGGGGTCTTCTTTCCGCTGCTGGGCCCCATCGACGCACGGAACGTTCAGTTCGCCGACCTGCGGAACGGGTTCCCCACCGGGAGTTCGCTGGACCAGATCGGCTCGCAGTCCGGCGGCTTCTTCGGCTCCCTGATGGCCGGGCTGCTCGGCGCCGCGCTGTTGATCCTCATCGCGGCCCTGAGCGGTTTCCGACTGATCGGCTGGGTCGGCAACCTCGCCGGGCTGGCCGGATTCGGCGTGCTGGGCTGGCGGCTGTACCAGGTTGCCGAGCAGCAGCTGCGCGAGGATTACCGCACCCTGATCGAGGGGTCGTGGGGGCTGTATCTGGTCGGCGGGGCGCTCGTCGTCTCGTTCTTCCTGCTTTCGTCCCCGCGCGAGCGCCGCGTGTCGCAGCCTGTGCGCTGAGAGTTGAACCACTCTCGCCGGGTGGCTCGACGGGTTCACCAGGTGGGGGAGCCGTCGTGTGACGGGGGCTACAGGCGATGGGGGCAGTGAGTCGATTCATGGTGCGGACCGTTAGCCCATGTAACTACCGTTGATCGGCGAAACGGTTCCGACTCGAAAGTAGAACACATGCCGATCATCAACCTCGGTTCCGCCGCTCTCGATCTGGCGAACTCGGTCACCGCTCTCGCGGCCAACGTCACCTACCTGCTGCACGCCTGGGGTCTTGCCTGAGCGTTCACACGCTCGCTCCAGCGAATCTCGGCCCGCCCGTTCCGGTTTCGGAACCGGCGGGCCGTATCGTTTCCGGACTACCGAAACCGATGCGCCGAATCAGGTGCGCAACAGCGCGTCCTGCACCTGCCGCAGGCGCTCGACATCACCCCGGAACCCGGCGACGGCATCGTTGTAGAGGAAGGCATCCCACAGCCTGACCAGTGCGTAAGCCAGGGTGGCGCGCTCGATCGGCGGTCGGTACCCCTCGGATTCGGCGCGCTCGATGAGAGATTCGAGCAGCCGGACCGCCGCCTGGTGCACCGGTCCGTCACTGCGGGTGATCATCCGCAGCGCCGAGTTGGACTCGTTGTCGAAATAGGTTCGCAGCGCGTCGTTTTCGACCAGCGCGTGGATTGTGTGATCGAGGATCAGATTCAGTCGTTCGCCACCGGTGGCGTGGGTCTGCCGATCGGCGTAGGCCGCCACGCGTTCGAGCTGGCGTGAGATCGCCGCTCCCAGCAGACCCTCCCGGGAGCCGAACCAGCGGTAGATGCTGGCCCGGCTGACACCCAATTGCAGCGCGATGGCGTTCACGTCCAGGCGCTGACCGGCCATGAACACCGCGATCGCCGCGCGCAGCACATCGTCCCGGCTGGCCGAGGCCGGTCGGCCCGGTGCTCTGCTTCCGTCGGCGCGCGTCACGCCGAAAGCATAGGGGCCAGGTAGGCGGCCAGCGTTCGGGCGGTCACGGCGCGGCCGAGGGTGAGCGCCTCGCGCAGGCGGACGGGGTCGCGGTCGAGGCGGCCGATGCGAGGCGCGTCGTGCGGCGGGCGGATCTGCAGGACGGCCGGATCGGTGGCGAAGTCCTGTTCGTCGCGCTGATTCTGCAGGGTGCGCACGAGCCACGGCTGCACGGTCCCCGGTGCGTGCCGGGACAGGAAGCGCGCCACCACGCGACTCTCCAGAGATGAAGGCGGACGGTGGTTTTCGTCCTCACGGCGAGTGCGCAACACCAGTACCCGGGTCGCGCCCTGCACGAGAGCCGTTCGGATGGGCACCGACTCGGAGAGTCCGGCATCGACGTAGCGGTGCGCGCCGATCCGCACCGGCCGACCGGCCAGGATCGGCAGGCAGGTGGAGGCGCGCAGGGCGGTCTGCACCGAGAGCGGATCGGTCAGCCCGGCGTGCAGATCCACCGCCGCACCGGTGTCGGCATCGGTGGCGATGGGGTGGAAGGTGACCGGATTGGCGAGGATCGCGGGGAAATCCATCGGCACGATCCGTTCGTAGACGGTGTGCACCAGGTAGTCGGTATCGACGACCTTCGCGCCGCGCAGCGCCCGGCGAGGACTGATGACCCGGTTGATCACCTCGGGATTCCAGGCCCGTTCGGCGTCCACCGCGCGCCCACACAGCAGCCAGGCGGCGTTCAGCGCTCCGGCGGACGCGCCGTAGACGGTGTCGAATGTCGGCAACAGGCCCAATTCCTCGATGGCCGTGGTCATTCCGTGCGAGAACGCACCGCGCGAGGAACCGCCCTCGATGACCAGGGCGAGTCGATGGCCGTCGGTGCGCTGTCCGGGCGTGCTGGCCTCGCGGTGGCGCTTCGCGATGAGTTCGCCGACGCCGAGGGTGCTGTCCTGATCCGGCAATGGGGCTCCTTCGCGCGATGTCCGAGGTTCCAGGCTACGCGAACCACGAGGCTATTTGAGACATTGAATACTCTGTGTACCATATCCACCGAATACCGGCTCCGCTGCGAGGCGGCACCGAAACTGGAGGTCACACGCATGCAATTGGCGCTCACCGACGACGAGCTCGCCTTCCGTGACGAGCTGCGCGCCTTCTTCCGCACCGAGATCCCGGCCGATATCCGCAATCGGGCCAGGCATGGACAGGAGCTGAGCAAGGACGACATCGTCACCACCCAGCGCATCCTCAACGCGCACGGACTGGCGACCCCGAACTGGCCGGTGGAGTGGGGCGGGCGGGACTGGACGCCGATCCAGCGCCACATCTGGCACGACGAGCTGCAGCTCGCCTCCGTGCCGGAACCGCTCACCTTCAACGTGAACATGATCGGCCCGGTCATCGCGCAGTTCGGTTCGCAGGAGCTCAAGGAGCGGTTCCTGCCCGCCACCGCCGATCTCCAGATCTGGTGGTGTCAGGGCTTTTCCGAGCCCGAGGCCGGTTCTGATCTGGCGTCGTTGCGCACCACCGCGGTCAGGGACGGCGACAGCTATGTGGTGAACGGGCAGAAGACCTGGACCACCGCCGCCCAGAACGCCGACTGGATCTTCTGCCTGGTGCGCACCGATCCCGCGGCGCCCAAGAAGCAGGCGGGCATTTCCATGCTGTTGTTCCCGCTGGACACCCCGGGCGTCACCGTGCGTCCGATCGAGCTCATCGACGGCGGGTACGAGGTCAACGAGGTGTTCCTGCAGGACGTGCGGGTGCCCGTGAATCAGCTTGTCGGGCAGGAGAACCAGGGCTGGACCTATGCCAAGTTCCTGCTCGGCAACGAGCGCACCGGCATCGCGGCGGTGGGGCAGAACAAGGTCCGGCTGTGGCTGGCCAAGGAGTATGCCCGCCACACCGGGCTGGGGGAGGGCACGCTGCTGGAGGATCCGGTGTTCGCCACCCGGCTGGCCGAACTCGAGAACGAGTTGCTGGCACTGGAATTGGTGCAGTTGCGGGTGGCGGCCGGATCCTCGGACGGCAAGCCCAACCCGGTGTCCTCGATTCTCAAACTGCGCGGCACCGAGCTGCAGCAGGCGGTCACCGAACTGATGGTGGACATCGCCGGGCCCGAGGCACTGCCCCGCGAGGGTGAGACCCCGGACTGGGCGCGGCGCAGCACCTCGACATACCTGAACTATCGCAAGACATCGATCTACGGAGGATCCAACGAGGTGCAGCGCGGCATCATCGCTTCGACGATCCTCGGATTGTGAGGAAGCACCATGGATTTCGCTCTGACCGTCGAACAGGAAATGCTCCGCGACACCGTGCGCGATGTGCTCGCCCGGGGTTACACCCCTGAGCGTCGCACCGAGGTCACCGGCACCGAACTCGGCTGGGACCCGAAGATCTGGGCCACTTTCGCCGAAATCGGCCTGCTCGGACTGACTTTCGCCGAGGAGGACGGCGGCATGGGCGCCGGTCCCATCGAAGCGATGCTGGTGCTGACCGAGATCGGCCGTCGCCTCGCCCCGGAACCGCTGCTGGACTGCGCGCTGGTGCCGGGCGGCCTCGTCGCCCGGGCCGGCACCGACGCCCAGCGCAAGGATCTGCTGCCCCGGATCGCGGAGGGGGAGCTGCGACTCGCCTTCGCCCACGCCGAACCCGGATACCGGTGGCCCGCCGCCGTGCGGCTCACCCAGGCCGAGCAGGGAGCCGACGGTTGGCGGCTCACCGGCCGCAAACATCCCGTCCCGCACGGTGATTGCGCCGATCGGCTGATCGTGAGCGCGGCGTCGCCCGAGGGCATCGGCCTGTTCCTGGTCGATCCCGCCGACCCCGGCGTGCGCCGTACCGGCTTCACCACCCATGACGGCCTGCGTGGCGCCGATATCGAATTCGACGGTGCGAGTGCGGAACGGCTCGGTGACGCCGGCGACGCCGCCTCGGAGATCGAGGCCGCACAGGTCGGCGCGCAAGCCGCACTGTGTGCCGAAGCGGTGGGCGCGATGGAGGAGTCGTTGCGGCTGACCTCGGAGTATCTGAAGACCCGCAAGCAGTTCGGCGTCCAGTTGCGCACGTTCCAGACCTTGACCCAGCGGGCCGCCGATATGTACGTCTCGCTGGAACTGGCGCGCAGCATGAGCCTGTACGCCTCCATGTCACTGGCCGACGGCATCATCGATCCGGTGGTGGCCTCGCGTGCCAAACTGCGAATCGGCCGCTCCGCCAGGCATATCGGCCAGGAATCCATCCAGATGCACGGCGGGATCGGCATGACCGCCGAGTATCCGGTGGGGCACTACACCGCGCGACTGACGGCCATCGAACACACCCTCGGTGACTCCAGCGATCACCTGCGCTACCTGGCGCGCTTCGTCGCCGACTATCAGATGGTCGAGATCTAGCGCGCCACCGGCGAACCCTCGGACGCGCTGTCGGACAACAGGGTTCGCAACGCCCGGGTGATGGCCTGGGACGCGGCCTCCTGAGAGAGGCCGCGTCGGTCCGTCAGTTGATGCCGGTAGGCCCAGCCGATCGTGGCCTCGGCCAGGTCGAGCAGTTCGGCGTCCTGGGATCCGTTCCGGGTGAGTTCCGGGGCGAAGGTTCGGCCCAACTCGTCACGGATTCGGCTGTCGGTCAGCCGCATTCGGTCGTCGACCTCCGGAATCGACTGCGATTCCAGCAGTCCGAGCAGGCGCGGATTGCGCTGGGCGGTGAAGATCGCCTCGCTCTGCCGCACGACGGCGTCGATGCGCTCGTACAGCGGCAGGGCGGGATCGGGGCGCACGAGCAGCGTTTCGACGTAGTCCGACTGCGCCTCGACGGCCGCCGTGCGCAGGCTGTTGCGCTCGGGGAAGTGCACGAAGACGCTGCGCTCGGAGACGCCGGCGCGGGTGGCGATGTCCTTCGAGGTGGGAACGAAGGTGCCTTCCTTCAGCGCCGCCAGCAGCGCCTCCACGATCGCCCGGCGCGTCTGCTCAGGATTGCGTCTGCGCCGCCGCACTTCGCCGGTGGCCTCACTCGTCCCCTCGCTCATTCCTGCATCCGATCACAGCCCGCACCGAGTCGTCCATCGCGCGCGGTGTGTGGTGCGCCGCACCCGACCGCTATTGCAGTAAGACTGCAATTTGCACTACTGTTCTCAGGTAGCAACCGCCGGGCGATGCGATGGCCGTCGACTCCTGGCGGGTAGAAGCTGACAATCTGTCAATGCGTGGATGTGAACCAATCGTTATCGGGAAATTGGCGAACTTCCGGCTAACACTTGCTTGGCTGGGTTCGGTGCTCGATTCGATCGAGAACAGGAGATCGACGTGGTCGGGGTAGAAACCACCGCCGGTGAACCGGAGAATCCGGGCACCGGCGGGTCGCGGGTGTCGCGACGCGGAATGTTCGGCGTCGGCGCGGCGGCCCTCGCGGCGGTCGGCGTCGGGTCGGCGATCAGTGGGTGCGGGCCATCGGACGAGGTGAATCCGTCCGGCACGCAGACCGATCCCACCGATGCCGTCGCGCAGGCCAATCGGAGACTGGCCGACACCCTTCCGTTTTCCGACACCGCCGACTTCGCCGACGCCGATCGCGGTTTCATCGCCGCTCTGCAGCCGGGCGTCGTGAAGGACGCCGAGGGCAAGGTGGTGTGGGACACCGACTCCTACGGCTTCCTGCAGGGGACCTGTCCGTCCTCGGCCAATCCCAGTCTGTGGCGGCAGTCGCAGCTGACCGTCAAACAGGGGCTGTACGAGGTCGCGCCCGGGTACTACCAGATACGCGGGTTGGATCTGTCGAACATGACCCTGGTCGAGGGCGAGACCGGCGTCATCGTGATCGATCCGCTCATCTCCAACGAGACCGCGGCGGCAGGGCTGGCGCTGTACCGCGCGCACCGGGGAAATCGGCCGGTCACCGGGCTCATCTACTCGCACGCGCACGTCGATCACTTCGGCGGCTCGCTCGGCGTGATCACGCCTGAGGACGCGAGTTCGGGACGCTGTCCGGTGGTGGCTCCCTCCGGATTCCTCGAGCACGCGGTCTCGGAGAACATCTACGCCGGTACCGCGATGTCCCGCCGGGCCGCCTATATGTACGGCGCGGCGCTGCCACGCGGTCCGAAGGGACAGATCGGTGCGGGACTCGGCCAGACCACCTCGGTCGGCACCGTCTCGCTGCTGGATCCCACCCTGACCATCACCGCCACCGGCCAGGAAGAAGTGATCGACGGCGTCCGCATGGTGTTTCAGATGACGCCGGGCACCGAGGCTCCGTCGGAGATGAACTTCTACTTCCCGGACCGCCGCATCCTGTGCATGGCCGAGAACGCCACGCACACCCTGCACAATCTGCTGACCCTGCGCGGTGCGCTGGTGCGGGATCCGCATGTGTGGTCCAAGTACCTCACCGAGTCGATCAATCTGTATGCGCGCCAGGCGGATGTGGTGTTCTCCTCGCATCACTGGCCGATCTGGGGCACCGACAAGATCGTGGAATTCCTTTCCCTGCAACGGGATCTGTACGGGTACCTCAACGATCAGACATTGCGCGGGCTCAATCTCGGCTACGTGGGCAGCGAGATCGCCGAAGACTTCAGGATGCCGCCGAACCTCGAAAAGTCCTGGAACACACACGGGTACTACGGTTCGGTCAGCCACAACGTGAAAGCCATCTATCAGCGGTACATGGGGTGGTTCGACGGCAATCCCGCGCATCTGTGGGAGCACCCGCCGGTCGATTCGGCCACACGCCACGTGGACGCCATGGGCGGGGTGAGCGAAGTGCTGAAGAAGGCCCAGAAAGCCTACGACGCAGCCGATTACCGCTGGGCCGCCACGCTCACCAACTACGCCGTGTTCGCCGAACCGGACAACAAGAAGGCCAAAGACCTGGAAGCCAGTGTGTTCGAGCAACTCGGCTACGGATCGGAGAACGCCACCTGGCGCAACTTCTACCTCTCGGGCGCGTACGAATTGCGCAACGGTTCCTTCGGCACGCCCACGGCTGCCAACTCCAAGGGGCTGCTGGCAGCGCTGACCGTGGACCAGGCGTTCGACGCCATCTCGCTGTTCGTGGACGGGCCCAAGGCGTGGGACCTGCACATGGTCACGGACTGGAAGTTCACCGACAAGAACGATCAGGTGCATCGTGCCGAACTGCGCAACGGTGTGCTCATCCACTACGACCGCTGGCCGGAGGACCGCTTACCCGCGCCCGACGCCACCATCACGCTGACCCGGGGCGGGTTCATTCAGAACATGATCGGAGGCGGCAGCATGCAGGACGCGATCGCCAAGGGCGAGATCAAGGTCGATGGAAACGTGGCGTTGCTGGCGCAGCTGAAAGGCGTTTTCGGCAAGCCGGATCCCGGATTCGCGATCGTCACGCCGTGACCGCCGATTCCCGGCGGTAACCCGTACCAGGTAGGGAGGTGATCATGGACTCGAGCGAGGAACCGAACCGGCCTGCGGGCGAGAGCAGTTCGGAAAGATCGGACCCTGCCGTTGACAGCCTCGCGCAGGCGAAGCAGGCGGCGGAGGTCGAAGTCGACTACCGGTTCACCCTCGCCAACGAGCGCACCTTCCTGGCGTGGATCCGCACCGCGCTCGGCCTGCTCGCCGGTGGTGTCGCGGTGCATACGCTGGTACAGCCGTTCCACCACAGCGGAATTCGCCGCGCACTCGCGCTGAGCTGTATCGCGCTCGCCATCGTCGTCTCGATCGGGGCGTACACGCACTGGCGGCGGGTCGGGATCACCATGCGGCGCGGGGAACGACTGAAGGACACCCCGATGGTCCCGATCCTGTCCGCCGGAATCGCGGCGGTCTCGGTGCTGGTGGCCTGGGCGGTGCTGTTCCGGTGACAGCCCCGACCCTGGCCGTGGAGCGGACCGCGCTGTCCTGGCGGCGAACCGCCGTCGCGGCCATGGGCACCGCCGCACTGTTCATCAATCACTCGGCGATGAACGGCTGGCGCGGTTCCGCGATCGCTCCGTTCTGCGCCGCTGTCGCACTGGGAGCGTTGGCGCTCATAGCTTTTCGGCGCAATCGGGTGCTATTGCACGACGAGAACGCCGACTCCGACACCGTGGGCACACACAGCGGAAGAGGACAGAGCCCGGAATTCGAGGGCGCACCGGACATCGTGATGACGACCGTGGTGATCATCGGCGTGGCGGTGATAGCCGCGATTGTCGGATTCGCCGATCCGGGTGCGTAGCAGGTGCTTTCGAACCGCCGAGTTCACCGCGGATCTTCGCGGTTCGCCGGGTCAGACGACCTGGGCGTCTATCAGCAGAGTCCAGATCTCGCCCTGGTCCACCACTTGGACACCCAGTTTTTCGGCCTTGGCGAGTTTGCTGTCGCCTACTCCGGCGCCGGTGATGAGCATGTCGGTGCTGGCGGAGACCGAGGAAGCAGCTGTGGCTCCGGCTTTTTCGCAGAGGCGCTGGAAGGTGGGGCGGGCTACCTTCTCGCCGGATCGGGGATCGCTGATCGCGCCGGTGATGACGACCGTTTTGCCCTCGAGGGGCGCGCCGGCGGCGATGACCGGGGGGAGGTCTTCCTCTCGAACATCGAGGGAGACACCGGCTTCGCGGAGTCGCGCGAGTTCCGGGCGCAGGCGGGTCAGGTGCGCGATCAGGGAGGCAGCGACCTTCGGGCCGATGTCTTCGACCTCGACGAGTTTCTCCTCGCCCGCGTCGGCGACCTCTTCCAGGGAGCCGAAGCCCGAGCGGGCCAGACGAGCGGCGGTGCCGTCCGAGGCCATCGGAATGGCCAGGCCGATCAGGGCGCGGCGCAGTCCGACCTCGCGGCTGGCGTCGATCGAATCGATCATGCGCTGCGCGGACACCTCACCCATGCGGTCGAATTCGAGCAGGCGCTCCTTGGTCAGGGTGTAGAAGTCCGCCGGGCCTTCGAGGTCGCCGGACTCGGCGAGACGCTCGATCCAGACGCCGCCGATGGCATCGATATCGGCGGCGGCGCGCGAGGCCCAGTGGATCAGGCGGCGCACCGTTTGTGCGGGGCAGGACACGTTGGTGCAGAACAGTTCTCGGCTGTTGCCCTGCTCGGTCACCGGCTGTCCGCAGGACGGGCAGGCGGTCGGCGGAATGATCTCGATCTCCTCGCCGGTGCGCTTGGCCGCGTCGAGAACCCCTGCCACGAACGGGATCACGTCGCCCGCGCGGCGCACCAGCACCGTATCGCCGACCTTGATGTCGCGGGCGCGGATGACTTCCTGATTGGCGAGCGTGGCCTTGGTGACCGTGGTGCCGCCGACGAACACCGGCTCGAGCCAGGCGACGGGCACGATCTTGCCGGTCTTGCCGACATCCCAGATCACCTCGCGCAGCAGCGTGGTCTTCTCCTCGGCGGCGAACTTGAACGCCAGCGCGCCACGCGGGGAATTCGATCGGGTTCCGGCGGCGGCGTACGCGTCCCGGTCCGCGAGGCGCAGCACCGCGCCGTCGAGGTCGTAGTCGAGATCGTTGCGGCCCTGCTCGATCGCGCTGATCGCCGCCTGGGCCTGCTCGGCGTCGTCGCAGTGCCGCATCTGCGCACCCGCGATGCCGAGCGCGCGCAAGCCCTCCTCGAGGTCGACCGCGGCCGCGTCCTCGGAGCTGTCCAGGTCGAATCCGAAGAACTGCAGGCGGCGCTCGGCGACTGTCGCCGGATCCTTCGCCCGCAGCGTGCCCGCCGCCGCATTACGCGGATTGATCAGCGGCTTGTCCGGATGGGCGGTGTTGTAGGCGAGGAACGTCGAGCGCAGCATGACCGCCTCGCCGCGCACCTCCACCCGCCCCGGCGCGTCGATCCGATCGGGGACACCGTCGACCAGCGCGCGGACCAGCATGGTCACGTCGTCACCGGTGGTGCCGTCACCGCGGGTCACCGCGCGGGTCAGTCGGCCGTCCTCGTAGACCAGTGACAGCGACAGACCGTCCAGCTTCGGCATGACCACCACGGACTGACCGGGGAAGCGATCGAAGAACGCCACGACCTGCTCGTGCTTGGTCGCCTTCTCCAGCGACAGCATCGGCCGCGCGTGCCGGATCGGTGCGTGCAGCACCGCGGGCGCACCGACCTGCTCCAGCGGATTGGGATCCGGCGTCAACTCCGGATTCGCCTCGACCAGTCCCCGCAGCTCATCCTCGATCGCGTCGAACTCCGCGTCCGCGACCAGCGGCGACCCCTGATAGTAGGCATCGCGCAGCTCGATCATCCGGCTCGCCAGTTCTTGAATGCGTTCCCCAGTTTCCACAGCGCAGACGCTACCGATACCGACCGACACACGGGTGAAAGGACGGTGCGTCCGTGTTGCGGTCCCGGCTCCCGGCCCTGAAGCAGAGACGGCGCATCGAACTGCTGCGCATGGGTCGCCGAACCCCGGTGGCCGCTGAACGGGTGCCGGTTCGCTGGACCGCCGGAGTCTAGGTCTTGCTTCATGACCGAGGTGCCGTCATACGACAGCACTCAGTGGCCGACTCGTTCTCGGTGCTCCGGTGTTTCGGCGGCAGGAAACCCCGGGCTGCCCTCGGTCGAGAACGTCATCGCCACGCGGCGCTGGTCAGTTGAGGTCGTCGGTGGCGTCGCGACCTGCCGCGCCCGCACGACGCAGGAAATCGGTGATCAGCGCGAGTGCGGGCTCGTCGTAGTCGGTGCAGATCTCGTCGAGGGAGCTGTTCATTCCGGCGAACAGGCCCAGTAGTTCGGCGTTGCGCTCGCGCAGAGCCCGGATGAGGGTCGCGCGTCGGTCGGAGGGGTCGGGATCGCGGGTGATCCAGCCGCCCTTCTGCAAGCGGTCGAGAATTCCGGTGAGGGTCGCGGGATGCAAACCGGCTTCGCGCGCAAGGGCTTTGGGGGCGAGGGGGCCCAGCCGGTTGATCACGTCGAGGCAGTCGAGGTCGACATCGCGCATCTCCAGCCGGCTGCCCACCTGCCGGTTGAGCAGGGACAGCTGATTGCTCAGCTCCCGCAATGCCCCTTTGAGCTCGACGGTCGCCTTGCGATGCGCAGGTGATACGGAACTCATATAGTACGACTCCCAAAGTAATATGCTACGGTTCTCGTACTATACGACAATCGAACGGACTCATCATGTACCTGGTAACCGGGGCCACCGGAGTCATCGGCCGCCCACTCCTGCACGCACTCCGGTCCGACGGTGCGCACGTGCGGGCACTCACTCGCCATCCGGCACACGCCGATCTCCCGGATGGTGTGCACGCCTTCGCGCCCGACGACATCGAAGCGGCGCTGGAGGGCGTGCGCGGGCTGTTCGTGCACCCCCGCGCGGTCGGTGAGCACACGGGGAAACTCGTGGCGCTCGCCGCCGAGCGGGATGTGGAGAAGGTGGTCGTGCTGTCGGCGATCAATGTCGAGGAGGACCCCGCGCATCAGCCGTCCCGATTCAACGGTGACCGCAACAGGGAGGTCGAGCGTGCCGTCACCGAGGGGCCGCTGCCGTGGATTGCGGTGCGGCCCAGCTCGTTCGCGATGAACACACTCGGAATGTGGCGCGGGCAGCTGGGGTTCGGCGATACCGTCCGCGGTCCGTTCCCCGGCTTCGCGGAGGCGGTGATTCACGAGCGCGACGTCGCCGAGGTGATCGCACGGGCACTGCTGGGTGACGATGCGCTGCTGGGTCGCAGGATCGAGGTGACCGGGCCCGAGGCACTCCGATTCGATGAGATGGTTCCGATTCTCGGCGCGGTCATCGGCCGCCCGCTGCGGTATCAAGAGGTCCCGGCCGAGCTCGCGACCGAGGCCATGATTCGCAACGGGCTCGACGAGAACTTCGCGCACGCCCTGGTGGCCCGCTTCGAGCGCGAGTCGACTCGACCGGCGACGGTGAGCACCGAGGTCGAAGCGATCCTGGGCCGCCCCGCACTGACCTTCGCCGAGTGGGCCGGCGACCACGTGGTGGACTGGTCATGACGAGATATGTGCGCATCGCCGGCATCGTTTTCGCCGGGTTGTTCGCGGGATTCCTTGTCGCGGTACTGGTTCTGGAGATGTCGCTGCGCGAGTACGACGGCTCGGTCTACACGCAGGTCAGACTCGTGGAGCTCGATTCACTCGACACCCTCGCCGTGGTGACGCTGGTCCCCGCGCTGATCGCGACCATCGCACTGCTGTGCCTGACCTTCCGGACGGGGGAGCGGTGGTGGAGTGCGGCGGCGTTCGCGCTGATGGTTCTGGTCTTCGGCCTCACGATCGCGGTGAATCTCCCGATCAACGCGGACCAACTCGACTGGAATGTGCAAGCGCCGCCCGGGGATTGGGCACACGTGCGCGACCGCTGGCAGCTCGCTCACGCGGTGCGCACCGTCGCGGGCGTTCTGGCCTTCGGGGCCCTTGCCGTCGGTGCGTGCGTGTCGCCGCCACCGGCGAATCGCGTGCTCGACGCCCCGCTCTAGCCTCGGCGCTCCTCGCGCGCCGACCCGCGCCGCCGCTCGCCCTGCTCGAGCGCGCTGATGTGCGCACGGGGCGACGAAGTATCGAGAAGCCTTGACCGCCGGGCCATCTCGTTCGCGCGGTGGCCGGACGGGGCCGATATTCGCAGCCTGGTGCGGAAACCGGACGGCCACTTGGCGGGGTTTGTCGAGCCGTATCCTCACCCGAGCTCGTGGAGCACATTCGAGCTCTCGCCGGTGGTTGCGGCGGGGAGTTTTGCAGGGCGCGAGGGGTGTAGCGAATGCCGCGACATGGCAGGGCGATAGGACAAAGCGCCCAAAAGGCTGTGGATAAGTTGTGCGGTTGCGAACAGGCACATATTCTGAATAACCGCAGATCAGATACTATTTTCGGTTCCGTTTCGTGATCGTTCGCGATAGAATTAGCACATGCATTCGAACGAGATGGACACG
>NZ_BDBU01000056.1 GCF_001613145.1 Nocardia jejuensis NBRC 103114
GCCGGGCCCCATTTTCTGCCCTCCGCTTCGCTGCGGGCGGTTCGTGGCCCTGCAAGCTCGCTTCTTCCCTCCCTCCGCTCCTCCGCTTCGCTCCCCCGCTCCACTCAGTCCAGAAGCGAGCCGGGCCACGAACACCTGGTAATGCCGCTGGTAGAAGGGGATTCGAGCGAGACGACGTCGAAACGGGTCGCGGTCACTCGGCGACACGACAGCAAGAGCGTGGATTCGACCTAGGCGGCAACGGACCGAGAACCACGATCGCTCGGCGACGCTGCTGGCAGAGGCGCGGGTTCGAGCCAGCCGTCACGAAACGGGTCGTGACCACTCGGCGACACCGACGGCGAGACGAAGGTTGAGCGAGACGACAATGAAACGAGCGTCCATCATTTGGCGAGAGCAAGGTTCGAGGCGACCAGCAACGAACCTGGCCGTGATCGCTCGGTGACGGCAGCGGCTGGCGCGAGGGGCGGGGTCGGTCGGTTCGGAGTTGTGGTGGGGCGTCGGGTTTCCGCTTCGAGTCCGGGTGGGTTGTGGGTGGGGCTCGGTTCGAGTGATTTATGTCGGCGGTGATCCGCGTCGACATTGTCTGGGATGGGCTGCGAGTATTGACGGCATGGATGCAGCGGACGGTGTGGCCGAGCAGGGGCCGGACTCGCAATTGCTGCCGGCGCATGCCGATGTGCTGGTGGTGGGGGCCGGGCCGGCGGGGTCGGCGGCGGCCGCGTGGGCGGCGCGAGCCGGGCGCGATGTGCTGCTGACCGATGCGGCGGTGTTTCCGCGGGACAAGACCTGCGGGGACGGGCTGACGCCGCGGGCGACCGCGGAGCTCGAGCATCTGGGACTGGGCGATTGGGTGCGGCTGCACACGATCAACCGGGGACTGCGGATGGCCGGGTTCGGGCGCGAGGCGCTGCTGCCGTGGCCGGACGGGGCGTTCCCGGCGTACGGAAGTGCCGTTCCGCGTACCGAACTCGACGACAAGCTGCGCGAGACCGCGGTGAAGTCGGGGGCGCGCATGGTGGACGGCACCCGCGTGGTGGAGGTCGCCCGCGACGGCGATCGGGTCACCGGGGTGACCGTCAAGACCGAGAGCGGGCTGCGGGCGGTGTCCTGCAACACCCTGATCGTCGCGGACGGCGTGCGATCTCCGGTCGGAAAACTGCTGGGGCGCACCTGGCATCGCGAGTACGCGTACGGGGTGGCGGCGCGGGCGTACATCAAGTCCGAGCGCAGCGACGACCCGTGGATCACCTCGCATCTGGAATTGCGGGAGGCCGACGGCACCCTGATTCCGGGATACGGCTGGGTGTTCCCGCTCGGCAACGGTGAGGTGAACATCGGGGTCGGTTCGCTGGCCACCGAGAAGCGCCCCTCCAACATCTCACTGAAACCGCTTCTGCAGCACTATGTTTCGCAGCGCCGCGAAGAGTGGGGCTTCGAGGGTGAGGCGCGTGCGGTGGCCTCGGCCCTGCTGCCCATGGGCGGCGCGGTCTCGAATGTGGCCGGCCGCAACTGGGCCCTGGTCGGCGACGCCGCGGGCTGCGTGAACCCGCTCAACGGCGAGGGCATCGACTACGGTCTCGAGGGCGGGCACATGCTGTCCGAACTGCTGGACGAACCGGATCTGAGCCGGGTATGGCCGGAACTGCTGCGCGCCCGCTACGGCCGGACCTTCTCGATGGCGCGGCGACTGGCGGCGCTGGCCACCAACCCGCGCGCGGTGCCGCTCGGCGGACCGCCGGTCATGCGCTCGAAGTTGTTGCAGCGCACGGCGGTTCGCGTAATGGGCAATCTGGTGACCGACGAGGATCTGGACCTCACCGCGAAACTGTGGCGGGGCGCGGGCCGCGCGTCCATGCGCCTGGACCGACTGGCCCCGTTCGCGTGAGCCCCCGGCCGGTTCCCGAGGACCTGCTGCCGCATCTGCGGCGGGCCCGGGACCTGGCCGACCTGCACTACGCGCAGCCGCTGGACCTGGACAGTCTGGCGGCGGCCGCGGGGGTGTCGAAGTATCACTTCCTGCGCTGCTTCGCCGCGACCTACGGCAAGACTCCGGCGCTCTACCTGGCGGAGCGGCGGATCGAACGGGCACAGGATCTGCTGCGCGCCACCAATGTGACCGTGACCGAGGTGTGCATGCTGGTCGGGTACAGCAGCCTGGGGTCCTTCAGCAGCAAGTTCACCGAACTGGTGGGGATGTCGCCGTCGGAATATCAGGCCAAGTTCGTGGCGGAGGGCGCCCCGCACATTCCGGGCTGCTACGTCTTCATGCACGGGCTGTCCGATCGCAAACTGCCGGACTGACCGGTGAGACCCCGTTCCGGAGTTGCGCAATTTCGGAGAAGCCCGGGCGCGAGCCGGGGTCATAGCCTGGTGGCATGACGATTACGAATGTCTCGCTGGTGACCGTGTACGTGACCGATCAGTCCGCCGCGAAGGAGTGGTACACCGAGAAGCTGGGTTTCGTGGAGACCGCGGATGTGACCATGGGCGACAACGGTTTCCGCTGGGTGACCGTGGCTGCGCCGCAGCATCCCGAACTGGAGGTGACCCTGATGATCCCGGGTCCCCCGCTGGACGAGAATCTGGCCGAGGCGATCCGCCGCTCGCTGGGCAGTGGCACGCAGGGCTCACTCGGACTGCGAACGGACAACTGCCAGAAGACCTTCGAGGAACTCACGGCCAAGGGCGTGGAATTCGTGCAGCCGCCGGCCGAGCGGCCCTACGGCGTGGAAGCCATCGTTCGCGACAACTCCGGGAACTGGCTGGTGCTGGTGGAGCCGCGGGAATTCGACCCGTCGGCCGGGCAGTAGCGGCCCGTGCGGCCCGGTCCGGGAGGTGAGGTCCCGGACCGGGCCCATCGAGCGTGACCTCGGTGGTGCGCGAAACAGCTGGAACGTGAACCGATTCGGTGTGTCGATCAGGCGTTCTGAGCGGCGAACCAAGCCTCGACGGACTTCTGCTCGCTGTTCATCACCTTCTGCAGCAGGTTCTCCACCAGCGGCTCGATCGCGCCGCCGACGAGCGGGACCTTCACGGTCACGATGCCGGTGACGACGATCTCGGAACCCGAGGCGGCCGAACGCAATTCGAAATCGCCCGCCATCTCGGTGGTGATGCCGCCGGATGCGCCGTCGAAGGTGCCCTTGGCGGCGCCACCCTCGAGCGGTCCCCAGGTGTCGGTGCGCTCGAGCACCAGGTCGCTCTTGAGGACCTTCTTCACGAGGCCGGGGATCTTGTCTTCGGATGCTTTTTCGGTCATATGAATGCGAATGGTGCCGGGCCCGTCCGGGTGGGAGAGGTCCAGCGTGGCGGTCGTCGCGTCCTTGAAACGTGCCTGCCACATCTCGTCATTGGTCAGTGCCCGGTGAAGCTCTTCGACCGGAACGCTGTACTGCACGGTGAAGCTGAATTTACGGGACATGGCGGCAAGGGTAGTCCGGTCATGGAATAGCCTGGTGAAGTGTCGGAAACTAGCCAGTCTGCAAGCAGCGCGGATCGCTTCCGGCGAACCCGGGTCGGCGTCGTGATCGCCGCGTCCGCGGTGAGCGTGCTCGCGGTCCTGCTGGTGCTGGCCGCCTGGAAAGACGACCGGATGATCAGTTCGGATATGGGCGTGACCAGCGCGGAAGTCCTGTCCGCGGGCCGGTTGCGGTCGGCGGTCATCTTCGTGACGCCCGATGGCGAGACCCACAACCCGAAGGTCGGGGTGCTGTACCCGACCAAACTCACCGCCGGCGAACGCATCAATGTCGAATACTTGCGCAGCGATCCCGATCTGGTTCGTGTCGCGGGTCGCGATGCGCGTGTCGCGATCATTCCCGCACTGTCGGTGATCGTGGTGTCGTGGGCGCTGGCCGTGCCCGCGCTCTGGCTGCTCGGTTCTCCCCCGGCGCGCTGGTGGGGCGCGGCGCGGGCGCGATGGTCGCGCACGCGTGTCGCCCGCTAGGGTGCGGTGGTGGCGAAATCTGAGCGGCGAGAATCGTTTCGAGCCTCGCTGGACAAGCAGCCGCACGAGGTCGCGTCGATGTTCGACGGGGTCGCGAAGCGGTACGACATCACCAATACCGTGCTTTCCGGCGGCCAGGACTACTTCTGGCGGCGCGCGACCCGTAAGGCGCTGGCACTGCGCCCCGGCGAGCGGGTCCTGGATCTAGCCGCGGGCACCGGTGTGTCCACCGTGGAGCTCGGCAAGTCCGGCGCATGGTGCGTGGCCGCCGACTTCTCGCAGGGCATGCTCGCGGCGGGCCGATTCCGGAACGTGCCGATGGTCGCGGGCGATGCCATGGCGCTGCCGTTCGCGGACGGGTCGTTCGACGCGGTGACCATCTCCTACGGTCTGCGCAATGTCGCCGACACCGATCTGGCGCTGCGCGAGATGCTGCGCGTCACCAAGCCGGGTGGCCGGCTGGTGGTGGCCGAGTTCTCGACCCCGACCCTCGCGCCGTTCCGCACCGTCTACATGGAATACCTGATGAAGACGCTGCCGCAGGTCGCGACCGCCGTCTCCAGCAATCCCGACGCGTACGTCTACCTGGCCGAATCGATCCGCGCCTGGCCGACGCAGACGCAGCTCGCGTTGAAAATCGCGGACGCGGGCTGGTCGGCGGTGAAGTGGCGCAACCTCACCGGCGGCGTCGTCGCACTGCACCGCGGATTCAAGCTCGGCTGAGCGGGTTCACACCGAGCCGAGCGAGTTCGCACCGGGCGAGCGAGTTCGCACCGGGCGAGCGGGTTCGTAGCGGGCGAGCGGGTTCGTAGCGCGCGAGCGGGTTCGTAGCGCGCGGGTTCGTGGTGGGCGGTTTCGCACCGCTCTCGATCTGGTTCGGGGGCGCGCAGGCCCGGTTCGAGCCGGGTTCCGGTCGCGCTGTGTCTCGACTCACAGTCCGGCGTCCCGGCTCGCGGTGGCGCTGACCTGGCCTCACACTGGCGAATTCGAGCGGTGAGGGGAATCGTCATCTGCCGCTAACGTTCGGTAAATCGGGCGCAATCCCGAATCGCCAGGATCGTGTCATGGCGGATACGACCACTCCCGGCTCGAGCACCCGAACCGCGTGCTCGTACTGCGGGGTGGGCTGCGGCATCACCGTGCAGACCGGCACCGGCGAGCGCGGGCAGCGAGTGATCGCCAAGGTCAGCGGCGACAAGCTGCATCCGGTGAACGCCGGGCGACTGTGCACCAAGGGCGCCACGCACGCCGAGCTCATGCGCGCGCCCGGGCGGATGGACTCCGCGTATCGGCGGCCCGAACGCGGGCAGGCGCCGGTACCGGTGCCGGTCGAGGACGCCGTGCGCGAGGCCGCGGACCGGCTGCGCGCGATCCTCGATGCCCACGGACCCGACTCCATCGCCCTGTACGTGTCCGGGCAGATGTCGATCGAAGCGCAGTACGTGGCCACCAAACTCGCCAAGGGGCACCTGCGCACGGTGCACATGGAGGCGAATTCCCGGCTCTGCATGGCCAGCGCCGCCACCGGCTACAAGCAGTCCCTCGGCGCGGACGGGCCGCCCGGATCGTACGAGGACCTCGACCACGCCGATCTGTTCTTCGTGATCGGCGCGAACATGGCCGACTGCCATCCGATCCTGTTCCTGCGCATGGCCGATCGGCTCAAGGCGGGCGCGAAACTCATCGTGGTGGATCCGCGCCGCACCGATACCGCCACGCGCGCGGACCTTTTCCTGCAGATCCGGCCCGGCACGGACCTCGCGCTGCTGAACGGACTGCTGCACCTGTTGGTCGAGAACGGTGCCATCGACGACGAGTTCATCGCCGAGCACACCGAGGGCTGGGCGGACATGCCCGAATTCCTGGACGGGTACCCGCCCGACCTGGTCGCCGAGATCACCGGTATCCCCGAGGCCGACATTCGCACCGCCGCACAGTGGATCGGCGAAGCACGCGAATGGATGTCGCTCTGGACGATGGGCGTGAACCAGTCCACCCACGGCACCTGGGCCACCAATGCGATCTGCAATCTGCACCTGGCCACCGGCGCGATCAGCCGCACCGGCAGCGGGCCCTTCTCGCTCACCGGACAGCCCAACGCCATGGGCGGGCGCGAAATGGGTTACATGGGACCGGGACTGCCGGGGCAGCGCAGCCTGCTGAACGCGGCCGACCGGGAGTTCGTCGAGCGGGAATGGGAGCTGGAGCCCGGCACCCTGCGCACCGAGGCCGGACCCGGAACCGTCGAGATGTTCAACGAACTGGCCGACGGG
Source organism: Nocardia jejuensis NBRC 103114 (assembly GCF_001613145.1). Taxonomy (GTDB): domain Bacteria; phylum Actinomycetota; class Actinomycetes; order Mycobacteriales; family Mycobacteriaceae; genus Nocardia; species Nocardia jejuensis. The sequence goes on from NZ_BDBU01000056.1 coordinate 6,223, forward strand.
AAGATCAAGGCGTGCTGGATCGTGTGCAGCAATCCCGTTGCCTCCATGGCGAATCGGAAGACCGTGATCGCCGGGTTGGAAGCCGCCGAGCTGGTCATCGCGCAGGACGTGTACACCGAGACCGCCACCAACGCCTACGCCGATCTGCTGCTGCCGGGCACGCTGTGGGCCGAAGCCGATGCGGTCCAGGTGAATTCGGAGCGCACCATGACGCTGCTGCGACGCTCGGTGGATCCGATCGGTGACGCGCGACCGGATTGGCAGCTCATCGCCCAGGTGGCGACGGCCATGGGGTTCCCCGGTTTCGGCTATTCCTCCAGCGCCGAGATCTTCGAGGAGATCAAGCGATTCGGCAATCCCGGCACCGGATACGACCTGCGCGGGATCAGCTACCAGGCGCTGAGCGAGGGCCCGATGCAGTGGCCGTGCCCCGATCCGGCGCAGCGCCGCAACCCGATTCGCTATGTGAACGACGGCGTCAGCCAGCACCTGTTCACCGATGAGCACGGACACACCCCGCGCCTGGCCTTCGCCACCCCCAGCCGCCGCGCCGTGTTCTGGCCGCGCCCGCACCTGCTCCCCCACGAGATGCCGGACGCGGATCACCCGTTCGTGCTCAACACCGGTCGCCTGCAACATCAGTGGCACACCATGACCAAGACCGGGAAGATCGCCAAACTCACCAAGTTGAACGGGCAGCCGTTCGTCGAGGTGCACCCGGACGACGCCGCGAGACTCGAGGTGCGCGAGGGCGACCAGCTCGAGATCGCCTCCCGCCGGGGCCGCGCGGTGCTACCCGTACGCGTCAGCGATCGGGTGCTCCCCGGCAACTGCTTCGCCCCCTTCCACTGGAACGACGAGCAGGGCGAATACCTGACCATCAACGCCGTCACCAACGACGCCGTGGACCCGGCCTCCCTGCAGCCCGAGTTCAAGGTGTGCGCGGTGCGCCTACGGAAGGTGGCCGTCCTGACCAGCACCGAAAGCCGCACGGCCGCACACGGTTCGGCGGATGTCTCGCATTCGGAGACAGTGCCCGGCACGATGGCCGGGCTCGGCGCGATGGCCGGGCTCGGCGCGATAGCCGGAGGATCCGCGGCCGGGTCCGCCGCGGGGCGCGCGGGTGCGACAGAAGGTTCCGGCGCCGAAGCCGGATCAGGCGTGATGGCAGGGTCCGGCGCGGGTGCCGGGTTCGGCTCAGGTGCCGGGTTCGGCACGGCGGCAGTCTCCGGCGGGGCGGCGGGGTCCGGCGGTATGCCGGGCGGACCGCATCCGCTGGCTGCCATGCTCGGCCTCGACGGCGGGACGCCGCCGACCCTCAGCGAGACCGAACGCATCTATCTGGGTGGGTATCTCGCGGCGCTGCACTCACTGCCGGTGACCGGGCAGCCGGAATTGCCTGAGACGGCGCCGATTTCGGGGGCGAGCAGGTTGTGGGTCAACGGCCTGCTGGCCGGGATGTACTCGCGCGCCGCGCCGGTCGGCGATCAGCACGGCGCCCTCATCAGCGGATCGGACTCTCCCGGACTCCCGGACGCTGCCGACGCGGCCGCCGTGCGGACGGTGACCGTGCTGTGGGCCTCGCAGACCGGTACCGCCGAGGAGCTCGCGGCCGAGGTCGCGACCCGGCTGTCCGACAGCGGATTCACGCCGCGACTGCTCGATATGGATACCGCCGAATTGACCGATCTGACCGGCGACGTGCTGGTCGTGACCAGCACCTTCGGTGACGGCGGACCGCCCGACAACGGCTCCGACTTCTGGGATCGCCTCAGCGACAGCGTGATTCGCCTGAACACGCTCCGATACGCCGTCTTCGCCCTGGGCGACTCCTCGTACGACGACTTCTGCGGCCACGGCCGCAAACTCGACTCGCTGCTGGCCGAGCGCGGCGCGACCCGCCTGCACCCCCGAGTCGACAGCGAACCCGACCACGAACCGCTCTCGGAACAGTGGCTCGACGCGATCACGACGGCCCTGACCACAGGTCCCGGCGCCACTCACCCGGGAACCGGCACCGCTCACCCGGACACCGGCCCGGGCACTGGACTTTCCACCGGCCCCTCCTCCGGAGCCGACCTCGTATCGGGCCCGGTCGGTGAGTCGAGTTCGGTCGGTGGGTCGGGTTCAATCGGCGGACCGGGTTCGGTCGCTCGGCCAGGTTCGGTCGGCGGACAAAGCTCGGGCGGTAGGCCGGGATCGGGCGGCGGGGCAGCTTCAGGCGGTGGGCACGGTTCGGGCGGTGGGGCGCGGTTGTCCGTGGCGACGCGGAGCGCGGCGCCGTTCACTCGGAATGCTCCGCTACCGGCGAAGTTGGCTCGCAACGAGCTGCTTTCGCGTGAGGGCGCGGGAAAAGAGGTGCGGCAGTTCGGGTTCGATCTGCGGGGACTGGAGGCGAGCTACGAGGTCGGGGATTCGCTGGGGATCCGGCCCGCCAATTGTGCCGCGCTGGTGTCGGAGTGGCTGGAGGTGACGGGACTGGACGGTCATCGGGCCGTCGAGTCGGACGAGCGTGAGGTGTCGCTGACGGAGGCGCTGACCACGCAGTACGACATCACGAAGGTGAGCGGGGATCTGCTCTCGTTCGTGGGCGAGCGCAACGCCAGTCCGCGGCTGGCGAAGCTGTTGCGGCGGGACAATCGCAACGAGCTCGACGGGTATCTGTGGGATCGGCAGCTGGTGGACGTGCTGCGGGACTTCCCGGTGCAGGCCGATCTGGTGGAGTGGCTGGGAACGCTGAAAAAGCTGCAGCCCCGGCAGTATTCGATTTCCTCCAGCCCGCTGGTCGACCCGCACGAGGTGCGGTTGACCGTCGGCGTGGTTCGGTACGGCGATCCCCGGGCGATCGGGTCGGCGGCGCGGCGCGGCGGGGTCTGCTCCACCTTCCTGGCCGATCGGGCCGGGGCCGATGTGCCGATCTTCCTGCAGCGGGCGCCGCATTTCCGGCCGCCGCTGGATCCGAACGCGCCGATGATCATGGTCGGCCCGGGCACCGGAATCGCGCCGTTCCGGGGTTTCCTGCAGGAGCGCCGCGCGCTGGGCTGCCGGGGCCGCAATTGGCTGTTCTTCGGTGATCAGCACGCCGACGAGAACTTCTACTACCGCGCCGAACTGGAGGACATGTTCCGGTCCGGCTTCCTGACCCGGCTGGATCTGGCGTTCTCCCGGGATCAGCGCGAGCGGATCTACGTGCAGCACCGGATGATCGAGCACGGCGCGGAGCTGTGGTCGTGGCTGCGCGAGGGCGGTCACCTGTACGTGTGCGGTGACGCGGCGCGGATGGCCAAGGACGTGGACGACGCGCTGCTTCGGATCGCCCGGGTGCACGGCAAGCTGAGCGAGGAGGCCGCGCTGGCGTTCAAGAAGCAACTGGTGGCCGAGAAACGCTACGTGCGCGACGTCTACTGAACCCGAGCCGGGGACCGGGCGGCCGCCCCCAGAGAATCAGGGGCTGCCCGGTTATCTGAAATGCTGATATTTGTATTTCATCCGGGTGGGACGTTCGGCCGGGAGAGTCGTCATGGGGACGGCGCGCGAAATACCCGGGGGACCGCAGCGTGAACCGTCGCAGCACCGCACGAATGGCTCTCGCGGCGCTCGCCGCGGCCGCGTCGATCGGTGCCGGCACTATTTCCGCCGTCGCCGACAGTCCGGCCGCGCTCGAGGTCGCCGTGCCCACCGCGACAGCACCGGACGGCTCCTTCATCGAAAATATCGAGTCCACCGGCGACCGCACCCTGCGCCTCACCGTCCATTCCGCGGCGATGAATCGGAGTTTCCCGGTGGACGTGCTGCGCCCCGCCGACATCTCCGAGGCCAGGCCCACCCTCTACCTGCTCAATGGCGCCGGCGGCGGCGTGGACGACGCGTCCTGGCAATTGCGCACCGACGCTCTGGATTTCCTGTCCGACAAGAATGTCAATGTCGTGCAGATCATCGGCGGAGCCTGGACCTGGTACACCGATTGGATCGCTCCGGATCCCGTTCTCGGCGTGAACAAATGGTCTACCTATATCGGCCGGGAACTGCCGCCGTTGATCGATGCCGCGCTGGGCACGAATGGTGTGAATGCCATTGCGGGACTTTCCATGGCGGGCCTGCCGGTACTGAATTCCGTCATCTTCGATCCGGGTCTTTTCCGCAGTGCGGCCGTGTACAGCGGACTCATGCAGACCACCACTCCGCTCGGCCGGAGATCGGTGAAACTGGTCACCGAAACCTACGGCCGCGGCGATGTCGCGAATATGTGGGGCTCGGACGACGATCCGCTGTGGGCGGCGAACGATCCGACCCTCAATGCCGAAAAACTGCGCGGTACACATCTTTTCATCGCCACCGGCAACGGCATACCGGGAATCTACGATCTGCCCGGCGCACGCGGCCGGATGGAGACCGACGCGCTCGAGACAGCGGGCACCGTCGCCCTCGGCGCGGTCATCGAGGCGGGCGTCGATGCGTCCACCCGGGCGTTCCAGCACCGGCTCGAGGAACTGAACATTCCCGCGACCTTCGTCTACCGCACCAGCGGCACCCACACCTGGGGCTACTGGCAGGACGATTTCAAGGCGTCCTGGCCGGTGCTGGCACAGGGCTTGTATTCGGCCCCTTAGCCCTGGCGATCCCGAGTCTCACACGGCAGTCCGCGGCGATTCTCAGACGGCCGGCGGATTGAGCCGCGCGAAATCCGCGAGCCGGTAGTACGGGTAGTAGGGGTACGGCGGCGTCACCGCGCTCGCCTTGTCCAGGCGCGCGATCTGATCCGCGTCCAGACTCCAGCCGAGGGCGCCGAGATTCTGCCGCAGCTGCTCCTCGTTCCGCGCGCCCACGATGACGGTCGAGACGGTGGGGCGGCGCAGCAGCCAGTTGAGCGCGATCTGCGGCACGGTGCGACCCGTCTCGGCGGCGATATCGTCGAGTACGTCCACGATCTCGTAGAGCAGTTCGTCGTTCACCGGCGGCCCGGCCCCGGCGGTCTTGTGCAGGCGACTGCCCTCCGGAAGCGGTTGTCCCCGGCGGATCTTCCCGGTCAACCGTCCCCAGCCCAGCGGGCTCCACACCACCGCGCCGACGCCCTGATCCAGACCCAGCGGCATGAGTTCCCACTCGTAGTCGCGTCCGGCCAGCGAGTAGTAGACCTGGTGTGCGACATAGCGGGGCAGACCGTGCCGGTCCGCTGCCGCAAGGGATTTCATGAGCTGCCAGCCCGCGAAGTTGGACGCGCCGACATAGCGGATCTTGCCCGCGCGAATCAGATCGTCCAGTGCGGCAAGGACTTCCTCGACCGGGGTGCCGGCGTCGAAGGCGTGCAACTGGAACAGATCGATGTGTTCGGTACCGAGGCGACGCAGCGAACTCTCCACGGCGGTGATGAGCCGGGCGCGGCCCGAACCGAAATCGGCGGCCCCGGGGCCGGTGGGCAGGCTCGCTTTGGTGGAGATGAGCACCCGATCTCGGCGACCACGGATCGACTCGCCGAGAACCTCTTCCGACGCACCGTCCGAGTAGACGTCGGCGGTGTCGAACATGGTGACGCCGGCCTCCAGACTGATGTCCACGAGTCGGCGGGCCGCCTGCGCGTCGGTGTCACCCCAGGCGCCGAAGAGTTCGCCGCGACCACCGAAAGTGCCCGCGCCGAAGCTCAGAGCCGGAACCTGCAGACCTGACGCGCCGAGCCGACGGTACTCCATGATCTTCTCCTAACGGAACTGCTGTTTCATTAACACGACAGACGATACACTCCCGTTGTCGCAAATGGAACCGGAGGACCGTTATGGACCGAGATATCGATGCACCGGGGTCGATTCGCCCTGGTGGGCGCACTGCCCGCGTCCGCGATGCCGTGTTGAAGGCCGCCGGTGACCTCCTGGCCGAACGCGGGTTCGCCGACCTGGATCTGGCCGAGGTCGCCGCCCGCGCCGAGGTCGGCAAGACCACCGTCTACCGCCGCTGGCGCACGCCCGCGGGGCTGGTCGCGGATCTGCTCGTCGACATGGCGGAAACCTCACTCCCCCACGCGGATACCGGCTCGCTGCCCGGGGATCTGCTCGCCAATGCCCGCCTGGTCGCCGCGACGCTCACCGATCCGCGCCAGGGCCGGCTCTTCCGGGCCGTCATCGCCGCGGCGACCACCGACGACTCCACCGCCCAGGCCCTGCATCGCTTCTACGACACCCGGCTCACCGAATGGTCACCGTGCGTCGAGACCGCCGTCGCTCGCGGCGAAATCCCCTCCGGCACAGACCCGCGCGCGGTCCTGGCCGCCGTCTCCGCGCCGCTGTACTACCGCCTGCTCGCCAGCGGCGATCCGATAGACGCCACGGCCGTCACCGCCGCGGCCGAAGCCGCCGCCCTCGCCGCCCGATCAGGTGTATTCGTCACCGCCGAGCCGTGATTCGGCGCGAACTCCCCACGGGAACGTCGTTTCGGTTCGCCCGCACCGTTCTTCGCCCGCACCGTTTTTCGGTGCAGCGGCGAGTAGATCAGGCGAGCGAGCCTTCGCGGTGCGCGCTCCAGTCGGGGTCGCGCCCGGTGAGGCCGAGAACTCGGTCGAACAGGGGCGCGTTGTCGGGGACCGGGACGACCGGGCCGAAGAGACCGGGCGTGCCTTCCACAGGGGTGTCGCGCAGCATGCTCAGCAGAATGTTGAGGTCGTTCGAATCGGGGACGAAGGACTGGGAGGTGGCCCGGGCCAGGTCCCAGCCGTGGATGATCAGCTCGTCCAGGGCGAATACCGCGCTCTGCGAAGCGGACAGCTCCACACCGCCGACCTGGGTCTCCCCCTCCCAGGCGGCGGGCTCGCGCCACGCGGTGACCAGAGCCTCGAGCTGGGCGGGAATCACGGTGCGCCACTCGCCCAGACCCAGATCGGGCGCGAGGGCGTTCGGCAGCTGGGCGCGGCCGATCATCTCCTTGGTCGCGGCCTTGCGAAACGCCTCGGTGAAGCCGATGACGTGGGCGAGCAACAGGTGCACGGTGGTCTCACCGCAGGGTGTCACCGTATCGAGCTGATCGTCGGAAATTCCACTGACCAGGGCCTCTAGTGCGGATGCGGCCGGTTCCAGATCGAAGGCCGGGCTGTTCATGGGTTCCTCCCGATGCGCGGAGCCCCTGGGCAGAGGCCTGCTCATGAACTAGGACTACCCAGTCTCACCGGAATAATCGCCCCGAATCGCGCGCCACTGCGTGCGGATGCACTCACAGCGCCGCTTCGTGACCCGGTCGTTAGCCCGCAAGTGCGGCGAAAAGCGCTGGTAGCGAGGAGAATTGGAAGATGAAGGGTGATCGAGTGGAGATCGTCGTCGATACCGGCGACGGATCTCGCAATTACGAAGTGGCGGCGACCCGAGCGGGCCGGCGAGTCGAGGTGCGCATCGCGCGCGGCGTGGTCGAGGTCATGGAGGTGACGCGCACCGGAACGACGGTGCGCACGGCGCGCTTCCTGGCGGGCCGGGTATTGGCCCTGGTCGAGCACCCCGCCGATCCCGGGCCGTTGGACGGCGAATGACCGCGGCGGTTGCCATCCCGGTGTGCACGGGGGCATCCTCGGAGATGTCCGGCAACACCGGTAGCAGCACGGCGCCATAGCGGCGCCGTCCACTCGCGGCGCTGTCCCGCAGCGCGGCGGAGAGGAGCATCCGATGACAGACCGCACCATGGACGCCGATCGCACCCTGGGCGCAGTGCCCGAGGCCGATTACGTCGAGCAATCCATTCCGGCCTACCCCGACAGCCAGGCCGACGACGACATCACGGCCGAGTCGCCGGTCGTGCGCGTCCCCGAGGGCGAGAGCGGCTGGTCCGCGGACGAGGGCGATCTGGTCGAACAGGCCATCCCGGTTCCGCTGGACGACTACGACGACGGCGCGGCCGGCGAGGACTGATGCCTGTCGTCTGAACCGACTCGGGCCGCAGGCCGAGCCAGGCCGCAGGCCGAACCGGGTCGCAGGCCGGACCGGGTCGGCCGAGCCGGACCGACGCATCGTCGGTGTGGCGACCGTGCGCACCCGAGGCGCGGCACCGGAAAGCGCCCGGGTCGCCGGATATGCCGAAGCGCCCGTCAGTGCGCGATGGCCGCGCGCACGGTGGCGTGCAGTTCCCGCAGGCTGGACCGCTCGGTCACCACCTCGAGCACGCGGATGCCGTGCGCACGCCCGGTCAGCGCCGCCTCGAGTTCGGTGGTGTCGACCTGGCGATGCGGGACGCGGTAGGCGGCGCACAGCGCGGCCAGATCCATCCCGTGCGGGGTGCCGAAGACGCGTTCGAAGACCCCCGCGTACTGCGGGTCACCCTGTTCCAGCAGTTCGAAGATGCCGCCGCCGTCGTCGTTGGCCACCACGATGGTGAGGTCCTCGGGCCGCGGTTCGCCGGGTCCGATGAGCAGGCCGGAGGCGTCGTGCAGGAAGGTCAGGTCACCCATCAGCGCGATCGTGCGGCCCGAATGGCTCAGTGCCGCACCGACTGCCGCCGAGACGGTCCCGTCGATTCCGGCCACCCCGCGATTGGACAGCACCCGCACACCCGGGCGCGGATGCCAGACCAGCGCGGCGTCGCGCACCGGATTGGACGCGCCGAGCAGCAGTTGATCACCGTCGCGCAGCGCCGCGGTGACCACGGCCGCCACGTGCAGGCCGGTCGGCTTGGGATGCCCGGCGAGCTCCGCGCGCACCACGGCGTTCGCCTTCTCGTTCAGATCCGCGCACAGTTCCAGCCATTCCGGCCGGGGCACGCCCGCGGTGACCGCGCGGGTGCCCGTGCCGACCACGTTGCCGGACACGTCGGGCCAGCGCGGGCCGGTGGTCAGCGCGTACACGGTGACCTCGGGATCGGCGAGCAATTTGGACACCGGGCGGTGCAGGGTCGGCCGGCCGGTGATGATGGCCTGCTTCGGCTTCAGCAGCGGCAACGCCAGCGGATGCAGCGCCGGGCCGTGCAGGGGCGCGGTGGGTTCGGCGACGGTCGGCAGCGACGCGAGTTCGGGCCGCAGTCCGGCGCCGTGGCCGGAGATGACCACGGTGTCGAGGGTGAGGTCGATATCGAGCGGAACGTCCAGTGTCGCGTATTGCGTTGCGGTCCAGGGCCGTTCGTCGGGACGCCCGGCCGGGAGCGTTTCCCCGGCGGCCATGTCCGGCACCAGCGGTTCGCGCAGCGGAATGTCGAAGTGCACCGGCCCGGCATTGCCGGAACGGGTGCCGCGCGCGGCGGCCAGCACCCGGCACACGGCCGAACGCCAGACGCTGTTCTGCTTGTCGTAGCAGTGCCCGGGTTCCTCCTCGGCGAGACCGAGGCTGATGGTGGCGCGCACCTGGCTGCCGAACAGGCCCAGTTGTTCCACGGTCTGATTGGCGCCGGTGCCGAGCATCTCGTAGGGCCGGTTCGCGCTCAGCACGATCAACGGCATCCGCGCGTAGTTGGCTTCGAGCACGGCGGGCCCGAGATTCGCGACCGCGGTACCGGAGGTCATGACCACGGGAACCGGGCGACCACCCGCGATGGCGAGGCCGATGGCCAGGAATCCGGCGCTGCGCTCGTCGATGCGCATGTGCAGGCGAATCCGTCCGGCGGCGTCGGCGGCCTGTAATGCGAATGCCAGCGGAGCATTTCGCGATCCAGGGCACAGGACCACGTCCCGGACTCCGCCGCGCGCGAGTTCGTCGACGACGACCTGCGCCTGTGCTGTCGAAGGATTCACATCCTCCAGCCTCTCAGACAGTCGATCATTACGCTGCGTCGCCCCGCTCACACCCGCGAGTGTGGCCAGCTCACACCTATCAGACCAACTTAGGGTTTGCTAACCTAAGGCATATGGCGAAGCGCACCAAATATGTCAAGCCCGAACATCGGGAGATTCTCACGGCGGAGGTTCTGGCCAGCAAGCGGCTGAGCCCGAACTTCGTTCGTGTCACCATCGGCGGGGAGGGCCTGGCCGGTTACACCTCGATGGGTTTCGACCAGTGGTTCCGGCTGTTCATGCCGGGCAAGGACGGCAACCTGCGCCTGCCCACCTCCGCGAGCAGCCTCGGCTGGTACGCGCAATATCTGATGATGGGCAAGGAGACTCGTCCGGTAGTGCGCAACTACACGGTGCGCGACTACCGCGCCGCCGGTTTCGGGGAGTTCGGCAGCTCGGCGGAGATCGACATCGACTTCGTCTCGCACGGGGACGACAGCCCGGCCTCGACGTGGGCCAACAACGCGACTCCCGGCGACAGGATCGGCCTGCTCGACGAGGGCATCATGTACCAGGCCCCGGACCACTGCGCCTTCTCGCTGCTGGTGGGCGACGAGAGCGCGCTGCCCGCGATCGCGGGTTCGCTGCGTTCGGCGCCACGCGAGCTGAAGGGTGCGGCGTTCATCGAGATTCCGCACGCCGACGACGCGCAGGAATTGAACGAACCCGAAGGGGTGCAGGTGAACTGGGTCGTGCGCGAGGACGCGCATGCCGAAACCGGTACCGCGGTCGCGAATGCGGTGCGCACGGCGGACATTCCGTCCGCGGGCGTGTACGCGTTCATCGCGGGCGAACAGAAATTGGCCTCGGGCGTGCGCCGGCATCTGGCTCAGGAACGGGAAATCCCCAAGGCGGACATCACTTTCACCGGATACTGGCGAGTCGGCAAGGCCGCGGGCTGAGTCTCGCTACCTCAGGGTCCGAATACCTCGGGGTCTCGATACCCCAGGTACGACAACCGAGTTCGCGGCCCCGCACGTGGGCCGCGAACCGGTCATTTGATTAACCAGCGTGACGCTGGATCAGAGCACCAACGCGCGGAAGCGCCTCGGCGACATGCTTCTTCGCCGAGGAACGGAGCGAGCCGTACACCTTCGTCAGCGCCGGACGAGACGACGCCTCGGCGCGCTCGTCGGTCACCGCGAGCAGTGCTTCGGCAACTTCGTCCTGCTTCGAGACCAGCAGATCGCCGAACGAACCCGCGCCCGAAGCCTTGTATTCGGCCCAGAACGGGTCCAGCTGCGACACGAACTTCGGGATGAACGACTCGAGCGCGTCACCCACGATGGTCGGGCTGACCTTCTTGATCGCGGCGTAGCCGCCCTTCACGGCGAGGCCGGACGCGCCGCCCTTGTCGGACACCTCGGCATCCAGAACCTCTTTCGCGTCAGCCAGGAAGGCCGGACGCTTGGCGTCGTCGAGCAGGGATTCAGACAGTGCTGCAACCACTTTCAGGTTCCTCCGGATAGTTTTTCGATGAGCGAGCGCGTGCAACTATACGCACCGGTGTCCCCGCACACGCGATGCCAACGCGCTACCGACTGCCGTGGCAGTTACAGCACTGTAAGCCCTCCGCAATCGGTTGGCAGCGTTTCACTTTCACCTACCGGCCAGTCACCGAGCGCCGCACCGATGTGGTCAAATGTCCGAATTCCGCTGCCCGCAATTCGCCGGCACCCGCAAATCGCCGAGCGGATCAGCGGAGGGAGTCACGGGCGCCCGGATCCGAACAGTATGTTCGAGGCCGTGACCTTCAATGCGAAGCTGTGGGAGCCCGTACCCGGGTTCGAGAACCTCACCGACATCACGTACCACCGGCACATCGATCAGGGCACCGTGCGGATCGCCTTCGATCGGCCCGAGGTGCGCAACGCCTTCCGGCCCCACACCGTGGACGAGCTCTACCGCACCCTCGACCACGCCCGGATGAGCTCCGACGTCGGGGCGGTCCTGCTCACCGGCAACGGACCCAGTCCCAAGGACGGCGGCTGGGCCTTCTGCTCCGGCGGTGATCAGCGCATCCGCGGCCGCAACGGGTACCAGTACGCCGACGGCGAGACCGCCGACACCGTGGACCCCGCCCGCTCGGGGCGACTGCACATCCTCGAGGTCCAGCGCCTGATCCGGTTCATGCCCAAGGTCGTCATCGCCCTGGTCAACGGCTGGGCCGCCGGCGGCGGACACAGCCTGCACGTCACCTGCGACCTCACCCTAGCCAGCCGCGAGCACGCCAAATTCAAACAGACCGACGCCGACGTGGGCAGCTTCGACGGCGGCTACGGCAGCGCCTACCTGGCCAAAATGGTCGGGCAGAAACGCGCCCGCGAGATCTTCTTCCTCGGACGGCCCTACACCGCCGAGGAAATGAAGACGATGGGCGCGGTCAACGAGGTCGTCGATCACGACGACCTCGAGAACGTGGCACTGGAGTGGACCGGTGAGATCCTCGGCAAATCCCCGCAGGCGATCCGCATGCTCAAGTACGCGTTCAATCTGTCCGATGACGGACTGGTCGGTCAGCAATTGTTCGCCGGTGAGGCCACACGGCTGGCGTACATGACCGACGAAGCGGTCGAGGGGCGCGACTCGTTCCTGCAGAAGCGCGAACCCGACTGGAAGCCCTACCCCTGGTACTTCTGAACTCTCCGGTGTGGCCGCGAACCCTCCGGGCTCGTGTGCCGCCCCGGTCCTCGGGACTTCGGGTCTCCCGGCCGAGCAGCCGAGAGACCGAGAGGTCGAGAGGTCGAGTTCCACCCGAACATCGAACACGGCGGCGTGCGCGTCGGCGTTTCCTCGCGTAGCTAACGCACGGCTGGGAAGCTGGCACATATGGAGATACTGGGCAGTCGGGTCATTCTGCGGCCGGTCGACTACGAGCGGACGCTGGCGTTCTATCGGGACTCGCTGGGACTGGCGATCGCACGGGAGTATCCGGGGGGAACCGTCTTCTTCGCCGGGCAGTCGCTCGTGGAGGTCGCCGGACACGGCCGGACCGACGGGGATCCGCAGGGGTTCGCGGGGGCCATCTGGTTGCAGGTGCGCGACTGCGCCGATGCCGCGGCGGAACTCGCGCTCGGGGGTGTCGTGATCGATCGGGCGCCGGCGCGGCAACCGTGGGGGCTCATCGAAATGTGGGTGCGCGACCCGGACGGCGTGCCGATCGTGTTCGTCGAGATTCCCCCGGACCACCCGCTCCGCCGGGATATTCGAGGCGACTGAGCTGCACCTGCGCTGGACGGGCGGCCCCCGGCACCCGCCTTAGCACGCAGGTAGCCGTGAAACACGCCCGGGGGCACCGGTTAACACGCCGTGAACGATATAGCGCAAACTGAACGGTGTGTCTGCCGAACTGCTCGTTCTGCTGATCGTTGTCTTCACGGCTCTGGCGTTCGACTTCACCAACGGATTCCACGACACCGCGAACGCGATGGCGACCTCGATCGCAACAGGTGCCCTCCCACCACGTACCGCCGTACTCCTGTCCGGAGCGCTGAATCTCGTCGGCGCCTTCCTGAGCGTGGCGGTCGCGGCAACGGTGGCCGAGGGCATCGTCGACCTCTCCGAGGTGAGCGGAGAAGCCCTGCTGGACATCGTGTTCGCGGGCCTCGTCGGCGGCATCCTGTGGAACCTGTTCACCTGGTTGTTGGGTTTGCCGTCGAGTTCCTCTCACGCCCTGTTCGGCGGGCTGATCGGCGCGACCATCGCCGCGCTCGGCTGGGAGGGCGTGATCTGGACCGCCGGCAGCAAGGGCGTGCTGGCCAAGATCGTCATCCCCGCTCTGCTCGCGCCCGTGGTCGCCGCGCTGGTCGCCGCCATCGGATCGTGGGTGGTGTACCGGATCACCCGGGGCAGCAACGAGCGGACCGTGGATCGCGGATTCCGGTGGGGGCAGATCGGTTCCGCCTCGCTGGTCTCCCTCGCGCACGGCACCAACGACGCGCAGAAGACCATGGGCATCATCTTCCTGGCGCTGATCGCGCACGGATCGGCCAGCGCGAGTGATCCGCTGCCGCTGTGGGTGATCGTGTCCTGCGCGATCGCCATCGCCGCGGGCACCTGCCTGGGCGGGTGGCGGATCATCCGCACCCTGGGCAAGGGTCTGGTCGACATCGCGCCGCCGCAGGGCTTCGCGGCCGAATCCACCAGTGCCGCGATCATTCTCACCTCGGCGCACTTCGGCCTGCCGCTGTCCACCACGCAGACCGTGACCGGTTCCATCCTCGGCTCGGGCCTGGGCAGGCCCGGCGCGGAGGTGCGCTGGGCGGTCATGGGCCGCATGGCGGTGGCCTGGGCGCTGACGCTGCCGCTCGCGGGCATCGTGGGCGCGCTGTGCTGGGCGCTGCTGCACGGCATCGGCGGGACCGCCGGCGTGCTGGTGGTGTTCGTGCTGCTGATCGTGGCGGCCGGTGCGATCTGGCGGCGCTCCAAGCGCACCGCGGTGAACTCGCACAACGTCAACTCCGAGTGGAAGGCCGCCGCCGCGCCCGCGACTCCGGGCGCGCCCGCGGCGCTGTCCACGCCCGGCGGCACCACCTCGGGCCGGACCGGGCGGACTCCGCAGATCCAGCGCGAGGACACGCACCCGGCGCACCGCGAGGACACCACCGCGGCTCGGCGCGACAACGGACTCGGCTAGGAGGCGGCGATGCACACATTCCTGTCCAACCTGTCCGATCTATGGCAGGTCACCCTGGCCGCCCTGGTCTTCGGCGCGGGTCTGCCGACGGTGTTCGCCGTCGGCATCCGCTACCGCGCGGTCGTGGACGACGGCGCGACCGGCTCCACCCGCCAGGTCGCGCGGGCCGTGTCCGCGCTGTGCTTCGCGGTGGTCATGATCGCGGTGGTGGTCGGTGTGCTGTTCATCGCACGCAACTTCCTCGCCACCCGATTGGGAATCCATCTGCTCGGCGCGTGACAATGCTTGATCTCCGTCGCGCCGCCGGAACGAAAGGACGCTCGTGAGCACCCCCGAACAGCCGAACACCGAATCCGCGGCCGCGCCGCAAGAGCCCGTCAATGTGCTGCAGAAGGTGCTGGCCTGGCTCAAAGCCGGATATCCGCAGGGCATTCCGCAGTCCGACTACGTGGCGCTGCTCGCGGTTCTGCACCGCCGCCTCACCGATTACGAGGTGCATCTGGTGGTGCAGGAGCTGGTGCGTGAGCGGGTCGCCACCGACGATATCGAGCGCACCGACATCGAGGCGGCGATCGCCCGAGTTGCCAAGGAACAGCCTGGCGAGGACGATATCGCTCGGGTGGCTTCCCGGCTGGCAGCCGGCGGATGGCCGCTGGCGACACCGACGTCCGACTGACCGACTTGACCACCGTTGCAGGGCGGATGCGGACCCCGTGGGTGCGCCGCCGTCCCCCGACATGACACGATCGCGAACGTGAGCAATAGCCTCCGAATTCTCCCCATGCCGACCGGCGCATCGGTAGGCGACGTATTGCCGCACCTTCGAGAAGCCTTGGAGGGCAACGGCCCGGCCTGGCTTCCGGTTCCGACCGCGGACCGGCGCGAAGCGCAACGGCTGAGCAGTTCGCTGCGGCCCGGCGAAGAGATCGACGACGAGGTGGCCCTGGTGGTCACCACCTCCGGCACCACCGGCCAGCCCAAGGGCGCGATGCTGTCCGCCGCGGCCCTGCAGGCCAGCGGTGACGCCACCCACGAGCGACTGGGCGGTCCCGGCCAGTGGCTGCTGGCGTTGCCGACCCATCACATCGCGGGCATCCAGGTGCTGTTGCGCAGCATTCTCTCGGGCACCGAACCGGCCGTGCTCGACGTCTCGGACGGCTTCCTGCCCGAGGCGCTCGCGGGCGCGGTGGCCGGGATGACCGGGCAGCGCCGCTACACCTCGCTGGTGCCGACCCAACTCATCAAGGCCCTGGACGAACCGGCCGCCACCGCCGCCCTGGCCACCCTGGACGCGGTCCTGGTCGGCGGCGCGGCCACCCCGCAGCCGGTGCTGCAGCGCGCCCGCGCGGCCGGGATCACCGTGTTCCGCACCTACGGCATGAGCGAGACCTGCGGCGGCTGCGTGTACGAGGGTATTCCGCTGACCGGCACCGAGGTTCGGATCGAGGACGGGCGGGTGCTGCTGGGCGGCGCGACCGTCGCCAAGGGCTACCGCAATATGCCCGACCATCCCGCCTTCGCGGAACCCGGCTGGTTCCGCACCGAGGACGCCGGGCACTTCGAGGACGGCGTGCTGCGCGTCACGGGCCGCCTCGACGACGCCATCATGACCGGCGGCCTGCTCGTCATCCCGCAGGTGGTCGAGGCCGTGCTGATCACCCATCCCGGGGTCTCGGAGGTCGTGGTGCTCGGCCTGCCCGACGAACGCCTGGGCCAGCGCGTGGTCACCGCCATCGTCCCGGCCCGCGGCGCCACTCCCCCCACCCTCGACGAACTGCGTGAACACGTGGTCGCCGAACTCGACGCCATCGCCGCCCCCCGCGAACTGGCCGTCCTGGACGAACTCCCACTGCGCGGCCCCGGCAAACCCGACCGCGCCAAACTCCGCGCCCACCTGCTCGCCGCCTCCCCGCGCTGATTTCGGCGCCCGTCACTCGTCGGCGGTGCGCTGACCGGTGACGACCGGGCGCACCTCGGCGAGCATCAGTTCCAGGAATCGCTCGGGGTGCCGGAACGACGCGAGGTGACCGGCGTCCTCGATCAGGCCGAACCCCTTCACCGGGGCGGTGACGTCGTCGAAGAACCGCCGGGCGGGCTCCACCGGGGTCAAGGCGTCCCGCGCGCCCTGGAAAACGAAGAACGGAATCCGGAACTCGGTGCCCTCGGCCCATTCGTCGATGTGGGTCGAGGGCGGTCCGATCTGCTCGCAGTAGCTCTGGCCCCGCATGCCGTCCCGCAGTTCCCGCAGGGAGTGCAGCGGTGAGAACCACAGCGAGGGCAGCACCACCGTTTTCAGGGTGTGCATGATCAACGGGTCGGTGCTGAAGACCAGCTTGTTGAATTTCGCGAGTTGCGCTGCCGTCCAACCGGTCCGGTCCGCGCCCATGGCGGTGATCTCGGCGAGTTCCTTGCGTTTTCCCTTCTCCGACAGCGTGTTCACGAGGGCGTGATAGGCCGCGTTCTCGCGCCCGCCCGCGTTGATGTTCTGATCGGTGCCCACGTACGCGGAGAAGAGTTCGGGATGACTGCGAGCCAGCCGCAGTCCGATCAGGGACCCGAAGGAATTCGCGACCAGCACCACCTGCCCCACGCCGATCCGCTCGCGCACCTGCTGGACGAGCTCGAGCGAATCCCGTTGCAGCTGTTCCAGACTCATCTCCCCCTGCCGATCCGGTCCGCCGCGCCCGAAGGTCTTGCCGGTGCCGCGCATATCCCAGCGCACGATCGTGAAGTGCCGCTCCCACTCTCGGGTGTACGGAGTGAAGGCCAGATTGGAAGCACCTGGGCCGCCGTGTATCTCGACCACGACCGGGTTGCTCAGGTCCTCGCCGCGAATCTGGACCCACTGCTCGACACCGCCGATGCGCACGAAGCCGGATTCGTCGATGCCGTTCGGTGTGGTGATGCGCAGCCGCTTCGCGGCGGAGGTGCGACGCAGCCGGCGGTGGCCCAGCGCACCGGCGACGGGAGTGACCAGAGCGAGTGCGGCGAGAGTGACGATCATTGCTTCATTCCTAAACTGTTTGTGACGTAAACAATGGATTTAAGGTATAAACAGTTTCAGAACTTGTCAACCTGTCGACAGCGGACGGTGAGGAACCATGGCGAAGGCCGAAGGCACGACGACTCGGGCGGACACCGGAAAACCCCGCGACCTGCGCGCGAGTCTCGCCCTGCTGTGGGGCGAACAGGAGCAGCCCACCCGTGGCCCCAAACCCAGCCTCACCCCCGCGCGCATCGCGGAGACCGCCGTGGCACTCGCCGATGCCGAGGGCTTGGACGCCGTCTCGATGAACAAGGTCGCGGCGGCGTTCGGCGTCTCCGGCATGGCCCTGTATCGGTACGTACCCGGCAAGACCGAGCTGGTCGGGTTGATGGTGGAGGCCGTCTCGGGCGAAGGTCCGGACCTCTCGCGAGCGAGTGCGCAGTGGCGACCGCGACTCGTCGAATGGTCACGGCAGTTGTGGGCGAGCTACCAGGCGCATCCTTGGCTGCTGGCCGCCACGGCCATGCGCCGCCAGGCCATGGGACCGGCCCAGCTGACCTGGCTGGATACCGCGCTGGCCGCGCTGGAACCGACCGGGCTCACCGCGCCGCAGCGGCATCAGGTGTTCCTGCTGCTGATTGGGCATGTCCGCACTCTGGCCCAGCAGTCCGCCGACTTCGACGTCGAGCACGAGCGCGAATGGGGTGCGCTCACCGGTGAGCTGCTCGCCCGGCACTCCGATCGGTTTCCGGCCCTGACCAGGGCGATGGGCGACGGGGCGTTCGGGGCCGGGGAGATCGATCAGTTCCGATTCGGGATCGATCGCATCCTCGACGGAGTGCAGGTGCTGATCGGCGAACCCGGCGATTGACCGGCCGCAAGGGGTCGGATGGGACGCTTGCGTACCCGCGCAATAGCGGTGCAAGGGCCGTGTAAGGCACGGGACGCACAGTTCTCCCATGACTTCTTACACACCTGCTGAACCACTCGCCATCGAGGCGGAGGGGTTGGTCAAGGTCTTCGGGGAGCAGCGGGCCGTCGACGGCGTCAGCCTCGCGGTTCCGCGGGGGGCTGTCTACGGCGTGCTCGGCCCCAACGGCGCCGGCAAGACCACGACCATCCGCATGCTCGCCACCCTGCTGCGACCGGACGGCGGCAGCGCCCGCATCTTCGGCCGCGACGTCCTGACCGAACCGACCGCGGTGCGCTCGCTGATCGGCGTCACGGGGCAGTACGCCTCGGTCGACGAAAAGCTCACGGCCACCGAGAATCTCGTCATCTTCTCCCGGCTGCTCGGGCTCTCCAAGAGCGATGCCCGCCGTAAGTCGGCGGAGCTGCTCGAGGAGTTCGGACTGACCGAGGCCGCCGCCAAGCCACTGGAGAACTTCTCCGGAGGCATGCGCCGCCGCCTCGATCTGGCCGCCAGCCTGATCGCCCGGCCGCCGCTGCTGTTCCTGGACGAGCCCACCACCGGCCTGGACCCGCGCACCCGCTCGCAGATGTGGGACACCATCCGGCGACTGGTCCGCGAGGGATCCACCGTCATGCTCACCACGCAGTACCTGGACGAGGCCGACCAGCTGGCCGACCGGATCGCGGTCATCGACCGCGGCAAGGTCATCGCCGACGGCACCTCGAACGAACTCAAGGCATCCGTGGGCCTCTCGGCCCTGCAGCTGACCCTGACGGACCGGGATCGCATCGACGAGGCGCGAATCCTGGTGAGCGAGTTCCTCTCCCGCGCCGAAGGCAAGATCGTCGACGCGACCATCAGTCCCGAGGCCGGGCGGATCACCGCACCGCTGCCCGACCCCTCCATCACCACCGACATCCTGATCCGGTTGCGCGAGAACGACATCCGGGTCGACGAGATCAACGTCGCCAAGCCGAGCCTCGACGAAGTGTTCTTCGCACTCACCGGGCACGCCGCCGAGGACGACACCGACACCGAAGAGAGCGCGGCATGACCACCACACTCACCGCTCCCGGGAAGCACGCGGCCGTCGCCACGGCGCCCATTCCCGAAGTCAGCAACCACATTCCGTTCAAGCAGACCGTCGCGAACTCGCTCACCATGGCGTACCGCGGCATCCTGAAGATCAAGCACAATCCCGAGCAGCTGTTCGACGTCACCGTGCAGCCGATCCTGTTCACCGCCCTGTTCGCCTACATCTTCGGCGGATCCATCGGCGGCAACGTGCACGACTACCTGCCCATCCTGATCCCCGGCATCCTGGTGCAGACCGTGGTGCTGACCTCCGTGGTCACCGGCACGCAGCTGCGCGAGGACATGGACAAGGGCGTGTTCGACCGCTTCAAATCCCTTCCCATCGCCCGCATCTCGGCACTGGCCGGAGCCCTGATCGCCGATATGGTGCGCTACGGCCTTGCCACCGTCCTGACCATCACCATGGGTCTGATCCTGGGTTACCGCCCGGCCGGCGGCGCACTGGCGGTCCTGGTGGCCGGCCTGGTGGTCGTGTTCTGCTCGTTCGCGGTCAGCTGGATCTGGGCGCTGATCGGCATCACCGGCAAGAGCGCACCCGCCGTGCAAGGCATGTCCATGATGATCATGTTCCCGCTGACCTTCATGTCCGGCGCGTTCGCACCGGTGTCCACCATGCCGGGCTGGCTGCAGGGCATCAACAAGGCCAACCCGATCTACTACATGGTCGAGACCGCCCGTGAACTGATGAACGGCAACGTGTACAGCTCCAACCTGCTGTACTCGATCGTCGGCTCGCTCGCCGTCATCGCGATCTTCGCGCCACTCGCGGTGCGGGCCTACATGCGCCGCGCCTGAGCACTATCGCCGCGGAGCACTCCGCGGCACCCGAATACCGGACGCCCGCTCACCGATTCACGGTGAGCGGGCGTTCTCGCGTGCGGGGGGCCTTCGCTGTCGCGGGGCGGGTGATCAACCGTGGCGCGCGACTCACCGATCGCGCACCGACGATCGATCATCGCGGCGCATCATCACTCGGCGCCGATGACCGGGATCAGTCGTGGCCCGATATCTGCGCGAGCAGTGCCATGATTCGCTCGGCGGCCTTGCGGCGACCGCGCTGGGTACCGGATCGCAGAACGGCGTCCATCCGGTCGTCGCCGACGGTGGATCGGTGCAGGTCGATGTGGAGGTCCATGCGCATGGACGGATAGTCCTGGCGGGCATGGGTTCTCGGGGCGAGTGCCAGCAGTTCCAGGGCCTGGTCGATGTCCTGGCCGGTGGCCAGGCGCTGGGAGGCGACGGCGCAGCCCACGGAACCGATCTGCGGGAGATCCCAGTACTGCATCAGGCGCGGCAGGGCGTGTTCGATCAGCTGGGCGACCAGGACTTCGGCTTCGCTTGCGCGAGAATGCAAGACAAAGGCATCGATCACCGCGGAGACCAGGACGAGGTCGCCGGGACCGGGCGCGCCCATGGCGCGCGGCCAGTCCAAGAGGGTGAGCATCTGCCCGAAGCGGCGCAGGCCGCCGTCGATATCGCCTTCCGCGAGTTCGATTTCCGCGAGCGCGCCCACCACCATGGCGCGACGGGGGTTGGGCTCGGTCATCGAATAGTCGGCCGACGGAACGAGGCCGACGACCCCCATGTTCGGTTCCAGCTCCCGGCGCGCCTGCTCGAGTTCGCCGATGCCCGCCAGCGACAGGGCGAGATAGCTGCGCATCTCGATGCCCTCCTCGTAGGCGCGCAACCGGTTCATCAGGTCCGCGGCCCGCCGGTAGTAGCCGACCGACTCGGCGTATCGCGCGGACTGCCCGTACATGCCGCCGAGATGCTGGCAGACCATGGCGGTGCCCCAGGTGTCCTGTGCCGCACCGGATTCCAGCGCCCGGGCGGCATCGCGAATGGACCCGTGTACGTCACCCGCGTTCTCGCGCAGGTTGGCGCGCGCCAGGTAGGCCGTGACCCGGATGCTCTGATCCGCCGAGGCGACTCCGTCCGCCAGGGCCCGCGCCAGTCGCATCCCGTGGCCGCCGGCCTGTGTCGGAATGGTGGCCAGCTCACCGAGATATCGGAAGGTGGGGGTGAGCGGCACGCCGGAGGACAGCAATTGCCGGATCCGGAAACGCACGGCGGCCGCGCCGCGAAGCCCGCTACTCATGTACATCATGTGCAGACCCAGCATCAGCTGACCGAACATCTGCAGGTCGGCCAGCTCGGGCTCCTGCGGCCCCAGCCAAACCGGCAGCGCCCCCAGCCGCGGAGCCCAGCTCAGGAACTCCATGTGCGCGCCGCGCATCACCCACAGTCCGCCGAGCGTCGGGTAGACCGCGTTCACGGTGATCAGGTCGTCGTTGTCGAGGGCGTAGCGCAGGACCGCGAGCAGGTTGTCGACCTCGGCCGCTATGGAGAACACCACCTGCAGTTGCGCCTCGGTCGGGTACCGCCGCGCGACATCGATGACGAAAGCCCTGGCCCACAACGACATCCGGCCCATCACCAGATCGGCCTCGCCGGTGAGCGCCAACTGCTCCTCACCGAATTCGCGCACCGTCTCCAGCATCCGGTAACGGGTGCTGTCGTCCTCGGCGGCGTCGTCGGCCAGCACCGTCAGCAGCGACTGGCCCACCAGCCCGTCGACAGCCGTTGCGGCATCCAGCATGTCGGGCCCGGCGACGACGGCCTCGGCCGCCTCCAAGGTGAATCCCGCCGGGAACCGGCACAATCGGCGCAGTGCGATGCGCTGCTGCTCATCGAGCAGATTCCAGCTCCAGTCGATGACCGCGTGCAGGGTGCGGTGCCGCTGCGGTGAACTCCGATCTCCGCTGCGCAACAGGGTGAATCGGCGATCCAGCCGCGATTCGATCTCCTCCACGCTCATGGTGCGCACCCGCGCCGCGGCGAGTTCGATGGCCAGTGGCAGTCCGTCGAGGGTGCGGCACAATCGCACCACCACCTCCTGGTCCAGCCGCACCGACGGCCGTACCGCACGGGCGCGGGCGGCGAACAGATCGGTGGCGGGCGATCCCGCGCCGTCGATCGTCAACGGCGGCAACGGATAGACGACCTCCGCGGTGATCTCCAGGGGCGCGCGGCTCGTGGTGAGCACGGTGAGCTGATCGGTGAAGCCGACCAGGTCGGCCACCACCTCCGCGACGGCGTCGATGAGGTGCTCGCAGTTGTCCAGAATCAGCAGCATGGGCCGGGAGGACAGCGCGTCCCGCAATCGCAGACCGGGTGCGCGGGGGCCCGTGGGTCGCCAGGCATTGGTGTCGCGACTCATCTCGCTGACCCCCAGGGTCGCGGCGATCGCGGCCTCCACTTCGGCACGGGTAGCGGCAATGCCGTCCGGATCGGGTCGCACCGAGGCCAATTCGACCAGCGTCACCGACATCTCGTGTGCGACCCGCGCTCCCAATTCGTTGGCGACGCGGGTCTTTCCGGTTCCGCCGGGACCCAGAACGGTGGTGACCCGCGATGAGCGCAGCAGCGCCTCCAGCGCGTCGAGATCGGCCGCCCGGCCCAGCAGTGGGTTGGGCGCGACCCGCAAACCCACTGCGGCCGTGGCGATCTCGCCGGAGTCCGCATATCCCTCGGACGCGTGCTGAGCGGTCGATGCCATCCGCAACGAGTGCCCCGGAACGTACCCCGCGTGTGCGGCCGGAGCTCCCAGCCGGGAATCATCCTCCGGGCGCTGCGACTCGTCCCGGCCGCGAGCCGACTCGTCGGTCCGCGCGAACCCATCCCTGCCCCCGGGCGCGACAATCGGATATCCGTCACCGGAAATGCCCTGGGCGGCAATATAATTCGAGGCCCGGCGACGCGCACTCTCGGCATCGGTCTCCGCGCCCCGGCGTGGGCCCGCCGACAGCGAATCCGAATCATGATCAGCACCAGCCGACCGCGAATGGGAATTCCCGGACCGTGAATCCGCAACCTCGCCGGGCTCCGCCGACCACGATCGTGTCCCCGCCGACCGCGGATCCTCGGCACCGTCCGACCCCGACCGGGCGCTCGCCGACCGCGACCCCGGGGATCGGCCCGGTTCGGCCGACCACGACTCCGCAGGACTGCCGGGTCCACCCGCCGACGAACCCGGCTCTCCCCGTCGATCGAACCGCGCCTTCACGGGCGCCCCCGGCAGCGGTTCACCGCGCAGTATCGCGGTGTTCAAAGCCACCATCGCGGGCCCCGGATCCGCACCGAGCTGTTCGACCAAGCGGGTACGCAGCGAAGCGAAGACATCCAGTGCCTCAGTGGTGCGGCCCGTGGCGGCGAGCAGGCGCATCAGCGTTCCGTGCGCCGGTTCGGCGAAGGGATCGGCGGCGACCGCGCGGCGAGCCAGCTCGATGGCTCCGCCGAAGTCTCCCACCGCTTCCCGCACGGACAGTTCGAGAGTGTCGAGCGTGCGCCGCTGCTCGGCGGCGAGAGCGGACAATTCGTCCGCGACCGGTCCGGGCGGGAGGTCCGCGGCGGGTTCACCGCGCCACAGTTCCCGCGCGGCGCCCACGAGCGCCAGCGCGGTCGCCCCGTCCCCGGCCTCGTACGCCTGACGCGCCCGCCTCTCCCACTCCTGCGCGAGTGTCAGGTCGACCTGATCGGCGCGCAACAGCAACCGGTACCCCGCCGGGCCGATCTCGAGCACGCCGTCCGGCAGGGCGGACCTTAGTCGCGATACCTGGGTGTGCAGCGCGTTCATCGGCGCGCGCGGCGGATCCTCGCCCCAGACATCGTCGATCAACGCCTGGGCGCTTCGGCTGCGACCAGGGTGAATGGCCAGAGCCGACACCAGCAATCGCGCCCGCGTCCCGGGCACCGGAGTCAGCGCGGCG
Organism: Nocardia jejuensis NBRC 103114; assembly: GCF_001613145.1. Taxonomy (GTDB): domain Bacteria; phylum Actinomycetota; class Actinomycetes; order Mycobacteriales; family Mycobacteriaceae; genus Nocardia; species Nocardia jejuensis. The sequence goes on from NZ_BDBU01000056.1 coordinate 30,349, forward strand.
CGCGTGCGATCCGCGCCGGAGTGGGCGTCGGTGCCACCGCCGATGGCCGAGTTCGCATTCCCGGGCGCCGCGGTGACGGCACCCGCACGCGCCCCGGCGGTGCTCGAATCCGCCGGGAGGGCGCGACGCAGCGCCACCTCACCCAGCAGGGCGACGAGGATCGTGTCGCGCGTGGGCGCGAGCCGGGCGTCTCCGACCATGTCGGTACTGCCTCTGTGCGAATTCATTCCTCGCCAATCGTAGGTGAGCACCGGGGCGAATGCCCGATTCACGGTGGCGCTGTGCCCGACCCGGCCTACCCCATCCATCGACTCCTCCTCGAGACGTTTTCGGCGCCGCGAACACCACCGGAGCGGGGCGGCACGGCGTGTCCGGCGCGGGCCGCAACAGACCGACGCGATTCGCCCGATCCGCGGCGACGGTCGCTTACGCTCAGGCCATGGCCGAATTCGACATTCACCGGGAAACGGTCATCAAGGCCGACCTCGCCCGGCTCCAAGCCCTCATCGACGACTTCCACGAGTGGCCGAAGTGGTCGCCCTGGGAAGACATCGACCCGGCCATGGAACGCACCTACAGCGGCGCCGACCGCGGCATCGGCGCCCGGTACGCCTGGAGCGGCAACCGCAAAGCCGGACGCGGCGATATGGAGATCACCGCGATCACCGACGACGCCATCGGTCTCGAACTGCATTTCGAGAAGCCGTTCAAGGCCAGAAACCAGATCCGCTTCGAGTTCGCCCCACAGGGCGACAGCACCGTCGTGACCTGGCGCATGACCGGTAGGCAAACCGGCCCGATGGCCCTGTTCGGCAAGCTCGTCCCGATGGACCGCCTGGTCGGACCGGACTTCGAGAAGGGCCTGGCGCGATTGAAGGCCGCCGCCGAATCCTGAGCGCGACCGCTCGGCGAGGTGCGCACTAGGCTGCGGAGCATGGCTACAGCAGCACAGTGGATCGAGGGCGCTCGGCCGCGCACTCTGCCGAATGCGATCGCCCCGGTCCTGGCGGGGACCGGCGCCGCCGCCTCGATCGACGGGGCGGTGTGGTGGAAAGCGGTGCTGTGCCTGCTGCTTTCGCTGGCCCTGATCATCGGCGTGAACTTCGCCAACGACTACTCCGACGGCATTCGCGGCACCGATGACGAGCGCGTCGGCCCGCTGCGGCTGGTCGGTTCGAAGCTGGCCACACCCGCCGCCGTGCGCAACGCGGCCATCGGGTGCCTGACCGTGGGCGCGGCGATCGGCCTGGTACTGGTCTTCACCAGCGCCTGGTGGCTGCTGCTGGTCGGCGCGGCCTGCCTGGCCGGCGCCTGGTTCTACACCGGCGGCCGGAACCCCTACGGCTACAGCGGTTTCGGCGAGATCGCGGTCTTCGTGTTCTTCGGCCTGGTGGCCGTGCTCGGCACCGAGTTCGTTCAGGCCGGACGGGTGGAGTGGGCCGGACTGGCCTGCGCGATCGCGGTCGGCTCGTTCTCCAGCGCGGTGCTGGTCACCAATAATCTGCGCGATATCCCGACCGATACCGAATCGGGCAAGACCACGCTGGCCGTGCGACTGGGCGACACCCGCAGCCGCACACTGCATCTGGTGCTGATCGCGGTGCCGTTCGTGGCGACGCTGGCACTGGTCGCCCGCACGCCCTTCGCGCTGGCCGGGTTGATCGCGCTGCCGCTGGCCTTCAAGGCCAACGAACCGGTGCGCACCGGCAAGAACGGGCCGGGACTGATTCCGGCGCTGGCCGGTACGGGCCTGGCGCTGCTGGTCTGGTCGATCGCCACGGGACTGGCGCTGGGGCTGGGCTGACGCCGGGGTGTGGGGGCAGTACCCCCACACCGTCCGGACCGGCCCTCGGCGGCGGCGGACCGCTCGCCGGTGGCGACAGCTCAGTCCTCGTCGGGGACCAGGACGCCCAGCACCCAGTTCACCAGCGTGATGATGATGGCGCCCCAGACCGCGGCCCAGAAACCGTTCACATGCAGCTGGTAGTCGGTGTGCTCGGTGATCTTCGAGGTCAGCCACAGCATGAGCGCGTTGATCACCAGCAGGAACAGACCCAGCGTCAGCACCACCAGTGGCAGCGACAACAGCTTCACCAGGGGCTTCACCAGCGCGTTCACGATCGTGAAGATCACGGTGATCACCGCGATCACGATGAGCTTGTCGGTGGTGGTGGCGGGTTCGTCGGGACCGTGGATGCTGATTCCACCGACCCACACGGACGCGAGCCAGATGGCCACACCGTTGATCAGAAGACGTAGCAGGAGCGTCATGGCTAGATCGTAGATCCAGATCACCCTCGAGGGCGTCCATCACGCGCTCGGCCACCGCGCCCCTCCCCCGGCCCGGCCGTCAGGCCGCGCGATCGAGGTATTTCCCGACGGCGTCACGCAGTTCCCGCTCCGCCGCGTCGTCCCCGATCAGGCCGCGCGTGACCTGGTTCGGTGCGCGCAGAACACCGAGGAGCACGTGCCCGGCCTCGATCCGTTTGTCACCGCGGGTGATCGCCTCGCGCAGGGACAGTTCGAGCACCTTCTTCGCGTCTCGGGTGAACGGAATGTGCCCGAAATTCATGCCTTTCGTGCTCCGGAACCGTCCCCGCCGGGGTTCATCGGCGGGCAGCGCGCGTTCGAGCGCATCCTGCCCGAAGGTGGCCTCCAGACTCTCGCGCACGGCCTCGAGGTCGATGCCGATGGAACGCAGTGCGGCAGCGTCCTCTTCGCCGAGGGGGTCGCCGATTCGGTTGTCGCTCAGGGCGTCCCGGACTCGGTTCGCGGTCAGTCCGTGGTCGGCGAGTACCCGGACCAGTCCGGCGTCGGGGCAGCCGAGCAGCCCCAGCAGCACGTGTTCGACGTCGATGGCGGGGGCGCGGAGTTCGCGCGCCTCCTCCTGGGTCATCACGACGGCGACCTTGGCCGCTTTGTCGAATCGCTCCATCATCAGCGGATACCGCCCTTCCGGTTGTACTTCTGGTGGACCGCCTGCCTGCTGACCTCGAGCGATTCCGCGATGGCCTGCCAGGACCAGCCCTGTTTGCGGGCATTGGCGACCTGGATCGCCTCGAGTCGCTCGAGCAACCGGCGCAGTGCGAGCACCGCGCGGAGCCCGACCCGGGGGTCGGGGCTGCCGGCGGCGGCCGCCAGAGTCGTTGCTTCACTCATGAGCGTCAATTTACGTTGACATTCGACGCTCGTCAACAAAAATTGACACGCCCCGGCCCCGGTTCGCCGCGGGTGAAATTCCACCAAACGGCATACCGATCGGTACGCAATTGCGCGCACCCGCCCCAACTGGACGCCTGATTTGTTGTTGTTTCAAACTATTGAGGCAATCCGGGATACCGCATGCCCCGGCGAGAGAAGTAAGGTCACCCAGCACAGATGAGTGGAGTCCCCACGTTCGGCGAATACATCCGCGAACGCCGCACCACCGCCAACCTGACTCGGCCCCAACTGGCCTGGCTCGCCAATCTCTCCGTCGCCTACCTGACGAAGATCGAGAGCGGGGCGAACCCCTCGCGCCGGGTCATCGAATCCCTCAGCACCGCACTCGCATTGCAGGCGGCGGAGTTCGAGTACGCGCTCATCCTCGCCGAGGGACCGCTCCCGCGCATCGAGGCGGATCATCCCGCCCCCGCCGACCTCGAGTATCTCGAGCTGCTCAACCCCAAGATCGCGGCCTTCGTGTCCGGAACCATGGACATCATCGCGGTCAATGCCGCACACCGGGAGGCGTTCCCACAGCTGGACCCGGGCTGCAACTACATCGAGTGGCTGATGCTCAACCCGGTGTCGCGGACCGTGCTGGTCGACTGGCAGGGCGAGACACGGCAGTCCATCACCTTCTTCCGATTGCTCGTCGCGCGCTACGGCTTCGACGAACGCGTGCGGGAAATCGTCGAGAACTGCCGGGCGAACCCGGAATTCGGGCTGCTGTGGCGCGGGGACTCGGTGACCGACGAGCGCCCGGACCGCACGAAGCTGGTGCGCGACCCGAAGACCCTGGCCATCACGGAGTTGCGGATCACCATGTGGCGCACCTCCTCGAGCCTGCGGTCGTGGATGCTCGCGCTCGGCACGAGCGTCGATCAACCAACGGCGGTCACTCGTCCAGTTGCCCGCGAGAGACCGATTTCGTCAAGGCCCATTAACACTTTTTCGAGCGTGTCCAACCGGACCCCGAGCACGGAAGTGCTTGCTTCGGAACAGAAGTCGACACCGACACCGCCGATTTAGCAAACGGACAGCAAACTAGACGATGGGTGAACAACGGTTCTCACCCGACCCGTCGTGCCTGGGGAAAACTAGCCGGACCAAGTACCGGTAGCGATGAATTCCTCGATGACCGCGGTGGGCTCGTCCAAGCTCAGCCCCTGACCGGCAACCCACTCGTCGTTGAAATAGGTTCCGGCATAACGGTCTCCGCCGTCGCACAGCAGGGTGACCACACTGCCCGTGCGCCCCTCCGCGAGCATGTCCGCGATCAGGGCAAAAGCACCCCACAGGTTGGTGCCCGTGGATCCGCCCACCCGCTTGCCGAGCGCCAGGCTCGCATGACGGGCCGCGGCCACCGAGGCCGCGTCCGGCACCTCGATCATGGCGTCCACGACCTGACCGATGAACGAGGGTTCCACGCGCGGACGGCCGATGCCCTCGATGCGCGAGGGCAATCCCGTCCGGTAGCCGACATCGGCCAGCTCGTAGCCGCCGTAGAAGGCCGAATTCTCCGGGTCCACCACGGCCAGCCTGGTCTCGTGCCGTCGATACCGGATGTACCGGCCGATCGTCGCACTCGTGCCGCCCGTGCCCGCGCCCACCACGATCCACTCCGGAATCGGGTGCGACTCGAGCCTCAGCTGCTCGAAGATGGATTCGGCGATGTTGTTGTTGCCACGCCAGTCGGTCGCGCGTTCGGCGTTGGTGAACTGGTCCATGTAGTGCCCACCCGACTCGGCCGCCAGCCGGGCCGCCTCGGTGTACATCTCGGACGGGTTCTGGACCAGATGACATCGACCGCCCTGAGCCTCGATCAGCGCGATCTTCTCCGGTGAGGTCTTGGCGGGCATCACGGCGACGAAATCCAGGCCCAGCAACTTCGCGAAGTACGCCTCGCTGACCGCGGTCGAGCCCGAGGACGCCTCGACCACCGTGGTGCCCTCGCGGACCCAGCCGTTGCAGATCGCGTACAGGAACAGCGACCTGGCCAGACGATGCTTGAGACTGCCGGTGATGTGGGTGGATTCATCCTTCAGATACAGCTGCACACTCCACTCCGCGGGCAGCGGGAAGCGCAGCAGATGGGTGTCCGCGCTGCGCTGGGTGTCGGCATCGATCAGCCGCACGGCATTGTCGACCCACTCGCGTGGTGCGGAGCGCACACAGCGCTTCACGCGTCGCCGCCCTGCAGCCGCTTCATCAGCTGGTCGCGGTCCGAGCGGCGCTTGGCGTCGACCGCGGCGATGTCCTTGTTCACCTGCGTCCGCAGCTTCTTGAACAGCACCAGCGACAGCGGCATGGCGATGAGCAGGGCGAAGAGCAACGCGACGATGAGCGGCACGGCCACCTTCACCACGGCCGCGGCGCCCATGATGATCGCGGTGATTGCGATGACCAGGCCGAGTCGGGCCAGGGTGTACAGGGCCAGATTGCGTGCCAGGCTGCCCTTGGCGGAAACAGCCGGGCCCGCACCGCCGGTCGGGGTTGCGTCACTCACGCGAACCAGAGTAGGTGACGGCGTTTCCAGGCCCTCCGGACCCCCTGTCCGAATGTCGCTGAAAGTTCGCTACAGCGCCGACGAACGTGACCGTAAACACATAACGGATATCCGTTTTGTCTATTACTTCCTCTTTACCAAAATGAGACTGTTCGAACACTCGGGGGTTCCAGTGCAACGATGTCGCTACTGATGAGGGATCTGTCGAAACGGAAAGGTTTGCGAATGACTGCGTTCACCGCGGCGAGCCGCGTAATGGGTTCCGTCACCGGCCCCGACACCCTGCTCACCCCCGGCCAGGTGGCAGCCCTGTTCCATGTTGATCCGAAAACCGTGACCCGATGGGCACACGCAGGACGACTCGGCTCACTGCGGACTCCCGGCGGTCACCGCCGGTTCCGCGAATCCGAAGTCATGCAATTGCTCAGGTCCCTCACCACCGAGGCGACCCGCCTGTAACTCCTATTTCCCGTATCCATGGTGCTACGGGTACGCACACGGATTACCCTCGTTCCCAGGAGGTGAGCTACGTGACGTACCTGTTGGCGCTCATCGCGGTCGTAGCGGTCGCGATGCTGTGCTGGAAGGCCTTCGGACCCCAGCGACCTGCCGGCACCGGCCCAGCACCCACCCGGCGAAACCGCATATTGGGCCCCGACGACGACCCGGATTTCCTGAGCAGACTCTCCAGAGAGCCTCGCGACGGCGATTCCAGCTAGCTCGATCAAAGTTTGCCGACGCTAAAAGCAAATATGTGACTGTCCCCCGAATCCGGCCTGCCCGGGTTCGGGGGATTTTCGTTTCCGGACCTCTGACCTGCGGATGTCACATCTGCGGTGGCTGTGTCGTCGATCAGGCAACAACGCACACAGCTACGGAAACGAGATACGACATGAACACCGCCTACCTGATCCTCGCCGTTGTCAGCGCCGCCTGGATCGGCTTCTCGGGCTATTCGCTCTTCGCCCAGAAGCAGTTCGTGGTCGACCCGCTGAACCAGTACGGGGTCCCGCAGGGCTGGTGGAACTGGCTCGCCCTGGCCAAATCGGCCGGCGCACTGGGACTGATCGTCGGCATCGCCGTTCCGGCCATCGGTATCGCGGCCGCGGTCGGATTGATCCTCTACTTCGCGCTGGCCTCGGCCACGGCCATCCGGGCCCACTCGTACGGGACCGCCGTCTTCCCGATCCTGTATCTGGCCCCCGCAGCCGCCACCCTGGCCCTGCAATTGGCCAAGTAATTCACCCGAAACCACCCACGAGGAGCCGCAAGCCTTTACCTTGCGGCTCCTCTCGCGGCGTCGACTCAGACCTCACGGCTATTAAAACCATCCGGTCTGGTTATTTTCGGGCTATCGATTCGGGCCGAAACGAACGGCCCGGCCGCTAGTTGAGGCCGGCGTAGGAGTGGAGGCCGGAGACGACGATATTGATGATGAAGAGGTTGAAGAGCATGGCCACGAAGCCGGCCACGTTGATCCAGGCGGCCTTGGTGTCGCGCCAGCCGGATGTCGCCCGGGCGTGCAGGTAGGCGGCGTAGAGGACCCAGGCGATGAAGGACATGGTTTCCTTCGGGTCCCAGCCCCAGAAGCGACCCCACGCGGATTCGGCCCAGATGGCGCCGAGGATGACGCCGGTGCCGAAGATCGGGAAGGCGACGATGGTCGTCTTGTAGGCCAGGCGGTCCAGGGTGCGGGCGTCGGGAAGGCGACGGGCCAGCGCGCCGAGCAGGTTCGAGGACTCCTGACCTTCGGGCTGGCGCAGGCGCAGCAGGAACAGCAGGCTCGCCACTCCCGAGAGCAGGAAGATGCCGCTGCCGACACTGACCACGGTGACGTGGATGGGGAGCCAGTAGGACTTCAGGGCGGGGACGACCGGGGCCGCCTCGGCGTACAGGACCTGCCCGGCCAGGTACATGAGCACCAGCACCGGCGCGATCAGGAAGACCCACATCGAGCGGTAGCGGCGGTCGTACATGAACACCAGGCCGGTCACCATCGCCGCGGCGGTCGCCATGGTGATGAACTCGTACATATTGCCGAGCGGGAATCGGTGAACACCGAAGCCGCGCAAGAAGATCGACGCCAGATGCAGCGCGATGCCGACGAAAAGCACCGAGAACGCCATATTGCCGAAGCGCTCCGCGATCGGACGCGGCGCCTTGGTCTCGATCTTGCCGGGACCGGCCGGGCGATCGCCGCCGCCGACCGCGACCAGTTCACGCTCCGCGGTCTTCTTGGACTGCGCCGAGGAGTACTGCACGATCAGCATCGCGAGCACCAGCACGTAGACCACCCACGCCGACTTGAACGCGAGGTTGCTGTACCCGACAAGGGTTTCGTCGATCGGCATGGTCACTCTCCCGTGCTCGTGGTGCGCGCGCCGGCCGAGGGCGGTGCCGCAGGCCCGTCGGCGTCGTTGTCCAGCAGTCGTTCCCGCAATCGGTCGAACTCGCCGCCCCAACCGGCCTGATCGGTGCGGGCCAGTCCGGCCATTTCTACTACAGTACGTCGTTGGTCGCCGGATCCGGTGTCCGGAGTCTGCGGATACACCCGCAGCCAGACGCGCCGCCGCTTCACCAACAGCGAGACCAACAGGCCCGCCATCATGGTCACCGCGAACACCAGCACCCACTGCTGTGCCGGATCGTGCGAGACCTGCAGGTTCACGAACTCCTCCGCGCCGTCGAAGGTCACCTTGGTGCCGTCCGACAGGGTCGCGGACTCGCCCGGCTTCAGGTTGACCCGCTGCTCCTTGCTCAACCGGCCCTGCTTGATCATCTCCGGATCCAGCGAGAACAGCGATTGCGCGCGACCGGTGTCCAGGCCGGTGTCGCCGCGGTAGACGTCCACCGCGACCATCGGATCGGTCATGGCCGGATACCGGGAGGTCAGCAGCGAACCGTGCAGCAGCGCGGTCGGCGCGAAGAGGCCCTGGATCGCGACCTGATGCTTGCGCCGCTCGTCCTCGCTCGGATACATGCCGCCCGGCGGATCGATGCGCAGCACGCCCGAGGACAGGAAGGTGGTCGCGTCGTCCGGCTTCCACTGGATGGCCTCGGTGCGGGTCTGCCCGTTCGGGAAGGTCACCGTGAACTTGGGCGCGAAACCGTGGCCCTGCAGATAGATTCGATCACCGGCGACCCGCAGCGGGTGGTTCACCTGCAGCCGCGAATCCCGCCAGGTCCCCGAATCCAGGTCGGCGCCCGACTGGTACTCGATGTTCGAGGTGAACATCTCGGCCTGACCGGTGGGCAGGTAATCGGCCTTGAAGTCCTTGACCCGCACGCACAGTGGCGTCAGTCCGGTGCCGTCGTTGACATTGCCCGCGCGGAACGAGTCGAACGCCGCCGGGGAGGTGGTGCAGAAGCCGGGCCCGTTGTCGGCGAGCACGACCACATTGCCCTCGTACCCGAAAAGCTTGCCGATCGCGATCGCCGCGAGCAGCCCGACCAATGCCAGATGGAAGACCAGATTGCCGGCCTCGCGGGTGTAGCCCTTCTCCGCGGACAGCGTGATCTCATCCTCGCGGGCGCCCGGCTGCACCACGGTGCGCCAGCCGCGAAGCTCCTTGCGGGCGTGCGCGATCACCTCGTCGGGGGTTGCCGAATCGAAGCCCGAGAAGTGGTGCGGCAGCCGCGAAAGGTTGCGCGGAGCCTTCACCGGCGGTGTCCGTAATGCCCGATAGTGGTCGAGCACGCGCGGCATGATGCAACCGACCAGCGACACGAAAAGCAGGACATATACGGCGGTGAACCAGAAACTGGAGAACACGTCGAACAGTTCGAAGCGGTCCATCCACGGACCCAGCGTCGGCCGATCCGCGATGTACTGGTCGACCTTGCCCTGATTCAGACTGCGCTGCGGCAGCAGCGCGCCGGGGATGGCGGCCAGAGCCAGCAGGAACAGCAGCATCAGCGCGGTGCGCATGCTGGTCAGCCCGCGCCAGGTGTTGCGCAGCACGGCGAGAGCGCGCCGCGGCGGCGACTGACGCGGCGGCAGGGCGGGAGCGGGGGCGGGTGATTGCGTGGTCACGGTCATCAGATCGGCAGGGTCACATTCGAGACGAAGGCGTCGCGGACCCAGGAAACGAACTGGTCCCACGCTCCGGTCACCAGGGCGATGCCGACGGCCACGAGCAGGATGCCGCCGATCACCTGAATGGTGCGGGAATTGCGGCGCAGCCAGCCGACACCGCGCAGTGCGGTCGCCGACCCGAACGCCAGGATCACGAACGGCAGTCCCAGACCGAGGCAGTACGCCACGATCAAGGCCACGCCGCGCACCGCGGTGGTGCCCTCGGTGCCCGCGGACACCGCCATCACGCCCGAGAGCGTCGGGCCCAGACACGGCGTCCAGCCGAGCGCGAACACCGCGCCGAGCAGGGGTGCGCCGACGAGTCCGCTCAGACGGCGCGGTTCCATGCGGGTGTCGCGCTGCAGCGCGGGGATCAGGCCGATGAACGCGAGGCCCATCACGATGGTCACCACACCGCCGACCCGTTGCAGCAGTTCACGATTCACGTTCAGCGCCTGGATCGCGCCGAACACCGTCGCGGACGCGAGCACGAACACCACGGTGAAACCGGCCACGAACAATCCGGCCGCACCCGCGACACGCAAACGCGCGGTTCGCCGTTCGGCCATCGCCACCGGACTCTTCGCCGATTCGACCGTCACGGGCGGGGCTTGCGCCCCCACCACACCGGCCAGATACGACAGATAACCCGGCACCAGCGGCACCACACACGGCGACGCGAACGACACCAGACCCGCCAGCAGGCACGCGCCGAGCGCGAGCAGCAGCGGGCCGGTAGCGGCGGTCTGCTGGAACGACTCCCCCACGCTCGCAAGCACAGTCACGTCGTTCACTGCTGCTCTTCCTTCGCGATCGCCTCGACCACCGGGCGCAGATCATCGGCGAGCAGGGACCGCAGGAACACCGCGGCCACCCGATGCCGGCGATCCAGCACGATGGTGGTGGGGATGACGCTGGTCGGGAATTTCCCGCCGAGCGCGAGCAGACTGCGCATCGACGGGTCGTAGATCGAGGGGTAACCGACCTTGTTGTCGGTCACGAAATCCTGCGCCTTGTCCTTCTGGTTGTCCCGCACGTTGACACCGAGGAACGCCACCCCCAGATCCCGGGTGGACTCGTAAACCTGTTCCAGCGCAGGCGCTTCCGCGCGACACGGACCACACCACTGGCCCCAGAGATTGAGGACGACGACCTTGCCCTCGAAATCGGAGACAGCGGTGCTCTTGCCGTCCGTCAGCAGATCCGGGCCGGACAGCTTGCCGATGGTGCCGCGCGAGGACGGCGGGTTGTAGAAGATATCGGTCTTACCGCCGGGCGAGACGAAATCGAAGGTCCCGCCCTGCGCCACCGCGTCCTTGCCCGCGGTCGAGCAGCCGGCCAGCACCGCCACCAGGCAGAGGCTCGCCGACAGGATCGACGCGATCCGCCGGAACGGGTTCCGCGCGCCGAACCCGTTCCTGCGCAAGGACACAGCGGACGCGCTCATGCCGCGTCGCCCCCGCGTGACGAGCGACACCGCATGGTGGCGCGGGCGGCTTGCGTACGCGAGCCGCCGCCCCCGGGCCTGAACCCGCTCATGCCCCGTGCACCGTGGGATCGGTCGCGCCCGCCGGCTCGGAATACACGATGTCGATCAGGGTATCGCCCTGGTACACAAGGGAAGTCAGGGATGCGAGCGAGCACTGGCGGCTGCGCGGATCGTGCCAGAGTCGCTGGCCCTGCAGGAAGCGGCGCAGCGTCCAGACCGGCAGTTGGTGCGAGACCAGGACGGCTTCGCGACCCGCCGCCTCGACGCGCGCCTTGTTGACCGCGGCCAGCATGCGGTGCGCGATCTGCAGGTACGGCTCACCCCAGGACGGGGTGAAGGGATCGCGCAGCTTCAACCAGTGCCGGGGCTTGCGCAGCGCGCCGTCACCGACGGACACCCGCAGGCCCTCGAAGGTGTTGCCCGCCTCGATGAGGTTGTCGTCGGTGCGGATGATCAGCCCGTGCGGTCCGGCGATCGGCTCGGCGGTCTCCTGCGCGCGCTGCAGCGGCGAGGCCACCACCAGCGCGATGTCGTGATCCGCCAGCGAACGGCCGACGACCTGCGCCTGCGAGCGACCGGTCACCGACAGGTGGAAGCCGGGCAGGCGGCCGTACAGGATGCCCTTGGGGTTGTGCACCTCGCCGTGCCGCATGACGTGCACGATGGTCTCGACATCGCCGGCGACATCGCCGGGGAGCACGAAACCGCTTGCGGCGAGGGAGGACTCGGAGCTGTCGGACACGGCGGGGTCGGACTCGGCGGCGGCCGCGACCGCACCCGCTGCGGGATCGTTCACGTCAGCGTTCGCACCGGTCTCGGTGGCGTCGTTCGCATCCGGTTCGGCGCCGTTCGCACCGGATTCGGTGGCGTCGTCCGCACCCTGTTCGGCACCGGCCGGAACAGATTCGGCGGCGGTCGACGCGGGTTCGATCGAGCCGTTCGCGGCGGGTTCGGTTGCGCCGCGCGCGTCGGCCGCCGTGGCGACGGCCGTCGGCTCGACCTTTATGGCCTCGAATTCGTCGGTCGTCGGCTCGTCGATCCGCGAGGCAGCGGCGGTCTCGACCGCGTCGTCGCGCACCTCGGTCACGATGATCTCGAACTCATCGGTGATCGGATCATCGATCCGCGGGTCGATGTCCGCCGCGGCGGCGGTCACGATCTCGGTGGCAGCCGTGACCGGATCCGGCGCAGCCGACCCGATCTCGACAGCCGCCACGGTCTGGTCCGCAGCGCTCTTCGCGTTCGCCTCGTCCATGGTTTCACCGACCGTCCGATCGGTCGCCTCGAAGGCGACGGGGGCACTCGCTACGGCAACGGAATCTACTGCGACAGAACCAATTTCGATATCGTCGACCTCGAGCGCGGCTTCATCGGAAACAGCGGGGGCCGAACCCTGAGCGTCGACCGGGCGGGCCGGATCCGCATCGCCAGCGGGCGGCTGGACCGTTTGCGCGGTAACAGCATCGGACTCGGCCGCACCAGCGGCGGCGGACTCAGCGATACCGGCGGCAGCCGATTCGGCCACACCGGGGGCGGTTCCGGACTCGGCCGCATTGGCGGCTGCGGCGGACTCGACCACACCGGCAGCAGGGGCGGGGTCGACCACACCCGCAGCGGCGGACGCATCAGCGGACTTCGAGACGGCCTGCGGGACAGCGACCTTCGCGGCCGGTCGCTTCGAGGCCGCAGCCTTCTTCGCGGATCGCTTTGCTGCGGGCTCGGCGCTGGCCGCGGACTCGGTGTTGGTCACGGACTCGACGCTGGCCGCAGACTCGGCGTTGGTCACGGACTCGGCGCTGGTCATGGACTCGACGCTGGTTGCAGACTCGGTGTCGGCCACAGACTCGGCGCTGGTCACGGACTCGACGCTGGTTGCAGACTCGGACTCAGGAGCGGATTCAGCCTGAGTAGCAGTGTCAGCCCGAGCGGCGGGTTCGGCCGGGGCAGCGGGTTCGGCCGGGGCTACGGCGATATTGTCGCCGGTTTCGGCCAGTTCGACCTCGGCTTGACGGATGGCGTCCAGGAGGCGGATGGCGTCCTCGGTGGTGACGGGGGCCTCGTGGGGGGATGGGGTGGGCAGTCCGGACTCGGGTCGGGTGGAACTCACGCGGCGGATCCTTCGGGGGTGGCGGCAGCCGCGGCGCGCGCGGCGGCTGGGAGGGCGGCGGCGATGCGATCGAATGCGTTCTCGTCGAGAGCTGCCGAGACGAACCATGCCTCGAACGCGCTCGGGGGCGCGTACACACCACCATCCAGGAGCGCGTGGAAAAAGGCTGGGAAGCGCCACGTTTCGCTCGCCTTGGCGGCGGCGTAGTCGGTGACCGGGTTCTCGGCGAAGAACACGCTCACCATATTGCCTGCGAATTGCACCTGATGCGCGAGCCCCTCGGCGGTGAGCGCCTCGGTGAACAGCTTGCCCAGCTGTGCGGAATTGCGATCCAGGGCCGCGTACACCTGCGCGTCGGCATGCCGAAGCGTGGCCAGACCGGCGGCGACCGCGACCGGATTACCCGAGAGCGTGCCCGCCTGATAGACCGGCCCGATCGGCGCCAGATGATTCATGATGTCGGCGCGACCACCGAACGCGGCGGCGGGCAGGCCGCCGCTCATGACCTTGCCGAAGGTGTAGAGGTCGCCCGCGACGCCCTCGATGCCGTACCAACCGGCCGCGCTCACCCGGAAGCCGGTCATGACCTCGTCCATGATGAGCAGCGCGCCGTGTTCGGTGGTGAGCCTGCGCAGGCCCGCGTTGAAATCGGGGCCGGGAGCGACGGCGCCCATATTGCCCGCGGCGGCCTCGGTGATGACGCACGCGATCGCACCGGGATTGGCTGCGAACGCGGCGGCCACCGCGTCGAGGTCGTTGTACGGCAGCACGATGGTGTCGGCGGCCTGCGCGCCCGTGACGCCGGGCGAGGTCGGGAGACCGAGGGTCGCGACGCCGGAGCCCGCGTCGGCGAGCAGCGCGTCCACGTGACCGTGGTAGCAGCCGCTGAACTTGATGATCTTGGAGCGACCGGTGAAGCCGCGCGCCAGCCGGACCGCGCTCATGGTGGCCTCGGTGCCCGAGTTCACCAGTCGTACCCGCTGCACCGGTTCCACCCGTGCCGCGATGGCCTCGGCGAGGTCGATCTCCGCCTCGGTCGGCGCACCGAAGGACAGACCGCCGACGGCGGCGCGCTGCACGGCCTCCACGACCGCCGGATGCGCGTGGCCGAGAATCATCGGGCCCCACGAACACACGAGGTCGACGTAATCGTTGCCATCGGCGTCCGTCAGCGTGTAACCGCTGGCCGAGGCGATGAACCGCGGCGTCCCGCCCACCGAGTTGAACGCCCGCACGGGCGAATTCACGCCGCCCGGAATGACCGCCGCGGCGCGTTCGAAGAGTTGGGCCGAGACCGGCACCGATGCCTGGCTCACACGCGGAGAAGAACTCACGGCACCCAGTCTCTCAGCCGCCCCCACCCTCGTCGACGACAGGGTGTAGTGGAGTGCGCCACCCCACACCCCAACCGCTCATCCTCGCACCCCCGCCCCCTCCCCGCACCCCCTACCCGATCCACCCACATCCACGCATCGCCCGGAGTCGCTGCCCGGAGTCGCTGCCCGGAGTCGCTGCCCGGAGTCGCTGCTCGGAGTCGCTGCTCGGAGTCGCTGCTCGGAGTCGCTGCTCGGAGTCGCTGCTCGGAGTCGCTGCTCGGAGTCGCTGCTCGGAGTCGCTGCTCGGAGTCGCTGCTCGGAGTCGCTGCTCGGAGTCGCTGCTCGGAGTCGCTGCTCGGAGTCGCTGCTCGGAGTCGCTGCTCGGAGTTGCTGCTCGGAGTTGCTGCTCGGAGTTGCTGCTCGGAGTTGCTGCTCGGAGTTGCTCGCCGCGAGGACGCGGCTTGCTCGAAAAGGTTGGGGCGGTGAGGGGCAACACGCCGGGGGTGGATTGGGGGAGATCGGTCGCTGGAGGGTTGCCGGTGCGTAATCTCCAGGCGCAGAAGGCGGTAACCGAGGAAGGGCGGGACGGGATGCGGGTCGCACGGTTCGGGGTTGGATTGCTGGCGGTGGTCGCGGTGGTGGGGGCTGCGTCGAGCGTGGGGGCGGGGAGCGCGGCGGCGGGAGCGCCGGTGGTGCAGCTGGATCAGGGACGGGTCGGGGTGGCGCTGTCGCACGACGAGACCGCCGCTATCGCGGCCGGACCGGTTCCCGCGCTGGTGAGCATGGTGGTTCCGCTGAGCCGCATGGGTGCGGGATTACGACCGGACACCGAGATCTACAAGGACGAGCGGGGTGGGGTGCACGCGTCGCTGCGACAGGTGATGTCGGAGGCGGCCGAGCATCCCGACGGCTCGGTGAGCCTGTACTTCAACGCTCCGGGCACCCGCAACGGGCGAGTGCTGGATGTTTACCAGAACTGGGGCTGAGCTGATTTCGTGAGCTGATTCCCAAGCCGGGATTGACCGTTGTCGCACGCATCTGTTCCACGATGCGTGCGACAACCGCGTTCACAGCAGGTGCACTCCGCACGACAGCGAAAACAGCGGCCGACGGAGTGCGCCGCACGACCGGCCGACCGCCGACGCGACGCGCCGCATGACAGCGGCTACGCAACGACCGGACAGACCGTGCGACCCGGTTTTCCGCAGCCGATCAAGCCAGGGGAACGCCCAGGCAGAACGCTGCCCACCCGGTCGAGAACAGGCAGTTCAGCTGCGGCGGTAGTAGGTCGAGCCAGGACAGTGCCGAGTAGACCTTCATGTCTTCATCATTCCCAGCAATCCGCGAACCAATCGGCGAACGGAAACTTCGCACCCCTGGTCACGGTGTGTCGACACCGCACGCGAGCAGTCGCCGAGGCCACCGCCGAAGCATTCGCCGTGTCACCCCGCGGCGAATCTCAGCGTGCGAAACGCACCGTGCGCGCCACCACGTCGATGAGCACGAGGCCCGCGATGGTCACCAGCACCGCGGCCAGCGACAACCACGGCCCGGAGTACCGCACCCCGTCGAACCCCGGGGTCTCCCCCGCCGGTCGATACCACCCGGGATGAAGTCCGTTGTGCCAGCACCACACCGCGCCGCCCACGATGACCGGCACGAGCACGAATTCGGCGAGCACGGCGAGCCAACGCGTCACCGCGCCTCCTTCTCCTGATCACCGTTCAGCCGCGCGACGGCGGCGGTCAATTCCTCACGCAGTGTGAAATGATCTCGCGCCCATGCCTGTACGAGCCCACCGGCCTTCAATTTCAGGCCGATGCCCTTGCGCCGTCGCGGTACCCCGGTGAGTTCACCCAGCGCCCGCGCCGACTCCCAGTCCTCATAGTCCCAGGATTCCTCGTCATCGGCGGGCAAGACCTCGGCGATGTCGCGCAACGGAAGCACCTCGGTGCCTTCGCGCAGCGTGTCGGCGGTGAGTTCGACACTGATGTGGCGCTTTCCGGCCACCACCTGCAGCCAGACGAAGCCCGCGAGCATCAGCGCGCAGAACAGCAGCCCGAACCAGTGCACCGCGCCGCCACGCAGGAATTCGACGCCGAGCAGGATCGCGCACAGGATCGGCCCGTAGGCCACCGTGCGCCAATGCGCGCCGGGTTCGGAGAAGAGCACGGCCTCGGAACTCGATGCGTCGCTCACGCTGTCGGGCGAATTCGCACCGTCGGGTGAATTCGCGCGCTCGGGCGAATCGGCGCTGTCCGGCGAACCCACGCTGTCGGGCGAGCTCATAGGTCGCGCGTCCGGGTGATGTGGTTCAGCCGACGAGTCCTGGAATCAACAGCACGGCGAGGGTGAGCAGTCCGAAAACGACCAGCAGACTCAGCACCAGACAATCTCGCCGAAGGCTGTGCGGTTGCTGGATAACCACTCGCATCAATGCCTCCGCTCCCCCGGAGCGCAACGCACCATGACTCAACGCATGACGAGCGACTTCCGGTTCCCGAACTCTCTGTGACCCTCACCATACCCGGTAGTACGCCGTTAACAAACTTCGCAGTACTCATTGCGGACCGGGCCGGAAGTAGGCCTCGGATTCCTTTCTGTAGCAAAGGAATACGGCCCCACCGGCGAGTACGGCCTGCACGATCCCGGCACCGCCGGCGATCAACGCGGCGGTCCCGGCGTCGGTGCCGGCGCCGAACATCGCCCCGGCCGCGCCGAGCATCAGGAACACCGCGAATCCGGTGAGCAGCGATCGCGCCCAGCTCTTTCCGCGGAACAGCTGGTACACCACCGCCACCCCCGCGCCGGTCAGCACCAGCCAGAACACCGCGACCAGCGCGAACACGATCGTCGTCCAGGTCTGGGCCTGCGCCATCGTCACCTGCGGCTGCTTCTCGTGCAGATCGTCGAACAGCTGCTGCGCCAACTCGTGCCGCTGCCCGAGCTGCGCCACCAGCGTCGCGCCCAACTGCACGATGCCGACAACCAGTGCGGCAAACCAGAGTTGCGCGGCGGTGCGCACGTCCTCGGGCGCCGGTCGCGGCGGAATCGGCGGGGGAACCATCGGATTCACGACGGGGATCACTCGGCTACCGGACGTCTGCGCACACCGAGATACTGCCCGAAAATCGCGTCGCTCACGAGAGCCAGTGCGCGGCTTCGGTGGCCCAGTAGGTCAGCACCATGTCCGCACCGGCGCGCCGGATGCCCAGCAGCGATTCCAGGATCGCGCCGCGGCGGTCGATCCAGCCGTTCCGGGCGGCGGCGGTGATCATCGCGTACTCGCCGGAGATCTGATACGCCGCTACCGGCACCGTCGATCGATCCGCGACCTCGCGAAGAATGTCCAGGTACGCCATGGCGGGTTTCACCATGACGATGTCCGCGCCCTCGGCCAGATCCAGCTCCAGCTCGCGGATCGCCTCGCGGCGATTGGCCGGATCCTGCTGGTAGGTGCGGCGATCGCCCTCCAGCGAGGAACCCACCGCCTCGCGGAACGGCCCGTAGAACGCCGACGCGTACTTCGCCGCATAGGCGAGGATTCCGGTATCGGTCCGGCCCGCCGCGTCCAGTCCGGCCCGGATCGCGCCGACCTGGCCGTCCATCATGCCGCTGGTGCCGAGCAGATCCGCACCGGTATCGGCCTGCGCCAGGGCCATCTCGACGTAGCGCCGCAGGGTCGCGTCGTTGTCCACGGCGCCGTCCCGGTCCAGCACGCCGCAGTGACCGTGGCTGGTGAATTCGTCCAGGCAGGTATCGGCCATCACGACGGTCGAATCGCCGACCTCCTCGACCAGTGCGCGCAGCCCGCGATTGAGAATCCCGTTCGGATCGCTGGCCTGGCTGCCCTCGGGATCCTTGTCCTGCGCGCGCGGCACGCCGAACAGCATGAGACCGCCGACGCCTGCCGCGACGGCCTCCACGGCGGCCTTGCGCAGCGAATCCATCGAATGCTGGTGAACGCCTGGCATGGAGGAGATCTCGCGCGGTTCGTCCAGTCCGTCCGCGACGAACATGGGGAGGATCAATTGCCGTGGCGCCAGCGTGGTTTCGGCCACCAGCCGACGCATGGCGGGGGTGCGGCGCAACCGCCGTGGGCGGTCCATTCCGGTCATGTTCGCATGATATGCCCGTGCGTTCGGCCGGTCGCGAGCGCCTGTGGAGGTCGCGGTCACACCGACCGAAGGTCGCGGTTACATCGACCGAAGGTCGCGGTTACATCGACCGAAGGTCGCGGTCGCATTCGCGCGGCCGGGTTCGGAATCGGTTCCGGGCGGTCGGCGCGAGGCCGTGCGAAAGCCCTTGCTGGCACGAGTTTTTGTCGGTGGTCGCGGGTAGAATCGAAGATGTGTTCGAAGGTGCGGGGCGCTCGATCGAGGGTGTTCGATCGGCCCGCACCTGATCGCGACGGGAGGAATTGGTCGTGCTCACTGCTGTAACCAACCTGGCCGACAAGGCTGCCGGTGTGCCCAGGAAGGGCGAAGTCATCGATCACGCCTGGGCGCCGCTGTCCAAGCAACCGCTGCCGGCGGGGCGGCCGCGGTCCTGGTACATCTCGCACAATCGGCGGCTCAAGGCCATGCGACTAGCCATCGCACTGCTCGATTCGGGCGCTTTCGGCCCGGAGCACACCACCAACGACCGGATTCGTGAGATCTCCGATGTCGTCGGCGTGCACCGGCCCTCGGATGCGACCTGCCGCATGGTCCGCCGGATGATGCAGGCTCAGCGCTGAGTCTGCGGGTCCTCCCGTGAGGGATGGCGGGAGGGCCCACTCCGGACGGGCGCGCGCCGGTTCGTCCGCCTCACGGCGCGGAGGGGCCACTGGGGGCGGAAACGCCTCGCGCCCCGCACTTTTCGTGTGCGGGGCGCGAGTGGCGACGATGTGCCTCGGCTCACGACATGGGCCTCAGCGGCTCACGTCGGGTGAACCTAGCGGCTGCGACGGCTCTTCTTGCGCGGCGGGGGCAGCAGGCCCTCGGCGCGCAGGTGGGCGGCGTGCTCGGCGAGCGCCTCGACGAGCGGGCCGACCTGAGCGGTCTCGGGCTGCACATCCACGCGCAGGCCGAACTCGATCGCGGTCTCGGCGGTCTTCGGACCGATGCAGGCCACGATGGTGCGCGCGTGCGGCTTACCGGCGATACCGACCAGGTTCCGGACGGTGGAGGACGAGGTGAACAGCACCGCGTCGAAACCGCCGGTCTTGATCATCTCGCGGGTCTCGGCCGGCGGCGGAGAAGCGCGCACGGTGCGGTACGCGGTGACGTCGTCGATCTCCCAGCCGCGATCGCGCAGGCCCTCGGCGAGGGTCTCGGTGGCGATGTCGGCACGCGGCAGCAGCACCCGGTTCACCGGGTCGAACACGTCGTCGTACGGCGGGAAGTCGGCCAGCAGACCCTCCGAGGACTGCTCCCCGCTGGGCACCAGTTCGGGGTTGATGCCGAAGGAACGCACCTTCTCCGCGGTGGACTCGCCCACGCAGGCGATCTTCACACCGGAGAAAGCCCGTGCGTCCAAACCGAATTCGGCGAACTTCTCCCACACCGCGCGCACCGCGTTGGTGGAGGTGAAGACCACCCACTGGTAACGGCCGTCGACCAGACCCTTGACCGCACGCTCCATCTGCGCGGGGCTGCGCGGCGGCTCGACGGCGATGGTCGGCACCTCCATGGGGATGGCGCCGTGGTTGACGAGCTTCTCGCTCATCTCGCCCGCCTGCTCCTTGGTGCGCGGCACCAGGACGGTCCAGCCGTACAGCGCGCGCGACTCCCACCAGGAGGTCTTCGAGCGCTTGTCCACTTCCTTGCCGACCGTGACCACGAGCGGCCCGACCAGTTCGGACGCGGCATTGTTCAGCGTCGCCAGCGTGGCGTCGATGGTGCGCTGCTGACGCGTGGTGCCGCGCACGGTCACCGCGACCGGCGTCTGCGGCGCCAGACCGTGCTCCACCAGCGCGCTGGCGGTCTCGGCCAGATGTCCCGAGGTGGCGTGCAGCACCAGCGGACCCGGTGCGCCCGCGACGGCCGCCCAGTCCACCTCGCCGCGCACGTCCACCACGGTGTAGCTGGAGCCGACCTCGATGCCCGCGTAGGCGGGGACCGTGGTTCCGGCGGACAGGCCCGGCAGCACCTCGAACATCATGTGCGAGCGGGTGACCGCGTTGACTTCCTGAATGACCGAATCGGTGGTCATCGGGTCGCCGGACACCAGTCGCACCACGTCGGACCCGTTGCGGGCCTCCGCGATCAGGGTCTTGGCCACCTCGGCCGGATCACCCAGGGCCGGACGCACGTCGACGGGGTTCTCCCCTTCGACGGCCTCGGGCACCGCGGAGCCGATCAGGGCGAGCACGCCCTTGTCGACATCGGGATCGGTGAAGGTGAGCGTCGCCCGGCCGAGGACCTCGCGGGCCCGGACCGTGAGCAACGCCGGATCTCCGGGACCGGAACCCACGAAAAGGATCCGACCCGGCTGCTTTTTCGTCACTCGACTCACGGCTGCTCCTCGCTGACGCTCGTCCCAACCATGCCCATGGGCGCTGTGCTGAATGTTCGCTCGCTTCGCTCGCTCATTGGTTGGTCTCCATTGGGCTGGGATTGTTGCTGTCGTTTGTGTGCTCTGCGGTGTCTTCCTCTGTGACACTGAGCAATTCGCGCGCCCCCAGCTCCAAGAGCTCACGCGCCAGTGCGCGCCCGAGGTCCGCGGCATCCGCGACCGGGCCCACCACCGATGCCCGGATGACATCCGAGCCGTCGATCGCCGCCGCGCACCCGCGCAACGACAACTCCTCGAACACCCGCCCGTCGTCGTCGAGTGATTCGACGACCTCCGCCAGCGCCCCGATCGGGGCCGTGCAACCGGCCTCCAGTTCGGCGAGCATGGCGCGCTCGGCGGTGATCGCGGCACGGGTGCCGGCGTCGTCGAGCGCGGACAGGATGGTCACGAGTTCGGTATCGGCGCTGCGGCATTCGACCGCCAGCGCACCCTGCGCGGGGGCGGGCAGCATCTGCACCGGTTCCAGGGCCTCGGTGACCGCGTCGAGGCGATCGATGCGGGCCAGTCCGGCCCGGGCCACCACGACGGCGTCGAGTTCACCGGTGGCGACCTTCGAGAGCCGGGTGTCGAGATTGCCGCGCAACGGCACGATCGTGACACCCAGGCCCAGCGCCCGCAGCTGCGAGGAACGCCGCGGCGCGGAGGTGCCGATGACGGAGCCCGGCGGCAGTTCGCCCAGCACCAGGCCGTCGCGGGCCACCAGCGCGTCGCGCGGATCCTGTCGCGGCGGGATGGCGGCGATCTCGAATCGCGGGTCCCGCGCGGTCGGCAGATCCTTGTACGAGTGCACGGCGATATCGACTGTCTCCGCGGCCAATTCGTCGCGCAGCGCGGCCGTGAACACGCCGACGCCGATCTTCTGCACCGGCTCGGAGGACTTGTCGCCGGCGGTCTTCACGATCACCAGTTCCGCCTGCTGCCCGGCCGCGATCAGTTCGTCGCGCACGTGCCCGGCCTGGGTGAGAGCCAGCAGGCTGCCACGGGTGCCGATCCGCCACGGCGCCGCGGCGGTTCCGCGCACGTCGTCCCGCTCTGTCGAGGACCGCTCTGAAGACACTGTCTCGGTTTCCTGCACCATCGCTCCGCTCATGCGGTCAGCCCCTGTTCGTCCCCCGGGTGGGCGGCGGTGAAATCGTCGGCCATCTCGCCACTGCGCGCGGCGATCTCCATCGTTGCGGCAACCGCTTGTGCCGCACCAGGTTTGAGTTCGAACAGCTCGCGGAGCGCCTCGGCGTAGCTGTCACCGCCGGGCGTGGACGCCAGCTGCTTGACCCGCACGGTCGGCGCGTGCAGCAGCTTGTCCACGACGCGGCGCACGGTGCGGGCGACCTCCTCGCGCTGACCGGTGTCCAGCCCGGGTAGTCGCGAATCCAGGCGTAGTAGCTCGCCCTCGACCACGTCGGCGGCCATCTGGCGCAGCGCGGCGACGGTCGGGGTGACCTCGGCCATGCGCTGTCCGGCAAGGTATTTGGTGAGTTCGTCGGCCACGATGGTGCGCGCGGCGGCGGTGTCGTCGGCGGCCGCGCCTGCCGACGGATCGCGCTGCAGCGTCTCCATGTCGATGACGGTCACGCCGGGCAGCCCGGCGACCGCGTGGTCCACATCGCGGGGCAGGCCCAGATCGCAGATGACCAGCTGATCGGATACGCGGTCGGCGTTCAGCGCACGGTGCACATCGGCGATGCTCACCACGGTGCCGACCGCGCCGGTACAGGTCACCACGATCTCCGCGGTGGCCATGGCCTCCACGAGCTGCGAGATCTCGACCGCCTCGGCCTCCACGCCGTGCATGGTGGTCGCGGTGTCGGCCAGGCGCTGCGCGCGCTCCAGGGTCCGGTTCACCAGCAGGATGCGCGAGACTCCGGCCCGGGCCAGCTGCGCCACCGCGAGCCCGCCCATGGCGCCCGCGCCGAGCACCAGCGCGGTGCGGCCCTGCAGCGGACCCAGCACCTGCCGCGCCCGATCCAGCGCCACCGACACCACCGACGCGCCCGCGCGGTCGATCCCGGTCTCCGAGTGCACCCGCTTGCCGACCCGCAGCGAATGCTGGGCCAGCTCGTGCAGGGTCCGCCCGGCGGCCTGCTGACCGTCGGCGGCCGCGTAGGCGGCGCGGATCTGACTCAGCACCTGCTGCTCGCCGATCACCATCGAGTCCAAACCGGACGCGACCGCGAACAGATGCTCGGCGGCGGCCTCGGCGTAGCGCACGTAGGCGTGCTTGGTGAGTTCGGGCAGCGGCAGCCCCGAATGCTTGGTCAGCAGTTCGCTGATCTCGCCGAGGGCGGGGTGGAAGGCGTCCACCACGGCGTAGATCTCCACGCGATTGCAGGTCGAGACGATCATCGCTTCGGACACGTGCGCCGAAGCCAGCATGAGTTCGGTCAGCTTGGGCCGGTCGTGCTCGGTGATCGCGATCTTCTCGAGCACCGGCACCGGTGCACTCCGATGCGAGATCCCGACGAGAAGCACACTCATGGCTGGACCACCGCTCCCTTGCTGGTTGTCTCTACGCCGCCCGAAGGGCGCCCCGCTGTACGCGACGGGGGTTGCACCGCCGCATGCGAAGTCTTCATGGGGGCGACCCGCCGGATCGGCGTCGACACCACCGTCATCGTCTCGCCGGCCGCGACCGCGGCCACCGGCTCCATCGCGGCCTGTTCGGCGCTGCGAGCCCGTTCGAACGAGAGCAACTGCATTTCCACCGCGAGGTCCACGCGCCGCACCTCGACGTGCGGCGGCGCCTCGAGCGCGACGGGCGAGAAACTGAGCACGCACTGCACACCGGCGGCGACCAGCAGGTCGCACACGCTCTGCGCGGCCGAGTCGGGCGTGGTGATGACCGCGATGGTCGGCTCCAATGCCGCCACCGCCTCGGTCAATTCGGCCACGTCCCGGATCACCAGACGGTTCGCACCCGCCACGATCACGGTGCCCACGAGCGCCGGATCGTTGTCGAACATGCCGACCATGGCGAACCCGCGCCGCCGGAAACCGCCGTAGCCGACCAGGGCGCGGCCCAGATTGCCCGCGCCGACCAGCACCACCCGATGTCCCTCGGACAGGCCGAGCACATCCTCGATGCGGTCCCGGAGCTTGACCACGTCGTAGCCGACGCCGCGCACCCCGTTGGGTCCGAGGAAGGACAGATCCTTGCGCAACTTGGCGGAACCGACACCCGCCGCGACAGCCAGTTCTTCACTCGATACGATGGCAACACCATCGTCGGCGAGTACGGCGAGGACCCGGAGGTAGGTGGCCAGTCGGGCCACGGTCGCCTGCGGGATGTCCTTCTGCAGAGCCCTGCCGGAGACGCCACTGTGCGGCGCCTCGTGCTGCTCTGTCACGTCGCTTGCGCTCCTCGTCCGGCCGGGGGTGAGTGTCCGGGTTCTTTTTCTCGACTCGCCGCCGGGAGACCGTCGCAGGCGGTCCTACAGGCGAGGTCGAGCAGGCTTCAGGGGGTCGCTTCCGCTGCCCGAGAAGGCGCGTTGCGTGCCACCACCGTAACCGCTTGTGAACCCATGCACAAAGTCGGTGAATTCAGTCACTTTGTGGTGGGCTCCGGCCCCGCCGAACATTCAACCCTCATCGGCCGGAACCCGCTACGCAACGCGCCGTAATCAACGGGCCAGGTCTGCCCGTAAACGCGCCTCGTCGACGTCGAAATAGCTGTGCTCACGGCCGTCCAGCAGGACCACCGGAAGCCGGTCGCCGTATTCCGCGCGCAGGCCCGGATCGGTCGCCGCGGCCTCGTCCACATCGGTGGTCGAGGGCTCGATCCCGAAATCCGCGCAGATCGGTCGTAATTGCTCGAGCGCGGTCGCGCAGAGTCCGCAGCCATTGCGGGTCAGCAGGGTCACCGTATGGGTTCGATCACTCATGATCACCATTCAACTCTCCGTTATGTCGTTCAGCGTCTACGTCCCGGTCACCGGCGGGCGTTACTGTGGACTTGTTCGCGCTAACAGGCGGAGGTACCGGTGCCGGAACGTTCGAAAGAGGCGAAGACGGGATTGATCGCGAGCCGATTCGGTGAATTCCCGGCTCGCTGGGCTGAGGGTCTGCAGGACCAGTTCACCCGGATCACGCGCAGTCCCTTCGGTCCGACCGAAGAAGAGGTGCGCGCCAGCGTGGCCGGCGAAGCCTCCGCGGACGCGGCGCTCGCGCTGCACGACGCCGAGCTCGCCCTGCACGATGACATCCCACCCCTGGACATCCCGCGTGACCTGACCGCGGCGGCGTTCTTCGACGTGGACAACACCATGGTGCAGGGCGCGTCCATCGTGCATTTCGCCCGCGGCCTCGCCGCGCGCAAGTACTTCAAGACCTCCGACATCGTCGACATGGCCTGGAAGCAGGTGAAGTTCCGGGTCACCGGCCGGGAGAGCATGAACGACGTGGCCAGCGGCAAGGAGAAGGCGCTGTCCTTCATCGCGGGCCGGTCCACCGCGGAACTGGCCGCGCTCGGCGAGGAGATCTACGACGAGATCATCGCCGACAAGATCTGGCCGGGCACCCGCGCGCTCGCCCAGATGCACCTCGATGCCGGACAGCAGGTCTGGCTGGTCACCGCCACACCGGTGGAGCTGGCCCAGGTCATCGCCAAGCGACTGGGCCTGACGGGCGCGCTGGGCACGGTCGCCGAGAGCCGCGACGGGGTCTTCACCGGCCGCCTGGTCGGCGACGTCCTGCACGGCCTCGGCAAGGCGCACGCGGTCCGCACACTCGCCATCCGCGAGGGCCTGAACCTCAAGCGCTGTACCGCCTACTCCGACAGCCACAACGACGTGCCCATGCTCTCGCTGGCAGGCACCTCGGTGGCCATCAACCCGGACGCGGATCTGCGCGAACTCGCCAAGAACCGGGGCTGGGAGATCCGCGACTTCCGCACCGGCCGCAAGGCCGCGAAGGTCGGCGTGCCCACCGCGCTCGCGCTGGGCGCGGCGGGTGGCGCGGCGGCCGCGGTCATCGCCCGCAAACGTGAGGCGAAAGCGGGCTGAGCCCTGGGGTTCTGCCCCGAACAGCCCCGAATGGCGTTGGGGGGCATGCCCCAGCGCATCCGGCGCCGAGACCGCGCGGGTCTCGGCGAATTCGCTAGCCGGTGAAAGGATTCCGGCGTTTGATCAAATTCTTGTACAGCGTGCCCTGAATCGTTTCGCGGACCTGATCGGTGATCTCGAACATGGTCATCGGATCGTCGGCGGCCTCGGGCTCGTAGCCCTGCGTCGAGATCGGCTCGCCGAGTTCGATGTGCCACTTGGACGGGAACGGTATCGCGCCCAGCGGACCCAGATGCGGGAACAGCGGCGTCACCGGGAAATACGGGATGCCGAGCAGGCGCGCGAGCGGCTTGATGTCGGCCAGCTTCGGATAGATCTCCTCCGAGCCCACGATCGAGCACGGGATGATCGGCACGCCGGTGCGCACCGCCGCGGCCACGAAACCCCCACGGCCGAAACGCTGCAGCTTGTAGCGGTCACCGTAGGGCTTGCCGATGCCCTTGTAGCCCTCCGGGAACACGCCCGCGACTTCACCTGCGCGCAAAAGCCTTTCGGCGTCCGCGGGGCAGGCCAGGGTGTGCCCGGCCTTGCGCGCGAGCCCGCCGATCAGCGGCATCTCGAAGATGAGATCCGCCGCGAGCAGGCGCAGCGCCCGCTGCGCCGGGTGCCGGTCGTGCACGGCGAGCTGCAGCATCAGCCCGTCCAGCGGCACGGTGCCCGCGTGATTGGCGACGATGAGCGCACCGCCGGCCTCCGGAATGTTCTCGATCCCGGTGACCTCGGTGCGGAACCACAGATCCGACAGCGGCCGCAGCGCGGGCAGGATCACCGTCTCCAGCAGATGCTCGTCCAGGCCGAACTCGTCGACCTGGTAGTCGCCGGTGAGCCGACGACGCGCGAAATCGGCGGTGCGGCCGATCCCGTCGGCGACCGCGCCGCGCAGGGTGTCGCCCAGCGACTTCGGCTGGCGCGCTTCGACTCCGGCGAGCCGATCGGTCAGAGAGGTCACCGGACTGAGCGCGGCGGGCTCGGAAGCCGGCCAGACGCGCGCGGGCCGATGCCGCGTCTCGAAGTCCACGTCGTGAAGTCGGATGACTTTCGCTACGTCGTTCATTGGTGTGCTCCCGTCCCGGCCCCGAGCAGGCCGAGAAGTTTGTGTTCGGCGGCGTCGATCCACCGGGGATCGATCACGGGCCGCAACGCTGCGCCCCCTATGAAGTCATCGAATGCCTGCACTGTGGTCCAGCGCGGGGAAAATCCGAGCTCGGCGCGCATCCGGGTGGTGTCCAGACCGCAGCCGAAATGAAAATAATCGATTTGTTCGGCGGTGAACTCCCGCATCACCGGGCCCATCACGGTGCGCCCGACAGAACGGAAAATCGAGTAGGGAACGGGCATTTCGATGCGCCCGGCCCGGCGAATCGCCTGCGACAACGCCATGGCGCCGTCTCCGGCGACATTGAAGGTGCCGCCCGGAGCCGACAGCGCGGCATGGGCGAGGGCGTCGATCGCGTCTTGTTCGTGCAGCAGTTGCATGCGCGGATCGCGGCCCAGGACGGTGGGCGTGACCGGCGAACGGAAATACTGCACACCGCGATTCGCCAACTGCGGTCCCACGATCGGCGGGAAACGCAGAATCGCGGCGGAGATATCGGGACGGCGGCGCGCGAGTCCGCGCACGAATCCCTCCACCTCGATCATGTCGCGCGCGAACCAGCCGCGCGGCGGGGTGCGCGCACTCATTTCCTCGGTGAATTTCACCGGATCCTTGGCGCTGCAGCCGTACACGGCGGACGAGGAACGCACCACCAGGCGGCGCACGCTGGAAGTCTTGCGGCACACCGCGAACAGCTGCATCGCGCCCAGGACGTTCATATCCTTCATCGCGGCGCGACCACCACCGGCGGGCGGGCGGGACAGCGCGGCGGGATGCACCACCGTATCGACTTGATTTCCGTCGATAACCTTGCGAATCAACGGATTACGAATATCCGCGCGAATGAACTCGGCGCGCCCCATACGGCGCAGCAGTTCCCGGCTCGGCTGTTTCGCGTCCACGGCGATGATTCGTTCCACGGCGGGGTCGGCCGCCAGCCGGGCCACCACATTTCCGCCGAAGAACCGGCTCGCTCCGGTCACCATCACAACCTTGGGTGTCTGCCCGTCTCGGGTGCTCGAACCCGCGCCACCGGTTCCCACTCGAAGCCCCCATTCTGTTTTCCCGCGTCCCCAGCGTAACCGGGTCAAGGGGGGCAGCCGAAGAGTATTAACCAGGATCTAACGATGAGTTCTGTCACCCGTTGCAAAACGAAAGCCCGCCACCATCGGTGACGGGCCTCCAGCTACGACGCAGCGCTTACTTGCCGAGTTTGCGACGCTGAACGCGCGTGCGGCGAAGCAGCTTGCGATGCTTCTTCTTCGACATGCGCTTGCGGCGCTTCTTGATCACAGAACCCATAGGGTTGCTCCTCGTGTTCTCTCGGGTCACCCCACATCCGCGGGGAGCACACTTATTGACCCTGCACAGTCCTAACCCGGTACGGGCCGATATGGACCCGACGGCACCAACCGACACGTACAGGGTGCCGGTTCATGCTACCGGGCCACCTACCGGCGAACGAAACGGGTGTGACCTGAGTTGGACTTCCTGCTGTTCTACCCGGCGTAGAAGTAGGGGTTCTACCCCGCGTCGAAGTAGGACGTCTCCAGGTAGTCGTGCACCGCCTTCGCGTGCACTCGGAAGGAGCGACCGACCCGCACCGCGGGCAGCTCTCCCGAATGCACCAACCGGTACACCGTCATCTTGGATACCCGCATCAGACTTGCCACTTCGGCGACGGTGAGGAACTGCGTCCCGCCGCCTATGACAGATCCTGCACTGATGGGGCTATTACCGGACCTCGCTTGACTGCTGTTTCCAGACATCATCGCGTCACTGACCTCCGGCACGCCCGCGCCGCCGGCTTCCCCACCGGCGGAACAGACACGCACGTGCTCCTTGAAGCTTAGCGGGACCAGTGGGATTGCTGCGACGGGTGTGAGAAATCAGCCTTTGCTGTGGCGAGTCGGACCCCGGCAGCAAACCGGCAACCGCTCGGTACGGGCGAACCGAACGCACCTGCGGAGCGACACCGAAGTGCCGCTCGACCGGCCGCCGAGCTCTCGACGCTAGTCGGAAATGGCGCCCTGTTCGGCGGAACGCCGTTTTGCGGCATTCAGCGCCTCGTGGAAGGCCGAACGGACCGCGCCGCGCTCCAACTCCCGCAGCGCCGCCGCGGTCGTTCCCGCAGGCGATGTGACGGCCGCGCGCAACTCCACCGCACTCTGCCCGGACTCCTCCATCAGCGCCGCCGAGCCGAGCATGGTCTGCACGACCAGCTGGGTGCCCACATCCCGGGACAGGCCGAGACCGACGGCGGCATCGACCATCGCCTCGACGACCAGGAAGAAGTACGCGGGACCCGAACCGGACACCGCGGTCACCGCGTCCATCTGCGATTCGGCGACGGTCACCACCTTGCCGACCGACTCCAGCACCTCGGTGACCAGCGCCAGCTGCTCCTTGCGGGCGTAGCGGCCCGGCGCGATGGCGCTCATGCCCTGACCCACCAGCATCGGCGTGTTCGACATGACCCGGATGACCGGGAAGCCCGCGGGCAGCTTGTTCTCGAGCTTGGCGGTCGGCACGCCGGCGGCCAGCGACACCACGACGGCCTCGCGATCGCCCTCGCCGAGCTCGGACTTGGCCAGTTCGGTGACGACCCCGTCCACATCGTTCGGCTTCACCGCGATGACGACCAGATCGGCCCCCACGGCGCCGTCGGCGACCGCGCTGGTGACCCGGACCCCGAACCGCTGCGAGAGCACCTCACCGCGGGCCGCCACCGGCTCCACCACCACCAGATCCTTGCTGGCCCGCCCCGATTCGAGCAGCCCGGCGATCAACGCCTCACCGATCCGGCCTCCGCCGATCACCGCAATCCTCGTCATGACCTCCAGGCTAGCCGTCCCGCCTCCCCGGGAATTCAGCGCACAGCCCGGGAGCCGCCGACCGTCGTGCACACGTACGAACGGCTGGGCGACTACCGATTTCGGACGTACCCCGTGAGTCACCCCGACCGGTGCGAAATCAGTTGCCACTCCGGCATTCGAAGGGAATCGGGCGTTGCGACGTCGGTGACCCGACGCCGATCAGGCAGCCGGGTCCGCGATGGGATCGAGCGGCTCGATACGAACCGCTCCACCGCGCGGGCGTCGCGGCGCTGCCACAGGTCGGCTGCAGGCGTGTGATCAGGGTGAGAACGCGCTGGAGTGCCGGCCCGCCACCGAAGGTCGGCCCACCGGTCCGCCAGTTCGCGCAGGCGCTCTCCCGGATCGGGTCAGCGCGGCTGGGGAACCAGGGCGAGCTGGCGGCTCTGGGCGATGATCGCACCGGTGGAATCGACGACGATCTGGTCTTCGTCGAACATGCGGCCGCCTACCTCACGGCTGACGGCGATGACGCGGAGCCAACCGGGGGCCGGGCGGCGACGCAGATAGGTGGTCATCTGAACCGTTGGGGCCCAACCGAAATGGCCGAGGTTCATCGGGACCGGCGGGCTCATGTCGGCGGCCATCATGGCAAAGAAGGCGGAGACGTCGGGGTCCTGCTCGTCACCGGCGAGCGGCCGAATCCACAGGCGCAGACGGGGTTCGGACTTCTCGCCGGACAGGAAGCGCGCCCACTCGGGATCGATGGCGACCGAAGAGCCCTGTGCCACATGGACGATCTTGCCCATCGGGTTCTCGTCGTCGTAGGCCTGGGCGTGCGCGGGCGGTTCGGCGGGCATGTCCCCGGCATGGTCCGCGGAGTAGGCCGGGTCGGTGTCGTCGAGGTGGCTGAAGGTGAACGCGGTGTGCACCAGGGTGCGGCCGTTCTGGATCAGGCTCGCGTCCACGAGGCAGATCTGGCGGCCGAGCTTGCGGGTGCGGACCTCGTACTCGACCTCGCCCGCATCGGGTGCGCCGAGGAAGTCGGTGCTCGCGGCGATCGGGAACATGGCGGCCTGTTCGGGGGTCCCGCCCTGTTCGGCGATGGTGCGGCGCAGCCATTCGGTGGCCGCGGCCGCGCTCCCGGCGACCATGGTGCCGCCGTGCAGCTTCTTGCCGATGGTCCAGGTCGGGTCGATATGGCCCGCGTAGCGGCCGACGCCCGGGGCCTGCGAGGGCAGCTCGGTCACCGCGCACACGCGGCTGAACGGCGCGTCACCGGCATCGACGTGCTGCTCGCGTTCGACGATCGACTCCGTTGTCATCGGCAGGTCCTCTCCTCCGTGTTTTGTACAGCGTACGAGCGGAGGGCCCGGTATTCGGTCACTCGGTGGGATGAATCACTGCCCGCATGCGGATCGAACCCGCGGCGACTCCGACCGGTTCCGACGACACGACGCCGACCAGTTCCGACGGCACGACGCCGACCAGTTCCGACGGCACGACATCGACCGGTCCCGACGGCACCAACACCGACCGGTTCCGACGGCACGACATCGACCGGTCCCGACGGCACCAACACCGACCGGTTCCGACGACACGACATCGACGGGTCCCCGACGACGCGACGACGCGATGCCGACCAGTGCCGACCGCACGATGCCGACCAGTGCCAACGGCATGACGCCGACCAGTGCCGACCGCACGACGCCGACCAGTGCCAACGGCATGACGCCGACCAGTATCGACGGCACGACGCGATACCGCTGCGGCACAACGCGATACCGAGGCGTGGCGGCGCGAGTCAGCCGCGCACCGCGCCCGACGGTTCGGGGGTGGGCGCCGGGGTCAGACCGTTGAGGTGCTGGCGGGCGAACACCAGTGCGCGATTGAGCATGGCGGCGCGATCCATGGTGGTGCGCGCCATCTGGGTGTTCACCTCGATCACCGCCTGACCGTCGAAACCCTTGTCCAGCAACGCCGCACACAGTTCCGCGACCGGCTGGGTGCCCTCGCCCGGAATCAGATGCTCGTCGTGCGCCGCGCCGCGGCCGTCGGCCAGATGCAGGTGCGTCAGACCCGAACCCATGCGTTCGGCCAGCGCCAGCGGATCCACGCCCGCCGTGGCGGTGTGCGAGGTGTCCAGCGTGTAGTGCCGGAAACCGACGTCGGTGGGGTCGTACGAGGGGCTGAAGGTGGTGATGGCCGGGCCGGGCCGGCCACCGCGCCGCTCCAGCCGGCGGATCGAGCCGTCGCCGCGGAACAGCGTGTCCGCGCGCATGGGGAACATGTTCTCCACCGCGACGGCCACCGGGCTCGAACTCTCCAATTCGGCCACCTGCTTCGCGAAACCGTCCGCGTAGCGGCGCTGCCAGCGGAACGGCGGATGCACCACCACGGTGGCCGCGCCGAGCGCCTCGGCGGTGTGCACGCTGCGGGTGAGCTTCGCGATCGGGTCCGCCCCCCAGACCCGTTGCGAGATCAGCAGACACGGCGCGTGCACCGCGAGCACCGGAATCGAATACTTGTGCGCGTACTGCTGCACGGTGGAGATGCTCTGACTGGCGGGCTCGGCCCACACCATCAGTTCGACACCGTCGTAGCCGAGTTCGGCCGCGTAGCGGAACGCCGCCTCGGTGTTCTCCGGATACACGGACGCGGTGGAGAGTCCGACCCGGACTTCCCCTCGCTCCGCACGGTTTTCGGAATGCGCCCCCTGCGCTTGCGCCATATGCCCCACTGCTCCCTGCTCAGTTCGTACTGAGTAGAAAGGCTAGCGGTCCGAGCGTCACAAAGACTCCCACGACGACGGCAATCACAGTGCTGAAGATGTCGTCGGTGCGACGCAGAACTCGCACCAGCGCCACCAGACCGAGGATCACGATCATCGCCAGGGCCAGGGCAACCCACGGGAGCATTTCCCACATGCGCTCGAAACCCTTGAACAGCAACATTCCGGCCACCGCGGCGCCGGTGCTCTGCCCCGCCAGCACGAGCCACTGGCGGCGGTTCTCCTCGTCGTCGGAACGACTCGGGCCGCGCGACTTCGACGGGGCCGGGCGCATCTTGGTCGCGACCCGGCCGGCGGCCGCGGACAACCGGCCGACCAGGGACTCCCCGGGCTCGTCGTCGTAGTCGTCGTCGTAGTCGTCGAGGGGTTCGTAGAAATCGGTGAGCTGATCGTCCGGATCGGGCTCGACGACGCCGCCGCGCCGACGGGAGCCACCGGCCCGGCGTTTGCCACCGGAACGCGAATCATGCTGGACGCGTTGGTCTTCGCGGTCCCTCGCATCCCGGAGCAGATCACCGGCAACCGTCTCACCGGAGACCAGCTGCATATCCTCGTCCGGATGCTGCCAGGCGGTGGTCGGTACATTCGCCTGATCCCGGGGAGCCTGATCTCGGGGAGCGGGTTCGGGCTCCGGACGTCTTCGCGCCGACCACGCGGGCAGCGCGCCCTGCCGGTCCTCGGACTGCTGCGCCTCGGCGTGACGGCGAGCCGAGCGGGACATCGGCGGCGCGGCCGGAGGCGG
>NZ_BDBU01000057.1 GCF_001613145.1 Nocardia jejuensis NBRC 103114
AGCCGATTCCCGCGCCCGCCCCCGCGCCCTCGTACCCGAACAACCTCGACGGCTGGATCCGCCAGGCGCTGGACATCATGTCCTCGCGCGGCATCCCCGGCAGCTACGACGGCATCATGCGCAACATCATCCGTGAGTCGAGCGGCAACCCGCAGGCGATCAACCTGTACGACTCCAACGCCGCCATGGGCATCCCGTCCAAGGGCCTGCTGCAGGTGATCGACCCGACCTTCAACGCGTACCACGTCGAGGGCACCTCGCACGATGTGTGGGACCCGGTCGCGAACATCGTCGCCGCGTGCAACTACGCCGCCAACCGCTATGGCTCGATGGACAACGTCAACAGCGCGTACTGAGCGAGCCTCATCGCGTACCCAGCTATCACGAAATCGGCTGGCAAACCCCTGACACCCGAATCGGCAACTTTTTCGCAAACTGCCGGTTCGGGTGTACGCGTAGGGGTATAACCGCCCTTGGAGCAAGTTCCGGCACCTTGCCGGAACGGGTAGCGAAGGGACGGGGTTACATGCACACCTCGAGTTTGGCTATCGATTTCCAGAAGGGGCTCTCGGACGCGTGGAGCTCCGTCGCCACGTTCGTTCCGAAGTTCGCCGGGTTCCTGGCGATTCTCGTCATCGGCTGGCTCGTGGCGAAACTCGTCGCGCGGCTGGTGACCCGAATCCTGGATCAGGTCGGTTTCGATCGTCTGGTCGAGCGCGGCGGCATCAAGGACATGCTGGCACGTAGCCGCTACGACGCCAGCGACATCATCGCGAAGCTGGCCTACTACGCGATCATGCTGATCGCGCTGCAGCTCGGCTTCGGCGTCTTCGGTCCGAACCCGATCAGTACCATGCTCAACGGCATCGTCTCCTGGCTGCCCAGGCTGGCGCTCGCCATCGTGATCGTGTGTATCGCGGGGGCCATCGCCCGCGTGGTGATGGACATGATCTCGAACATGCTCAGCGGGCTGTCGTACGGCCGCATGATGGGCCGGATCGCGGCCGTATTCGTCTGGGGCGTAGGCATTATCGCCGCGCTCAATCAGATCGGCGTGGCCACCTCGGTCACCACGCCGATTCTCGTGACCGTGCTCGCCACCATTGCCGGTGTGCTGATCGTCGGCGTCGGCGGCGGCCTGATCCGTCCCATGCAGAAGCGGTGGGACGGCTGGCTGGAGACCATCGAGAGCGAGATGCCCGAGGTGCGCGGTCACGCCGAGGCGTTCCAGCGTGGTCGTGAGGACGCGGCTCGTCAGCGCGCCATGATGGGACAGCAGCAGTCCTCGACCGTCCAGGCGGACATGGGCCGCGAGCGGTCGATGGCGGGCTCGCAGAACCCGCCCGGAAAGTGGGCCGAGCAGTCGGCGGGAACGCCCGGTGGGTACGTCCAGGGTTCCGGGTCCGTCCAGGGCTACGGACAGCAGGGCGGATATCCGAATCAGGGATCGATGCCCGGCGGTCAGATGGGCCAGACCGACGAAATGCGCGAGCGCATGCCCGACCGCGGCATGATGCCGGATCGCGGCATGCCCGAGCAGGGCATGGGTGAGCGCGGTATGGGCAACCCGGGCATGCACGATCGTGGAATGGGCGGCTCGGGCGCGCACGAGCGCGGGATGGGCAACCCCGGCATGCACGAGCAGGGTATGGGCAATCCGGGCATGCACGAGCGCGGGATGGGCAATCCCGGCATGCACGATCGTGGCATGGGCAACTCCGGTATGCCCGGTCGTGGCATGGGGAATCCCGGCATGCGCGGCATGGATGACGGCGGTATGGAAGACCGGGGCTGGCAGGACCGCAGCAGGGATGATCGCGGTCGGCGGGAGCACGGCGGTGAGCCGGGCATGATCTAGCCCGGACACCTCGCGCGGCCCGTCAGATCCGGCCGCCGGGCTTCGAGACGAACGGCCCCGCCGCACATCGGAGTGCGCGGGGTCGTTCGCTGTCCGGGGCCCTGCGTGTTCGGCGGCATTCCGCCACGCGGGGTGGGGCGTCCACCAGGGTGCGTTCCGCCACTCAGACGTTGCGGGCGAGCGAGCAGACGCCCGCCAGCCGCAGATGCATCCAGTCGGCGCACTGCCATTCCTCGGCAGTCTCGGGCGCGTGCTCGTCGAGGTCGCGCAGGTCTTCGATCAGGCCTCGGGCGTATCCGGCGAGCAGCACGCTCGGCGGTACGGTGCCGGAGTTCTCGACGCCGAGGTCGAGGATGTCGCGAACGGCGGCGGCATGCTGATCCACCGCTGCGGCGACACCCGGGAACTCCTGGCCTGCCGATAGCGCCGGGACTCCGTGTGTGCGTTGCAGGCGGTTCAGAGTCTTACGCGCCGAGACGACGAGCAGTGCGGAGCCGGGCAAAAACACCTGGTCATGCTAGCAATCGGAGCGAGTCCGCGGACCGGCCTGTGAGATATCGCGCAGTTTGCCGCACCCGCCGGGCCGCCCCGTTCCGGACCGCTGCGCGACCCCCGGCGGAGCGGTCAGGGGCCGGGCGGGTACGGCCGGTGCGGACGGACGTTCACGCCGATGTGCTCGGGCGCGTGCGGCAGCGGGTGTTCCGCGGCGGCGTGGATATCCGCTGCCGCGGTGTGCGGGCGGCACGGTCGAGTGCGGAAAAATCAAGCGCCGCTGCGGTTTTCGAGGCCTGCCGACAGTCGGTCAGCGGAAGGCCTTGGAACCGGTGAGCGCCTCGCCGAGCACCAGCTGGTGGACTTCGGCGGTGCCCTCGTAGGTGAGGACCGATTCCAGGTTGTTGGCATGCCGGAGTACGGGGTACTCGAGCGTGATTCCGTTGGCGCCCAGGATGGTCCGGCATTCGCGGGCGATCTTGATGGCTTCGCGGGTGCTGTTCAGCTTGCCCGAACTGATCTGCTCGTTGCTGATCTCGTGCCGATCCTTCAACCGGCCCAGGTGCAGTGCCAGCAATTGGCCCTTGCCCAGCTCCAGCGCCATGTCCGCGATCTTGGCCTGGGTGAGCTGATAGCCGGCCAGCGGCTTGTCGAAGACCACCCGGGTGCGCGCGTAATCGATTGCGGCGGAGAGGCAATCGCGTGCCGCGCCCAGTGCCCCGAAGATGATCCCGAATCGCGCCTCGGACAGGCAGCCCAGCGGTGCGGCCAGTCCGCGCGCCTGCGGCAGCTGGGCGTCGGCGGGCAGGCGCACCGCGTCCAGTGACAGTTCCGCGGTGATCGAGGCCCGCAGGGACAGCTTGTGATGCATCTCGCGAGCGCTGAAACCCGGTGTGTCCGTAGGGACGACGAATCCGCGTACGACATCGCGCTCACCCTCGCGCGACTGCGCCCAGATGATCGCCACGTCGGCCACGGACCCGTTGGTGATCCACATCTTGGATCCGTCGAGAATCCAGTCGTCCCCGTCGCGGCGGGCGCGGGTGAGCATGCCGCCGGGGTTGGAGCCGAAGTCCGGTTCGGTCAGGCCGAAGCAGCCGATCAGCGTTCCGGCCGCCATCTCCGGCAACCATCGCTGCTTCTGCTCCTCGGACCCGTACTTGTGGATCGCGGTCATGGCGAGCGAGCCCTGCACCGAAACCATGCTCCGCACACCGGAATCCACGGCCTCGAGCTCCAGACAGGCGAGCCCGTACGCGGTGGCGGAGGTGCCCGCGCACCCGTACCCCTCGAGATGCATGCCGAGCAGTCCGAGCTTGCCGAGTTCCGGCGCCATCTCGCGGGCGGGGAAGGTCCCGGCCTCGAACCACTCCGACACGTGCGGGCGCAGACGATCGGCCGCGAACGCGCGCACCGTGTCACGGATCGCGCGCTCCTCGTCGGTCAGCAGGGATTCGATGGCGAACAGTTCGTCTACGGTGACCATGCCGCTCAGCCTAGAACCCGCACCGATCCGGCGGCCACGGCTCGGCGGGATCGCGTCGCACCCGCGGCCTCGTTCCCGAGATGGCATCGCTGTCGATTCGCAACGCCGGGCAGTGGTGCGCCGATGTCGTCCGGCACGGGATCCGTCCGGTGCCGTGTCGCGGCGTCACCAATCCCGGGTGGCGACCAGTTCTTCGTTGTCGGCGTCGGCGAAGCCGTAGGCGTGTGCGATGAACAGGAAGTCGGTGGCGATCGTGTCCCGCGCCACCGTCTCGATCTCGCTGCCCGCCTCGTAGAACACCTCGACCAGCTCGTTGAACTCGTCGGTGGCCGCGTGGGTGAGCGCGTAGAGGGCGGCCAGGTCGGCGGGCTTGTCGGCCTCGATGCGCTCACACAGTGTCACCAGGATCTTCTTGCCCTGGTCGACCGCGTGATCGGGGTAGTAGTCGTCGCGGTACATATCGGCCAGGAACCGATGGGCGACAACCTTGTCATTGCTGATGGGCACGATGCTCTCCGCGCGTTGCTCGTCGATGTGGCAGCTCGATCCTGGCCTATCCGCGGTGGGACGGCACGCGGGGTGATCGTTCTCGCCTCGTGGCGGTATCACCCGAGGACCGCCCCCGAAGCCAGGGGGTTGCGGGAGCGTCCCTAGGCTGTGGGGTATGAGCGATCAGCTGGGTTTCTCCACACGGGCGGTGCACGCCGGGTACGATCCGGACCCTTTGACCGGTGCGGTGAACGTGCCGATCTACGCGAGTTCGACCTTCGCCCAGGACGGCGTGGGCGGCATGCGCGGCGGATTCGAGTACGCGCGCACCGGCAATCCGACGCGCACGGCACTCGAGGCCAATCTCGCGGCCATCGAATCCGGTACGTACGGAAGGGCTTTCGCCTCCGGGATGGCGGCCACCGACTGTGCGCTGCGCGCGAACCTGCGGCCCGGCGACCACCTGGTCATCCCGGATGACGCGTACGGCGGCACCTTCCGGCTCATCGACAAGGTCTTCACCCAGTGGGGCATCGAGTACTCGGTGGCGGCGGTGTCGGACAACGACGCGATCGCGGCGGCCATGCGCCCCAACACCAAACTGGTGTGGATCGAGACCCCGACCAACCCGCTGCTGAACATCGGCGACATCTCCGCGATCGCCGAGATCGCGCACGCCGGCGGAGCGAAACTGGTGGTGGACAACACCTTCGCGTCCCCGTACCTGCAGCAGCCGCTGCTGCTGGGCGCGGACATCGTGCTGCATTCGACCACCAAGTACCTGGGTGGTCACTCCGACGTGGTCGGCGGTGCGCTCATCACCAACGATCAGGAACTCGACACCAAGTTCGCGTTCCTGCAGAACGGCGCGGGCGCGGTTCCCGGCCCGACCGACGCGTTCCTGACCATGCGCGGCATCAAGACGCTGGCGCTGCGGATGGACCGGCACTGCGACAACGCCGAGACCCTCGCGGAGTTCCTCGCGAACCATCCGAAGATCGCCCAGGTCATCTACCCGGGCCTGCCCGAACACCCGGGTCACACCGTGGCGCAGAAGCAGATGCGGCGCTTCGGCGGCATGATCTCGGTCCGCGTGCACGGCGGTCGTGAGGCGGCGCTGGACTTCTGCGCCCGCACCAAGATCTTCACCCTGGCCGAATCCCTCGGCGGCGTGGAATCGCTGATCGAGCACCCCGGCGCCATGACGCACGCCTCCACCGCGGGCTCGGCCCTCGAGGTCCCGGCCGACCTGGTCCGCCTCTCGGTCGGCATCGAGGACGTCAGCGACCTGCTCGCCGACCTCGAACAAGCCCTCGGCTGAGTCTCGGGTAATCGACAAAGACGAAGCGCCGCACCGGAATCCGGTGCGGCGCTTCGTCTTTCACGGCTCGAAAGCACCGCGGCCCCGGTCTGTGAAGACCGGGGCCGCGACGCTCGGGTGCCTGTCTCAGCTGTGGTACGGCTCCGCGGAGACCAGCGTGACCTTCATGGACTTGCCATTGGGCAGCGTGTATTCGCGGGTGTCGCCGACCTTGGCGTCGATGAGCGCGCCGCCGAGCGGGGACTGCGGCGAGTAGGTCTCCAGGTCGCCGCCGAGGCCCTCTTCGCGAGTGGCGATGAGGAAGGTCTCGGTGTCGTTCTCGTCGCCGTCGTAGTAGACCTTCACGACCGAGCCCGGAAGCGCGACGCCGGCCTTGGTCGGCGCGACGCCGACCTTGGCGTTGTTGAGCAGTTCCTGCAGCTGGCGGATGCGCGCTTCCTGCTGGCCCTGCTCCTCGCGTGCCGCGTGGTAGCCGCCGTTCTCCTTGAGATCGCCTTCTTCGCGACGCTCGTTGATCTCGGCCGCGATGACCGGACGGTTGGCGATGAGCGCGGCGAGTTCGCTCGTGAGCCTCTCGTGCGACTCCGGTGTCAGCCAGGTCACGTTCTCAGTCATCTCGATCACTCCCTAGTAGTTGTCCCCGGCAGGCCGGGATTCCCTGATGCCCGCCGCCACTTCCACCCGAGGGTGGGCACAGCAACAATGGACGGCCTTAGCAGTCCTGGGGGAGAGTCCCGACAGCACCGGCCGTCAATGCAAGCAAACACGGCTCCGAGGGCCGGAACCGTGTGTGGGGCTATTTTAGCACAATCCGCAAATATGCAGGTAGAAGCGCCGAAGGGGCGCGTGTATCGGACTTTTCACCCCACGCGGAGGTAGGCGGGGACCTTGTCGCTGCAGCCGTAGATATTGCCCGCACCGGCACGTGAGGTGGTGCGCAGGGTGGTGTTGAGTCGCACGGTGCCGCTGTCGGAGGCGGGGATGAGCACCTCGCGGCGGCCGACCTCGAGCGTGTCGCCGTCCATGGCGCGGATGTAGCA
The DNA here is from genome assembly GCF_001613145.1 of Nocardia jejuensis NBRC 103114. GTDB lineage: Bacteria > Actinomycetota > Actinomycetes > Mycobacteriales > Mycobacteriaceae > Nocardia > Nocardia jejuensis. The sequence goes on from NZ_BDBU01000057.1 coordinate 6,687, forward strand.
GACCACCGGCTTGCTCGGATCCTTGCGCGTCACCTTGAAATCGACGCTGATCGTCGAATCGTCGATCACCTCGTACCCGATCCGATCGGGCTCGATGTCCTGCGGCCCGTATTGCTGATAGCCCAGGTAGGCCACTCCGGTCCCGGCCACGACGACCACCGCGCCCAGTGCGTACGGCAGCCAGCGGCGGTTTCTGCTGGGCTTGATGCCGTAGCGGTCGGCCGGTCTCTCCGTCATGGCAGGACGCTCCCGGGGGGTAGGTCGGAACAAATAACGATCGGATGGAACTATAGGGAATAGAAATCGGAAGCCCATGTCTGGACTCGGCGAAAAGCTACGAGGTGACAACTGTGATCGGTGAGGTGAACGAGAAGTGAGTGGCCTTCGCCTCATGGCGGTACACGCACACCCCGACGACGAATCCAGCAAAGGCGCGGCTACCACCGCTCGCTATGCGGCCGAGGGCAACGAGGTGCTGGTCGTCACCCTGACCGGTGGCGAGCGTGGCGACATCCTCAATCCCGCAATGGATACGCCCGGCATCAAGGACAACATCGCCGAGGTGCGCCGGACCGAGATGGCGGCCGCCGCGGCGGCGCTCGGGGTTCGCCAGACCTGGCTCGGATTCGTGGATTCCGGTCTGCCGGAAGGCGATCCGCTGCCGCCGCTGCCCGAGGGCTGCTTCGCGCTGGTACCCCTCGAGGAGGCCACCGAGGCGCTGGTGCGAGTCGTGCGCGAGTTCAAGCCGCACGTGATCACCACGTACGACGAGATGGGCGGCTACCCGCACCCGGACCACATCATGTGCCACCAGGTTTCCGTCGCCGCCTACGAGGCCGCCGGCGATCCGGAGCGATTCCCCGACGCGGGCGAACCGTGGACTCCGTCGAAGCTGTACTACAACCACGGTTTCAGCCTGATCCGCCTCGAGGTGTTCGCCGACGAGTACGAGCGTCGCGGTGAGCCGTTCCCCATGCAGGAGTGGATGGATCGCATGCGCAAGTACGCCGCCGAACGCGGCGAGCGTGGCGACATCATGGGCCGGGTCACCACCCAGGTCGAATGCGGCAAGTACTTCCCGGCGCGCGACGACGCCCTGCGCGCGCACGCCACTCAGATCGATCCCAACGGCGCGTTCTTCGCGGTGCCGACGGAGCTGCAGCAGAAGCTGTGGCCCACAGAGGAATTCGAGCTGGCCAAGACCCGGGTCAAGACCGCCATCCCGGAGACCGACCTGTTCGCGGGAATCGACGACGCCGACACCGAGGACGCCGACCGATGATCATGACCTTGCTCGCCCAGACGAATCCCACCTCGCCAACCGGACCCGAGTTCGGTAAGGCGTCGCCCCTGGGCCTGGTCATCATCCTGGTGCTGCTGGCCGGCACCGTGCTGCTGGTCCGCAGCATGAACAAGCACCTGAAGAACCTGCCCGCCACCTTCTCTCCGGAGCATCCGGAACCGGATCAGGAGGCGGACGAGGGTACCGAGCACGGCATCGCGACCCTGGAGTCGGAGACTCCGAAGAAGCCGGAGACGTCCAACGGCTCCGCTTGACGTCGTCGAGTTCTTCTGACGCGCAACGCAATTCGCGGCCCCGATCCTGATGGATCGGGGCCGCGTTGCGTTCGTCGCCGACCGGTGTGCGACCCTGCCGGTCCGGCGATTCGCGTGAGTTCCCCTGTCAGAAGGGCCACTCGGCGTTCGCGCCCGACTCGATCAGCGTGATCATGCCGAAGGCCGCGTCGGTCAGCCCGCCGAAGGCGTGGCGGTTGCGGCCGCCGCTGGGGGCGTGACCGTATCGGTAGCCGGCCAGGTTCCAGGTGTAGAGCGGAACCGTGGCGGGCATGGCCGCGCTGACATCGCCGCCGGTGGCCTGCTCGTCGGTGAGGATGACGACACGATCGTGGTTCGCGAAGTGCGTGCGTACCGCGAGGGCCGTGTCGGTGCCCGAACCGATGAAGTAGCCGTCGGACTTCCACCGCTCCACCGCGCGCAGCAGTGGCTCGCCGGGCCGCGCCGGGAAGACGATCGAGTCCGGATAGCTGCGGCCACCCCAGTTCCCGCCGGACGAATAGGACACCACATCCACCTGTTCACAGCGAGTGGCCAGGGCCAGGCCGAACACCACGGCCGCGTCCCAGCGGCGCAGGGTCCCGTTCTCGGCGAAGATGGAGTCCATCGAGCCGGACGTGTCGATCAGCACCAGGGTGCGGCCGGACAGCGTCGGCACGGTGGCCAGCGAGTGGTTCAGCGCCTGCTCCAGGGCGTGGCCCCAGCGCAGCGACGGCGCGGCCCGGTAGGCCGACAGGAACCGCATCGGCAGCTGCCGCGAGGCGGCCACCTGCGCCGGATCCGCGAGGCGGGCAGCGATTGTCGCGGCCACCTCGTCGGAGACCTGGGCCTGGTCGAGGTTTCGGAGGTTGCGGAGCTGTGCCATGAAACCCATCGACGGGATGAGCGCCTCCCACGCCTGCGCGTCCATCGGGCCCTGCAGCCAACCGGCGACCGCCTCCCAGGTCATCGCGGCCGCGCGCAGCGTGGTGCGGGCGCGGTCGGCGTCCTGGAAGAGCGCGCGGCGCTCCGGCACGGGCAGCGCGAGCAGGTCGGCGCGGGCGCGCAGCGTCGGCAGCGCGTCCGGGATCGGGTTGTCGCGGTCGTGGCGGCGATCCAGGGCGTGCGTGAAAAGCGCTCCCTGCCAAGGCTTGTCGGCGCTCGGCGTGGGGTGCGTCAGTTCCAGGACGTCACCGAAGCGCACGGCGCGCGCGGAGCTGTCCCACTTGACGAGGGATCGCTCGTCGTACAGGCGGCGGACCGCGTCACCGATACCGCGCTTGACCGGCTTCGGCAGCGCGCGACCGTAGGTGGCGTGCCAATAGGCGATGAGTTCACCCGGCTCGTCGGCGCGCTGCAGGACCGAATCGATGACCTGGCGCGACATTCCGGCCGCGCCGGCCTCGAGCCGCGCCCTGGTGAATTCGGCCGCGCCGACCAGGGCGGCGCTGCGCAGATTCGCGGAGCTGCGCAGCCAGCGCAGGAAACGCGCGGTCCACTCCGGATCCAGGCGGGTGGCCTCGCGCACCAGAACCGCGTAGCGGTGGTCGCGGGCATCGCCGGATTCGTAGAAGGTGTTCTCCCCGACCATGTTCGACACCGCCAGCAGGAACAGCTCGCCCTGGACCGATCGCTGGTAGCCGGGTGCGCCCTCGTGGGTGCGGCCGGACGGCAGCTGCTCACCGGTGACCGGCGAGGTGGCGGTGGCGGTGCTGGGCGCGACGAGTGCGCGCAGTCGGTCGATGTTGAACTTGGCCATGAGAATTCCCCCATTGGTTCGGGGAGAAGCGACACGTGAACGGCCCGAGATCGAAGCGACGACGGAGATGCACCTGACCGCTGTGCTCGCGCACGGCGGTCCCGGGGTCGAACCGGCGATGTGGGTGCGTACCAGGAAGTATCCGTATGTCTGCGCACCGGGCCGGTGCACGTGGGGCCTCCCGAGATCCATTGTCGCGTACGGCTATTGGGTCTAGATCGTTTCACCGCCCCGAACAGGGGCTCCGCGAAGTAACCGTGCGCTGCGCACCGGGAGGTGCGATATGTTCCGCGCCGAGCGCGAAAATTTGTGGTGCATCCGAGTTCATCCATATCGGTGCCGGTGTTATTCGACTGCTCTACCGACTGAGCTACCGGGTCGTGACCCGAGCGGGATTCGAACCCGCGACCTATCGATCAAGGAAGTAACCGGCACCTTCGCACCGAATGCGAAATGTACGTTACCGAGCGTGATGCGAGCCTGGCAATCGAATTCCGGCGGACCGATATTCGCTGGTCGATGCGGGTCGAGCGTGTGAGGCTGGTGCGGTGACGGATCGAATGGACGACGAGATCATCGGTGAATTCCTGCTCACCGCAAGGTCACTGGCGGAGTATCGGGCGATGTTCGCGCTCACCGAGGACGACCTGCGCGGGCGAGTGCTCGACTGCCCCGGCGGTGCGGCGGGCTTCACCGGCGAGATAGCGGAACTCGGGGTGAGCGCGGTGGCCGTGGACCCGTTCTACGCGCTGCCGGCGAAGCAGGTGTGCGAGACGGCGCTGGCCGACACCGATCGCGGGAACGCGTGGTCGGCCACACACGGGGAGATGTATCTCTGGGACTGGTACGACGGCGACCCCGAGGTGCACCGGCGTATTCGCCATGACGCCGTGCGCCGGTTCGGCGCGGATCTCGAGGCGCATCCCGATCGCTACGTGGCCGCCGGTCTGCCCGCACTTCCGTTCCCGGACAACGACTTCGACCTCGTGCTGAGTTCGCATCTGCTGTTCACCTACGCCGATCGGCTCGACACGGACTTCCATCTCGCGGCCCTGGCGGAACTGGCCCGGGTGAGCCGCGGCGAGGTGCGGGTGTATCCGCTGCTCGACCACTCGGGTGCGGCACTACCCGATCTGCTGGCCTCGCTTCGGGCGGCGCTCGCGCAGCGGGGGATCCGCACCGAACTCAGGGAGACCGTCGCCTACGAGTTCCAGAGTGGAGCCCGCGACATGCTGGTTCTTCGGAGCGCGAGCGCCGAAGAGTCCTAGCGCCATGCGGCGGGGCGCGCAGGGCCACGCGGCAGGGTGTGGCGCTACCGCTCTCGGAGCAGGCGTTCGCGGCCGTGCCGCGCGAACTCGGCTTCCAGACCGGTCTTGTCGGCGGCGGACATGGGGCGGTAGTCCGGTGTCCCGCGTCCGGCCCAGCGCAGTATCAGGTCCTGGGTGCGCCAGAACTGCGCCTGCAGTTCGCGTTTGAGCACCTTGTTGGATCCGGTGACCGGCAGCCGGGTCGACACCCGAATCAGTCGCGGGGTGTCCTTGCTACCGAGATCGGCTTGGGCGCCGAGGAATTCGATGAACCGCGCGATGTCGAAAGCGCCGGGTTCGGCGACCTCGACGGCCGCCATCACCTGATCGCCGGAGCGGGGGTCGGGGACCGCGAACACCGCGGTCGCCACCACCGACGGATGCCGGCGCAGCACCCGCTCGATCCGCAGGGCGGAGATGTTCTCACCGTCGACACGTATCCAATCACCCTTGCGCCCAGCGAAATAGAGGAAGCCCGCATCGTCGATATAGCCGAGGTCCCCGGTCCAGTACCAGCCGTTGCGCAGGCGCTCGGCGTCGGCCGCGTCGTTCTTGTAGTAGCCCTCGAACGAGAGCGAGCCGGCCTTGTCGACCATTTCGCCGATCGCTTCGTCGGCATTGAGCACGCGGCCGTGCTCGTCGAGTTTCGCTGGCGCGCAGTCGTTCAGCGTCTCGGGGTCGATCACCGCGACACCGGCGTGTGCGGGGCGGCCCAGCGCGGCGGCGGGGGCGTCGGGCGCGAGCGCGACCAGGCCCGCGCCCTCGCTGGACCCGTATCCCTCGTGCAGACGCGCGCCGAAACGCCGGTGGAATTCGGCTTGGTCGTCCACCGACGCCTCGGTGCCGAAACCCCGTTCCAGCCGATTGTCGGCGTCCGCGTCCGTCGGCGGGGTGGCGAGCAGGTAGCCCAGCGCCTTGCCCACGTAGGTGAAGAAGGTGGCCTCGAAATACCGCACGTCATCGAGGAATCCGGAGGCGGAGAACTGCGGGGTGAGGCAGATCGTCGCGCCGTTGGACAGGGCGGGCGCCCACAGCGCCATGATGGCGTTGCCGTGGAACAGCGGCATGCAGCAGTAGTCGACGTCCGCTCGCTTGTGCCCGAACTTGTCCGTGGCCGCGTGCGCGATGGCGGCCAGGCGGCGCTGAGTGCACTTGACGGCCTTGGATTCACCGGTGGTGCCGGAGGTGAACAGCAGCAGCAGAAGCGTTTCCGGACCCGCGTACGCCTCGCCGCGGGTATCACGATGTGCGGCAAGTCGTTCGGTGTACGCCGGATCGTCGATCAGCAGGAATCGATCATCGGTGAGCCCGTGGTCGAGCCCGCGCAGACGGTTCATGCCCGCCGCGTCGGTGACGATGAGCTGACAGTCCACGTAGTCGATATCCCGCTCGAGCTGCGGACCGCTGCGGGTCGGGTTCAACCCGGCGATCGTCGCGCCCGCGAGCGCTGCGGCACCGAGCCAGAAGACGAAGTCGGGTTCGTTGGCCAGCAGCACGCCGATATGGAAGGGACCATCGCGCCGGAGTTCCCGGGCCAGCGCGGCACGTGCGGCGGCCTCGCGGACCACCTCGTCCCACGACCACTCCGCGGTGCGGGTGCGCAGGCCTGGGTGCTCGTCTCGGCGCCGATCGAGCAGCATGGTGGCGATGTCTCCACGGCGCGTGTTCGTATTGTCTGGATCGCGTTCCATACACCGACTCTCGGTCCTGCCGCCCGCCCGTATGCCCGACTTCGGAATAGTCCCAGGCAGAAGCTGTACGGCACGGCCCGTGCTCGGTCCGTGCGCGGGGGTCACCGGGCCGCGAATGCCCGTGGCGTGACACCGGTCCAGCGCCGAGCGCGGTGGTGAACCCCGGGGTGGCCGTGTAGCCGAGGCGGCGGCCGGTGTGGCCGGACCGGTCACGGATCGATCTTCGTGAGGTTGCAAATCAATTGCGCCGACGCTCCTCGGAAGCAGTCCGCGCAGGGCTGACGACCCGGTCGAATGCCGGATTTCAACCACTCCGTGAGTTTCGTCATCGACACGGTGCGCGGGTGTCGGCGCATATCGTTGCGTTCCATGACTGCGGAGAATTCGAACGTGTTCGTCGAGAGCGAGTTCGCGCCGTTGCGCACCATGGTCGTCTCGCGGAGCGAATTCCGGGCACCGGACAGCGAAGCGTTCCTGGGCCATTCGATGCCCGTCGAGAAGAGCGCCGTGGAGATCCTCGGAGCGGTGTGGGGTCGCGAATTCGGCGAAGTCTATCCGGACATGCAGAAGGCATGGGAGGCCGAGCGCGACGAACTCGCGGCGGTCCTGCTGCGCTACGGCGTGCAGGTGCTGCGCCCGCGGGTGTTCACCGAGGTCGAGAAGGAATCGGCCGGACCGGGCGGGTACGCCAACTTCTTCGTCCGCGACCCCTGGTTCACCGTGGGCGAACATGTGATCGAAGGCGTGCTGCAGTTCCCGCACCGTCGCATGGAGGTACTGGCCTCCCGTGACCTGCTGCTCGAGCGGGTGATGCCCTCGGGCGCGCGCTACGTGTCGCTGCCGCAGCCCGAGAAGTCACCGCTGGGCCACCCCGGCGCGGGCCCGTTCCTGGAGGGCGGCGATGTGCTGGTGCTGGGCAGAGAGGTCTTCGTCGGGCACTCGGGTATGGCCACCAACGATCTCGGCGTTGCCTGGCTGTCGAAATACCTCGAGCCCTTCGGATATACGGTGACCCCGGTCGCGTTGCCCGCGCATGTCCTGCATCTGGACTGCGCGATCGGCCTGGTGCGGGAGGGCCTGCTGATCGCCTGCCCGGACCGCCTGCCCGACGGACTTCCCCCGACCCTGCGGGACTGGGAACAGATCGACGTCACCGAAGACGAAGCCGCCGCGATGGCCACCAACGGGTTGCCCATCGACTCGACCACCTACATCACAGACGCCGAATTCACCCGTGTCGGAGCGGAATTGCGAGCCCGTGGCATCACCGTCGAATTCCTCGACTTCTCGGTATCCCGATTGTTCGGCGGCGCCTTCCGCTGCACCACCCAGCCGCTGCTGCGCGCCGACTGATCCGAGTCGGTGGAGCGTCTTCCGGCGCGGCCGCCCGGATTCGGCGGCGCGTCCGATTCATTCAAGACGGCGGAACCTGGACAGTATTGGCTGGTGACCGAGCCCGTTGCACAGGGCCGCACGCCGACCGCGGACACGAATCAGAGGAGAGCGCCGTGAAAGCCGATATAGCCGCAATCACTCTCGGAGTAGCGGATCTGGAGCGTTCGCTGCGCTTCTATCGCGATGCGCTCGGTCTGTCGTCGCCCGGGGTGATCGGGAGCGAGTTCGTGGGTGACGAGACCGATCCGGGTGGCGCGGTGGTGATGTTCACCCTCGGCAGCGGGATGATCCTGTCGCTGTACGCGCGGGCGGATCTGGCCAAGGACGCCGGCGTCGCGGTCGAGCGAATCGCGGGCTCTCCCATGAGTCTGGGCTGGTTCGTGGACGATCGCGACGATGTGGACCGGGTGCTCGAGCGCGCCCGGTTCGCGGGCGGCACCCTGGTGCGCGCACCGCTCGAGCGACCCTGGGGGATCTACGCCGGCTACTTCGCCGATCCCGACGGACATCTGTGGGAAGTCGTGTATTTCCTGAAAGACGCTCAGCCGCGGTGATTCCGAGCGCGGGTCGTGAGTTCAGGCCGTTCGGGCCGTCTTGCTCACGGTGAAATCGCGGACCAGCAGGAAGAAGGGGATGGCGGTGGCGATGCCGACGGAGAAGGTCAGCACGAACGAGATCGCCCACCACCGCACGATGCCGAGCCGCCGAGCCTCGGCGAACGCCCACGCGTGAAAACCGAGCACCACGAACGCGAGATCGACCATCGCGAACCGGCCCGGAACCGTCTTCAGAATGTCGCCGACGAAGAAGTCCGCCGCCGATGTCGGACCGTTGCGCCGCACGTACGGAATGGCGATGGAGTTCTGCGTGATGAACGCGGCGATGAGCGTCGCGATCAGAGTCGGTCGAATCCAGGGCTGATCAGTGCTGCCGGACATGGCTTCTCCTCAGGGACGGTATCGATATCCGGAAGCTAGTACACCGATCGGTCCGGGGCAACGATCGCGGGCACGGTGGCCGTGCCGGAGGACCTAGCTCAAGGCGTACGGGGGAGCGAGGTTGAAGCGGCGGCAGTCGGCGCAGCGGCGAGCCGTTTCCTCGGCGGCCCCGGTGTGGTGCAGGACGGCGTGGGACGGAACGACTTCCAGGGTGTAGTCACGCAGCAGTGCGTGGCCGTCGATGATCAACACGTGGCCGTCGGGGCCGGCGGGCGGCCACAGCAGGGTGACGGCCGGCCGGGCCGCGATGTTCCGGCAGGTGGCGGGGCCGGGTGCGGTGATCTGGAATCTGTTGCCGCGCAGGGTCGGATGCTGCGGTGTGGTGTGCGGACCCAGGTCGCCGATGGTGACGAGGAAGGCGAGTTCGTATCGGCCGACTATCTCTGCCAGCTCGGGAGGGAAGTCCTGCTCGCTCATTCACCAAGGGTAGTCGAATGTGCGGATTCGATCGGACGATTTCTCCGTGAGTGAGGGACTTCCCAGCCGAATTTTCCGTAGGTGCGGATATGCGATAGCCGCGTGTCCGAGGTCTGGAGCGGAGCTAGCGGGCGTTCGAGGTGCAGATGGTGTCCAGGACGAAGAGCGGTTTGACGGTGTAGATGAACGGTGGCTGGTTCACCTCCGGACCCGCGAGTTTGCGTGCGTTCTGTTCCGCCTCGGCCGCGCTCGCGCCGGTTCCGGAGGTGTAGATCGGGACCACGCTGCCGAGACTGAACACATCCTTTTCCAGGACCACGCCGCATTCGTCGTGGACCCGGACCTGGATGTAGCAGACGCCCGCGCTCTTGCCCCGGCACGTGTCCAGGGCGGCCTGATCCGCGCCGTACTGCGTCGGATAGTCGAAGGCCTCGCCGACGGTGAAGCCCCCGACCGCGATCGCGCCGTACAGATCGCCCGCCGCGTGCGCGGTTCCAGTTCCGGCGAGCGCCGCGGCGGCCGGAACGACAAGGGCCAGAGCAAGTTTCGTGATGAGTGACATGTGGCCCGACCTCATCCGGCGTTCGAGGTGCAGACGGTTTCCTTGACGAACGGCGCGCTCGTCACCGAACTGCCGTATGCCGCCTGTAGTGCGACGGCCCACGGTTGCAGCGGCCACGGTGCCTGCGACAGGGCCATCTGCTGTGCGTCGGCGGCCGTGGCGCCGGTTCCCCACCACAGCGAGGACGCCATGGGAACCAGCCCCCACCATCCGCGATTGGGAAGTTCGACCACCGCGCCGCAACTGTTCTTGATCTCCAACTTGACCACACACCAGGACCGGCCACACGCTTGCAGCGCAGCCTTGTTCGCCGCGTCCTGAGTCGGATAGTCGGTGGCATGGAACACCTGGACATAGTCGGCGGTGGTGATCGCACCGTACTGATCACCGGCCGCGTGCGCGGTTCCGGCGGCCAGCAGCGCCCCGGCCGCTGGAATCACCATGGCCAGTGCGGCCCTGCTCGACAACGACATACAACCAACCCCCGCGGATTCGACAGCGATACCCGCGCATCATCGCGGCCAACTCCTCGCCTGTCCAGCCCAATTTCATTGGCCCCCTGCGGCTCGCGGGGCCGGGTCGCCGCTCACCGCGAGGCGGAGACGATCAGCTCGGCGGCAGTGCGCGCAGAGCCGCACCGAGTTCGAGCACGGTGCGAGGATCGTCCAGCGACCGGCCGGTGATCTCCTGGATGCGGCGCAGCCGGTAGCGAACGGAGTTGGCGTGCAGGAAGAGCCGGCGGCCGGTTTCCGCGGCGGACCCGTTCGCGGTGTACCAGGTCCGCAGGGTGTGCAGCAGCCGTTCGCGCTCCTCGTAGGGCAGCGCGAGCAGCGGTCCGAGCGAAACCCGCACCATCCGTTCGGCTTCCACCGGGGCCGCCGCGATCAGCATGGCGAGCGGGTCGTCGTCGAAAAGGGCAACGCCGTGCGGACGGTCGCGCAATCCGGCGAGGGCGAGCCGGGCGAAGTGCAGCGCCTGTGGAGTCTCGGGCAGCGCATCGTAGGGCGGGCTGACTCCCACCCGGATGCGATGTGCGCGTAATGCCTTCAGCGCCGCGGGTTCTCGTGACTGCGGCAGGGCCAGCACACCGATCTGCCGGTCCGGCAGCAGCCGCCAGGCGGAGGTGATTCCCGCCGCGCTCAACGCGAGTTCGATCCCCGGCAGTGCCTCGCGACCTGTCGCGGGTGGTTCGGCGGCGACGACGACATAGCGGCCGGTGGGCGGCAGTCCCAGGATTCGCGTCGCCTCACCGAGTGTGACGGGGTCCGCGATCATCCCGGTGAACAACGCTTCCACCAGCACCGAGCGTTCGTGCTCGCGCTGTAGAACCAGCTCCGTCGTGGTCTCCCGATAGGCGGTGGCGACCGCGACGGCGTACTCGCCCGACAGTGCCCAGACCTCGGCGGCGAGCGGGACGAGCATGGCGTCGGTGACCTCGGGGTGATGCCTGGACGCGGAAACCAGTTCGGACCAGAGGAATTCGAATCCCAGGCGGAAGGCGTGCAGGGTCTCCGCCAGGGGCACGCCCTGTCGCGCGCGCAGCCGGCCGGTCTCCTTGGGCGGTTGCGGGTCCGCCGGAGCGGTGGTGGTGAAGTGTCGCAGCATCAGCGTGAGGTTGCGTGTGCAGGAGGTGCGGACGGAGTCGAACGGAACCTGCGCTTCGTTGCGGTAGGAGTCCAGTTCCACGAGGAAGCGCTGAGCCAGCCGCAGTCCGAGGTCGTCGATGTTCTCGAGCAACAGGTCGGCGACCTCGATGACCGCCGCGGGAGGCGTGGTCCGGGATATTTCCGACATTCCGCAGGTTACCGTGCCGCGATTGTGGCCGCGAACAGTCCGGTGCTCGGCACCCTTGTTCGCGGATCCATCGGATCGCGGTCGTATCGATGCGACGATTTCGGCACTGTCGACTCGACTCATCGGAGGCCGCCCCATGTCCACCTTCACCAGCAGCGACGGCACCATCGTCCATGTCCGGGAGTGGCTGCCTTCGGATCGCGAGCCGATCGGGATCGTGCAGATCGCGCACGGGATGGGCGAATACGCCGCGCGCTACGGCCATCTCGCGGAGAAGCTCACCGACCTCGGTTACGCCGTCTACGCTCCGGACCATCGCGGCCACGGCCACAGCATCTCCGGTGTCCCCGGCGATCTGGGCGCGAACGGGTGGAATCTGCTGGTCGAAGACCTGGTGCGGCTCACGGAACTGCTACGTCACGACCACGCCGAGATTCCGCTGGTGCTTTTCGGTCACAGTCTCGGCTCCTTCGCCGTCCAGCAGTACATCCTGGAGCATTCGGGTCTGGTCGACGATGTCGTGTTGTGCGGCACCACGGCGGTGGACGAGTTGTTCGCGTCGATCGGCCGGGCGGGCGGAGATCTGCTGGGGTTCTTCAACGCTCGCTTTCAGCCCACCCGCACCACGGCCGACTGGCTCAGCCGCGACGAGGCGCAGGTCGACGCGTATCTGGCGCATCCGTGGTGCGGCTTCGAGATCGACTCCGAGAACATGGCCCTGCTGGCAACGGTTGCCGCCGAACGACTTTCGACGCCGAACGGCATTCCGTCGGATCTGCCCCTCTACGTCATGGTCGGCGCCGAGGATCCCCTGAACGACGGCCTGCGACTCAGCGATCTGCTCGTCTCCCGATACCGCGACGCCGGACTGACCGACATCACCTATCGCACCTACCCGGGCGCCCGGCACGAAATCCTCAACGAGACCAATCGCGAACAGGTGGAGGCGGATCTGATCGCCTGGATCACCCGCACCACGAAACAGTCGTAATACTCAGCCGTCCTCAAGCTTTCGGCGTGGTGACGGCGGAATCGGCTGAGCGAGAATGCTGTTCATCGCACCTGTCAGTTCGGTCAGGAAGCTGTCGAACTGCCGGAGCTGCTCGGGGGAGTACCTGGCCATCACGTCGGCGACCTGCTCGCCGAGCGGTTGGAAGAATTCGTCGGCGAGCTCGTGCACCTCGGTGCTGCTGCGCAGGGTGACGATTCGCCGGTCGCTGTGCTCGCGCGTACGCACCACGTGACCGGCCTGTTCGAGACGGTTCAGCAGTGCCGTGGTCGCGGGCTGGGACAGCGAGATGCGCTCGCTGAGGCGGGCGGGAGACAGCACCGCGCCGCGTTCCTCGGCGGCGAGGATCTCGATGAGCGCTTCGGCGTCGGTGGAATGCAGGCCCAGCCAGGTCGCGAACCGGCGGCTGAACTCCCGGAAGTTCGCTCCGTAGGCGCGTAGCCCCTCGGTCAGCTGCTCCTGCTGCGCCTGTGGAACCGGGTGGTCCATCTGTTCCCGTCCACCTCTCTCTCGCGCCGGACCGGCACCGGCGACACCGTTTGACAACCTACTCCGATCCTAGTTACTTTCATGATGGAATTATTTCACCATGAAAGAAGGTGTGGAATGGGCGAGACGACAATCGACGAGCCTGGGACGGAAACCTCGCTGCTGCGGTGGCTCGGATTGCTCGCCATCGCCCTCGGCGTCGCGCTGATCGTGGTCGACACCACGATCGTGAACGTGATCATCCCGTCGATCATCGAGGACCTGAATACGGGATCCACTGAGGCGCAATGGATTCAGGAGTCCTACGCGATCGTCTTCGCGGCCCTGCTGCTGGTGGTCGGACGCATCGCCGATATCGTCGGCGCGCGACGCGTGTTCGTCGCGGGCGTCATCGTGTTCGGTGTGACGAGCATCCTGGCCGGGCTCGCGCCCGGCAGCGGTCTGCTGGTCGCCGCGCGGTTCCTGCAGGGTGCGGGCGCCGCGATGATCCTGCCCACCTCGCTGGCGCTGCTCAATGCCACCTTCACCGGTAAAGCGCGCGGTCAGGCGTTCGCGGTGTGGGGTTCCACGATCGGCGCGGCGGCCGCGCTGGGTCCGCTGCTGGGTGGCTGGCTGGCCGAGCACGTGTCGTGGCGCTGGGCGTTCGGCATCAACGTGCCGCTGGCCGTGGTGATCGTGATCGGCGTGCTGATCTGCATCGAGCGCTCACCGCGCGTGCCCGGACGTCTGGACGTCCTGGGTTCGGTGCTGTCGGTGCTGGGACTGGGTCTGCTGGCCTTCGGCCTGGTCGAGGGGCGCACCTACGGGTGGATCGGCACCGCTCATCCGATGCGGATCGGCGGCTTCACCTGGAGCAGCGGTCCCTCGCCGGTGCTGATCGCGCTCGTGCTGAGCGTGTTCGCGCTGGCCGGATTCATTGTGCGACAGGTGATTCTGCGCCGCGGTGGCAAGGCGGACAAGGCGCTGATGGACCTGAGCCTGTTCGCGCTGCCCTCGTTCCGCAACGGCAATATCGCCACCCTGATCATCGGTCTGGGCGAATTCGGCATCGTCGCCGTCCTGCCGCTGTGGCTGCAATTCACCCTCGGCTACAGCGCGGTGCAATCGGGTCTGGCGCTGGTTCCGATCGCCATCGGCAGCTTCATCGCCAGCGGGGCCAGCTTCGGGCTGGCCGACAAGAACGTGTCGCCGGTGAACCTGGTGCGGGTCGGTCTCGCCTTCGAGATCGTCGGGCTCGCGGCGCTGGCGTTCTTCGCCTCCCCGGACAATTCGTGGTGGTCCCTGGCGCTGATTCTGTGCCTGTACGGTATCGGCGTCGGTTTCGCGACCGCTCAGGTCACCAATGTGGTCCTGGCCGATATCCCGGATACCGACAACGGCCAGGCCTCCGGGATCCAGAGCACCTTCCGTCAGCTCGGCTCGGCCCTCGGTATCGCGGTCCTGACCACGGTGTTCTTCACGACTCTCGGCTCCCGGGTGACCGACCGCCTCACCGCCGACGGCATGCCCACCGACCGAGCCGAGCGCAATGCCCACGCCATCACCGACAGCGCGGGCGCGGCGATAGACGCTTTCGCGGCACAGCCGCAGACCGAATCGATCGCCGAAGCCGGCCGAGTCGCGATGACGAGCGGCATCGAACTGGGTGGCTACCTCGCCGCGGGCTTCATCCTCCTGGGACTCATCGCAACCGCCCTGATCCCGAAATCCGTTGCACACGTGCCTGACTCGAAACCAGTGTCGGTGTGATCCACGGGGGATCCGAGCGCGATCGGTGCCGGACTCCGGGGTGATCTCGGGTCCGCGCCCACGCAGCGCGTACGAGTGAGACTCGGGCCGATAGCTTATCGGCCCGAGCTGCGCATCAGGCCGTGCGCGTCCACCGAAGCGACCAACTCGCCTGTGCGCGTGAATATCTGGATTCGCGTGTACATGCGGCCCGCGCCCGCGAACGGACTTTCGCAGCGCAGCAGGAGCCAGTCGTGCAGGCTGAAGCCGCGGTGAAAGGTGATGGTCTGGGTGAGCATCGCCGCCGCGCCCCGACCGCCGCGCCGGTCGATCTCGGCCCGTGGGTAGGGCCGCATCGCGGTCGGGCCCAGGAAACCCTCGCTGCCGTGGGCCAGCAGCGCGCGGGCGATTCCGGGGAGGTCGGGGGCCTTGTCGCAGCGCATCCACACGTCGAGGGACGGCGGGCCCGCGAGATCGAGCGCAACCGCGTCCGCGCCACCGAGCGTCCGCACCTCCCACGGGAGCAGCGCGCAGGGCAGATCAGCGCAGTCCTCGGGCCCGGGCACGTCCGCGGGCAATGTGGTTCCGTGCGAGAGAAAGTCGGGTTCGTCGACGCTGAGCATGGCCAGCACGCGCGCGTGTTCCCGATCCTCCTGCCGGAACGAGACCTGAACGGTCGCCAGCGCCCGCCCGGACTGCACGACCTCGACCTCCACGTCGACCTCCCGGTCGGCGTATCCGCCGCGCGGGAACACGCCGTGCAGCGACTGCACCGCCATGTGCGGCACCGTGCGTTCCGCGGCGACGACGGCCTGCGCGAGGGTCTGGCTGCCGAGCGTCGACGGCAGCGTAGAGCTCACGTTCCGGGCCCGAAATCGTCCGGGACCGGCGTCACCGAGATCGAGCACGTCCAGCAGATCGGTCAGATCGACGACCGGCCACAGATCAATTCCACCAGCCACCGCGAAATGCTCGCACACGCCCCTGATCCCGGAGAGTCCGAGGGGCGATGAGTGGGACTGCCCGCCGGGTGATCGCTGTCGATCAGTCGACGGCGAGGACGATCCGCTCGGTCCGCCGAACGATCGATATACCCGAGTACAAGGAGCGACGGATATGCGTGGATCGCCCGTGCTATCGAACCGGCCCGCGGTCCGGCAGGAGATGGTCAGGCAGGGCGAGCGTGTTGATGGTGCGCAGGGTCTGCAGGTATTGGTGCGCGAGCGTGCCGGTGGTATAAGGGATTTCGTACTTGTCGCACAGGGCGCGAACCCGTACGGCGATCTCGGCATAGCGGTTGCTCGGCAGGTCCGGGAACAGGTGGTGTTCGATCTGGTAGCAGAGGTTTCCGCTGAGGAAGGCCAGGACCGGGCCGGCGTCGAAATTCGCGGTGCCGAGCATCTGCCGTAGGTACCAGTCCGCCTCGGTCTCGTGCTCCAGTGCCTCGGGGGTGAACTTCTCCGCGCCGTCGGGGAAGTGGCCGCAGAAGATCACGACGTAGGCCCAGAGATTGCGGGCGATATTGGCGGTCAGATCGGCGGCCAGCGTGCGCCGCCAGCGCCGTCCGCTCAGAGCGGGGAGCAGTACGTAGTCTTTGCCGGCCTGCCGGGCGATCTTGCGGATCAGCGCCCTGCTCTCGGCGGTCCGCCCGGCGGGTGTTTCGGCGCGGTCCTGTTCGGAGTAGAGGTCGTGCAGGGCGATGCCCCACTCGAAAGTTGCTGCCAGGAAGAGGTTCTGCAGCGGCTGCAGCAGGAAACGCGGCCGCCACGGCTGGTCCCGGGTGACCCGAATGACGCCGAAACCGATGTCCTCGTCCATTCCGAGGACGTTGGTGTAGACGTGATGCCGGAAGTTGTGCGAGTAGCGCCACTGCGACGACAGGCCCGCCATATCCCATTCCCAAGTGCTGGAACGGATTTCGGGATCATTCATCCAATCCCATTGGCCGTGGCCGACATTGTGGCCGATCTCCATGTTCTCGATGCTCTTGGCTGTCGCCAGCCCGGCGGTGCCGAGAATCCAGCCGAGTCGTCCCCGGCTGACGGCGATGGTCAGCCGGGATACGGCGTCGAGGGTGCGTTGAAAGGCGATGGTGCGGTGGATGTATCGCGCGTCTCGCGCACCGCGCTGCTCCTCGATGTCGGAGCGAATCGCGTCGAGCTCGTTCCCGAGCGACTCGATGTCGGCGGGGTTCATGTGCGCGTAGACGGCGACTTCTGTAATGGCCATTGTTACCTCCGCTGCTCTGTAGTCGGCAGCAGACTCAGCCTATGCTCGAATACGTCGTATGTCTACACTGTAGACGTACGACGTAGAGTCAGTGCTCGTCCGCGCCGTTGTGGCGGGGAAGGTTCGCCGCGAGGCCCGTCAGCAGGATGTCGAGGCCGCGTTCGAGTTCGGCCGCGCCGTCGTAGGTCGCCAGCGCCGGTGCGAGTGCGCGCAGCAGCGGAAACTCCCCGATGGGCAGCCGGTACAGACCGAGCCGCAGGAGGTCGTCGGTTTCCTCCGGGTTCTCCACGATTTCCTGCAGTTCGTTCAGGACGTGCCCGTAGAGGAATCCGAACAGGGCTCGATAGATGTGCAGCGCGTCGGGCCCGGCGAATCCGGCGCGCATCAGCAGGGCCAGGATGTCTTCCAGCGGCCGCAGCACCGCCTGTGGGCGCAGTCCCAGTGGCGTTGCCAGCGGCCGGGTGACCAGCAGCGTCACCACGCGAGGATGGTCCAGCGCGAGCTTTCGGAAATCTCTTGCCACCGTACGTAATTGAGACATCCAATCGATGTCGGTGGCATCGACGCGCAACTGGTCGAACACGAGTTCGGCGACGCCGTCCAGCACCGCGGCCTTGTTCGGCACGTGCCGGTAGATCACCATCGGATCCCGCCGCACGGCCTCCGCCAGGCGCCGCATGGACAGTGCGTCCACCCCGTCCTGGTCGACGATTCGCAGCGCGGTCTCCAGTACCGCCGCCCGGGTGATCGGGCGCTCGCCGCGGCTCGCGTCGGCGGTGTCGGTGGAGGCGGATCGCCTGCGGCTGGTCGGCTTGTCGGCCATGTGGAATGCCTCCTTGTGCGGAAGCTGCTCACTGTACCGCTCGATCGTAGGTCTACAGCGTTGACACCCAGGTGTCGCGCGGGTCTGCCGAGTGAAGAACACCGCGCGCCCGGGTATCCGGCCGAGTGTGCCGACGGCGGGAGATCTGTTCAAGCCCCAGCGCCGCCCTCGGAATCCCAACGCTGTTGTGCGGCAGACTTTTCGGTGTCCGGCTGCGGGATGATCACCTGAAGGGTGAGCTGGGCCCCGATGCTGACCGCGAGCACTTCGAGAGTGCGAGCCGGGAGGTGTCGATACCCGTCGAGTCGTATCTGCCGCCCGGCGAATTCGAGCTTCCGCGGGGCGGGGGTCCACTCGTCGAGGTGGTAGACCACGCGATGGATGGGGCCGAGCCGCCCGCTCAGCGCCGCGAGCAGGTCCGGCAGCTCCCCGGCGAGATCACGGGAGTGCGGCCACCAGAATCCGTCGAAGGGCCCGCTGCCGGAGGTGTTGAGCGCGAGCCGCAGCCGGCGGTCGGCCGAGGCCTGCCGATTTGTATCGGAGCCTTCGAATTTCGGTGCCACCGTGTCGTGGACGGTACTCATTTCCTGTCTCCGTTCGCTGTGATCGCCGCGGGGGGCGGGGCTGTGGGTGGGGGCGGCACGTTCTCGGCGAGGCCGGTGAGCAGAATGTCGAGTCCGCGCTCCAGTTCTTCGACACCGTCGTAGGCGGCCAGATCCGAGGCGAGACCGCGCAGCAGCGGGAACTCGCCGATCGGGAGGCGGTGCAGGCCCAGGCGAAGCAGATCGGTCGGCTCTTCGGGCCGCTCGACGATCTCCTGCAGTTCGGTCAGGACGTGTCCGTAGAGGAAGCCGAACAACGCGCGGTAGATGTGCAGGGCGTCGGAACCGGTGAAGTCCGATCTGGTCAGCAGGCTCAGGATGCGTTCCAGTGGCCGCAGCGTGCCGATCGGCCGTAAACCGAGCGGGGTCGCCAGCGGGTGGGTGACCAGGAGCGGAACCACATTCGGGTGGTCGACGGCGATGCGCCGGAAGTCGCGCGCGATCAGGCGCAGCTGGTGCTGCCAATCCGGGTCGGAGGAGTCGACGGTGAGCTGTCCGAGCACTGTCTCGGCGACGCCGTCGAGTACCGCGGCCTTGTTCACCGCGTGCCGGTAGAGCGCCATCGGATCGCGGCCAAGGGCTTTGCCGAGGCGGCGCATGGACAGCCGTTCCACGCCGCTGTGGTCGATGATCTCGAGCGCGGCAGCCAGCACCGCCGCCCGGGTGAGTGGGCTGTTGCCGATTCGAGAGTGTTCGCTCGACGGCCCGTCACGAGTTCCGTTCATTCGACACCTCTCGG
This sequence comes from Nocardia jejuensis NBRC 103114, assembly GCF_001613145.1. Classification (GTDB taxonomy): domain Bacteria; phylum Actinomycetota; class Actinomycetes; order Mycobacteriales; family Mycobacteriaceae; genus Nocardia; species Nocardia jejuensis. Next base: position 25,783 of record NZ_BDBU01000057.1, read on the forward strand.
TGCTCGAGTATCGGTCAGTAATAGTGGCGGCGACCGCCGAGGCGGTGTCCCATCCGGCCGGCGAGCATGAGCGCGCCGCCGATCATCAGAACCAGCGCGCCGGCGATGTCGAAGAGGATATTTCCGAAGAAGAATCCGGCACCCAGGAGGAGGATTCCGAGAACGATCATGAGCGTGTACCTGATTCCGGGTGCCGATGACGTGTGCCGATGCTCATCGGAGCCCTTCCCTGTGCCCACTGAGACGCGGGCACGTCTCCAGTAGACGCTGCGCGAGAGGCCATGTCAACGTTGTAGGTCTACGTGGTTGATGGAATGGAGGGTGTCGCGGTGCCCGTCGCGGCCTTCCGGATCGACAGGCAGGCAAATCCGGGCTTCGGTGATTCCGGTCCAGGTGAAGCCGGTGGTGGCATGGCGGGTGCCGGGTCGGCAGGCTGCTCGAAAAGCCGGTTTTTCGTGGTCTACGGCTCCAATCGGTGTATGTTCATCGTGTAGACCTACAGTGTTGACACGAACGCTGTCGCGGTCCTGTCGGCTCCGGCCGGATTCGAGGTAGAACCGATGAGTTGTCGATCGATCAACGCAACCGCCCACACGCTCGGCAAGGTGCGCCGCACCCAGGCGCTGCTCGTCGAGCTCGCCGCACTGGACCGGGCCGATGCCTGTCGAATTCCGCTGCGGAACGAGCTGATCGGGGAGTGCCCGACGGCGGCCCGGCTCGAGGAGATCCGCCGTGCGATCGACCCGGCGGTCGACACGCTGGGCGCGAGGTTGCATCGGATGCCGACCGTCACCGAGATCGCGGCCGAGCTCGGTCTCGACCGCGTCGATGTCACCAGGGCTCTGATCGTCCGCAATCTGCACCGCATCCGCTCGGCCGGGACGCCGGAAGGTGCTGTCTCCGAACCGGATCCGGATGCCAGGGACGGCGACGACATGGTCATCGAGGCGCGGATCGCGGTGTGGCCGCTGGCCCGAGCGCTGGCCGAGCGGGAACGTCAGATGCTGATCATGCGGTTGTACGATTCGCGGCGTCAGGCCGAGATCGCCGAGCAACTCGGCGTCAGTCCCGTGCAGGTCTCGCGAGTCCTGACCCGAACCCTGAACGCATTGCAGGAGAAGGCATCACCCGGCTGAGTCCGAGCCGACGCGTGGCAGCGGTGATCGGTTCGGGGCCTAGGGCGCGCCGGTCTCGGGAGGTCGATGCCGCTCCTGCCAGGAACTGGGCTGTCCGGGCCGCCATTCGCCGGGAGCCAGGGGGTTGTGGCCGTGGCGGCCGACCCGCTGTTCTCGCTCGAACTCGCGGAAGTACTCGAGCCGGATCAGCAGCAGGCCCGATGCGAAGAACACCACCGTCGCGATCGCCCCGGCGATCGCCCAGCCGTGGTAGCCGGACGCGGCCGCGATGATCGTCAGGGCGAGTGCCCCGATGCCCATCGCGCACAGGATCAGAGCTGGAAATTCGCCATGATCTTCGATGGCGTCGCCGGGATGTGGATGCCAATGTTCGCCATTTGCTTTTATCGCGGTCACTCTGACCATGTCATGCCTCCCGAACAGCGGAGATTCTCGACTTAAGTCCAGGATGCGCCCGAATTCGAGATTACGCGTCGGTAGATTCGGAAAATTTGCTGACGGCGGGTCAGGGCCCGGAAATCGGCGGTTGCCCGGGGCTGTGTCGTAACGTGCCGGCTGGTGGACTCGACACTCCGGGTGTGGACGGTCGGTTGTCCCACGCTCGGGGTGGCCGGTCCACGCCGACAATGCACCTTCTACGCCGGCAAATGCACGCCAGTTCGCAGCCCAGCGCCCGATATGGAGTGGAGTCCGACGATGAAACGCACGATCCCTTTCCTGACCGCCGCCGCAGCTCTTCTCGGCGCCGGGGCGGCAGTCACCGCCGCACCCGCGACGGCCGATCCCGGCGGGCCCTGCCAGCTCGGGTACTCCAATGTGGAACCGCGTTCGTGCGCACAGAACAGCTTCACTCTCGCCCCGGTCCTGACCGTCGGCGACGGGATCTGTGCCGGGATGTTCTTCACCGGCGGCACCGCGTTCGACGGTCCGCTGTACGGATACTCCGAGGCGCCCGGCGCCGAGCACTCGGTGGTCCTGCGCATCACCCAGGGATTCTCGCCCGTCGGCGAGTGGGGGCCGCAGTTGCTGGCCTGCGACGTCACCGCAGTCGTCGACTGGCACAACCTCGACACCGGTCAGGGCGGCAGCGTGAGCCGGTTCGTCCCCGCCGGACAGCGTCTCAGCCCTGCCATTCTCGTCGCGGGCACCGGTTCCGGGCGGGTGCAACTCACGGTGCGCACCGACCGCCCCAGCATCCCGGCAAGCACGGAAGTGTTCGTGCCGTAGTGGCGTGACTCGCGACCGGACCCCGATGTCACACTTGCCGGGGCTGTCTCGTCGTCTCGGTGAGTGCGGAGGATTTCCGCAGAGAACCGAGGAGCGGACATGACCACCACCAAGAAGATCGCAGTGGCCGGGGCGACCGGGCGGCTCGGCCGCCATGTGGTCGACGTGCTGAAGGAGCAGGGCCACGAGGTGGTCGCGTTCTCCCGTGCGAACGGGGTGGACATCGAGTCCGGCGCGGGACTGCTCGAGGCGCTGAAGGGGGTCGAGGTCGTCATCGACGCGGCGAGCACCCCGTCCGCGGACAAGGACATCGCGACCGAGTTCTTCACCGCCGCGGCGAAGAACCTGTACGAGGCAGGGCTCCAGGCCGGGGTCGAGCGGCTGGTGGTGGTCTCCATCATCGGAATCGACGACACCGTAGCGGGATACAACGCCGCCAAGCTCGCCCATGAGAAGGCGCTGCTGGAAGGGCCACTGCCGGTACAGATTCTGCGCGCGGCCCAGTTCCACGAGCTCGTCGAGGTGATGATGGGCTGGGGCACTCAGGGTGAGGTGGCCTACGTGGCGAACATGAAAACCCAACTGGTCGCGGCACGTTCGGTCGCCGAGGCGCTGGTGGACCTGGCGGTGAATCCGCTGCCCGAGTCCCTGGACGCCCCGTTCCCGGAGATCGCGGGCCCGCGTGCGGAGACCATGGCGGGTGCGGCCGCACTGCTCGCCGCCCGGCGTGGCGCCCCGGCCGAGGTGCGCGAGGTGAGCGACCCGGACAACGCCGACCGCGAAATCTTCGAGGACGGAACGCTGCTGGCGAGCCCGCACGCGGTACTCGCGGGCCCGACCTTCGCCGAATGGATCGAGGCCACCGAAACCGCCGCTTCGCGATGACGGTGTGTGGGCGCCGACCACGGCGCCCACACACCGCTGCGCGTCTACTCCTCCCGGCCGGCGGCGTCCAGGCCGAGCATCTCGAGCAGGTAGGCACAGTCCTGCGCGTCCAGGGCGTGGCCGGCGACGGTATGGGCCGCCATCACGTTCTGTTTCTCGCACGCGATCTTTTCCGCCGCGCGTGCCGCGCTGAACTCGCTCTGCTCGTGGTTGAGGGTGGTCTGTCGTGCAGCCGTCATTGAGCACTTCCCGCCGATAGCATCGGATCACCGAAACCGAATGACTCGGGCCGACTGCTTCCGACGCTCACCATACGGCGTACGGGTTTCTCGATCGCGGTCCGTACCGAAAGTCGATCTTTCCCCGGCGCGTCGGGACGGCCGATCGGCCGTCGGCAGGGGCGGGTGGTGTCCGACAGGTCCCGTCGCGCCTGTCTCCCGTGTGGGAGGCTGGACAGGTGAACCGATTGGCTGATGCGACCTCGCCCTACCTGCGCCAGCACGCCGGCAATCCGGTTGATTGGCGGGAGTGGGATGCCGCGGCGCTGGCCGAGGCGGCCGAGCGCGATGTGCCGATCCTGCTGTCCATCGGGTACGCCTCCTGCCACTGGTGCCATGTGATGGCGCACGAATCGTTCGAGGACCAGGCCACCGCGGCGCTGATGAACGAGCATTTCGTCTGCATCAAGGTGGATCGGGAGGAGCGGCCCGATCTGGATGCGGTCTATATGAACGCGACCGTGGCCATGACGGGCCAGGGCGGGTGGCCGATGACGTGCTTCCTGACGCCCGAGGGGGAGCCGTTCTACTGCGGGACGTACTACCCGAAGACGGCTCGGCACGGGATGCCGTCGTTCACGCAGCTGTTGACCGCGGTGAACGAGACCTGGGTGAATCGGCGGGACGAGGTGGATGACGCCGCGGCACAGGTGGGAAACGCGTTGCGGCAGCAGACGGCCGGGCTGCCGGAGGGCTCGGTGCAGCTGGGAGCGGAGTTGCTCGCGCACGCGGTGAACACGGTGCGCAAGGATGTGGATCGCGAACACGGCGGGTTCGGGGGCGCGCCGAAGTTTCCGCCGACCGCTCTGCTGGAGGGCTTGCTCAGGGAATACGAGCGGGTGGGGGATGACGCTGCGCGGGAGGCGGTTTCGTTCACCGCCTCGGCCATGGCGCGGGGCGGGATCTACGACCAGCTGCGGGGCGGGTTCGCCCGTTACTCGGTGGACGCGGCGTGGGTGGTGCCGCACTTCGAGAAGATGCTCTACGACAACGCGCAACTGGTGCGGTTCTACTCGCATCTCGCGCGTCGGGACTCCGATGCCGCGCAGGTCGTACCGCACGATCCCATGCAGCGGGCCGGCGGTCCGGAATCGTTGGCGCTGCGGGTGACTCGCGAGACCGTGCAGTTCCTGCTGGCTGATCTGGGCACCGAGCAGGGCGGATTCGCCTCGGCGCTGGATGCCGACACGCACCTCGAACCGGGGCAGCCCGGGGTGGAGGGCGCGACCTACGTGTGGACACCCGCCGAGCTGAACGGGATACTCGGCGCGCTCGACGGGGCTTGGGCCGCAGAGTTCTTCGGGGTCACCACCGCGGGAACATTCGAGCACGGCACGTCGGTGCTGACCCGGTACGCCGATCCCGACCCAGCCGATCATGAACGGCTGGAACGTATTCGGACCGCTCTGAGCGCGGCGCGGGAGTTGCGGCCGCAGCCGGAGCGGGACGACAAGGTCGTCACCGCGTGGAACGGTATGGCGATAGCGGCGCTCGCCGAGGCCGGGGCCGCCCACGGACACCCGGAATGGATCGAGGCCGCCGTGCGGTGCGCCCGATTCCTCCTCGACGTGCACGTCGCCGACGGGCGGGTCTGCCGAGCCTCACTCGGCGGCGCGGCCGGTACCGCTCAGGGCGTGCTCGAGGATTACGCCTGGCTCACAATCGGTTTGCTCGCCCTGCATCAGACCTCCGAGGGCGACTGGCTGGCCGAGGCGCAACGCATCCTCGACGCGGCCGTCACCCATTTCGCCGACGCGGAGAACCCCGGCAGCTGGTTCGACACCGCGGCGGACGCCGAAACCCTCGTTACCCGCCCACGTGACCCGCTGGACGGCGCCACTCCCGCAGGCGCCTCGGTGCTCGCGGAAGCTCTGCTCACCGCCTCGACTCTCGCGGATCCGGACCGCGCCACGCACTACCGGGACCTGGCCGACCGCACCCTGGAACGCGGGGCGATACTGCTCGCCCGAGCCCCTCGCTCGGCGGGGAACTGGCTCGCGGTAGCCGAGTCCGCCCTGCGTGGTCCCATCCAAATCGCCATAGCCACAACGAAAGACGCCTCGGTCGACGAGTCCCCGACGCTGCTGGCCGCGGCCCGCACGGCAGCCCCGGGCGGCGCTGTCATCGTGTCCGGCGAACCGAACTCCCAACCCATGCTGGCCGACCGGCCGCCGGTGAACGGTGTACCGGCGGCCTACGTGTGCCGGGGCACGGTCTGCGACCTTCCGGTCACGACCGTCGAGGCCCTCCGCGCGGCCCTGCTGCCGGACTGATTTCGGAAGTAGGTTCGTGCGCTGAGCATGGCGGGGAGCGCGATCAGGACCGTGATGACGTGTACGGCGCGGCAGGCGGCGATCGCCCACGAGGTGAAAGTCCGGCCGTCGAAGAGATCGCCTTCGGCGGAGGTCACGGCGGCGATCGGCTCGATCAGGAGCGACGCCAGGCCGAGGGTTCCGAGACCGAGCACGAGAGTGGTTCGGGCCCAGGGCTTTCCGTTTGCCATCCGGAAGGACACCGCGAGTACCGCGAGGTAGACGGTGCCTCGGATGAGGAGGGCGGTGAGTAGTTCGCCGGGTCCGGCACTGTCCTCGCGGACCGCGATCGTCATGTGCAGCAACGTTTCCGCGACGCCGGCCAGCAGCGCCAGAACGATCATGCCGAAGGCGAGGGTCACCGCGCGGGGACGTGCTGGTGTGGCCGCTGAGAGCTGACCGAGAGGTCCACGAGGGTGCATACCTGGACTGTGCCGTCGAGAACCAGATCCCCGAATCACCCTCGAGTAGCATCCGGCCCTGCGACTCCGGTACGCCCCGGGGCCGCACCCGGATAATCCGTTGCCGCAGCGTGCGGGCGGTTCTACAGTCCGGAAGTTGTGTGTACTTCGTATTTTCACTTGCTGCGAGTGGCCGACCATCGGGACCTATCCGCGACAGTGCGGGCGGAATGATCAGCGATCGGCAGCCTGGTCGGCGGCGCGTTCTGGCGCCGGGGGTTGGACCGGCGGGAGCGTCGCGGCCGGAGACACGGTGCCGTTGCGGCGGGGTCGTGCGGGCGACGCGACGTCGGTCCACACTGACGTGGGCTCCTTGCGACCCCGGAGGTGGATGGTGTCGTGGGCGAGCCACTTGCCGCGCTCGAAGTCCGAGGCGGCGTCGATGACGGCCTGACTGGCCAGCAGTCGCCGCGGGACCTGCTTGGCCTCGGTGGTGAGGCGGGCCGCCTCGTTCACCGCGTCGCCGATGACGGTGAACTCCAGCCGGGTGTCCGCGCCGATGTCACCGGCGAAGACCAGACCGCGCGCCAAGCCGATTCCGATATCGAGCTCCGCCAGCGCGGCGACCTCGTCGCGAATGCGACGGGCGGCGCGCAGGGCGGGGGTGGCGTTGTCGTCCAGGGCGATGGGCGCACCGAAAATGCACAGTGCCGCATCACCTTCGAACTTGTTGACCAGTCCGTGATTGTCCTCGGTGGCAGCGACCACGATGGACAGCAGCCGGTTCAATTTGGCCACGAAATCGTGCGGGGCCAACTCGGTCGACAGGGCCACCGATCCGGTCACATCCACGAAAAGCGCTGTGACAACTCGCATATCGCCGGTCAGATTGGCAGGACCGGTTGTGGCGGACAGGGCGCGCTCGGCGACCTCGTTGCCCACGTGCCGTCCGAACACGGTCCGCATGCGTTCTCGCTCACGCAGATTCGCGGCCAGCTCGTTCACCGAATGCTCGAGCCGGCCGATCTCGCTGGAACTGCCGATGGGCACGCTCACGTCGAGTTCACCGTGCGCGATCCGATCCAGAGCGTCGCGCAGGGTGCCCATCGGGGTGGCGACGGCGCGGGCCAGCGCGGCGGTGGCCACCGCGCCCGCCGACAATCCGACCACCGCCAGATACAGCCCGGTCCTGATCCGGTGCGTGGGATCCGACGAGGGGTCCGCGAGCACGGTGATGAGCATGAAAAGCGGTACCGCACCGGTCACCGCGAAGGTCACCAGCACCCGGGTGAGCACGCTGGAACTCCAGTGCACGCTGCCGTCGGTGACCTCGGCGATCACCGGAATCGTGGGCCGGATCAGCCGGTCCACGATCAGATAGGTCAGCGCGGCCGACTCGAACCCGCCGAGCATGAACATCGAGAGCACCACCGCGAAATCCCGCTGCGGGGTGTCGTGCGCGAACACCGCCGCCGCGACGACGACGCCGGGAATCCAGATCGCCAGCGCCCGCAGCGTGATGCCCATGGGCAGATGCAGCAGGCGCTGTGCCTCGGTTTCGGTGGGCGGGCGCCGCTGATCGAGCCAGCCGAAGTAGTGCTCCCGGTCCCGCACCGCGAGCACGATGCCCACCAGCGCACCCAGCGTCGGATAGATCGAGACCTGGATGAAGGTGGTGATCCAGCTCGATCCGAGCCGGGTGAAGAATCCGCTCAACCACAGTTCCGTGGTGATGACCGCCAGGCCGCTGAGGTTGCAGGCCATGACGACCGCCGACAGCCCCCATCGCGCGCGCAGCGCCCAGAGAATCGCTCTGCTGATCACGTCGCCAGAGGCGTCGCGGGGGCGACGTCGGTCGGTACGGTCATAGCGGTCGTGTGCCTCGGGTGTCGTCCGGCTGTTGCTCAGGACTTTAGAGATCTTTTGCCCGGGAATGCGCGTTTGTGAGCAATTGCTCCGATCAGGTCAGCAGCACCAGCCATACCGCGACGTAATGGCAGATCGCGGCCACCACCGTTGCGGCATGGAAGAACTCGTGATGCCCGAAGACCTCCGGCCACGGATCCGGCCAGCGCGAGGCATACAGGATCCCGCCCACGCTGTAGGCGATGCCGCCCGCGAGCAACAGCAGGACCGGCGTCCAGCCGACATTCCCGATCAGCGTTCCGGCCACCGGCACGATCGCCCAGCCCAGCAGCAGGTACAGCGGCACGCCCACCCAGCGGGGAGCGGTGGGCCACAACATCTTCAACGCGACGCCCGCGAGCGCGCCCACCCAGACCGTGACGAGCAATATGGTTCCCGCTCGCCCGCGCACCCCCAGGAGTGCGAACGGGGTGTAACTGCCCGCGATGAACAGGAAGATCATCGAGTGATCGGCCCGCTTCATCCACATGCGCGCACGATCGGTGGCCCAGTTCACCCGGTGATAGGTGGCGCTGATCCCGAAGACCCCGCACACGGTAAGCCCGTACACGAGCGTGGACCAGGCCGCCGTCGTGGATACCGTGGCAGCCTTGCTGACCAGGGCGATCACCGCGATGGCGGCGAAGCCCACCGCCCACAGGTGGATCCACCCGCGCATGCGGGGTTTGACCAACTCGTCTCGGACGGATTCGAGTGCGTCCGCAACCAGGGCGGCCGGCTTCACAGTGTCGGACACCGGTTACCTCCTCAGTAACCTACGGTACCGTAGGTTAGCGCCGGAAAAGCGCGATAGTGATCGTCGTGACCCTCTGGTTCATCCTCGTTCCGAAACGCGGCAACCGGTGGAGTTCCGTTCCGGGTAACTCGTCGGGTACGTCCGAAATCGTGTGAGCTCCACACCGCACCACGCGTGCTCACCGGCCATGGCTCTCTGCCGTGCGGCAAATCCCGGGGAGGCGGGGGAGCGTATGTTGATTGCCGTGAAGGTTGCGAGTCAGGTGCGCGGGCTCCCGTATCGGATTTACGAGGCTCGGCTGTCGAAGCAGCTGGCGGGCAGACAACATCCCCGGCATGTCGCGGTGATGTGTGACGGCAACCGGCGGTGGGCGCGCGAGAACGGATTCACCGATGTGAGTCACGGGCACCGCGTCGGGGCGCTCAAGATCGCAGAACTGGTCGGTTGGTGCGGCGAGGTCGGCATCGAGATGGTGACCCTCTACCTGCTGTCCAACGAGAACCTCGGCCGGGACGCGGACGAGCTCGAGACCCTCTACGAGGTGATCACCGATGTCGTGGAGGAACTCTCCGCGCCGGAACAGAATTGGAGCGTCCGCATCGTCGGCGCCCTGCACCAGCTACCGGAGGACGTGGCCAAGCGGCTGCGCTACGCCGCGGACTGCACCCACGGCCGCAACGGCGTGCACGTGAACGTGGCCATCGGCTACGGCGGCCGCCAGGAGATCGCCGACGCCGTGCGCTCGCTGGTCCGCCAGGAGATCGAGGCGGGCGAGACCGGTGAGGATCTGGTGCAGTCCATCACCGTCGACGCCATCGGCCAGCACCTGTACACCTCGGGTCAGCCAGATCCGGATCTGGTCATCCGCACCTCCGGTGAGCAGCGGCTCTCGGGATTCCTGCTGTGGCAGAGCGCCTATTCGGAGATCTGGTTCACCGAGGTGTTCTGGCCGGAGTTCCGGCGGGTGGATTTCCTGCGCGCACTGCGCGATTACGCGGCCAGGCATCGGCGCTTCGGCGTCTGACGAGGGTAAACCGACACTGCGGCGGCAAGTCGGCTACGGCGCCGCCGCATTGGACACGGCAATTCAACGGTTTCGTTGCAGTGCAATGGCTTACGGCATTGCCGTGGTGATGCTGCAGTAGCGTCGGACGGCATGAGCGAGCTGCGCGAGGGGCAGAGCAGCCCCGCGGAATTCCGGAACGATCGAGGCGATGCGAGCATCGCGATCACCGATTCGAGCGACACGATCACCGATCCGTACATCACCTACGAGGAGTTCGGCCGCCGCTTTCTCGAATACGCGGCCTCCCCGGAACGAATCGCGGGGGCCTTCGAGAAACTCACCGGCGAGGAGTTCGCCTTCGGGCCGATCGGCGCGGGACCGGGAAAGATCGCGAAACTCTCGGCCGCGGTCCGGCTGGGGCAGCCGCGGCTCAATCGTGAGGTGCAGGACAATATTTCGTTCGATCTGGTGATTCCACTGGATGTCGATCTGCTGATCGACCTATCGGTCGACAGATATCCGTTTCATGTGGACGGCACGATTCACCTGCATCTCACCGTGCGCACCGCGCCGCCGCTGCGCGTTCTGATCGAGATCGACGAACCGCAGCCGAGCAATGTGCGGATCAACGTGGCGAGCGCGTCCCGCCGCGGCGAACTGCTGCGCATCATCGCCAGCGTCGATCACGAGATCCGCCGCTTCGTGGCGCGCTACATCGCCGAGGAGATCCGCAAGCCGAACATCCGGGCGGCCATCGACATCGACGTGGCCGGCCGCCTGGACGCTGCCTGGACGCTGTGACCGCCCGCGCGCGACAGCTCAGAGCTTGCGCAGGCGCAACCGGTTGATGGTGTGGTCGGAATCCTTGCGCAGCACCAGGGTCGCGCGCGGCCGGGTCGGCAGGATGTTGTCCACCAGGTTCGGCCGGTTGGTGTTGTGCCAGATCTCCTTGGCGGCGTTGGTCGCCTCCTGATCGTTGAACTTCGCGTAGTGATGGAAGTGCGAGTTCGGATCGGCGAAGGCGGTCTGGCGCAGCGACAGGAACCGCTGCACGTACCAGTTCTCGATGTCCTCGATGCGCGCGTCCACGTAGACCGAGAAGTCGAACAGGTCCGAGACCATCAGGCGCGGCCCGGTCTGCAGGACGTTGAGGCCCTCCACGATCAGGATGTCGGGCTGGCGCACGCAGTGGTATTCACCGGGCACGATGTCGTACGCGATGTGCGAGTACACCGGCGCGCAGACCTCGGACGCACCGGATTTCACCTCGGTGACGAAGCGCAGCAGCTTGCGGCGGTCGTAGGACTCCGGGAAACCCTTGCGGTGCATGATGCCGCGCCGGGTGAGTTCGGCTGTGGGATACAGGAACCCGTCGGTGGTGACCAGATCCACCCGCGGATGGTGATCCCAGCGCGCCAGCAGCGCCTGCAGCACGCGCGCGGTGGTGGACTTGCCGACCGCCACCGAGCCCGCCACGCCGATCACGAACGGCACCTGGCGGTCCGGATGGGTTTCCCCGAGGAAGGTGGCGGTGGCGGCGAAGAGCCGCTGTCTGGCGGCCACCTGGAGATGGATGAGGCGAGCCAGCGGCAGGTAGACCTCGGCGACCTCCTCGAGGTCGATCTGCTCACCCAGACCGCGCAGGCCCACCAGCTCTTCCTCGGTCAGCACCAAGGGGGTCGACTTGCGCAGTGTGCGCCACTGCTTCCGATCGAATTCCACATAGGGACTCGGTTCGCTCATCCGTGCCACTCAGCCACGCCCTCGCATCGAAGAACAACAGCTGCGCTCGGGCGAATTCTCACACCGGCCGTGCCCGGGGCGGTGAGATTCGGTCCACACCTCTCGCATACGCGAATTGTGCTCGGGGCCGACAGAGCGGTGAACACCAGGTGTACCTACTCGCCGGTAACCGGCGTGAGATAGGCCACGCTCGGGTGTCCCGGGAATCGGTGCGATCAAATAGGGTCGAGGTCATGGGAGCGCATCCACTCGTCACCGACTACCTGCGACTGGGCCTGGCCTTCGACCGATTGGAGGAGGGTTTCGTCGACGCCTTCACCGGGGACCCGGCGCTACGCCGCGAGGTGGAGAACGCGCCGAAGCCCGATCCGCGCGACCTCGCGCAGCGGGCCGCGGCACTGCGCAAGGAACTGCCCGAGGCCGGACTCTCCAGTGAGCGCACCGAATTCCTGGACGCGCATCTGGTGGCGCTGGAATGCTCCGGGCGCAAATTCGCCGGCGACGACATCAATTTCATCGACGAGGTGCGCGCGTACTTCGACGTGGATATCGCGCCCGGCGACGAGGCCGACTATCGCGAGGCGCACCGGCAGCTGGAGGAGACACTGCCCGGCGACGGCGAACTCCTCGACCGGCTGACCACGCACCGCCGTGGTGACGAGATCCCGCCCGAGCGGCTGCGGGAGTGCGTCGCGGCGTTCTCCGGGGCGCTGCGCGAGTTGGTGCGCGAGCGCTATCCGCTGCCCGATCACGAACGCGTGGAATACGAAGTGGTGGGCGACAAGCCGTGGTCCGGCTTCAATTACTACCTCGGCAACTACCAGTCCAGGGTCGCCATCAATTCCGATCTGAAGCAGCACATGTCGCAGCTGCCGCATCTGATCGCGCACGAGTCGTACCCGGGCCATCACACCGAGCACTGCCGCAAGGAGGCCGGACTGGTGGCGGCCGGGCAGGACGAGCAGACGCTGTTCGTGGTGAACACCCCGCAGTGCCTGATGGCCGAGGGGCTCGCGGATCTGGCGCTGAAATCCATCGTCGGCCCGGGCTGGGGCGTATGGGCGCAGGAGATCTACGCGGATCTCGGACTGCGCTTCGATGGTGAACGGGCCGAACGGATTTCGGCCGCTTCGGCGAATCTGCTCGGTGTGCGCCAGGATGCGGCGCTGCTGCTGCACGATCGCCGGCGCGATGCGGACGAGGTGGCGTTGTTCCTGCAGCGCTGGAGTCTGACCACTCCCGAGCGCGCGCGCCAATCGCTGCGCTTCCTGTCCTCGCCGCTGTGGCGAGCCTACATCTCGACCTACGTGGAGGGATACAAGTTGCTCGGCGGCTGGCTGAACGCAGCCGCCGATGCAGGGGAGCGATCGGAGCGATTCCGCCGCCTCTTGGACGAACCCCTCACACCCGGCGCGATTCGCGGGATGTGAGGGGCTACTCCCCGACTGTCTTGCGGGCGGGTTACGCGCCCCAGCTGGCGCAGGAGGCGCCGCCGCTGGAAAGGGTGCACAGGGTCTTCAGGAACGTGAAGAAGATGTCCTGGATTCCGCCGCCGGCGATGTTGTACAGCATCTGTTTACCTCGAAAGCTAGTTTGGGCCAATGCCACTGGCGCATTACCGGCCAGCGCGGCGTAACAATACCGAGAATTGTTGCCTCGTCATAGCCCGAATAATCGACCCTGTCCACCGATACGGACGAACCAGGCACCGACGTCGGCGATCGAGGAATCGCGCCTCCGAGTTCAGGAGCGCGATTCGAGATTTCGGGGTCGTGCGCGCGGGTCGCCCGGAGCGGTGGCCGGAGGCGCGCGGCCCGCCCGATATGATGCGATCACCGCGACTGGCGCACTCGAGGTGGAAACAACCACCGGGAAGCAACGACGTCTCGCACCGCGCGCCTGGGTGCTCGACGAGCCCTGGGGTCTACCCCCGGGGTATCCGAGTACGGAGGTTGCGATGCAACGGCACGAAGCTACCGAGACACTGAACCCCCTGGCCGGGGCCGCTCCGGCGGCCAATACACTCGGCGGCGTGACCCAGACGAGTACCTCTGTGAACAACCAGTCCCTCGCCGAACTCGATCCCGAGGTCGCCGAGGCCATGGGTGGAGAGCTCGCCCGCCAGCGCGACACCCTCGAGATGATCGCCTCGGAGAACTTCGTGCCGCGTGCGGTGCTGCAGGCCCAGGGCAGCGTGCTGACCAACAAGTACGCCGAGGGCTACCCGGGCCGCCGCTACTACGGCGGTTGCGAGAACGTCGACGTCGTCGAGGACCTGGCCCGCACCCGCGTCACCGAGCTGTTCGGCGCGGAGTACGCGAACGTCCAGCCGCACTCGGGCGCGCAGGCCAACGCCGCGGTGCTGCACGCGCTGATGACCCCGGGCGAGAAGCTGCTCGGCCTGGATCTCGCGCACGGCGGTCACCTCACCCACGGCATGCGGCTGAACTTCTCCGGCAAGCTGTACGAGGTGCACGCCTACGGTGTGTCCAAGGAAGATCACCGCGTCGACATGGACGAGGTCCGCAAGCTCGCTCGCGAGTCCCGCCCGAAGGTGATCGTCGCCGGGTGGTCCGCCTACCCGCGGCATCTGGACTTCGCCGCCTTCCGTGAGATCGCGGACGAGGTCGGCGCGTACCTGTGGGTCGATATGGCGCACTTCGCCGGACTGGTCGCGGCCGGGCTGCACCCGTCGCCGGTGCCGCACGCGCACGTGGTGTCCTCCACCGTGCACAAGACCCTCGGCGGTCCGCGCTCCGGCCTGATCCTGGCCAAGGAGGAATTCGCCAAGAAGCTGAACTCGGCGGTGTTCCCGGGCCAGCAGGGCGGGCCGCTCATGCACGCCATCGCCGCCAAGGCCGTGTCCTTCAAGATCGCCGGCACCCCGGAGTTCAAGGAGCGCCAGGAGCGCACCCTGTCCGGCGCGCGGATCCTGGCCGAGCGTCTCAATGCCGCCGACGTGTCGGGCAAGGGCATCACCGTGCTCACCGGCGGCACCGATGTGCACCTGGTCCTGGTCGACCTGCGCAACTCCGCGCTGGACGGTCAGCAGGGTGAGGATCTGCTGCACGAGGTCGGAATCACGGTGAACCGCAACGCCGTTCCGTTCGACCCCCGCCCGCCGATGGTCACCTCCGGTCTGCGCATCGGCACCGCCGCCCTGGCCACCCGCGGCTTCGGTGACACCGAGTGGAACGAGGTCGCGGACATCATCGCGAGCGCCCTCGTCGGCTCCGCGGATCTGGACTCGCTGCGCCGCCGAGTCTCGAAGCTGGCGCACGACTTCCCGCTGTACGACGGCCTGGAGGACTGGCGTCTGCTCGGCTGATCCGCCGACCTGTGGACGGGGCTCGGTGCCATCGAAAGATGGTGCGGGGCCCCGTTTCTCGTTCCGGCGACCAGGTGCGGGCGCGGAGCGGCGTTACCAGCTCCAGAATCGGCGCGGGCCGCCGGTGAGGGCCGGGGCGTCGGCGGTCACGGTGGCGACCAGTTCGCGCGGGTTCGGGTTCACCCAGTTCCGTTCGGCGGTTCCCGCACGCAGCACGACGGTCGGAACGGTCTCGTTCCCGCCGGCCACCGAGCGGACGAACGCCGCGGCCTCGGGGTCCTGCCAGATATCGATTTCGCGATGCACGATCCCGTGCCGGTTGAGCACCCGGCGCAGGCGAGAACAGAACGGGCAGCCCGGACGGCGGTAGACGAGAAGTTCCGGGGCGGCTTCGGCAGACATGGCGGAAGTCTAGGTCGCGGTCGCGCCGATCGTGCGCGCGAACAGGCGAATCGGCCTATCCTGCAAGCGGATCGGAGGCATCATGACGATCAGTGTGCTGCTGCTGGGATTGACCGCCGTGGTCGTGGACGAGGCCCGGGAGCGAATCGACCTGCCGGACATCGAGTTCCACTCCGGGACCGGCCTGGCCGATCTACGCGCCGTGTTCGCGCAGGGTCCCGTCGATCACGTCATCATGGGGGCGGGGCTGGACCTCGGGCAACGGTTGAGCATCGTGCGCGAGATCTTCGAAACCAGCGACACCACCACTGTGCACCTGAAGGATCGGGCCTCGGGACCGGACGCGTTCCTGCCCTTCGTCCGCGCTGTGCTCACCGGGCTGCGCGGCCCCTAGCGCGGCAGCCCGAGCTCGGGCTCAGGAGTGTTTGGCCAGGTAGTCCAGGTAGAGGGGGCGCAGGATCTCGCCGATCTCGCCTTCGCCCGCGTGCACGTAGTCGTCGAGCATGGGCAGGACGTATTTGATGTCGGCTTCGCTCTCGCCCAGATCGCCGGCGGCGGCCGAGGCGGCCGGGATGGACTTGAGCAGGTCCCAGAGGAACTTCACGTCGCCGTGGCGAACAGCCAGCTTCACCGCGCGATCGTGCAGGTCCTTGGTGGACAGCGACTCGGGATCCAGAGTATCGGCCATGGCATCGACTCTAATGGACTCATGTCAGCGGAACCGAGGTACCGGGTCAAGCGCGTGTACGACGCACCCGAGGCCGGTGACGGCCGTCGTGTGCTGGTGGATCGGCTGTGGCCGCGTGGAGTCAGCAAACAGCAAGCGGCGATAGACGACTGGGCGAAGGACGTGACCCCGTCGAACGAATTGCGCCGCTGGTATCACGACGCTCCGGAGACACGCCGTATGGAATTCGAACGCCGTTACCGTGCAGAGCTCTCGGCGGACGAGCCTCGGAAGGCGCTGGCGCGACTGCGCGCCGAGGCCGCCGCGGGGCCGTTGACACTGGTGACGGCCGTGCGGGAGCCGGAGCACAGCCATGTGCCGATACTGCTCGATGAACTGGGCGAAACGCCCAGAGTGGACACGCGTTAACGGGATCTTCACCAACACGCCTGCCATCCGGGCAGCCGGATCGCGATTTCGACGGTAGCGTCGGGAGTGCGGGTCGCGTAGGTGTGACTCGTACGGGAGGTCCTGATCGTGGCTGAGCAACTCAGTGCGAGGGGGCCGGCACCCGGCCCTCGGGTCGTACGACCCCAAGGCTGAACCGGCCCAGCGAGAACGCTCGCGCGGTGTCGCGTGAGTGGCAAAGGAGCCCACCGTGACTGATGCACGCTCCGTCAACGTTCCCTCCGGGGACGCCCGCTCCGTAGTGAGCCCGCGTACCACGGGTCAGGGAATTCGCGCCTCGCAGTCGTCCGATTCCGGACTGAAAACCTTTGTCGTGGATACATCGGTACTGCTTTCCGACCCTTGGGCCCTGACCCGCTTCGGCGAGCACCATGTGGTGCTGCCGCTCGTGGTGATCAGCGAACTGGAGGCCAAACGCCATCACCACGAACTGGGCTGGTTCGCCCGCGAGGCATTGCGGATGCTGGACGATCTGCGTCTGGCACACGGTCGGCTCGACCAGCAGATACCCATCGGAGCCGCCAACGGCACGCTCCAGGTGGAGCTCAATCACACGGACCCGTCGGTGCTCCCCGTCGGATTCCGTACGGACACAAACGATTCCCGCATTCTCGCCTGCGCACTGAACCTCGCGGCCGAGGGGCAGCGGGTGGTCCTGATCTCCAAGGACATTCCGCTGCGCGTGAAGGCGTCCGCGGTCGGCTTGGCGGCGGACGAGTACCACGCACAGGATGTCGTCACCTCCGGGTGGACCGGCATGGTGGAACTCGAGGTCGGCTCCGAATTCGTCGACAAGATCTACAACGAGAGCGTCATCGATCTCGATGAGGCTCGGGATCTGCCCTGCCACACCGGAATTCGGATCCTGGGCCCGCGCGGGAGCGCGCTCGGCCGGGTGACTCCGGACAAGCGGGTGCAGTTGGTGCGCGGTGATCGGGAGGCGTTCGGGCTGCACGGCCGGTCCGCCGAACAGCGCATCGCCCTGGATCTGCTGCTCGACGAGAGCATCGGCATCGTCTCGATGGGCGGCCGGGCGGGCACCGGTAAATCCGCGCTCGCTCTCACCGCTGGTCTGGAAGCCGTGCTGGAGCGGCGATCTCATCGCAAGGTGGTGGTGTTCCGGCCGCTGTACGCGGTCGGCGGACAGGATCTGGGCTACCTGCCCGGCAGCGAGAGCGACAAGATGGGTCCCTGGGCCCAGGCCGTTTTCGACACCCTCGAAGGGCTCGCCAGCCCGGAGGTGATGGAGGAGGTGCAGGCGCGCGGCATGCTGGAGGTGCTGCCGCTCACGCACATTCGAGGCCGGTCGCTGCACGACTCCTTCGTGATCGTGGACGAGGCGCAGTCGCTCGAACGCAATGTGCTGCTCACGGTGCTGAGCCGGTTGGGCAGCGGATCGCGGGTGGTGCTCACCCACGATGTCGCCCAGCGCGACAACCTGCGAGTCGGACGACACGACGGCGTGGCCGCCGTGATCGAAAAGCTCAAGGGCCATCCGCTGTTCGCGCACATCACCCTGACCCGCAGTGAGCGGTCGCCGATCGCGGCGCTGGTCACCGAGATGCTGGAGGAGTTCGGGCCCAACGCGTGAGTGGGTGGTAGTCCCCGCGTGAGCGGGTCGTGGTTCCGTTGCCCGATCGGATCGTTCTCGGTGGAAGTCGCCGGGAAACGATCCGGTCGGGCAACTGCGTAGCGTGTGTTTCAACTCACAGTACTCAGGGTATATTTCCCGAAAATGCCTGCTCGATTCGCAATTCGGCGATCTCGATAGATTTCGCTGAATGATTGCTGATCGAGGTGGGGTATGGCCTGAGTTACCGAGAGGATGGGAAATGCACCAGTTCGCTCGACGTAGTACGGCCGGCATCATCGCGGCGGTCGCGGTCGTGACCATGTGCGCCGCGGGTTGCAGCAAGGACAAGGACAAGGACGTCAAATCCGATACGGGCATGGCGACCACCACCGAGATGGCCGTCGGCACCACCACCGAACACGCCACCGAAACCAAGATCGCGACGCGGGACGGCGGCGAAATCGCCGTCGCCGGTGACTTTCTCGCGAAGTACACCGAACTCGGCGGCCCGACCGGCCCGCTCGGAATGCCCACCGGCGCACAGCAGGACGCGGCCGGCGGCGGTAAGTGGCAGGAGTTCGACGGCGGTGTGATCGTCACCGGACCGAGCACCGGAATCCACGTGGTGTGGGGCGAGATTCGCAAGGCGTGGGAGGCCGACGGCGGCCCCGGCGGCCCGCTCGGCTACCCGACCAGCGACGAAACCGACATCACCGGCGGCAAGCAGAGCGAGTTCACCGGCGGCAGCATCAGCTGGGTGGGCGGACAGACCACCGTCACCTCGAAGTAGTCCGGACCGTCCGGGGCGCGGCGGTGCCGCGTCCCGGACCTCGGCGGCCGCACCTGCGCATTCGGCGCGGGTTTCACCGCGTCGACCGCGCGTTCCGCGACCCGGACGGACGTGACCGGGGTCATAGCAGGTCCGAATACGAATCGAAGATAACCATTGTTGCCGTCGAGCCGCTAGGTTGTGCAGGTGCAGAACGTATTGGCCGATCGGGAACTGCTGGAGTCGCTCGCGCCCGAGGTGGAGGCAAACCTCGCGCGACACATCGACATCGCCGCGGAATGGCAGCCGCACGACTACGTGCCGTGGGACGAAGGCCGCAACTTCGTATTCCTCGGCGGGACCGATTGGGAGGCCGCGCAATCGGAGCTGAGCGAGGTCGCCAAGACGGCGCTCACCGTCAGCGTGCTGATCGCCGACAACCTGCCCTCCTACCACCGTGAGATCGGCAAGTACCTGCGGATCGGGCCCTGGTGGCGCTGGGTGGGCCGCTGGACCGCGGAGGAGAATCGCCACGAGATCCTCATCCGCAACTACCTCATGGTGACCCGTGCGGTGGATCCGGTCGCGCTCGAGCGCCTGCGCATGAAGCACATGACCGACAATTACACCCGTCCGGCGATGCACCTGATCGACGTGCTGGCCGAGTGGGCCTTCGAGGAGCGCGCGGCCGCCGTGCGGCACCGCAATACCGAGGCCCTGGGTGAGAACCCGGTCGTCACAGCGATTTCCGCGCGCCTGGCCGCCGATGACGAGCTGCAGGCGGTGTTCTACGCGAACCTGGTCTCCGCCGCGCTGGATCTGACCCCCGATCAGGCCGTGCGCGCCATCGCCGACCGCATCGCCGATTTCCACGTCCCGGTGGCGGTGCTGGCCGATGGTCGCACCAGCGACGAGGTGCTGGCCGAGGCCGGTATCTACGACAGCGCGCGCGAACCGGAGCTGGTGTTCAAGCCGCTGCTCGAGGAGTGGAAGATCTTCACCCGCACCGACTTCGGTGACGAGGGCAAGAAAGCCGTCGCCGAGCTGGAGCATCTGCGCGGCTGATATCGGTTTCGGCCCCGGGCCGAACAGTCGCGAAGGGGCCCGGAGGCAGCTGCCTCCGGGCCCCTTTCGTGTTGTCGCAAATGCCGCAGCGGCTGTCGGAGCCGCGTGCGGCCGAATCCGCGCCGCCGCCGTACCGCGCGACGCCCGCTGGGGCCGGCGTTCGGGTCGGGCGGGTTTGCCGTAGACCGTCGAGGGATTCGTTCGCTCAGCGCGAGAACACGGCGCGGAACAGGCCTGTCGCGGTGCCGCGCAGGAAGTTCTCCCAGGAGAAGTGGTCGTGCCACAGGGTGATGCGGCCGTCGCGCAGTTCGAAGGTGCCGCACACCCAGAAGGCGATCTCGACGGGCCCGAAGCGCAGGTAGTCGGTGCGCTCGGTGAGCACGACGTTCTCGTCGGTGGCCGCGATGTGGTGCATGTCGACCCGGAAGCCGAACTGGGGCTTGTTCAATCCGGCGAGCACCCAGCGCACGCGGTCGAGGCCGCGCACGTCGGGCAGGGAGGTGTTCTTCCAGACGATGCCTGGATCGGCCAGTTCCAGCGCCTCGTTCACGATGTTCATCTCCAGTGCCGCGAAGAACTCGCGCACCGTGCTGACCGCGTCCTGCTGCAATTCGGGTAGCTCCGCCATGAATCGACTCTAGGCCGAATCACCCGGCGGGCATAGGCATCCACGGTCTTCGTCGCGACCGGGCGCTGCTCGGCGTGCGCGTCAGGTCCGCCGTGTGGCCATGAGGCTGGCGAGGCCGTCGAGAATGCGATCGATGCCGAAGTCGAGGGCGTTGTTGCGGCCGGGATCGGCCGCGGCGGCCTGCTCGGCGTAGGCCGCCGCGACGGACGGATAGCGCTCGGAGTGGGTTTTCAGCACTCCGGCGATCTCGGTGGCGAGGCGTCCCTCGGCATCCGCGTCGCTGCCGGCCATCGTCTGGACCAGGCTGCGGCCGTGGCCGAGCAGCAGGACGATGGCGTCGAGTCGTTCCGAGGCGTTCAGCCCGGTGTCCGCGAGTTCGGCCAGCGCGGACTCGAGCCAGCTCATCTCGTTCGGGCCGATCGGGCGGACGCCGTGGATGAGTTCCAGTGCCCATGAGTGGGCGCAGGCGCGCTCGAAGAAGGTCTCGGTCCACAGCCGCAGGTAGTCGCGCCAGTACTCCGATGAATCACCGTGTGCCGCAGTCCGTTCCGGGGGCGCGCCCAGGGCGGCGTCGAACATGAGCGCGGTGAGCTCGCCCTTGCCCGGCACATAGCGGTACAGCGCCATCTTGGCGCACCCGAGGCGTTCGGCCAGGCGCGCCATGGACAGATTGGCCAGGCCCTCGGCATCGGCGAGGGCGATGGCCTCGTCCACGATGCCCTCCAGGGTGAGGGAGGGCTTGGGCCCGCGGCGCGGGCGGTCCTGGGAGCCCCACAGCAGGG
This sequence comes from Nocardia jejuensis NBRC 103114, assembly GCF_001613145.1. GTDB lineage: Bacteria > Actinomycetota > Actinomycetes > Mycobacteriales > Mycobacteriaceae > Nocardia > Nocardia jejuensis. The sequence continues at coordinate 47,115 of NZ_BDBU01000057.1, forward strand.
TGAGAGCGGTCGGTGCCGGCATGGTCGCCATCCTTCCGGAAAAGGTTCTTGACGTGAAACTGCGTCCAGCATACGCTAATGACAACAAACAGCGTCCTATGGACGCAGTTAATGAAGGGGTTCAGATCATGAGCAAGGCCACCGTCCTCGTCTCCGGCGCCAGCGTCGCCGGTCCCGCCCTCGCCTACTGGCTGCACGCCTACGGCTTCGAGGTCACCGTCGTCGAGCGCTCACCGGGTCTGCGGCCCGGCGGCCACGCCATCGACTTCACCGGTGAGGTCCACATGACGGTGCTCGAGCGGATGGGCGTGCTGGCCGACATCGAGCGCCGCCAGACCGGCAAGACCGACTGGGTGATGGTCGACGAGAACGGCGCGCGGCGCGGGCTCATCCCGGGCGACTTCATCGGCGGCGATGTCGAGATCCTGCGCGGCGATCTCGCGGAGGTCCTCTACGGGCGCACCGCCGGCGAATGCGAATACCTCTTCGGTGACACCGTCACCGCGCTCACCGACACCGAACACGGTGTGCACGTCGAATTCGAGAACGCGCCCGCCCGGACGTTCGACCTGGTGATCGGCTGCGACGGGATCCACTCCCGCGTCCGGAAGCTGGCCTTCGGCGCGGAGAAGGAATTCGTCCAGCACGAGGGCTACTACTACGCCCTCGCGGGAGGATCGCACTGGGAGAACGAACCGCACTGGCAGCGGGAGCGGGCGCGGTCCCTCGGCTGCAACGCACCCGGCCGGCTCGCCATGACCGGCGGTTCGAAGGCCTCACAGTTCTACCTGTTCGCCTCGCCCGAACTCGACTACGCCCGAGACGATCTCGATGCTCAGCGCCGCATCGTCGCGGAGAAGTTCGCGGGCATGGGCTGGCGGGTGCCGAGCATGCTGGCCGAACTCCCGGACCTGGACGGCTTCTATCTGGACGCCATCGCCAAGGTGTCGATGAAGAACTTCGTGAAGGGGCGCGTGGCCCTCGTCGGCGATTCGGCCTACGGCCACACGCTGGCCGGATTCGGCACGGGCCTGGCGGTCGTGGGGGCCTACGTGCTCGCCGGGGAACTGGCGCTCGCGGACGGTGATCACACGGTGGCGTTCGCTCGGTACGAGCAGATCATGAAGCGCTACATCCGCAAGGCGGACGACGCCAGCCCGGGACGTTTCCTGGCCCCGCGCACGTCGCTCGGTGTGCGCCTGCGCAATTGGTTCCTGGGAACACGGGGATTCACGCTCATGGTGAAATACGGCGATTCCGCCAAGAACGATATCGATCTGAAGAACTACCCGGAAATCATTGCCGCGCAGTGAACGACGAACAGCGAACGTGGGTATGGCGGCTCACGCCGCCATACCCACACTGCTTGGTTTCAAAGAATGATGCCCAGCGCTGTCAGAACGGCTCCGACGCCGAGTGTGAACAGTGCCACGAGTCCCGCTCCAATTGCAACCAACATTGTTCTGATCCTTTCGTGAACATCCGCATTTTGCGGACATTCAGTTAATCGATAGCAACGCGTGATGCGTTTCACTATTTTCAAGGATCTGAAAAATGGGTCGCTGACCGGCTGGATCAGCAGGGAGTTCCGTTCGGCGATGCCTCACCGGTGGTCAGAGTGATCTCCGCACCCGCTTTGACCTGGGATCCAGCGATCGGAGCTTGTTTCACCACGACACATTGGGCGCCGTGGGAACCGCGATCGCTGCCGCCGATCTGGGTGTATTTCAACCCCGCGTCCTGCAGGATTTGCGCCGCTTTCGCGGGGCGCTCGCCACCCACGTCGGGCACCGATACGGAATCGGTTCCGCCATTTCCTCCGGCAGCTGAATTCACCAGCTTGCTGGACTCTTTCGACACGAAGAAAGAAGCACCCTGATCGGTGGTCGAGCAGGTGATTCCCATTTCCTGGGAAAGGCACTTGTAGGAGCCGACTTTCAGATACTGCCCGTACGGCAGCGCCGGAGAATCGCTGGTGCCGTAGAAAAGTGCGTCGGCCGTGCAGGTGAAACGCGAGCCATTGTCGGCGAGGCCGAAGGCGGGCATCAGCGCCTGCGATTGTTCCGGTTTCGCACAAGGCTTTTCACCGTCCGGAACCGCCGCGACCAGACCTTGACAGCCCAGATCCGCCGAGTAGCCGGTGGTGAAGGCGATCGGCTTGTCGAAGATGGCGCAGTGGAAATTGCCGCTGGGCGTCTGGAAGAAGTACCCGGGAGTCGCGAGCACGCCGTCGGTCTGGCGGTAGGCGGCCGAATCGGCGGCCTTGCCGCCGGGTGCGGCCGACGAGGTCGCGGGCGTGGTCGTGGCGGCGCTGGTGGCGGAGGCCGGAGCGGCATCCGGGTGGTGGTCGCTGCCCGAGGAACAGCCCGACGACAACGCCACCAGAGTCGCCGCTGCGGCGACGACAACCCGTATTTTCACGAAATCCCTTTCGGAAGACGATAATTCGACCGTTATCTGCAAGGGAGAACGCTAGCCGACATCCGGCCGCCGATGGGGGACCTACTTGTCGTCCACCTTCGCCATGGACAGCACATCGAGACGGCGGTCGAGTTCGGCCTCCGACAGGTTGTCGCCGATCAGCCCGCGATCGATGACGGTCTGCCGAATCGTCTTGTGGGACTTGACGGCCTCCTTCGCTACGGCCGCGGCCTCCTCGTAGCCGATCGCCGAGTTCAGCGGGGTCACGATGGAGGGGGAGGACTCGGCCAGGCGGCGCAGCCGGTCCTCGTCGGCGACCAGACCGGCCACGCACCTGTCCGCGAAGAGGCGGGAGACATTGGCCAGCAGCCGGATCGACTCGAGCACATTGCGCGCCATCACCGGGATGTAGACGTTCAGTTCGAAGTGGCCGTTGCCGCCGCCCCACGCGATGGCCGCGTCATTGCCGATGACCTGCGCCGCGACCTGCGTAACCGCCTCGGGCAGCACCGGATTCACCTTGCCCGGCATGATCGAGGAGCCCGGCTGCAGATCCGGCAGCTGGATCTCGGACAGACCGGTGAGCGGACCCGAACCCATCCAGCGAATATCGTTCGCGATCTTGGTGAGGCTGATGGCGACGGTGCGCAGCGAACCCGACACCTCGACCAGGCCGTCGCGCGCCGCCTGGGCCTCGAAGTGGTTCTCCGCTTCCGAGAGCGCGTCCAGGCCGGTGGATCGAGACAGCGCCGCAACGACTTTCGCGCCGAAACCGTCGGGGGCGTTGAGGCCGGTGCCGACGGCGGTGCCGCCGATGGCCAGCTCGCCCAGGCGCGGCAGGGTGCCCAGCAGGCGTTCGATGCCCGCGCTCACCTGCCGGGTGTATCCGCTGAACTCCTGGCCCAGGGTGATCGGCACGGCATCCATCAGATGGGTGCGGCCGGACTTCACGACCTCGCGCCACTGCTCGGACTTGTCCAGCAGGGCCAGGCGCAGGTGCTCGAGCGCGGGAACCAGATCCTTGATCACGGCCTCGGTGGCGGCCAGATGCGTTGCGGTGGGGAAGGTGTCGTTGGAGGACTGCGACATGTTCACGTCGTCGTTGGGGTGCACGGTGACGCCGTCGCGCGCGGCGATGCTCGCGATCACCTCGTTGGCGTTCATGTTCGAGCTGGTACCCGAGCCGGTCTGGAACACATCGATCGGGAACTGGTCGTCGTGCTTGCCGTCCGCGATCTCGGTGGCCGCGGCGACGATGGCGTCGGCCTTCGCCGGGTCCAGCAGTCCCAGTTCCTTGTTCACGGTCGCGCACGCGGCCTTGAGCAGGCCCAGCGCGCGAATCTGCGCGCGCTCCAGGCCGCGGCCACTGATGGGGAAGTTCTCCACCGCGCGTTGGGTCTGCGCCCGCCACAAAGCGTCGACGGGAACGCGGACCTCGCCCATGGTGTCGTGTTCGATGCGGTACTCGGTCTCGGTCATGATTTCGACCCTATGCCCGGTTCGCGCCCGATGGGGGAGCCACGTCTGAGGCGATCCGCACATCGCGGTTCAGGAATACGGGCCGGGCGCGTCGCGACTCCGGCTCCGGGAACGACCGCGGCCGGACAGCTGCTGGCTGTCCGGCCGGGGTGGAGAAATCCTCGCTGGGAGGCAAGGGTTTTCGCGCGCCGGGGGTTTCGCGCGCGAGGTCGCGAATCAGGGCATCGGCGGGGTGGCGTGCTCGTCACCGACGAAATCGACCGAGGCGTACTCGCGCAGCTTGGTCAGACGGTGGTAGGCATCCACCAGGCGTACGGTGCCGGACTTGGCGCGCATCACGATGGACTGGGTGGACGCGCCGCCGCCGTAGTAGCGCACGCCGCGCAGCAGATCACCGTCGGTGACGCCGGTGGCGCAGAAGAACACGTCCTCGCCGGAGACCAGGTCCTCGGTGGACAGCACACGGTCCAGATCGTGGCCGGCGTCGATCGCCTTCTGCTTCTCTTCGTCGTCCTTCGGGGCCAGCTTGCCCTGCATCGCGCCGCCCATACAGCGCATGGCCGCCGCGGCGATGATGCCCTCGGGGGTGCCGCCGATACCGATCAGCATGTCCACGCCGGACTCCGGGCGGGCGGTGGCGATGGCCCCGGCCACGTCACCGTCGGAGATCAGCCGGATGCGGGCGCCGGCGTCGCGGACGTCCTGCATGTACTGGGCGTGGCGCGGGCGATCCAGGATGCACACGGTCAGGTCCGAGACCGAGGACTTCTTGGTCTTGGCGACCCGGCGCAGGTTCTCCGCGATGGGGGCGGACAGGTCGATCACGTCGGCGGCGTCGGGGCCGACGGCGATCTTCTCCATGTAGAACACCGCCGACGGGTCGAACATCGCGCCGCGCTCGGCGACCGCGAGCACCGAGATGGCGCCCTGCGAGCCCTTGGCCATCAGGGTGGTGCCGTCGATCGGGTCGACCGCGAAGTCGAGTTCCGCGCCGGTGCCGTCGCCGACCAGCTCACCGTTGTAAAGCATGGGCGCTTCGTCCTTCTCGCCCTCACCGATCACCACGATGCCGCGCATCGAGACGGTCGCGACGAGCTGCCGCATCGCGTCCACCGCAGCGCCGTCGCCACCCTCCTTGTCGCCTCGGCCGACCCAACGGCCCGCGGCCATGGCGCCGGCCTCGGTGACCCGGACCAACTCCAGCGCGAGGTTGCGGTCCGGAGCCTCCCGGCGGCTGGGTGCGGGCGTGGGTGCCGTCATTGCGGTGCCTCCTGTGGTTGTCTACTGCTGCGTGAATTGTCTCATTGCGCCTCGGCGACCTCCGCAAGTACTGACGTTTCACTCCCGTGCTGGTGGTGAGCCTCTACGCCCGCGAAGCCGCTGACAGGGGAACCTCCCGCCGCGCGACACGAGAGTGTGAGCCGGGTCGCAACCGGGGCCCGTGGATACTGGGGGCGTGTCGTACCAAAAGCCCCGGACCCAGCACGACTACAAGGACCTGTTCTGGTCGTTGCTACCCCTGGTGCTGATCTGCTTGGTCATCGCGGGCATCGCCAGCCAGTGCACGTTCACGGCCAATGGTCCGACGGCGGGCCAGGTTCCGCACATCGACGTGCACACCGCGCTGAAGTCCGATGCGCACGACTTCGCGTTCTCCGTGCGCGAGCCCGCGCTGCCGGCCGAATGGACGGCCAACTCGGGCAGTCGCGACAAGATCACGACCGCCTCCACCGCGGGCGGCACCGTGAACGACGTGAGCACCGTCGGATTCCTCACGCCGCAGGGCACGTACATGCAGCTCACGCAGACCGACGCCACCGAAGAGGCGCTCGCCAAGAAGATCGTCGGCACCCGCTACGCCACCGGGACCGAGCAGATCGGCGATCGCAAGTGGGTCGTCTACGGCGAGACCGGCACCGAACCCGCCTGGATCACCGACTTCGGCGATGTGCGGGTGCTGATCAAGGGCGCGGGCAACAAGGGCGCCTTCACCACCCTCGCCACAGCGGTCGACAACGCCCAGCCGCTGCCCCGCACCTGAGCCCAACCCCGCTCCGAGGGCCGAACCACGCTTCGAGGGCCGCGCGCCGCACCGAGCGTTGCCCCACTTTCACCCTGGGTGCGCCCCGCCTCGAGTTCTGGGCCGTCCTGAGCGCTGCACCGAGGTGCATGTCGTCGCGCGGCTGTGTTCGCCGCGCGACCGCACCTCTCCGAGCGCTCAGTTCTCCTGATTGCGGTGAGCGAGGGCGTCTTCCACTCGCTTGCGGGCGCCCGCGAGGTGTTCCTCGCAGCGGTTGGCGAGGGCTTCGCCGCGCTCCCAGAGGGTGAGGGATTCGTCGAGATCGAGGCCGCCCTGCTCGAGCATCTTCACCACGTTGACGAGTTCGTCGCGGGCGCGTTCGTAGCCGAAGGTGGCAATTTCGTTCTGGTCGTCGTCGTTCATTCGGTGCTGGATTCCTTTCGGGGGCCGAGGGGCTGGGCGGCGAGCGCGGCGGCGGTGATCGCGCCGTCGGCCACGCGGATGCGGAGCTGGGTGCCGGGTGGTGAATCCTCGATGGCGCGCACCACTTCGCGTTCCTTGCCGGCGACGCGCTGCACCACCGCGTAGCCGCGCGCGAGCGTGGCCGCCGGACCCAGAGCCGAAAGCTTCTCGCGCAGATGGCGGGTCGCGGTGGATTCGGAGTTCAGCACGTGATCGATGGCCCGGCGGCCGGAACGGTGATGCCGCTCGATCTCGTCGTGGCGCTGATCGAGCAACCGCAGCGGATCGGACAGCACGGGGCGCGAACGGATCTGGTGCAGCGCGCGCGATTCGCGATCCACCCATCCGCGCAGCGCGGCGGCGGCGCGGGCCCGCAGTTCCTGCAGCAGTGCGGCTTCCGCGGCGGCATCCGGTACGACGCGCTTGGCGGCATCGGTCGGGGTGGCGGCGCGCAGATCCGCGACATAGTCGGAGATCGGGTTGTCCGGCTCGTGACCGATGGCGCTCACGATCGGGGTCTTGGCGGAAACGATTGCCCGGCAGAGCGTCTCGTCCGAGAACGGCAGCAGATCCTCGACGCTGCCACCGCCGCGCGCCAGCACGATCACGTCCACGTCGGGATTCGCGTCCAAGGCCGCGATGGCCTCGAGGATCTGCGGAACCGCAGTCGGACCCTGCACGGCGGTATTGCGGATCTCGAAGCGCACGGCGGGCCAGCGGGTGGTCGCGACGGTCACCACATCGTGTTCGGCGGCGCTGGCGCGACCGGTGATCAGGCCGATCCGGTTGGGCAGGAAGGGGATCGGGCGCTTCAGGCGTGGATCGAAGAGGCCCTCGGCGGCCAGCAGCGCCTTGAGCCGCTCGATCCGGGCGAGCAGTTCGCCGATGCCGACCGGGCGAATCTCGGTGACGCGCAGGGACAGCGTGCCGCGACCGGTGAAGAACGACAGCTTGCCGTACACCACCACGCGGCTGCCCTCCTGCAGCGGGACAGCCGAATTGCGCAGCAGATCCGGATCGCAGGTGACCGAGAGCGACATGTCGGCGGCGGTATCGCGGAGCACCAGAAACGCGGTACGGGTACCGGGGCGCAGATTGATCTGTGTGATCTGACCCTCGACCCAGACCACGCCCAGTCGATCGATCCACTGCGCCACCTTGACCGCGATGCTGCGGACGGGAAAGGGGTGCTCGGCGGAATTCGGCGGGCGCTCGGCTTTCTCGGTGCCCCCTGGCTCGGTGCTCACCGGGTCGATTGTGTCAGTGCCCACCGACGGGGTCCGCGAGGCATCCGCCGACGCGCTCGCCGCGACCGTTCGGCGGCGCGGAGCGGACCTGCTCGGCGCTCGGACGTGTGGCACGCACGGATGCCTGGGGCCAGTGCCGCGGGACGGCCACGCGGCGTCTGCGCGTGCGGGGTGGCCGGGGGGCGGCTGCGCGTGTGGATGCCCGGCACGGATGGCCGAGCTCGTGCGACGGCAGGGGCGCGGCTGCGCCGCAGTGTGGCCCGCGGAGGCCGCTGCCGCAGGGTGGCCGTGGGAGGCTGCTGTCGCAGGGTGGGCTGGGCGACTGTGTCGCAGGATGGGCCGTGAGTGCGTGCGCAGGTGGCTGGGTGAGTGCGCGGCCCGGGGAGGCGCTCGAGTCACCGTCGCGGTCCGCGAACGCCGGACGCCGACCGGACCGGGAGGTTCCCCGGAATGGTCGGCGTCGTGCGGACGTCGGTTACTTGGCCCGGACCGTGGCGATCCGGTTGGTCAGCATGGTGACGAACGGGGCACGGTCACGGGTGCCCTGCTCGTACGCCAGCAGCGTGGCCAGATCATCGACGGTGAGCATGCGCAGCCGGGCGCGCAACTGCGCCAGGGTCATGTTCTCGTAGTCGTAGCGGGTGGCGATCTCGGGCTCGGTCACCGCGACGTGGCCGTTGTGGCCGTTGTGACCATTGGTGGCCGCGACGGAAGCCGTTGCGGCGGTGTCGTTTTCGGCGACCGCGACGGGCTCGGCTGCCTCCTGCGCAGCCGGCTCGGCGACGACGGGTGCCTCGAAGATCGCGGCAGGCGCCTCGACCGGCTCGGCGACGACCGGGGTCTCCTCGTCGGGAACCGCTTCCGCGGCCGGAGCTTCGGTGACCACAGCTTCGGCGACCGCCGGAGCCTCGGCGACCGGCGCCTGGAAGATCGCGGCGGGCGCCTCGGTGAGCGGAGCGGGCTCGTCGAGGGCGGTTTCCTCGGCCGTGAAGAGATCGAAACGGCTCTTGCGTACCGATTCCGGGGCGGTGCCAGAAGGTTGCTCGTCGGCCTCATCCTCGTCGAAGGTGGCCCATTCGGGCTGCTCCTCCGGCTGGATCAACCGGTCGAACACGGCATCGCCCTTGAGCGCGAGGCTGGTCACGAACTGCTGGAAGTGCATGGTGGTCTGCAACATCTGGCTGATCGCGGTGATCGGGAAATTGATGGCATTGGCAGGTAGCCGACGAGTTTCCTCGAGGGCATAGACAGCGGCCCCGGCGGCTACCCGGGCCAGGAACGGAGGTCTGAACATGGTCCTAGCCTGCCCGAAACGCCGTGTGATGCAAAGACCAGATGTCACAGACAGTGATTCTGCCGTCATGCTCCGGGCGAATGCGCGTCGCCCCGCACACGTATTCTGTGAGGCATGTCTTCGGCTATCCCTTTGAACGTCGGAATCGTACGATCCGCTGCGGGTGCTGCCGACGCGCCGCGGACTGATGACAAGCGGGTGTTGCTAGCCGAGCCTCGCGGTTACTGCGCCGGTGTGGACCGGGCCGTGGTGACGGTGGAGAAGGCTCTCGAGAAGCACGGTGCGCCGATCTACGTGCGCAAGGAGATCGTGCACAACCGGCATGTGGTGGAGACGCTGCGCGATCGCGGCGTGATCTTCGTCGACGAGACCGACGAGGTGCCCGAGGGCGCGCTCGTGGTGTTCTCGGCGCACGGGGTGTCCCCGGCCGTGCACGAATCCGCGGCGGAGCGGAACCTGCACACCATCGACGCCACCTGCCCGCTGGTGACCAAGGTGCATCAGGAGGCCAAGCGGTTCGCGCGCGACGACTTCGACATTCTGCTCATCGGGCACGAGGGGCACGAGGAGGTCGAGGGCACCGCGGGCGAGGCTCCCGATCACGTGCAATTGGTGGACGGGCCCGAATCGGTCGACCGGGTCACCGTGCGCGACGAGAACAAGGTGATCTGGCTCTCCCAGACCACGCTCTCGGTCGACGAGACCATGGAGACCGTGCACAAGCTGCGCGCGCGCTTCCCGAATCTGCAGGATCCGCCGAGCGACGACATCTGCTACGCCACCTCCAACCGCCAGACCGCCGTCAAGGCGATGGCCCCCGAATGCGATCTGGTGATCGTGGTCGGTTCGCGCAACTCCTCCAACTCGGTGCGACTGGTCGAGGTCGCCCTGACCGCCGGGGCGCGCGCCTCGTACCTGGTCGACTACGCCCGCGAGGTGGATCCGGCATGGTTCGAGGGTGTGCGCACGATCGGCGTCACCTCCGGAGCGTCGGTTCCCGAGATCCTGGTCGAGGGTGTGCTGGACATGCTGGCCGAACACGGCTTCGGTGAGGTCACCCCGGTGACGACGGCCAACGAGACGCTGGTCTTCTCGCTGCCGCGTGAGCTGCGGACGGCTCGCCAGTAGTCGTTCCGAGTTCGATCACAGGTAGATACGACCGAATCCCCGCATCCGTCGCGAGAGCGTCGGGATGCGGGGATTCGTTGTATCCGTGGGAGTTCGCGTAACTCCGGATTTCGCGTGTTCGGAATTCGGTCGAGCCCGGTGTCTGCGCCGGAGTCGGACTGTGACTGCGTGATCGTGCCGGAGTCCGAGACCGAGTGCGTATCGCCGGAGTCGGCTTACGGAGCGCGTGGTGTTGCCGGAGTCGGCCCGCGCCTGCCCGGTTCGCGCTCAGCGCTCGATGCGGCCCGAATCGCGTTCGCGGTAGCGCACATTCGGGCGGGGGTGCGGCGGGACTTCGGGATTCTGGGCGCGGCGGCGGCGCGGCTCGCCCGTGCCGTTGCGATCGGCCGGCGGGGTGCGGC
>NZ_BDBU01000058.1 GCF_001613145.1 Nocardia jejuensis NBRC 103114
CCGCAAGGGCCCGGGCAGGGTGGTCCGCAGGGACCCGGGAACGCCGGCCCGCAGGGACCGGGTGGCCGGGGACCTGTTGGCGCGCAAGGAGTGAACGGTCCCGGACAGGGCGCACCGCAGGGTCCGGGCGGACCTCGCCAGGGTGGTCCGCAGGGTCCCGGTGGTCCAGGCCAGCAAGGTCCGGGCGGACCAGGCCACGGCGGTCCACAGGGTTCCGGTCAGGGCGGTCCTCGAGTTCTCGGCGGTCAGGGTCAGGGCGGCCCGCAGGGCCAAGGTGGTCCCGGTCAGGGCGGCCCGCAGGGCCCTGTCGGCCTCGGCAAGAGCGGACCTCAGGGTCCGGGCGGGCCAGGTCAGGGCGGTCAAGGCCCAGGTGGTCCCGGGCAGGGTGCACCGCAGGGGTCCGGTGGGCCGCAGGCGCCCGGTCTGCTGAGCAAGGGCGGCCCGCAAGGTCCGGCCGGACCACAGGATCAGGGCGACGCCGGTCAGCGCGGGCCCGGTCAGGGCGGCGCGCAGGACGCCGGTGGTCTGGGTCTGGGTGCTCGGACCGTGGCTGCGCCGCAGCGGGTTCCGGCGTCCGGCGAGCAGGCGGCCGACGGCGCGGGCTCGACGACCGACGGCGCCCGCAAGAAGAAGCTGCTGCTGATCGCGGGCGCGGCGCTGGTGGCGCTGATCGTGGTCATCGGCGGCGTCGTCGCGCTGCTGGGCAACTCGTCGGACAGTTCGCCCGAGGCGCAGGTCAAGAAGGCGATCACGACCTACACCGATGGGTTGAGCACCGGCAATCTGGAGGCGCTGCGCGGCGTGACCTGCGGGGCGCAGCACGACTTCTACCAGAATATTTCGGCTGATCAGTTCGCCGGCGTGTACCGAACCTCCAAGGAGCAGAAGAGCATTCCGGTGGTGCAGAGCATCGACGCCATCCAGATCAAGGGCGATGCGGCGCTGGCGTCGGCGACCGTCTACACCGAGGCCGATCCGTCGAAGCAGTCCGCCCGCACCTTCGATCTGAAGAACACCGACGGCGGCTGGAAGGTGTGCGACCCGCCGGCCGCTCAATAACCCTCCGCAGCAATCGATCACGGCCCCGGCGCTCCCTCGCCGGGGCCGTGCTCGTCCGGAGACCGCCTCGGCCGCAACGTCGTTCCCGCACGACCGCGAGTGCGGCACCCGCACGGTGATTCGACCCTGCCGACGAGGTTTCACTTGCCCTCTGCGCCCGCGCGTTCCGAAAGATTTCGAATGCCGTCGCGACAGGCCCGCCACCGGCCCATTCCCGGATGCTCGGGGCGACACCTCTCCCCCGCCTCGCTTCGAGTCCCGCCCGGCGCGCTCCGAACCGGGCAGCAGGACAGGAAGTCCCGCACTCAGCGGTGCGGCCGGAACGGGTGCGGCCGGAACGGGGACTCCGAAAGCCGGGGTACTCCGTCCGGGAACTCAGCCCCGAGGGAAGCGGGGTCGACTGTTTCGGGGGTCGTTCGGGTGGCATTCCAGGGGTGGAGTGGGTGGTGCCGGGGACCGAGTTGGCCGGGTGTCGCATTCGGGCCGACATCGCGACAAACGTCACAAACACCTGGTCAATGGTCCGACTGATCGGTAATATTCGCCGGATTGTCTGGGCCAGCCTTGTCGGCGTCTCGGCGCCGCGGCTGTTCACCGCCGCCGTGCGTATGTGTACGCCGATGTGGCGGGAGCCCACCAGGTTTCGAATACAGGGAGCTGAGCACCATGCCGGAAACGGCAGAGGCGGTAGCCGCCACCGCCACCGATTTGGTCGGCCGGCACTTTCGTGTCCGTGACCACTACGACGTGGGCCGCGAGAAAGTCCGTGAATTCGCCCGCGCCGTGCGTGGCGATCATCCGGCGCACCATCACGAGGCCGACGCCCGCAAGCTGGGCTACGAGGGTCTGATCGCGTCCCCGACTTTCGCGTCGGTGATCGGCGCCGCCACCACCCGCGCCCTGATCGGCACCGTGCTCACCGAGTACGACGTCTCGCAGATCCTGCAGACCGATCAGGTCTTCGAGTACTACCGGCCGATCCTGGCCGGGGATCGGCTGTCGGTGGACGTGGCGGTGGAGAACATCCGCGCGTACGGCGACAACGACTTCCTCACCATCAAGGTGACCCTCGCCGATGCGGCGCAGCTGCCGGTCCTGGTGTCCACCACCACGATCGTGGCCCGCAAGGGCGTCGAGATCGATCCCGCCGCCGTGCAGACCATGACCGGCGTGGTGATGAACGACCACGTGTCGAGCGCCGACTCCGAGATCGCGGACCCGAGCGGGCTGATCCTGCTGGCCCCCGAGGAGGTGGCCGAGCCCACCGCTCCCGCGCCCCCGCTTCCGGTGTTCACCGTCCCCACCGCCGCCACGCTCGCGGCCGGCAGCGATCTGCCCGCCGCGAAGGTGCCCGTCACCCGTGGCGACCTGGTCAATTACGCGGGCGTCTCGGGCGACCCGAACCCGATCCACTTCAGCGACACCGCCGCGACGCTGGTCGGCCTGCCGACCGTGGTCGCGCACGGCATGCTCACCATGGGCCTGACCGCCGGTTACCTGACCTCCTGGCTGGGCGATCCGGCCGCGCTGAGCAAGTTCAGCGTGCGCTTCGCGGGCTTCGTCCCGGTCGAGCCGACCGCCCCGACCAACGTCGACTTCACCGGCAAGGTCAAGTCGGTGGATGCCGATCGAGGCGTCGCCACCGTCGTGCTGGGCGCGACGTCCGAGGGCAAGAAGCTGTTCGGCCGCGCCGTCGCCGAGGTCCGGCTGTCCTGATCGACGCATGAAAAAGGGCGGGCCGCGTAATGCCTACGCGGCCCGCCCTTTTCATGCTGAGCCCGGGCCCAGGCTCGGTTCGACGCCGGCTCCGTTCGACACCGGCTCAGTTCAACGCCACGTGCATGAGATACACGTTGTAGTCACTCCAGGTCGACATGGTGAAGTACAGATCCTCGCCCGTGGACCACGGGTGGATGAACCCGCCGTACAGCTCCGGGAATTGCGTGGCGCTCACCGTGGTGGCGCTCTCGGACCACACGCCCTGCGGTGAATCCGATTCGCGCACAACGAGTGCGGCCTTGCCCGTGTCCAGGTAGCTCATCTGCCACACCTTGCGGGCGGCGTCGTAGCGGACCGACAGCTCACCGGCCGGGGCGCTCACTATCGGTGTGGCGGCGGCGGATCCGCCGACCGGCGTCCACGCGCCGTCCCGCCAGTACTGATAGGCGGTGGTGTTGAGGATCTGCGCCTTGGGCACACGTGCCAGCGCTATGGATCCGAGCCGGGTATTGGGCGTTCCGAACATGTAGACGAACTCACCTTCGGGCACCATCGCCGACACCTGAAAATTGGAGACGCCGAAGATGTTGTCCCACTTGGCGTGCGGATCCTTGGTCCAGTGCTCGCCGTGGTCGTCGGAGTAGGCGAGCCCGCCGTAGTTGGTGTACCAGGTCCCGGGCAGGCTGTTCCAGGTGCGAATCGACATGTAGCTCATGTACTGCCGGTCCCCGATGGCGAAGCCGGAGGTCGGGATCGTGGTGATCTCGACATTGTCCATCTTCTTGCTGCTGAGCAGTTCCGCTGCGTGACAACGACTGTCGGAGACCATGTGGTCGAACTGGATCCCGTCCGCCAGCGTGGTGTCGGTGCTGAAGGCGAGCAGGTTGCTGCGCCAGTCCAGCCCCATCCCGCCCGGCGGATGGAAATCGCTGCCCACGGTGTCGCCGAACGCGAGGGCGACCTCCCCCGGCTTGCTCTCCCACATGATGCCCAGATCGGTGCCCTGGACCTGCCACCGTTTGTCGGTGCGGTTGACGGAGCTCGCGCCGGTCAGTTTGGCGACCTCTCGGACCGCGGAGACCTGGGGCACGGCACGGGCCGGAACCTGCGGGGCCGGTTCGGTATCCGGATTCACCGGCTCCGGCCCCGGCGGCACCGCGGGCGGGTTCGGGTCCGGGAAGGCGAAATTGAACGGCTGTGGACGCACGATGAGCCGCGGAAGGCCGAGCTGCTCGGCGAGACCGGGCGGCGCGGCCGGGGAATCGGTGAGATCCGGGCACGGATTCACGCACGGATCGGTCGGCAGTTCGGTCTTCACCCGTTCCCGGTTCTCCACCGGCGGACCGGGATCCACGGTCACGACCGGGTACGCGATCGGCACCTCGAGCGTCTTGGGCACCAGGGATTCGTGCTGTGGCGCGGGATCGGTCCCGCACGCCCCGACACCGGTGCTGATCGCCTCGCCGATGTCGTTCTCGGCCTCGGCGATCGCGCCGTTCGAGGACACCAGCGCGCCCGCACCGACGACGACAGCTCCCACCACCGCCAGCAGCCGCTTGGCCATGCGTTGACCCTCTCCAGATTCGGGCTGTTCCGGACACATCCGGCCAGGACCCTACCGGTGGGACGCACTCGGCCACCGGCACTCGCGCAAGATCGATCGAACGGATTTTCCGAGGACGCCCACCCGCTCGCCGACCGGCCCGGACGGCAGGCGAAACCGCGAAACGACCTGGGCGGCAGAGCGATCCGTTCGAGCTAGCGAACGGCCTGGAAGACGAGCACGGTCCCGCCGATCCGGATGGCGTCCCCGTCCGCCAGCACCGCGGCGCTGTCCACGGGTTCCTCGTTGATGTAGACCCCGTTGGCCGAATGCAGGTCCTTGATCAGCAGTCCGGCCCGGCTCGGGGTGATGTGCGCGTGGTAGCGGCTGGCCTTGGGGTCGTCGAGCACCAGATCGTTGTCGGTCATCCGGCCGATCTTCATGCCGGTCGCCGCGATCGGGATGTCCCGGCCGTCGGCCAGGCGGAGCCGTCCGGCACGCACGGCGCGGGGCAGCTCGGTGACGGTTTCGGTCATCGCCTTGGCCATCCGCTCGACCTCGGCGATCTGCCCGGTGATCAGCGGTTCCTGCCGCAGCACCCGCTGCTCCAGGGCGATCAGCGCCGCGCCCGGATCGATCCCGAGTTCGTCGTTGAGCACCGCGCGCACGCGGCGGCACGCCTCGAGCGCGTCGGCTTGGCGGCCGGACAGGTACAGCGCGGTGATCAGCTGCGCCCACAACGGTTCTCGCAGCGGATGCGCGTTGGTCATGCTCACCAGTTCGCCCACCACGGACGAGGCTCGCCCACAGGCGATTTCGGCGTCGACCCGCGCGGAGGCGACCAGCAGCCGTTCCTCGTCCATCGCGGTGGCGAAACTTTCGGCGAACGAGAGGCCGGACAGATCGTCCAGGGCTCGCCCGCTCCACTCGGCCAGCGCGTCGCCGAACAGGCGGGCGGCATTGGCGTGATCCCCGGCCGTGGCGGCCTCGGCCCCGGTCCGGCGAATGGATTCGAATCGCCCGAGATCGCAATGGTCGTCATCGATTTCGAGCCGGTACCCGGAGGCCTCCGTGCGCAGCAGCGCCGTCGGATCGGCCCCGGCCTGGCGCAGCGTCTTGCGGATGTTCGATACGAACACCTGAAGACTGGCCTGATAGGAGTCCGGCGGATCGTCGTTCCAGACGATATCGGCCAGTGCCTGTGAGGACACCGCTCGCCGCCGATTCACGGTGAGCGCCGCCAGCAGCGCACGCGGCTTGGGGCCGCCGACCGGCACAGGCCGACCGGCAACCAAAAGCTGCACGGGACCCAGCACCCGTACATCGACAGTCATGCCACCTGCCTCGATAGAGACCGCGGCGCGCCCGCCGCTCGAAACTTGCCCGGGATTCCGGAAAGTGCTGCGGAATCCCGGTGCACGAGCTTACTTGGCGCTGATCGAGCGGCCCGCGGACTTCAGGTCGTTGCAGGCCTCCACGATGCGAGCGGCCATCGAGGACTCGGCCTTCTTGAGGTAGCTGCGCGGGTCGTAGACCTTCTTGTTGCCGACCTCCCCGTCCACCTTCAGCACACCGTCGTAGTTGCCGAACATGTGCCCGGCGATCGGGCGGGTGAAGGCGTACTGGGTGTCGGTGTCGACGTTCATCTTCACCACGCCGAAACGCAGCGAGTCCTCGATCTCCGACTTCAGCGAGCCCGAACCACCGTGGAACACGAAGTCGAACGGCTGCGCGTCCGAGCCCAGGCCCAGCTTGGCGGCCGCGACGCGCTGACCCTCGGCCAGCACCTCGGGCTTGAGCTTCACGTTGCCCGGCTTGTAGACGCCGTGCACGTTGCCGAAGGTGGCGGCCAGCAGGTACTTGCCGTTCTCGCCGGCGCCCAGGGCGTCGACGGTCTTCTCGAAGTCCTCGGCGGAGGTGTACAGCTTGTCGTTGATGGCGTTCTCGACGCCGTCCTCTTCACCGCCGACCACGCCGATCTCGACCTCGAGAATGATGTTGGCCGCGTGGCACTGCTTGAGCAGTTCCTTCGCGATCTCCAGGTTCTCGTCGATCGGAATCGCGGAGCCGTCCCACATGTGCGACTGGAACAGCGGATTGCGCCCGGACTTCACGCGCTCGGCCGAGATGGCGATCAGCGGGCGGACGAAGGTGTCCAGCTTGTCCTTCGGGCAGTGATCGGTGTGCAGCGCGATGGTGATGTCGTACTGCGCGGCGACGACGTGCGCGAACTCCGCCAGTGCGGTCGCACCCACGACCATGTCCTTCACACCCTGACCGGAGCCGAATTCGGCACCGCCGGTGGAGAACTGGATGATGCCGTCCGATCCCGCCTCCGCGAAGCCCTTGATGGCCGCGTTGATGGTCTCCGACGAGGTGCAGTTGATCGCGGGGAACGCGAAGGAGTTCTCCTTGGCCCGAGCAATCATCTCGGCGTAGATCTCCGGAGTCGCAATGGGCACAGGAACCTCCGTTGTATGTGTGCTGTGTACAACAAAATTCTGACAGGCCACACCCTAGGGCAGACGCGTTTTCCTGTGGCAATGGCCTCGGTTAGCCGACAAGTTTGTGAGGTTGCTTCGACGTTCGGTGTCACTTGGCAATGACCGGTACTGTGGTGGCCGTGACCTTGCTGGCCGTGTCCGATGCCGTGACGACCAACGCTGCTTTGCCCGCGATTCTCGATCCCATGCACCTCCTCACCGAGACATGGCTATCGAATGCGGTGCTTCCGGCGATCTTGGTCATTGTTTTCATCGAGACGGGCCTACTGTTCCCGATCCTGCCCGGCGACTCGCTGCTGTTCACTGGCGGTCTGCTGTCGGCGTCGGCGACCCCGCCGCCGTGGATGTCGATGTGGCTGCTGGTGCCCGCCGTGGTGATCGTCGCGTTCATCGGCGATCAGTCCGCCTACTGGATCGGGCGCAAGATCGGTCCGGCGATGTTCAACAAGGAAGACACTCGCTTCTTCAAGAAGCGGTACGTCACCGAGACCCACGAGTTCTTCGAGAAGCACGGCCCCAAGACCATCATCCTGGCCCGGTTCGTGCCCATCGTGCGCACCTTCATGCCGGTGCTGGCCGGGGTGTCGAAGATGGACTACCGCAAGTTCGTCATGTTCGACATCATCGGCGCGATCCTGTGGGCGGGCGGCATCACCGTGCTCGGCTACTTCCTCGGCAATGTCGAGTTCATCCGGAAGAACGTCGAGGCGATCTTCCTGCTCATCGTGTTCATCTCGATCCTGCCCGCCATCATCACCGTGGTGAAGAAGCTTCGCAGTGGCGACAATGTCGAGCAGGCGCTGACGTCCGCGTCGAACGAGTCGAGTCACTGAGCCACCGGTGGCCGACACCCCGCTAAACCTCGCAATGGGCGGTTTCGGACCGCTCGAGACGGCCGGGCCGGTGCTGGTCTGGACGGTCGTGCTGACCTTCGTCTTCCTCGAATGCGCACTGATCATCGGGCTGTTCCTGCCCGGTGATTCGATGCTGATCACCGCGGGCGTCGTGCTCGCGTCGCAGGTCAGCGGCGAGGTGCACGTCTGGGCGCTGTCCGTCGGCACCATGATCGCGGCGATAGCCGGCAATCAGGTCGGCTATGTGATCGGACAACGCACGGGCCACCACCTGGTGGCCCGCAAGAACGGCAAATACATCAACACCCGGAATCTGACCCGGGTGGCCGAACTGCTGCACCGGCACGGATTCATGGCGGTGCTCGTCGCACGCTGGATCCCGTGGGTGCGCACGCTGTGCCCGGCGGTCGCCGGTGCGGCGGGCATGGATCATCGCAAGTACACGATCGCCTCGAGCATCGGCGCGATCATCTGGGCTCCGGTGCTGCTGCTGATCGGGTACTACGCGGGCAGCTTCCTGGAGAACGTGTCCTGGCTCATGCCCGCGGTGATCGGCACGCTGATCGTGGGCCTGGTGCTCGGGACCATCGTGGGAGTGCGGCAGTATCGAGCGGAAATGGCGCGCCCGGCCGAGGATTTCGACCTCGACGAGGCCGAGCAGGAGCCCGTCGCGGATTCACCGTGGCGTCGCGCCTGAGCGGTCCGTACCGGCTGTTCAGAGACCGGCGGCGGTGACCGTGTGCGCGGCCTCCATCAGTTTCCAGCCCGAAAGCTGAACCGACAGATCGCGTTCCGGATGTCTGGACGATTTCACCGAACCGCCCGGGGTGAACGACCCCGCCCCCGCCACGCCCGGTAGTCGGGCCGGTTGCCGCCAGTCGGCGCTGAAGAGCGGTTCGCCCTCCACCTCGAGCCGGTTGCCCCAGGCGGCCGTCGCGGATTTGCGCACGATGGCCGCGGCGGTGCGGCGGGCGGCGACCTGCGCGCGCTCCTCACCGGGGAGCATGAGCGCGGCCAGCGCCAGATAGCGGATCAGGATCCCGTTGAAGAGTCCGCCGTCGCCACCGCCGTCACCCGTGACCACGCCGCCGTCGGTCATGTGCTCTTCGATGGCGGCCATCAGCCGCACCGCGCGTTCGACGTGCCTGGGTTCGCCGGTGTGCACGGCGAGTTCGGTTTCGAGGCCGAGCACCACGCCCTGGCAGTAGCTGTAGACGGGCTTCTCCAGCACACCGGACGGTAGGTGGATGCCGTCGAAGACGAGGCCGGTCTCCGGATCGCGGAGGTGCTCGTCGAGCCAGTCCGAGATCTCCGCCGCACGGTGATAGCGGCCAAGCCGGGCCATGGCGATACCGACCGGACCGTTCGCGGGGGCATTGAAGAAGTCCGAATTACGCCGCCACGGGACGCCGCCGCCGACCTCGGGTTCCCAACCGGCGTAGAGATCTTTCTCCAGCACCAGCAGCGCGCCGCGCACCTCCGCGACGCCCTGGGTCCGCTCGGCGCGCTCGAGGGAGATGGTCAGCCAGGCCATGTCGTCGTAGTAGTTGTTCGTCCAGCCACTGAGATTGCGCAGCCGCACGGCCTGTGCGACCGCCCAGATCCGGCGCTTGCGGACCGGCGTCGGCGCGCGATTCGCGGCGTCCACGCAGCAGTCGATGAGATGCGCCTGCCACCAGTAGTGCCAGGACGCGAATGCTCTGTCCCGCTTGGTCGGCGGCCAGCCCACCACGCCGAGCTGCGTGCCCGGCATGCCCCACAGGGTTCTCAGATGCCTCGACACGATCGCGGACTCCGCCAGATCGGCGCGCTCCGACCAGAGCGCGGCGGTCGGCTCGATATTGCGCCCGGTCCGCGAAGTCATAGGACAAATAGTGCCAGCCGGGCGACCGAACTCGAGGCTGATTTGTTATCTGTCACCATGCCGAGGCCAGGTCGGCGTGCTGGGCGATCCAGGCGTGCATGGCGATGCCCGCGGCGACGCCCGCGTTGATGCTCCGCGTCGATCCGAACTGCGCGATCGAAACCGTCAACAGCGCAGCGTCTTTCGCGGCGGCGGTGACACCCGGGCCTTCCTGGCCGAACAGCAGCAGGCATTCGCGGGGCAGCTGCGCGGTCTCCAGCGGGACCGATCCCGGCACATTGTCGACCGCCACCACGGTGAGCCCCTCGGCGGCGGCGAATCGCAGCAGCTCATCGGTATCGGCGTGATGCACGATGTGCTGATAGCGATCGGTCACCATCGCCCCGCGCCGATTCCAGCGCTTGCGTCCCACGATGTGGACGGCCGCGGCGGCGAAGGCGTTCGCGGTCCGCACCACGGTGCCGATATTGGCGTCGTGGCCGAAATTCTCGATCGCCACGTGGAACGGATGCCGCCGCCGATCGATGTCGGCGACCACGGCCTCGCGCGTCCAATAGCGGTAGGCATCGACCACATTGCGCCGGTCCCCCTCGGCCAGCAGCACCGGATCCAGGCGCGGATCCTGCGGCGGCTCGGTCCCGAACTCCTCGCGCCACGGCCCGACCCCGTGCGGATGCTCACCCCACTCGGTCGGACCGGGGGCCGCGGGTTCATCAGCTGTCGGGACGGGTCTCACCCGGGCCATCGTATTGCCGCGCCGGCGCTCCCCGATCAGCGGGCGCGGACCTCAGCCGCCGCTGTGGGAATCCCCGAGCAGCCCGTAGACCAGAAGTCCGCCACCCCACAGCACGATCAAGACGATCATGAGGATGGTCGAGACGATTCCGCAGATGTATCCGAGCGTCACCAGATTCCCGCCACCGATCGCGCCGCCCGAGGCGTCGATCTCCTTCTTCGCGCGGTTGCCCATGATCCAGGCCACCGGCCCCAGGAAGAACGGGCACAGCGACAAGCTCAGCACGCCCAGCACCATGATGGTCACGGCCTGCGGATGGTCCGGCGGCGGTGGCGGCCGGTATATCGGCTGTGGATAACCAGGGGGCGGATGGCTCACAGGCTCATGCTATGACCGATTCCGCCGCGGGACGAGCCCATTCGTGCCAGCACCACCATCGATCCGGTGGCCTGCCCGATCGCGCCCCTCCCCGTCCACAGGCCACGATGAAACCTATGAGCGAGCGGATCGACGACACAGGACGCCTCCCGCACACCCAGGTCCCCTCCGGTGCGCGCACCGACGTCCCCTCCGGTGCGCGCACCCACGTCCCCTCCGGTGCGCGCACCCACGTCCCCTCCGGTGCGCGCGCGGGCGACACGGCCGCGCTGCCCATCGACGACCTCGGAGCGGCCGGAGCGCACGACCGGACCACGGGTTTCGAGTTCGGACCGGCCGCTGATTCCGGATTCGGGACCGATGCCGGGTTCGGAGCGAGCCGGGATCGGTTCGCCCACGAATTCGACTCGGGCGGAACCGGATTCGGCGGCAGTGCACCGGGAGCGCTGTCGCCCGCTCCGGCGGCGGTGTTCGGGGAGTTTCTGCGGACGCCGTTCCGGGCTCGGGTGTGGAAGGAGTTGTGCTATCTCGTCCTGGCCCTCGGTCTGGGGTGCGTGGCGGTCGCGTATCTGTTCCTGGGAATGGGCGCGAGCGCGTACCTGTCGATCTTCCTGATCGGAATTCCGTTGCTGGCCTGCACGATCCTGGGCGGGCGGAGTTGGGGGCGGGTCTATCGGGTGCTGATCTCGAAGCTGCTGGGGACCACGGTCCCCGAGCCGCCGCCGTTCACGTTCCGGCCGGGGTTGCGCGGGTGGTTGCGCGCGGCGTTCACCGATCGGACGTCGTGGCGGGCGCTGCTGTTCCTGCTGTTCCAGGGCGCGCTCGGGGTGGTGGCCGGATATCTGGTGCTGACCACCGTCGCGATGACCGGGTTCCTCGCGGTGTCGCCGATTCCGTGGGCGCTGTTCGATCCGCGGAACGTCGATGCCGACGGCGTCGCGCACCACTCGCTCATGCAGTTCGGGAACCACTACATCGAGACCTGGCCCCGCGTCCTGGGTCTCGCGGCATTGGGCGTGATCGGCTGCTTCCTGCTGCCGTGGCTGATCCGCGCCGTCTGCCGACTGCATCGGATGCTCGCACTCTGGTTGCTCGCCCCGACCGCGCGCGATCAGCGGGTGGCGCAATTGGAGGAGAGCCGCCGGGTCGCGGTCGCGGATTCGGCTGCGACACTGCGCCGTCTGGAGCGGGACCTGCACGACGGCACGCAGGCGCGACTGGTCAGCATCGCCATGATGCTCGGCCGGGCGCAGCAGCGCCTCGCCGACGGGACCGACGCCGGTGAGCTGATCGGCCAGGCGCGCACCGGAACCAAGGAGGCGCTGACCGAATTGCGCGAGCTGGTGCGCGGCATTCATCCGCCGGTGCTGGAACTCGGGCTCGAGGCCGCGCTGGAAACCCTCGCCGCGCGCTGCGCGATCCCGGTCGAGGTGCGGGTGCATCTACCCGTGCGGCCCGGCGCCGCGATCGAGACGATCGCCTATTTCTCGGTGGCCGAACTGCTGACCAATGTGGTCAAACACGCCGCCGCCACCCGCATCTGGGTCGCCGTCCTGCCGTACGGCCCGGATTCGCTCGCGATCACCGTGCGCGACAACGGCCAGGGCGGGGCACTGCAACCGACCGAGGCACATGGTGAAGCCGTTGTGGTGGGCGGACTTTCGGGCTTGGCGGCCCGCGCCCGATCGGTGGACGGCTCGCTCGACGTCGACAGCCCGGTCGGCGGGCCGACCGTGGTCGCCATCGTGCTCCCGATCGCGGGCCCGCGATGATGCGGGACATGCACACCCCGACAAGCGCCCTGCGCGTGGTCATCGCCGAGGACAACGCCATCCTGCGCGACGGGCTGACCGCCCTGCTCGCCGAGCGCGGACACCGGGTGGTGGCGGCGGTCGGCGAGGCGGACGGCCTGCACGAGGCGGTCGCCGCGCACAACCCGGACGTCGCGGTGGTGGATGTGCGAATGCCGCCCAGCTTCACCGACGAAGGCCTGCTCGCGGCCCTCTCGCTGCGCCGCAGTCATCCCGGAACCGGGGTGCTGGTCTTCTCGCAGTGGATCGAAACCCGGTATGCCACCGAGCTTCTCGCCTCCGGCGCGGGTGGCGTCGGATACCTGCTGAAGGATCGAGTGGCGGACGTGGGAGATTTCGTCGACGCACTGCACCGGGTCGCGACCGGTGGCACCGCACTGGACCCGGAGGTGGTGAGCCAGCTCATGGGCGCTGCCCGGCAACAGGATTCGCTGGCCCGGCTCACCCCGCGCGAGCGCGAGGTGCTCGAATCCATGGCGCAGGGCCTGTCCAATGCCGCCATCGGCCACGCGCTGAACGTCACCGAGCGGGCGGTCGAGAAGCACATCGGCAACATTTTCACCAAGCTCGAACTGCCGCCGTCGGATATGCATCATCGCCGGGTGCTGGCGGTTTTGCGACTCAAGGGCTGAGGCGACATTCAAAAGAACGTCGCTGCGCGGTTGCGGGCCGTGGAAGACTGGACCGTATGCGTCGGTCGAGTGCCGCGGAATCGCTGGCGAAAACACTGAATGCTGTTGCGTCCTGGCCTGATCACCTGCTGACGCTCACGGAGTGGTCGGCGCTGCCCGAGGACACCGAGCGCTGCCTCGAATTGGTGGACGGTGTGCTGGTGGTGGCCCCGCAGCCACCGCGGCATCAACTCGCGGTGTGGCGGCTGGCCGCGCAGCTCGAGCGCGCGCTGCCGCGCCGCGTGGCCGCGCTGGCCCGCATCGAATTGATCATCGACGACGCCATGCCGCCGACGGTGCGGGTCCCGGACGTGCTGGTGGTGGGCGGCGAGGCCGGCGCGGCGCACGCCACCCGGGTGAATCCGCCGGATGTGCTGGCAGCCATCGAGATCGTGTCGCCCGGTTCCCGGCGCACCGATCGCGTCATGAAATTCGCGGAGTACGCCGAGGCCGGAATCGGCCACTACTGGCTGCTGGACATCGAGGGTTCGGTGCGGCTCACCGAATATCGCCTGCACGAGAACCGATATCGCGCCGACGGTGAATTCTCCGGCCGGGCCACCCTCGAACTCGACGGCATTTCCCTCCCGCTCGACCTCGATGCCCTGACCGCGCTGCGCACCCCCGCCTGACCTCGCCCGATCCCACGCGGGCACGGGGTTTCCGGACTATCCTGGAGTTCCATAAGCCGTGGTTGGAGGGTGTTATGGACCACGCACGCATTGCTCGCACGGTGCTCGGGGTGACCCTCGCGTACCTCGTCGCACTGATTGTCTGGATCGGCTGGCTGGTGCCGCTGACCCCACCCGGCACGGTGCCCATTCAGGTGCTCACCCTGATCGGATTGTTCGGCAGTTTCCTGGGAATCGGCATGCTGCTCGCGCAGCGACCGTCCCGCTCGGATCGCCGGTTGCGCCGCTACGGCCTGGAAGGCTGGGCCAACATCGAGGCCGTGCACCCGCTGCGCCGCACCGATCGCTACACCGAGCTCACCGAGCTGGATCTGGAGCTGGTGGTGCCTGGTTCCGAAACCTATTACGGCAGTGTCGTATTCGATGTGGAACCGATCGTGCGACCGCGGATCGCGGTCGGCGGCACGCTCTCGATCCGGGTGGATCCCCGCAATCGCGACCGGATCATGCTCTGCATCTGATGCCCGTCCGCGCTGGTCATCGGTATTCACCCGGGCCGTGGCCGGGGTCGCGCCCGTGAACCTGGCTGCCCGATTTGCCCGGCCCGCGCCGTAGCATCACTCAGCATGACGACCGCTTCACAAGATCGACGCGAAGCGCCGCTGGTGCTCGACACCCAGCCGCCGCGCACCCTGGGCTTCACCGACCAGGCGGCGTTCTGGCTCAATCTCGGGGTCAGCCTGATCGGATTCAGCGGCGCCGCCGTCGCCCTGAACCCGACCGGGGACGCACCGCTGCCGATCGCCGGAGCGTTGCTGGCCGTCGTGCTCGGCACCGTCGTCGGCGCGGTCATGGTGGCCGGGCCGGGGGCCATCGGCGCGCGCACCGGCGCACCCGCCATGGCGATGCTGCGCGGGTTGTTCGGCACGCGTTTCTCCTACCTGCCGACCGTCGCCAATATCGTGCAGTGCATCGGCTGGGGCGTCTTCGAGCTCACCGTGATCGCGCTCGGCGTCAAGGCGCTCACCGATGACAAGGTGCCGCACGCGATCGCCATCATCGCGGCGGGCGCGCTGTCCACGGCCATGGCCATCTGGCCGTTGAAGTCGGTGCGATGGTTGCGCAAATACGTATCGGTGGCCGTGGCCATCGCGATGGTCTACTTCACGGTTCAGCTGCTGCGGCAACCGATTCCGGAGCAGACCGGCACCAGCTGGACCGGATTCTGGCCCTCGGTCGATGCCACCCTGGCCGTCTCCATCTCGTTCGTCCCGCTGGCCGCGGACTACACCCGCCATTCCCGTTCGGCGCGCACCGCCGCCGGGGCCACCGTCGTCGGCTATTCGGTGGCGCAGACCTGGTGCTACCTGCTCGGCATCATCGCGATCCTGCAGGCGGGCGGCGATGTCGACAAGATCTTCGACACCTTCCTCGGCGTCACGGCGGGCTGGCTGTTCTTCGCGGTGCTGGTGCTTCGCGAGACTGACCAGTCCTTCGCCAATATCTACTCGACCGCCATGTCGATCCAGAACCTGACGCCGCGCATCGATCGCCGCTTCCTCGCGGCCGGGATCGGCGTGCTCGTCACCGCGCTCGCCCTGCCGGTCCGCGACTTCGACAGCTACGCCAACTTCCTGTACCTGATCGGTTCGGTCTTCGTGCCGCTGAGCGCGGTCCTGATCGTCGACTACTTCTTCGGCCGGGGCCGCACGCGCTGGAACCTCGATCAAAGCTCCCCCGCACGCCCGCTCATGCTGCTCCCGTGGGTCGCCGGATTCGTGATCTACCAGCTGTTCAACCCCGGCTACATCGGCTGGTGGGCGAACTTCTGGATCAAGGTGCAGGACCGGCTCGGCGTCCATCCCGGCTGGTGGTCCTCTGCGTCGTTGTTCTCCTTCCTGCTGGCCGCGGCCATCACCGCCGTCATCGTCGTGATCGAACGACGCTCCGACACCACCGCCCGCCTCTCCACCACCCCGAGCGACGCGGCCTGAGGATGTCGCAGGACCGCGTCTTCGGCATGGGAACCGATCCACTGGTCCCGCCGGACTGGCCGGCCCTGTCCCCACCGGAGATCGTGGAACTCCTCGGCGCGGACGCGCACATCGAATGGCGCAGTCCCCGGCCCCTTTCCGCGACGGCACTGGTCCGTACGGACGCGGGCGACCCCGTGATCGTGAAGCGCCTCCCCCGCGCGCTGCGCGATGCGGCGGCGCTCGACGAAGAGCACGGCTTCATGGATCACCTGCGCGCACAGGGCATTCCGATTCCCCGCGTCCTGCTCACCCGTGAAATGGGTGAATTCACCTACGAGGTACAGGAACTCGGAGTGGGCGGTGACGAGTATCGAGGCAGCTTCTCCTGGTCCCCCTACCACCGCACGATCGAGGCCGAGGCGGCCGGGCGCATGCTGGCCCGCTTGCACACGGCCGCAATCGGATACGACGCACCCGCCCGGCCGCCGCGCCCCCTGCTGGCGAGCTTCGCCCTTTTCTCGAGTCCCGACCCGATCAGCGCGCTCGAGCAGCGCGCCGCGGCCCGCCCGGCCCTGGCGCGATTCCTGCGATCGCGCGACTGGCGCGCCGATATCGAGGTCCACCTGTGTTTCCACGCCCACCTCGCGCCCCGGCTGGACGCCCTCACGCCGCTGTGGACCCACAACGACTGGCACGGGACCAACCTGCTGTGGAAACACGAAAAGCCCTCGTCCGTCATAGATTTCGGCCTCTGCGATCGCACCACCGCGATCCACGATGTGGCGATCGCCATCGAACGCTGTGCCGTCGACTGGATCTCACTGCGTGAGGGCGGCCCCGCGAACATCGGATTCGACCAGGTCGAGGGTCTGTTGCGCGGTTACGAATCGCTGCGCCCGCTCACTCCCGCCGAGGCGCTCGCGCTGCCGGATCTACTGCCCCTGGTGCACGCCGAATACGAACTCTCCGAGATCGATTACTTCCTCGGCGTGCTCCCCTGCGGCAATCCGGTCAACGCCGATATCGCCTACCACCGGTACTTCCTCGGCCACACCCGGTGGTGGGCCGGTGACGGCACGGCGCTGCGGGACCGGTTGCGCGCCCGCGCAACCGGCTGACCACACTGCTCAGAAGCTCGCTTCGGTATACATCAGAAGCTCGCTTCGGTACATATCAGAAGCTCGCTTCGGTAGGCGCCGGCGGCAACACCGCGACCTGCCCGGCGTAGGACAATCCCGCCCCGAAAGCCAGCAGCAGCGCGAGCTGTCCGCCTTTCGCCTTTCCGGTGACCAGCATTTCCTCGATCGCCAGTGGAATCGACGCGGCGGAGGTGTTTCCGGTGTTCTCGATGTCATTGGCCATCGGGATATCGTCGGCCAGACCGAGGTTCTTCTTCATGAGCTCATTGATCCGGGCATTGGCCTGGTGCGGTACGAAAACCTCGATATCGTCCTTGGACACCCCGGCCACGTCCAGCGCCGAGGCCAATGCGCGCGGCAACGTGACCGCCGCCCAGCGGAATACCCGGGGCCCCTCCATACGCAACAGCATTCGCCCGACCGGATCCGTTTCCGGATCCTTGCCCTGATAGGACTCGGCGCGATCCATCATTTCGAGAATATTGAAATTCTGGCCGATCGCCGAGGCGTTCTCACCATCGCTGCCCCACACCGCCGGGGAGATGCCGTTCTCCTGACTCGGCCCGATGACCACCGCGCCCGCGCCGTCACCGAAGATGAACGCGGTGCCGCGATCGTGCGGATCCAGTGAGAACGACATGGTTTCCGCGCCGATGAGCAGCACGTAATCCGCGGAGCCCGAGCGCAGCAGATCCGCCGCCACGGCCAGTCCGTACCCGAACCCGCCGCACCCCGACACCAGGTCGAAGGCCGGAATGCCGTTGATGCCCAGGTCGTGGGCGACGGTCGGGCCACCGTGCGGGGTGATATCGGGCCAGGTGGAACTGGCGAGAATCAGCGCACCGATCTTCGACCGGTCGACGCCGCTGTTCTTGATGGCCCGCTCGCCCGCGGCGACGGCCATCGAACGCAGGGATTCGTCGCCACTCACCCAGCGGCGGTTACGAATTCCGCTGCGGTCGTAGATCCACTCGTCGGTGGAATCGAGTGTCTCGCACACCTCGTCATTGCTGACGATCCGGCGCGGCCGATAGGCGCCGATGCCGAGCATCGCAATATTCTGATGACCCTTGTTGATCGCAATGCTCACCACAGGTAACTCACAACCCCTAACGACACCATTGTCATACACACATCCGTTTCACAATAAGCCACGACGCCGCCGCATTCCACAGCTTCGTGCACGGCGGGCAACTTCATGGAGCCGAATGCCGTACCGCTCGCGGCGAAAGTCATCGCACTCGAACGGAATGCCGAACCGTTCGCACCGAACATCGGTCGGCCGGAGCCGAACTGGGGTCGCACCACCACGCCGGGGCAGAAGAGCGACGGCGGATTCGAGGCCGAGTCAGCGCCGAATCGAACGGTCAGCGCCGGGTCGGACGGTCAGCGCCGAATCGAACGGTCAGCGGTGCGCGCGCGGATCGGCCAGCAGGTACTGGGCCGCGGCATAGGTCCCGAGGATGACGCCCTCGCTCACGCGCCGCGACGTGGGAGTCCGCGCGAATATCCGGCGCAGCACGATCAGCCCGTCGGAGACCGTGAACAGCAGCGCCCCCAACCCGAGTCGACTGCGTGGATCCGAGTTCGGAACATTCAGGCCCGCAACGTTCCTCGCGCCGGGAGCGAGGCCGGGATCGGACGCGAGGGTGGCCGCGGCGCCCAGTGTCGCACCGTAGGCCGTCAGCGGCGCGGCGATGCCGGGCGCCTTGGCCCGCATCAGCGCGGCCGCACCCAGCCAGGCCGCCAGTCGCTGGCCCGCGATCTCGGGGCGGGGCCGGGCCCCGCGCCGCCACCAGAGCCACGAGTACCCGGACTGCATGACGGCGAAAGAGGTTGCGCCCGTGACCAATCGGCCGTCGTTGTCCGGCTCGAGCAGCAGCACGTCGCCGACCGTCGCGGCCGCCAACGCACCGAGCAGCACGGTGCGGTCCACCGGATCCAGGTCGCCGCCGTTGACCACCACGTCCGCCGCGAGCAGCGGCATCAGCAGTGGCTTGGCGACCCGCTGCAGGGCGTCGCGGCCGGTGACGGCGCCGAACACGGTCACCACCGCCGCACCCGCGAACGCCGCGCGGAACGGACGGGGCATCAGAAGCTGGGCTCGGCCGGAGCCGGGGGCAGCACCGCGACCTGACCGGCGTAGGACAGGCCGGCGCCGAAGGCCAGCAGCAGCGCGAGCTGTCCGCCCTTGGCCTTGCCGGTCACCAGCATCTCCTCCATGGCCAGCGGAATCGAGGCGGCCGAGGTGTTGCCGGTGTTCTCGATGTCATTGGCCATCGGGATCTCCTCGGCGAGGCCGAGGTTCTTCTTCATCAGTTCGTTGATGCGCGCGTTGGCCTGGTGCGGGACGAAGATCTCGATGTCCTCCTTGGCCACGCCCGACAGCTCGATGGCGCTGGACAGCGCGCGCGGCAGCGTGACAGCGGCCCAGCGGAAGACCTTGGGGCCCTCCATGTGCAGCGACATCCGGCCCACGGCCTCGACCGCGGGATCGGTGCCCTGCAGGCGCTGGGCCTTGTTCATGAATTCGAGGAAGTCGACGTCCTGGGCGATGGCTTCGGCGTTCTCGCCGTCGCTGCCCCAGACCGTGGGCGAGATGCCGTTCTCCTCGCTCGGGCCTACCACGACGGCGCCCGCGCCGTCACCGAAGATCATGGCGGTGCCGCGATCGGTCGGGTCGAGACCGACGGTCATCGTTTCCGCGCCGATGACCAGGATGTACTCGGCCGAGCCGGAGCGGATCATGTCCGTCGCGACGCCGAGGCCGTAGCCGAAGCCGCCGCAACCGGAGGTCAGGTCGAAGGCGGGAATGCCGTTGATGCCGAGGTCGGCGGCGACCGAGGGCGCGCCGTGCGGGGTCAGCTTGAGCCAGCTCGAGGTGCACAGCAGCAGCGCGCCGATCTTGGACCGGTCGATGCCGGTGTTCTTCAGCGCCCGCTCACCCGCCGCGGCGGCCATGCTGCGCAGCGTTTCGTCGCCGCTGATCCACCGGCGGTTGTTGATGCCGGTGCGATCGAAGATCCATTCGGGCGTGGAGTCCAGCTGCTCGCACACGTCGGCGTTGCTGACCACGCGCTCGGGCCGGTAAGCACCGATGCCGAGCATCGCAACATTCTGATGACCCTTGTTGACTGCAATGCTCACCACAGGTGACTCACACGACCCTTCACACGCAATTGCCCGACCCCATTGTCGGACAGAAGACCAATTCACAGGCTAACTCAGAGGCCGGTTCCAGCCCAGAGCAGATCTTGTTCAGCCGAGTGCGAGATCCTTCAACCCGAGAATCGAGCGATATTCGAGTCCCTCGGCCGCGATCACACCGTCGGCTCCGGTCTCCCGATCCACCACGGTGGCCACTCCCACCACGATCGCGCCGGCGTCCCGCAGCGTGCGCACCGCGGTCAGCGGCGAGTTGCCGGTGGTCGTGGTGTCCTCCACCACGAGCACGCGCTTGCCCACGATGTCCGGGCCCTCGATCTGCCGCTGCATGCCGTGTGCCTTGGCTGCCTTGCGGACCACGAACGCGTCGATGGGACGGCCCGGCGCGTGCATGACGGCCGCGGCGACCGGATCGGCGCCCATGGTCAGCCCGCCGACCGAATCGAAATCCCAGTCCGCGACCAGTTCACGCAGCAGCTTGCCGATCAACGGCGCTGCCTCGTGGTGCAGGGTCGCACGGCGCAGATCCACGTAGTAGTCGGCTTCGTTGCCCGAGGAGAGCGTCACCCGCCCGTGCACGACGGCGAGGCCGCGCACCAGTTCGGCAAGTCTGTCCCGGTCGGTCGTCGTTACCTGCATTGCTGTGTCTATGTCCTTCCGCGTGCGTTGAACATGCGTCGATCGATACGGGTCACCAGTGATCGCGGGACCAATCCGGCGACCGCGGCGATGGCCTTGTACTGCATTCCGGGCACGCTGATCACCCGGTCCTTCTCCAGATCCCGCAGCGAACCCGCCACGACCTTCTCCACGCTCAGCCACAGCCCTCGTGGCAGCGAGGCCGTATCGATCCCGGCTCGCTCATGGAATTCGGTGCGGACGAGCCCCGGGCACAGAGCCTGCACCCGTACGCCGGTTCCGGCGAGACCACCCGCCAGTCCTTGGGAGAAGGATACGACGTACGCCTTGGAGGCCGAATAGGTCGAGCCCCGTCCGGGGATCAGGCCCGCCATGCTCGCCACGTTCACCACGGTCCCGTTGGCGGCGTGCAGCATGGACGGCAGGGCGGCGCGGGTCAACTGCACGACGGCGGTGACGTTCACGTCCAGCTGGCGTTGCAGCGCGGCCGGATCATGGGTCCAGAATTCGCCCGAATTGCCGAATCCCGCGTTGTTGACCAGGAATTCGACGCCCGCGCCCAGCCGCTCGGCGACCCGATCCCGATCCCGCGGGCGGGCCAGATCGACCGGCAGCACCTCCGCGCGCGACCCGTATCTGACCTGAACCTCACGGGCCAGCGATACCAGGCGTTCCTCGGTGCGCGCCGCCAGCACCAGGTCGTATCCGAGTGACGCGAGTCGCATCGCGTACGCCTGGCCGATCCCCGACGTCGGCCCCGTGACCAGGGCCACCGGTCGAATCGCACCGGGCAGGCGCGCGGCGCCCGCGGCGGCGGGGGAACTCTCGGTCATCGACTACCCATCACTCGTACGTGAGAGATCGGTCGCCGATGACCGAGGCTGCGCAACCATTCTGGTCCCTCGCGCGCTCGGGCGAGGGGAATCCGCGTGCACTCATCGCGGCGGCATCACCGCGGTGTCGGCCCCTGGTACGGGCGGAAGCCCGGATGGAAGGGGCCGCCGGGCGGGGCGCTGCGGCCCTGATCCTTGCGCCATCCCTGCTCGGGCTCGGCGTCGTCGTAATCGGCGTCGGGTTCCTCGTCGGTCCACTTCGCGGTGTCCGGGTCGCGCCGCTCGTCCTCGTCGCTCTCGGCGCGCACGCGCGGCGGCCGGCCGGTCTCGTCGTCCTCCGGCTCGTCGACCCATTCGTCCTCGGCGGCGGGCGGCCAGTTGCGGCGCGGGCGATTGCGCGGATCGGGCACGACTTTGAGTGCGGGACGCCAGGATTCGGCCTCGCCGTCCTCGCCCTCGCCGCCGGCCGTGATGTCCGAAACGAGCGGCGAGCCGTAGTCCTCGTCCGAGCGGGCGGACTGCTCGCGACCGGCCGACACCGGGACCCGCTCGACGTCGTCGCCGTAGTCACCGAATTCGTCGTGGCCGTCGTAGTTCTCGTCCTCGGGGGCCGGACGGGAGCGGCCCGGTTCGGGCAACTCGTCGCGACCGCGTTCGGAGTTGATCACCGGCGGCAGCACGTGCAGCAGACCCGAGAGTCGCAGCACCGCGTCGATCGACATCTCCCAGTCCTTGGCGACCGCGCCGACCGGGAGCATGCCGAGGGTCCAGTTGCCCTCGCTCCAGAGCTGCTGCACCTCGTCGGGCAGGGATTCGATGAACGCGACCATCCGCTGATCGACGGCGTGCCGCGCGATATCGGGGTTGGTGGCGAACACGACTCGATCACCGATCGCACCGAGCAGTTCCAGATCGTGGTCCTTGGGCGGCGCCGCCGTCTTCAGGCGTAGATCGATGTCGATGTCCGAACCGATCTGCCGGCGCACCGCGACCAGGGTGGCGGCGTCCTCGAGATCGAACAGAACGAACTTCTCGCCCTTGCGGTTTCCGGACACCACGTCCACGGCCGAGAGGTAGCCGAGCTTGGCCAGCGCGCCGCGCCGCCAGGTCGAGGCCAGTGCCGGTTCCACCGAGACATAGGTGTAGCCCTGGGATTTCGCCCAGACCTGCCGGACGTGTCCGGTGCGCTGCCGTTGCAGCCGATCGAAATAGAGCAGCACGATCGCACCCACGAGCGCGATCGCCGCCAACCCGAACCAAATAGCCGTCATCGCCGCCTACCCTATCCAGCTGTGCGGGTGATCGCCCGCTACATCTGCACCGTTGTTTGTCACCGTGTTCCACCGGGCAGCGAAGTGCTGATGATGACCTCGGCCTTGATCGACCCGTCGGATGCCTTGTCGCCCTGCACCATCACCATCTCACCCACCGCCAGATCCTTGACCGTCATGGTGCCCAGCGAGATCACCTGCGTCTTGTCATCGGTGTGCACGGTCACCGTAGTGCCGGACAGGGTGGTGAGCTTGATGGTGGTCCCGTCATTGCTCGCGATGGTGCCCATGTTCGCGCCGAGATCGTCGATATCGCCCAGGCCCGGAATCTGCGGGATGCCGCTCGGAAGTGGCTGCGAGGACGCCTTTCCCGAGGTCGGAGGGAAGATGCCGATGCTGGTGGTCTTGCCGCCCGAGGAATTGTCCGCGGCGGTGTCGGACGAGTCCCGGTTGGCGATAAGGGTTCCCGCGAGCACGCCGACCACCGCGACGAGGGCGAGCGCCGCGAGCCCCAGCGCGATCCACACGCCGGTCCGGCGCGGCGGCTTGCCCGGGGGCGGCGGGGATCCCGCGGGCTGGTATCCGCCCGGCGGCATTCCCGGTCCGCCCGGTCCCCCGGGTGCGCCCTGGTACCCGGGTCCGCCCGGGCCGTAGCCCGCGCCCGCCTGGTAGGCGGCGGTCGGCTCGTAGCCCGCTCCGGCCGGATAGGTCGTGGTCGGCTCGTAGCCGGCGCCGCCGAGATACGCGGCGGTCGGCTCGTAGCCGCCCCACTGGTTGTCGTACGGCGGCATCACCCGGGTGGCCTCCGGCCCGGGTGGCTGCCCGAAGTAGTCGTTCGGGGCCGCCGGGATGTGCTCGGTGGGCCCGTACGCCGCCCCGAACTCCGAGGTGTGCCCGGCCGGTTGTCCGGTGGCGTCGACCCTCTCGGTCGGACCGTCCACCGATTCCGGTTCCGGTCGCCGCGCCCACGGATCGCTCGGATTCGTCATGGCCTCCAGGGTAGGCGGAGACCTTCGCCGCAGCCGCGAACTCGACCGAGCGGTGTGCAATACACCCGCGATACGCACGCCGAATCCACGCGCCCGAGCACCAGCCGCACCAGCGCGGACGGCGCGATTCCGCGCGCCGGGCGGTTCCGCGACACCTGCGGGCACGCGGTGCGTGTACGCGCGGCCTGCAGGTTGGCATCGACGGCAAGCGATTTCGACGCGGGTGAGTTTCCGGAGACGAAGGCACGCTCGACGGCGGCACCGGCCGCGATCCCCCGCGACACCGGACATGCGGCGCGATCCCGCGACACCGAACGTGCAGCGCAATCCCCCGCGATACCCGGCGTGTGGCGCAATCCCACCGGACGTGCGGCGCGGCACCCACCACACCCGGCGTGCGCCGCAATCCCCCGCGACAGCGCGCGGCCCCACGGACAGAGTGTCCGTGGGGCCGTGCGTTCTGCCGCGGTGTCGCCCGCGCGTCGGATTACCGCCCGACGATCAGCGTGTCGCCGTCCGGGCTGACGTTCACCTTGACGGTGTCGCCGTCCTGAATCTCGCCCGCCAGCAGTTCCTTGGCGAGGGTGTCGCCGATGGCCTGCTGGATCAGGCGACGCAGCGGACGCGCGCCGTAGGCCGGGTCGTAGCCGCGCACCGCCAGCCAGAAGCGGGCCGAGTCGGACACCTCCAGCTTCAGCCGGCGCTGGGACAGCCGCTTCTGGAGCTGGTCGAGCTGGATGTCGACGATGCTCTCGAGCTGCTCCTCGTCCAGGGCGTGGAACATGACCACGTCGTCGAGCCGGTTCAGGAACTCCGGCTTGAAGGCGCGGCGAACCGCGTTCATGACGAAGTCCTTGTCACCGCCCGCACCCAGATTGGAGGTCAGGATGAGGATGGTGTTGCGGAAGTCGACCGCCCGGCCCTGGCTGTCGGTGAGACGGCCTTCGTCGAGCACCTGCAGCAGCACGTCGAACACGTCCGGGTGCGCCTTCTCGACCTCGTCGAACAGCACCACCGTGTACGGACGCCGCCGCACGGCCTCGGTGAGCTGACCACCCTGGTCGTAGCCGACGTAGCCCGGAGGCGCGCCGACCAGGCGAGCCACCGAATGCTTCTCGCTGTACTCGCTCATGTCGATGCGGGTCATGGCGCGCTCGTCGTCGAACAGGAAGTCCGCCAGCGCCTTCGCGAGTTCGGTCTTGCCGACGCCGGTCGGTCCGACGAACATGAACGATCCGGTCGGCCGGTTCGGGTCGGCCACTCCGGCCCGCGCGCGGCGCACCGCGTCAGACACCGCCTGCACGGCCTCCTTCTGACCGATGACCCGGCCGCCCAGTTCCTCCTCCATGCGGAGCAGTTTCTGGGTCTCGCCCTCGAGCATCTTGCCCACGGGGATTCCGGTCCAGGCCGACACCACTTCGGCGATGTCGTCGGGTCGGACCTCCTCCTTGAGCATGACGTCGCCGTCCGCGGAGACCTTGGCCTTCGCCTCGGCCTCGGCGAGCTCCTTCTCCAGCTGCGGGATTCGCCCGTAGCGGAGTTCGGCGGCCTTGCCCAGGTCGCCGTCGCGCTCGGCCCGCTCGGATTCTCCGCGCAGCGCCTCGAGCTGTTCCTTGACCTCGCTGACCGAGTCGATCGCGGATTTCTCGTTCTGCCAGCGGGTCATCAGCTGGTTCAGCTTCTCGCGGTCGTCCGCGAGTTCGGAACGCAGCTTCTCGAGCCGCTGCTTGGACGCGTCGTCGGTCTCCTTGGCGAGCGCGACCTCCTCGATCTCGAGCCGGCGCACGGCCCGCTCGACCTCGTCGATTTCGACCGGGCGCGAATCGATTTCCATGCGCAGCCGGGACGCGGCCTCGTCGACCAGGTCGATGGCCTTGTCCGGCAGGAACCGCGAGGTGATGTAGCGGTCCGACATGGTGGCCGCCGCGACGAGCGCCGAATCGGTGATCCGGACGTGATGATGGCTCTCGTAGCGTTCCTTGAGCCCGCGCAGGATGCCGACGGTGTCCTCGACGGACGGTTCGCCGACCAGGACCTGCTGGAAGCGCCGCTCCAGGGCCGCGTCCTTCTCGATGTGCTGGCGGTATTCGTCGAGCGTGGTCGCACCGACCAGCCGCAGTTCACCACGCGCCAGCATGGGCTTGATCATGTTGCCCGCGTCCATGGCCGACTCGCCGGTCGCGCCCGCGCCGACGATGGTGTGCAGCTCGTCGATGAACGTGACGATCTGTCCCGCACTGGATTTGATCTCCTCCAGCACGGCCTTGAGCCGCTCCTCGAACTCGCCGCGGTACTTGGCGCCCGCGACCATCGCGCCCAGATCGAGCGAGACGAGTCGCTTGCCGCGCAAGGATTCCGGCACGTCGCCGGCGATGATGCGCTGCGCCAGCCCCTCGACGATGGCCGTCTTGCCGACGCCCGGCTCGCCGATCAGCACCGGATTGTTCTTGGTGCGCCGCGAGAGCACCTGCACCACCCGTCGAATCTCGGTGTCGCGCCCGATGACCGGGTCGAGTTTGCCGTCCCGGGCGGCCGCGGTCAGGTCGGTGGAGTACTTCTCCAGCGCCTGGTACGAGCCCTCCGGATCGGCGGTGGTGACCCGGGTGTTGCCGCGCACGGCGGTGAACGCCTCGCGCAGGCCATCGGCGGTGGCGCCGTATTTCAGCAGCAGCTGCGAGACGTCCGAGTCACCGGCGGCCAGGCCGACCATGAGGTGTTCGGTGGAGACGTATTCGTCCCCCATCTCGGTGGCCAGCCGCTGAGCGGCGGTCACCGCGGCGAGGGATTCTCGTCCCAGTTGCGGGGAGGTGGTCGCGCCGGACGCCTGCGGCAGCCGGTCGACGATCGCCTGGGCTTCGCGCCGCACCGTTGCCGGGTCGACTGCGACGGCCTTCAGGAGGGGGGCGGCGATGCCGTCGGTCTGATCCAGCAACGCCACCAGCAAGTGTGCCGGGCGAATCTCCGGATTGCCCGCGGCCGAGGCCGCTTGCAGCGCGGCGGTCAGCGCGGCCTGGGTCTTGGTGGTGGGATTGAACGAGTCCACGTTCACCTTCCTACTAGTCGTATTGCTGAGTTCAACGCGACAAGAGTTGAGTCTGTTCCGCTCAAGTCTGACTAGTTTTCGGCAGTGACACCAGAGCCGAAGGTCCCCGTTAACCGTACGCGCTGGTAACCCGGACGAATTGCCCGGACATACCGGACGAAGTGCCTGCGCAGCCCGATATTCGGGCGCGATGAAGGGACGTATCGGACCGGGAATGCCTACGATGGTCAGGTTCGTTGACGCATCACAGCAGCTCGTCGGTCCCGCAAGCCCGAACGAATGGAGCAGTCAATGCGCGCGATCGTGGCACGTGAGTTCGGAGCCCGCCCAGAACTGGCCGATATGCCGATCCCCGAGGCGGGACCCGGCACGGTGCAGATTCAGCTCGAGGCCGCCGGGGTGAACCCGGTCGATCTGCTCGTCGTCAGGGGAATGCTGAAAGACCAACTGCCGCACGACTTTCCGATGATCATCGGCACCGACGGCGCGGGCACCATCTCGGCGATCGGCCCCGGCGTCGACGATTTCGGATTCGGCGACCGGGTGGTGGGCAAGTTCATGGTCCCGCCGATCGGACACGGCACCTATGCCGAATACATCGTGGTCCCCGAGGCCACCCTGGCCAAGATCCCGGACGAGGTCACCGCGATCCAGGCGGCCGCGTTGCCCACCGCCGGCATCACCGCCCTGGATCTGATGAACGCCGCGCGCGTCACCTCCGGGCAGAGGGTGCTGGTCGTCGGCGCGTCCGGCGGCGTCGGTTCCTTCCTGGTGCAGCTGGCCGCGCTCGCGGGCGCGCACGTGATCGCCACCGCCCGCGCCGACGACACCGATCGGATGATCCGCCTCGGCGCGTCCGAGGTGGTCGACTACGGCCGGATTCAGGTCACCGACTCCCCCACTCGGCCGGAATCGTCGGAATTGTCGGTAGCTGATTCGGTGCGGACGACGACGCCGGGCGGAATCGACGCCCTCTTCGATCTGGTCAGTCCGCCGCCGGTGTTCGCCGAGAACGCGACCCTGGTGAAGGACAGCGGAGCCGCGTACTCGACGATCGGCTCGGCCGACGAGGTCGCGCTGAAATCCCGTCACGTCACCGGCGGCAACTTCCAATCCACCGGTGGCGCAGCCGAATTGCGGCAATTGCTGCGGTACGTCGGCAACGGCGATCTCGTCGTTCCGGTCGCCGCGACACCGCCGCTGGAGGCGGCGCCGGAGGTGCTCGGCGCACCGGGCGCACGGGGAAAGACGGTCCTGTTCATCTGAACCACGGGTTACACAAATCGTTCGCCCTGGGCTATATCCGTGCGACCACCGTTTTTTGAGGGATACTTGACCGGGAGAACGGCCCGGAACCAGGCCGATCGCGGTTGGAGACAACCCGGGTAGCACCAAAGGAAGGAAGCTCGACGTCGTGGATGCGCGTTCGGCAGCGCTGGTCCGCGCAAACTTTCGGACTGTCGTCGAGGCCCCGCACGGGCCCGAACGATTGATCAGCGCGTTCTACGGTCACCTCTTCGCGGAGATACCCGCCCTGCGGGAATTGTTCCCCTCCGCCATGGACATGCAGCCCAAGCGGCTCATGACCGCCATCCAGTTCGTACTGGACAATCTGGAGGACTGGGATCGCGCGCAGCGCTTCCTGGAACAGTTGGCGCGCGATCACCGTAAGTACGGCGTGGAAGCGGCCCACTACGACATGGCCGGACGGGCCCTGTTGTCGGCGTTCCGCAGTTACAACGGGTCCGGACAATGGGACCGGGCGCTGGAGGCGGGATGGGCGGACATCACCATCCTGATCTCGGCGTCCATGGCCATCGGTGCGAACTCCGACAAATCGCAACCCTATTGGGAGGCGACGGTCGTCGGGCATCGGCGCGTGGTGGACGATCTGGCCATCGTGCGCCTGCAGACCGATGCCCCGATCCCGTATCAGGCCGGGCAGTACGTGCCGATCGCGATTCCGCAGCGGCCGAAGATGTGGCGGTACCTGTCCCCCGCCATCCCGACCAATCCCTACGGCGAGATCGAGTTCCACGTCCGCAAGGTGCGCACCGGCTGGGTGAGCCCGGCCATCGTGAACGAGACCCAGGTCGGGGACCGCTGGATGATCGCGGCCCCGCTGGGCGGTCTGCACGTGGATCTGAGCAGCCGCCGCGATGTGCTCATGATCAGCTCCGGCACCGGTATCGCCCCGATGCGCGCGCAGCTGATCGAGATGGGCCGGCGCGGCATCAACCCGCGCGTACACCTGTTCATGGGCGGTCGCTACCCGTGTGATCTGTACGACGTGGAGAACATGTGGCAGCTCTCGCAGAGCAATCCGTGGCTGACCGTCGTCCCGGTGTGCGAGAACGAGACCAACCCGTGGTGGCATCCCTATCCGCCCGCCGAGACGCCGTACGGCATGCACCGGCGGCTGATCGGCAACCTCGGCGCGGTGGTGGCCAGCTTCGGGTCGTGGCAGGACCGCCAGATCCAGATCGCCGGATCGGCGCGCATGATCGCGGACACCAAGCGCGCGCTGCTCGCGGTCGGCACCCCGGAATCGGTGATCGCCTGCGATCCGGTGTGAGTCACCGCGCGGCGCCCGCGGCGAGAATCGGTGCGGTACCGAGAATCAGTGCAGTAGCAGGCTTTTCGACGTTTTCGACGTACAGGAGTTCGTTGTGACCCTCGACCCCGACGAGACCGGCCCGATCTCACTCGGTGAGGCGAAGGAGTGGACGGCGACGGTGGTGGGCGCGCACCGGTTGCGCGAGGACCTCACCGTCATCCGCCTGATCGGCGAGTTCGTGCCGTTCGCCCCGGGTCAGTCAGTGGAGATTCGCACGCCGCAGCATCCGAACATGGTGCGCCGCTTGTATCCGGCGCTGCCGCCGTCATTGGACGGCAAGCTCGAATTCCACGTGCGCACGGTGCCCGGCGGCTGGTGCAGCGGCTCGCTGGTGTCGGACACCCGCAACGGCGACGAGTGGCGGATCAGCGCCCCCGCGGGCTGGCTGGCGGTGGATCCGGACGCCACCGACGTGGTGATGATCGCCGACGGCGTCGGCCTCGCTCCCCTGCGTTCCCTGCTGCTGGACCTGGCGCGCCGCGAAAACCCGCCCGCCACACATCTTTTCGTCGGCGGACGCTACCCGCGCGACCTCTACGCCTCGGACATGCTCTACCTGCTCACCGGCGAACTCCCCTGGCTCACGGTGATTCCCGTCGTCCAGGACGAGCAGGACCCGGACATGACAGACCGCTGGTACGAGGCCTGCCGCGTCGACATCGGCTTCCACCCGGAGGAGATGGTCCCCGGCTCCCTCGCCGATGTCGTCGGCCGCTTCGCGCCCCTGGACCACCACCACATCCTGGTGGCGGGCCGGGCGGCGGTGGTCGAATCCACCGTGTCGCGCCTGATCGAGACCGGCACCCACCCCGACGCCATCCGCTACGAGGGCTTCTGACCCCCGGGCGGATTCCGCCGCCCCGTGGAACAGCCGATTCCGCCCCTAGAACAACGGGTCGTGGCGGATGTTCTTGGTGGGGGTTCCGGCGGCCATGAGGCGGAACTTGGTGGTCTGCACCATGCTCGGGGACCCGACGATCTGGACGTCGCGGTCGTCCCAGGAGCCGTACGCGGCGACGATCTTGCCGATCTGACCGATCTCGCGCGGCTGCAGGCCCGGCAGATCCCTTGCGTCGTCACCGGTTTCGCCGAAGTGCCACCACGGGTTCTCGTCGCTCTCGGTGACCGGGATGACGGTGAGCCACTTGTTGGCGATGGCGAGCTGGCTCAGCACCTCGAGGTCGTAGAGGTCGCAGGGGTAGTGACCGCCGACGAAGAGATCGACCTTGGGATTGGACCGCCGCTGGGTCATGGCCATGATCTGGGCGCGCAGCGGCGCGATACCGGTGCCGCAGCCGATCATGAGCAGCTTGCGGCGGGTATTGCGCGGGACGCCGAGGCCGCCGAGCGGTGACCCGATCAGCCACTGCTCCCCGACCTTGGTGTGCCCCACCATGGCCGGGCTGACCCAGCCGCCGGTGACGCCGCGAATGTGGAACTCGATCTCGCCGGTGGCGTTGGCCGGGATGGCCGGGGACAGATACCGCCACATGCGCGGCCGCGAGGGCACCTGCACGCTCATGTACTGCCCGGCCGCGTACTGCATGGGCTGATCCAGCTTGAGCCGCACGATGGCGAGATTGCGCAGCACCTCGCGGTGTTCGATGACGGTGCCCGTCCAGACCGGCGGGGTGCTCTCCTGGTCGGCGGCGGCCATCATGGTGCCGGCGATCAGACCCAGGCCCTCGTCCCAGGCGCGGTCGACCTCGTCGCTCCAGAGCTCGGTGCCCGCGTAGGACTGCATGGCGGTCTTCAGCGATTTGCCCACGGCCGCATAGTGATCGGCGACCACACCGTATTTGCGGTGGTCACGCCCGAGCTGGGCGAGGAAGGGCAACAGCTTGTCCGGCTCCTCGAGCCGGTCCACCACATACGCGATCGCCTTCACCAGGCGATCGCGCTGAGCGTCCAGCGCGGCCGGAAAGAAGTCCCGCACTTGCGGATACTCCGTGAAAAGCACTGCATAGAAGGATCGGGCGAGTTTCTCGGGGCCACCATCCTCCGCAGCTACCGCCTTGAACGTCGTTCTAATCAATGCGACGGTCCGCGAATCCATTTGTGTCACAACCCCATTTCGCACTCGAACACGGGCGGGGCCGGCGAGTGCAGTGCTGCGGGACACTCGACAGCAGCCGTTGCTGAGCAAGTGTAGGGCAGGTTTGCCAGCAACGGAACGGGACGTTTCAACAACGCACCTCTAATTCCTCGAAAACCAGGAATTCGCAGGTCAATTCATCAGAAAACATACCGTTCACCTGCAACACGCCGCACGACACGGGTTGCTAGGCAACGATATTGCATGCTTCGTTTTGCGGGACTCAGCAAAACAGCGACCATGCCGCAACCACGGTGGCGTTTCAAATGCGCTGCGACATACGGACAAAACTCGCTTCGGTGCGAATTCTCCAACCGGGCGGTCTGTATCTAATTGCCAACACTAATACAGCTTCCGGAACTCCGCGCCTCCGAAATCAGCGCATCACATAACCCGCAACAATCCGGCTACACGGTCGCGGCGAACCGTCGTTTCGGCCGGGCCGAATTCCCGGGTCGGCGCGCGCCGAACTCCTCCGGCCGCACACGTAGTAAAGGGGCGCTCCGGAATCGGAGCGCCCCTTCACCCACTGCGTGGAGTCGTCTGTCGGCTATTGCTGCGGACGATGCCGATTCCTCGGCTGCCACACCACCAGCGCGGTGCTGCGTTGCGGCGGGGACAGTTCCGCGCGGTAGCCCGCACGCAATCTCTCCACCTCCGAGGCCAGCTCGCCCACGCGCTGCTGCAGCTCCTCGACCTGGTTGGTGAGTTCGATGATCCGCTTGACGCCGGCCAGGTTCACGCCTTCGTCCTGGGACAGGCGCTGCACCTCGCGCAGCAGCTCCACGTCCCGGTTCGAATAGCGCCGTCCGCCGCCCGACGTGCGTTGCGGCGACACCAGTCCCAGCCGGTCATAGGTGCGCAGCGTCTGGGCGTGCATGCCCGCCAGCTGTGCCGCCACCGAGATGAGGAAGTACTGCACCTCGTGTCCCTGGTGGCCCTGGTTCGGATCGGAACTCATCACGCACCTGCCCATCCCGCACGTGGATCGAAGCCGCTGGTCTTCTCCGCCTCCGCGTAGCGCCGCAGCGCCTCGGTGGCTTCGTCGTCCAGCTTCTGCGGTATCGCGACCTTCACGGTGACCAGCAGGTCACCGGCCACGCCGTCACGCTTGGGCACTCCGCGCCCGCGCACTCTCAGGGTACGGCCGTCGGCGGTGCCCGGGGGCACCTTGACTCCGACGCGACCCTCGAGGGTGGGCACGGAAACCGTTGTGCCCAGGACCAGTTCGGCGTAGCTGACCGGCAGCACCAGGGTCAG
Organism: Nocardia jejuensis NBRC 103114; assembly: GCF_001613145.1. Classification (GTDB taxonomy): domain Bacteria; phylum Actinomycetota; class Actinomycetes; order Mycobacteriales; family Mycobacteriaceae; genus Nocardia; species Nocardia jejuensis. Next base: position 32,799 of record NZ_BDBU01000058.1, read on the forward strand.
GTCGTCGCCGTTGCGGCCGAAGACCTTGTCCTGGCTGACGTGCACGGTCACGAACAGATCGCCGGGAGGCGCACCGCGCAGGCCCGCCTCACCTTGACCGGCGAGCCGGATGCGCTGCCCGTCCCGCACACCCGGAGGGATCCGCACCGTGATGGTGCGAGTCCGGTTCTGGATGCCCGAGCCGCGGCAGTCGACGCACGGATCGTCGATGATCGATCCGGTGCCCCGGCAGTCCTCACACGGCTCGCTGAATCCGAACGCACCCTGGTTCCGGCTGATGACGCCGGATCCGTTGCAGTGCGGGCAGACTCGCGGGCTGGTGCCCGGCTTGGCACCGCTGCCGTGGCAGGTGGTGCAGGCCGCCGGACTGGTCATGCGCAGCGGAACGGTGACGCCCTGGGCCGCCTCGCGGAAGCCGAGGGTCGTCTCGGTCTCCACATCGCTGCCGCGCCGCGGCCGCGAGGAGGTCCGAGCACCGCTGCGGTTGAACAGGCCGCCCAGCAGGTCGCCGAGGCCACCGTCCGCGGCGGTCGCCTGACCGCCGCCGAAGATGTCACCCAGGTTGAAGTCGTTGGTGAACCCGCCCTGCTGACCGGCGTAGCCGCCGCCCGGCGAGAAGCCGCCGCGGCCGAAACCGCCGTTGGCGAACAACCGTCGCGCTTCGTCGTACTCCTTGCGCTTCTCCGGATCCGACAGCACGGCTTGCGCCTCGCTGACGGCCTTGAACCGCTCCTCGGCCTTGCTGTCCCCGGGGTTCTTGTCCGGGTGCAGGTCACGGGCCAGTTTGCGATAGGCCTTCTTGACCTCGTCCTGGGTGGCGCTGGAGGAAATACCCAGCTCCTTGTAGAAGTCCTTCTCGAGCCACTCCCGATTCACCGGGCATCTCCTCCTTTCGTGCTCCGCGGCGCCGTCGTCCCGCTGGGGGTCGGCGGCAGGGTATTACTCGGTACCAGCGGCATCTGGGCCGGCGTTCGTCGGATCCGGTTGTGCGGCAGCGCCGTTCCCCAGATCTGCTGCCGCGTCGGTGACGCCCACCAGTGCGTGACGCAGCACGCGCTCACCGAATCGGTAGCCCTTGCGCATCACCATGCCGATGACCGGATCGTGTCCACTGCCCTCGTGCTGCACGGCCTCGTGCAGGGTCGGGTCGAAAGGATCACCCTCCGAACCGAATTCCACGAGTCCCTGCTTCTCCAGGGCGGTGACCAGCTTGTCCGCGACGCCCTTGAGGGGTCCGGCCTCGAGGTCACCGTGCGCACGGGCGCGGTCGAGATCGTCGAGCACGGGCAGCAATTCACCGACGACCAGTGCCTTGGCGTTGTCGATGGTGGCCTTGCGGTCACGCTCCACGCGGCGGCGGTAGTTGGCGTATTCGGCAGTCAGCCGCTGCAAGTCGGCTGTGCGCTCGGCCAATTCGGCCCCGATGGTGTCGGCGAGAGCGTCCTCGCCCGCCTCCGGGGAACCGTCCGGCCGAGCGGCCGCGGCGTCGTCCGCCGCGGCCTCCCGGAATCCACCCTCGAACTCCGCCGGATCGATGACCGGTTCTTGTTCTGAGTTGTGGTTGGTCACTTCTTCTCCGGCTCCTCGACGACCTCGGCGTCGACGACGGTGTCATCGGCGTCGGTCGCGCTCGCACCGTTGGCGGAGCCGGCCGACTCGGCCGCCGACGCGTCGTAGATGGCCTGACCCAGCGCCTGCGACTCGGTGGCGAGCTTCTCCACCGCGGTCTTGATGACCGCGATATCGGTGCCCTCGAGAGCCTCGTTGGCCTCGGTGATGGCCGCTTCGACCTTCTCCTTGATGTCGGCCGGGACCTTGTCCTCGTTGTCCTTGATGAACTTCTCGGTCTGGTGCACCAGCGACTCGGCCTGGTTGCGGGTCTCGGCCTCCTCGCGACGGGCCTTGTCCTCCGAAGCGTGCGCCTCGGCGTCCTTGACCATGCGATCGATCTCCTCCTTGGACAGGCCGGAGCCGTCCTGGATCTTGATCGTGTTCTCCTTGCCGGTGCCCTTGTCCTTCGCGGTCACGTGCACGATGCCGTTGGCATCGATGTCGAAGGTGACCTCGATCTGCGGCACGCCGCGCGGGGCCGGCGGGATGCCGGTCAGCTCGAAGGATCCGAGCAGCTTGTTGTGCGAGGCGATTTCGCGCTCGCCCTGGAAGACCTGGATCTGCACGGACGGCTGGTTGTCATCCGCGGTGGTGAAGGTCTCCGAGCGCTTGGTCGGAATGGTGGTGTTGCGCTCGATGAGCTTGGTCATCACGCCGCCCTTGGTCTCGATACCCAGCGACAGCGGGGTGACATCGAGCAGCAGGACGTCCTTGACCTCGCCCTTGAGCACACCGGCCTGCAGGGCGGCGCCGACGGCGACGACCTCGTCCGGGTTCACGCCCTTGTTGGGCTCACGGCCACCGGTCAGTTCCTTGACCAGGTCCGAGACGGCGGGCATACGGGTCGAACCACCAACGAGGACAACATGATCGATGTCGCCGACGGCGATGCCCGCGTCCTTGATGACGGACTGGAAGGGCTTGCGGGTGCGATCCAGCAGATCGGAGGTGATCTTCTGGAACTCCGAGCGGGTCAGCTGCTCGTCCAGGAAGAGCGGGTTCTTGTCCGCGTCGACCGTGATGTACGGCAGGTTGATCGAGGTGCTCTGCGAGGAGGACAGTTCGATCTTGGCCTTCTCGGCGGCCTCGCGCAGACGCTGCAGGGCCATCTTGTCCTTGGTCAGGTCGATGCCCGCGGACGCCTTGAACTTGTCGACCAGCCAGGACACGATGCGCTCGTCCCAGTCGTCGCCACCGAGGTGGTTGTCACCGGAGGTCGCGCGGACCTCGACGACGCCCTCGCCGATCTCCAGCAGGGACACGTCGAAGGTGCCGCCACCGAGGTCGAAGACCAGGATGGTCTGTTCCTTGTCGCCCTTGTCCAGGCCGTAGGCCAGCGCGGCCGCGGTGGGCTCGTTGACGATGCGGAGCACATTGAGGCCCGCGATCTGTCCGGCTTCCTTGGTGGCCTGGCGCTGCGCGTCCTCGAAGTAGGCGGGGACGGTGATCACCGCGTCGGTGATCTCTTCGCCCAGGTAGGCCTCGGCGTCGCGCTTCAGCTTCATCAGCGTGCGCGCGGAGATCTCCTGCGGGGTGTAGTTCTTGCCGTCGATCTCGACGGACCAGTCCTCACCCATGTGGCGCTTGACCGACCGGATGGTGCGGTCGACGTTGGTGACGGCCTGGTTCTTGGCGGGCTGGCCGACCAGCACCTCACCGTTCTTCGCGAATGCGACGACAGAGGGCGTAGTGCGCGATCCCTCCGAGTTGGCCACGACTACCGGCTCGCCGCCTTCGAGAACGGCGATGACCGAGTTCGTGGTCCCGAGGTCGATACCGACCGCACGAGCCATGGTGGTTCCTCCTAGTTGACGTTCGTGTGTGTTCAATACCCGGCTCCGCAGGGGGTTCCGGCGGCGTAGGCCGCGGACTCTCCGAGAGACGGTTCCCAGCAACACTGAGCGTGGTCGGCTCAATCCTGCACCGATTGGTCATCGTGTGCAACTCAGACTTGAGTCATCCACACTCAATGTTTGCTTTGATCAGCACCAACAGGGCACTCGACGCATCTATTCCCGGGCGCGAAAAGAGTCCCGGAGGCCATCCGAGGGCCATTGTGTGCACACCGGTCGGTTCGAAACCAGGGTTCGGGGCCGAATCGTGACAGTGGTCGACGCAACTTCGAGCGAGGGTTGCGCTCCCTCGCCCGGCGGGTTCGCGACCCGTGCGGCGGGGATCGCGCGGATCAGCGGTCGAGCGGGAAGACCTGCAGCGGCTCGCCCGCGGGGGTCACGTCCAGGAAGCCGGTCTTACCGGCGTCCTGGACGTAGATGCTCGCGACCGCGCCCAGATCCGCGAAGTGCGAGCCGGTGCCGACATCGACGATGACGTGTGAGACCCGGGCCTGGGGCGCGTGCAGCGACTGGGGCGCACCGGCCAGCAGCGCCGCGAACTTCGGCAGATCGAACTCCTCCAGTCGGAACTGCTTCTTGTCCGATCCGCTCCTCGGCGTGGTCGAGACGGTGAATTTGCCGTTCCGGTAGTCGATTTCCTCGGTCAGCGCCGGGTCCGCCGTGGGGCGTTCCACCGACACCCGCTCGGGATAGAGGGTGAGCTCGTCGATCGGGGCATCGCCGTACGCCGCGCGATAGGCGGCCAGGAACCCGCCGAGCCCCGGTCCCGCGGTCGGATCCGCGATGGGGACCTCCCTCGCCGACAGCGGACCGCTCGAACTCACACAGCCGGTGAACATTCCGAGCAGCGCACCGACGCCGACGATCGCTCCGGCGATCGCCCACCGTCGCGAACGATTGCGGCGCTCGGGGCGCAGCAGCGGGGCGTCGACCAGATTGGCGGGAATCTGCAGATCCCCGATCAGCGAGTCCAGATCGCCGAAGGTCCGGGCGTTCATGGCGGCGGCGGTGCGCCGAGCATGCTCGGCGTCGGGCAATTCGCCTGTCTCACGGGCATTGTCGAGCAGGGCACACGCGTCCACGCGATCGGAGTCGCGCACGCGCAGGCCGCTGTGCCGGGTAGCCATGGAGTTCCCCTATCGCCTGAACGGGTAGGCGCGGATGACCGCACCGGCCGGTGTCGCGGTCAGATGGCCGCTCTCTTTGAACTCGTTGCTCACGAAGATGCTCACCACCGGAACCCCGTCACCGAACTGGTACTCGATGAGACTGATCGCGCCCTGGTCCACCTGCAGCAACTTGGGCGCGTCGGCGGCCAGCCTCATGATCGCGGGTATATCGAGCATCGCGAGATCGACTGTGCCGGAACCCGATCGGCGCGATTCGACGGCGCCGCTCTGCTGGAATCCGCCACGGTAGTCGAACCGGACCGACCGATTCGGTTGCGGGACACGGGTTATCGAAGCCCAGGTCGGGTAGAGGTTGAGGTCGTCGACCAGGGTGTCCCCGAATTTCGCGCGGTACTGCTCCCGGAACAGCGTGAGCCCCTCGGTGGTGAAAAGCTGCGGCAGCGGAACCACTTTCGGCGTGATCACGCCCAGATCGGCCACCGCCGCGGCGGCCACCTTCGCCGCCTCGGCATCACGGTGCGTCAGCGTGAATCCGCCGACCACCGCGGCCACCGTCACCACGACCAGGGCCACCGCGAAGAGCTGACCGCGATACGAGCGCGGCGGGCGCGGATCCGCCGGAGCGCCGGCCGACCGTTGCAGATCGTCGGTGAGCTCGGCCAGCTCCACCAGAGTTCTTGCCTCACCGGCCAATTCGGTGAGCGCCCGATGATCGGCGGCGGTCAGCTGACCGTCCGCGAGGCCCGCGTCGAGCAGCGCACAGGCGGCCGCCCGATCGGCGGTTCCCGCCCGGGTTCCCACCGGATAGCGCTTGCCGGTGGCCCGCCGGGCGACGGCCGCCTCCGAAACCAGCGGAACCGCGTTCGTCTCCTGCAGATCCCCCACCAGCCGCTGCAATTCGCCCAGCGTCTTCGCCGCGGCCGCGCGGTCGGACCGATCGTGGTATTCGTCGGCCCCGAGCTGGCCTTCCTCATAGGCGGCGTCCAGCCGCGTCCGCACGGCGACACGATCGAGATCGCGGGCCCGCAGCCGCCCGGCAGCACTCGAATATCCCGACGAATCGGACGATCTGGAACTCACACCCGGATCGTAGTTCCCTCCCGTGACCAGTGCAGGGATACCCGGCCCCACTCGGCATCCCCTGGCCGCCGCATCCAGCATGTGGATCGGGCGGTGAGGCCGCGCGCGCTCGAGCAGTGAGAGTTTCGGCAACGCCCGGTAACTCCGGCGGTGAGATCGGGCCCGACCGGTCATCCCGCGAGATCGGCCGCACCGAATATGCCGCCACAGTGGTGCGCACACACGTATGCCCCCGGCGCGAGCGGCCCCCGCACCGTGGGCACGGCGAACGACCCGCCGGTCACCGAACCCACAGTTCGAGATCGGCCGGAACGAGGGCGATCACCGCCGCCCGCCGCCCGGCTCGAGCGACTCGGGAGGTGGGGCCGGGCCGGGCGGACACGCTGCGGACACGTGCGCGAAGCCTGAAATGCCGGGTATTGCCGTAGTGGCAGGAAAGGATCGAATCCTTCGTCTTCGCAGCGCAGGAGGCATGGTGGCAGCTCGGTTCGGCATTTCGATTCCGCCGGTCGCATCGGCGCTTCCGGTCGTGCTGGACATGGCCATGGCCGCGGACGACGAGGGCCTCGACTTCGTCGGGATCCAGGATCACCCGTACAACGCCGAGTTCGGCGACGCCTTCGCGGTGATCGGTGCGTGCCTGGCGGTGACCGACCGGGTCCGGCTCTATCCGGGCGTCGCGAATCTCCCGCTGCGCACCCCGGCGATGATCGCCAAGCAGGCGGCCACCTTCGATCTGCTCAGTCGCGGCCGATTCGAACTGGGGTTGGGTTCGGGCGCGTTCGAGAGCGGCGTGATCGCGATGGGCGGCCCGTACCGCCGGGGTCAGGCCGCACTGCAGGCGCTCGCCGAGGGCATGGCGATCATTCGCGCCGAATGGCGGCCGGGGCAGCTCGTTTCGGTGGCCGGTCGCGAGTACTCGGTGCAGGGCATCGAGGGCGGTCCCGCGCCCGCGCACGATATGGGAATCTGGATCGGCGCGATGGGACCGCACGCCCTGGACCTGATCGGGGCCACGGCCGACGGCTGGGTCGCACCGCTGCCGAACTGGCTGCCGTGGGAGCAGTGGGCCTCCTGCAACGCGCGCATCGACGCCGCGGCCCGCTCCGCCGGCCGCGACCCGCGCTCGATCACCCGGATCGCGGCCCTGCCCGGCGTGGTCAGCGACCGCACCCTCCACCCCGACCCGCACGGCTCGGACCCGATCCAGGGTTCCGCGGACGAATGGGCCGAGATCATCTTCCGCCTGGCCCGCAACTCCGGCTTCGACACCTTCGTCTACTGGCCACCAGGTTTCGACGTCGACCAGGTCCAGCGCTTCGCTCGCCAGGTAGTCCCCGCGGCCCGCGAACTGCTCGGCGAGGGGTAGCGACCACAGGCCCGCGAGTTCGACGGCAACCGGGTTCGACCTCAGCCCAGCATCGGGAAGCGGCCGGAGGCCAGGATTCCTGCGATCGCCTCCATCTTGGCCTGCGGGGCAGCGTAATCGGGATGCGCGCCGAGTACCGTGGCCGCATCGCGCAGCCGGATCATCTGGCGTTCGGCCTCGGCGGCGCTCCGCCCGCCGGGCGTGATCGGATGGGTGGCGAAGGCCGGTCGGCGCACATCCACCCGACCGAGCTCGACGGCCTTGCCGACTCGGCGTGCGCAGCGGCAGAACGCCTTCGGATTCGCCAGGCCGCAGGTCGAGGTCAGGAAGTTCCCGAGCCGCCGCTTGGCCCGTTCCAGCCGCTTGCGGTAGGCGGCGGGGGTGACCCCCGCAACCCAGGCCGCCTCCGCGGATCCCAGGTCGAAGATCTCCGACAGCACGAACGCCACCCGCTCCTCACGCGCGAGACACTGCAGCATGGCCTGACTGCAATTGAGCCGCACCTCGTGCGTGAGCAACTCCGATTCCGGTCCGCGAAAATCCGCGTCCGCCAAACCGTCCCGCAGCCCCTCGCCGAACTCGTCGAGGGACAGCTGCTGCGCCTCCTGCGGCGTCCGTCGCCGCAGGTTCAGCAGATAGTTGACCCCGAGCCGGTACGCCCAGGTGAGCAGTTTCGCCTCCCCTCGCCAGGTGCCCAGATGCGCGACCACGCGCAGCAGGATCTCCTGCGAGGCGTCCTCGGCGTCGGCGGGCCGCCACACCATGCGCAGCGCGAGCCGGTATATCGGATCCTGCAGCAGCCGAACCACATCGGAGACCGCTGCTCGATCCCCGGCCACCGCCCGCGCCACCAACTCGACCTCGCCCGCATCCGGCCCCAGCCGTTCGGACGTCACACCCGTCTCGAGCGCGCCGCTCCGCTCGACGGAATCCCCATCACGCCGAGGCACTTCGCCGGTTGTCTCTCGCCCTACCCGACCTGCCGCGCCGTGCGGCCGCGGGTCCTCGTCCACCGGGTTCGTGAGGCCGGCGGGGCCGATGAACGATTCACTGTCCATGCCGTCAGCTTGGACGGGGAACCCGTGCCGTGCAACCACACCGGCCGGGGATCACCGGGGCGGTGAACCCGTCGGCAGGGATCGCGGGGGAAGTTGTCCGCCCCGCGATCGGCCCTGCCACGGCGGATTCAGGATACCGCCGCAGCGGTGGTGAGAGCGTGACGCCGGATCCATTCGGCCACAGCGGATCCGATGGCGTCAGGCTGGTCCTCCGGGCAGTGGTGCCCGGCCGGGCCGATGTTCACGACCTCGGTGGCGGCGAATGCGGTTGCCGCCCAGTCGATCATCGCGGGCGAGCCGAGCCCGACGCCCTGATCGACGGCCATCAGCAGCTTGGGCACCCGCGGGGTGTCGGCCATCCAGCGGTCGTAATTCTCGATCAGCGCGACCACGTCGGCCGGTTCCCCGTCGAGCGGGAATTCGCGCGGCCACACCAGCATCGGCTTGCGGGATTCGCGGGTTGGGTACGGCGCGCGGTAGGCCTCCAGCGCCTCGAGCGACAGGCTGCGGGTGGAGGCGGGCAGGTTGAACTCGATGAACATATTGCGGTCCAGCACCATCTCCTCGCCTTCCGGGGAACGGAAGCGGCGGAACAGCTCCGCTCCCTGCGGCGGCATCTCGTCCCAGCGCATCGGCCGCAGGAACGTCTCCACGACGGCGATGCCCTTGACGCGGCCGGGGTGCCTTGCGGCCCAGTCCATTCCGAGCGCGCCGCCCCAGTCGTGACCGACGATCACGACCTCGTCCAGGCCCAGCGCGTCGAACCAGGCGTCGAGATAACGCGCGTGATCGACGAACCGGTAGTCGCTGTCCGGCTTGCCGCTCGCGCCCATACCGATGAGATCCGGTGCCAGCACGCGATTCTCACCTTTCACGTGCGGAATCACATTGCGCCAGATGTAGGACGAGGTGGGGTTGCCGTGCAGGAACACCACCGGGACGTCGCCGCCGCCGGTGTCGGAGTAGTTGATGAACGAATCGAGTACGTCGATGGTGGCCATCGTGGGTGTCCTTCCGGGTGAATTGCCTACACCTGGTTGGACACGCGCCGTCGGCGGCTGTGACCGCTAGGAAGAGTGATCCGCGTCACATGTGGACCGCCCGGGCGACGCCGTCAGTCCCGGATGCACCCCCGGAGCCAGGCCATTGGCGGTGGCGGCGCGTTGCAGCAGTTCCAGCAGTTTCGCGCGATCCTCCGGCGGGAACGGCGCGAGCAGTTCCGCGTTCAATCCCGCCACGACGATCTCGGCGCGGGCGAGCAGGGCGTCGGCGGCGGGGAGCAGGTGGACCGCGTGGGCGCGGCGGTCGGTGGGGTGTTTGCGGCGTTCGACCAGGCCGCGTTTTTCCAGGTCGTCCACCAGACCGACCATCACGTTGCGGTGGATGCCGAGCGCGTCGCACAACTGCTGCTGAGTGAGACCGCCATTGGCCTCGAGATTGCGCAGGGTGCCGAACTGCTGCGGCCTGATGCCCAGCGGCGCGAGCAGTTCCGTGAAGCGGTATGCGACGTGAGAACCCAACTGCCCCAACAGGAATGCGACATGGTTCGACAGCGGAACGTACTCCGGAGCGGCATCGGTCACCCGTCGATCATACATCAATGCACCAATCATGAATGCACTCTTGATTGATAATCACTTCATGTGCATAGTTTGAAGGGTCGCCACACCATCACCGAATCGAAGAGAGATCGCCGTGGAACCCGACACCGCCCCCGTCACCCTCGACCCACGCCGCTGGATAGCCTTCGCCGTCGTCCTCGCGGCCGGGTTCATGGACCTGCTCGACGTCACCATCGTCAATGTGGCCGTCCCCAGCATTCAGAAGGACCTCGACGCCGAGTACTCCCAGATCGAATGGATCATCGCCGCCTACGTGCTGTCCTTCGCCGCGGTGCTGATCACCGGCGGCCGGCTCGGCGACATCTACGGTCGCAAACGCGTGTTCCTGCTCGGCATGGCCGGATTCACGCTCGCGTCGGCGGCCTGCGGCATCGCGACCGATCCGACGGTGCTGATCGGCTCCCGATTCGCGCAGGGCGCCATGGCCGGACTCATGGTGCCGCAGATTCTCGCCATCATCCGGGTCACCTTCCCGAAACAGGAGCGCGCCAAGGCGATTGCGGTCTACAGCGGCGTCGGCGGGTCGGCCTCGGCGGTCGGGCTCGCACTCGGCGGCCTGCTGGTGCAGTGGGACCTGTTCGGCTGGGGCTGGCGGCCGATCTTCCTGGTCAATATCCCGGTCGGCATCGCGGCGCTGATCGCGGCGGCGGTGGTCATGCGTGATTCGAAGTCGCCCGGAGCGACCCGGCTGGATCCGGTGGGCATGGTGCTGGCCGTGTCCGCGGTGCTGCTGCTGGTCTACCCGCTCAACGAGGGTCGCCGACTCGGCTGGCCCGCATGGACTTTCGTCATGGTGGCGGCCGCCGCGGCCGTGTTCGCGGCCTTCGTCCTGTATGAACGGCACCGCGCCCGCACCGTCGGATCGCCGCTGGTGGATCTGGCGCTCTTCCGGTCACGGCCGTTCACCCTCGGACTCTCCAGCTGGCTGCTGTTCTGGATCGGTTTCGGCGGGTTCTTCCTGACCTGGACGCTGTTCATGCAGGCCGGACTCGGCTGGTCACCCATGCGCGCCGGGCTCACTGCGGTGTTCTTCGCGGTCGGCGCGGGCATCGGCGCGGGTGTCTCGGTGAGTGTGCTCGCTCCGCGATTCGGACGCTGGGTGCTGACGGCGGGCGGGCTGATCACGGCCGCCGGATTCGCGCTGTACGGCTGGATGGGCGTGCACTACGGCCCCGATTTCGCGTCCTGGCAGATGGTGTTGCCACTGATCGTCACCGGCACCGGCTTCGGCATCGTGGTCGCGCCGACCATCGACATGCTGCTCGGACAGATCCCGGATCGGGAAGCGGGCGCGGCGTCGGGCCTGCTCAACACCGGTCAGCAACTGGGGCTGGCGCTCGGGGTGGCGCTGGTCGGCATCCTGTTCTTCGGTCAGCTGGACCATGATTCGGCGCGCGGGGTCGACGCGGTGACCGCGCAGACCCGCGCGGATCTGGCCGCCGCCGGTCTGCCCGCATCCGCGCAGGAGGAGATCCTCGCGAATTTCCGGGCCTGCGTGCGGGATCGGTCCGCCGAGGTGGATCCGTCGGCGGTCCCGGCCAGCTGCCGCGCCACCGGCGCCGATCCCGCTGTCGCGACGGTGCTCGCGGAGGCGGGGGCCGATGCCAACGCGGTGAACTTCGCCGCCACCTTCCGATACACCCTGATCTGGGGCATCGGCTTGATGACGCTGGTCTGCCTCGGATTCCTGTTGCTGCCCAAGGACACTCGACTCGAACAGCACGACATCGAGCTCCTCGACGACCGGTTGACCCACGTGTGAATCGCGGCCCCGGCGCGGGCACGCGCCGAACGGGTACCCCGCGCGAACGGCTCGTGGATTCGGCGCACCACCGAATTCGCGGGCCGTTCCGCTGTTCCGGACCACCCCGGGCGGGAAGAATTCGGGCCGAGAACAGTTCCCGACTGTCACCGTCTCTCGACAGGAGTACCTCATGCGCGCAGCCGTGTGTACCAAGGGTGAGTTCAGCGTGCAGGAGTTGCCCGCGCTCATACCGGGCCCGGGTCAGCTGCTGGTGAACGTGCTGCGATGCGGAATCTGCGGATCCGATCTGCACGCGCGGGTGCACTGCGACGAGCTCGCGGACCTCGCCGCCGCCACCGGCTACCAGGACTTCATGCGCTCGCATCAGAGCGTGGTGATGGGGCACGAATTCTCCGGCGAGGTCCTCGAGTACGGACCGAAGACGCGTCGCCGCTGGAAATCCGGCGCGCACGTGGTGGCGTTGCCGATCCTGCGCCAGGGCCGCGAACCACAGCTGACCGGGTTGTCGGTCGCCGCGCCGGGGGGTTATGCCGAGCAGGTGCTGGTGCAGGAGGCGATGACCTTCGAGGTTCCCAACGGCCTGTCTCCCGAGCACGCCGCGCTCACCGAACCGATGGCGGTGGCCTGGCACGCGGTCCGCAAGGGCCGGGTCGGGAAGAAGCAGACGGCCTTCGTGATCGGTTGCGGGCCCATCGGTCTCGCGGTGATCGCGATGTTGAAGGCGTCGGGTGTGCGGACCGTGGTCGCCAGCGACTTCTCGCCTCGACGCCGGGAGCTGGCGGCTCGGTGCGGTGCGGACGTCGTGGTGGATCCGGGTGTGGATTCGCCGTGGACCGCGAATCCGAGGCAGTCGCGCATCACCGGCGTCACCGACATACTCAATCTCGGCTTCGATGCGATGGAGCGACTGCGCCGAATCCCGAACATCCCCTGGTGGTACGTGTTCCGTGCGGCGCACACCTTCGATCAGGGGCCGGCCGGGCCGGTGATCTTCGAATGCGTCGGCGTGCCCGGGATCATCGACCAGATCGTCACCGCCGCGCCGCCGCTGTCCCGGGTGGTCGTGGTGGGCGTCTGCATGGAATCCGATTCCTTCCACCCCGCCACCGCCATCAACAAGGAGATCGAACTCCGCTTCGCCTTCGGCTACGACCCCGGCGAATTCCGCGACACCCTGCACATGATCGCCGACGGCAAGGTCGACCCCGCGCCGCTGATCACCGGCACCGTCGGCCTGGACGGCATCGACACCGCCTACACCGCCCTCGCCTCCCCCGAACAGCACGCCAAGATCCTCATCGACCCGCGCAGCACGGCGACCACGGTGTAGGGGG
>NZ_BDBU01000059.1 GCF_001613145.1 Nocardia jejuensis NBRC 103114
GGGTGTGCAGGTCGGTGTGCGCGGGCAGGCCCAGGCGCACGTGGGCGGCGACGCCGGCGCCGCCGATGAGCCGGTGCATATCCACGAGATCGTTTGCGGGCAGGGGTATTTCGTCGGTGCGCAGGTGGCCGAGCAGGCGGAGTTCGGCGAAGCCGTGCACGTCCGAGAGCAGCGTCTTGACCCTGGGCAGCAGGGTATCGGCCGGGGTTCCCGGGTTGGCGACGATGATGCGGGCCAGTGACGTGAGCGCGGAGTGCGCCTTCAATTCCTCTGCGCGCTGGGCGAATTGCACGTCCAGGACGGTGCGCAGCTCGTCGAGCCCGCTGCGGCCGATGAGTTCCCGCGCCAGCGTCTGCGAATCGCGGACGCCCAGGCGAATCAGGGTGACGGCCAAGCGGATTCCGAACATCCCGAAGCGGGCGGCCAGGTGCGCGCGCAGCTCGGCCGGGACGCCGAGGGTTGGATCTTCGCGGGCGAAGCGGTCCACCGACAGCATGGCCACGCTCAGATCCTCGACGGGCACGGCGGCCAGCGCCTCGAAGGCCGCGAACTCCCGCTGCCGGAGGCTGGTCGCGGCGAAGGCCAGCAGGCCCGCCACCGGAATCACGGACTGGCACAGGCCCGTTCGCTCCAGCTCGCCCGCGAAGCGCGAGGCCACGTCCCGCGCCGAATGCAGCGCGTCGATCCGGCCCGCGCCGATCTCGTCGGCGCGCGACACCACCCCGATCACCCCGAGCGGACCGGAACTCCCGCCCGAACCCGACATGGAGCCGATCCGCTCCAGGAAATCCACATCATCGTTGTCGAGGCGGCGCAGGAGATAGAGGACCGCGTCCGCGCTGGGCAGGGCCACCCCGTTCCCGCTCGGAGTCAGCAGCCGCGAGGTGCGCGCCGACACCTCGTGCGAGAGGGAGGAGATGCCCGGCGTATCGATGATCGTCATGCGGGCCAGCTCCGAGGACGACCACTCGACCGCGAGGTGATCGACCTCCCGGGGTCCGGGCGCGTTCCATCGCAGCGCCGAGAGATCGAAGCTCAGTCCGTGCGCGCCCGGCAATCCCTCGGCTCCGCGTCCGCGCCGCACCACCACGTCGGCCCGAGCGCCATCGCCCGACCACGCCGTGACGCGAGGTGCGGCCCCGTCCCGATACCAGGTCACCAGGCGCGTGCACTCGGTCGCGTCGGTGGGCGCGATGTCCTGTCCGACAAGGGCGTTCAACAGCGTGGACTTACCGGCCTTGAGCTGCCCGGCCAGCGCGACCCGCAGCGGTTCGTCCAGCCGCCGGGCGCACTCCCGCAATTGCCCGCGAACCCGTCCGAGTTCGCCCATGCCGCGTGCGGCAGCCGCCACCAAGCCCCTGGCCTCGCCCGCCACCCCGAATCCGGCACCGGCCGGATCCCGTACAACCTCCCGATCAAATCCCATCCGGCACCTCCATGCGCGTCGCATGGCATTCGCCCCAACCCACCTTCGCGTTAGCACCTCACACCAACCTCACAGCGCCACACCGCCCGCCACCGGGCATCCCCCGCCTTCGCCCGCCGCGAGCTGTAGCGGCCTCGGGAACAGGGCCTCGCCCGCCGTCTGCGGCGCTCCACCGCGCGCACTCGCGGGTCAGCGATCGTCGAGACGGCGTGCGATTCCCGAGGGTCAACTCATCGATGTGGGCGGAAGCGCGGGGGTGACGGGGGGCTCCAGGAGGGCGGCGGCGTGGTGGCGGAGTTCGGCGACGACGCGGAGGCGGCGTTCGAGTTCGGTGCAGCGGGTGGCGCGCTGGGCGGATTCGAGGGTGGCGGCCTCCTGGGCGGCGCGCAGGGAGTCGTCGAGGGAGCGCAGGGTGCGGTCGGCCACGGCGGTGAAGTGATCGCGCAGCAGGCGGTGGATGCGGTGCAGGCGGTCCTTGGTCTCCTTGCCGGTGTGGAAGGCGACATCGTCCAGGTAGCGACGGACGGCGAGTTTGGCGTCGGAGCGGCGTTTGGCCAGGCGGGCCTTCTTGTCGTCCCGGAAGGCCTTGCCGCCCAAAATGACTCCGGCACCGAGCGAGAGCGGGTTGATCAGGGCGAGACCGGCCATGGTGCCCGCCATCCCGGCCATGATCACGCCGCCGTACGAGCCGCGCACGCCGACCAGGATCTTGTCGCCGAACCCGAGGCCGGGTTCCAGATCGGCGAGAGTGCAGGCGCCGGAACGGGATTCATCACCGTTCAGGGTCTCGAGCACATCGGGCAGATCCACCGCGCCGAGTTCGGTGAAGTGCGCGCCGACCCGCTCGGCCAGCAGCGTCGCGCGGGTGCGCGTCCACAAAAGGTTGTCGCCGATCGCGGCCTCGATCGTGGCGGTGAGCCACTCCTCCACCTGACCCCAGTGCCGGCCCGGATCCTGCTCGTCGATCCACTCCTCGGCGGTGCGCGCGATGGTGCGCAACCGCTCCCGCAGATCATGGTCGATATCCCCGGCGAGGTCGGTCACCCCGTCACCGAGGGTCTGCTGCCAGCCGGACGTCCGCCGATGCAGGTGCTCCGCGACATTCTTCGCCGCCCCGAGTTCTCGCACCGCGGCCGCGCCCTGTTCCGGATCTCGCAGCGCCACCAGTTCACTGCCGATGGCGAGCGCCAGATGCTCCGCCGCGGAGGTGATGTCGACCGCGGCGGCGCGGCGCACTTCGCGCTGATCGCGTGCGACCACCTGTTCGCGCAGGAATTCGAACACCGCACCGAAGCCGGATTCCCGCCCCAGCTCCTGGTCCTGCAATCGCACCGCGTGGGAGCGCAGCACCGAGGAGACCGGGATCAGCGGCACGTCGATTCGCGCGTGGCTCAGGTGGATTCGATCCGCCTCGAGCACCTGCCGCCAGTGCGGATACAGGTCGATCTTGGTCACCAGCACGGCCACCGCCGGGCACAGCTCCCGCGCCTGACGCAGGAAATCCATCTCCGGATCGGTCAGTTCGGTGGAGGCGTCGGTGATCAGGAGCACCGCGTCCGCGGCCGGTGAGGTCCCTAGAATGCTCGCCGTCCCACCGCCGCCGTGCATGCCGAGCCCCGGCGTATCGACGACCACGACCCCATCGGCCAGCAACCGATTGGGCGTCTGCACCTCCACCCGCACCACCCGGCGTCCCCCCGCCGCGACCGCGGCCGGGCGTCCCGAGTCGGCAGGCCGATCCGCACCGCCGGGCCCCGTCGCGAGTTCCCGCTCGAACCGGCGATCGGCATCGAACGGCTTCGCGGCATCCGCGTCCGGGATCTCGGGTGTGCGGCCGGCGACGCCGCCGACCTCGCCGAACGGAACGATGATCCGCGTGGGCTCCCCACCGTCGGGTGCCGCCAGGACCAGGGTCGCTCGCGGTTCGTCGGCATGCGCGAGCACCGTGGTCACCGTGGTGGTCGTATCGTCGCCAACCGCACAGACTTCCGCGCTGATCAGCGCGTTGACGAAGCGGCTCTTGCCCTGGTTGCCCAGTCCGGCCACCACGATCCGGCGGCGCGGATCCCGGATCCGCCCGGCCAGCGTCTCCAGCCGTCCGACCAGATCCCCCCGCTCGGCGGCCCGGGCCACCGCGACGGTCTCGGCCAGCACTTGCAGTAGCGGTTGCCCCGCGACGATGCCGGTCACCACACTCACCACCTTTCTCTCCGCCGAGCAGGTCCGGCGTATCAGATGCTCCTGCGTGCCCACCGCGGCGAATCCCGCTGCGGTGGGCGGTTCTATCGGACCGGGTCCGCCATCGGACAGGTCCGCGCGTTCACGAATGCAGCATGTCCCCGATCACGTCCCCACCCAGATGCACGCCGAGATCGCCACCACCGTGCACCCCGGTCTCCCCGAACAGCCCGCCGTCGCCGACTCCGCCGTCACCGAGCCCGCCCTGCGCCCCACCTCCGAACGCGTTCGACACGTCCACTCCCGCCCACGGATTCGCCCCCGCCCCGTGCAGGCCCGCGTCCACCGCGCCCCCGCCGTGTGCCCCACCGTCCACTCCGGCCACCGCATTGCCCACCCCGGTCAATCCACTCCCCACCTGAGCACCCACTCCTCCGATGCCCCCGGCTCCCCCCGAGAGTCCGGTATCCACAGCGTTCCCCAGCGCCCCACCGAGACCGGCGGCAGCATCTCCCCCTCCGCCCAGTCCGGTCTCGAGCCCCGTTCCGAGCTGCGCCCCGGCCGCACCGTTCAGCGCCGCCGAAACACCCGCGTCCACACCGGTTCCGAGGGCAGCGCCCAATCCGGTCGCACCGGTCGCACCACCATCGACCCCCGCCTCGATACCCGTTCCGACCTGTGTACCCACGCCCGCGACGCCGTTCGACACACTCGAAAGAGTCGCATCCGCAACGGTTCCGAGAGCCGCCCCCAGACCCGCGACGGCGTTTCCACCGCCATCGAGACCGGTCCCGAGACCCGCCCCGAGCCGGCTGCCCGCTCCCACCGCGCCGTTCAGCGCACCGGAGACGTCGGCATCGACACCGGTTCCGAGGGCGGCCTCCAGACCGGCGGTGGTGGTGACGGCACCGTCGATTCCCGACCCGAGGCTCGCGCCGAGCTGGGCGCCCGCTCCTACAGCACCATCGAGGGCTCCGGAAATGCCCGTGCCCGTGGCTGTTCCGAGCGCGGTTCCCAGACCGGCGGCAGCGTTGAGACCCCCGTTCACCGCGGACTCGAGACCCGCGCCGACCTGCGCACCGGCGCCCGCCGCACCGATCACCGCACCGGAGACGCCCGTGTGCAGGGTGTTGCCGAGATCCACTCCGAGTTGCGCGCCTGTACCTGCCGCACCATCGAGCGCGGCGGAAAGGCTTGCGCCGGTGGAGGTTCCGAGTGCGGTGTCGAGTCCGGCGGCGATATTCGCGGCACCGCCGAGGCCGGTGTCGAGACCCGCGCCGAGCTGGGTGGTCGCGTTCACCGTGCTGGTCAGCGCCTCGGAAAGGCCGGTGGCCACGGTGGTTCCGAGGGCGAGGCCGCCTTCGATGCCGGTGCTCACGGCCGCGCCGAGGTCGGTATGCAGGGCGGTGTCGATCGCTCCGGTGAGCGAGGCGGCGAGGGAGTCGGCGGTGTCGATCGCTCCGGTGACGCCCGCGGCGGCGAGTGTGCCGGCGTGGGCGGCCGCGGTCGCCGTGGTCTGGATGCCGAGGCTCGCGGCCGTGTCGATGCCGCCGGTGATTGCCGAGGACAACTCGGCGGCGGCCTGGGTGCCGAGGACTCCGCCGAGGGCGGCTTCCACACCGGCTGCCGCCTGGGTGGCCGCGGTGGCGGTGGCACCGATTCCGCTGGTCAGGCCCAGTTCGAGACCGGTGGCGGTGGCCCCGTCCACGCCGAGCTGGGTGGCCGAGACCGTGGCCAGGTTCACCGCCCCGCCGAGCGCGGTGGACTCGTTGAGCCCGGCCGCCCCGTTCACGCCGACGGATCCGTTGACTCCCGCCGCCCCGTTGAGCCCCGCCTCACCGTTCGCCCCGGAGGCGACGCCGGATCCGCCCGCCACACCGGCCGCGATGATCGCGGACAGCTGCGAACCTCCCGCTACCAGCGCCGACTCGGCAACCATCGGGGCGACGGCGGCGATGTCCTCGGGTGTGACGGAATCGAGCCCGGCGGCGGCGAGCGCCCGGCCCGGATCGGTGCAGTAGCCGGTGGCGGCGGCATCATCGCGCAGCAGGTTGAGAATGAACTCGAGAATTGCGTTGGGGCTCATGGCAAATCGTCTCCCGGTCGGGGCGGGCCCCGTTGACCCGCGCTGCTCGAATTTCCTTTCACGTTAGGAACGCGACCCGTTACGCCGAAACGGGGTGAACTCCCCCCGTTCCCGCGCCGCCTCGATACGGGGGTGGGTGGCGATTAGGGGAATTTCCCCACAGTCGGGGGTGAAACGGTAACGAGGACCCCCCAGCAACCGACAGGTCCCATGGGTCGCGAGGCCCTCCACGGACGTTTTCGTACATATCGGACCGAACAGCTTTCGGGCTGCATCGGTCCACCGCGGAAGTACCGCATCCGACGCGTGTTTGGAACGACAAGGGGATCTCGAATGAGTCAGGGGATGGCGCTCGGCATCACTGTCGGGTCGTCGGACACGGTCGCCGTGACGACCTCGGGGGGACAGCGCAGGCTGCATATCCGGCCCAGCATGCTCGGGTCCGAGCAGGAGGTTCCGGAGAGTTTCCTGTCCCGGGTCGGGGATCCCGTCGGCATCCGGACCCGAGACGGATCCGCTGTTCGCGCAGCGGATCTGGTGGCCGCGGCGGTGGGCCGGGCAGTGGCCGGGGCGCAGCAGGGAAACGATGCCGTGCCCGCCGCGGCCACGGTCGCCTGCTACCCCGCCTGGTGGTCCCAGCACACCGTGGAGGTGCAGCGCGCCGCGCTGCTGGCCGCGGGTCTCGACGGCGTCGCTCTGGTTCCGGAGCCGACCGCCGCCATGCGCTGGCTGCAGGAGGTGCACGAGTCCACCCATGACGGCGCGATGGTCGTATACGACCTGGGCGCAACCGGTTTGACCGTTTCAGTGGTCCGCACAGGTGCTATGTCCGGTTTGTTGGGCGAACCCGTGCGCGCCACCGCCGTCGCCGGTACGGAATTCGATCTGCTGATCATGCGGTACGTTCTCGCATTTGCCGTCGGCGAAAAAGATTTCGATCCTTTCGACCCTTTGGTGGAACAGGAATTGGCGGATCTGCGGGTTCGCTGCAAAATCGCGAAGGAAACTCTCGCCAAGGAAACCGCCACCATGGTTCCGGTCCGTTTGCCCGGCCTCGGCACGGTCGATGTCCGCCTGGTCCGGGACGAGATCGAGGATCTGCTGCGCGGTCCCCTGCTCGCCTCCACCGATCTGGTCCGCGAGGCCGCGCGCCGGGCCGCGATCGCCACGACAGATCTGGACGGCATCCTGCTGACCGGCGGCGGCGCGGCCTTCCCGCTGGTGACCGAAGTGCTCTCCACCGAGTTCGGGGTCCCCGTCGCGGCCGCCTCCGACCCGGCGCATCTCAGCGCGCACGGTGCCGCACTGCTCGCCGCCGATCTGATCGCCGACACCACCGCAACCGAACCCCATCCGGCCGTCGCGGAAGTGCTGCGCCCGCATCGCGGCACCGCGCCCGAGCGCTTCGACGCCGACTTCGACATCGCCGAACTCGACGACTTCCCGCCCGAAGCCTTCACCTCCGGCGGACCGGCCGCCGATGCCCGGGATCGTTTCCAGCGCACCAGCGAACATCCTTCGCTCGGCGGCAACCGCGAGGCCCGCACCACCGCGAGCACGTCCACCCCGGACGACGCCGCTCCGGTCCCGATCCTGCCCGAACTACCGACCCCCGACGCCCGCAACGGTTTTCCGCACTGGCGTCGGGTGGCCGTGATCGGCGCGGCCGCCATCGCGGTGGCCGCCCTGGCCACCGGGACCCTCGCCATGGGCACCGGCATCCAGTCCGCCCCGCCGGAACCCACCGCACCGCGGTCCGCCACGGCCACCATCGCGGCGGCACAGGACGGCACGGACGGCTCGGCGGGCACGACCCAGCAGAACGCTCCGCTCGGCCAGACGGTGAATTCGACCGTCCCGCACCGTCCGAACGCACCCGGCGCCGCACCGGCCGCCGCGGGCGCGCCCGCCACGACCACCCCGGGTGAGGCCCCGGCCGCCGTGCCCCCGGACGCGAACGCCGCCGATTCCGGGCAGCCGAATCCCGCTGCGACACAGCAGCAGACCACCGCCGCGAACCCGCAGTTCCCGACGCTGCCGAACGTGCAGGCCCCGAACGTTCCAGCGCTGCCCGGTCTCGACACCGACAAGCTGGGGGCGCCCAAGGCCCCGATTCCGAATCAGATCCTCCCGCAGGCCGGTGGATGAGAGTTGGTATCCGTGAACGGCACCACACCCGTCGCGCTCGACTCGCTCCCCTGTGTGCGAGACCTCCTGCGGGAGCTGGACTCCGACGATCCGGCTCCGCTGCTGTACCTGATCCGGGGCCGCTCCGGCACCGGTAAGTCGACCCTGCTGAGCGCCGTGCGCGCCCGCCTGCGGGCACAGGGCCTCCAGCTGACCGACGCCCCCGGCGGCGCGCTCGTCCCGGCCGCCACCGCCCTGGTGGTCGACGACGCCCACACGCTGAGCCCCGACGAGTTCGAATCACTGTGCGAGGCAGCGTCCTCGGGCCGCTGCACCGTGGTCATCGCCACCCGTCCACGTCCGCACGACACACGTCTGCGGGCCCTGGCCGACCTGGTGGCGCGCCGCGGCCGGGTGATCGATCTGCGTGCCCTCGGGGCGGGCGAGATCGCGCCCTTCGCACGCGAACTGGGCATGATGGTGCCGCGCGGTCTGGCCCAGCACATCCATCGTCAGACGGCCGGTATCCACGGCGGCGTCGTCGCGGCACTGAGCGCCGCCTGCGCCACTCGCCTGGACGCCGGGCTCGGTGCGGTCGACGAGGCCGTATCCGCTTGGGCCCGAGCACGACTCGACGACGCGGACCCGAAACTCCTGGACACCTTCGTGGTCGCCGCCATCGGCGCGGGCCTGGACACCGGTGAACTCACCGAGGTCCTCGGGATCGGCGCGGCGGCGGCCCAGGAACTGGTGGATCAGGCCCGTGCCAGCGCCCTGGTGACCGACGCGGACCTGCTGCTGGCTCCCGCCGTCGCCCCGCTGCGCACGCTGGTCGGCGACCGCCGCTTCCTCGGCGTCCAGCGCACACTCCTGCACGCCCGGCTCGGCGCCGGTCTGCTGCGCGACCATATCGCCCTGCTGCTGGCCGAATCCGGGGTCCGGGACCGGCAACTCGCCGAATTCCTCTGCGCCACAGCCGAGAAGGCCGGGGCCGACGCGCCCCGCCACTACGCCGCCGCGGTGACCGCCGGAGCCGACCGGCAGTCGCTGGCCATTCGGTGGGCCGATGCCGCCGCCCGCACCGGCGACACCGACACCGCCCTGAGGCTCGCCGAACCCACACTGGCCCAGCCGAATTCCGATCCCGCCGATCTCGCCGCCGCGGTCCGCATCTGCGCGGGCGTCTGGATCCGGCGAGGTCTCACCGCCCGCGCCGCGCGGCTCTACACCTGGCTCGGCGCGGACCGGGCCGGTCAGGACTGGCCCATCGCGGCAACCGTCCTGCATCTGGCCGGTTACCCCGAACAGGCCCGCGCCCTGTCCAGCTCGGGCACCCAGTGGCCGCCCACCGAGGCCACCACACACATCACCCTGATGGCCGACGCGCTGTCGGACTCGGTCGGAACACTGGGCGCCCCACGCCCTTCGGCCCTCCACGGCGACGCGGCACTCCACGGCGACGCGGCACTCCACGGCGACTCGGCCCTCCACGGCGACTCAGCCCTCCACGGCGACGCGATCCCGGCGGGCCCGCACGAGGCCGTCGCGGCCGGGTCTCGGCCGCGGAGCGCCGACGTCCGCCCCGCCGACTCGGCGGGCTCGTCAGCTCTCGTCGGCAGATCACACCTCGACGGTGCCCGGGACCACCTGGACCTGCGCCCGGATTCGGCCGACCGGCACACGCCCGCGGCGACTTTCGCACAGCGCGAACCCGACTCGGTGCGCGCCGCGGCCGTCGCGGCGGCCTCGCAGCTGATTCACGCCGCGCACTCGGGTTCTCCCGAGGGCGGCGGCGACCGCTTCCTGCCGTGTTCCGCGGCGGCGATCGCGACCCTGCTGTGCCTGAGCATGGGTGAACCGCGCCGGGCCGCGGACGCGCTGCGCGGGGCGCCGGACGGTCCGCAGCAGCGGGTGCTGTCGGCGTGGGTCGCCATGCTGGGCGGCGACGAGCAGTCGGCGGCGGCGATCGCGGCCGGTCTGGATCCGGCCACGCTGGATCCGCGCGATCGGCTGCTGGCGCACGGGGTCATGGTCGGGTTGGCAAGGCGCGGTGGCGATCACGCCGCGCTCACGCTGGCCTGGCAGGCCGCGTATCCGCTCTTCGACGAGGTGGGCGCGGATCTGCTCGCGCTGCTGCCGATCGGCGAACTGTGGCTCGCGGGCATCCGGCTGCGCGACGAGGCGCGAGTGGCCGGGCTGGTGGACGCCTCCGGAGAACTGCTGCGCCGGCTCGGCGATCCGCCCGCGTGGTCGAACGCGTTCCACTGGTACGCGATCGCGGCCGCGCTCGCCAAGGAGAGCCCCGATGACCTGATCCCGCACGCGCTTCGGCTCAAGGCCGCCGCACAGTCGGGCGACCCGCAGGCGGCCGCGCTGGCCGAC
>NZ_BDBU01000060.1 GCF_001613145.1 Nocardia jejuensis NBRC 103114
ATCCGGGAGTGCTCGGCCATCAACTGTTCGGCTTCGGCTTTGAGTTCCGGGCTCACCCCGTGGGGCAGGCGTGTGTAGATCTTGCCGATCATGCGTGCGTGATCACGGGAAATCTCCCCTGCTTCTTGGGCTTTCGCGGTGTGCGGCAGCAGGGGCGGCAGCTCCCGGCCCGAGACTTCATGCCAGGTGCCGAGTTGCTGAGCGGCTTTGAACCGGGAGAACGCTTCGATATGCGAGATCCGCAACGTGTCTTCCAGGAACCGCACCGCACTCCGGACACCAGCGTGTTGGGGCATGGAGCGTTCTTCGACCTGCACGATCAACCGGTTCCACATGACCGCGAGGCGTCGTTCGCTGGTCTCGATTTCCCGCATCATTTCCACGATCGAGGCTTCGGGAAGTTCGGACAAGGTGGTGCACAGAAGCGCATCGACCGCGGCAGCCAGTGCGGCTCCCGCGGTGGTGCTCACTGTTCCCATCTCGTTCGAATGCATGTGCTAATTCTATCGCGAACGATCACGAAATGGAACCGAAAACAGTATCTGATCTGCGGTTATTCAGAATATATTCCTGTTCGCAACGGCTCCACTTATCCACAGCCTTTTGGGTACTAAGTCCTATTACTGCTGTCCTGCAGTGGAATTCGCCGCGACCTTCGCGTCCCACTGAACTCCGCGCCGCGACCGCCCAGCGCGAACCTGGAGGTGCCCGACGAGCTCGGGCCGCGACTCGCCTCGGTACTCGTAGCCGAAACCTGTTGTGTACAAAACCAGTTCACTCACAACGTTCGACCCGGCTCGGAGCGTAAGGCAATTTCGCATCCAGTCCTCGCGATCCACATCCCACCCGATCAGATACCCGCACGACATCGGTATCCAGCGTAATTCCGAACCCGCGCAGACGATCACACGCTGGACCGATGTGGATCGTGGCGGGCACTTCGCGGCGACGGAGGAACCCGCACTGCTGGTCGCCGATATCCGGGACCGCTCGCGGGTCTGCGGTGACGGTGCTCAACCCACCGCACCGGCGGCCAGTGCTGCTCGCCAGCCGCCGTATTCGCTGATGTCCTTACCGGTTTCGGCTGCCGCGCCCGCGCAGCTGAAACCGGTGCGCCAGGTGCCGTCCGCCAGCTCTACCGCGCCCAATTGCATGGGCGCGGGGAGTGCGGCGAGGAAGCGACCTAGGGCGGCGGGGGAGAGCAGCCAGCGTTCGGCGGCGATCGTGACGCCCGATTCGCCTTCGGGTGCCCTGGTCACGGCGGGTTTCGGCGGGGTGGTGTCGAGGGCGGCGAGGCGGTAGTGGGGTGCCGTGTCGACGGGTCCGGCCCAGCGTGCGCCGAGCGCGATCAGTTGGTGCTCGAGTGGCTGGCCGCGCAGGTGTGCGCCGAACACGATGAGTTCCTCGAACGCCGCTACGGCCAAGGGCCAGGCGAAGTTCGGTTCCCTCGGATGCTCGGGATCGTCGGTGATCATCGCGGCGATATCGAGGGCGACCGAGTCCTCGAAGGCTCGGGCCAGGACTGTCACGCCGAAGGGGGCATCTCCTGCGGTGCCTGCCGGGACGGCTACGGCGCAGAGGTCGAAGAGGTTGCAGAAATTGGTATAGGTGCCGAGCCGGGAGTTCTCGCCGATCGGGTCGGCAGCCACCTCGGCAATCGTGGGATGGCCCGGAACAGTCGGGGTCAGAAGCACGTCGGCTCCGGTCAGCGCCGTCAGTGCGGCTTCGCGCAGCCGGGCCAGTTCGGCGTGGTCGGTGACAAGTCGGTGTGCCGGGACGTCGCGTGCCGCGCGGATGATCGAACCGACCGTGGGATCGACGGCGTCGGGGTGCGCGTCGACGAATGCGCCTACGGCTGAGTATCTCTCGGCTACCAGCGCGCCGTCGTACAGGAGCTTCGCCGCTGCGAGGAAGGGGGTGGGATCGACCTCTACGATGGTGGCGCCGCGGTCTCGCAGGAGCTCTGTCACCCGTTCGAAGGTGCTGCGCCACAACGGATCCAGACCCGGTAGTTCGCTGAATACCGCGACCACCGGTTTCGGCGGTGCCGCCAGGCGCAGATCCGTCGGCCAGGCGCGGCCGGGCGCGCCCGCAGCCATCACACCCATCGCTCGCGCGGCCAGGTCGAGATCGGCGGCGAAGATGCTCACGCAATCGTAGGAGCGGCAGGCGGGGACGACACCCGCCGTGGAGACCACGCCCACGGTGGGTTTGATGCCGACGATGCCGTGCAGCGCCGCCGGGACTCGGCCGGAACCGGCGGTGTCGGTGCCGATGGCGATATCGGCCTCACCCCGGGCCACCGCCACCGCGGAGCCGGAACTCGAACCGCCCGAGATGTATCCCGGCCGCAGGGCGTTGTCCACCGCTCCGTACGGCGAACGGGTGCCGACCAGGCCGGTGGCGAACTGGTCCAGATTCGTCTTGCCGAGAACCACCGCACCGGCCGATCGCAGCGCCGCCACGGCGGCAGCGTCCTCGGCAGGCGTGTAGGCGAATTCGGGGCAGCCCGCCGTGGTCGGCAGACCGGCCACGTCCACATTGTCCTTGACCGCCAGCGTAATTCCGGCCAGCGGACCTCTCGCCTCGCTCGCCTCGGCGGCGACGTCGGCGTCGGGGCGGCGGTGGATCCAGGTCGTCATTCTCGAACTCCTCGGCGATTGTCGCAGCTCGCCCCGGCCGGACCGGGCCTGCGCGAAGTGCGTGCGAATGATGTCGGCGCTACGGCTTTTCGGTGAGCTCGCCCGCCTCGCGCCACGAATTCCGTTCCGCGGTGAAGGCTTTCGCCTGCAGAGCACGGAAGTCGGCGATCGACGATTCGTTCTCGGTCAGGAAGGCGCGGTAGTCCGCGAGCCGGAATTCGCCGTCCTGCGCGTCGAGCCGGCCGCGACCGGCGGCGGTGTCGGCGCGCAGATCGAGGAGCTCCTCACCGCTCACGGGATACCAGCTGATGCGGTCGAAATAGCGCAGCAGCCAAGGATCTTCGCCGACGCCGGTCGAGCGGTGGTTCCAGACCTGGGTGGTGCGGCCGACGAACTGGTAGCCGCCGGGACCCTCCATGCCGTAGATGCACAGGTACGCGCCGCCGATGCCGACCGCGTTCTCCGGGGTCCAGGTGCGGGCGGGGTTGTACTTGGTGGTGACCAGCCGGTGCCGGGGATCGGTGGGGGTGGCCACCGGTGCGCCCAGATAGACGTCACCGAGGCCGAGGACCAGATACTCGGCGGCGAAGACGGTGTCGAACACGTCGTTCACCGACTCCAATCCGTTCATGCGGCGGATGAATTCGATGTTCCAGGGGCACCAGGGGGCATCGGCGCGGACACCGTGCATGTAGCGGATGATCGCCTCGCGGGTGGACGGGTCGTCCCACGAGAGCGGCAGTCGCACAGTGCGACTGGGCACCACCAGCTCGTCGGCGGACGGGAGCTCGGCTTCCACCTCGCCCAGTAGATCCAACAGGGCGGAGGTGGACAGGCGGTCCGGGTCGTTGCGCACCTGAAGCGATCGCACGCCGGGGGTGAGTTCGGTGATGCCCGGCTCCGCGCGTTCGAGCAGCGCCTCGTGCAGGGCGTGCACGCGGGCGCGCAGCTCCAGATCCAGTGTCATGTCGCCGTATTCGATGAGCACGCCGTCGTTGCCCGCACGCCGGTAGGTCACGGCGGTGTCCTCACCGTCGCGGCGAGCCAGTACGCCGTCGTCGCCGTCACCGCCGCCGGACAGCACGATCGGCCAGGCGGCGCGGCGTTCCGCGCCCAGTTCGCGCAGGGAGGCGGCGCGGTCGGCGCGCACGGGGACGAAGCGCACGGCATCGCCGGGGGTGAGCTGACCGAGCTTCCAGCGGTCGGCGGCCACCACGGTGACCGGGCAGACGAAGCCGCCGAGGCTCGGGCCGTCGGGGCCGAGCAGGATCGGGGTGTCGCCGGTGAAGTCCAGCGCGCCTACGGAATACGCGGTGTCGTGAATATTGGAGGGGTGCAGGCCCGCCTCCCCGCCGTCCTGGCGTGCCCACTGCGGCTTCGGTCCGACCAGGCGCACACCGGTCCGATCGGAGTTGAAGTGGACCTCGTAGTCGGTGCCGATGATGGTGTCGAAGTCGTTGCGGGTGAAGAACTCCGGAGCGCCGTGCGGGCCCTCGGTGACCGCGAGTTCCCAGCGACGGGTCAGAACCGGCTGATCGTCGCCGGGAACGCCCGCCGTCACGCGGCCGGGGGTTCCGAGGGGGAAGTGGTCCTCGGCCGCCAGGGCGCGGCCCACGCCGCCGCCGAACTTGCCGAGGGTGAATGTCGCACGGCTGCCCAGGTATTCGGGAACGTCGATACCACCCGCGATGAGGATGTAGCTGCGCATCCCCGGGCCGCGCACCATTCCGACATCGAGCACACCGCCCGCGGGGACGAGCACGCTGCCCCACTGGCGCACCGGCTTTCCGTCGACCAGGACCGGTGCGGGTGCGCCGGTGACGCAGACCCAGGTCGCGGTCTCGAATCGCAGGGCCGGCCCGCCGAGGGTGCATTCCAGGCCCGCGGCGCCCTCGGGGTTGCCCAGAGCCCGGTTGCCGAGCCGGAAGGACAGGTCGTCCATCGGGCCGGACGGCGGAACGCCCACGTGCCAGTACCCGACCCGGGCGGGCCAGTCCTGCACGGTGGTCTGCATGCCGGGCCGCAGCACCCGGAAGGCGGGGGTCGCGGTGGGCTGCTCGGCGACTGCGGGGGCGGGCAGGACGGCGGTCATCGGGTCACCACCATGCGCACGGGCGTCGGGTCGAAACCGTTGCAGGGGTTGTTGATCTGAGGGCAGTTGGAGACCAGCACCAGGGTGTCGATCTCCGCGACGAGGGTGATCCGCTTGCCGGGGGCGGAGAGTCCGTCCACGATGCCGAGGGTGCCGTCGGCCTCCACCGGAACGTTCATGAACCAGTTGATGTTGGACACCAGATCCCGTTTGCCCAGGCCCCATTTCAGGCCCTCGGCGAGGAAGTTCTCGACGCACGCGTGCTGGTGGCGGGTGTGGTGGCCGTAGCGCAGCGTGTTGGATTCCTGCGAGCAGGCTCCGGCGACGGTGTCGTGATTGCCGACCTCGTCGGCGGTGACTGTCATCAGGGCGGTTCCGGCCTCGGTGCGCAGGACACTGCCGGTGGTGAGGAAGATGTTGCGCTGCGCGGTGATGGTGCTCTGCGCGCTGTAGCGATCGGTGTGATCGGCCGCCGAGTACAGCAGGCAGTCGACGGCCTGGTTCCCGTGCAGGTCGATGATCTCCAGTTGCTCACCGGCGCGCACCACCGCGGACCACCGCGCTCGGGCGGGCACGGTCTCGTCCAGGACGACGGTGCGAACGGCTGAGGTGACGGTGCTCATGCGATGGCCTCCAGAGTGCTTGC
The DNA here is from genome assembly GCF_001613145.1 of Nocardia jejuensis NBRC 103114. Classification (GTDB taxonomy): domain Bacteria; phylum Actinomycetota; class Actinomycetes; order Mycobacteriales; family Mycobacteriaceae; genus Nocardia; species Nocardia jejuensis. The sequence goes on from NZ_BDBU01000060.1 coordinate 5,381, forward strand.
GTTCCAGTCGCTTTCGGTGTTCTCCACCGCGCGCAGGTATTCCGGATCGGTGTTGTGCTCGGCGGTCAGCTCGGCGGCGGCGGACCAGGCCACCGCATCCAGATCCGTGGTGGGGGAAAGGTCGAGGGGGTGTTCGGCATTGGCGATGAGCAGGGTCACCGGGAGGTGGATCAGCAGGTCGATCGCCGCGCCCGCGCCCGCGCTGCCGGTGGGGGTGAGTCCGCCGTCGCGTTCGACGCGCACACCCCGGAAGAAGGAGATGCTCGGGCCGATGTCGCGGGGTTCGAGGCCCTGTTTCACCCCCGCCAGGTGCAGCCGGTCGCGGGCGGCGGGCGAGGGGCCACAGAGGGTGTCGTGGTGCCCGGTGGAATCGGCGACGACGGTGGCGAGCACGCGGCCCTGATCGGACAGGAGCGGATGTCCGGCGCTCAGGTACGCCTGCCACGGGACCTTGACGGTGTCCGCGACGTTCAGTCGCTCCCAGGGGGATTCGGCGCGCAGCAGGAACAGGTGGGCGCAGGCCGAGCCGTGCGGGTCCGAGAGCCGGAGCCGGGTTCCGCGGCCGAGCACGACATTCGCGTATCCCTCGGCGGGGATGCGCTGGGCGAAGGTGATTCTCGCGGCGTCGACGCCGTCCGGGAGGACCGGTCCGCTGACGGCCGCGGCGGCGGCCTGTGAGCGGGCGTGCGCCCGGGCGTTCGTGGTGTCTGCGGTGTTCGTCATCGATACTCCTGGCGAGGTGTCGTGTCGTGCTCGGCCGCGGGAAGGGACTGCGGCCCGAAAGTGCTGCGGCTCAGGCGGGTTGGACGGCGGTATCGAGGGCGGCGGCGCTGCGGCCCGGGGTGACGAGACGGTGGACGAGGATTCCGGCCAGAACCGTGACGAGTACGAACAGCGGTGCGCCCCAAAGCATCCACCAGCTGCCGCCGGCGGGGGTGTACACCTCTTCGCGGGGCCAGGCCAGGTTGATCGCCATGGCGATGCCCCAGACCACGGCCAGCGCGTTGATCGGAATTCCGAAGCGGCCCAGCCCGAACAGCGGTGCGCCGGTCTCGGTGGTCGCGTCGTCGGCGGGCCAGCCCTTGATGCGCCGCACCAGCAGGGGCACGGTGACCAGCAGGTACGCCAGGTACAGCGTGACGATGCAGACGCTGGCCATGGTCGCGAAGATGGCGGCGTTGCCCAGGTTCAGCACCAGCAGGCCGATGCCGAGCACGCCGATGACCACGGACGGCCAGGCGGGGGTGCCGAAGCGCGGGTGCACGGCGGACAGCCGAGCGGAGAACGGCAGGCGGCCGTCGCGGGCCATGGAGAACATCAAACGCGATCCGGCGGTCTGAATGGCCAAGGTGCACACCGTGATAGCGACGGCGACGCAGGCCAGCACGACCTTGCCGGGGGTGGTGTCCAGTTTGGCCTCGATCACGTACGCGAGACCACCCGCGCCGAGCGAACCGTCGGTGAGGCTCGGTGCGGCCATCAGCGCGCCCAGCAGGATCAGGCCGCCGCCCAGGGCGGATACGGCCAGCGCGGTGAGGATGGTGCGCGGCGCGACGTGGCGGGGGTTCTTGGTCTCCTCGGAAAGCTCACCGGCGGAATCGAATCCGACCATGACGTAGGCGGCCATCAGGCCGGACACCAGGAAGGCGGCCCAGTACGGTCCGGGTGCGGCCTGGTCGGTTTCCATGACCACGCTCGGGCCGCGATCGGCATGGGTGAAGAACACCGCGATCACCGCGATCACGCCGATGATTTCGATGGTGACGCCGAGCGAGTTGATCCGCGCCATCCAGTCGATGCCCGCCACATTGATGAACGTGGTGATCACCAGCAGCGCACTGCCCAGGATGACCGCGTTGACCGCGCCGTCGTGCGAGGTCAGCGAGCTGTCGGTACCGACAAGCTGGAAGCCGCTCCAGATCGAGGGCAGCACCACCTGCAGCGCGATGGCGGCCGCGGCGGCGGTCACGATCTGCGCGATGATCATCATCCAGCCGGCGAACCAGCCGACCAGCTCCCCGGCCAGATGCCGGGACCACTGATAGATGCTGCCCGAGAGCGGGTAGCGCGCGGCCAGTTCCGCGAAGTTCAGCGCGACCAGGAACTGACCGGCGAACACGATCGGCCAGGTCCAGAAGAAGGCCGCGCCACCGAAGGAGTAGCCGAGGCCGAAGAACTGGAAGATGGTGGTCAGGATGGAGACGAAGGAGAACCCGGCCGCGAAGGAGGCATAGCGGCCGAGTTTGCGGTGCAGCACGGGTTCGTAACCGAAGCGCGCCAGGTCAGCGCTGTCGGCGCTGGTGTCGGAGGTGCTCGGCGGGAGGTCGGGGACTAGTGAGTCAGCTGTGGCAACCATGGCGGCGAGTCTTTCGGCGAGCGGGTGAATATCTATCGCTTGAAAGTTTTCCGTTCGCGATCGCGCATCCGGTGACGCCGATGTATCGGTCGGATGGCCTGCGGTAACTTCTGCGTTGCCTGGATTTCTATCGAGTGACAGGAACCTCACCGGCCGCGCTGACCGGCTGTCAGGGGGCTTCGCGCGCGGGTGGCCCGCGGCCGGTAGGACAGAATGAGGGCGTGACCCAAGTCGGACCCGGACGTCCTCGCCTCGAACCCCGCCGCCGGGCGGGCCAGACGCCGCGCGCCGAAATTCTCGATGCCGCCGCGGAACTGTTCACCACCAACGGATACGGCAGCACCTCGACGCGCGGCATCGCCGACGCCGTCGGCATCCGGCAGGCGTCGCTGTACCACCACTTCGCGGCCAAGGACGACATCCTCGACACACTGCTGGCCGAAACGATCACCGCGCCATTGGAACTGGCGGATCGACTGGCCGTGGCCCCGGAATCGGCGACCGTGCGGCTGTACGGGCTGGCCTGGTTCGACGTCAGCCAGTTGTGCGCGGCCCGGTGGAATCTGGGTGCGCTGTACCTGCTGCCGGAACTGCGCAGTGAGCGGTTCGAATCGTTCCGGGAACGGCGCGACGAGCTACGCGGGCACTATGAGGCGCTCGCGGGCGCGGTGATCGCCGAGGTCGGCGGGAGTGCGGTTCCGGGGTCGGAACTGCTGCCGTTCCGGATGGTCGAATCGGTGATCAATATCCGCTCCGATGAAGGAGCCGGGCCGGAGTACGCGGAGCAACTGATTCCCGATGCGATCCTGAGACTGCTCGGCCGGCAGGGTGAGCTGGCCCAGATCCGCACGGCCGCACTCGAATCGGTTCGGCAGCACCTTCCCGGCTGACAGGGTCGGAGCTCTCGGCTCGGCCTTTACCCTCTCGGCTCAGCCTTTGCCCTTGGACGTACCCCACTTGAGGTCCCAGTTGTAGGTCTTGTCCATGGCGAGTTTGCCCCAGAAGCGGTGCCCGTCGGGCGGACGCACGAAGACGCCCTCGCGGCGAACCACCAACTCGCCGTTGATGTTCTCGATCAGCGCCAGCGCCATCTCGCGGGAGTCGTCGACGCAGCCGCTGACCTCCATCTCGATCGGCGGTGAACTGCGCGGGTACAGGGTCGCGGTCGCGTGCACGCCGCGGAAGTCCTGCGCACCCTCGTACAGCGAGGCGAACACCAGGATGCGGCGGAACTGCGCGGTGTGATCGAGATTGATGGACAGGTTCTCACCGCTCTGGCTCGCGCCGGTCCGGTCGTCCTGGTCCAACTCGATGAACGGGGCCTTGTGCAGAGTGCCCATGGTGTCCAGGGGGCTGATGCAGCCCTTGGAACCGTCGGTCAGCTCCCAGAAGCAGCACAGATCCAGATCGAGTCCGCCGTTGCCGCCGCGCTTGCGGCCGAACAGGCCGCCGCTCGCACCGGGCACCGACCAGTTCAGGTTGACCCGCATGATGCCGCCGGTCGCACCCTGCTTGGTCAGTGAGACCGCGGGTGATTCCTTGGTCAGCGAGATCTTGCCGAGGTTCACCCGTGGCTCGGCGGGAGCTCCCGGTGCGGGGGGCTGCTGGAAGGGTTGCTGGAAGGGTTGCGGGGGAGCCTGATTCGGCTGCTGGTACTGCGGCGGGACGGGGGCGTAGCCCTGCTGCGGGGGCGGGTACTGGCCGGGCGGCGGCGGGTATCCGCCCGCGGGTGGGGTGTATTGGTTGGGCGGCGGGTACTGCCCGGGCGGCGGGGCGGGCTGGCCCGGCGGGGGGAACTGCTGCTGGTTGTAGCCCTGCGGCGGAGCGGAATTCGGCGCCGGGGGAGCGAAGTTCGGGGGCGGAGCCTGCTGTGGCTGTGGGGCCGGTGGCGGTGTGGGCTGTTGAGGCGCGGACTGCTGGGGCGCGGACTGCTGGGGCGCGGGGGCGTCGTCGACGCTGATGCCGAAATCCCTTGCCAGTCCGGCAAGTCCGGCCGAGTAGCCCTGGCCGACGGCGCGGAACTTCCAGGCTCCCTGGCGGCGGTACAGCTCGCCGAGGACGTAGGCGGTCTCGGAGGACGCGTCCTGCGGATCGAATCGCGCCAGCTCCGCGCCATTGCTCGCATCCGCCAAACGCACGTGCAGACCACGGAATTGGGCGAAGGTGCCGCCGTCCGAAGAGGCGGCGATGACGATGGTCTCGACCTGTGGTTCCACCTGGCCGAGCTGGACCGTGAGCACGTCGGTGACCTGCGGACCCTGCTGCTTGCCCTCGTGCCGGACCGCGCCGGAGCCGTGGACCGGCTGGTTGTAGAAGACGAAATCGCTGTCGGAGCGGACCTTGCCGGAGGAGATCAGCAGCAGTGCCGACGCGTCGGCATCCGGAACGCCCGGACCTGCTTGCCATCCCAGTTCGATACGAACCGCGGACGCCGCCACCGGAACGTTGGAACCCTTCGTCATCGACACTCGTCAAACGTATCCGATTCGGACATCCGATGTCTCCGGGTTCCGGCGGGGTGCGGACCCGGGCGGCGAGCGCCGGGAGGGTGGCGGCAACGCGGGACCGTGGCGGGTGAGGTGCCCGGTCGGTTGCCGGACCGGATGTCCGGCAACTGGCAAATATCCAGCGTAGGGACTATCCGCTAGACTTATCAGGGTTCCGCGTGGCTTGATCAAGTGTCAGCAAATGTGAAGCACCATGGTTCACATAGCTGTCCTCGACTGGTTTGGAGCGATTGATGGCGGATGTGGAGCTGGAACCGGCGGTCTCGGGCAGTAAGCGCTGGATCGCCCTGGCGGTGCTCGCTCTCGGCTTGTCCATGGTGGTGCTGGACGGCACCATCGTCGCCGTCTCGCTGCCGGTGATCATCGCCGACCTGCAGTTGAATTTCACTCAGGCGCAATGGATAACCAGCATCTACGCCGTCGTGCTCGCGGCGCTGCTGATCACCGCCGGGCGGCTCGGAGACCGGTTCGGCCGCAAACTCCTGTTCGCCGTCGGTGTCATCGTCTTCCTCGGGGGCAGTCTGCTCGCCGCATCGGCGAGCAGTGCCGGGCTGCTGATCCTGGGCCGCATCGTGCAGGGCATCGGCGGCGCGGCCGTGCTGCCGGGCTCGCTCTCGACGATGAACGCGCTGTTCCGCGGTCGTGACCGGGTGATCGCCTTCGCGGTCTGGGGGTCGGTCATCTCGGGCGTCGCGGCCATCGGCCCGCTGGTCGGCGGCTGGCTCACCACCGATTACACCTGGCCGTGGATCTTCCTGGTCAATATCCCGCTCGGCGTGCTGGTGCTGGTCGGGCTCGTGCTCTTCGTGCCGGAGACCAAGATGGGCAGGCACGCGCCCGGACTGGACGTGGACGGGTTCATTCTCAGTGCCCTCGGGTTCGCCCTGCTGGTCTTCGCACTGATCGAGGGGCAGACCTACGGGTGGTGGAAACCGTTGCGGGAGTTCCCGATCGC
>NZ_BDBU01000061.1 GCF_001613145.1 Nocardia jejuensis NBRC 103114
CTGCTGGTGCTCGGTCTGCTGGCGCTGTATGCCTTCGTACGCTGGGAGATTCACCGCAATCTGATCCACCGGTCCGCGCTGATGAATCCGAAGTTGTTCGCCATCCCCAGTTTTCGCTGGGGGAACGTCACGGCCTTCGCGGTGGCGGTGGGTGAATTCGGGCTGCTGTTCGTACTGCCGCTGTACATGGTCAACGTGCTGGATCTGAGCACGCTGCGCGCGGGTGTGGTGCTGGCCTTCATGGCGGCGGGCGCGTTCGTGGCGGCAGGGGTCGCCGAGGGCCTGGTCCGCAGGTATGGGCCGGTGCGGGTGGTGCAGATCGGTTTGGGGCTCGAGGCGATCGGCATCGCGATCGCCGCCATCGTGGTGACCCCGCACATCTCCGAGTGGTGGCTCGCGGCCGTGCTGGTCTGCTACGGGCTCGGGTTGGGGATGGCGTCCGCGCAGCTGACCGGAACCGTGCTGGCCGATGTGCCTCCCGAGCAGTCCGGTCAGGGGTCGGCCACTCAGAGCACGGTCCGGCAGGTCGGTTCGGCCATGGGCACCGCGCTCGTGGGTGCGTTGCTGTCGGTGTCGCTGGGGCACGCGCTGCCCCGGCAGCTGGACACGGTGAACGATCTGCAGGATCAGAACGCCGACACACTGGCCACGGCGACCCGGGAGTCCGCCGGTGGCACGATCAGCGTGGTGCGGGATCACGACGGGGCCCCGGTCGTCCTGGACGCGCTCGAGCGCGGGTTCACCGATGCCACGCGCACCACACTGCTGGCCGCGGCGCTGTTCCTGCTGCTCGGTCTCGCCGCCGCGACCCGGATTCCGGCCGGCTCGGGCGTTACCCACGATCGGGATCCGGTCGCCGAGTGAATCGGGTACGGCCGCACGACTTCGCCGTGGGGTGCTATTCGTCGATCAGGCCCAGGTCGTGAAGTCTGCGGAAGACCATGAGCGAGCCGGGGGCGACGTCCGGCATGGCGGCGTATTCGCTCAGGGTGAAGTAGCGCAGCTCGGCGATTTCCCCCGAGGGGCTCGGGTCGGCGGTGAGGTCGCCGAGGTAGCAGGTCATGTGCAGGCGGGTGCCGGGGGCGTGGCCGTACGCCTCGGCCTCGAAGACGTCGAGTTCGCGCACGTCGATCGCGCCGACTCCGAGTTCCTCGCGAATCTCCCTGTGCAGCGCGGTTTCCGGGGTCTCACCCGGATCGATCTTGCCGCCCGCCATGTAGAAGACGTCCTTGCCGGTGGATCGGGTCTGCAGCAGACGACGGTCCCGGATATGTGCCAGCGCCGCGGTGCGAATCACCCGGCCAGCCTAGTCGCCGAGGGCCGGGCGCCGGCTGCCCGGTGCGCGTGCTCGGTGGTCACCGGGGACCGTTGTGCGAGCCGCCGACGTCAGCGGGTGGGCGGCGCGATCTTCCAGTGCTCCTGGAGCGCCGCGGCGATCTCGGGCAGGATCGTCACCGGAATCTGCTTCTCGCGCAAGATGGTTCGGATCTCGGCGACCTGCTCGCGGGTCCGCATGTCGTAGGCGCCCGAAACCGGTCCGGTCACCGGCGCGATGGACAGCAGCGCCAGTTCACCGTGTTGCTCGTCGCCGCCGTTCAGGTCCAGGGCCAGGGTCCAGCGGTTCCTGTCGTCGAGTGCGAAGCGACCGGCTACCACTCGATCCCAGGTGATCGTCGAATTTCCCCAGGGCGTGCGCCGCAGGATGGCGTCCTCGCTCAGCACGATCCCGTCCCGCCCGGCCAGCGCGATCATCACCGCGACCGCGGCCGCCACGCCCACCAGCAGCCCGGTGAAGATCCGGTTCGGGCCGAACAGCGCCACCGTCGCGCCGCAGATCACCGCCAGCATCAGCAGCCCCGCGACGCCGTAGAGGGCCATGCGTCGTCCGGGCATCACGCCCGCGCGCACCGTTGCCATTCCGCCTCCTGCCGACCGACTGCGGAAACCGTACCCGGCGGGTACGCCGCGGCTCCACAGTCCGTCCGAATCGGCAGGAGTGGTCGTCGCCTTTCAGGGCTGTGGCGGCTGTGGTGGCTATGCCTCCAGCGCTACCGCGGCCTCGGCCGTGTAGACCAGGAACGTCAGGCTCTCCTGGAAGTACAGCTGCACCGATTCGGCATCGTGGGACAGGTAGCCGATGGACAGGTCCTGACCCAGCTGCAGATCGAAATCGCCGCCGCGCGTGGACAGTACGATCGCGCCGTCGATGGCGGGCGCCCAGACGATGTCACCGTCGATGAGGCGTTCGATGTGGGTGCGGATCGGGTGGCCGTGGTCGGAGGTCTCGCTCACGGCCGTGTACAGATCCGCCGACAACAGCACCGAGTACGGTCCGTCCACACCGGCCAGGCGCAGCTTCGTCAGCGCCTGGGTGACGGCCTCGGGGACCAGTCGCGGATCGCCCGGCAGCTTCACCGGCTCGCAGGACGTGGTCGGGCGGATGCCCAGGATTCCGGCCGCCGGATAGCCCTCGAAGATGGCGCGATCCTCGGCGAACGCGATGCGCTGGGCCGCGTCCTTCACCGGGTCCAGGTCGGTGTCCTGGGCGCCGCGCTCGACATTGTCGATCTCCTCGCGGGACAGGGAGAACGGGACGCGCAGTTCCACCAGCGGCACCACCGCGCGCTGGCGCGCCTGCACGCCCTCACCGGGCGATTCGATGAGGTTGGTGCGGCCGAGCCCGACCGCGTTGTAGGCATCGCCGTGCGGGCCGGACAGATCGACCACACGGCGACCGGCGATGTGCCGCTTGAAGGTTCGCGTCGCCTCTTCCTCGATCGCCGACCAGGCGGACGAGGTGATCGGCGCGAGTTCGCGGTGGAGGTTGTTCATACGTTAACTCCTTTTCAACGTGCCGATACCCAGGGAACCGTTGCTCGAAACAACGCCGCCGTCACCGGATGATTCCCCGAGGTCCTCGGGGGTCCGCGCCTGTGCCGGAGCCTCCGGCTGTGCCGGGGCCCCCGGCTGTGCCGCTTGTGCCGGAGCCTCCGGCAGCGCATCGAAGAACCCGTCGGGCGGGGTGAAGAACGATGTGCCGGTGACTGCTGTGGAGAAATCCAGGATGCGGTCGTATGCCGCGTCGTCGGTGCCGAGGAACATCCGCTCGAGCATCGTCTCGGTGATGGACGGGGACGCGGCGTACGCGACGTAGTAGGTGCCGAACTCGCCGTCCTTGACGCTGCCGAAGGGCATGTTGGCGCGCACGATGGTGCCGAGCTCGTCCTGATCGTTCACCGCCACATGGGAATCGGCGGGTTTGGCGTCGTCGGAGAGTTCGAGATCCTCCAGCTTGGTGCGGCCGATCACCCGCTCCTGCTCCTCGATGGACAGGGCGCGCCAGTCACCGAGCGGATGGATGTACTTCTGCACGATCACGTAACTGCCGCCGCTGAATTCGGGATCCTCGTCCCCGATCAGGGCCGCGGAGTACGCGAGCTTGCCCTCGGGATTCTCGGTGCCGTCCACGAAGCCGAGCAGGTCGCGCTGCTCGAAGTAGCGGAAGCCCACGGTCTCGTCGACGATGGTCACCGCGCCCGAGAGCCGGTCGGAGATGGTCATCGCCAATTCGAAACAGGCGTCCTGGTTTTCGGCCTTGATGTGCAGGAGCAGGTCGCCGGGCGTGGCGGGGGCCTGGTGCTTGTCGCCCCGATAGCCCGGAAACTCGTGCAGCTCAGCCGGTTTCGGTCCGGCGAACAGCCGATCCCAGGCCTGCGAGCCGATGCTCGTGACGCAGGTCAGGCCACCGCCGGGAAGCCGGAACCCGACCGATCGGCGTAGCCCGGGCAGATCCGCGAGCACCTCGCGCACCACAGATTCGCCACCCTCGTCGATCGTCGCGACGAGGAAGATCGCGGCGGGTGTGAGTGGATCGAGGATCGGCTGCGGCTCACCCATGCCCTCCAGCCTATCGGCCGAGCCCGCCGGAGCGGCGTCCGGTTGCTCCGTGTCTGCCCGAACCGCGCGCGCCGGGGCTGTGGCGAGCGCGGAATCGGCAGGTCGAGGTGGTTCGACGGGCCGTCCGGGTGGGTTCGATCACTCGGACGGATTCGATCACATGGCGACGGTCAGCAGGAACGCCACGTCGTCGATGGCCTTCACACTGTGCCGTGCGTTCGGCACGACGAGCAGGTCGCCCGCCGAGCCTTTCCACTCGTTGGTTCCGCTGATCAGTGTCAGCACACCGCTGAGCACGACCATGGTGGCTTCACCGGGGTTCTCGTGCTCGGCCAGGGATTGCCCGGCCGTCAATGCGATCACGGTCTGGCGCAGGCTGTGCGCGTGACCTCCGTAGAGCGTGAGCGAACTTCGGCCGCTCGATGCGGCGGCGGCCAGCTTGAGCTGCTGGCGTGCCACCGCGGTCAGCGATTTTTTGTCCATGGACTGCCTTTCGCCGGAGTATCCGTGAGTATGCCGGACAGGTTCCGGCCGATCGGCCGTTTCGAGGGTTCGTTGCGGGAATTGGCGGACGCGGGACTCACCCGTTATCCGTGTTACCGCGTATAACGACGGAACCTGAATCGCAGACCCGTGCTCGACTCGCGCCACGGAACCTCATCGGCGTGCCACCGGTCGTCGATCGGCGGGGCGTAGCAGTCGCCGTCGATCGCCGCGTCCACCTCGGTGACCATCAGTTCGGTGGCGAAAGGCATTGCGGCACGATAGATCTCGCCGCCGCCCATGATCCACACGGGGTCGTCGCCGGCCAGCGCCATCGCTTCCTGCAACGAGCCCGCGCGTTCGGTGCCCTCGGCGGACCAGTCCGATTGCCGGGTCACGACGATGTTGCGCCGATCCGCCAGCGGCCGGAATCGCACGGGCAGTGAATCCCAGGTGCGCCTGCCCATCACGACCGGGTGCCCGCTCGTGACGTCCTTGAAATGCGCCATGTCCTCCGGCACACGCCAGGGAATGGTGTTGTCCAGGCCGATCACCCCGTCCGGGGTCTGCGCCCAGATCAATCCGATCGTGCGGGCAGGCGCCCCGCTCACACCGCCACCGGGGCCTTGATCAACGGATGATGCTGGTAATCCAGGATTTCCACGTCCTCGTAGGCATAGCCGAACAGCGTCGGGGCGGGCCGCAACTTCAGCGTCGGGAACGGGTAGGGATCCCGGCTCAGCTGTTCGCGCACCTGATCCAGGTGGTTGTCGTAGATGTGCACATCGCCGCCGGTCCAGACGAATTCGCCGGGCAGCAGGCCGGTCTGCTGCGCCACCATGTGGGTCAGCAGCGCGTAGCTGGCGATATTGAAGGGCACGCCCAGGAACATGTCCGCGCTGCGCTGGTACAGCTGGCAGGACAGCTTGCCGTCGGCGACATAGAACTGGAAGAAGGCATGGCACGGCGCCAGCGCCATCTTGTCCAGTTCGGACACGTTCCACGCCGAGACGAGCATGCGTCGCGAATCGGGATCGGTGCGCAGGGTCTGCAGCACCTGCGAGATCTGGTCGATGTGGGTGCCGTCCGGGGTCGGCCAGGAGCGCCACTGCACCCCGTAGACCGGGCCCAGATCGCCCTGGGCATCGGCCCATTCGTCCCAGATGCGGACGCCGTTCTCCTTGAGCCAGCCCACATTGGAATCACCGCGCAGGAACCACAGCAACTCGTAGACGATCGACTTGAGATGCACCTTCTTCGTGGTGATCAGCGGGAAACCCCGGGAGAGGTCGTATCGCAACTGATGACCGAAGAGGCTGCGCGTGCCGGTGCCCGTTCGATCCGACTTGGGGGTGCCGGAATCCAGCACAAGTCGAAGGAGGTCCTCGTACTGGGTGTCTCGGGGGGCCGTATCCACGCCTGGCAAGCTTACGCACCGTGCGAAAGCTCTACGTGATCGGAATAGGCGCCGGAGACCCGGACCAGGTGACAGTGCAGGCCATCAAGGCGATGCGCCAGGTCAACGTGTTCTTCATGATCGGCAAGGGTGCCGAGAAACAGGAACTCGTCGATGTGCGCTCGGCGATTCTCACCGAGCACCTGCGGCATCCGTACCGGGTGGTGGAAATCCTCGACCCGCCGCGGGATCGGACGGTACCCGGCGCCGGAGCCGACACCGAATACCGGGGTGTGGTCGCGGACTGGCACGAGCAGCGCTCGGAACTGCTGGAACGGGCTTTCGCCGACACCGATGGGGTGGGCGGAATTCTGGTGTGGGGCGACCCGTCGCTGTACGACAGCACGCTGCGCATGATCGAGCGGGTGCTCGAACGCGAGCGCATGCACTTCGACTACGAGGTGATCCCGGGCATCACCAGCGTGCAGGCGCTGGCCGCCGCGCACCGCATGGTGCTGCACGAGATCGGCGAGCCGGTGCACATCACCACCGGCCGGCGATTGCGCGAGGAGGGCGTGGCATCGGGGCAGTCCACCCTGGTCATGCTCGACGGTGACTGTTCCTTCACCCAGGTGCCCGGCGACGACATCTACATCTGGTGGGGCGCGTATCTGGGCATGCCCGACGAGACGATCGTGGAGGGCCCGCTGCGCGTGGTCGAACACCGCATCGCCCGCCGCCGGGCCGCTCTGCGCGAGGCCAAGGGCTGGATCATGGACGTGTATCTGTTGCGGCGCAACGGCTAGCGCGCTCGGTCCGCTCCTCGCCGCGAAAACCACACCGCACCACGAAAACCACACCGCACCCGCACGGCGCTCGACGGCCGCGCGGGTGGTCGGCGTAGATCGGTAGTTGCGGCACGCAAACTTTCGGCGAATTGCATTCTCGCGTACGAGAGTTAGTGCAAAGCGGGCAATTCACCTGCTGAATAAAAAGGATTAATGGGATAGGGCGCGGGATCTGTGGCGTGTGCAATCGCCAGTGATTCAAGATTCAGCTAACCTGTGGCTATGCCTATGATCGAGAGTGAGCACCGGGGTGTGCTGCTGGCTCGCTGTGGGCGACCGATCGGCTCGCGCAATGCCGAGCCGGTGTCGTTATTCGCGGGGTCCTGATCGCACGGACCGCGAAACACGCTGCCGCCGTCTGTTTTTCATATTCCATTCCCCCTCTCTCGCTGCCGGTGATCCTAGAAAGGAACTCCTGCGTGTCGTCTTCGGGTAGGACCGTGTCCGAACAAGGGCTTGTCACGGATGGTCGCAACCATGTTGAGCGGTGGCATATCTCGGCTTTCCGGGTGCCCGCCGCCACCGACGGGTACGCGGATCTGGTCGCCGAGCTACGCGGCCTGCGAGCTCGGATCCTCTACGACCACGGCCGTCGCCCCGAATTTCGGGACAGCGACGGAGCGCATATCGACGACCAGGAATTGGATTACGGGGCTTGGCATTTCATCGCCAGGCGAGATGCGGGTGCGCGGCCGCTGGGTTATGTGCGACTGTCGACGCCCGATACGGCCGGGCTGTATCAGTCCCGCGCGTACCTCGGTGACGCCGACTACGCCCGGGTGCTCGCGGAGGCGGGAGCATGTGACGCCGACACCTTCGAGCATTCCCGATTGGTCGTCGAGCATCGTGCCCGCAAGCTCGGGCTGGGTGTGTATCTGAACGCGGTCGCGATCGGGGCGGCGCATCATCTGGGCGCGCGCCTGATGATCGGCACCTCCGGAACCCGGGACGGGCAGGACCTTTTCCACGCGCGATTCGGATTTCATCCGGTGGCGGGGACCCAGCGGTACGTCGAGCGCTACACCGAGGACGTCGTCATCCTCACCCACCACACGGCGGCCGGGGCGGGCAAATACACCGAGCTGGTGGCGAGCATGCGCGCCCGGTTCCCGGAACTGGTCGTCGCGCACCCCGGTTCGCTGCTGTCCGAACGCGCGAGTGGGCCCGCGCCCGCGATCACGTCCAGGTCCGGGGCGGTTCCGGATCGGACCACCTGGTGCCCGGTGCTCTTCGAGGACGATCGCAACCCGGCCGAGCTGTGCGAACTGCTCGACTCGGGTGTCGTGCACACCGTGCACGACACCATCCACGATCAGCTGACCGAACTGGTCAAGACCCGCGAGCCGCACCGTCGCTTCACCGAAACCGAACTGGCCGAGGCGATATCGGATCAACTGGCCGGTGTTAGCCCGGCCGTGTACGGCACCTGGGCGTGGTATCCGTGGTCGGGGCGGCTGGTGCACGTGCTGCCGCGCGAGGAGTACCGCATGGTGCGCACCGACCGCAATCGCGAGAAGATCCAGCGTCCCGAACAGCGGTGGCTGCTCAACACCCGGATCGGCATAGTCGGGCTCTCGGTCGGCAACAGCGCCGCGGTCACCCTGGTACTCGGCGGGATCGGCGGCTCGTTCCGGCTCGCCGATTTCGACGAGCTGAGCCTGTCGAACCTGAACCGATTGCGCACCGGCGTACACGATCTCGGCGTCAACAAGGCGGTGCTGTGCGCCCGGCAGATGTTCGAGATCGACCCCTATCTGGACATCGAGATCATGCCCGCCGGGCTCGGCGCCGACACCATGGCGCAGTTCCTCGGTGAGGACGGCAGCGCCCTGGATCTGCTGGTCGAGGAGTGCGACACCCCGTACGTGAAGATCGCGGCCCGTGAAGGCGCTCGCGCACAGGGGATTCCGGTGGTCATGGACTGCAACGATCGCGGGATGCTCGACATCGAGCGCTTCGATCTCGAACCGAACCGGCCGCTGCTGCACGGGCGCATCGGGAACGTGCGGGCCGAGGAGCTGCCGGAGATGAACGCCGCGGACAAGGCCGAGCTGATCCTGGGCATGGTGGACGCGGATCGGATCAGCCCCGAGCTGGCCGCGGCGTTCCCGGAAATCGGCCGCACCCTGAGCAGTTGGCCGCAGCTGGCGGCGGATGTCGCCCTGGGTGGCGCGCTCGTCGCGGACGCGGCGCGCCGCATTCTGCTCGGGCTGCCGTGCGAATCCGGGCGCTACTACGTGGATCTCGCCGAACTCATCGCGCCGGCGCACAACACCGTCGAGCTGCTGGCGGGGGTGCACTCGTGACGAGTGTGCTGGGATCACCCACTCGATCGGGATCCACCGTCCGCCTGCGAGTGCCGATCGCGGTGTCGGCCACGGGAATACATCTGCCCGAAACCGTCGTCACCAACGAGGATCTGACCCGGACGCTGGACACCAGCGACGCGTGGATCGTGAGCCGCACCGGAATTCGGGAGCGGCGGCGGCTCGCCGGCGATCTCGCGGTGTCGGACATGTGCGTGGCGGCGGCCCGAGACGCGCTGTCGCGCACGGATATCGAGGTCGACGATCTGGATGCCATCATCATCGGCACCTACACCTGGGACCAGCCGCTGCCCTCGACCGCTCTGATCGTCAAGGAGGCGCTGGGCGCGCAGCGGGCCATACCGGTGGACATCACCCAGGCGGCATGCGCCAACGGTCTGCAGGCGCTGCTGATCGCCGCGCACCTGTTGCAGACGGCGGCTCGCTCGGTGCTGGTCATCGCGGCGGATTGCGCGTCCCGGGTCACCGATCCGCGCGATCGCGTGACCGGGGTGTTCTTCGGGGATGCCGCGGCGGCAATCGTGTTGTCCCGCAGCGATATCGCCGAGGCCGGGCTGCTGTCGTGGGATTTCGGATCGCGACTGTCCTATGACGTCGAGATCCGCGCCGGCGGCTCCCGATTGCCCACGACGGCCGACACGGTCGCCGAGCGCGATCACTATCTCCGGATGGACGGGCGCGCCGTGTGGGAGACGGCCACCACCTGCCTGCCCGCCAGTATTCGCACCGCGATCGCCTCGGCCGGAATGGAAGTGGACGCCGTCGACCACTTCTTCCTGCACCAGGCCAACCTGAATATCGTGAACGCGGCGCTGGCGGAACTGGGTGTACCGCCCTCGCGTGCGCCGATCACCCTGGACAGGCTGGGGAACACCGGATCGGCGGGTGTCTTCACCGCGGTGCACCGGGCGCACTCCGAGGGTCTCATCCACCCCGGCGATACCTATGTCCTCTCGGCCATCGGCGCCGGATTCCAGTGGGGAACACTGTGTTTCCGCCACGGATGACGGTGGCGACCGGCTGAGGAACCGGCGGGGTTCCCGGAGTCCGGTGGTAGGGCTTCGGGAACCTCGCCGATGATCGCGTGTGGGATCTCGGAGCGCGCGGGAGTGGACGCCGGGGAGGTGCCGGTGTCGAAAAGTGGTTTCCCTCAGGCGGTGACGCCGCGTCGAGCGGCCGCGAGGGCGGCGTCGGTGTCGGCGGTGGCCAGGACGGCGTTCAGGTGGGCTCCGGCGAGGGCTCCGGCGGCGGCCGAGGCGCCGACCTGGGCGGACAGATCGGTCGCGTTTCCCGCCACCCAGACGCCGGGGACTGCGGTGGTGCCCGCCATGCCGGAGGCGATGTGGCGGCCCATGCCGTTCGGGAGGTCCTCCATCGGCAGCTGTAGGTCTTCCAAGCCTGCTGTGCGGGAGTACATTTCGGTCGCCACCGCGAGGACGTTGCGTGGGATCGTTCGGCCGTCGGTGAGGAGTACGCCGGTGAGGGCGCCGTCTTCGGCGGTGACGACCCGGTCCACCGGAGTGTCGATGATTCGGATGTCGCGAGCCGCGAACCGTGCTCGGATGTCGTCCAGATCGGTGCCCCGAGTGAAATAGACGAGGTCGTCGGTCAATTGGCGGAACAGGAGGGCGTGGTGGACGGAGGCCGGGCCCACCGCGAGGAGGCCGATGGGCTCGTCGCGGACCTCCCAGCCGTGGCAGTACGGACAGTGCACGACCGAGTGTCCCCAGTGCTGTGCCAGGCCGGGGATATCTGGCAGGACGTCGCGTAATCCGGTGGCCACCAGCACGCGTCGTGCTCGCAGGGTGCGACCGTCGGTCAGGGTGACAGTGAATCGCAGGTCACCGTCGGGGGACGGCTCGGCGGGGGTGGCGGCGGACACTTCGCCGGTGACGATCAGTCCGCCGTAGCTGCGTACTTCGGTTCGGCCGGTCTCCATCAGGTCGGACGGGGGAGTGCCGTCGAGTCCGATGAGTCCGTGCACACCGGCGGCGGGGGCGTTGCGCGGCGTCCCGCTGTCGATCACGACGACCGAGCGGCGCGAGCGGGCCAGCATCAGGGCGCCGTTCAAGCCCGCGGCGCCGCCGCCGATCACCACGGCGTCGACGGTCTCGTCGGGTAGTTCGTCGCTCTCGTACGCGGCCGTCGTCACAGACATGGCGTCACACCTTTCTTCGCCTCTGCCCGGTGGTTCGCCGGGCTCATGATGGCGACGGTAGTCGCGCCTTGCGGTAATCGCATAGGGTATTGCCTATGACGCAAAATGATCACGAGCTGGACAGCCTCGTGCGCAAACGCATCCGGGCGCTGCGGGTGGCGCAGGGCTGGTCGCTGGAGGAATTGGCCAATCGGGCCAAGCTCAGTCAGTCGACGCTGAGCCGGATCGAGAACGGGCAGCGTCGTCTCGCCCTGGACAGTCTGGTCACGCTCGCCCGTGCGCTGGACACCTCGCTCGACCAACTCGTCGAGACCGCGGCCGATGATGTGGTGGTCAGTCCGAGGATCGATGCCGCGCACGGCCAGATGCGGTGGCCGATCAAGGCTGATCCGGGAATGACCGTGGTCCGGCAGCGCATCACCGATCCGCCGCCGGACAGCCCGTCCCGGCTGCGCGCGCATCCCGGTCGAGAATGGCTGGTGGTGCTGTCCGGGACTG
Organism: Nocardia jejuensis NBRC 103114; assembly: GCF_001613145.1. Classification (GTDB taxonomy): domain Bacteria; phylum Actinomycetota; class Actinomycetes; order Mycobacteriales; family Mycobacteriaceae; genus Nocardia; species Nocardia jejuensis. Next base: position 11,608 of record NZ_BDBU01000061.1, read on the forward strand.
CCGTACTTCTGTTGGGCAACAGCCGTTTTCGCGTCGAAACCAATCAAGCGGCCGAGTTCCCGACGATGCTTCCGCATGCCATCGGCGCCGAAGGCGGCCCCTGTGAGATTCTCGGCATCTTCGATCGGGACGCCCGGCGCGGGCACCAGCGCTCCGGTGACGGCAAGGATGGTGAGGGCAAGGAAGTGGACGCCGACTCCCTCGATGTGGATCCGAGTCCCTAGTTCTCGCGTCTGCGGCAACCTCACGGCGCATTGGTTGCCATTATGGCAACAGGTCGTGCCATGTGCGCATGATCGCTCTAACGTGGTCGTATGAGCACCTCTCCGAGCACGCAGCAGCATGGCGCGAACGACGGGCGCGGACCGGACAAGGGTCACGGCGTGAGTCACGGGCACGGCGAAGGCCACGGTCACGGTCACGGTCACGGCACAGACCACGGGCACGGCGCGGGCCACGCCCACGGGGCGAACCACGATCACGCGCACGCCGTCGAAGGTCAGGCCGAGATCCTGGACCTCGATGCGGAAGTCCTCGCCGGGCAGCTCGCCGAGATCACCGCCTGGCTTCCGCTCGCGAGCGCCCCACGGCACATCGTCGACCTGGGTTCCGGCACCGGAACCGGCACCTTCGCCCTGCTCGCCCGCTTCCCGGATGCCCGGGTGACCGCGGTCGACGCCTCGGCCGAACACCTGCGCCGGCTGAGCGCGCGGGCCGAAGCCAGCGGTCTGGCCGACCGAGTCCGTACCGTTCGCGCCGATCTCGACGGCGAGTGGCCGGATCTCGGTGCGCCCGATCTGGTCTGGGCCTCCGCCTCCATGCACCACATGGCCGATCCCGATCGCGCCCTGCGCAAGGTCCGCGACCTGCTCACTCCCGGCGGTCTGTTCGCGGTCGTGGAATTGGCGGGCTTCCCCCGATTCCTGCCGCCCGACGCGCCCGCGGAAAGCCCCGGACTCGAGGACCGCCTGCACGCCGACAGCGACGCCTTCCACGCCGAGCACGTACCGCACCGCGGCGCCGACTGGGGGCCGATGCTCACCGCCGCCGGTTTCACCATCGACGCCGAACGCACGATCTCCATCCACCTCGACCGCTCCCACAGCGACGCCGTCGGCCGCTACGCCCTCGAAAGCCTCCGCCTCCTGCGCACCACCCTCGGTGAAACCCTGTCCCGCGCCGATAGTTCCGCCCTCGACAGCCTCCTGGACCCACACGGCCCCGGCAGCATCGCCCACCGCGACGACCTCGCCGTCCGCACCGAACGCATGGTCTGGGCCGCCCGCCGCGAGTAGGTCGCGTGCGCGGGTTGATCGCGCGGGTCCGTGGTCGCCGAACCGAATCGTTTTCGGGTGTTCGGCCTGGTCATCGAGACGCGGTCGGTGATCATCGGTAGGCTGCCGGGTGTGCCTGAATTGCCAGAAATCGTGGCGCTCGAGCAGTTCCTGGCCGAGCATGCGGTGGGGGCGGTGGTCGGGCGGGTCGATGTGGCGGCACTCAGTGTGCTGAAGACCTTCGATCCGCCGGTTACCGCCCTGTCCGGGCGCGATGTGACCGGGGTCGGGCACTGGGGCAAACATCTCGGGGTGGATTGCGGCGGGCTGTGGCTCGTCACGCATCTATCGCGGGCGGGATGGCTGCGCTGGATCGACGAGCCCTCCGCGGCGCCGCCGAAACCGGGTAAGGGACCGCTAGCGATCCGGGTGAATCTGTTCACCCCGGAGGGCGCGACTCCCGCCTTCGACCTGACCGAGGCCGGAACGAAGAAACGGCTCGCGGTCTGGGTCGTCCACGATCCGCTCACCATCCCCAGCATCGCGCGCCTCGGCCCGGACGCTCTCGCGGTGAGCGAGCCCGAATTCGCGGACCTGCTGCACGGCACCTCACAGCGTGTGAAGAACGCCCTCACCGATCAAACCGTCATGGCCGGCATCGGCAACGCCTACTCCGACGAGATCCTGCACCGGGCGAAACTCTCCCCGTTCGCGAACTCCGCGCGGCTCGACGCGGAACAATCGGCCCGCCTCTACTCCGCGATGCGCACCATCCTGTCCGATGCCGTCGGACGATCGGTCGGCCAGGACGCCGCGCGCCTGAAGGGTGAAAAGCGCTCCGGCATGCAGGTCCACGGCCGCACCGGCGAGATCTGCCCGGTCTGTGGCGACACCGTCCGCGAAGTCTCCTACGCCGACAAGTCCTTCCAGTACTGCGCCACCTGCCAAACCGGTGGCAAGCCGCTGGCCGACCGCCGAATGTCTCGACTGTTGAAGTAGATTCATCGCTCCCCGCAGCGACCAGGTGACCAGGCGACCAGGCGACCAGCACGGTCGAGCGCACGGCGGAACGGACCGCGGTCAACACCATGGTGGCCGCGCGGTGGCGAACCGGGTGTCGCTGGAGTCGCGATCGGTCAGGGGCGGTGCCGGCTGAGCGCTGTCGAGGTGATCAGACCAGGCTTGGGCTGTGGATGCCCTGCCAGGCAAGGCGTTTGGGCTTTTCGGGGTCGTGGACCACTCGGGGTGGCGAGTCGATGATCATGGTCGCGCGCTGGTCTTCGGTGTAGGCGGGCCAGGAGGGCAGGGGTTCGCCGGTGCGGGCGAAGGCGAGCCAGTTCTGCTGGAATTGTCTTGTGACGGAGAGGAGTCCGCGATAGCCGCCGGCCGCGGTGAGAGCGCGGGCAAAGGTGGGGGAGGTGCCGAAGACGGGGATCAGGTCGAGGGCGTGCGTCGCGCCGAAGCCGGCCAGATGCAGCGATCGGGGGGCGTAGTCGAAGCGGTAGGCGTACGTCGGGGCATGGCGGCTGTGGGCTTCGGTGACGGCCACGGCGGGCCGCCAGAAGGTGAAATCGCCGCCCATGCGGACGGTGACCTTCTTGGCGGGGAAACCGGGATAGGCGGCTACGACGCGGGATTCGGCGTCGCCGTCCGCGTGCCGCAGGACCGAGCGTATGCGGTCGGGGGTGGTGGGGAGGGTGTCGTCGAAGCGGACGAAGAGAGTGCCCTCGTCGCGGTTGGTGCCGATGATCAGGGGGACGCGGTGGGCGGTGCCCTCGGTGAAGGCGGCCACCGCCGAGCGCGGCAGGAAATCCTCATCCACCACGGGCGATACCGGGAAGATGCCCGGCTGATCGCGCATCACGGTGGCCACGGCCTTGTCGACCGCCCGGCGAATGTCGTTGGGGCTCGCGGTGATCAGGGCCTTCGCGGCGGTTTCCTTCGTCGCGCCCAGGTTTTCGACGCACCGGCGGGCGAACAGCTGCGCGTCGGCTCGGGACGGACCCCAGTCGGCGGGCGGGCTCTGCGAGATGCCGCGGTGGAACAGGCCCGCGGCGGCGGGCGTCGCGAAGAGGGCGAGCACCGCGTGCGCACCGGCGGATTCACCGAAGATGGTGACATTGTCGGGGTCTCCGCCGAACGCGGCGATATTGCGCTGCACCCATTCCAGGGCCGCGACTTGATCGCGCAGGCCGAGGTTGGAGTCGAATTGCTGCTCGGGCGTGGAGAATTCGCCGAAATCGACGTAGCCGAACGCTCCCAGGCGGTAGTTCATCGACACCACGATCACGTCGCCGAGCACGGCGAGCCGCGCCCCGGAATACAGTCCGAGCGCCGACGTGCCGATGAAATAGCCGCCGCCGTGGATGAACACCATGACCGGGCGAGGTGTCGCGGACGGCCCGTTCGGGGCGGTGACGTTGAGGGTGAGGCAGTCCTCGCCGGTCGGTTGCTGCCGGCGCGGGCCTATCCGGGCGCCGCTGCGATGCTGCATGGCCGCGAATCCGAATTCGGTCGCGTCGCGCACCCCGCTCCACGGTGTGACGGGCTGCGGTGCGCGGAACCGGAGTTCACCCACCGGGGCCGCCGCGAAAGGAATGGACCGCCAGCGCGAGACGCGGCGGCCCCGGGAACCGCGAACGATGCCCTCGGCGGTCGGGATGTCTGTCGTTGCCACCATCTGCACACCCATTTACGTCGTTCGCGTTGCGATTCGCCTGGCCCGGAGCCCGGCCGGCGCCCGCAGCGGGTGCGGAGCGCGGGTCGTGGCCACCATCTACAAAGGGTAGCGGTGACCGCCGTCCCACCGGGAGGACGAAATTCCCGGTGGACTGACGGCGAACCGGTTACTGCAGGTAGCCCTCGACCTGATGGGCCGTGTTGGGCTGGGCCTCGTCGGGGCTGCGGCCCTGATCGATGCGCGCGCGGCGCTGACGCAGCAGATCCCAGCACTGATCCAGCTGGACCTCGAGGTCGGCCAGCTGGCGACGCTCGGTCTCGGGGTCGAGCTCGCCGCTGGTGGTCTTGGACCGGAGTTCGTGCTCCCGGTCCACCAGGCTCTTGATGCGCCCGAGGATGTCCTGTTCGCTCATGGGGTCTCCGCTCTGTTTGTCGGAAGCGAGCCGAAGTGGCCCGTCCTGCCTCACGCGGACCATGCTACGACCGGCTGGTCGAGTGTCCGGCGAACCGCGCTGCCACCTCGCAGGTCGGGCCGGACCTGTCGCGTCCGCGTGGGTGGGTGTCAGGTCGCCTTCGGCGCCTCGCGGGTGGGGGTCAAGTCGCGTCCGCGGCTTTGCGGGATGCTGCCCTGGTGTGGCCGGATGATGCTGCCTTGGTGCGAACGGCGGATTCAGCCTCGGTGGGACCGGGGGATTCAGCTCCGGTGGGACCGGGGGATTCAGCCCCGGCAAGACCGGACCGCTGCGCTTCGGACAAGCAGTGCGCCGCGATGCGGACGGCGGTCGGAAGCAGGTGGCTGGGCAGGGCGGCGTAGCCGAGCGAGATCCCGTAGGTGTGGCGCTCGCCGATGTAGTGACGGGACAGTCCATCCAGGGCGACACCCTGGCCGCGGGCCGCGGACACGGCCGAGTCCTCGGCTGACGCGGTGGGCAGCGGGACCAGCACGTGCGAACCGGCGTCATCGCCGACCACCTGGAGGCCGTGACCGCGCAACTCCTCGACGACCAGCGCCCGCCGAACCGGCATGTCCCGGCGCAGGCGGCGCAGATGCCGCGCCAGATCGCCGTGCCGGGCCAGTTCGGCGACCACCTGCTGACCGGCGGGCGCCGGAGAGGTTCCGGTGAGATCGCGATATTCGAGCACGGCGTCCGTGACCGCGGGGGTCGCGACCAGCCAGCCGACGCCGAGCGTGGGGGACAGGATCTTGCTGGTGGTGCCCAGGTGCACCACCAGATCGGGGGCGAGGGTCGCAAGCAACGGCAAAGGTGCTGTGTCGTAGCGCAATTCGCCGTCGTAGTCGTCTTCTATGATGAAAGCTCGGGTGCGACGGGCGAATTCGACAAGCTCGATACGCCGGGCGGCGGGCATTCGAGCACCCAGCGGAAACTGGTGCGCGGGAGTGCAATACACGGCCTTCACGTCCTCGGGAAGCAGGTCCACCCGCAGCCCGTCCGCATCCACCGGAACCGGAACCAACTTCATCCCGGCGGCCCGGAACGCGCCCGCCGCGCGGGAGTATCCGGGATCCTCGATCGCGACGAGATCACCCGGACGCAGCAGCGCTCCCGCGAGCTCGCCCACCGCGGAACTGGTTCCGGCCGTGGCCAATACGACGGTGCCGCTCCCCGGTCCCAGGCCTCGATGCCGCAGCAGATGTTCCGCGACCGCCTCGCGATACTCCGCGACCCCGGCTCGATCCTTGCGCACCAGCGGAATTCGATCCGACGCGGCCCGCCACGCCCGCCGCCACGCGGCCTCGTCCAGGTTCTCGATCGACGGCGCCCCCGCCCCCAGATCCATCATCCCCGCCAGCGGATCCGCGCGGTCCCGCCCATCCGCGCGAGCCGCCACCGGCGGCGGCGCGGCGGTCAAATACGTCCCCGAACCATGCCGCCCCGTCAGCCACCCCTCGGCATGCAATTGGTCGTATGCCGCGGTGATCACGGTACGGCTCACCCCCAGCCGGTTCGCCAGGTCCCGCGACGAGGGCAACCGATCCCCGCTCCGCAGCGCCCCCGCGGTGGCCGCCCCACGCAGCCCATCGGCCACCTGCACCGCCAGCGGCGTCACCGCCCCGCGATCAACGCTCAACGGCAGATCCTCGGCCACGACAGACGACCCACCCCGGCGACCCCCTCCGGACCGTCCCATCCCGGCACCCCGCACGACCTCACCCACAGAATTGGCCCTTCGATCGCTCGGAGAACAGACCACCCCAGCATGCCACTCGCAGGAATCCGAATCGCCGCAACGATCGCGAGCTCTGTGATTCGCCGGAGCCGGCGTGGCGGTCGCAACAGTCTCGGAGCGGATCTGTCCGAACCACCCCCCAAGTCGATCCGAGCTCAGCGCAGGATCGTGATCTCAGGTTCGGTGGGTGGCTGTTCGAGAACGGTGTCCGTGCGACCACGCAGGAATTTGTCGAACATGGCCGCCACGTAGGTGCGCACCAGGTGCGCACCACGCCCCGCGGCGATCGGGCCGATGTACCGCGCGGCGGCTGATCGGGCGATGCCCGGCGTGAGCAAGGGCATGTCGGTGAAGTCGTAGTGGGCCGAATCCCGCATCGTCACTTGGCGTTTCCAGCCGGTGGCCCGTTGCCAGTACGCGTCGAGCGACGGGTTGGCGTCGCCGACCTCCTCGATCTGCCGGCTCGTCATCACCAGCACCGGCCGGTCCTCGCCCTCGGTGACCGCGCGCCCGAAGTTCTCGTCCACGCCGAGTTGTCCGTCCAGGTCGACGGCGGCGGCGATGCGCGGGTCCCCGTGCATGGACTCGACCGCCACCTCACCACCGGAAGAATGCCCGACCGTGCCGATGCGCGCGAGATCGAGCACGGTGTCGAGCCCGGCGGGCAGTGCACGGCGTTCGGCGTCCGGATTCTCCCCCCGCGCCAGCGTGGTCAACGACTCGAGCACGAGACCGGTGTCGAGTATCCGGGTATCGATGTACTGCTGTCGCAGCGCGGGAGTGAACCCCTCGGGCGCGTCCGCGTGCGGCACCAGCCGTCCGCTGGGGAACTCGACCGCCTGGCTCTCGTAGGTGGGATCCATGGTGACCACGACGTATCCGCGGCTCGCGAGATCCTCGGCCAGGCCGGTGCCAAGCAGCCGTGAGACGCCCGCCCCCGGCGAATACAGGATCACCGGATACGTACCCGCGAGGGCGGGAGCATCGGCGTACGAGTTGGTGAACACTCCCGGCAGCGGGACGCCGACCCGCCGCTCCAGATCGGGGACCAGGTGGGACGAGAGGTAGCGGGCGCGTGGATAGCGGTCGATATCGGTCGCCGGATAGAAGACCGACACCATGATCTCGCGGGCCAGATCCGGCCGGAACGGGTCGGCACGCTGACCGTCGACCAGATGGAGAGTCGTTGTGCCGACCGGCAATTGACCCATCGGGCGCGGCAGCACCGTGATGCCGACCGGCGCGGCCTCCGATATCCCCGCACCCACGGTGAGCAAAGCCGCCGTGCTCACGGCGAGCGCGGCCATTCTGATCATCACAATTCCCCCACCGACATATCGACAAGCCATTGCATCGCAACGTCTTCGACCCCTGGTGCAGACGCTAACAGCCGGTCGACGCCATGTCATGCGGGCGTTCGATCGCGGCGCCGGCCGGGGATCAGCAGATACAGGGCCGAGTACAGCGCGAAAGCGATTGTGGTGCAGCGCAGTGCGCTGATCAGGAGGTGGCGGATGCAGTCGTAGAGGCTGATTCGGATCACCGGGTCGAATGCTGCCAGGAGTGCGCCGATCACGGCGGCCACCGCGAGTCCCGTCAGGATCCATGTGCGCCCTCGGATCGGGGGAGTGGGTTGGGCCGTGCGGTACCAGCGATGGCTGTACCGGGCGAGGATCAGCAGGCCGATGGCGGAGGAGAGGTGGCCGGTGACGTTGTAGACCCGGTGGGGACCGATTACCGAGTGCCGCAGCGCTTCCCAGTGCTGGACCGCGAAACCGTCTGTCTGAGTGAAGGAATCCCAGGCCAGGTGGGTCAGGATGCCGACGAGTAGTGCGAGCGCCAGTCGCACGGGGTCGGGCCGGGGGAGTGTGGCGGCGGTTCGGCCGAGCAGGGCCAGCAGTGGTCGCTGGGCCAGGACGGCGATCGGCAGTAGGCCCGCGGCGATCATGAGGGTGGCGGGGAGTCCGAGCAGGGAGTGTGTGCCGTCGGGGGCGAAGGCGACGTAGTAGCCCACATCGGGGGCTACGCTGCCCGCGACCAGCCCTGGGAACCAGAGTCGGCGGCGTAGCGGCAGCGTCACGGCCGGGTGGGCGAGTGTGAACGGCACGGTGTGGTCCCCCGAGTGGTCTGTCGATCTTGCGAGGAATTGGCTATTCAGGAATGCCATTCCTCGCGCGATGCTGGTCGTATGACCGCTTCGACTCGGGCCCCATTGTCACCGACGCCGCAGAGCACCCTCAAGCGCTCGAAGGAGCGTGGAGCGACCGATCGCGCCGATCTGGACGCGGTGCTCGATGCCGGACTGCTCTGCCACCTGGGAGTTGTGCTCGGGGGCAAGCCGGTCGTCATTCCCACGATTTACGGGCGGGACGGGGACACGCTGTATCTGCACGGTTCCACGGGGGCGGGCAATCTGCGCGCCGCGATGACCGGGGACGTATCGGTGGCGGTGACCCTGGTCGACGGAGTGATCTACGCCCGCTCGGCCATGCACTTCTCGATGAACTATCGCTCGGCCGTGATTCACGCTCGGCCGCACGAGGTTACGGACCCCCAGGAGCGCATACGGGCGCTGCGGATCATCGTCGAGCACGCGGCTCCCGGCGCGTGGGACGCGGTGCGTTCACCGAGCAAGAAGGAAATGGCCGCGACCCTGGTGCTGGCCCTGGATCTCACCGAGGCGTCCGTGAAATGCCGGACCGGCGGTCCCCGTGACGACGCCTCCGATATCGAGAACGGCGGCGTGTGGGCCGGGACGCTGCCCATTCGTCAGGTCTTCGACGCGCCTCTCACCTCCGATGACGTGGAGCCGGGAATCGAAGTCCCCGAGCATGTTCGGGCGCGGTTCGCCGAGTGCGCCGAGGTGATCGGCTGAGCCGGATCCCGCCTCAGGGCCTCACGAAGGCGGGTCCTTCGGGCGGCCCACTCCGGCCCGTTGCTCGAATAGAGCGGCGGGTCGGAATGCGGCGCGCGGCGTCTCACCACTCGGTGGCGGGTAGCCCCAGTGCGTCGAGTGTTCTGTGCGCCGAAGCGGTCAGCGCTTCCGCGGTGGGTATGGCGTCCGGGTCGAGCGACACCAGTGAGAGCGTGTACGTGTCGGCGATGCGGGTGAGGTAGCCCGAGAGCCGGGTGCGGGGCAGTCGTGCGGTGTCCAAGCCGGGGTGGATGGCCCGCGCGGCGACGCCGGTGCAGGTGTGCGCACCGAGCGAGAGCAGCGAGTCGGGCAGCGTTCCGATATTGGAGCACAGGATGTCTCGCTCGCCCGCGCCCTTGGCGAGTGCGTGCGCCCAGCGCTCCGGGACCACCTGCAGGATCTCCTCGGGAATGCCGCCGGGGCTGGTCATCCGATGCTCGTAGGCTGTACGGGCCTTGCGGCGGATGGTGGCGGGGGTGTCCTGGCGGGTGATGGCGATCTCGGTCATGGCCATGTCGTTGTCCACCCGGGGTTCGTCACGAGTGTCGACCGGCAGGCTGGCGTCGAGGGACTCGGCGCGAAATCCGCTGTGCCACAGCATCTGTGCCACGACGTACACGAACAGGCTGTTGGCGGTGCCGTCGTGCGCCACCGCCGCGCGATTCCACTCTCGGGCCGGGATTCGCAATATCGCGCTGTTGGCCGCCGTGGCGGCGGCCGGGGCGGTGCGATCCGGACTCGGCTCCGGTCGCCGGGGCAGGCCGCGCCGCAGGGCCCGCGCGGTGCCGCCCAGGACGGTGCCCCACATCTGCCGGGCATCGGCCCAATCCGAGTGGCCCGCAATCGGAGCCGCGAGCGGGGTGCCCTCGAGGGCGTGGTCGACCGCGAGGGTGAGGGCTCTGCCGTCCGCGAGGGCGTGCGAGCTGGTGAGCGCCAGCACCGACCCGCCGTCGTCGACCGCGGCCGCCGAGAGTCGCCAGCCGGGACCGCGTTCGGGATCCAGATCGAATCCGCGGCGGTCGGCCCAATCCAGCAGTGCCGCAGCCGAAATGGGCTGCTCGTTCAGGTCGAGCGGATGCGCCTGCGTATTGACGGTCCAGCGCGGCCGTGCGCCGGGAACGCGCGATCGGCTCACCCGGCGTCCGAGTGGCCCGGTGCGCAGGGCCTCGTGCACCCGGTGCAGGAGCGCGTGATCCACTCGATCGCTGGTACGCCAGAGTCCCTGCAGGGCGATCGGGGTACCCATACCCCGGTGCGCCCGCAGGAAGATCTCGTCCACCACGCTCAGTCGATCCATCGGACGACAAGCGTACCGATCGGTCCCATGACACGCCTACGCCGACGCAATACCGCCGCCGACGCAGTCACGCCGAGCGCGGCACGGAGTCGCGCGGAGTGCCTGTTCGCCCCGGCCACCGCTGGGTCCGGCCGGGTCTGCGGACTGTCTGCTCGAGCTGAATGCCGCTGGGTCCGGCCGGGTCTGCGGACTGCCTGCTCGAGCCGAATACCGCTGGATCCGACTGGGTCTGCGGTGTATCCGCTCGAACCGAACGCCGTCTTGGCCGAGCGGCGTCTGCGGCTGGTCGGTGGCACGAAGGTGGATCCGCGCCACTGTCGTCCCGCCTCCAGGACGGCCGAGAGGCCCGCCGATCAGGTGGGTTTACCGTGCCTGCCCTCGCCGGACGCGAAGCGCTGTGCCCCGTCCAGTGCTCCACCCATCAGCGCTTTCATCCCGTGCTGAAGTTCGTTGGCGATGGCCGGGCCTTCTTCGAGACCGTCCTGCTCCAGCACGGACATCCGGTCCGAGCGCAGGCACGTCTGCGGCAGCGTCGAGAGTCGCAGCGCGAGTTCCTCGGCGGCGCGGCGGGATTCACCCGGCGGCACCACCTGGGTGACCAGGCCGATCTGCAGCGCCTCGGGCGCGCCCACCTCGCGGCCGGTGAGAATCAGATCCATGGCCCGGCCGGTGCCGATGATGCGGGGCAGCCGCACCGTGCCGCCGTCGATGAGCGGCACGCCCCAGCGGCGGCAGAAGACGCCGAAGGTGCTGTCCTGCTCCGCGATTCGCAGATCGCACCACAGGGCGAGTTCGAGACCGCCGGCGACCGCGTAGCCGGAGACCGCCGCGATGACCGGTTTGGACAATTGCATGCGGGTGGGCCCCATCGGCCCGTCGCCGTCCTCGGTGACCTTGTTCGACCGTTCGGTGCCGAGCCCCTTGAGGTCGGCTCCGGCGCAGAAGGTGCCGCCGTCGCCCCAGAGCACCGCGACCGATGCGTCGGGGTCGGCGTCGAACTCCCGGAAGGCGTCGGCGAGGGCGTCGGCGGTGGGTCCGTCGACCGCGTTGCGGGCCTCCGGACGGTGCAGGATAACGGTCGTGACGGGGCCGTTGCGTTCGATTCGTACGCTCACGAGGTTCGACCATACGCCGTAAATCACCCCTTGCGTCAAGAAATGAATCAATGGTTCACTTCTTTGGTGGCCTACCGCAGAACCCCCGCTGTCCAGGCCCGCCTCGACGCCCAGGCGGGCTCGATCGTGCGGGCCGCCATGACCGTGCTCTCCCGTGAGGGGTTCTCGGGCCTGTCCGTCGCGGCCGTCGCCGCCGAGGCGGGCGTCGCCACCGGCACGGTCTACAAGAGCTTCAGCGGCAAGGCCGAACTGGTGACCGCCGTCTTCCGCGAGGTGGTCACCCGTGAGGTCGCGGCCGTCGCCGCGGCGGGCAGCGCGACCTCGGCGGGCAGCGCGACCGCGACCGGCGGGGAGGCCGCGGTCGAGCCGGCAGCCGTCCCCCTGGCCCGCGATCGCGTGACGGCCGCCGTGGAGACCTTCGCGGGCCGTGCGCTCAAGAACCCGAAGCTGGCCTACGTCCTGCTGGCCGAACCGGTCGATGCCGCCGTCGACGCCGAACGGCTGCGGTTCCGCCGGGCCTTCGCCGAAACCTTCGAATCCGCCGTTGCCGCCGGTGTCGCCGATGGTCAACTGCCGCCACAGGATCCGCGTACCAGTGCCACCGCGCTCGTCGGCGCGATCGGTGAGGTGCTGGTCGGTCCGCTCGCCGAGCAATTGGAGAGTGAGTCGGTCGTGCCCGAACTCGTCGCGTTCGCGCTGCGCGCGCTCGGTATTCCTCAGTCCTAGCCGCGCTCGGATGCGCTGCCTGCCAAGAAGATCAGGAGTCCACAGATGCCCACCCACGAAGTCTTCAATCAGGTGCCGGACCTGTTTCCGTTCGACAACTCCCGCAATCCCGCGCTGATCGAGGGACTGCACCGGGAGGGCGCGGGCTGGGCCGAGGCCGAGGTGCGCGAACTCGGCGCACTCGCGGGCGGCGTCCGGGCGCAGGAATGGGGCCGGGTCGCCAACGAGAACCCGCCGGTGCTGCACACGCACGACCGCTACGGCAATCGGGTGGACGAGGTCGAGTTCCACCCGTACTGGCACGAGCTCATGAAAGTCGCTGTGGCGCACGGCCTGCACGGCAGCCCGTGGCAGGAGGACCGGCCCGGCGCGCACACCGCCCGCGCCGCGAAGTTCTACACCTGGGGCATCTCCGACGCCGGGCACATGTGCCCGATCTCCATGACCTACGCGGTGGTGCCCGCGCTGCGCCACAATCGCGAGCTGGCCGCGCGATTCGAACCGCTGCTGGCCTCACGTGAATACGACTACGGGCTGCGTGAACCGTCGAGCAAGGCCGGTCTCATCGCGGGTATGTCAATGACCGAGAAGCAGGGCGGCTCGGACGTGCGGGCCAACACCACCACCGCCACACCGCAATCCGACGGCACCTACCGCATCGTCGGGCACAAGTGGTTCACCTCCGCGCCCATGTCGGACATGTTCCTCACCCTGGCGCAGGCCCCCGGCGGGCTGTCGTGCTTCCTGCTGCCGCGCGTGCTGCCGGACGGCACCCGCAATACCCTTCGGCTGCAACGCCTCAAGGACAAGCTGGGCAACAAGTCCAACGCCTCCTCGGAGATCGAGTACGAGAACGCGGTCGGCTGGCTGGTCGGCGCGGAGGGCGCGGGCGTGAAGACCATCATCGAGATGGTCAATATGACCCGGCTCGACTGCGTGATCGGCTCGGCCACCGGCATGCGCGCCGGGGTGGTGCACGCGGTGCATCACGCGCGGCATCGAAAGGCGTTCGGGGCCAACCTGATCGACCAGCCGGCCATGCGCAATGTGCTGGCCGACCTGGTGGTCGAGTCCGAGGCCGCCACCACCGTCATGATGCGGCTGGCCGGAGCCACCGACCGCGCCGCCACCGATCCGGCGGAGGCCGCGCTGCGCCGGATCGCGCTGGCCGTCACCAAGTACTGGGTGTGCAAGCGCGCGCCGTCGCATGCCGCCGAAGCCCTGGAATGCTTGGGCGGCAACGGGTATGTCGAGGAATCGGGAATGCCGCGGCTGTACCGCGAGGCTCCGCTCATGTCGATCTGGGAGGGCTCGGGCAATGTCGCGGCGCTGGACGCGTTGCGCGCCATGGCCCGTCAACCCGAGAGCGTCGAGGCCTTCTTCGACGAGATCTCCACCGCGCGTGGCGCGAACCCGCATCTGGACACCGCCATCGACCGGATCGGCAAGGAGCTCACCGATCTGAGCGATATCGAATACCGGGCCCGCCGCGTGGTCGAACTCATGGCGCTGACCCTGCAGGGCACGCAACTGGTGCGGCACGGCAACACAGCCGTCGCGGACGCGTTCTGCGCCACCCGCTTCGGCGGTGACTGGGGCATCGCCTTCGGCACGCTGCCGACCGGGATCGACACCGAGGCCATCCTCGAGCGCGCCTACGTCGACTGAGGTCGCGCGTCAGGCGAAGTCGAGGCCCTGGGCGGTGAGCTCCTCGCGCAGGATGCCGATGGCCTTCGGGCCGACACCGTGCAGGGCCATCAGTTCGGTCTCGGACACACCGGCGAGCTGTGTCAGGTGCAGGTATCCGGCGGCGGCGAGCGCGCGCGTCGCCGGTGCGCCGATACCTCGCGGCAGGGTCGAATCGGTCATACCGAGAGCGTAGGCCGATGGCCTCATCCGGCGGTGGTGCCACCGAAAGTAGGGGCGTGTTCCCGATAGCCAATCATCGGATGTCTTCCTAGGGTCGTGGGTATGAATGCACGTACTTTGCTCGGTGCGGCAGTTGCTTCGGTCGCGATGACGATCGCGGGAAATGGCGTTGCCGCCGCGGACAGTTGGGTCGACCCCGCCGAATACACGGTCGGGGACACGGTTTATTTCTCCGGTGCGATGGGCGGATGCACGATTCGCCCGAACGGTGATGTGGGCTGTGAACTCAATGGCAGGGGGGTCTGGTACGGAATCCCGACCCCGGACCTGGCCATCGACGCCGCCTTCCTGCCCGCCCATCCCACCTTCGGCCTGTTCGGGCACTACGCGCGACCCGGCGCCAAGGGCATGCCCTGGGACAACCAGGCGCCCTACGATCGCGAAATCACCAGCCTGATCAACTACGCGGGCGCGACCTGTGTGAACATCACCGGCCCGAATGCCTCCATCGCGTGCGACTCCAAGGGCCACTACTTCCGATACGGCGTGCGCGGCACCGAATTCCGCTGACAGCGTCCTGAATCCGCCGCTCGATCGGCATCGATCGGCGCCGACCTTCCCGACCACGTGGCGCACCCTGGGCTCATCCGATGAGCGCCAGGGTCGCTTCGTGCCGGGGGTCGTCCAACACTGTTGCCACCGCACCGGATTCGACGATGCGGCCCGACTCCAGCACGTGCACGAGGGTGCAGTAGCGCGCGATGAGCGGCATATCGTGGCTCACCACCAGCAAGGTCAGCCCTTCCTCACGGCGCAGGCGATCGAGCAGCGTCATGATGGACTCCGCGGTCGCGTCGTCCAGGGCCGAGGTGATCTCGTCGCACACCAGCAGCGCCGGATCGGTGGCCAGCGCACGAGCCAGCGCGACCCGCTGCCGCTGTCCACCCGAGAGTTCGTGCGGGTAGCGCTGTGCCATATCGGGATTCAGTTCGACACGCGCGAGTGCCTGCGCCACGTTCTCCGAGCGCCGCAGCGCCTGGGCGATCGTCCGCCGCGGATTGAGCGAACCGGAACTGTCCTGCGGCACGAAGCCCACCCGGCCGTCGATGCGCACGCGACCGCGCGTCGAATTCTGCAACCCGACCACGGCCCGAGCCAGCGTGGACTTTCCGGCTCCGGACGGCCCGGCCACCGCCACCGCCTGCCCCGCCCGCACCGTCAACTCTATGTCGTCGAGTACGACTCGCTTCCCTCGCACGACCTGCAGCTCGACTACCGAAAGAATCTCGGGCTCGGAGGAATTCGTGGAACATCCCAGGTCCGGAGTCGGACGATGGTGAATCGGGGCTAGCGGGTCGGCCTCGTCGGGTACGGGAGGGGAAGGGTTCGCCGCGCCCGCGAACGCCCCAGCTCCGTTCGCCGACGAACGCTCGTTCGGAGCCGCGGAGGTGCCGAGGTCGATGGTGATCGGCCGCGCCGAATGCAGGGCGATGGTGTCATCGGCGAGGTCGTGCAGGGCTTCGTGATGGTGACCGGACAGCAGCAGGGTGGTTCCGTGCGCGGTGACGTGTGCGCGAAGCAGCTCGGAGATGGAGTTCCGCAGGCGGGAGTGCAGACCGGCGAACGGTTCATCGAGCAGCAGGACGGGCGTTCGCCGGGCGAGCGCGCGGGCCAGTGCGACCCGGCGCTGCTCACCGCCGGAGAGTTCGGTGGGCCGGCGACGCAGGTAGGCGGTGGGCAGCTGCACCGCGGCCAGCGCCTGTTCCGCATGGTCGAGGGTGGCGTATTCGGTGAGCAGGGCGCGCACCCGCATGGTCGGGTTGAGCGCGGCGGCGGGATCCTGGCCGGTGTAAGTGACCTGCTCGCGGCGAAAGACACGCAGTGCCTTCGGGTTCAGCTCCAGCGGCCGATGATCTCCGACCCGCAGAGCGCCGGTGCCGGCCGTGCGCGCGGGCAGGTGTCCGAGCATGGCGCGCAGCAGCGTGGATTTGCCGGCGCCGGACGGACCGGTGAGCGCGGTGATGCCGCCGGGCGGGACGCGCAGACAGATCGGTGTCAGCAGTGCGGCGCCGGCGGGCCCGGTCACGGCGAAATCGGAGAGTTCGATCACGGGTGAGCCTTTCGTGCCGCGCGGCCGAAGGCGGCGGCGGACAGATTCACGCCCACCGCGACCACGGCTATGGCGATGCTCGGGGCGAGCACCGCCCACGGGTTGAGCAGCATGCCGGAGGCGTTCTCGCGCACCATGATCGCCCAGTTGGCCGCCCCCAGGCTCCCGGGCAGCTGGAGGAAAGCGGCGGCCGAGGCGACGTAGATTCCCGCCACGAAGCGCAATCCCAGCTGAGCGCAACACAACTCGCGCATGTTCGGCAGCATCTCGCGGAACACGATGTGCGAGCTGGATTCCCCGCACACGCGCGCCGCCTCCACGTAACCGGTGGCTGCCACGCCGGTGGCGGCGGCCGCGAAAACTCGCGCACAGTAGGGGATTCCGAACAACACAGCCACCGTGACCACCCCCAGTGCTCCGGACTCGGGCCACGACAGCATCACCAGCAGCACCCCGAGCACCGGCGGCAGCAGGACCGCCAGGTCCGCGCTGCGCTCCATCAGGACTCCCGCGCGCGGACGCAGAGCCGCCACCGATCCGAGCACACTCGACGGTCCCGTCACCATCACCGCGATCACCGCGGCCAGCAGGATCAATCCCCACCCGCCGTGCAGCATGTGCGTGAACACATCCCGCCCCAGCCGGTCCGTGCCCAGCCACGCGTTCCGGTCAGGCCCGGTGAACGGTTTCCCGGCCGAGTCGTCCACCGACCGCCGCGCCAGCCACGGACCCAGCAGTGCGGGCAGCACGACGAGCACCGCGGGCAAGGCCCGTAGCCACGGTCTCGCCGTTTCTCGCGGTTCCATGCGCCTGGTCCTCACGTGGCTTCCGCGGGCGTGGCCGGGACTCGGTGGTGGACCGCTGTCATGCGAAGTCCTCGATTCGCTGACCGTTGCGGCGGCGTGAGCGCACTCGGTCGGTGCCGGCGCCGGTGCCGCGCACCGACCAGGCCCGGACGGCGTCCGAGACGAGCAGGACCGCCATGATCACGATGGCGGTGACGGCGGTGACGGCGGCGGCGACGGTGGTGTCGCGCTGCGAGACCGAGCCCGCGAGCAGCGCGCCGAGACCCGGGTAGTTGAACAGGGTTTCGACCACCAGCGCGCCGCCCAGCAGCATGCCGATGGTGGTGGCGAAGGAAGCGGCGATGGTGGGCAGCGCGGTGGGCAGGATGTGGCGCAGCATGATTCGCGCCGGATCCAGCCCCGCGAGCCGGGCGTGCTCGACATGGGGAGCACGGGCGGAATCGGCCAGCGCGCCGCGAATCACCCTGGCGTTCCAGCCGATCTGTGGCAGCGCGAGCGCCAGGACCGGGAGTACCAGCATGTCGGCGCTCGCCGGATAGCCGGAGGAATCGACGACCGTCACGGCGGGCAGCCATCCGGTGGCCAGGGCGAAAATCGCGATCAACAGTGCGGCCAGGACGAATTCGGGCAGGGCGACCACGACGGTGGTGGCCGGTTGCAGGATGCGCGCGAGCAGGCCCGAGGGCTTCGCGGCCCAGTACATTCCCGCCGACAGCGAGATCAGCACGGTGAGAGCGAACGCGATTCCACCCAGGAGCAGGGTGGCGGGCGCGGCGGTGGCCAGCAACTCGTTCACCGATCGGCCGTTGGCGGTGGCGCCGAAATCACCTGTCGCCACGCCGGATATCCACTCCCAGAAGCGCACCGGCAGGGCGCGATCCAGGCCGAGTTCGTGCCGCTTGGCGGCCAGCTGCTCCGGTCCGGCGTCACGGCCCAGCGCCGCGCGGGCGGCATCGCCGGGCAACAGGTTCATGGCGGCGAACACCAGCGCCAGCAGCGTCACCAGTAGGGCGAGCCGTCGTACCGCGAATCCGGCGAACGCGATGATCCCGTTCGACGGTCTCACGCCAGCCAGGTCCGTTCCAGCTGCATTCGCCCGAAGCCGCCGAGAGTGGGCAGATCACGCACCCGGGAGGAGGCGATGTCGATGCCGTCGCCCATGCCCCACACCAGATATCCGCCGCGGTCGTACTGGATGCGCTGCAGCGCGCGGGAGTCGGCGGCCTGATCCGCGTCGGTCGGCGCGGCCAGCGACGCCGTGGTGGCCGCATCGAATTCCGCGTCGTGGAAGGCGGTTTCGTTGCGGTTGCTGGCGGAGTTCATCAGTTTGGCGGCGTAGAACAGGGTGGAATCGTTGGTGCCCCAGTTGACCGTGTACAGCGGAGCCTTCAGCCATGTCTGGTCGTAGAAGGTATTGGACTCCTGCACAACCACTTCCAGCTGCACGCCGGCCTCGCGTGCCTGGGTGGCGAACAGCTTGGCCGACTCGACTTCGCCGGCAGCCTCGGCCTTGGTGTAGAGCTGATAGGTGCGGCCGGTATCGAACCGGGCGTCGGCCAGCAGGGTGCGGGCCCGGGTCAGATCACGTGTGCGCTGTGGAATGGACTTGTCGTACAGGGGATCTCCGGTGCCGAGAATGTCGTTGGCGACACCGCCGTAGCCCGAGTACACCTGGGTCACCATGGCGTCGCGGTCCACCGCCAGGCGCAAGGCCTCGCGTACCCGGGCGTCCGCGAACGGGCCGTCGGAGGTCCGCATGGCCAGGGCGAGCGCGATATCGTTGGGGCGGCGCACGACCTGCAGATCACCGCGACCCTCGGCGGTGCGACCGGCGATCGCGCCCACATTGGACGCCAGGTCGATCTGTCCGCTGATCGCGGCGTTCGAGAGCGCGTCGACGCTCTCGAACAGGCTCACCTCGATGGCGTCCAATTTCGGTGCGGGCCCGTACCACTGGTCATTGCGCACCAACCGTGCGTTGCCCTGCCGGTACGACTCCAGCGTGAAGGGGCCGGTGCCGACGGCCTTGGTGAAGTCGGTGGTTCCCTGCTTGAGGGTGAAGGTCATCAGCCGAACCAGCAGCGGGATCTGAGTGTTGGGTGAAGTCGTTTGCAGAACAATACGATTGGATCCGTCCGCGGTGATGTCCTCGGGCCTCGAGACCGGCATCTTGGACTCGCCGCCGACCTCGCGCAGTCGCCGCAGCGACCACACCACGTCCTCCACGGTCACCGCGCTGCCGTCGTGGAAACGCGCGCCCTCGGCCAGGGTGAATGACCAGCGGGTGTGCTGCGCGTCCGGTTCCCAGGAAGAGGCAAGGCGGGGAACGACATTCGGATTGTTGCCGGGCACGGTCAGTGCGTCGTAGACCAGCGACGTGATCAGGAAGTCGCTGTCGTTGGGGAGATTGGCGTGCGGATCCCGCTCCAGTTTCGACACCCGGCCCAGCGCCCCGACCCGCAGCGTCCCGCCCGCCGAGTTCCCCTTGGCGCACGCTGCCAGCAGGAGCGCCGCGCCCAATCCCGCACCCGCCCGCAGTACCTGCCGTCTGGTCGCCGTCACAATCGCACCCTCTCGAAAGAACTTTCGCCCGGAAGTACCTTGCGGTGAGCAGAGGCTACCCTAAGCATGGTGTCGAGTCCGGTTGTTCGCAAGACCCCCATCGGCCGGCCGGTGCTGCGACCGAGCCCACGTTTCCCGGTGACCGTCTGCGGCGATAGCGTCGACGTATGCCTCGTACAGCGACGTACACCCAGTTCATCGCGCTTCCGCCGCAGCGACTCTGGAGCGTGCTCGGCGATCCGGCTCGGTGGCCGGAGTGGAATCCCGCCGTCACCTCGGTGACTCTGCGCGGGGCGCCGGCCGTCGGCGCCGCCGGTGACTATCTGCCGCGCGGGCGGGTGAGCGAGGCGATACACGACCGGATGGCGAAACCGTTCGTGCTGTCCACCTTCGTGCCCGATCGCGAATTGAGCATCGAGCAGCCCGAGCCCGCGGGAACCATGCGACTGCGCTGGACGCTGACCCCGCGTCCGGGTGGCACCGAACTGAGCGAGCAGCTCACCTTCAGCGGGGCCTCGGCTCCGGTGTTCCGAAGGGTGGTCGGGGACAATCTGCAGGCCGATGTGCGCACCGCCTTCGCGCGGCTGGCCCGACTCGCGGGACTGGAACCGGACCCCGATGCCTTGACCGCGGTGATCGCGGGCGGCACCGGAGCGCTCGGCCGCAAGATCGCCGCCGATCTGACCTGCCGGGGGCATCGGGTGAGCATCCTGACCCGCCGTGCGGATCCGGCGTTGCCGTACACCCAGTACGAGTGGGACGGGCGGACAGTGGGGGATTGGGTTGCGGCGCTGCGGAACCCGGGGCGCACCGCGCTGATCAATCTGGCCGGGAAGCTGGTCGACTGCCGTCCCACCGATCGCAATATCGCCGAATTGCGCAGCAGCCGAGTCGATTCGACCCGTGCGCTGGTCGCGGCGTCCGAGTCGCTGGATCGGCCGCTGGACTACTGGCTGCAAGCGAGCACCACCGCGATCTGGGCGGATGCCGGTGAAATCCGCTGCACCGAAACCACTCCGCTGCCGGTCCCCGGTCTGCCGCAGATGACCGGTGTGGCGCAGCCGTGGGAGGAAGCCCTCGAGGGGGCGAACGCCGAGCGCCGGAGCATTCTGCGCACCTCGATCGTGCTGGATCCGGACGCGCCCGCGCTGCGCACCCTCGCCACGCTGACCCGCGCGGGACTTGGAGGCAGTGTGGGCGACGGCACGCAGTGGTTCAGCTGGATCCATCTCGACGATTGGCTCGCCATCGTGCGCGCCGCGCTCGGGTTGGATTCGGAGGTGGTGCTGCCGGAGGGAATCCTGGTGGCCGCCACGGACTTTCCTGTCCGCAATCGGGAACTCATGACGGCTCTGCGCAGGCGGTTGCGCCGCCCCTGGTCGCCGCCGACCCCCGCCGCGGCGCTCACGATCGGTGCGATCTTCCTGCGCACCGATCCGGCACTCGGGCTCACGGGGCGGCACGCCACCTCGGATGTGTTGCGCGCGGCCGGGTTCCGCTTCCGCTATCCCACGCTGGAGGAGGCGCTGAGCGATCTGTTGCCGCGTTGAGAAATGCGCGCGATCCCACTCCGTGACGCCGGGGCTCGATTTCCCGCCCCCGGACCAGGAGCGGAGCTACGCTGAACTCGAAGACAACGATGTCAAATTGATCTCCGGACGGTGCGCCGCCCGGGATCGCGAGGGAGTTCAGCGTGGAAACCTTCGACCACCGCGGCCGTGCCGTCGCCTATGACCGTTACGGCAGCGGATCGCCGATCGTACTGCTGCACAACGCCGGTGCGAATCGCCGGATCTGGGACGAGCAGGTCGCGGCGCTGCGTTCCGGGCACGAGGTGTTCGCGCTGGACCTGCCGGGCTACGGGCACTCCGAGCGTCCCGCCGACGGCTACCGGCTCGCCGATTACACCGCTCTGCTCGACGCCTTCGTCGAAGCGCATCGCCTCACCGACGTCACCCTGATCGGCAATTGCCTCGGTGCGGCCACCTCGCTGAGCTACGCCATCCGGCATCCGGATCGCGTGCGCGGACTGGTGCTGATCAACCTCCTCACCCGGAATACCGTGCGCCGCGGGCGATCCGCCGCACTGGCCTGGGCCGATGGCAAGCTTCCCCTCGGCCGACCGGCCGAGGCGCTGCGGTTACCCGCTCTGATCATCGATCAGATCGTCACCAACCAGCTCGGCGAGCGGGGGCGGGCCCGGCAGTTGCAGCGCTCGGAGAAACTCCGGGCCTTCTGGGGTGACAAGGGCCGCTTGGCCGCACTGCACGGGCTCGTTCAGGGGTTCCCGGCGTACGCCGCGCTCGACACCTTCACACCACCCGCGAACTTCCCGCCCATCTGCACGATCTGGGGTGCGCAGAACCGCATCCTGTCGGCCGAAGCGGGGGCACGGGTCAACCTGACATTGCGGCCGCGCACCGCCGAGGTGCTGGCCGACTGCGGCCACCTGCCGATGGTCGAGGACCCGGAACGAGTCACCGCCATCATCCAGGAGTTCCTCGTCTCCACCCCGGAGCATCCCGTCCGGCAGGGGTGAGCTGTCCGGTCCGGCCGCGCTTTCGCCATAACCGGAGGTTATGAAAGCCGGTATTGGCGCTCTCGTATGTCCCTGGCGAGGCTGAGATCAGCGCGCCGCGAATCCGCCCCGCGCTGTCGGAACCAAGCGTCAGGGAGATCCACCATGGCCGTACTCGGCATTGCCGTCCTGCTCGTCACGATCGCGGCAAATGCCGCCGAGTCGGTTGCCAACTTCGCACGTGCGAAGTTCGTGGTGGCCAATATGGCGCAGGTGCGGGTGCCCGAGTCCATGCTGCCGCTCCTGGGCGCGTGCAAGGGCGCCGGTGCGATCGGGCTGGCGCTCGGGTTGGCCGGGGTCACATCCCTCGGCATCGCGGCCGCCGCCGGGCTGATCGTGTTCTTCGTCATCGCGGTCGGGGTCCACATCCGGACCGGGGTACTGCACAACATCGCCTTCCCGCTCGGGTTCCTGGCCCTGTCGGCCGCCTCGCTCGGGGCGATGCTCGCGTACTGAGTACTCGGTCTGCACGGCCCCGAACAGGCAATTGGTTGCCGTGGGCACCATTTCGCCCGTTTGCCGGATTGCGACGCGCCGCATAGGTTGTCGCATGTGCTGTACGGTCGTTCTCCCGAAGTACAGCAGATCGGACACCTGCTGAGCGCCGCGCTCGAGGGCCGCAGCGGTGCGCTCGCCGTCATCGCCGAGGCGGGCGAAGGCAAGTCCGCGCTGCTGCAGTATGCCGCGGAACAGGCCGAGGCGGGCTGGCGGATTCTCCGATGTTCCGGCGTGGAAACCGAATCCGAACTGCCCTTCGCCGGACTGCATCTGCTGCTCGCGTCCGCGCTCGGCCAGATCGAGGCCCTGCCGGAACCGCAACAGAAGGCGCTCGGCGGCGCCGTCGGACTCTGCCCCGGCGACGGAGCCGACCGCTTCCTGATCGGCGTCGCCACCCTCACCCTGCTGTCCGAACTCTGCGCGGACGGCCCGGTGCTGTGCCTCATCGACGATGCGCAATGGCTGGACCGTTCCTCCGCCGATGCCCTGCTCTTCGCCGCCCGCCGACTCGGCGCGGAAGGCATCGTCATGCTCTTCGCGGGCCGCCGCGATTTCGAACCGCAGGGCCTGCCCGAACTGCGGCTCGGCCCACTGGACACCATCGCCTCCGCGGCCCTGCTCGGCGAGCGCTGGCCCGGACTCGGCTCGGAGCAGCGCGCCCGGGTGCTGCGCGATGCCGCCGGAAATCCCTTGGCGCTGCTGGAATTCCCGTGCATGAACCGTGAGTCCTCGCCTGCGGAACCGCTCCCGCTGCCGCGCCGTCTGCAGACCGGGTACGAGCGGCAGATCGGCGAACACGACGAAGCCGCGCGCACCGCCATGCTCGTCGTCGCCGCCGAGGAGACCGGTGATCTCGGGCTGGTGCTGGCGGCACTGGGACTGCTCGGGTATTCGGCCGAAGCGCTCGCCGCCGCCGAGCGCTCGAACATGGTGCTGATCCAGGGGCAGAGCGTCACCTTCCGGCATCCGCTCAAGCGGTCCGCCGCCTATCACAGCGCCTCCTTCACTCAGCGGCTCGCGGTGCACGCCGCCATTGCCGCTGTGCTGGTGGACAATCCGGTGCGCAGCGCCTGGCATCTGGCCGCTGCCAGCACCGGGCCCGATGAAACCGTCGCCGCCGCACTGGAGTTCGCCGCGGAGCAGGCGCGCGAGCGCACCGGCCACGCGGCCGCCGCCGCGGCGCTGGAGCGGGCGGCCCGACTCACCCCGGATCCCGGGATGCGCGCCCGGCGACTCGTGCTCGCGGTCGAAACCGCCTCGCAGGCAGGACATACCGAGCGTGCGCTGCGCCTGGCCGAGGCCGCCGATCAGCTGCCGCTCGGCCCGGTCGAGCGCGCCCGCGTGATCGGCACCCGCGCGCTCATCGAGTTCGAGCACGGTTCCCTGCACCGGGCCAATCAGCTCATGATCGAGGCCGCCGACCAGGTCGCCGAGATCGAGCCCGAGCGCGCGGTGTTCCTGTTGATCGAAGCGGGCCGCATCGCCTGGACCGCGGGCGATCGGGTCGCCTTCCGAGTCGCCTACGACCGGCTCTATGCCCTGCCGAGCGATGCGGTGGAAGGTCCGGTGGCGGCGCTTCGCGGCGGAATCGCGCTGCTGGAGGGCAATCTCGACGAGGGCATCGCCATCATTCGCGCCAACGTCCTGTTCAGTCGCGTGGTGCCGATCGAAATGATCTCGCTGCGACTGGCTTTCGCCCTGCAGGCCGCGCTCATCGGCGATATGCCGCTCGCGCGTGAGCAATTGATCGAGCTGGTCGACCTGGTGCGTGAGCGCGGCATGATCGGCTGGTACCCGGCTGTCGGCTGCACGCTGGCCACCGCCGAGATGATCATCGGGCGGCTGCGCGAAGCCGAGATCACCGCGGTCCAGACCGCACGCGTCGCCGCCGATATCGGTCAGCCCGGCCGGGTCGCCGGAGCCGAGGCGGTGCTGGCGATCATCTCGGCGCTTCAGGGTGACGAGGCGCGCTGCCGCGAGCTCGCCGACCGCAATCTGCGCAGCGCCCCGGGCGATTACAACGCCGTCGACATCACCCATTTCGAATGGGCGCTGGCCCTGCTCGACCTGGGCCAGGGCCGCTACGAGCATGCGCTGTCCAGGCTCGAATCACTGCACCAGGCCACCGACATGGCGCGCGGTCACTGGATCGACCTGCTCTCGGATCTGGTGGAGGCGGCCGCGCGGCTGCGCGAACCGCTGCGCGCCGCCGCCGCGCTCACCGAGATCGAGGCGTGGTCCGCCGCGTTGGACACCCCGTGGGCCGAAGCGCTCATGCTCAGCTGCCAGGGCATGCTGCGCGGCGACGGTGAACTGCTGGCCCGGGCGTTGAAGCTGCACGCGGTGGCCGACCGGTGGTTCGACCACGCCCGCACCTCGCTGTTCTACGGCGAATGGCTGCGCCGTGAACGCCGGATGCACGAGGCCCGGACCCATCTGCGCAAGGCGCTGGACACCTTCGACCGGCTCGGCGCGGCGCTCTGGGCCGACCGGGCGCGCGTCGAACTACGCGCCGCCGGTGAGGGTTCGGTGCCCGAGCCGGAGGACGACGTCTCGGCCCGGCTCACCCCGCAGGAGCTTCAGGTGGTTCGGCTCGCGGCGCACGGCGCGACCAACAAGGAGATCGCCGCCCAGCTGTTCCTGAGTCCGAAAACCGTTGGGCACCACCTGTATCGGGCTTTCCCTAAACTCGGCGTGAGCAACCGGGTGGAGCTGGCGCGGCTGAAGATCGCCTGAGCGACCGGGGTGCTCAGGCGCGATGGTCCCGGTACCAGCGGATCAGCGCGTCGGTGGACGAATCCGCCTGGGGTTCGGGCTCTTCCGCGGAGGTCAGCAGCGGCTCGAGTGCCAGCGCCTGCTGCTTGCCAAGTTCCACGCCCCACTGATCGAAACTGTCGATGCCCCAGATGGAGCCCTCGGTGAAGACCTGGTGCTCGTACAGGGCGATCAGCTGACCCAGCACCGACGGGGTGAGCTGCGGGGCGAGGATGGCGGTGGAGGGGCGGTTGCCCGGCATCACCTTGTGCGGCACCAGTTCCGGATCGGTGCCCTCAGCGGCGATCTCCTCGGCGGTCTTGCCGAAGGCCAGCACCTTGGTCTGGGCGAACAGATTGCTCATCAGGATGTCGTGCATGCTGCCGGTGCCGTCGAGGGTCGGCAGATCGTCCGTGGGGCGGGCGAATCCGATGAAATCGGCGGGTACCAGCACGGTGCCCTGATGCAGCAGTTGATAGAAGGCGTGCTGGCCGTTGGTGCCCGGCTCGCCCCAGAAGATCTCACCGGTGGACGTGCTCACCGGAGTGCCGTCCGCGCGAACGGATTTGCCGTTCGACTCCATCGTCAACTGCTGCAGATACGCCGGAAAGCGCGCCAGGTCATTGGAATACGGCAGCACCGCGCGCGACTGCGCACCGAAGAAGTTCGAGTACCAGACGCCGAGCATGCCCAGGATCACCGGAGCGTTCTCGGCCAGTGGCGCGGTGCGGAAATGCTCGTCCACCGTGTGCATTCCGGCCAGGAATTCGGCGAACCGCTCCTTGCCGACCGTCACCATGACCGACAGTCCGATGGCCGAATCGACCGAGTACCGCCCGCCGACCCAGTCCCAGAAACCGAACATGTTGTCGGTGTCGATGCCGAAATCTGCCACCCGCTGCGCATGGGTGGACACCGCCACGAAATGCTTCGCCACCGCGTCCTCGCCGAGCGCGGCCACCAGCCAGCGCCGGGCCGCGGTGGCATTGGTGAGCGTCTCGAGCGTGGAGAAGGTCTTGGACGCCACGATGAACAGCGTCGTGGCCGGATCCAGGCCGTGCAGCTTCGAAATCAGGTCGGACGGATCGACATTCGACACGAAGCGCGCCGAGATCCCGGCGTCCGCGTAGTGCCGCAGCGCCAGATACACCATGGCCGGACCCAGATCCGAACCGCCGATGCCGATGTTGACCACCGTGGTGATGCGCTCGCCGGTGGCCCCGCGCCACTGCCCGGACCGCACCGCGTCGGTGAACTCGCCCATCCGGCGCAGCACCTCGTGCACCTGCGCGCCGGCGTCCTCGCCGTCGACCATGACCTGCTGACCGGCCGGAACCCGCAGTGCCACATGCTCGACCGCGCGGTCCTCGGAGGTGTTGATGTGCTCGCCCGCGAACATGGCGTCACGGTGGCGCTCCACCCCGGCGGCTTCGGCCAGATGCACCAGCAGATCGAGCGTTTCGCGCGTGACCCGGTGCTTGGAATAGTCGATGCGCAGGTCTCCGACCTGCACGGTCAGCTCACGACCGCGCTCGGGGTCCTCGGTGAAGAACTCACGAAGATGCCGCCCGGATATGGCCGCATGGTGGTCGTGCAGTTTCCCCCAGGCCGCCGATGCGGTGATGTCGCTGCTCACGACCGCCGAGGTTACAACCCGAAAATGCAACCCGCAGGTAACAAACGGTGATTCGTGGTATTCACCCTGGGCAGCGACCGATTCGAGTTTGCGGCCCAGCCCGGAAATCCGAGCCTAGGCTGGCGGCATGGTCTCCGAAACCGAACTACTCGATGCCATTCCCACCACGCTCTGGATCGGCGGACCGGTGTCAGCCACCGGCGGCGCGACCTTCCCGGTCCACAATCCCGCGACCGGCGAGGTCATCGCGAACGTCGCCGACGCCACCCCCGAGGACGCCGTCCGAGCCCTGGACGCGGCCGCGGCCGTACAGGCCGAGTGGGCCGCCACCCCGGCCCGGCAGCGCGGTGAGATCCTGCGCGCGGTCTTCGAGGCGATCACGGCCAGGTCCGAGGAATTCGCCCTCCTGATGACCCTGGAAATGGGCAAGGCGCTGCCCGAGAGCCGCAACGAGGTCAAGTACGGCGCGGAGTTCTTCCGCTGGTTCAGCGAGGAAGCCGTGCGCATTCACGGCCGCTACCAGAGCGCGCCCGCCGGCACCGGGCGCATCCTCGTGCACAAGCAGCCGGTCGGGCCGTGTCTGGCCATCACGCCGTGGAACTTCCCGCTCGCCATGGGCACCCGCAAGATCGGCCCCGCACTGGCGGCCGGTTGCACCATGATCGTGAAGCCCGCGAGCGCGACGCCGCTGACCATGCTGCTGCTGGCTCAGCTGTGCAGCGAGGCCGGATTGCCCGACGGGGTCCTGTCCGTCATCACAACCAGTCGTTCCGGGGCCGTCACCGGCCCGCTGCTGAACGATCCGCGTCTGCGCAAGCTCACCTTCACCGGATCGACTCCGGTCGGTAAGAAGCTCGTGGAGGCGTCCGCGCACGGATTGCTGCGCACCTCCATGGAGCTCGGCGGCAACGCGCCCTTCGTGGTTTTCGAGGACGCCGACATCGATGCCGCCGTGCAGGGCGCGGTATTGGCCAAGCTGCGCAACGGTGGTGAGGCGTGCACGGCCGCGAACCGCTTCCACGTGCAGAACTCGGTTCGCCAGGAGTTCACCGAAAAACTGGTCGCGGCGATGGCCGAGTACACGCTCGGACCCGGCACCGATCCGGCGACCACGCTCGGCCCGCTCATCAACGAGAGCCAGCTCGACATCGTCGGCGACCTCGTCGAGGACGCGGTCGCCGCGGGCGCGAAGATCGAACTCGGCGGCAAGGCCCCGGGCGGAGCGGGCTGGTTCTACCCGGCGACGGTCCTGTCCGACATCCCGGACACGGCGCGCATCCTGCGCGAGGAGGTCTTCGGGCCGGTCGCGCCGATCGTCGGGTTCGACACCGAGGAGGAAGGGCTGGCCGCCGCGAACAACACCGAATACGGCCTGGTGGCATACGTTTTCACGCAGGATCTCGCGCGGGCGCTGCGAGTGGCGGAAGGCTTGGAGACCGGCATGGTCGGAGTCAACCGCGGCGTCATCTCCGATCCGGCCGCGCCCTTCGGCGGCGTGAAGGAATCCGGATTCGGCCGGGAGGGCGGATTCGAGGGCATCGAGGAGTATCTCGACACGAAGTACATCGCCCTGCCCTGAGGTACATCGCCCTGCCCTGAGGAAGGCCGCGAAAGCGGTCCGGAAAACAGCACCGCCCCGGGGTGATGAATCACCCGGGGCGGCCTGAGGGCAGCGGCACTCGATGGAGTGCCGCATGTGGTCTAGGGAAGCCGCGCAGCGGCACACCCCTCGTGAATCGTTGCGAGGTGTGCGCCGCGTTACACAATCTTCGAATCGGCTATGAAAAAGATCTCGGCGCGCGTGCGGGGTCCGGGACCCGGCACCGGCCCGAGTGGGTCAGTGACCCAGTCTGCCGCGGCCCAGACGCAGCAGCAGCATGGCGAGCGTGTGGCCCTCCTGGCCCAGCTCGCTGAACCGCTCGAGCACCTTCATCTCGCGGGAATGCACCAGTTTGGGGCCGCCGTTGGCCATGCGGGTGCGGCCGATGATGCGCGACACCTCGGTACGTCGCTTGATCGCCGCCAGAATCTCGGCATCGAGCTTGTCGATCTCCTTGCGCAACTTGTCGATCTCCGCCTCGGAAGGCAGTGCGGTCGTACCGGCGTCCGATCCGGTGGCAGGCTCGGATTGTCCCGTCGTCGAGATGCTCATGCTTTCACTCCTCGTGGTCCAAAACGTCGATCGGCAGACGAGTCCGACCCGTTACCGATCGGTTCTTCACCAAGAATCAGACCTACTGGGTCTTACATTGTCCCCCCGGGGGGTGCGCCCGAGTTCTACCTGCAGCTCGAGCGCTGGTCATCTGGCCAGTGTGCCACGCTGTGCGACCCGAACAAAACGTGTTCATTTGTGAATCTCCTGAGTATTTTGCGAAGTTCACGGTTTGTTCGCGGTTCGGTGGACCAGCACTAATCGGACGTCTCGACCGGTGGGCTTCATATGTGTCGGTGCGCGCCGGTAGCGTTGACGGGCGATGAACACGACGGTGGCGCACGACCAGCAGAAGACCGAGCAGGCGCGGCGGGAACAGGCGTTGCTCGAAGGTTTGAATCCTCAGCAGCGCGCCGCGGTGATGCACACCGGTACCCCGCTGTTGATCGTGGCCGGCGCCGGATCGGGCAAGACGGCGGTCCTGACCCGCCGCATCGCCTATCTGCTCGCGGCCCGCGGGGTGCGGCCCGGGGAGATCCTCGCGATCACCTTCACCAACAAGGCCGCCGCCGAGATGCGCGAACGCGTCGCCGAACTGGTCGGCCCGCGCGCGGCGAGCATGTGGGTGTCCACCTTCCACTCCAGCTGCGTGCGAATTCTGCGTACCCAGGCTTCGCTGGTCGCCGGCCTCAACACCAACTTCTCCATCTACGACGCGGACGACTCGCGACGGCTGCTGGCCATGATCGGGCGCGATTTCGACATCGACGCCAAGAAGTTCACCCCGCGCCTGCTGTCCACCGCCATCTCCAATCTCAAGAACGAGCTCATCGACCCGGAGCAGGCCGCCACCGACGCCGCGAAGGACGAGGGCGAGTTCTCGCGCATCGTGGCGCGCGTCTACGACGAGTACCAGCGGCGGCTGCGCGCGGCCAACGCCCTGGACTTCGACGACCTGATCGGTGAGACGGTCGCGCTGCTGCAGCGGCATCCCCAGGTGGCCGAGTACTACCGCCGCCGGTTCCGGCACATCATGGTCGACGAGTACCAGGACACCAACCACGCCCAGTACGTGCTGGTGCGTGAACTCGTCGGTTATCACCTGCCCCGCGACGCCGAGGACCGGGTACCGCCCAGCGAACTGTGCGTGGTGGGTGACGCCGACCAGTCCATCTACGCCTTCCGCGGTGCGACGATCCGCAATATCGAGGAGTTCGAGCGCGACTTCCCGGACGCGGAAACCATTCTGCTGGAACAGAATTACCGCTCCACCCAGCACATCCTGGCTGCGGCCAACGCCGTCATCGCCCGCAACGAGAACCGTCGCGAGAAGAAGCTCTGGACCGATCAGGGCGACGGCGATCTGATCGTCGGCTACGTCGCGGACAACGAGCACGACGAGGCCTCGTTCGTGGCGCGCGAGATCGATCGACTGGTCGACAACGCCGAGGCCAACTACAACGACGTCGCGATCTTCTACCGCACCAACAACAACTCCCGCGCCCTGGAGGAAATCTTCATCCGGATGGGCCTGCCCTACAAGGTGGTCGGCGGCGTCCGCTTCTACGAGCGCAAGGAAGTGCGGGACATCGTCGCGTACCTGCGCGTGCTGGAGAACCCGGATGACGCGGTCAGCCTGCGCCGCATCCTCAACACCCCCCGCCGCGGCATCGGCGATCGCGCCGAGGCCTGCGTGGCCGTGCACGCCGAACAGCGCAATATCGGCTTCGCACAGGCGCTTAGGGACGCGGCGGAGGGCAAGGTGGCGCTGCTCAACACCCGGGCGCAGCGGGCCATCGCCGGATTCGTGGAGCTGCTCGGCGAGATCCGGTCCGCCGGTGTCCAGGCGGATCAGGACTTCCCGGATGTCGGGGCGATCGTCGAGGCGGTGCTGGACCGCACCGGGTATCGCACCGAGCTCGAGATGTCCGACGATCCGCAGGACGGCGCGCGGCTGGACAACCTCAACGAATTGGTCAGCGTCGCACGTGAGTTCAGCTCCGAGGCGCGCAACAATGTCGAGGCCGCCGAGGCCGAGGGCCTCGTGCCCGAGGCTTCCGAGGGCGAACCGGACCCGGGCTCGCTCGCCGCTTTCCTCGAGCGCGTCTCGCTGGTGGCCGACAGCGACCAGATTCCGGACGAGGGCACCGGCGTGGTGACCCTCATGACCCTCCATACGGCCAAGGGGCTGGAGTTCCCGGTGGTCTTCGTCACCGGGTGGGAAGACGGGCAATTCCCGCATATGCGCGCCCTGGGCGACCCGACCGAGCTGGCCGAGGAACGCCGTCTGGCCTATGTGGGCATCACCCGTGCACGCAAGCGCCTGTATCTGAGCCGCGCGGTGGTCCGATCCGGCTGGGGGCAGCCGGTCTCGAACCCCGAATCGCGCTTCCTGCAGGAGATCCCGGGCCATCTGATGGACTGGCGCCGGCTCGAGCCCACCATGTCGCAGAGCATGCGGGGCACCCGCCGCCGCGGCGAAGACGATGGCGTGGACCGTGATTGGACGCGCGGTGACGGCTGGTCCGAGCAGCGCCCCGGCGTCCGCGGATCCGAGCGCCGCCCCGCGCCGTCGAGCAGCCCCGCCGGGGGCAAGCGCAACAACACCAATCTGGTGCTGGCCGTGGGGGACCGGGTCAGCGACGACAAGTACGGCCTGGGCAAGGTCGTCGCCGCCGAGGGCTTCGGCGCGCTGGCCACGGTGACTATCGATTTCGGCACCGCCGGCAAGATCCGCCTGATCCCGCAGTTCAG
This sequence comes from Nocardia jejuensis NBRC 103114, assembly GCF_001613145.1. Taxonomy (GTDB): domain Bacteria; phylum Actinomycetota; class Actinomycetes; order Mycobacteriales; family Mycobacteriaceae; genus Nocardia; species Nocardia jejuensis. Next base: position 43,522 of record NZ_BDBU01000061.1, read on the forward strand.
CCGGACCCTGATCAAACTCTGATCGGTTCGCGCGGAACGTTCCGCATCGGAAGTCCGTATCCCGGCACGCGCAAGGCGCAGACGGACTTCCGGTGCCGGGCGCATGATCGGCGGTGAATGGTTCGTGCCGTGAAACGACTTCAGCGCGCCGGTCGCGATGACCGGCGCGCTGAAGTGGATATCGAAAGTGCCTGTGGCGCCGCGTCAGTCGCGCTGGATGCCCAGTGAGATGCCGCGCGAGGCGAGCCAGGGGAGCGGGTCGATCTTGTCGACGCCGTTCAGCCAGACCTCGAAGTGGCAGTGCGGGCCGGTGGAGAAGCCGCGATTGCCGACGGTGGCGATCTGGTCCCCGGCCATGACGCGCATGCCCTGGGAGACGACGGCGGTGTCGATGTGGCCGTAGATGGTCACGGTGCCGTCGTCGTGCAGCAGTCGCACCCACATGCCGAAACCCGATGCGGGACCGGCCTCGAGCACCGTGGCGTCGGCGACGGCGTAGATCGGAGTGCCGATCGGGGCCGCGACGTCCACGCCCAGATGCTGTACGCCCCAGCGGGCGCCGAAGCCGGAGGTGAAGTTGCCGTTGGCGAATCGGGTCCACAGCGGCCGCAGCTTCGCGGATTCGGCGGCGGCGATATCGGCCGCGTACTGCTGACCCTTTTGCAGGATGTCGCTGAACTGGTTGAGGTCCGTCACGCCGGAGGCGTTGAGCACCTGCGGGGAACCCGAGGAGTCGAGCCCGATGGTTTCGTTGCCCGAGATGTCCTTGACCTGTGCGGCGGCCTGGAAGTCGACGTTATCGGTCTGCGTGCCGGTGGTCTCGATACCGGTCTGCCCGGCGGCGACCACGGCTCCGGCGGCCACGGCGATGACCGCGGCGCGGCCCTTCAGCGCGGCGGGC
>NZ_BDBU01000062.1 GCF_001613145.1 Nocardia jejuensis NBRC 103114
GACGGCGCCACCGGAGCGGGCGCCGGCGCCGCGGCGGCGGGAACCGGAACGGTATCCGCGCCGACGGCGGCACGCTGCTCGTAATAGCCGTCCAGGGACTGCTGATTCGCGACGCGAGCGGAGGTGGACTCGTACTCCGCGCGCTCCTCACGCGGCGCGGGCGCGGGTGTCGGGGCCTCCGCCGCGGCGATCTCGTTCTGGTCCGGCAGGATGCTCGCGAGACCGCGCAGGGCGCGGCCGAAGTCGGGGTCGATCAGATCGGCGGCCGGATCATCGAGCGGCACAACGGAACCGCCGTGCGCGTCCGGCTGGTAGCGCCAGTGCGCGGCGATGACCGAACGTCCGGCCTGCCACTGCAATTGGGCGACCCAGTAGCCCTTCTCGTCTTTCCAGGCGTCCCATTCGGCGACCTCGATATTGTGGCCGCGCTCGGCGAACGCCGCGGACACGATCTCGATGAGGGTCTCGATGGCGGGGCCGTCGTTGCGCACGGGATGCGCCTTCTGCGCCAGCTCGGCGGCCCGAGCCCGTTCCAGGAGTACGGGATACGCGAAGCGCTCCACTCGACTGGCGGGCATGCCGGATTCATCGGTCACCTGCTCGACGGACGCACCGGCACGGATTCGAGCCTGGATATCGCGAGGGCGCATCGTGGCTTCCGTTTCGATCTCGATTTGGCCGAATCGGGCAAGGTCTCCGCGGGCCGCGGCACGCAGTTTGTCGTCGGCGGCGAGCCGGTACTTCTGACCGGTTTCGGTATCGATGCACACGATGTGCGCGGAATCGGGCGTCAATCCGATTACTCGAAGTTCACGCACCGTTACCTCCTTGTCACTGCATCACACTCAGCGCTGCGTTTTTACAGCGCACAGGCTCGCGACATCGCCCACGTTTCTGGAACAGTAGTGCACTTCTGTGGTTCGTGGGGCGAGACACGCGGCGCGAAAATCTGTCGCCAGACTCCCGCGCCGCATACTGTGTCTTCTTTGGACCTTCCGAATCTCTCCGGAGGGCTACCTGTTTCGGGTTCAGCCGATCTTCTCGACGACCCAATCGATGCAGCGGGTCAGCTGTGACACGTCCTCGGGATCGATCGCCGGGAACATTCCGATACGCAGCTGGTTACGACCCAGCTTACGGTACGGCTCGGTATCGACGATTCCGTTGGCGCGCAGCACCTTCGCCACCTGCGCGGCGTCCACCGACTCCGAGAAATCGATGGTGCCGACGACCTGCGAGCGCAGCGCCGGGTTCTGTACGAACGGAGTCGCGTACTCGCTGGTCTCGGCCCACGAGTACAGCCGCGAGGAGGAATCCGCGGTGCGCTTCACGGCCCAGTCCAAACCGCCGTTGCCATTGAGCCATTCGATCTGGTTCGCGAACAGCAACAGCGTGGCGAGCGCGGGCGTGTTGTAGGTCTGGTCCTTGGTGGAGTTGTCGACCGCGATCGGCAGCGACAGGAATTCCGGTGTCCAGCGACCCGAGTTCTTGATCTCCTCGACGCGCTCGAGCGCCTTCGGGCTCATCAGCGCGATCCACAGGCCGCCGTCGGCGGCGAAGCACTTCTGCGGCGCGAAGTAGTACACATCGGTGTCGGCGACGTTCACCGGCAGACCGCCGGCGCCGGAGGTGGCGTCGATGGCGACGAGGGCGTGATCCGAATTCGCCGGGCGGGTGATCGGGATCGCGACACCGGTGGAGGTCTCGTTGTGCGCCCAGCCGATCAGGTCGACGGACGGATCCGAGGTCGGCTCGGGGGCGTCGCCCGGCTCCGACTTGATGACGATCGGGTCGCCGATGAACGGGTTGCCCTTGGCCACCGAGGCGAACTTCGAGGAGAACTCGCCGTTGCTCAGGTGCAGCGACTTCTCCCGGATCAGGCCGAACGCGGCGGCGTCCCAGAACGCCGTGGTGCCACCGTTGCCGAGGACGACCTCGTAACCGTCCGGCAGCGCGAACAATTCACGCAGGCCGGTGCGCACCCGCGCCACTACGTCCTTGACCGGCTTCTGCCGGTGCGAGGTGCCGAACACGGAGGCGCCGGTGTCCACCAGGGACTGCAGCTGTTCGGGACGCACCTTGGAAGGTCCGCAGCCGAACCGTCCATCGGCGGGCTTGAGATCGTCGGGGATGGTCGGGAACGCAGAGGTCATGGCGACCAGAATAAAGCGTGGTAATCCCCATCCGAGCGGGTGGGTAGGCGTCTCGAATCGATCCGACCAGGCGGTTCGGCACGCCGACTCCGCACACACCGCGTAACGCTGTGTCACATGCCACATTGCTATTACGGTTTACCGCCATGGACAAGGCCGCGCACGAGCGACCCGGCACCACCTCCGACGACCCGAGCGTGTCCGCGAATCCTGGACGCGCGCAACGCAGGACGGAGAATTCCGACGATCGTCCGCGTCCCGGGCTGTTCCGCCGCGGCCTCGCCGGACTGCGACTGTCCTCCCAATTCGGCTCGCGAGGGTTGAACCGCCGGGGCCCGGCCCTGGACGACGCCGCTCGCCGCGAATTGCTCCTGCACGGAGCCGAGGGCACAGCGACGGTCCTGAGCGTGCGTGACGCCCTCCCGGCATCCGCCCAGCGCTCCCCCGCCCGGCCCGGGGGCGACACCGAATTCTGGGTCCGCATCCGGCTCGAGGATCAGCATCCGTACGAGACCCGGGTGCGTCAGCGCGTGAACAGCGCCGATCAGGAGTGGATGCGGCCGGGTTCGATCATCGCCTGCCGCGTGGATCCCGGCGATCACGAGCGCGTGGTGCTCTACGTCCCCGCCATCGAGGAGACCAGCCGCACCGGAACGGCCAAGATCCTGCGCGACGGCCGCCGCGCGCGTGCCACCGTGCTCGCGGCCACCCCGGTCGCCGCGAACTACACCGGGCGCGAGGATCCGGTGCTGCGGCTGGATCTGGAACTGCACGCCTGGGACGAGCCGCTGCCCTGGCGGGTGCGGATCGTCCAGTCGGTGCCGCTGGGCGCGCTGGAGCTGATGGATCTGGGGCAGCATCTGCAGGTCGCGTTCTTCACCGTGGATCGAGGCGAATCGGTGGCGGTGGACTGGGCCGCGTCGCACCCGCTCTGAATCGATACCGCCCGCGCGATCGATACCGCGCGCGCTACGGCAGTTTCACGAACTGGAATCCGGCCGCCTTCAACGCCGGGATCGCGGCGAACATGCCGGGCCCGGTGCCGGAGTTCGGGCGGTGCATGTGCGCCAGCGCGATGCCGCCGGGCTTGGCGTTCATCATGTTCGCCCGCACCTTGTCCGCGGCGGAGGTCGCGCCGAAGTCCGCGTTGACCGAGTAGCCGACCGGTGTTTCGCCCAGATCACGCACGATCGACACCGCGACTTCGTCGTATTGCGCTGTGCCGGTGCGGAAGAAGCGCGGCGCGCTGCCCGTCAGCGCCACGAGTCGTTCGTGGTTGCGCCACACCTCGTCCACGGCCTCCTGCGCGGACGCGGTGCCCTTGATCTCGTAGGCGGAGCGGCCGGTGACCGAGAGCGGACGGTGTGCGGTGCCGTGATTGGCGAGCTCGAACAGCGGGTTGGCGGCGAGTTGCGCGGCCCGGGCGGGGTTCGCGTCGATCCAGCGCTTGTTCAGGAACAGCGTCGCGGGCACCTGCTGAGCCTGCAGCAGCGCGAGCAGATTCTCATCGACATCGTTGTTGCCGGGGCCGCCGCAGGCGTCCAGGGTGAGCGCGAATTGTTTACCGGGGGAATCGAATCCGGTCATGATGCCGGACAGGTCCATCCCCCACTGCTGCGGTTTCTGCCCCGCGTACTTGGCGGCAACGGCGTCCGGCCCGCCCTGCGTGGCGAGCGGCATCCGGGCCGGCACCACGGTGGGATCACTCCGGCCGATCAGCGGCTCGAGCAGGCGATCGGGCGAATTGCCCTTGGCCACACCACAACCGGAGGTCACGAAACCGGCCGCGAGGGCCGCACCGGCGGCGAGCAAGCGGCGCCGGGACAGTCCTGCGTCTAGCACCGATGCAGGCTATGCGAAGAAATTCGCAAGAACCAGTCCTCGGCTCACCGTTGTTCCAACCTTCGCGGCCTGGTCACCAACTCGCCACCGCAATTGCGGCAGGTGTAATCCATCGTTCGAGCACAGTCTTCACAGAACGTGCACTCGTAAGAGCAGATCGACGCGGGGCCGTCGGCGGTGAGCTCGACGACCTCGCATCGTTCGCAGCGGGTCCGCATCTCCAGTGCCACGAAACGACTCCTCCGGGAAAGGATCCGGCGCGCGAGCCGGAGCCGCATACGAGTGTGGCCCGCGGCGCACTGCCGCGGGCCACACTCGGGGAAAATGGCGGGTCAGTGGACCACGGTCTCCCAACCGGTCACGGACTCCGGGCTGCGCGGGGCCGGGCCGGTGTAGATGGCGGCCGGGCGAACCAGCTTGCCGAGCTTCTTCTGCTCGAGAATGTGCGCACACCAGCCGGCGGTGCGGCCACAGGTGAACATGGCGGGCATCATGTGCGCGGGAACCTCGGCGAAGTCCAGGATGACCGCGGCCCAGAACTCGACATTGGTCTCGATGGCGCGGTCCGGGCGACGCTCACGCAATTCGGCCAGCGCGGCCTGCTCCAGCGCGGCGGCGACCTCGTAGCGCGGGGCGTCCAGGCGCTCGGCGGTGGCGCGCAGCACGCGGGCGCGGGGATCCTCGGCGCGGTAGACCCGGTGCCCGAAGCCCATGAGCTTTTCCTTGCGATCCAGGATGCCCTTGACCAGTGCGCGTGCGTCACCGGTCTTCTCGACGCCCTCGATCATCGGGAGCACCCGGGCGGGCGCGCCGCCGTGCAGCGGGCCGGACATCGCGCCGATCGCACCCGAGAGCGAGGCGGCCACGTCGGCGCCGGTGGAGGCGATGACGCGGGCGGTGAAGGTGGAGGCGTTCATGCCGTGCTCGGCGGCGGAGACCCAGTAGGCGTCGATGGCCTCGGTGTGCTTCGGGTCCGGCTCACCCTTCCAGCGGGTCATGAACCGCTCGGTGATGGTGGTGCACTCGTCGATCTGCTTCTGCGGCACGGCGGGCTGGTAGATGCCGCGCGCGGACTGCGCCACATAGGACAGCGCCATCACCGAGGCGCGCGCCAGATTGTCGCGAGCGGTGTCGTCGTCGATGTCCAGCAGCGGCTGGTAGCCCCAGATCGGGGCGAGCATGGCCAGGCCGGCCTGCACGTCGACGCGCACGTCACCGGTGTGAATCGGCAGCGGGAAGGGCTCCGCCGGGGGCAGGCCGTGGCCGAATTCTCCGTCGACCAGGAGCGACCACACGTCACCGAAGGTGACCCGGTTCGCGACCAGGTCCTCGATATCGACGCCGCGGTAGCGAAGCGCGCCACCATCCTTGTCCGGTTCGGCGATATCGGTGGTGAAGGCCACCACGCCTTCGAGACCGCTGACGAAGTCAGCCGGGATGACAGGGCTGGGAACCGCAGCGCTGGCAGTCATGTTGTGACTCTCCTTGCAAGTCGGGCTGCCCGATCCGTGGGCGGCCACGCCGATCGCTTAGACCTTAACGCGAGCATTACTCCGGAGTAACCTCTGCCCCATGCGCGACCAGGAGAATTCCGCCACGTCCGATCTCGACATCGCGGCCATGCGCGTGGAGTACGGCGTGGACGCCGGCGACAACCATCCGGGCCTGGAAACCGACCTGGACGAGACCTGGTTGTCCGACGGCTGGGAACCGTTGCTGCGCAATTGGATCGAGCACGCCACCAGTGCCGGGATCACCGATGCCAATGCCATGGTGCTGGCCACCGTCGAGATGACCGACGAGGGCCCGCATCCGGCCTCCCGGACCGTGCTGTGCAAGGGACTCTCGCCCGAGGGTGTGACTTTTTACACCAATTACGACTCGTTCAAGGGCCGCGCCCTGGCCACGACGCCCTGGGCCTCGGCCACCTTCGTCTGGCCGGTGCTCGGGCGGCAGGTGACCGTGCGCGGTCCGGTGCGACGGGTCGGAGCCGAGGTCACGGCCGTGTACTGGCGTTCGCGGCCACGCGGATCCCAGCTGGGCGCGTGGGCGTCGCTGCAGTCGCGGCCGATCGCCTCGCGCGAGGATCTGGACCTGCAGTTGACGGAAGTCACAGAGCGCTTCGAGGGCGTGGCGGAGATCCCGGTGCCCCCGCACTGGGGCGGATTCCAGCTGCGGCCGCACTACGTGGAGTTCTGGCAGGGGCGGCGCAGCCGCATGCACAACCGGTTGCGGGTCGTGCTGGAGCCGGGCAACACCGAGGTGACCGCCATGAAGGTGGAGCGTCTACAGCCCTAGCGGCGGTGCCGATCGATGCCTGGCGGCGGTGCCGTCCGGTGCCTGGCGGCGGTGCCGAACAGCGCTGTGACACAACGGCACCGGAGCCGATCCGAGACAAGGTAATAAGTCGTGGGATCTATCACGTCCGAATGGTGGGATGTTTCGGGCGAATGACCTAGCCAAGCACTGTTTCCCGTCGCTAATGTCACGCCGGTGAAAGTGCTCGCCGACATAACCCCGCTCCGGAATCCCCACTATCGCAGGTTGTGGACCACCGGAGTCGTCACCGTCATCGGTGCGCAATTGTCGGTGGTCGCCGTACCCAAGCAGCTGTACGACATCACGCACAGCTCGTCGTATGTCGGTTTGGCCGGACTGTTCGGCCTGGTCCCGCTCATCGTGTTCGGCCTGTGGGGCGGCGCGCTGGCCGACGTCATGGACCGGCGCAAGCTGCTGCTGATCACCAGCACCGGCACCGGACTCACCGCACTCGCCTTCTGGGCGCAGGCCGCGGCGGGGCTGAACAATCCCTGGCTGGTGCTCGGACTCTTCGCGGTGCAGCAGGCGTTCTTCGCGGTGAACCAGCCTGCCCGCAGCGCCATCTATCCGCGACTGCTGCCGAAAGAGCAACTGCCGGCGGCCAATTCGCTGTCCATGACGGTCATGCAGTTCGGCGCGATCGCCGGGCCCGTGATGGCGGGCATGCTCATCCCGGTCGCCGGGCTGGCCACGCTCTATCTGCTCGACTCCATCGCGCTGCTGGCCACGCTGTGGGCCACCTGGAAACTGCCCCCGATCCCGCCGACCGGCGAATCGCGCCGGGCCGGACTCCGCGAGGTCCTGGACGGCTTCGTCTATCTGGCGACCCAGCGAATCCTGCTGGCCTCCTTCGCCGTCGATGTGATCGCCATGGTGTTCGGCATGCCGCGCGCGCTGTTCCCGGAGATCGCGCAGGACAGCTTCGGCGACACCGCGAGCAGCGGTCACGCGCTCGGCCTGCTTTTCGCGGCGATGTCGGTGGGCGCGGTGTTCGGCGGCGTCTTCTCCGGATGGCTCTCGCGCATCCGCCGCCAGGGTCTGGCCGTGGTGATCCTGATCGTGCTGTGGGGCCTGGGCATGGTGGGCTTCGGTCTGGCCGTCGGCGCGGCCGGGCACTCGCTGAGCCTCACCGTCGCGCTGTGGATCGCCTTCGCCTGCCTGGCGTTCGGCGGGGCCGTCGACATGTTCTCCGCGGCCCTGCGCACCACCATGCTGCAGTCCGTCGCGACCGACGAGATGCGCGGCCGGTTGCAGGGCGTGTTCATCGTCGTCGTGGCCGGCGGACCCCGCATCGGTGATGTTGCGCACGGTTTCGCCGCGGCCGCCGTGGGTACCGCGGCGGCCGCTGCCGGAGGCGGCGTCCTGGTGGTGATCGGCATGGTGATCGCGGCGTTGATCTTCCCGGCGTTCGTCCGATACCGAGTAGCGCGGGCGCACTCGGAGATTCGCGTCGCGTAGGCGCGCCGAGGCGGCCGATGCATATAACACATCACCGCCCGGTACCTCACCTGGCGAGGATGTGACTGTGAGGTAGAAAAGAGAGACCCTCGTTTCTCGGGCCTACTGGACAGCGGCTAGCGTTGAACCAAGCGCGTCGTCGCTACCCGCGTCCGATGCCTACGGTTTCAAGCCTGAGAGGGATTCTTCCGTGCCCGCTGAGAACATCATCAACGTCGACGACGACGCCAAGCCGGTACTGACATACCCCGGCGGCGAGTACCCGATGACCGTTGCCAAGGCTGTCGAGGGCAATGACGGAATCGACCTGGGCAAGCTGCTGGCCAGCACCGGGTACGTCACCTACGACCCCGGCTTCATGAACACCGCGTCGACCAAGTCGGCGATCACCTATATCGACGGTGAAGCGGGCATCCTGCGCTACCGGGGTTACCCGATCGACCAGCTGGCCGGTAAGTCGACCTTCATCGAGGTCAGCTACCTGCTCATCTACGGTGAGCTGCCGACCCAGGCCCAGCTGGACGATTTCACCGACCGGATCCGCCGGCACACGCTGCTGCACGAGGATCTCAAGCGCTTCTTCGACGGCTTCCCGCGCAACGCGCACCCGATGCCGGTGCTCTCCTCCGCGGTGAACGCCCTCTCGGCGTACTACCAGGACTCGCTGGACCCGCGCGATCCCGAACAGGTCGAGCTGTCCACCATCCGACTGCTGGCCAAGCTGCCGACCATCGCGGCCTACGCCTACAAGAAGTCGGTCGGTCAGCCGTTCCTCTACCCGGACAACTCGCTGTCGCTGGTGGAGAACTTCCTGCGCATGACGTTCGGCTTCCCGGCCGAGCCGTACGAGGTCGACCCCGAGGTCGCCGCGGCGCTGGACATGCTGCTGATCCTGCACGCCGATCACGAGCAGAACTGCTCGACCTCGACCGTGCGCCTGGTCGGCTCCTCGGACGCCAACCTGTTCACCTCGGTCTCCGGTGGCATCAACGCGCTCTGGGGTCCGCTGCACGGCGGCGCCAACCAGGCCGTGCTCGAGATGCTGGACGAGATCAAGGCCAACGGCGGCGACGTCAAGGAATTCATCCGCAAGGTCAAGAACAAGGAAGACGGCGTGAAGCTCATGGGCTTCGGGCACCGCGTCTACCGCAACTTCGACCCGCGCGCGACCCTGGTCAAGAAGGCCGCGGACACCATCCTGTCCAAGATCGGCGGCGACGACCAGCTGCTCGACATCGCCAAGGCGCTCGAGGAAGCCGCGCTCACCGATGACTACTTCATCGAGCGTCGCCTCTACCCGAACGTCGACTTCTACACCGGCGTCATCTACCGCGCGATGGGCTTCCCGACCCGCATGTTCACCGTCCTGTTCGCCATGGGCCGGCTGCCGGGCTGGATCGCGCACTGGCGTGAGATGCACAGCGAGCCGCTGAAGATCGGCCGTCCGCGCCAGATCTACACCGGCTACGCCGAGCGCGACTACCGCGACATCACGGGCCGCTGATCCGCGGCCGCCGACGCGATCGGCGGCCGACACAGCTTGTCGCAGACCCGCTTCCGAGTTTCGGAAGCGGGTCTGCGTCGTTTCCGGGGCAGGTCGACGGACCTGCCTCGAATCCACACCGGCGACCCGGCTTCGAATCACGCTGGGCGACAGCGGAGCTCACCTCTCCCGCTCACCCGGCGGACCACGGGCTCGACCCGCCGCCGATGATCGTTTTTCGGGCCGTTCGTGTTTACAAGCTCTTCTTAAGAATCTTGTTGGGCGGCACCGGCATTGTTCTTCTCACGAGGTCGAAACGGCCTCAGAAGTAAGAAGACCGGGGGAACTTCGGAGATTCGGGGGAATCTCCGAAGGCAGGGGATCCGAGTCGGGGGGACGGAGTCGGGGACTCCGGGAGGAGTGGAGTCGGGGGGCTCCTGGGGAACGGGGTCGGGGGATCTCGGGGGGACCTGGAGTCGGGAGACACCGGGGCAGTACGAAATCGGAGCCGGGGGGCTCCAGGGGGAAGGGACGTCGGGGAGGCGTCGGGGGCAAGGAGTGCCGGGAGGCACTGGTGGGGGTCTTCGGTGCCGGGGGGCACCGGGGAGGTACCGGATGCTGGGGGGCGTCCGGGGGGTCCGAAACGCCGGGGGGCGGCTCGGAGGGGGAAGGGATGCCGGGAAGGCATCGGTGAGGGGAAACAGGATGCGGGGGGCGTCCAGGGGACGGTGTCGGGGGGCACCGAGGGGGTCGAGTGTGCACCACCTGCCGCGAAGGGGTCGGCAGGTGGTGCACACGTCGTTTCCCGTCACATCGTTTCCGATTCGGAAATACTCATCCGGAAATATTCACGTGCGCGGGCGCGCCGATTCGTGGCATCGTCCGAGGTATGGCATCGACGAATGGCATTACCGTGCGGTCGGCCACCACGGCGGACCGCCCCGCGATCGTTCAGCTGGTAGAGACCTGTTTCGGCATGCGATACGACAAGGACGAGCTGGAGCATCAGCCGGGAATCTTCCCCGTCGAGCGTGCCCTGGTCGCGATGGACGGCGACCGGATCGTCGGGCACACCGTGGATCGGACCATGATCGTCACGGTTCCCGGCGAGCGCACCGTCGAGGCCTGCGGCGTCTCGGCGGTGGTGGTCGCTCCCACCCATCGGCGACGCGGCATCCTGCGCGAGCTCTACACGCGACAGCACGAGCGCACCGAGGCCGACGGGCTGCCGCTCACCATTTTCACCGCCAGCGAGGGCACCATCTACGGGCGCTTCGGCTACGCGCCCTCCATCGAGAGCAGCACGTTCGAGATCCACGATCCGCGTCGCGCCGAATTCCGGCCCGGCACACCGGATCCCGGCGGGGTCGAGCTGGCCGAACCGGCCGAGGCCGAGGCCGAGGCACATCTGCGCGAGGTCTACGACCGATGGCGGCGACTGGTGCCCGGCGCGCAGGAACGGCCGCCCGCCAAGTGGTCCCTGCTGATGGCCGACCCGGAACGCAATCGGGACGGGGCCTCCTCGCTGTTCGCACTGACGCATCCGGACGGATACGTGCTGTACCGCAGACGATGGAGCGAGAGCGGAAACACCGCGTTCGTGGTGGAGTTCCGCGCGGTGACGACGGAGGCGCACATCGCGCTGTGGCGAATGCTGTTGAGCCTGGACCTGGTTCACAGGATCGAGGGCTCGATCTCGGACGACGACGCACTCCCCTACCTGCTCACCGACCCGCGCCTGGTCCGGATCACTCGCCGCCACGACGAACTGTGGACGCGAATCATGGACGTGCCGGCGGCGCTGTCCGCACGCACCTACCGGCACGACCTGGATGTCACACTGGCCGTGGCGGATTCGTTCCGGAACAAGGGCGGCACGTTCGCGTTGCGGGTGCGCGACGGCATCGCCGAATGCGAACCGACCGATCGCGCACCGGATCTGGAGCTGGGCATCGATGTGCTCGGCGGACTGTACTTCGGCGCGCACCGGGCGCGAGCCTTCGCCGCCGCCAACCGGATCCAGGTGAAGGACGCCGCGGCGCTGCGGGCCTTCGACGACGCGCTCACCACCGACCGCACCGCCGAACTCGGCTGGTTCTTCTGATCCCGCGGATCCGTCCACACTGATCCACAGCGCCTGTGCACAGGCGAAAACGGCCGGGCGTCACGGGAAGTGACGACCGGCCGTCGCGTACATATACCAGCGCGTACCGATACCAGCGCGGTCGAGCTCCTATTTCTCCGCGATGGTGGCGCGGAACGGCCCGCCGATGCTGTTGAACAGCAGGTCGCCGTTCGGGAACGCCTCGACCACCGCGTACGCGCCGTTGCCGAGGTTGGTCTGGCCGAAGATGGTGCGGTGCACCGTTTCTCCGGTCTTCCAGTCCAGGCCGGTGAGTTCCCAGCCGTCGGCCTTCGAGTAGCCGTTCACGAAAACGATTCCGGCGGTGCGAGATACGGCGGGCACCATCGAGGTGGAGACCACGTCACCGCGGGTCCACGCCGACTTCCAGCTGTTCGCGCCGGGGTCCCATTCGAAACGCTGCATACCGTGCGGCGGTTCGTCGACCGGGCCGTTGGCGAGCACGTCGACGAGCCGATCCGGTGAACCGCCCGAACCGATGTTCTGAACGACGAACGCGCCGTAGCCGTTCACCACGACCGATTGCTCCGACTGCACGAATTCCGGCGGGTTGTCCAGCCCGGCGGTCACCTGGATCTGATCGGCGATCCGGTTGGACTTGGTTCCCGGCTTCTGGGTGAAGCCATCGGGAATCTTGTTGCGCCAGAACGCGACCAATTTCATATGGTCGGAGCCGTCGGTGATCACGACGAGCTCGTCGTTGTCCTTGCCGTAACCCATCAGGGTCGGGGTGGAGCCGGTGCCGATGCCGAACTTCACCGCCGGGGGCTGGCGGCCGAAGTCGTACGGGGAGGACCAGGCTCCCTCGGATTCGTCGGTGGAGAGCTTGCCGTCCTTCCACACCGCCTTGCGCATGATCTTGTCGGAGGCGAAGTAGATGCCGCCGTCCGGGTCGACGGCCATCGAATTGGAGACGGTCTCGTCGTCGCCGATGCGAATCTGCTGCGGGTCGCCGGTCAGGTCCCGGTTGAGCACGTACAGCGCGCGGGAGGCCAGCACCACCAGGTGGCCGTCGTAGGTCATGTCCGCGCCGACGATGGTCTCCGGGATCCCGAGCGTGGTCATCGAGGTCGACAGCAGCGGCTTGAAGTCCCGCTGCGCGATGATCTCGATGCCGTCTTCGGGCTTGTCCTGATCCTTCAGCGCGAACACGAACAGTTCGGCGTTCTGGTTCAGGAAGTAGAAGTGGTTGTCCTTGTCGACCATGCCGTAGACGCCATTGGCGATGCGCTGCCAGTTCGCGCCGCCCCAGTCCTGCGCGATGGCGGCCTCGATCTGGCCGGTATCGGTGAACTGCTGGTTCAGCACCTGGTCCAGCTGCGCCGGGGAGATCGGCTGCACACCGGGCGCGTCCATGGCCGCGACCTGCTTGAAGCCGCCGTCCGAGACGTCCACGTAGCGTGGCCCGGACGTGGAGGAGATCCACATGTGGTCCGGCGACGGCGAGGCCAGCGTCATGATGCTGACCGGGCCGGTAGGCACCCGCGGCATCTGCGCGGGATCGACACGGAAGGTGCCGCGCGGCACCGGCGCATCGAAACTGTCCGATTGAGCCGGGTCGAGGTGGGTGACCGCGAGTTTCTCGGCGGCCAGGTAGGGATTGCGGGCGGGACCCGAACCCGCATCGCCCGAACCCGCACCGCCCGATGACGTGGAACCCGAGGGCGTGGAACCCGAGGGCGTCGCCCCGGAGGAGGAACTGCTGCTGGAACTGTCATCGCTGCCGCATGCGGTGAGCGCGGCGGCGGTGACTGTCGCGGTGACCAGGAGCGCCGCACCGGTTCGGCGGCGCATTCGTTTGCCCACAGTGTGCTCCTATCAGTCCGAACAAATGAATGCTCGAATGCGGGTGACTGCAAGACCATCTTTTTCCGGGAACAACGCGAAGGACGCTACCTCGAGCATGAACGTCATTGATCACTCATGAAGTAGCGGAATATTAACTATTTCCAGCCGCATAGATGTGCTGCAAATCCTCTATTTCAACGACGGCACCCATGCCGTCGAGTACCCCCACTGCCGAGTCAGGGTATTTCCCGATGGTCCGGGACCCGATCCGGCTGGCATGCTGGATGGTGTGAAACCGATCCAGTTGGTGTTGAACGTGCTCTGGCTAGTGCTCGTCGGATTCTGGATGGCACTGGGTTACATCCTCGCCGGAGTGATCTGCTGCGTGCTGATCGTGACCATTCCGTGGGGCATCGCGTCGTTCCGGATCGCGTCGTTCGTCCTGTGGCCGTTCGGGCGCGAAGCGGTCGAGAAGCCCGGCTCGGGCGTCGGCTCGATGCTCGGCAACGTCGTCTGGATCATCGTCGCCGGCTGGTGGCTGGCCCTGGGGCATCTGTTCACCAGCGTCGCGCTGGCGATCACCATCATCGGAATCCCGTTCGCCTGGGCGAATCTGAAGCTGATCCCGGTGTCGCTGTTCCCGCTGGGTCGCGAGATCGTATCGAGCGACCGGGCTTTCGGGTACTGAGCGCTTTCGAGTACGAGGGCTTTCGAGTACCGGGCGCCGCGACCGATACCGAGGACTACTCGGATTCGTCGACGATCTGCTTCATGATCGACACCGCTTCGCTGAGCACCAGCAGCTGCTCCGGGCGCAGACCCGAGAGCTGCTCGGTCATCCAGGCCTCGCGCGCGTGGGTCTCGTCGGCGATCAGCGCGCGGCCGGCCGCGGACAGCGACACGATGATCTGCCGGCCGTCGGTGGGATGCGGATTGCGTTCCACCAGGCTCATTTCCGACAGCGAGGCGATCACCCGGGTCATGGACGGCGGTTGCACGCGCTCCTTGGCGGCGAGCGAACCGGGCGTCATCGCACCCTCACGATTGAGCGTCGCGAGCGCGGACAGCTGGGTCAGCGAAATCTGAGCATCGCTGCGCCTTCCCCGCAGGTGTCGCGTCAAGCGCACCACCGCCAGCGAGAGGTCACCGGCGAGCGCTCGAATATCGGAAGGCGTTGTCACAGAGGCAAACGATACGGGACCGTTCGCGACCGGGTCGCCGGTTCGCGCGGTCCGCCCCGCACAGGCGCGACATGCAGGATCGAGGTGCCATCGGCGCGCTCACGTACCGACCGGTACGTGAGCGCGCCGCCCCACGCAGACCCTCTACCCTGGACCTCGTGACTCAGCCCGTGCCCGAGATTCCCTCGCGCCTCACCGACCCGCGCCCGGTCCTGGCCATCGGCAGCCTCGGCTGGTTGATAGCCACCATCGTGGTGTGGTGCAACGACAATTGGGCCGACGCCCGGCCGATATGTCTCATGGGTCTGGCGGTCGGACTACTCGGCTACAGCATCTTCGCCATTCAGCGTCGCGGCGCACGGCGCGGCGACAAGGGTGCACAACTCGGCTTGGAGTAAATCGCACGGGAGCGAACCGCAGGTCTGCGCGAACGGTCCAGACAAGACTTCGGGAGCGCACGAATTGACTGCGCGCGTTTGGACGACTTAACTCCCTGGAGTGTCCTCCCGATTGAGCGTCGAAGAACGACGGGCCCACCTTATCGAGGCGGCCATCGGCCTTGCCGAAAAAAAGGGCGTGGCAGGAGTAACCACGCGCGATGTTGCTCAGGCTGCCGGTGTTTCCCTCGGTGTGGTGCATTACTGTTTCGAAAACAAGGATCAGCTCATGACCGAGCTGGTCAAGGCGCTATCGATGGAATTGCGTGATTCCGTCGATGCCAACGAAACAGTATGGCAGGACGTCGGAAGCGGAAAAGAAGCGCTTCAGAAATTGGTGCGCGCCGCCCTGGAACTCATGTGGCTCAATGTCGAAGCTACTCCCGAACGTCAACTACTCACCTACGAAACCACCACCTACGCACTGCGCGAAGGCGAATCGACACCGGCGAAACTCGCTATTGCCCGCGAGCAGTACACGTTCAACGACACCACGCTCACCGATGTCATCGAGCACGCCCGCGAAGCAACCGGAAATACGTGGACGGTCCCGGTCGGCACCCTGAGCCGGTTCGTGCTCAACACCATCGACGGCATCGTGCTGCGCTGGCTGGTCGACAACGACAGTGCCGCTGTCCGTGAGCAATTGGACCTCGTCGCCGCCATGGTCACCTCGCACGCGGTCTGAGTCGCACAGCCTCCGGCCCCGCCCGATTTCCCTCGGGCCTCGAAACGACAACGCCCGCACCGGATTCCGGTGCGGGCGTTTCGGTATGTCGGGCCCGGCCGGTCAGGCCCTCGGCTGTGCCTGCACGTGGGTCACCTCGCCCTCGCGCCACCAGGGCACCGCGACGGTGCCCTCGTACGCACCCGACAGGCGGACTCGCAGATCCTCGTGCACGACGAGATCACCTGTGGCACGGGGAAGATCGAACTGCAGGCGCAGCAGCACGCCCAGCGGATCCGCACTCCAGGAGGTGGCGCGCCCCTGCCCCAGCACCTCGGCGGTGACCGCCTCGGAGACCAGCGGAAGATCCAGCAGCTCGGCCAGCGCGGGCGCGGTCTCGAGATCACCGACCACCAGGCGATCCGCGGGCACCGCGAGGCCGAACCAGGGCTGATCCAGCACCAGCGCGTCCGAGGAATCGATGACCGCACCGGACAGGGCGCGGACCTGACTCGGCAGCACCATCTGCTCGAGATCCAGCAGGCCCGCCGCCGCAGCCTCGGCCATGCGGCTGTAGGTCTGCGAAATCGCCTCGGGGACGGGCACTCTCGCCGGATCCGCGAGGGCGTCGACCAGCTCTTCCAGCAGTGCGGGAGTGATCACGTCCGGATCGGCGAGCACACCGCGCAGCACCGTCAGGTCGGGTCCGGCGAAGCCCGGGAGCTGCGGGAGCAGGCCCTGGAAGTACCGGTCGTCCGGATGCCGCATGACACCCAGTTCGATGCCGTCGATATGCGCGTGATGGCGCAGCCACCAGGCGGTGTAGCCGTCCCGGTCGGCCAGCAGCGGGCGGGTGATCTCGTCGGACAGCAACAGGCGCAAGGCTTCCGGCCATTGCGCGTCGTCGACCAGATCCAGATCGCGGACGGCCAGCAGGCGCGGCGGATCCTCCGCCAGCCCGTCCCACCAGGAGTCCTCGTCGTCCAGATCATGATCCGGGCCGGTCGGGTCGGCCTCCGCGACGACGGTGAAACTCCAGTTGACGCCGACGGCCCGCAGGGCCTCCACGCCGTAGCGCCGCACCGTCTCGTCCGAGATGGTGGCGAACGGCGAATCCGGCAGCAGCACCCGGGCGAGCGGGGCGTCCGGCAGCAGCAGTTCGTCCGCGTGCAGGAGTTCGCCTTCGGCGGAGGGCAATTCGATCAGGCCGAGCCAGGAGGGCAGCGCCCCGGGGGCGGGCAGGACGTGCGCGGCCAGGCCGAGCACGGCGTCCACGGTATCGGGATCGCCCGGATCGTCCTCGAGGTGCGCCCGCAGAGCGGGATCGTTCAGCAGTTCCTGCGCAGTGGCCGGGAGCGCACCGAGGCGGCCCAGCAATTCGTGCGCCGCCTCGGGATGCACCAGCCGGGCCCAGTGCACCGGAATCGGGCTAGCCAGGCGGTCGTCCAGCACCGTGGTGCGCGGGCCGGTCACCAGGCGGCCGTCCACCAGCGGCACCGCGAGCGCACCCAGCTCCTCCACCGACAGCGGGTCGGTGACGAAGGCTTCCAGGGCCGCGTACAGCGAAAACCACCAGCGCGGTTCACGTTCGAGGCTGTTGGACAGCTCCGCGATCCGGGCCAAGCCGATCCGGTGCACGTCCAGAACGGCCAGCGCGTCCGAGCTCTGACGGCCGGACAGCTCGGGAACGACCAGGGGCTCCACGATGTCGGCCAGCAGACCCGCCAGTTCGGTGGTGACACCGGTGAAGGCGCTCGCGCGGCGCGGGGCGGCGTCGGGGCCGTGCAGCACGGGCAGCCAATCCTGCTCGCGCAGTTCGGCGATCATCGCCTCGCGCAGCAGACTGTCGGCCTCGCTGCGCGCGAAACCGGCGGCCGGGACCAGGACCAGGCGATCGCGCACCGGCAGCGATCGGGCGAAATCGGCGTAGCCCGACACCACTTCGGCCAGCCGGGCGCCCGGGAGCAGACGGCGGCGGTCCGGCTGCATGGGGACGTCCGCGATCAGCAGGGCGGGGAGGGAGAGTTCCTCGTCCGAGCGGGTCGGAGCGCGCAGCACATCCGGCCTGGTGTGCACGGGCCGGCCGTTGCGGATCGGAATCAGCCAGCGCGCCTTGGCAGTTCGGAACTGCCACCAGACCCGGACCTCGGTGTCGGGGCCGGTGATCCGGAGTTCCTGCACGCCGGTGAATTCCGGGACCGAACCGGCGGCAAGGGTTCCCGCACCACGGATCTCGTCGTCGAGCAGCAGGACCGGGTCCGTCCGGTCGGCGACGTCACCGTCGTCCGGGTTCGCG
Source organism: Nocardia jejuensis NBRC 103114 (assembly GCF_001613145.1). Classification (GTDB taxonomy): domain Bacteria; phylum Actinomycetota; class Actinomycetes; order Mycobacteriales; family Mycobacteriaceae; genus Nocardia; species Nocardia jejuensis. Next base: position 17,768 of record NZ_BDBU01000062.1, read on the forward strand.
CCGAACCCGGCTGCGGTGCCGTCGAGGTCGCCGTCGGACCGATCCGGTTCAGCGGCAGAGAAATCCGCACCCACCGACCGGTGCCCCGGCTGCGACGACCCGGTGACGGGAAGTGCCCAGTCGTCCTCGCTGTCGTCCGCCTCGGGGGTGACGGGTCGCGCCCAGTCCTCGTCGGCGGCCGTATCCGCCTCAGGTACCGGCAGAATCCAGCTGTCGATGCCACCGCCGGTCTCCGGGAGCGCCCACTCGTCGATGGCGTCGCTGCCCGGGCCGGCCAGGAACGAACCGTCGCCCGGCTGGAGATCCCGGACGGCGCTGGTGATCTCGTCCTCGCCGATCTGCACACTCCGCAGCGCGGGCAGTTCCAGCAGCAGATCGACTGCCTCGCCGCGCATTCCGGTCAGCAGCTCGTCGATATCGACATCGTCGCGGACCCGCAGCACGACCTCGCTGTCGAATCCGGCGGCGGGCTTGTCCTGACTGGGCCAGGCCAGCCGCAGTGCGGGCGGCGCGAAATCCGGGTCGCTGTCCGGGATTCGGATGCCCTCGGCGCGCAGCGCCTCCCAGGTGTCGGCCCGGGAGAACCGCACCGAACCCTGCCCCGACCGGAACTGCACCTCGTCGGACACCGCCAGCACGGCGGTGAAGCCGACACCGAACTGCCCGACCGAGGATTCGCTCGCCGTCTTCGACGACGCACGTAGCGCGGTCAGTGCGTGCACTCCCGAAGTATCCAGTGTCACACCGGTATTGGCCACATGCAGGGTCTGACCCTCGAACCACACCGAGACCCGTCCCGGTACCCCGGCCTTGGCCGCGGCGTCCGCCGCGTTCTGCGCCAGTTCGGTCAGCACCCGATCCCGGTATCCGGCGCGCACCAGATCCGCCTCGGTCGCCGCGTCCTCGCGCAACCGGGTGGGCGAATCCCGCCAGGCGGCCAGCACCCCCGCTCGCAGCGCCGCCGTCCCGAACGGATCCCCCGTCTCATCGATGCCCATGCCCCACACCCCTTCCCGACCACACAGCGCCGCAGCTCACGACATACCTCGAATTCCAGACCGTACCGACGACGAACCGCTCCGCACCACCGCTACCACCGACTCCCTGCCCAGGCCCCGGCGACGATTCCGGGGTCGGCCGGGCGGCACGCACCGCCGATCGCACCCGAAACCTCCCTCCGCCCGGCCCGCATCACACGGCCGGACGTGACCGAGCCGACCTCCGTTCGTGAACGAACGCGCCTGCGATCCCTCAGCACCATGGGCCTTTCGAGCAGCGAGACAGATCGGCGGACAGAGGACTTCCAGGACCGGGATCCCCGCCGACCACGTCGGCGTGCGAGCTCGCGCGCGGTCCATCCCCGAGGGGCCGGGGCGGATCCGGTGTGCGCCCCGGGCGCGGTGTGCCGCCGAGGGATTCGGCCTGACCTCAGTTGTGTTCCGGCGCTCCGGGCTCATCGGGGGCGGCTTCGGATTCCACGCGCACCGAGCTGACGGCCCAGGCGTCGTCGTAGGCGGCATCCGGGTCGGTGACGTCGAACAGGGTGATCGGGGCCGCGTCGGCATCGGCCGCCGGGGCGGCGGAATCGGCAACGGCGGAATCGGCAACGGCCGCTTCGGGTTCCGGATCGCCGGTCACCGAATCCACTGCCGCGCTTGCGCTGTCGGCTGTCGAACCGAGCTCGGAATCCGGCTGGGAGGCGCGCTCCTCGACCACGACGGTCTCGGTTGCCTCGGAAGCCTGTTCCGCTGCCGGGGATTCGACCCGGGGGCGGAACTCGGCGGTGGGGATGATGTCGAAGGCGGCGTCGTCGTAGGCCTCGTAGGCGGGGGAACCGCCGCCGGTGGGGAGTTCGACGTCGGAGTGCGCGCCACAGCCGTATTCGAGGCTGACCACGCGGCCGTCCGCGCCCATGGCATTGGCGCAGACGCCGAAGGCGGCGCTCAGGGAACCGGCCAGCGGGGTGAAGAAGCCGCACACCCCGCAGGTGGCGGGGGCCGAGCGAGCCATCTCGGTATCGGGACCGAATTCGGCGTACCAGCGGTCGGCGGCCTCGAGGCGGCCCTCGCGGCTCAGCACCTGCGGGCGGCCGAGGCCGAGCCGCAGGGCGACGTCGTCGACGGCCGGGTCGCCGGTGGCGACGTAGCCGGGCACGAGGCGCGGGTCGTTCCGCGGCGGCGCGAGCAGATCACCGGGAGACAGATCACCCGGGCGGATGCGCTGTTCCCACGGCAGGAAGTCCGGCGCGATGAGCGCGTCGGGGCCGGGCAGCAGCGCGGATTCACTGACGGTCGCGTAGGTGGCTTCGGGTGGTGCGGCCACCACGACGGCCCACTGCCAGCCGCGATAGCCCGGCAGCGTGGCCTCGAAGTGGTGCGTCGCGGCAGTGTCGTCCTCGGCGGTCACCCCCAGATGCCGGCCCACACCACGGGGTTCCAGCTCCACGAGCGCACGGCGAGCCAGGTCGACCGCCTCCGCCAGGATCGGCCGTACAACGGACTCCGAAACTCCAACCGCGCTCACGCCCTACATTTTGCCGTATGGAGCGCAAACGCCGTGCACCGGTAGCGGCCGTACCGATAGTGCTGACCACAGCCGTGGCCCTGGCCGTGACTACTTCCGCCTGTGGGCACTCCGGCGACACGCCGAGACTGCGCGCTGAGGTGATCGCGACACGCCCGCACGATCCGACCGCGTTCACCGAGGGCCTCGAGGTGGACGCGACCATCCTGTACGAGAGCACCGGCTTGTCCGGACAGTCCTATGTGCGCGCCACCGACCTCGAGACCGGAACCGAGCTCGGGCGCGCCGACCTGCCCGCACCCCTGTTCGGCGAGGGCATCACCCGCGCGGGCGACGTGCTGTGGCAGCTCACGTACCGCGACCACGTCGCCATCGCCCGCGACCCGGACACCCTGGCCGAGCTGCGCCGCGTCACCTACGACGGGGAGGGCTGGGGCCTGTGCGCCCGGGCCGGGCGCGTGGTGATGAGCAACGGCACCGACACCCTCACCTTCCGCGATCCGCTGACCTTCGCCGTGACCGGCACGGTGAGGCTCACCTCGCACACCGATGCCCACCCCAACGAACTCGATTGCGCCCCCGACGGTTCCCTCTACGCCAACGACTGGCCGTCCGAGCGAATCCTGCGCATCGACCCCGACACCGGCGACGTCCTGGACGTCATCGACGCCTCCGGCCTGCTCCCCCGCGGTTCTCGCACCCCCGACACGGACGTCCTCAACGGCATCGCCCACCTGCCCGGCACCGATCACTTCCTGCTCACCGGCAAGAAGTGGCCCTTCACCTACGAGGTCCGCTTCGTCCCGGCCTGACCACCGGATCCACCGACGGCACGAGGCTGCCGGACGACCGGATCCTCGCCGCCCGAATCCGGTGGCCGAATCGGACAGGGGGCTGGACGAGTCGTCCGAAAGCAGCGAATCGAGCGGATTTACGAACCGGACAGTCGGCCTTATGTGGCCGATCAGTCCGAAATGGTCGATATGACTGCTCAAAGTGAGGTTTACCGCAGGTTTGTGGCGGCACACACCTCCCGTGATGGCACCACAGCCGGACGGCACTGCAAGAATTGGGTACGTGAATGCTCCCCGTGACCCAGGCGCCGATTCCGATCGGTGGGGCGGCGAGGAGTCTCCACTGATCGATCGGCACCCGGGCTTCGACCGTTATCCACCCGCCGACTCTCCGCGGCCGGATCCGGAGGATCAGGAGGTTCCGGGCTTCCTGTCCAAGCGCACGCCGACCCGGCCGATGCGGTCCGCCGCCCCGCGCCCGGCGGCGCAGCCGGAGCCACCCGAGGAACCGCCGACGCGGGAACTGACGCAAGCGCCTCGCCCGCAACCGGATTCACCACAGCCCGGCATCGCCGACGTCACCACCACCGGCCTGCGCAAACCACCGCGCAAGCTGACCGTCACCCGGATCGCCGCGCGCCGCAGCAAGGAACTCACCGAACGCGGCATCGCCACCTTCCAGCGCGCGGCCAAGGCCGACGGCGCGGAGGAGTCCGGGCTGACCGCGCTGGTCTACGCCACCATGGCCAATTTCGCGACCGACGCCGCGGTCGCGGTCGCACTGGCCAACACCCTGTTCTTCGCCAGCGCCACCGCGGAATCCAAGACCAAGGTCGCGCTGTACCTGCTCATCACCATCGCCCCGTTCGCGGTGATCGCCCCGCTGATCGGTCCCATGCTGGACCGGCTGCAACGCGGTCGCCGACTGGCGCTGGCCGGTTCCTTCGCGCTGCGCGTGCTGATCGCCGGAATCCTGATCTTCAACGTCGACACCTGGGCGCTGTATCCGCTGGCCCTGTGCATGATGATCCTCAGCAAATCCTTCGCGGTGCTCAAATCCGCGGTCACCCCGCGCGTGCTGCCACCGGGAATCGACCTGGTGCGCACCAACTCCCGCCTCACCGTGTTCGGACTGGTCGGCGGCACGCTGGGCGCGGGCGCGGTGGCCGGGCTGATCGCCATCGTCGCGCATTCGGCGGGCGCCCTGCTCTTCGCGGCGGCCATGGCCGCGGCGGGCGCGTACCTGAGCCTGCAGATTCCGTCCTGGGTGGAGGTCACCGAGGGCGAGGTGCCCGCGACGCTGAGCTACCACGCCCGCGACTCCAGCACCGAGGTGCTCGATCCGAACCAGGCCGCGCAGATCCGCCCGAGCAGCCGCCGTCAGCCGCTCGGGCGCTCGGTGGTGACCGGCCTCTGGGGCAACGGCACGGTGCGCATTCTGACCGGCTTCCTGACCTTCTACGTCGCGTTCGTCGCCAAGGCCACCGAGCACCGCCCGGCGCAGCAGGCGACCATGCTGGGCATCGTCGGCGTGTGCGCGGCGATCGGCAATTTCACCGGCAACGCCACCGGCGCGCGCATGAAACTGGGCCGCCCGACCCTGCTGGTGCTGATCTGCACCATCGCCTGTGTGGCGGGCGCGGCGCTCGCCGCGGTCTTCGACAATCTGCTCGGCGCGGCGATCGCGACGCTGGTCGCGTCCGGCGCGAGCGCGCTGGCGAAGGTGTCCCTGGACGCGTCCATTCAGGACGATCTTCCGGAGGAGTCGATCGCCTCGGGTTTCGGCAGGTCCGAGACGGTGCTGCAGTTGTCCTGGGTGATCGGCGGATCGCTGGGCGTCCTGCTTCCGACGGACTGGTGGATCGGTTTCGCTGTGATCTCGGCGGTCATGGCGCTGGGATTGGCCCAAACCATCGTCAGTTACCGTGGGCATTCGCTGCTGCCCGGTTTGGGCGGTAATCGACCTCAGCACGCCAAGCAGGAGATCCCCGGCGCGCACGGCGCGGGGGAGCCCACGTGACGGACAGGAACCCCAGCCGGTGAGCCAACCCAAAGCCCGCACGATCGTCGCCATTCTCGCGGCCCTGCTCGTGGTGGCCGTGGCCTATTTCGCCGTGATCGTGGTGTCGGCCCGCAATGTCGACAAGCCCGAACCCGAGATCACCGCGTACGCGCACGGGAAATCGGTGACCGTGACGCCGTTCATGTACTGCAGCGTGCACGTGGAGAACAACGCGCTGGATCTGCGCGACTGCGACAACAGCGAGTCGGTGTCCGCCCTGGACGTGCCCGCCGGATATCCGTTGCAACTGTCGCTGCCGAAGGAAATCGTCGACGCCCCTTGGCAAATGGTGATGGTGTACGGGCTGCCCGACGGCACCGCCGTGCAGCGGGTGGCCACGCATCGGGACTATCCGGAGGGCGCACGCGCCATCACCATCGACACCCCCGCCGATCCGCGCCTGCAGCTGGCCGGCGTCGAGGTGCAGCTGCCGGTTCCCGCGCGTGACGAGAACGGCAACGAGGGCTTCATCCCGCACGCCATCTGGTCGATCCGGACTTCGGCTGCGGCATAGGCATTCTCGCGGCGGCCGTGCGGGCCCGTGCGCGATCCGCCGCGAACAGCGAAGGGCCCCGGTGAGTTTCGTCTCACCGGGGCCCTTCTGCTTGCGACCTGCTCGCGACTCGGCGCTTTCGGCGCCCCGCGGTTTTCGGCACTCCGCGTCGCCCGGACCGATGCGATCCTAGGGCGGGTGATCCAGCGGGCTAGTGATCCAGCTCGCGGGCGACCCCGCGCACGACCTCGGCGATGCGCTGGGCCATCTTGCGATCGGGATGCTTGCCGCGACGCAGATCGGGCTGCACCTTGGTCTCGAGCAGGGTGATCATGTCCTCGATCAGGCCGTGCAGCTCGTCGGGTTCCTTGCGGTTGATCGGAGCCTCGCCGCGACCGCCGCCGCGACGCTCGCCGCGGTCCCCGCGCTCGGGGCGCAGGGTCGGGGTTTCGAGCAACTTGAGACTCAGCGCCTGCGGGCCGCGACGGCCCGCCGCCATACCGAATTCGACACGCTGTCCGGGCTTGAGGCCCTCGACACCTTCGGGCAGCGCCGACGATCGAACATAGACATCCTCACCCTCGTCCTGGGAAAGGAACCCGAAGCCCTTGTCGACGTCGTACCACTTCACCTTGCCGGTCGGCACTGCGCTCACCCGTTCATGATTCGATGCCCGGACGCGCCGGGCACAGTCTTGGTCGGCGGACCGATCGTCCGCGCTCGGAGTACTTGCGATAAAGAACGCGCCCCGCAGCATGGCAGGACGCGATAGTCATCGAGTCTACCCCGGTGTGAATAGCCCGAGCACATGAGTTTTACGGTTCTGAGGTGTCAGACACTTCTTCCAAGCAGGCTCCGCGCAGGTCCGGGAGTTGGCTGCTGTACCTCGCAGGCGCACTGTTCGCGATCGGATTGCTGGCCATCGTGGCGATCTTCGCCATCGGGTTGCTGAGTGATTCCGAACCGGGACTGTGGCTGTATCTGCTCGCGATGGCGGCGCCGCTCGGATTCCTGGTGGGCATCGTCTTCGCGCTGTGGTCCGGTCGCCGCTCGCGCTGAGGGCGGGAGGCTCGCGAGGGACGACACATCCAACCCTCCGAACAGCCCCCTACGACACCGGTATTGCCCACTTCGTTACCCGGCCAACCCTGTGACCTTGGTCACATAACGGGGAGGTCACGGAGCGGTGACGGACCGCTACCTGACGTGACTCGCCGTGACCACCAGCGCAGACGCTAAGCGGAACCCCTTGCGCCGGTTAGCCGTCCACCGGACACGACGGTTACCAAATGGTGATTTTTCCCCGAGATCGTCGTAATGTCTCCCACCAGCCGGGTCAGCCCGGCACCACCGGCCCGCCGCACCGTACTTCGCCCCGCGGGAACCGGACCCCCAACTGGAATCAGGGGCGAAGACGAGGAACAGCGCGCATCAAGCGCGCCGGGCCGGACGACCTCTCAGTTCGACCCCGGTAGTCGGCCTCGCAGGCGCGTACGAGAGGAACGACCCGAAAATGAGTGGACGCCATCGCAAGCCGAGCAATACCGGCCGCACTGTCGCCAAGGTCGCCCTGACGGGCATCGCCCTCGGCGGCGCCGGAGTCGCCATGGCTGGCAACGCCAGCGCGGCACCCGACTCCGACTGGGATCGACTCGCTCAGTGCGAAGCCGGCGGTAACTGGGGCATCAACACCGGCAACGGTTTTCAGGGCGGGCTGCAGTTCTCCCCCGGCACCTGGACCGCGCACGGCGGTGGCGAATTCGCCTCGACCGCCAACCATGCCACCCGCGAACAACAGATCGTCGTCGCCGAGAAGGTGCTCGCCTCGCAGGGCTGGGGCGCCTGGCCCTCCTGCTCCTCGAGCCTCGGCCTCAACAGCGCCGCCACGCAGCGCAGCGCCCCCGCGCCCGCCGCGGAGACTCCGCGCTGGAACCCGAACCCCGGTGTCACCCAGGCCGCGGACAGCACCCAGGAAGTCTTCCAGGCTGTCGACCGCGCCGTGCAGGTCGCCCAGGATCAGGGTGTGAACATCCCGCAGCCGGTGCTGGACTTCTTCAACGCCACCAAGTCCAGCGGCGTCAAGCTCGATCCGACCATCACCAACTTCTTCGAGGCGAACAAGGGTCTGCTTCCCAACTGATCCCTCGGGCCGCCGATTCCGGGGATACCGATCCCACGAATCGCGACCCCCGCAGGTTCGCATCCGGCAAACGCCCCGCATCAATGACGATGCGGGGCGTTTGCTGTATCCGATGCCGGGCGACGCTGCACGCAATGCCGAGCCGATCCGGGTGCCGGAGCGGACGGTTGGCAAGTGCCCGTGCCAGAATGAGCGGCGTGGTGAACAAATCGAAGAAACCCTACGTCGACAACGGCTGGCCCGAGACGGCCAACGGCGATCACGCGGTCACCGAACTCTCGGCCACCCGCTCCGGCGGCCTCTCGCCCTACGGCGAGGACACCGAGTTTCCGCTCCCGGTCGATCAGCTGCCCTACGTGCACCCGCACACGGTCATCAATCGCTGATTCACTGCACTAACCGACCATATGCGGTCAACGGCGCGGCTCGTCTCCGAGCGGCCGCCGCGCATCCGACTTCTGTCGCCGCGGCGGCCGCCCATCCATGTCCGGATCGGGTGACGTGACCGATACCGCCGCCTCCTCGCGCCGAACCCGCACGAGCCCCAAGGCCGCTGCGGCGGCCGATCTTCCGCTGCCCGAATGGCTGGCCGCGCGCAGCGACGAGGAACTCGTCACGCTGCTGGAGCTGCGGCCTGATCTGGCGGTGCCGTTGCCCGCCTCGATGGCGGTGCTGGCCGCCCGTACCGAACAGCGCGCCTCGGTGCTCCGGGCCACCGACGAATTGGACACCCTCGACTTCGCGGTCATCGAAACCCTGGTGGTGCACGGCGCGGCCGACGGCCGCCACGGCGCACCCGTCCCGTTGACCCGGCTGCGCACGATTCTCGGCGACCGGGTCTCGGCCGCGGCCCTCGCGGCGGCCGTGCAGCGCCTGCGCGCCCGCGCCCTGGCCTGGGGTCCGGACAAGGCGCTGCGGCTCACCGCATCGGCCCAGGAGGCGCTGCCGTGGCCGCTGGGCAGTACCACCGAGCTACCCGACGCCCTGACCGAACCCGAGATCGTCGCAGCCCTGGCCGAACTCGCGCCGGCCGAACGCGGCCTGCTGGACAAGCTGGCCACCACCAACCCGCGCGGCCGCACCCGGGACGCGGCGGCCGGCACCCCCGAGGACCGGCCGGTGCAGCGACTGCTGGCCGCGCGCCTGCTCAATTGGATCGACGACGAGACGGTGGAGCTGCCCGCCTCGGTCGGTCAGCTGCTGCGCGGTGAGCCGGTCACCGATCCGCATGCCCTCTCCGCGCCGAAGGCCGAGCAGCGCAAGCACTCCCCCGCCGATGTGAACGCCGCCGCGGCCGGCGAGGTCGGCGAGGTGCTGCGGCACAGCGCCGCCATCCTCGAGGTGCTGGGTCAGGCCCCGGCCCCGGCCCTGCGATCGGGCGGACTCGGGGTGCGCGAGCTGCGCCGGGTCGCCAAGCAGACCGGCGTCGAGGAGAACCGGCTCGGCCTGCTGACCGAAATCCTTTCCGCGGCAAGGCTGCTCGACAAGGGTACTCCGGAACCGCCGCCCCCGGGCGAGCCCACCGACGACTACTGGGCCCCCACCACCACCGCGGACGCCTGGCTGGCCGTGGTGCCGCCGCGCCGCTGGGTGGTGCTCGCGCAGGCGTGGCTGGATCTGGATCGCTTCCCGTGGATGATCGGCCTGCGCGACGCCAACGACAAACCACTGGCCGCGCTCTCCGCGGAATTGCGCAATGTGCACGCGATCCGCGATCGGCGGGCCGTGCTGGAGCTGCTGGCCGAATATCCGCGCGGCACCGGGGTTTCCGCGGCCGATCTGGGCCGCGTGCTGGCCTGGCGGCAGCCGCGCTGGCGACGGCACTACCGCCTCGAATCGGTGGAACGCACACTCGCGGAGGCGGAGTCGCTGGGCGTGGTGGCACGCGGCGCGATGACCTCCGCGGGCCGGGCGCTGCTGCACGGCAGCCAGGCCGACGCCGAAACCGAGATGGCCTCGGCGCTGCCGGATCCGGTGGATCACGTCCTGGTGCAAGCCGATCTGACGGTGATCGCCCCCGGCCCGCTGGTCCCGGAGCTGCAGGACCGGATCGAACTGGTCGCGGACGTCGAATCGGCGGGCGCGGCAACGGTCTACCGGATCAGCGACACCTCGGTGCGACGCGCCCTGGACGCGGGCGCGACGGCCACCGAACTGCACAACCTCTTCACGGCGCATTCGCGCACTCCGGTGCCGCAGTCGCTGACCTATCTCATCGACGATGTGGCGCGCAGGCACGGCCGGTTGCGCGCGGGCATGGCGCAGTCGTTCGTGCGCAGTGAGGATCCCCGACTACTCGCGGAGGTGCTGGCCGCCCCCGTCGCGGCGGCGCTGGCACTGCGGGCCGTGGCGCCCACGGTCGCGATTTCGCAGGCGTCGCTGGGGGAAGTGCTCGAACAGCTGCGCGCGGCGGGATTCAGTCCCGCGGGCGAGGATTCGTCCGGGGTGATCGTGGATCTGCGGCCGCGGGGCGCGCGGCTCTCGGCGCGCTCGGCGCAGCGCCCGAACTGGCGGCCGAATCCGCCGAACGCCGATCAGCTGCACGCCCTGGTGGCGGAGTTGCGGGCCGGGGAACGGGCCGCGAGCGCCCGGCCCGGCGAGGCCGTGCGTTCGGACGGCAGCCGCAGCAGCACCGCCGCCACGTTGAACCTGCTGCAGCTGGCGGTGCGTACCCGGCGTCCGGTGCACATCGGCTACGTCGACGCCTCGGGCGTGGCGACGCAGCGCGTGGTGGAGCCGCTGAAGATCGGTGGCGGCCAACTCGATGCCCTCGACCCGGTGACCGGCGCGGTCCGGCACTTCACGCTGCACCGGATCGCGTCGGTCGCCCTGGTCGAATAGCTTTCGGGCCTATTTGGGATTACCCAGGCAGAACGTGGTCTTCGGGTCCTCGACGAGCCGGAATCCGAGTGCCGTATCGGTGGCGCACTGGAATTCGTCGGCCTGGCCGTCCACGCGCTTGGTCACCTTGAACGAGGCCTCCGGCGCCGTGCAGGCGACGAACTTGTACCCCGTGGTCTGGCTCTCGTTGTAGCAGGAGCCCTCTTTGAAATTGGGTGTCAGGCACAGGAACGCGGTGGTACCGCCGTTGAGGGTTTCCTCGTAGGACGTCTGCTCCTGTTTGCAATCGGTCTTCGTGTCGAAGATCTGGGCGACCCGGTAGACCGCCTTCTCGTTCGAGCAGTCGACCGGCTCGGTCTTGGAGTCGACCATGGATCCTTCGATGACATTGATGCAGTCACCGACCTTGGCCTTCGCCGTATCGGACTTGCTGGCGTCTTTGACCGCTGAACAACCACTCACGGCCAGTACGGCAACGGCCACCGCCACGAGGGCGAGTACGAGGCGGAGAATCGGCCTCGTTCCTGCGAACTTCACTTAGCGAAAACCTTTCTCACCGAACAATTCACGGCTGCCGTGAACGCGGTGAGAATACCCGTGAGCTGCCCGAACCGCCATAAGTCCGAATGCCGATCAGAGCATCGACAATCCGCGCATGCCCATCCAGGACAGCGCGATGATGGTCGGCAACAGGCTGTTGAGCATGTTCAGGCCAAGGAAGTTCATGAGTGTTCCCTCTCAATTTGGGCGCGCGTCCAGAAAGTAGCGCCATGGGATGTGTCGTACCCGAACAGTGACTCGTTACACATGCGAATCGACGAATGCGAGATTCAGCCCGCCGACCCCGAACCACCGGATCCCGTTCCCGCAGAACCGCTTCCGGCCGAACCGGAGTCCGAGGAGCCCAGCGCCCCGGAACCACTCGCCGAACCGCTTGCCGAACCGCTGCCGATCGGGCCGGTGGGCACCGTCGCACCCTTCGAACCCGGCCGATTCACATAGACGGTGACCGGGCCCGAGGAGCTCGCCTCGACGGTCACCACCCGGGCCCCCGGCGCAGAGGTGACCGTGCCGCCGTCCACCCGCACCTCGTAACCGCTCGGGTAATGCAGATCGGAGACGTAGATCTCGGTCGGCCCGATTCCGGCCCGCGGCGTATACCGATACGCGAAATCGCCACCGGCCGAATCGAATACCATCCGGCCGGGCGTGCCCGCCGTCGCCCGCGGATAGGTGCGCACCAGCTGCCGCCCGACATCGCCGAGGAACGGATCGGGCCGCGGTCCGCCCGCGCCGAAGCGCGAGGCGTAGTGCCAGTACTGCCAGCCGATGAAACGCTCGTCGGCTCGCACGAGGGTATTGGTGAGCACGGCCGGATCACCGTCGCCGAATTCGGTGACCAGCGTCGGCAACTGTGTCCGCGCGGTGAAGGAGTCGATATTGCCCCAGGTCTTGTCCTGCTGCACCGGACACAGCCCGCGCAGGAAGGCCGGCAGCCCGAGATAGATGGCCAGCTGACTCGGAATGCAGTAGTCGTGCGGCGCGAAGGCGATATCGGGTGCGGTGATCGGCGGGTTCTTGCCCAGATTCGAGGGCATGGTCTCGTTCCAGGTCACGTTCGGCTCCCAGAAGACGTTGATCCCGCCGTCGCGCGCTCGGACCGCGTCGGTCAGCTTCTGCATGGCCGCTTGATATTTCACGTCGAAGCCCGGGCAGCCGTTCGGGAAGCAGGACAGGAACGCGGTGCCCGGCCACGGCTCGTTCATGAGCTCGATGCCGAGCACACCCGCGTGCCCGCGCACGGCCGCAGCGAGCGCCCCCAGGGCATCGCCGAGCTGGTCCAGGACGCCGTTGTCGTTGTTCCAGACCTCGTCCCAGCCCTTGTTCATGCTGGGCATGAGGTAGTAGAGCGGGAACCCGACGTTCGGTTCGAGCGCGCCGGGGCGGGAGCTCAACGCCCATTCGGGAAATCCGTTGCCGCCCCAGATCTTCGACAATCCGTCCTGATGATTGTCGAGCAGCGTGTGAATTCCGTACTGCGCCAGCGTGTCCACCACCGAGGCCACCCGATCGAGGTACGCGGTGTCGACCACGCCCCGGGTCGGCATGAGTCCGTCGAAGGAGACGCCGAGCCGCACGGTGTTGAAGCCGTGCCCGGCCAGCAGCGCCGCGTCGTCGGCGGTGAGGGTGAAGCCGTCCCCGAGTTCCAGGTAGGGCGCGTCCTTGTCCACATTGTTCACGCCGTGCAGCAGCATCACCCGGCCCTGCGCGTCGACGAACCGGGAGCCCTCGATCGCGATCCGGCCGATGTCCGGAGTCGCCGGGGCCGCTCGCGCCGGCAGGTCCGTCATGGCGAGGGCGCATCCGAGCGCCGCCGCCGCGATCGCCAGCCACCGTCTACCGCGTCCGGACATCGGCACCTCTGTTCAGTTCACTCGATCGGACAAATGGACAAGCGTCCAATTGCGGAGTGATCGTAGCCACAGAAACTCGGGTCTTGACCGTTTTGACGGAATTGACATCGTCGTCCGACGGTTCACTCTTCGAGCGCGGCGGCTCCACCCGAGTGCCGCCACCGGTTCCGGCGGCTACCGCTGTCGGTGCCATCAGGAACAATGGACGGCGGCCCGATCGGGTCGGACAACCAGGAGGCTTCGTGACCGACGGTCCGCTGATCGTTCAGAGTGACAAGACGCTGCTGCTCGAGGTCGACCACGAGTCGGCGAACGCGGCCCGGCAGGCGATCGCGCCGTTCGCCGAACTCGAGCGCGCGCCCGAGCACGTGCACACCTATCGCATCACCCCCCTGGCCCTGTGGAACGCGCGCGCGGCCGGCCACGATGCCGAGCAGGTGGTCGATGCCCTGGTCAACTTCTCCCGCTACGCCGTGCCGCAGCCGCTGCTGGTCGACATCGTGGACACCATGGGCCGCTACGGCCGGCTGCAGCTGGTCAAGCATCCGGCCCACGGGCTGACCCTGGTCAGCCTGGATCGCGCGGTGCTCGAGGAGGTGCTGCGGCACAAGAAGATCAGCCCCATGCTCGGCGCGCGCCTGGACGAGGACACCGTCGCGGTGCACCCGTCCGAGCGCGGGCGGATCAAGCAGATGCTGTTGAAGATCGGCTGGCCCGCCGAGGACCTGGCGGGCTATGTGGACGGCGAGGCGCACGCCATCGACCTGGACTACACCTCGAACGCCTGGCATCTGCGCGACTACCAGGAGATGGCGGTCGACTCCTTCTGGGCGGGCGGCTCCGGCGTGGTCGTACTCCCCTGCGGCGCGGGCAAGACCATGGTGGGCGCGGCGGCCATGGCCAAGGCGGGCGCGACGACGCTGATCCTGGTCACCAATACCGTGGCCGGGCGGCAGTGGCGGCGCGAGTTGCTCGCGCGCACCTCGCTCACCGAGGAGGAGATCGGCGAATACTCCGGTGAGCGCAAGGAGATCCGGCCGGTCACCATCGCCACCTATCAGGTCGTGACCCGCAAGACCAAGGGCGAGTACCGGCATCTGGAACTGTTCGACAGCCGCGACTGGGGTCTGGTCATCTACGACGAGGTGCACCTGCTGCCCGCGCCGGTCTTCCGCATGACCGCGGATCTGCAGTCCCGTCGCCGCCTCGGCCTCACCGCCACGCTGGTGCGTGAGGACGGCCGCGAGGGAGACGTGTTCTCGCTGATCGGGCCCAAGCGCTACGACGCGCCGTGGAAGGACATCGAGGCCCAGGGCTGGATCGCGCCCGCGGACTGCGTGGAGGTGCGGGTGACCCTCACCGACGCCGAACGCATGGCGTACGCGACGGCCGAGCCCGAGGAGCGCTACAAGCTGTGTTCCACCGCGCGCACGAAACTGCCCGTGGTCGAATCGATCCTGGCCCGGCACAAGGGCGCGCCCACGCTGGTGATCGGCGCGTACCTCGATCAGCTCGAGGAACTGGGCGAGCACCTGAACGCTCCGGTCATCCAGGGCTCCACCCGCAACAAGGAGCGCGAGGAACTCTTCGACGCGTTCCGGCGCGGGGAGATCCCGGTGCTGGTGGTGTCCAAGGTCGCCAACTTCTCCATCGACCTACCGGAAGCGTCTGTGGCCGTTCAGGTTTCGGGCACCTTCGGATCGCGACAAGAGGAGGCGCAGCGCCTGGGCCGGCTGCTGCGACCCAAGCACGACGGCGGCCAGGCTCACTTCTATTCCGTCGTCTCACGTGACACGCTGGACGCCGAATACGCCGCGCACCGGCAGCGTTTCCTGGCGGAACAGGGGTATGCCTATCGCATCACCGATGCGGACGATCTGCTCGGGCCGACGATAGGATAAGTGGAGGGCCAGTCTCCATATCAATGGAAGGCGGACTCCGAACGCGGGAGGGAACGAGGGTGCGACGCTTCGAATTCGCGGTGGACCGTGAGCATGCCCGGGCGGTCAACGAAGTCGTCGCCGACCTGCGGCGGTTGCGGGTGGCGGCCATCGCGGCCGCCATCGTGCTCGGGCTGGGCAGCGGCTTCCTGATCTGGCTGAACCACCCCTGGTCGTATCTGCTGGCGGTGGCATTCGTACTGGGGGCGGCCACCTCGCTGTTCATCGGGCTGTGGACCCCGCATCGCGGGCGCGTCGACAAGCTGTACGCCGCAGGCGAACTCGTGCCCGCGGTGATCTCGGAGACCGACGACGGCGGCGCGACGCTACTGGCGCTGGTGACCGTTGGCAAGCCGAACGCCGACGGCCCGCGCTACGCGCTGGTCACCCGCACGGTCGGCAGCCTGCCCGGGCACCACCTCCGCACCGGGGAACGCGTTCCGGCCGTCACCGTGCGCATCGACCGCGCGCCCACCTCGGTCGGCGTCGGGGATCTGTGGCAATCGGTGAGCGCCATGCCCATCGCGTGGGGCACCCGCGACCCGAACGTCGTCGAACGGGCGCGCGGCGCCATCCGCGAGGCGGAATGGCAACTGCTGGCCGACAATCTGGATCTGGCCGCGAAGGTCCGGCGGGTCGATGCCAAGCGCCTGCTGCTCGATCCGCAACAGCTCCCCGAGGAACTTCGGCGCGGCTGAATCGGTGCTCGGCCGGGGCTCGCGAACCCCGCCCGCACCCGTCGCGACCGGTGATTATTCCCGCGACAAGCGCTCCGGCCGGACATAGACTGAATCGATGATTCCTGTCGCGAACGTGGTGACATTCCTGGTCGCGGCCTTCGTGATCGTCGTGATTCCCGGTCCCGGTGTGCTTTTCGTGATCGGCCGGGCACTCACGCACGGCCGCCGTGCCGCACTGCTGTCGGTGCTCGGGCATTCGATCGGCGTGCTCACCGTGCTGTGCCTGGTCGCGGCCGGACTGGGCACGGTCCTGGCGGCCTCGGCCATCGCGCTGGCGGTGGTGAAGTTCGCGGGTGCGCTGTATCTGATGTACCTCGGCGTGCAGGCCATCCGGGAGCGGCGCTCGCTGCGCGAGGCCCTGCAGTCCACGGCCGATCCGGTGGGCACCCGGCGGGTGCTGCGCCAGGCGATCCTGGTCGGCGTGACCAACCCCAAGGCGATCATCTTCTTCTCGGCGGTGCTGCCGCAGTTCATCGAGCCGAAGGCCGGTCCGGTGCCGGTCCAGATGCTGATCCTGGGCGCGATCTTCCTCGGGGTGGCGCTGGTGTCCGACACCGTGTGGGCGCTGGTCGCGGGTTCGGCGCGGGACTGGTTCGCCCGGTCCCCGAAGCGGCTCGAGGCGGTCGGCGGCGCGGGCGGGGTCATGATCATCGGCCTCGGCGCGAGCGTCGCCGTGTCGGGATCGACCAACTGAGCCGGGCGCCGACTAGCATCGGCTGGTCGGCGATCGGCGCCGGAAAGGGGCGGCTCGGCGTATGAGGCACAGGTGGGGGCGGTACACGGCGGTAGGGGCGGCACTGGTCGCCTTCACGAGTGCGGTTCCGGCACAGGCGGATCCGGCCGATCCCTTCACCGGCTCCTCGGGTCTGGGCGATCCCTACTACCCGATGGACGGCAACGGCGGTTACGACGCCACGCACTACGACGTCACCATCGCCTACGATCCGCCGACCCAGCAGCTGCGCGGTTCCACCCGGATCGAGGCCGTCGCCACCCAGGCGCTGCGCACCTTCAACCTCGATTTCAACGGCCCGCCGATCTCGAAGGTGACGGTCAACAACCTGCCCGCCTGGTTCGACCGGCGCGACGAGCACGAACTCGTCGTCACCCCCACACTGCCGCTGCTGCCCGGCTTGGCGTTCACGGTGCAGGTGGAGTACGCGGGCCCGGTCACCGGCAGTGACGGCGAGGGCTGGGTGCTCTCCCCCAGCGGCGGGGCTTTCGTTGCGGGCGAACCGCATTCGGCCACCAGCTGGTATCCGCTCAACGACACCCCTTTGGACAAGGCCACTTTCACGCTGCACGCCACCGTGCCGCAGGAGTGGGAGGTGATGTCCAACGGGTCCAAGGTGCGCGATGTGGTGCAGGGCCCGGACCGGACCGTCGACTTCGAGATGCGCCAGCCGGTGATCGGCTATCTGACCACCGTCGCCGTGGACAGGTTCGAATTCCTGGAGCAGCGGCGCGCCAACGGCACTCCGCTGCTGAGCGCGTTCGCCCCGGATGCGTTGCAGGCCAAGGAAATGGAGCTGCGACTGCCGGAGATCCTGGACTTCCAGGAGGAGCTGTACGGCCCGTACCCGTTCGACGTGGCCGGCGGCATCTACGTGGACACCGAGTTGCAGTTCTCGCTCGAGACCCAGTCCCGGCCGATCTACGCGCCGTGGACCGAGCTCGACACCGTGGTGCACGAGATCACTCATCAGTGGTGGGGCGACTCGCTCTCGGTGAAGCAGTGGTCCGACATCTGCCTGAACGAATGCTTCGCCAGCTACACCGCCGACTATCTGTGGCCCGAGCGCAAGGAGGGCGCGGACGTCGACGGGCAGTACCGCGAGACGCTCGCGAAGTACCGCGACGATCCGAAGTTCTGGGAGAACGCGCTGCAGAATCCCGGCGTCGGCAAGGAATTCACCTCCGTCTACTACCGCGGGCCGCTGTTCCTGCACGCCCTGCGCCGCACCCTGGGCGACGCGATCTTCTTCCCCGCGATCCACGAGTTCGCGAACGCGCACAGGTACGGCAACGCCTCCATGCCGGAGTTCCGGAAGTTCCTGCAGTCCAAGACCACTCAGGATCTGACCGGATTCCTGGCGGCCTGGCTGGATCGCACCGAGCCACCTGCGGACGAGTACCTCTACCCCGGCTCGTTGCGCTCCTGACCATCGCGCCGGACAGGGCCGCTCGCTCTCACGCCGGGAGCGGTCGCGCCCTGTCGGTCGCGACCAGGGCCGCCATCGCCCCCAGGACCGACCCCGTCACGTAGCGCTGCGCGCGCAGCCACAGCGGCCGCCCGGTCAGGAAGCTCGCGATCGCGCCCGCGCCGAGCACGATCAAAGCATCCACACCTATCCCCACCACGATCTGCACAGCCCCCAGGCTCAGGCTCTGCAACCAGACCCGGCCCTGTTCGGGCACCACGAACTGCGGGATCAGGGCCATGTACATGACGGCGATCTTGGGGTTGAGCAGGTTCGTCACCAGGCCCATGGTGAACAACCGCCGCGGCGGATCGGCGGGCAGTTCGCCCGGCACGAACGGCGATGTCCCGCCCGGGCGCAGGGTCTTGAAGGCCAGCCAGCCCAGATAGGCCGCGCCCGCGAGTTTCAGCGTCAGGTACAGCGCGGGCACCATCGCGAACACCGCGATGATCCCCGCCGTGGCCGCCGCCAGATAGACCGCGAATCCCACGAAAATGCCGCCGAGCGACACCATTCCGGCCCGTCGCCCCTGCGACACGGTCCGTGACACCAGATACATCATGTTCGGCCCCGGCGTCAGCACCATGCCCAGTGCCGCCGCGCCGACCCCGAGCACCGCAGTCATTCCGATCATGACATCGATACTGCTGCCCGCTCCCGCCCGTGTCGCGGTCCAGTCGAACCCCGGTGGCCTGCGAGCCGGTGTGGTCAGTGGGGCGCGGATCGGGCGGAGTTGGCGGCGCGGAGGCGGCGGATGCCTTCCTCGATGGTCTCTTCCTTCTTGCAGAAGGTGAAGCGCACCAGGCGATTCCACGAGTCCTTGTCGTCGGCGAAGACGCTGACCGGGACGGCGGCGACGCCGAGGCGTTCGGGGAGTTCGCGGCAGAAGGTGTAGGCGTCGGCATCGCTGAGCGGCGTGATGTCGGCGCAGACGAAATAGGTTCCGTCACTGCGCTTCACGTCGAAACCGGCCTCGGCCAGAGCCGCCGACAGGCGCAGGCGCTTCTCGGCGAGGGTGTCGCGCAGGGCAGCCACCCACTGCTGCTCGTTGCTCAGCGCGTGCGCCACGGCGGGCTGGAAGGGACCGCCGCCGACGAAGGTGAGGAACTGCTTCGCGGCCAGCACGGCGTCCAGCAGCGGCGCGGGCGCACACGCCCAGCCGATCTTCCAGCCGGTGACGCTGAAGGTCTTGGCGGCACTGGAGACGACCACGGTGCGCTCGAACATGCCGGGCAGCGTGGCCAGGCTGATGTGACGGTGCCCGTCGAAGGCGAGATGCTCGTACGCCTCATCGGCCATGACGTACAGATCGTGTTCGATGGCGATCTCGGCGATGGCGGTGAGGTCGGCTCGCGAGAGCACGGTGCCGGTCGGGTTGTGCGGCGAGTTCACCAGCAGCATGCGGGTTTTCGGGGTGATGGCGGCGCGCAGGCTGTCCAGATCGAGGACGAAGCCGTTCCCGTCCGGAATCAGCCGGGCGGTGCGCCGCCGCGCCCCGGCCAGGGCGATCCCCGCGGCGTAGGAGTCGTAGTAGGGCTCGATGAGCACCACCTCGTCACCGGGTTCGACCAGCCCGAGGATGGTGGCCGCGATGGCCTCGGTCGCGCCGACGGTGACCAGCACCTGACTGTCGGGGTCGTAGTGGGTGCCGTAGCGGCGAGCCCGGTCCGCGGCGATGGCCTGGCGCAGCACGGGCATCCCGCGCCCCGGCGGGTACTGGTTGAGTCCGTCGGCAATCGCCTGGCGAGCCACGTCGAGCATGCCCGCGGGACCGTCGGAATCCGGGAAGCCCTGGCCCAGATTGACCGCGCCGTGGCGGACGGCGAGTTCGGTCATCTCCGCGAAGATCGTCGACGCGAAGGGACGCAGGCGCGCGACGGTCGGTGTCTTGGGCATATCGGGAGGATAGTCCACCGACCTCGGCGTCCCGGCGGCTCGACATACGGTTGCGATGCCATAGCGAACAGCTATGTTTCACACTTTTTCCGGGGCCTCTACCTGGTCCGTTGTGCATTCGCCCAAGGGCGGCTAGCCTGCCCGTGTTTTGACTCACACCGCTCCCGCGGTTTTATCGAAAGGGGCGAATCATGCCCTGGTATATCGATCTTCTCCTGCATCCGGCGTCCGCCGTGGATCTCGTTCATCACATTGCGGCGCAATACATCGGCTTCTCCGGATCGTCGCTGAATGCCGGCTCCGGCATTCCGGGCACCGGCTCGGGCATCCCCACCGGCTCGGGCCTGAGCACCTGCTCCCCGACCGGGTCGGTCAGCCTGTCCGGCGGCGACTGCAGCAACAATGTGGGATCGTTCGCCAACTGACGAATTCCGATGAGCGGCAAGCCGTGTCGGGGGTGTGCCGCCCATCGGGCCAGTCGGGACGCTCAGTGCGGTACGCGAATACCCGTGAGCTTGGCGGGGTTCGCCAGATCATAAGCTGCCCAGATCTTTCCGTCCCGAACGGTGAACCCGAAGACCCGGGTCGTCGTCCCGGAGTAGCCGTCACCCGAGGCCCGCTCGTGCACCAGCACTCCCAATTGACCGTTCACCAGGACGAATTCGAGTGCGTCCGGCAGCCGCTCGGGATCACCCAGTCCGTGGATCCGCTGGATCCCCAGCCACAGGCGCGCCACCTTGTCCACGCCCGCGACCACATTGATCGCGGTGGAGGTCGTACCGCCCGCGTCTCCGATGGTGTGCACATCCGGATGCAGCAGCGCCACAACGGCATCCAGATCGGCCTGCCCCAGCGCGTCCAGCAATTGCCGCACCAGCGCCTCGTGCTCGGCGTCCGGCACCGGATCCGGGGTGCGCGCGACGGCCCTGCGCGCACGAGTGGCCAACTGCCGGGCCGCCTCGGTGGACACACCCAGGATGTCGGCGATCTCCTCGAACGGCACCGCGAACCCCTCGTGCAGAACGAAGACCACGCGCTGCGGCGGAGTGAGGGTGTCCAGCACCACCATGGCGGCGAAGCGGTAGTCCTGTTTGCGCATCAACGCGGCCAGCGGGTCCGGAGCCCCCGAGGGCGACGACGCGGTCACGATGGGCTCCGGAAGCCATTGCCCGACATACGTTTCCCGCCGGGATGCCGCGCTGCGCAGCCGGTCCAGGCAGATGCGGCTGACCACGGTGGTGAGCCAGGCGCGCAGGTCGTCGATCTCGTACTGGCGGGCCACGGCCAGGCGCAGCCAGCTCTCCTGCACCGCGTCTTCGGCGTCGGTGACGCTGCCGGTCAACCGGTAGGCCACCGACAGCAGATGCGGCCGATTCGATTCGAACAAATCGGCGAGAAGAGCGGAAACCATCGGATCGATGCTACGGAGGCGGTCCGGCACGCCCGCGACCGGACCCGGAAACCCGGTGCACCCGTGGGTGGTTCCGTGTCAGCATGACGCGATGGACGCGCGCACGCTCTCGAACGGGACGTTATGGCTCTCGCCCCCGACGGTGCACGACATCGACACCATCACCGCCTGCTGCCGGGAACCCTCGATCGGGGAATGGACCACCATGCCGGTCCCCTACGAGCGGGCCGACGCGGAGAAGTTCGTCTTCGACATCGTCACGCCCGGCTGGGCGGATCGCGCACCGACCTGGGCGCTGCGCCCGGCCGAGCACGGTCCCGTGCTGGGCATGATCGGCCTAGGTCCGCTCTACCTGCCGCGCCGAGATCGAGATACGGCCGAGATCGGTTTCTGGCTCTCGCCCGAAGCACGCGGGCGCGGACTGATGACCCAGGCGGTGGACCTGGTCTGCCGGGCCGCGTTCGACCTGACCGGATTCGCCTTCGAGCGGCTCGAGTGGCGGGCCATCATCGGCAATCACGCCTCCGCCGCGGTGGCCCGCAGTTCGGGGTTCCACTACGAGGGCCGGTTGCGCGGCGGCGGAGTGCAGCGGGGCGTCCGCCGCGATCTCTGGGTCGCCTCACGGCTGCACACCGATCCGGCCGGACCGGCCGATGGGTGGCCGCCCGGAGTGTGATCCCCACCCGTGGGACCCCCGCCGCGCGCCTTCGCACGCGACGCGGGGAGCCACGAAATCGTGTGCCCACCTGAACTTCACGAGCAGGTGGCGGGAACTCAGGACCGAGCGATCCGGCGCTGGGCGACGGCGTCGGCCAGGACCTCGAGCTGCGCGGCGGTGGTGTCCCAGTCCAGGCAGGCATCGGTGATGGACTGCCCGTAGGTGAGATCCTGCGCGCGGCCCAGGGTCAGATCCTGACGGCCCGCGACCAGGAAGCTCTCCAGCATGACGCCCACCACGGTGCCCTCACCGCCGGCGATCCGGCCCGCGATATCGGTGACCACGTCGACCTGCCGGTTGTGGTCCTTCTTGCTGTTGCCGTGGCTGGCGTCGACCACCAGGCGCTGCTCCAGCGACGACTTCTCCAGTCTCAGCAGGGCTTCCGCGCAGGAGGCGGCGTCGTAGTTGGTGCCGTTGCTGCCGCCGCGCAGGATGACATGGCAGTCCGGGTTGCCCGCGGTGCGGATCAGCGCCGAGCGGCCGTCCAGATCGGTGCCGGGGAAGACGTGGCTGGCCGCCGCGGCGCGCACGCCGTCGACCGCGACCTGCACGTCACCATCGGTGCCGTTCTTGATGCCGACCGGCATGGACAGCGCCGAGGAGAGCTGACGGTGCACCTGGCTCGCGGCGGTGCGCGCGCCGATCGCGCCGTAGGCGACCAGGTCCGCGATGTACTGCGGGGTGATCGGATCCAGGAACTCGCACGCCACCGGCAGGCCCAGCGCGGTGATGTCGACCAGCAGTCGCCGGCCCAGATCCAGACCGGTGTTGATGTCGAAGGTGCCGTCCAGGTGCGGATCGTTGACCAGCCCCTTCCAGCCCAGCGTGGTGCGCGGCTTCTCGAAGTAGACGCGCATGACCACGTGCAGCCGGTCCCCGAGTTCCTCGGATTTGGCGGCCAGGCGGCGGGCGTAGTCGATGGCGGCCTCGGGATCGTGCACCGAACACGGGCCGACGATGACCATGAGGCGGTCGTCGGTTCCGTTCAGGACATCGACGGTGGCCTTGCGACCGGCGCGCACGATATCGGCGAGGGTGTCGTCGATCGGGTGCGCGGCGCGGACCTCGCGCGGCGAGAGCAAGGGGCTCACGCTGAGGGTGCGCTGGTCGTCGAGATCGGTATGCCGGTCGAGATCGGCGTCGATAGACATGATTCGTGGGTTCCTTTTGTTCAGGCCGACCCACTGGAATTCACTCTCGAAAACCCCTTGGAGCCGGTCAAGTCATCCGGCTCGGGGTGGAGGAAGTCAGCGCAGGTTCACGCCGCTCGGCCCACCCGGGGCCGGCTGGCTAAACCAGAAATACACGCGCTGCATGCCGGGCACAGTATCAGAAATGACACAGCCGGTGTATGGCGTGCGACACGTGCGAGTCAGCGCGCGATGTAGTGCAGGATCACCTCGTGCACGTGCCGGGTCTTCTCGTCGCCACGGAACTCGACCTCGTAGCTGTGGTGCCCGGTGCTGATCGCGATGTGGCCGGAGGAGAAGAACTGGCCCGCGAAGGATTTGTTGGTGACCACGCTCACGGTGCTGATGCGGGCGTACGGAATGCTGGTGATGGCGATCTTCTTACCCACGAAAGAGTTGTCCTGGATGATCACCCGGCGGTCGGTGAGGCCCAGGAATCCGGTCCCCACTCCGATCGCGTCGTAGACGGCCAGAATCTGTTCTCCCGGTAGCAGTCCCTCCTGGATCTTCTCCAGTTGTTCACGCCGGTCGTACGGAATGCTCATGCGCCCCAGCCCTTGCTGCTCACTCTCGGAGCTTTCTCACCTTCGAACGAACTGGTAGCCGACCTTGGTCAGCTGCTCGGAGAGTTCCCAGAGTCGCCGCGCCGTAACCTCGTCGCGGGAGGCCGAGGTGGATCCGCTGCGGCCCGGATGCCCGCGCAGACCGCGTAAACCGGTGGGGCCGTAGTACCCTCCGGGTTCGACCTCGGCGGTGGCGGCGTAAAGCGTTGGGAGCGCGCCCATCTCGGCGCTCTGCGCGAACAGTTTGTTTCCGATCGCCAGGAAGGTGTCCTGGAAGGACTCGGTGTGCCCCTGCAGATCGGTGGCGGCGTAGCCGGGATGCGCGGCGAGTGAGAGCTTCGCCGAGCCGTTCGCGGTGAGCCGGCGCTGCAGCTCGTACGCGAACATCAGATCGGCCAGCTTGGACTGCCCGTAGGCGGCCCAGCGCTGATAGCCGCGGCGCTCCCAGTTCAGGTCGGTGAGATCGATGCGACCGAGGGCGTGCGCACCGCTGGACAGGGTCACCACGCGATCGCGGATCTTGTCCAGCAGCAGGCCGGTCAGCGCGAAGTGGCCGAGATAGTTTGTGCCGATCTGCATTTCGAAGCCGTCGGCGGTGCGACGCAGCGGCACCGCCATCACGCCGGCGTTGTTGACGAGCACGTCCGCGGACTCGATCGAGTCGGCGAAATCACGCACCGAGGCCAGATCGGCGAGGTCGAGCCGCCGGACCGTGGCGTTCGGGCCGATCCGATCGGCCACGCCGCGCGCCTTCACCTCGTTGCGGCAGGCCATGATCACCTGTGCGCCCGCCCCGGCGAGCGCTCGCGCGGTGACCGCGCCCAGTCCGCTGTTCGCGCCCGTGACGATGAACGTCCGGCCGCTCTGATCGGGGATGTTCGAGGTATCCCAATCGCTCACGGGTCGAGTCTAGAGGCGCTCGGGCCGCCCCGCCGGGTCTCGACCGGAAGCGCCGAGTGCCGGGAAATAGCCGATTCGGTCGCCCGCCCACCCCGCGTGCGGCGTGTCCGAATCCGCTTCGAATGCCCTGATCAGGGCACACGGTAGCGTCCGAAACCATGGACACGATCATATGGGCCGGTTTGCTGGCCACATTGGTTCTGATCTATCGACAGCGCTCCCGAGCGGTCGTCCTGGCGGCCTGGTGGGTCATGCTGATCGCCACCGCGCTGCTGCTGCGGCACCACATCACCAGCGGACTCGGATTGGGGCTGACATGGTGATCCCGCCGCCGCACGAAATCCCGCCCATGACCTCCGAGCCCCCCGCCTCGGCATCGCGCATGACCTCGCTCCCGCGCGCCCTGCCGCCGGAACCCTTTGCCCCCGAGGGCGGTAGCGGCCCGCTCGGACAGGTGCAGTACTGGCTCGCGGTCATCTTCGTGGTCGGCTGGACCGGCGTGGTCTGCGGCGGGCTCGGCGTGCAGTTCGGCAGCTGGGACTATCCGTGCCCGCTGTGCATGGTGCAGCGCAACTTCATGATCCTGGCCGCGCTCGGCGGCGCGTACATCGTGCGAAAGGGTATGAGCGGCAGGATCTCCCGGCGCGACTACATGACCGGCTGGGGCCTGTGCATCGTGGGCTGCTTCGGTGGCGGCTTCGCGGCGTGGCGCCAGACCATGCTGCACATCCTGCCCGGAGACCCCGGCTACGGCGGCGCGGTCCTGGGTCTGCACCTGTACGTGTGGGCGCTGGTGCTCTTCGTCGCGGCCGTCACCACCATCGGCGTCGTGCTGACCTTCGCCAACGAGACCGCGGCCGAAATCGTGCCGACCCGAGGGGTGTCGGCGCGACTCGGCAGGGCGGCCCTGTGGTTCTGCGGCATCGTCATCGTGATCAACCTGGTGTCGGTGTTCGCGCTGGCGGGCCTGCACTGGTACCTGCCCGACAATCCCTCCTGCTATCAGCTCTTCCACGACCTGGGCGTGATCGATGGGGAGTGTCCGATCCTCGAATGACTGAGATAGGGTTGCCTAACCTTTGTTTACGCCACCCTTACCGCTAGAGGCCAGAGCTGTGACATCGACACCAACCGCCGCCACGGACCATCGCGACGGCTTCGTCCCCTTTCCCGCCGACCTCGCCGAGCAGTACCGGCGGAACGGCTACTGGGCCGGCCGCCCGCTCGGCGACCTGCTCGGCGACGCCGCCCGGCAGTGGCCCGATCGACCGGCCCTGCTGGGCGAGCCGGACCGCCCGCGACCGGAGCTGATTCCGGCTCCGGCCGAGCCGAATGCGGCTCCCGCCGTCACCTACGCCGAACTCGACGCCGCGGCGGACCGGATGGCGCACGGGTTCCTGGCGCTCGGCATTGCGCCGGGTGACCGGGTGGTCGTGCAGCTGCCCAACGTGCCCGAATTCGTGCCCGTGCTCTTCGGGCTGCTGCGCGCGGGGATCATCCCGGTGCTGACCCTGCCCGCGCACCGGCGAGCCGAGATCGATCACCTGAGCCGGCTCTCCGGCGCGGTCGCGTACGTGATCGCGGACCGGTTCGGCGATTTCGACTATCGCACCCTGGCCACCGAGGTCACCGCCACCGCACCGACCCTGCGGCACGTGCTCGTGCTCGGCGATCCCGGCGCCTTCACCGCGCTGAACTCGATTCCCGCCGACGGTGATTCGCTGCCCGAGATCGACGCGTCGGACATCGCGCTCATGCTGGTCTCGGGCGGCACCACCGGCCTGCCCAAGCTCATCGCCCGCACCCACGACGACTACACGTACAACGCGAAGGAAAGCGCGCGGGTGTGCGAGCTCACCCCCGAGGACGTGTATCTCGCGACACTGCCTGTCGCGCACAACTTCCCGCTCGCCTGCCCCGGCGTACTCGGCACCGTGGCGACCGGCGGCGCGATGGCCTTCCTGAGCGATCCCAGCCCCGAGAGCGCCTTCGCCGCCGTCGAACGGCATCGGGTCACGGTCACCGCCGTGGTGCCGCCGCTGGCGCAACTGTGGTGCGTCGCAACCGAATGGGAGGAGGCGGACCTGTCCTCGCTGCGGCTGCTGCAGGTCGGCGGCGCGCGACTGGCCGAGGTCAATGCCCGCGAGGTCGTGCCCGCGCTCGGCGTGCGCCTGCAGCAGGTGTTCGGCATGGCGGAGGGCCTGCTCAACTACACCCGCGCCGAGGACTCCGACGATCTCGTGTGCACCACCCAGGGCCGCCCGCTCTCCCCCGCCGACGAGGTCCGCGTGGTCGACGGCGACGGCGAGGAGGTCGCGGACGGCGAGGAAGGCGAGCTGCTCACACGCGGGCCGTACACGCTGCGCGGCTACTACCGTGCCCCCGAACACAATTCCCGCAGCTTCACCCCGGACGGCTTCTATCGCAGCGGAGATCTGGTGCGCCGGTTGCCGAGCGGGCATCTGATGGTCTCGGGCCGCATCAAGGACGTCATCAATCGCGGCGGCGAGAACATCTCCTGCGACGAGCTCGAGGAGCACCTGCTGGCCTATCCGGTGGTCCGGCACGCCGCTGCCGTCGGGATCCCCGACGCGACGCTCGGCGAGAAGGTCTGCGCCTTCCTGGTGGTGGACGGCGACATGCCGACGCTGGCCGAGATCAAGACGTTCCTGACCGAGCGCGGTCTGGCCACCTACAAGCTGCCGGACGTGCTGCGCCAGGCCGACGCGCTGCCGGTGACGGCCGTGGGCAAGATCGACAAGAAGGCGCTCGCCGCGCGCGGCTGACCCCCGACTCGCGGGCGCTCGCACCGAATTCCGATACCCGATCCGGGGGTATCGGTATCCCACGCGAGCGCCCGCGCCCGCGTCATCCGACCACAGATCCAGGCCTCGCGCATGTCGAGTACGGCTGAGCGGACCCGCTGCGGCACTGTGTATTTCCTCACCGCGGTTCGGGGGGCACAGCACCGGCGCGCATCATAGAGTTCTTCTATGGGTGGGTGGAGTACAGCGGATATCCCTGACCAGAGCGGGCGGACGTTCATCGTCACCGGCGCCACCAGCGGGCTGGGCGCGGCCACCGCACGCGCCCTGGCCGCGTCCGGGGCACACGTGATCATGGCCTGCCGCAACGAGATCAAGGCGCAGGCGGTCGCCAAGACCATCGCGGGGCAGGTGCAGATCCGACCCCTGGATCTGGCCGATCTGGCCTCGGTGCGGGCCTTCGCCGACATGGTGGAGGGCGCCGATGTCCTGATCAACAACGCCGGGGTGATGGCGGTGCCCAAGGGCGCCACCATCGACGGCTTCGAAACCCAGATCGGCACCAACTATCTCGGCCACTTCGCGCTGACCGCGCTGCTGCTGGACCGGATCTCCGATCGCGTGGTGAACCTGTCCAGCCTCACGCACCTGATCGGCCGCATCGATCTGGACGACCTGAACTGGGAACACCGCTCCTACTCGCGATTCGGCGCGTACGCGCAGTCCAAGCTCGCCATGCTGCAGTTCACCTTCGAGCTGCAGCGGCGGCTGCTGGCCGCGGGCTCGCCGAAGCTGGCGCTCGCCGCGCATCCCGGGTACGCGGCCACCGAGATCTCCTCCGAGACCCAGAACCTGCTCGAGCAGATCGTCGGGCTCGGCAATCGGCTGATCGCGCAGAGCGCGGAGATGGGTGCGCTGCCGACCCTGTACGCCGCCACCGCCGAGGTCGAGCCCGGCGCCTATTACGGGCCGCGATGGCTGGACTGGCGCGGACATCCGACCCGGGTCGGCTCCAACGACGCGTCCAAGGACGAGAAGACCGCGCAGTTGCTGTGGGAACTCGCCGAACGCCTCACCGGCACCGAATTCCCGGTGCACGCTCGATGAGTCGGGCCCGGACGGGATCGGCCGCCGCCGCGCATCCGGTCTCCGGACGGGTGATCGAGCCACGCCATCGACCCGAGCCGGGTTCCAGCGTGACGTCCGGCCGGTGACGCAGGTCGAGCCGGGATCCGCCACTTGCGAATTCCGGCTCGTGCCAAGGTCGTTCGGTTCAGCAGAGGCCGCACCGGATGTGCGAGCAGATCAGGCGCGCACCACGTACGGCGCGACGCTGCCGAGCTTCTCGCAGGTCTCCTCGAATTCGCGTTCGGGCCGCGACTGCCCGACCACGCCCGCGCCGGCGCGCAGCCACGCGCCCTCACCGGTCTGATAGAGCGCACGCAGCACCAGGGTGGCCTCCATCGCGCCGTCCGGCGAGACCGTCACGACCGCACCGGAATACAGTCCGCGCGGATCGTGATCGAGACGGAACACCGCGTCGACGCCGGCGGCCTTCGGGATGCCCGAGGCGGTGACCGACGGGAACAGCATCTCCAGCGCGTCCCAGGGGCTGCGGTCGGCGGCCAGGCGGCCCTTCACGGTGGAGGCGAGGTGCTGCACGCTGCCGCGCTCGCGCACCGCCATGAAATCCGAGACCGCGGTGGTGTCCGGTTCGGCGACCGCGGCGATCTCCGAGAAGGACGTCTGCACCGAAATGGCGTGCTCCACGATCTCTTTCGGATCGCTGACCAGATCGATGCGGGCGGCCGCGTCGACCTCGGCGCCGCGCCCGAAGGCCCGGGTGCCCGCGAGCGGCTCGGTGGTCACCACCCGATCGTGGTCCACCGAGGCCACCAGCTCCGGGCTGAAGCCCGCGGCCTCGAGCCCGCCCAGGCGCAGGACGAACGAGCGCGCGGGGGTGTTGTTCACCCGGCCCAGCCGGTAGCTGGCCGGAATGTTCACGGGGAAGGGAAGATTCACCTTCCGCGACAGAATCACCTTCTGGTATTTCCCGCTGTGGATCTCCGCGACGCCGGTCGCGACGCGATCCTGATAGCCGGTCGGATCCACGCTCACGTCCACCGGATGCGCCTGCGGCAGCGGTGCGCCCTGCGAGTCCGCGATGAGCTGGTGGATGTCCCCGGTCTCCGCGGGGGTCGCGCCCGATACCCGCACACCGGTCTCGTCGATGCGCACCTCGATGCGGGGAATCATCAAGTGCGCCAGCGTGGCTCGCGGGTGCACGTGCGCGGTCGCACCCAGCGACCAGGCACAGAACTCGAATCCGATCCAGCCGTAGGCATTGCGACCGGCCAGCGGCAGTTCCGCGAGCGCCCTGTCGACGGCCTGGGCGGGGCTGCCCGTCCACGGCCCGGTGCTGGTGCGCCCGTCCCAGTTCACCCGCAGCTGGTCCGCGTCCAGTTCCACGCCGCCGATCGAGTCCGCGGCGAACACCCATTCGCCGGGCTTCTCGTACACCACGTACTCACCGAAACGATCAGCCGCCGCGAGCGCGGACATCGCCGCGACCGGATCGGTGACGTGTTCGCCCCACTGCTGCTCACCCGCGAGCCGTACCCGTTCGTCCGTGACCGACACCAGTCCTCCAAGGTTATGCTTACCTTACCTAGGTGGTGAGGTTAGCATTACCTTTCTTCAATAGGTGAAGAAGAATGGAGGCCTACGTCACCACTCCCGCCCACCGCCACACCGATTCGCACGGCTACCCAGCGAGTTCCGCCAACCAGCCGACAGGTTTTCGGCTTGAATGGGATTTGCTACAGCGCTCAGGCGGAGGGACACGGCCATGCTCGATCACGACAGTCGGCTGCCGGAAGCTGCCACTCCGCCGGGCTCCATCGTGGCCCTCGTCGAAGCCGCCGGACGGGTCGAACGCGAACTCGTCGGCAACTGGCTCGCCGAGGGCGGCATCGCCCAGGAATTCGGGACCACCGCCCCCGTCACCCAGATGGATCTGGATCCCGAGGCCGTCGCGCACCGACTGGTAGGACGCAGCGACGATCCGCTGGTGGTCCCGGTCCGGGTGCTGTGGCTGCCGCCCGAGCGGGACGGCGTGCGCCGCACCACCTTCTCCGACCTGCTGACCCTGTCCAACCCGCGCAAGCCGAACCGACTCATGCAGCGCAGGCTGATCGCCAAGGCCCCGGACCGGCACCTCGTGCTCACCGGGCAGCCCGCGCGCCTGAGCGAGTTGCGGGCCAACAACCCTGGCGCGGCCGGAGCGCCCGAGGCCTTCGCCCGGGCCATCGTGCGCGCGGGCATCGTCGCCCTCGAACGCGCCGAACGCGCCGTCATCGGCGATCGCTACAAGGTGCCGCGACTGGTCATCGAGGAGATCCTGGACTCCCCCGAATTCCTGCGACGGCTCGACGTCATCGCCGCCGACACCGGAACCGCCTCGCGCGAGGTGCATCGGCGCGCGGAGAAGGGGCTGCGCGAACTCGTCGCCGCGCAGAGCCGACTGGTGTCGGATCTGTTCACCCAGGCCATGCGGCCGGTGCACGCCTCCACCTGGAAGGTCGACTCCGACGAGACCGGGCTGGATCGGCTGCGTGCGCTGAACCGCCGCTATCCACTGGTGTTCCTGCCTTCGCACCGGTCCTATGTGGACGCGTTCGTGCTCGGAGACATTCTCGCGCACAACGACTTTCCGCCGAACCATGTCGTCGGCGGCGCGAACCTGAGCTTCTGGCCGCTCGGACCGATCGCCCGGCGCACCGGAACCGTCTTCATCCGAAGGAGTTTCGGCGAGGACGAGGTGTACAAGGCTGTCGTCGAGGAGTACTTCGCCTACCTGCTGGCCAAGCGCTTCAACCTGGAGTGGTACTTCGAGGGCGGGCGCACCCGCACCGGCAAACTGCGGCCCCCGCGCTACGGTCTGCTCAACTATCTTGCCGCGGCACTGCGTTCGTCCCGTATCGACGACGTCATGCTGGTGCCGGTCTCGATCACCTACGAGCGGCTCAACGAGATCGGCGCGATCGCGGACGAGCAGACCGGCGGCAGCAAACAGGCCGAGGGACTGGCCTGGCTCGCCAGATACGTGCGCAACCAGCAGCATTCGGCCGGGCACGTGTACGTCCGCTTCGGCGAACCGCTCTCGGCGCGGGATCGCCTCGCCGTGCACGGCGACCCGCTGGGTCGGTACGCCGCCGCCGAAAGCGTTGCGAGCCCGCAGATCATCGCCGTGGCGGACGAGGGACCCAGCGCCGCGCCGGATCGCGAGGAGCTCGAACACCGTGCGGTACAACAGCTCGCGTTCGAAGTGGCGGTCGGCATCAACGCCGTCACGCCCATCACCGTGAACGCCCTCACCACCCTGGTACTGCTCGGTGTGCACGAACGCGCCCTCACCCGCATCGAACTGCACACCGCCATCGACCCGGTGCTCGCCTACATCGAGGGCCGCGACCTGCCGAGCGGCGAACTCGCCACGCTGCGTGACGATCACGGCCTCGCGGTCGTGCTGGAGCAGCTCGCCATCGCCAAGGTCGTCACCGTCTACCGGGGCGGCATGGAGGCGGTCTACTCGATCGGCGCGGGCGCGCACCTGGAGGCGGCCTTCTACCGCAACAGCGCCGTGCACTGGTTCGTCAATCGCGCCATTCTCGAGCTGGCCATCATGTCGGCGGTCGAAGCGCCCGAGGGCGATCAGCTGCGGGTGGGCTGGGAGGCCGCCTACCGGCTGCGGGATCTGCTCAAATTCGAATTCTTCTTCCCCGAGCGCGCCGAATTCACCAGTCAGCTCACCACCGAGATGCTGCTGGTGGACCCGGAGTGGCATCGACGCACCGCGGCCGGGACCGTCGGCTCGGAAATCCTGGCCAAGCTCGCCGAATCCGGTTTCATGATGGCGCACCGCGTATTGCGCTCCTTCTTCGAAGCGCAATTGGTGGTCGCCGAACGACTGGCCGCGCGCGATCCCGCCCAGGCCCTGGACAAGAAGGCGTTCCTCGAGGAATGTCTGCTGGTCGGCAAACAGATGCTGCTGCAACAGCGATTGCACAGTCCCGAATCGGTCTCCTCCGAATTGTTCGGCAGCGCACTCAAACTCGCCGACAATCACCACCTGCTCGGCGGCGACGATCCGGAAGACCTGCGCGCCCGCCGAATTCGCTTCGCCGAGGAACTGCGCGGCATCAGCGGTCGCATCTCGCGCGCCGCCACGCTGGACCCCTCCAACCGGCAGGACTCGCTATGACGCACCGGGCTTCGGGCGATCCGCACGGCGCGCTGGCCATCCATCCCCCCGCACCGGGTGGCGGCCTCGCCGACCTGCCCGCCGGCTCCCGGAGCCTCGACGACGCCGTCGCCGCCATCCGCTCCGGTCCGCGGGGGCCGGGGATCGCCGCGGTCTTCGACTTCGGCGGCACCGTGGTGGCCGGATTCGATCCGCCCCCACTGGTGCGCCGGATACTCGGGGGCGATCGGCGCGCGCTCACGGCCGCCATGCTCGGCAGCATTCGCGGCGCGCGCAGCGAGGGCGAATACGAGCGCTTCCTGCAGAACGCCATGCACAGCTGGGCCGGCGTACCGGAGCGCGAACTGGAGGAACTCGGCACGCGACTGTTCCGCAGCAGCGTGTACGGGCACCTGTATCCGGAGGCCTGGCGACTGGTGCGCGAGCACGAGAACGCCGGTCACACCCTGATTCTGGTCAGTTCGCTCACCCGGTATCAGGTGCAGCCGGTCGCCGACGAACTCGGCATCGGGGTCGTGCTGTGCACCAGCATGAGCGTGCAGGACGGCGTGCTCACCGGGCACGTGGACGGAAAGCCGCTGTGGCGCAACGGCAAGGCCGAGGCGGTGCGCCGATACTCCGGCGCCCACGGTCTCGATCTCACGCGCAGCTGGGTCTACGCCGACAGCGCGCCGGACCTACCGCTGCTGCAACTCGGCGGGCGGCCCACCGCCGTCAATCCGGATCCGCGCGTCGTTCTCGAAGCCGCCGAAAAGCAATGGCCGGTATTACATTTCCGGCCCCGGCAATCACCGCGTGCACTGGATTACGCGCGCACGCTATCGGGTGTCACCGCACTGGTGGGCGGGGCACTGTTCGGCGTCGCGGCGAAAGCGCACACGAAACAGCGGCGGCAGATGGCCGATTCGATGTTGACCCACGCGGCGGATTCCACGCTGCGCGGAACCGGTGTGCGAGTTCGGATATCGGGCATCGAGAATACCCGCGCGCCGCGGCCCGCCGTTTTTCTCTTCAACCATCAAAGTCAATTCGACATCGTGGTACTGGCCGAGGTGCTCGGCACCGGATTCACCGGAATAGCGAAGAAGGAAGTCACCCGCAATCCGATATTCGGACCGCTCATGCGATTGGTCGAGGTGACCTTCATCGATCGCGCCGATTCCACGGCCGCCAAGGCCGCGCTGGCCCCGGTCGTGGAGACATTGCGCGGCGGGCTCTCGATCGTCGTCGCGCCCGAGGGGACCCGCTCACTGACCCCTCGGATCGGACCGTTCAAGAAGGGCGCGTTCCACATCGCCACCCAGGCCGGGGCGCCGGTCATCCCGGTGGTGATCCGCAACGCGGGCGAAATCGCCTGGCGCAATTCGGCAATCGTGCGCAAAGGCGTCGTGGACGTGGCCGTGCTGGCGCCCATCGACGTCAGCGGCTGGGACCCCGCGCACATGGACGCGGACGTGGAACGCGTCCGGCAGCTGTTCGCGGACACGCTGCTGAACTGGCCGGAGCCGGAGACCGAGCCGCAACCGGGTTCGGACTCGGACTCGGGCTCGGACTAGACCTGGCGGCCGAACAGCAGCTTCCACGGCATCAGCGCCGACTCCAACTGCACCTTCAGGCTCATCTTGGACGCGCCGACGGTCCGCTCCTCGAAACGGATCGGCACCTCGGCGATCACGATGCCCTGCTTGACCGTCCGGTAGTTCATCTCCACCTGGAACGAGTAGCCGTTGCTCTTGATCGAGGCGACGTCGATGGCGCGCAGGGTATCGGCCTTCCACGCCTTGAAGCCCGCGGTCGCGTCCTTGACGCCCAAGCGAAGCAGCAGGTTCACGTAGAAGTTGGCCCAGGCCGAGAGCGCCTTGCGGTACCACTTCCACTCCTCGGCCGTGGAACCGCCGGGGACATACCGGGATCCGAGCACGACGCCCGCGTCGGTGGTCTCCAGCTTCTCCAGCATGGCCGGGATGACCTCGGCGGGATGGGACAGGTCCGCGTCCATCTGGATCACCACGTCCGCGCCCTCGTCCAGGGCGCGGGTGATGCCGGCGATGTAGGCGCGGCCCAGGCCGTCCTTCTCGGTGCGGTGCAGGACGCCCACCTGATTCGGCAGGTCGGCGGCCAGTTTGTCGGCCACCTCGCCCGTGCCGTCTGGGGAATTGTCGTCCACGACCAGCACGTGCAGGTCGGCCACCGGTAGCGCGGTCAGCCGTTCGACCGCCACCGGCAGGTTCTCCCGCTCGTTGTAGGTCGGCACCACCACGGTCACCTTCAAGGCTTGCCCTCCCGCTCGATTCTCGCCGGACGCGCGCATGGACCGGCGCACACCTCGTCGTTTCTGCTCACGAAACCGTACCTGGTCCGCGTCCGCGCGTCTCGAGCGCCCAGTAGAGAGGGCCCGGGGAAATCAGTCGTCGTCGTCCGCGCGCTTGTTCCGCTCGCGCGCGATCTCCAAAGCCCGTTCCGCGGTGGCCTTGTCGGGGTACGGACCCATCCGATTTCCCACCCAGCCCTGCTTGCCCTGCTCGGCCTGGTGCGTGTCCAGGTTGTAGTACCAGCCGTTTTCCTCAGCGTCAGACATGCTTCCAGCATCCCACCAAGATCACGAGCTGAAACCCCTAACACGCAAGAAGGCCGCACCCTGGGGGTGCGGCCTGCTCGGATAGTGTGGCCAGAGCCGGGATCGAACCGGCGACCTTCCGCTTTTCAGGCGGACGCTCGTACCAACTGAGCTACCTGGCCGAAGGCATCCGGAGACACCTGGTCTTGACTGTCTTGCGACCCTGACGGGACTCGAACCCGCGACCTCCGCCGTGACAGGGCGGCGCGCTAACCAACTGCGCCACAGGGCCTTGCTCTGCTCCTACAACGGCACTGGACCGATGTACCCCCTACGGGATTCGAACCCGCGCTACCGCCTTGAAAGGGCGGCGTCCTAGGCCGCTAGACGAAGGGGGCCCGCCGGATTTCTCCGGACCGTTATGCTCAACGGCTTCCGTTGGGAGCGGAGATAGCTTATGACAGCATCCGCTCGATTCCCAAATCTGCTGGTCAGACTCCCAAATTGAGGTCTTCCAGTCGGGCGGACACCCGCCAGCCCACGCGCCGGAACTCCTCCGTCCACTCCGGTGTCGAGGTGGCGTCCACGATCACCTCGAGTGCCTCGGTGAAGCGGGAGCGCAGATCGGTCGGACCACCCAGGACGTCGGTGATGTAGCGCTGGCCCGCCAGAGCGGCCGCCAAAGTCCGGGTGAAGCGGTCCGGATCGGCGTCCGGGCGAAGCTGTTTGTGCTCGGTGGCGCGCACCGCGAGCAGCCGGATCGACCGCCCGAGAATACGACCGCCGCCGGCCTGTATGTCGCGGTAGAACTCCGGTTCGATGATGAGCCGGAACTCCGCCTGGATGATTATGTCGTTCTCCAAACGCAGCGCGATCTCGTCGATCATGCCGTGCAGGATGTCCAACGGACCGAGATCACTTCTGGCAAGCCATCTTTCGGTCGATACGCGGTAACGGTCGACTGCCGCCTCCAGCACCGCGCGCGCCAGATCCTCCTTGGAGTCGAAGTGAAAGTACATCGCGCCCTTGGTGGCTCGCGATCCTTCCAATATGCGGTTGAGCGATGCAGCGGCATAGCCGCTCTTGCCGAACTCAACGGCGGCCGACCTGATGATCGCCGCGCGTGTCCGGCGGGCCCGCTCTTGCTGCCGTGCCATGCTCGAAACGCCTCCGAAGCTAGCTACCGCCGCGAACTGCCCCCGGATAGGAACAATCCCCGACGCAAAGTTACGTGTCTTTCAAATACTTTTGAACGGGCTTCTGCCCGAATTACCAAACTTTTGGTACGAAAAAGCGCGAAAAACTTGAAACACACCAACGGGTATAAGTTTTCCCGCCCAGGTGCGCCGCAGGGTTGCACATCCGGGCTTCACGTCTCTGGTCGCCTCCCGCAGCCTCAATGTGTTGTTGCCGCGATCGGCCAGACCGGTCGCGACACGTTCGGGCACATCAACGATAGGCCGAATCCCGTGCCGCCGGGGCAATCCCAGTTCCTCGGGAATTCACCAGTCGGTCAAGTTACCCGGAAAGCGCACCCCGCGTGAGGTGTACCGGAAAGTCAGTTAGCCAGCACGCCCCCTATCCATCGCCGCAATTGACCAGTTACCGCATGGGCGTTTGGTCCGAAAGGGCGAATTCGCCCATATCCCAGAGATGTTCGTCGCCGAGACCCCACCCGGACCGAACCGGCTCGCGGACACCGCGACGGCGTCGGACCGAAACCCCAGCCCCCGGCCAACTTTCATCCGCTCCCACCCCCCACACCAAAATGCTTGCCACACATCACCATTGGATGAGTTTCGCATCCGGAGCCCACGAAACAAATTGGCTGGCAACGCGTTTGCCGAACGTGCAGGATGCGGCAGATCAGCGGGCGCTTACCCAGCCCGGCGCGCGAGCGCACCCGGACATGACGAAACCCGGCCCCCGACCCCGTCGGCCCCTGCCCGGACCGTGCCACGGACCACAGGGTCCGCTCTCGCTCTCCGCGCGGTCTCACAGCCCCCACCGACCGGTCCGCACTCTCACCGGCTCATCGTCCTCCCGTCCCACCGCCGCCTCGCCCGGGACCCCCGCGATCGGCACGAGCAGTCAGCCGATAGGCACGACCGGTCAGCCGACCGGTCCGATATGCCCCACCCCCGCGTCCACCCACCCCGGCCGCGCCGGACCGGACAACCCCCCGAACCCTCCCGAATCGCCCGGCGCGTCCCCCGCCCGTCCGGGGTGACCTGCACAAATATCCGGCGCCCGAACACAATCGGATACTCATTTAACAGATGTGCGAACCGCACCGTAAACTCTCATCCCGCGCCCCTATAGCTCAGTTGGTAGAGCT
>NZ_BDBU01000063.1 GCF_001613145.1 Nocardia jejuensis NBRC 103114
CTCCCGCGCCGGCGCCGGAAGCCGCCCCGGGAGATACGCCGCAGCCCTGATTTCGCCGATATTCGCGGGCCGTTCGGGTCCGGTGCCGCACGTGCGCCGGTAATCCGAACGGCCCGTTGGCTTTTCGGGCGCGGATCAGGTTCCGGCGGCGTCGCCGACACGGTGCCGGACAGCGCGCCGCGGCGGTCTCGGTGCGGTGACGGAACCGGTGCGGGAGCCGGGCGATGCCCGCCGCCCGCTCTACACTGCTGGCATGGGGTCCCGCCGGGATTTCGGGGGCGTCGAGGTTGGGCTGACCAACCTCGACAAGGTGTTGTATCCGGACACGGGCACCGTCAAGGGCGAGGTCATCGACTATTTCACCGCCATCGCCCCGGCGCTGCTCCCGCATATCGCCGGGCGCCCGGTGACCCGCAAGCGCTGGCCGAACGGTGTCCGGGAGTCCTCGTTCTTCGAGAAGAACCTGCCCGAGCACGCACCCGGCTGGCTCGAACGCCGCTCGGTGCGGCATTCGGACCGCACCGTGGTGTACCCGCTCATCGATTCGGTCGCCGGAATGGCCTGGCTCGGCCAGCAGGCGGCACTGGAACTGCATGTGCCGCAATGGCGTTTCGACGGCCGCGAGGTCGGGCCGGTCACCCGGCTGGTCTTCGATCTCGATCCGGGGCCGGGTGCGGGACTGACCGAATGCGCCGAGGTCGCGCTGATCCTGCGCGACGTGGTTCGCGAGGTGGGCCTGGACGCGTACCCGGTGACCAGTGGATCCAAGGGTATTCACGTCTACGTGCCGCTGGATCACACGCTCGAGCCGAACGGCGCGTCCGCAGTCG
The DNA here is from genome assembly GCF_001613145.1 of Nocardia jejuensis NBRC 103114. GTDB lineage: Bacteria > Actinomycetota > Actinomycetes > Mycobacteriales > Mycobacteriaceae > Nocardia > Nocardia jejuensis. The sequence goes on from NZ_BDBU01000063.1 coordinate 831, forward strand.
CCAAGCAGGTGGCCACGAACCTGCAGCAGCTGCGCCCGGAACTCGTGACCGCCACCATGGCCAAGGTCGCGCGCGATGGCAAGGTGTTCCTGGACTGGAGCCAGAACAATCCGTCCAAGACCACGATCGCGCCGTACTCACTGCGTGGCCGTTCCGAGCCGTGGGTCGCCGCACCCCGCTCCTGGGACGAGATCGAACAGCGAAAAGACCTGCGGCACTTGCGGATGGACGAGGTCCTGAAGCGGTTCCGGGAACACGGCGACCTGCTCGCGGGCCTGGACGATCCGCTCGAAGACGCCACCCCGGACCGGCTGCACGCCTACCGGTCCATGCGCGACGCCGAGCGCACGCCCGAGCCCGTGCCCGCCGGTTCTCCGGTGCCGAGTATCGGGAATCGCTATGTGATACAGGAACATCGGGCCCGTCGACTGCACTATGACCTGCGCCTGGAACGAGACGGCGTGCTGGTGTCCTGGGCGGTGCCCAAGGGTCCGCCGATCGACACCCACGAGAACCGGCTCGCGGTGCACACCGAGGACCATCCGCTGGAATACCTGGACTTCCACGGTTCGATTCCCAAGGGGGAGTACGGGGCCGGGCAGATGGAGATCTGGGACACCGGCACCTACGAGACCGAGAAGTGGCGTGCGGACGAGGTCATCGTGCGCTTGAGCGGCGAGCGGCTGAACGGGCGGTACGCGCTCATCCGGACCAGCGGCACCCAGTGGCTCATGCATCTGATGAAGGACCAGACTCCGCAGACCGGCGATTTCGATGCCGAAAGCGCTGGTGCACAACGGGATACCGCTGTTCGCGATGCTCCGTTCCCGCACGCCCTGGCTCCGATGCTCGCCTCACCCGGGGACGTGGCCACCCTCGACGCCGAACACTGGGCATTCGAGACGAAATGGGACGGCTTCCGCCTGATCGCCGAGATCGAGGACGGCACGGTGACCCTGCGCAGCCGGGCCGGGCATATCGTCACCGGGAAGTATCCGGGCATCGCGGCGCTGGGGACGGAACTGGCCGGGCATCGCGCGGTGCTCGACGGCGAGGCCGTGGTGCTCGACGAGCACGGCGGCGCGAATCTCGCTCTGCTGCGCGCGGACGCGGGCCGAGCGGTCTTCGTCGCCTTCGACGTGCTGTACCTGGACGGCACCTCACTGGTGCGCAAGCGCTACGAGGACAGACGCCGGGTGCTCGAAGCCTTTGCCGCACAGGCGCCTTCGCTGAAGGTTCCGGCGCGGCTCGAGGGTTCGGGTGCGCAAGCCCTGCGCCACACCCGCGATCACGCGCTGGAGGGAGTCGTGGCCAAGCGCCGCGATTCGGTGTATCTGCCCGGCAAGCGCGGACAGTCGTGGATCAAGACCCGCAATTGGCGCACCCTGCCGGTGGTGGTCGGCGGCTACCGGCGATCGGAGAACCGCCGGTTCGCCTCGCTGCTGGTCGGTGTCCGCCACGAGGGCGAACTGTATTACCTGGGCCGGGTCGGCACCGGTTTCAGCGAGCGGGAGATGAGCGAACTCGCCTCCCGATTGGGTCGCCTGGAGCGCAAGACCAGCCCGTTCGTGAACGAACTCACCGCCGAGGAGATCAGGGACGCGACGTGGGTGACCCCGAAGGTGACCGGCGTCGTGCGCTTCCAGAACTGGACCGAGGCCGGACGCCTGTGGCATCCGGCCTGGATTCCCGACCCGGACTGAGCCTTTCGGGTCGCTCCGGCGACTCGGGCCCGGTCCGGGTGCTAGCTCGTCTTCTCCAGCAGCGGTGCGATGGTGTCCACGTCGGTCACCAGGCGTGCCCCTGGAACGCGAAATCCTCCATGGCCCTGACCATTCCGGGCTTGTCCTTACCGCCCACCGCATCCTCCACGACCACCGGCAGGAACCCGAGATCGGTGGAATGCGTGACGGTGGGCGCGATGCCGATCTCCAGGGCCACGCCCACGATGGCGTAGGCGCCGATGCCGAGATCGCGCAGCGTGGAAGCCAGCGGGGTGCCCTCGAACGCCGACATGGAGGTCTTGTCGAACACCATCTCGCCGGGCTGCGGCTGTAGCTCCGGCACCAGCTGGAATCCCGGCGTATCCCGCTGCAGAATCGGCGTGACCGCCTCCACCGAGTCCACGCCCTGCCAGCTCATGGCCATCCGCAGCGCGAACGTCCCCATCAGTCGCTTGGGCAGGAACATGTGCCGCAGGAAGATGATCGGATACCCGCCTCGGCGCGCGGCCTCCACCACGCGCACCACCCGCTCGACGATCGCGGGCCCGTCCGTCAACTGCCCCAGCACCCCGGCCTGCATGTCGTACACGATCAATGCCATGCGCTCGGGCGCACACACATCCTCGAGCGTCTCCGGAATTTCCAGCCCGTTACCGTGCCGCATCGTTCCCCGCTATCGGTAGCTCCCACAACAACTTTGGAACTCCACACTACGTGAGCCCGCGCCGGCCTCGGCGCAGGTCGCGACGGCGACCGGCCTGACCGTACGGCAGGCCGGGACCGATGGTGACGACGGACGCCGACATGCGAAGGCGTGCCCCAGCAGGCGCACGGCGTTCTGATGTCCGGGTAAGTGGTCGCCCAGTTCGCCGCGGATCTTCGGGGGTGAGGGTGGGGTCGGCGGCAGTGAGGTCGGAGGCCGAGCGGGAAGCGCGGTGATCCGAGGGTGTGCCTGTGCGACGTCGGCGGTGAGGTCGGGGCCGAGCTGGCGGGGCGGTGATCCGAGAGCATGCCCGTGCGGCGACGGCGGTCAGGCGGCGAGCGGTCGGGTGGTCTCGGTGCCGGGTTCCGGGGCGGTACGCGCGGGGTGCGCCGGCGTCTCGTGGAAGCCCGGCAGGAAGCGGTCGACCAGCGGGATCATCAGGTGGATGAGCGGCCCGATGCCGAAGGCGTACACCAGGGTTCCGATTCCGAGGCTCCCGCCCAGCACCCATCCGACCGAGAGCACCGTGACCTCGATCGTCGTGCGCACCGCCCACACCGGCCGCCCGGTGCGCCGGACCAGCCCGGTCATCAGACCGTCGCGCGGCCCGGGCCCCATCCCGGCCCCGATGTACAGCACCGAGGCGACGGCATTGAGCACGACCGCCGTGAGCATGGCCCCGATCCGCAGCCCGAGCCCCTGCACCTGCGGCAGCATCCAGAGGCTCGCGTCCACCGCGATCCCGATCACCACGACATTGCTGATCGTCCCGAGTCCGGGCCGCTGTCGCAACGGAATCCAGGCCAGCAACACCAGCGCGCCCACCAGCGCCACCACGGTCCCGAAACTCAGCGGCACCCTCCCGGCAACGCCCTGATGAAAGACGTCCCACGGATCCAGCCCCATCGCCGCCCGCAGCATCACGGCCATCGAGAACCCGTACAACCACAGTCCGGCGTAGAGGGCGACGAGGCGACGGATCAGCATCCCACAATGATCGCCACGACTGGACCCCTAAAACAGATCCAGTCATCGATTGCTGGACTGACTCCTGCGATGAGTCGTCTGCCGGAGCTTCTCGGAGCGTGAGCGGTTGGTCGGACTCAGGCGTTGGTCGGACTCAGGCGTTGGCGGCCCTGGTCGCGGCGTGCTTGGGTGCGCCGGGATCCTTCACCGCGCCGAGCGAGATCAGGCTCTCGGCGGTCTCGAAAAGGGATTGATCGACCGGGCGCATGGTCCAGCCGAGGTCGTGCTGCGCCTTGGCGGCGGAGACCTTCTCCTCGCGGCCGAGGAATCGAGAAGCGTTGCGGGCGTTGGCGTCGAAGCGTCCGGCCAGGCGCACCAGCCAATCGGGCAGGGTCCGCGTGGCGACGCGGTACCGACCGGCCAGGATGCGGGCCATATCCGGGAACGAGATCTGTTCGCCCGCCGCGATGTAGCGGTTCCCGGCGGCCTGGGGCAATTCCATGGCCAGTCGGTGCGCGGTGGCTACGTCGCGAACATCCACCGTGGCGAAGTTCAGGCGCGGGACGCCCGGCATCTCCCCGGCGAGCAGGGTGCGAATGGCGCCGACAGAGGTGCTCAGGCCCGCGTGCTGCACGGGCCCGGTGATCATGCCGGGATTGATCACGGCCAGTTCGAGTTCGGGATGCTCGGCCACGAAATCCCAGGCGGCGCGCTCGGCGAGCGTCTTGCTCTTGGGGTACGGATCGCACGCCGCGAGCGCGGACCAGTCGTCCTCGGTGAGGGTGTGGCCGGTGTTGCCCGCCATGATCGCGGCGACCGACGAGGTGAGCACGACCCGCTCCACGCCCGCGGCCTCGGCCGCCCGCAGCACCCGCAGCGTGCCGTCCACCGCGGGCCGAATGATCTCGTTCTCGTCCTTCGGGTCCGCGGCCGGAAAGGGGGAGGCGGTGTGCACCACATACCGGCAACCGGCCACGGCCTCGGCCCACCCCGCGTCGGCGCCGAGCTCGGCCTCCACGAGTTCGATTCCGGCGGGCAGATGATCCAGTGCCGACTTCCGGGCGAGGGAGCGCACGGTGCCGCGCAGCCGATAGCCCTGGTCGGCGAGTTCGCTGATGACGTGTCCGGCCAGATAGCCGGACGCTCCGGTGACGAGAACGAGATCGGGCATTGCCTTGCTCCAATCTGAGCAGTGTTTAGAATGTAATCACTGTATAGATTGCTGAGGCCCGAAGTGTCAACCCCGTACTCTCATCCAATGCCGCCGACCAAGGACCGCTATCACCACGGGGCCCTCCGCGAAGAGCTGCTGCGCGCCTCGCTGCAGCTCATCGACACCGAGGGTCTGGCCGCGGTGAGTCTGCGCCGGGTGGCTCGCGAGGCCGGGGTCAGTCCCGGCGCGCCCTATCACCATTTTCCGGATCGCGCCGCCCTGCTGGCCGCCCTGTCCACTCGCGGCTACGAGATCCTGCGTGAGGAACTGCTCGCGGCCCGCGCCGCCGATCCCGATCCGCGCGCCGTGCTCACCGGCATGGCCGAGGCCTACGTCCGCTTCGCCGTGGCGAACCCCTCCTACTTCCGCCTCATGTTCCGGCCCGAGCTCATCCGCTCGGACAAGGTCCACGAACCCGGTGATGCCGGCGACGCCGCCTTCGCCGTCCTGGAAACTGCTCTCGCCGACGCGATTCGGGCCGGAGTGCTTCCCGCCGCCGATGCCGAAACCCTGGCCCTGGCCTGGTGGGCTCTCGCTCACGGCCTGGCCTCTCTGGAGATCGACGGCAAGCTCGGCAAGCGCGCCGCCGAAATGGGTACCACCGCAAAAGAACTCGGTAACCGCATCATCACCATGTTCGCCGCGCTGATAGATCGGACCGGGGGCGAACCCACGTAACCGCGTGGGGCTCAATGTGTTCGAAGACCGTCCAGTCTCATATGGCGTTCACGCCGCTCATCCCCAGGTGGGCGGCCGGTTTGTCCGCAACGCGCCAGCAACGACGCGCGGAAGCCCGTTGACCTGGTGTGATAGCCGAAGTACCTTGAATTTTCCGATGCGCCGGAGATTCTATCGGCCGTCCTATGTGCCCGTAGTGCCTGGAGTGTCGGTGAATACGACGCTGGAGGCGCTTCTATGCGGTGGTACGACGGAGCTTTCGGAGCATTCGCGCGGAGTTCTCTGGATCGATACCACCCGGACGGTCTCGCCGCCGCGTTACCGGCGCGGGAAAGAACCTGGTGGAGAGTCGGTCTCGTCGCGGTGGTCGCGCTCCTGGCGGCGGTCGTGGTGGTGCCCGGCACGCGCGCCGATATCCCCTTCCCGGACCAGGATCCGTTCTACGCCGAGCCGGTCGGCCTGAGCGAGTTCGAGAACGGCGCGATCATGAACTCGCGGCCCATCTCGGTACTGGGCCTGCCGCTGCCGGTCTCGGGCTGGCAATTGCAGTATCGGACCACCGGCTCGGCGGGCGAGGCGAACGCCGATGTCGCCACCGTCATGGTCCCCATGGTGCCGTGGCTCGGAGCCGGTTCGCGCCCCCTGCTCTCGTACCAGGTGGCCGAGGACAGTCTCGGAACCCGTTGCGCCCCTTCGTTCGCCCTGCGCGGCGGTCGTGACTTCTCGATCGTGAACACCGTGCTCGACGTGCCGTTCCTGGCCGAGGCCATGCGGCGCGGCTGGGCGGTGGTGGTATCGGACTACGAGGGCCCGCAGTCCCGGTTCTTCGACGGCGTGAACTCGGGACGAGCCGTGCTGGACGGCGTCCGCGCCGCCAGATCCTTTGTGCCACTGGGCATCACCGAGTCCAGTCCGCTCGGCGCCTGGGGCTATTCCGGCGGCGCGTTCGCCACCCTGTGGGCCATGCAGCTGCGCGCGAGCTATGCCCCGGAGCTGTGGTTCGCCGGTGTCACCTCCGGCGGCGTGCCGTCGAACATCCCCGGCATCGTGGGCGGGGTGGACGGCGGTTATCAGGCCGGTCTCGGCGTGCTGATCCTGATCGCCATGGCGCGCAACGACCCCGGATCCGGATTGGCCGACGCGCTCAACGACAACGGTCGCCTGCTCATGGAGCAGGAGGCGGACGCGTGCGGCGGAGACCTGGTCTCGAGGCATCTCTATCGTCACGTGGACGAGTACGCCAACGAGCCGAATCTGTTGGACCACCCGGCTTTTCGCGCAGCGACCAACCGTCAGGAACTCGGCGGCTGGGCTCCGGACGTACCGCTGTACCTCTATCACAGCATCGCCGACGACGTGATCCCGGTGGACGGCTTCACGTCCCTGGTGGACCGCTACTGCGCTCTGGGGGCGAACCTCACCGCGATCCACTCGGGAATCCCCGGCCACAATCCCGCCGCCGCGCTGGAAGCCTTCGGGGCCATGGGTTTTCTGTCCGATCGCTTCGCCGGCATCCCGGCGAGTACCGGGTGCACCGTGCGCTGAGCGCGGTGCACCCGAGGGCTCGGATCAGTTGTCGCCCGGGTACGACCACTGGGTGGAACCGGGCGGCGCGACCAGGGTGCTGATCAGGTCGATACCGGCGATCAGCAGAGTCGGGCCACCGACCAGCAACGAGCCGATGACGCCGCCGACACCCGCGCCGAGGATGACGCTGGCGATGACGGTCGGGCCGGCGATGATGCCGGTCAAGCCGACCAGCGCGCCGATGGCGGTGCCCACCAGCGCGCCGATCGCGGTGGCGATGCCGAACTGACTGGCGAAGTTCTGCTGCGCGCGCAGGTTCTCCTGCGGCGAGGCGACGGGCTTGATCGCCACCGGCCAGGCGGCGGCCTCGTCCTTGACGGCGGTCAGCGACAGCGTGTGCGCGTCGTCGCTGAGCGCGACGGGCATCGGGTACTGCTTGCCGTCCTGGTAGAACGACAGCGGCAGGCTGACCACGGTGTTCCCGGCGGAATCGTTGACGTGCACGGTGTCGCCGGCGACCTCGAACCGACCGTCGGTGAGCGTGGTGATGATGGTGTTGCCGACCAAATCGGTCCGGTAACCGATATCGGGCACGCCCGCATCGGCGTGTGCGACGCCCACGCCCGCGCCCGCGATGGCAACTGCGGTGACAACGGGTGCGGCGACTGCGGTGATCTTACGCAGCATCATGTAATTCCAATCTTCATCAGGTTTTTCGCGCAACGCTCCGCCCACACGATCGAATTCCCTCCACCCCTTGCAAACGTGTTGGGCCGAAAACGGATCGCAACGCGTTCTAATGTCAGCAACATTAGCGCGTACCACCGACGCGTCGAGCAATTTTTGGCCCGATAGTTGCCTGCCCGATGCGCGCGACGATCAGAAGAGCAGATCCACCCCGACCGCCGCCGCGCACACCACCGCCACCACGACCAAGGCGATCGCATCGCCTCGCCCGGGTGAGCTGGGACGAGCCGTCAATTCACCGGTGCCGCCGCGGGTGGTGATGGCCTCGCCGAGTTCGCCCGCACGCCTGCTCGAGACCGCGAGGCTCGCGGTCAGAATGTCCACGAGCGGGTTCTCCGCGGCCTGCTGCACCCAGGAATTCTTCGGCCGGAGTTTGCGGGCAGCTCGCAGGATTCGCATTTCCTCCAGCAATAGCGGAAGCCCGCGCAGTGTCAGTGCCACCACGACCGACCACTCGTTCACCGGAATGCGATGCCGCACACCGCGGCGCGTCCAGCCGATCCGTTTCAGGGGCGCACCGAGTTTGGCCAGGGCGGGCGCGATATCGCCCATCTGAGTGGTCCAGGCGATCAGGAAGGACGCGCCAAGCAGAATGAAGCCGAACACGACGACGTTCGCGTATCGCAGCACCGCGTCGAGCCCGACCGGCGCGTTGATCAGCGCGCCCATCAGGACGCCCAGCCAGAACCACCACGGAAACCGCGGCATGGTGCCCAGGGGCAGCCGCGCGGTCAGCCAGACACCGGCCAGGAACGCGATGACCAGACCCAATACCGGCCAGGACGGAATGAACATGAGCAGCACGCTGATGGCGAAGGCGGCGATCATCTTGGTGCCCGCCCAGAGCCGATGCACCGGGCTGTCCACGGGTACTTCGCGCAGAACAACGCCGCCGCCGCCGCTCATCGGACACCTCCGAACCAGTCGTGCGAGGGGGTGAAGGTCTTCGCTGCTGCGGGGTCCTCGACCAGACGGCCGTCGCGCAGGTGCACGGTGCGGTCGCACACCGCCGCCATATCGGCCACGTCGTGTGAGATGACGATGACGGTCAGTCCCGAATCTCGCAGTCGCGCAATCAATTCCACCACTCCTGTGCGCCCCTCCGGGTCGAGTCCGGCGAGCGGCTCGTCCAGCACCACCACCTGCGGCCGGCTGGCCACGATGGCGGCCAGCACCACGCGCTTGGCCTGTCCGCCGCTGAGTCCCTCGATGGAGTGCGAGGCCAGCGCCCGGTCCAGCCCGACCGCGTCGAGCGCGCGGCCGACGGCGGCGGTGCCGGTGCCGCCCCAATCCTCGATCTCCGCCCCGACGGTCTGCTTCTGCAATTGCAGTCGCGAATGCTGGAACGCCAGCTGCACCGAGCCGATTCGCTTGCTCACCGCTTGTACTCCGCGCCGCGAATGCAATTCGCAGCTGCCTGCACTGGGGACGGTGAGTCCGGCCATGATCCAGGCGAGCGTGGATTTGCCGGAACCGTTGCCGCCCACGACGAGCAGCGCCTCGCCGCGTCGCACCGTCAGATCGATGCCGTGCAGTGCGGGCGCCTCCCACGGCGTGCCGTGGTTGTAGGTGTGCCGCACGCCCTTCAGCGTCAGCACGGTCTCGCCCATGGCTCGCTGTCGCTGGTCGCGGACCGGTCGGGGCCACGCGGGCAGATGATCGACCGACCGTCCGGCGCTCAGGTGCACCACCCGGTCGGCGGCGGCCGCGTCGGCCTCGTGATGGGTGACCAGGACGACGGCCATCTCGTGCCGCCGGGGCAGGGTGGCGAGCAGTGCGACCAGATCGCGCCGGCCCTCGGGATCGATCATCGAGGTGGCTTCGTCGGCGAGCAGCAGGGTGGGTTGCCGCGCGAGTGCCGCGGCGACCGCGAGCCGCTGCTGCTGGCCGCCCGACAGGGTGGCGGTCTCCCGGCCGCCCATGCCCGACAGGCCCACTTCGCCCAGCAGCCCGTCGATGTCCACGCGCGCGGCGACCTCGGTCGGCAGACCCCACACCACGTCGTCGGCGACCAGGACGCCGAGGGTCTGGCTTTCGGGCCGCTGCAACACCATCGCGGTGCCGCCGAGTACGCCCAGGCCCGCGGATCCGGGGCTGGTCACGGTGCCGCCGGTCGGTGGGCGGCCCGCGAGAATCCTGGTGAGCGTGGACTTTCCGGAGCCATTGTGTCCGACCACGGCCACGAATTCGCCCACTCGCACGGTCAGGTCGATGCCCTGCAGCGCGTCGGTGCGTGCGCCCGGGTATCGAAAGGACACGTCCCGCAACGTGATCGGGAGCGGCGCGACCGGACGATCGTCGGCGGGCGCGTCCAGCAGATCGTCGCGTCCGGGCAGCCAGGTCAGCCGGTCCAGGACCGAGCCGAGCACGTACCAGGACACCACGCTGCTGACCATCATCGCGGCGATGATGCCGCCGCCGATGTAGGCCCACCACCAGTGCAGCACCGCATCGGCGAAGGCGGCCACGTTCCTGCCCAGCGGTTCCAGCCACGTCTGGCGCGCGGTGAGATTCTCCAGGCCCTTCGCGCTGCTGCGGATCGTGTCGAAGAGCAGTTCGCGGGTCCGGGAGAACAGCAGCAGCATGCCGATCGAGAACCCCGCGCCCACCGCTCCGGCCAGCGCGGAGAGTCCGAGCACCGCGAGGATGCCGCCGCGCCGCCGCTTCACGATGCCGACGATGCAGCCGACCACGCCGACGCCGACCAGATTGGTCGCCGGGACCAGTCCCGCCGCCACGAAGGTCACCAGGGTCGCGGCGATGGTGGTGCCGACGATGGTGCGCAGCCGGTGCCGGCTGGCGAGCAACCCCATCGGCACCGCCGCCACCAGTTGCAGGGCCGCGGCGAACGGCACCAGCGAGCCGACGGTCACGAGTCCGACGGTCGCGCCGCCCAGGACCGCACCGGTCGCGAGCTCGATCGGACGCAGCGGGCCGTGCGGGGGAGTGGACGCGAGTGGCTGCCCGGGGGCGCCATCTCGAATCCGGAACGAATCGGTCACGTAGACCAGTCTGCCGTGTCCGGGACTCTGCCCAGGTCCGCATCGGTTCGACCCGCCAGAATGGACGCACTTGCACTCATGCGTACTTATGCATTCGGCTTGCTCTTGCGACACGATCACGTGTACCGAGACGCCCCGGAAAGGGCGTCCGGCAACTATGTGGGCCGACCGGTGCGACGTGCTGCGGGTACCGGGCCGAGGACTTCGAGCACGCGACATTGCGGGTGAAGGCCGGGCTCGGCCCGCCGCCGCGCCGAACTGTCGTGGTGAGGGCGGGAATTCGCGCTACTGCGCGGGCTGCTTGGACAGCACCCGCACCAGATGCCAGGTGAACGACGGCGCGTCGGCCGGCGGATCGACCCACGGCCGCTGCTCGACAACCAGGTGATAGCTGAATCCCGGCTCGAAGTCGAAGCCGGTGATCCCGCCGTAGTGCAACTCCCACTCCGCATTCGGGTCGCGCCGCACCTGCAGGCACTCCTGTGGCGCGACGCCCGTGCACGGCACGGTCTCCTCGGCCACGTAGAGATCGAACTGCTGGGACCCGGGAACCGTCGTCTTGGTGATGGTCGTCGGCCTCGGTGCGGCGTCGGAGGCGGTCGAGGAACAGCCGGTCACCGGCAGTGCGGCGGCGAGCGCGATCGGGAGAAGCAGCCGGAGGCGAGTGCGCATGGCGGAGAATATGCCACACGTTTGCCACGGTCCCTCGCGAGCTGCCGCGGGTGAGTCGCCTACCCCGCGCCGGTGAGTCGATAGTCCGACAATTTCACTCGGCGAGTGCGTCGCCGGTAGCTGCGGGTGGTTCCCGGCCAGTTGTTGGTTATCCGTCCCGAGGCGGTCCGATACCAGCTGCTGCAGAAGTTCCACGGCGTCCGCGAGAGTCGTTCCTGCAGTGCGTCGTTGTACTCCCGCTCGATGTCCGCCTTCACCTCGAGGTACTGCCCCGGCCGCTCCGCGAGCACCTGCACCGCGTGCCGGATGTACCGGGCCTGCGATTCGAGCATGTAGATGATGGACCCCACCCCGAGATTGGTGTTCGGTCCGTACACCAGGAACAAATTCGGAAACTCCGGCACGGTGATCCCCAGATACGCGTGCGCCCCGCCCTCCCAGGCGTCCGAGAGGATCCGGCCGCCGCGTCCTCGAATCTTCATGGGCCACAAGAACTCCGTGCCCTTGAACCCGGTGCCGTAGATGATCACATCGGCCGGATGCACCACCCCGTCCGTGGTTCGCACTCCCTCGGCGACGATCTCGCTGATCCCGGTGGTCTCCAGGCTCACGTTCGGCTGGGTGAGCGCCGGGAAGTAGTCGTTGGAGAACAGGCCCCGCTTGCAGCCGATCGGATAGTCCGGCGTCAGCTCGGCCCGCAATTGCGGGTCGGTCACCTGTTCCTCGAGATGCCGCTGGGCCATCCCCGACACCAGCCGGATGATTCCGGGGAACTCCACCAGCCCCAGCGCCACGAACTCGCCGATGGCCCACCACGAAAAGCGTTCCGCCGAAGGCATTCCCGGCATCTCGATCAGTACTCGCTGATGCACCGGCTTGTAGTCGGTGTCGAATTTCGGCAACACCCACGCTGCGGTCCGCTGGAACAGCGTCAGCTCCGCCACCTGCGGCTGAATCTCCGGAATGAACTGAATCGCGCTGGCCCCGGTGCCGATACAGGCCACCCGCTTCCCCGCGAGATCGACCTTGTGATCCCACTGCGCCGAGTGGAACGACTCGCCGCCGAACGCCCCGACCCCCGGAATATCCGGCATCGCGGGCCGGGACAGCTGCCCCACGGCCGAAATCACCACATCGACGGTCCGCGCCACCCCGTCCGAGGTGAGCACCGTCCACTTCCCGGTGCTCTCGTCGAATTCGGCCGCACTGACCTCGGCCCCGAACTCGATGTGCTCGAACAGCCCGTGCCGCTCCGCAACCCCCCGCGCGTACGCGTAGATGTCCTCTCGCTCCGAATACCGCTGCCGCCACTTCGGTTTCGGCTCGTGCGAATACGAGTACAGGGGTGAGGGAACGTCACACGCCGCCCCGGGATAGGTGTTCTCCCGCCACACCCCACCCAGATCCGCCGCCCGCTCCAGAATCGTGAACTCCCGAAACCCGTTCCGCTGCAATTCCACAGCCATCCCGAGCCCCCCGAACCCGGCACCGATGATCACGATCGACGGCATGTGGCCCTCCTCACAAAGACTCCCTCCACTCTAGGAGCGACCACCGGTTTTGGTGGCCGACCCAATTGAGATTTCCGGCCGACAATCCACCCCGCACTCACCCGCGCCGCGCGTTGTTCCGACCTGAGCCTCGAGCGATCACCGGACTCGAATGATCCACCGCTGATACGTCTCCGCGGGCTCCACGGTGATCAGGTCCGCCACCGCGACCAGCCGCGTCGGAGTGAGATCACCGAAATGCCCGAGGTTCGGCGTGATGACGGCCTCCGCATCCGCCCCGCGCACCACCTTGAGCATGATCACCACCGCCGACTCACCGGAACGAAAGTCCGGCCACGTTCACGCTCCAGCCACTCTCTGATATCGGCTACGGATCTCCCACTCCGATGCCGCGCGGTATCGGAGAAATCGACGCTGACAAGCAAAGCAGCGAGCTGCGCCGCAGCCACAATCACCAGAGCGAAGACGGTATCCATCGGAAGTCTCCTGGTCCTCGGTGGAGTAGAGATCGTGCGAGGTACTCAGGTTCGGGCCGGAGGTGTGACGCCGACAATGGCACTTTCGGTTCGAGGGCTTTCGAAGTGCCACAACCGGTCCGGCATGCGAACGACGATGCAGCGTCGAATTCCGTACGGGGTTCAGTATTCCAAGTGGATCAGGTCCGCGAGGTCGCGCATGTCGTCGGTGAGTGTGCGGCGCTTGGCGATCATCCGGCCCACGAGGTCTCGCGCGATGCGCTGTTCGGCGAGCCACGGCCGGGCTTCACGGGCAAGCTGGTGGAGGATCTCGAAGGCGTTGTCGTAGCGCCGCAGGTCCAGATGGGCAGAGGCGACGTCGAGCAGGTGCCGGTTGCGGTTGTCCGATGTCGGCCGCAGTCCTGCGGGGACCTCCAGCGCGAGGCGCAGTGCCAAGTCCGGTTGCTCGTCGACGACGGCATTCTCGGCTGTGATCGATGGCCGATTCGGTCGGATCGAATTCGTCTGACAGGGAGGTTCGGCTCGCGGGGGACGAGCCGAACCCTGGGGTTCACCAGCCGGAGCCGGAACCGCCTGATCCCGTGTTGGCCAGGATGGTGCCGATAACCATCTGTGCGAGTCCGGCGATCACGCCAAGAAATTCCACGCTGTCCTCCGACTATCTCGTCGCCGCTTGTCCGGCGTAGCCGTGAACCTAACCTAGCAACCGACCAAAAGAAACGTGTTTCAGAAAATCAATCCCAGGTCCAACAGGTTGATCGCCCTGTCCGATCCGCCTCTCGACCGCTCTCAGCTACTGGGCGGGAATCAATCCTCCGACGTAACGCGATGTGGCAGTTGACTATTCGCGACGACTCCCGCCGTCCCCGTCTCGAGGGTTGCCAGATCGGCGCTACCGACGGCCACCATCGGTATCCAAGCCCCACGAGAGCATCGGGGAAATCAGCACTTGGCAACGGCGGTGTAGGAGCCGAGGTTGCTTCGCGATATCCACCCTTTGGTGCCCGGGAAGGCCTGGATCCAGGCCCAGGCGTTGCCCGCGTCGTTGGTTTGCCAGCAGTAGATCTTCACCTGAAGGCCCTGCACCACCGTGGCTCCGGTCTTCGAACAGCTCGTCGAGTTTCCGCTGTAGAGGTTGTAGCTGCTGTAGGGGCCGTCCACGGTTGTATCGCGAGCCACCGTGGTCCCGGTGTTGACAGTCCAGTTACATGCCTGCTGTGCCTGCGCGACTGGTGTGCCGAGGAAGGCCGATATGCCGGTCGAGCCGGCGGTCAGTGCGGCGGCCAGCAGAATTCTTGTCTTCATTCCGAGTACCTCTTGCTCCCGAGCCGATCCGAGCGGTTGCTTGGTCTTGGAAACGTAAGTGCACCAATAAATTTCGCCAAGTGGCATCATGTTGCCAAACGACAAAATTTCACATTCACGAAAATGGCGCTGTCCGGTGTGCGTACCGGGCCGATTCGAGCACCGGAGCGATCGGTAGCGCCGGACGACGCCCTCGATCGAAGGCCGCGATGGCGGCCTGAGACCGTACCGACTACCGACCGGAGCGAGATTCTCGGCCGCACGCCGACCCGTCGGCTGTAGTCGGCCCGACGGAAGCCGAATAGCCGTACCGGCTCTGGGCACAAACGAATTCCGGCAGCCGAATCGAATTCGACTGCCGGAATACGGAAGAACTATGCCCGGGGGATCAGGGCAGAACCTGCGGAACGATGGTCGGGGCGACCGCGCCGACGATCAGGCCGACAAGTGCACCCTGGAAGGCCGGTCCGAGGGCGCACAGCGGAATCAGCAGAATGCCCACCACGGTTGCGGCGCAGACGACCGCTCCGAATACGGCTCCGACGATCGCACCCGCGGCCGCACCATTGGCCAGCGGATCATGGTTGGCGGCTTCGGGATTGGTGGCGATGTCCTGCGGGCCGGTGGCGGCCACGTCCTGGGCGATCTCCGGAGCTGCGGGCTGCTCGGCGACCGGCGCGACCACGGCCTCGGCGACCGGCGCGACCTGCGGAGCCGGCGCCAGCTGCACGACGGCGGCCGACTGCGGGGCGGCCTCCACGGCATCGGCGGACGCCGCACCGGCACCGGCGAAAGTAGCCGCGACCGCGAGCGGCAACGCCGCGACAAGAGCCTTACGACCGAAATTGCGCATAGTCCGACGCATGATTGTTCCCTGTCCTCCCCGATCCTGTGCGGCGAACACTATTGGCCCACAGGACGTTTGACGTTGCGAATTGCAACGGAACAAGTTCTATCCGACACCGCCGCCCGAATCAAATCCCCCGAAACCATTCCCGACTTGACGAAATGTGTTCGCCGACACAGTCATTGACCGTCGTTATCGATTTCGCGTTCCTGCGCACCGGTCACGGCCGGAGAATATCCCCGGCCGTGACGTCGAACGGTTTCGCGAGCTCGAATACTTCGATCCGATCGAACGATGGTGGCTAAGCCGAGGGGCTGGCGATCAGGCACCACAGCCCGATCAGCGGATCGAGGTCGCACCAGCCCCCGGCGACGGGCTCGTTCGAGGGTGCTGCGGGTGTTTCGAGGGGGAGGGGAGCGGCGGTTGCGGCTCCGGCTCCGGCGAGGGATGCGGCGGTGATGAGGGTCGCGACGAAGAGTCGGCGTGGTGCGGACATGTCAGAACTCCTGGGGGATCGAATCAACTGACGACACAGGCGGAACCGAGGTTGACGCCGGTGCCGATGTTCACCGGCTGGCGGATCTGGGAGGTGGCGTTCGGCTGGATCGCGTAGAGGTAGGTGGGCTTGGTGGAGGACGGGGTCCAGGTCGCCTTCGCGACACCGCCGGACGGCTTGGCATCGGCGAAACCGGTGGGTCCCTGGCCTTCTTCGAAGAAGTAGACGGTTTGGCTGTCGTCGTCCACCGAGACCGTCACCGTGTAGGAGCAGCCCGTGCCGAAGCTGTGAGCGCCGAAGGTCGGCGAGGGTGCGATCGCGATACCGGTGACGGTCGCCGAGGCGGGCGCGGCGAACGCGGTCACGCTTGCCGCGACGCCGAGTACGGCGACTCCGACGGCGTTGCGAATCAAATTGGACGACTTCATGTTTCGTGTCATGGTGGGGGAGTGTCCTCCGGGTGCATGTGGAAACCATTGTCCCGAAACTTGTTTCGGGTAATAGCTATATGTTGTCAACCGCCGGAGTCTCGACACCATCGGGCACATGCCCTATATCCCTACATCCAGACCCTCAACTTCTCCGGATTGCGGATCGCCCAGATGCGCGTGATGCGAGCGTCGGCGATGTCGAAGGCGTAGACCGAGACGGTGACGCCGTCGACCTGCGCCACCAACCCGGGCTGCCCGTTCACGGTGCGCTCGACGAGGGTCGGTAGGGAGTTTCGTGCGGCGATCTCCATCCAGGTGCGGGCGATCCGGTCGCCGCCGACGATCGGATGGAAGAACGCGGGGACCAGCCCGCCGCTGTCGGCGGTCGCGATCGCCTGCGGATCCAGCAGCGCGACAAGGGCTTCGATGTTCGTTGTCTCCCATGCGTGCTTGAACGCCCTGACCACACCGGCCCGCTCGTCGGTCGACGGACTGCGCGAGGTGCGGATCCGACCCCGGGCGGACGAGGCCAGCTGGCGGCAGGCGGCGGGCGTGCGGCCGACGACCTCGGCGACTTCGGCGAAGGAGTAGCGGAACACGTCGTGCAGGACGAAGGCCACCCGCTCGGCGGGGGTCATGGAATCCAGGACGACCAGAAACGCCATGCTGATCGACTCGTCGAGGGTGACCCGATCGGCCGGATCGGCCGGAACCGGACCACCGAGCCATTCGGCCCGATCCGGCACCGGCTCCGGAATCCATTCCCCCACATAACTTTCCCGGCGCGCACGGGCGGACCCGAGCAGATCCAGGCAGATCCGCCCCGCGACCGTCGTGAACCACGCCCCCGGCGTGTGAACCTCACGGCGCTGTAGTTCGGACAGCGCGTACCAGCGCGCGTAGGTCTCCTGCACCACGTCCTCGGCCTCCGCCAGCGAGCCGAGCAGCCGGTAGGCGAGGTTGATCAGCCGACGGCGTTCGCTGATCACCACGGGCAACTCCGGATCTGTCATGGTGCGCACTCCTTCGGTCGGCTCGAGCCCTTGTTCATCTGACGAATCAGCGACCCGAATTGTGAGGCGGCCTGACATTCCGGTCGGCTGCGTCGTCGGAAGAGTGTGAACATTTCCGGCAGAGCAGGAGCATCGGACATGACCCGAATCGCGATCATCCTCGGTAGTACTCGTCCCAAACGTAACGGCCCGCAGGTCGCCCGGTGGGTGCTGGAGGCCGCCTCGGCCCGCACGGACGCGGAATTCGAACTGATCGACCTGCGCGATCACCCCCTGCCACACCTGGACGAGGCGGTCGCCCCGATGTTCGGCCCGTCGGTCAACGAGCACACCCGTGCCTGGGCCGAGCGGATCGCCCCCTTCGACGGCTACGTCATCGTGACTCCGGAGTACAACTACTCCGTTCCGGGCGTGCTGAAGAACGCCCTCGATCACCTCTTCGCCGAATGGGGCAACAAGGCAGTCGGTTTCGTCTCCTACGGCGCCGGTGGCGGCATCCGCGCCGTGGAACATCTGCGCTCGATCTGCACCGCCCTGGGCATGGCCGATGTGGGACGTCAGGTCGTGGTCTCTGTGCTCACCGATTTCGAGAACTACACGGTCTTCACCCCGCGCGAACGTCACGCCGCCGACCTGACCGCGATGCTCGATCAACTCGTCACCTGGAGCGCCGCCCTCGCACCGGTGCGCGCCCCGATCGCCGTCGGCTGACCAGAAAGGAACGACCAATGCCTGATCGACGCGAATCGAACGATGCCGCGATCACCGCGCAGCTCGGCGCACTCATCGAAGGAATCGAGTCCGCCGATCTCGACGCCCTGATGCGCCTGTACTCCGCCGACGTCGTCTCCTTCGACGTCGAACCCCCACTTCAGCACGTCGGCACCGCCGCGAAATCGAAGAACTGGGCCAAGGTCTTCACCTTCTTCGAGAAACCGACCTACGAGCTGCGAGACCTGACCCTCACCGTCGGTCAGGACGTGGCCTTCGCGCACGCCTTCGGCCGCCTCGGCGGCACCCTGCGCGGCGGTCCGACCGTCACGGGCATGTGGGTCCGGGCCACCTTCGGCTTCCGCAAGCTCGACGGCGTCTGGCTGATCACCCACGACCAGGTCTCGGTCCCGTTCGATATGTCCACCGGTCAGGGCGTCACCGACCTCGAACCCTGATCGCTGCCGGGCCCCCGCCCACCGCATCGAGAATTTCGGCCATACTTTCCCTATGAGTACGGTGCAGGAGGCGGGGATCCGGGACTGGGACTTCGCGCGCGGGATAGCGAGCGTCCTGCTCATGGTCGGCTACGCGCGCGATCACGGCGTGCCGGTCGCCCGAATGTTGCAGGGCAGCGGCCTGAGCGAAGCGACGCTCACCGATCCGGACGCGCAGATCGACGCGCGCACCGAGTTGGCCGTCATCCGCAACCTGGTGCGAGAACTGGGCGACCGGCCGAACCTCGGTCTGGAGGTCGGCCGCCGCTACCGGATCACCACCTTCGGCATCTTCGGTTTCGCCTGTGTCAGCAGCCCGACGCTGGGCGAGGCCATCGCGTTCGCGCTGCGCTACCTGGAACTGAGCTTCACCTTCTGTATCCCCGAAGCACGCTGGCAGCCGGGCGAATTCGTGGCCCGCATCCACGACGAACGAGTGCCCGCGGATGTGCGCCGATTCCTGGTCGAACGCGACGTCACCGCCATGCATCAGATGCTGTGCGACCTGGTCGGCCATCGACTGGAGCTGATGCGGGCGGAGTTCGACTACCCGGCTCCGTCCGACACCGACCAGTACCTCGAAATCTACGGTCTGCTACCGCGTTTCGAGCAGCCGAAGAATCTCCTGTCGATCGATCCCGCGGTACTGGAGAAGCCGCTCCCGCAGGCCAACGAACACACCTGGGCCATGTGCCTGGCGCAGTGCCGTGATCTGGTGTCGCGCCGCCGCGCCCGCACCGGCATAGCGGCCGAGGTGCGCGAGCGCCTGGTCCCGCGCGGCGGCGTGGACGGGTTCGCGGTCCCGCCCGGAATCGACGTCGTGGCAAGGGATCTCAATATGAGCACCCGCACGCTGCGCCGGCACCTGGATACCGCGGGCACCAGCTACCGCCAGCTCCTGGACGAGGTACGGCGCGCGCTGGCCGAGGAAATGCTCACGGCCACACCACTTTCGGTGAGCGATGTGGCGATCCGGCTGGGCTACGCGGAGGCCTCGACCTTCATCCACGCCTTCAAACGCTGGACCGGCACCACTCCGTCGGCCTACCGCCGCAGCGTGTGATCCTCAATCCAGCGGTTCGCCGAGCCATCCGCCCATGGCGATCGGCCGGAACATCGACAGCAGCGCGCCGTCCTTGATCGAGTGGAACACCAGCGACGGATCCGGTGCGAAGTCGATCGGCACGTGACCCGGTCGCGCGGTCTCCCACTCGCAGCCGATGGTGGAGGACACGCTCGGCGCGACGATCAGCGGCTTGCCCGCGAACTGCGCCATCAACCCCGCGTGCACATGCCCGGTCAGCACCGCGAGAATCCGGTCGTCACCGGCCACAATCTCGGCCAGCCGCTCCGGATTGGTGAGCCGGATCGGATCGGTCACCGTGGACTGCACGGGAATCGGCGGATGATGCATGGCCACCAGCACCGATTCATCCTCGGCGGTCTCGGCCAGCGCCGTGGTCAGGAACTCGAAGGTCTCCTCGGCCAGTAACCCCTCGGCCTTGCCCGGAATGCTCGAATCGAGCAGCACCAGGGTCACCTCGTCCGCCCGGAACACCTGATTGATCGGCTCGTAGCTGGAGGCTTCCTCGAACAGCACGGTGCGCATATTGCCGCGATCATCGTGATTGCCGGGCAGGATCAGCACCGGCACATCCGCTACCAGCGCCGCCCGCGCCTGCTGGTACTCCTCGATCTCGCCCTCGTCGGCGATGTCCCCCGTGACCACGATGACGTCCGGTCGCTGCGGCAGCTCGGCGAGGAAGGCCATAACCCGTTCGGCGCGTTCGTTGTTCCGTGCGCCCATGTCGAAGTGGGTGTCACTGAGCTGTGCCAGCAGAACCATCGGTGTTCGCTTTCTGTGAATGGCCGCATCATTGCGCCCGATCGCGCCGCAAACCTCGCGGGCACCCCATCGAGGCTAGTTGACCTGCCGGGATACGGTCTCGGTGAGACTCGCCACCGAATATAGCGATTTCACATCAATGGCGGATGTCGGTGACTCCGGTCATGAGTTCGCTTGCCTTGCTCAGCAGTTGCTCCGGAGCGTCGTTCACGGGCACCCCGTCGATGTTCCAGAAGTCCGCTCCCGGGTGGGCCTCGAGATCCAGCACCGCCGGATCTCGCCACGACGCCTCCAGACCGAGTCGCCAGGAATGCAGATGCGTCCGGGGATACGCCCCGGACCTGTCGAAGAGCGGATCGCCGACGATCGCGTGTCCGATCCACGCCAGGTGTACGCGAATCTGATGCCGTCGCCCGGTGATCGGCCGCAGCGCCAGCACGGTGTGCGTCTGGGTGCGGGCCAGCGTCGCGAACTCCGTGATCGACGGATAGTTCTTGCCCGCCAGCAGATCTCGCTCGTCCACCCGCCAGGCGTCACCGTCGCGCGCGATGCTCTCGCGCGGCGCGGCGATCCGCACCCGGTTCTTGCGACCCACGCTCAGCGGCAGATCGATCACTCCGCGCTCGGGGAGTTCGGTGCCGACGACCACCGCGAGATACGCCTTGGCCGCCGTGCGCTTGTTGAATTGCCGGGTCAGCTCCCCGTGCGCGGGCAATTGTTTGGCCAGCAGCACCAGCCCCGAGGTCACCTTGTCGATCCGATGCACCGGGTAGAGCGTCTCACCGAGCGCGGCCGCCATCTCCACGATGTCGGTGTCGTGTCGCTCGCCCGTCACCGAGATCCCCGCGGGCTTGTTCAAGGCGAGGACGGCGTCATCCTCGGTGATCAGGCACTGGGTGCGCAGCTCGGGCCAGGACGTCTCCACCGGGGCCAGCGTAGTGACCGTGCTTGTGCCGCTCGCCCCGGCCCATCGGACTGTCGGACGCGGGGCGGCGGATCCGGCTCAGGCGACCGCGCGCTCGAGTTCGGCGAGACCGGCCTCCAGATGATCGGGGAAGCGATCGAGGTCGGGGACCGTGCGACGGCAGCCGACGATGCCGAAGTCGAGGTTCTCGCTATTGCTGGTGAGCGTGATGTTCATGGCCTGCGAATCGAACGGAATCGACAGCGGGTAGTTGCTGTCCAGCCTCGCGCCCTGCATGTAGACCGGCTTGCGCGGCCCGGGCACATTCGAGATCACCAGGTTGAACGGCATGCGGGGCAGGCCCTCGAAGCCGGGTATCACCGAGACGCCCAGCGGTGTCATCAGCAGAGCGGACAGCGCCATCGCCTCCAGCTTCGGCAGCTGGGTGAAGACCTGCTTGGTCTCGCGCATCGAGGTGCTGATCGCGGTGAGTCGCTCGATCGGATCGTCCAGGTGGGTGGCCAGGTTCGCCAGGCAGGCCGCGACGATATTGCCTTCGGACGCATCGGATTCCGCGGCGCTGCGAATATTGACCGGCACCATGGCGATCAGCGGGTCGGCGGGCAGGGCGTCGTGCTCGATCAGGTACGCGCGCAATGCCGCCGCGCTCATGGCGAGCACGACATCGTTGACCGTCGCACCGGTGGCCGTGCGAATCGCGTTGACCCGCTCCATCGGCCAGCTTCGCACGGCGATGCTGCGCGCCCCGCCGATCGGCACATTGAACATGGTGGGCGGCGCGGTCATGGGCAGGGTGAGCCGGCCGTCGATGATTCCGCGCAGCGGCGTCGCGATCGAACGGCTGTTGCGGATGATTCGCGGCAGGGCCCGGCGCAGTTGCTGCCAGGGGCTGTCGACGTGCTCGGCCTCGAAGGCGTCCTTGGTGACGGGCGGCGGAGTGACCCACGGGACGCGGACCCGGGTGTCGAGCGGATCGTCGGTGAGTGTGCGCTGCAGCAGTCGCATGGCCGAGACGCCGTCGATGAGCGCGTGATGCATCTTGACGTAGACGGCGAAGCGGCCGTCGTCGAGTCCCTCGATGAGCCGGGTCTCCCACAGCGGGCGATGCCGGTCCAGCAGCTGCCCGTGTAGTCGTTCGGTCAGGTCCAGCAGGTCGCCCATGCCGCCGGGGGAGGGCAGCGCGCTGCGCCGCACGTGATAGTGCAGGTCCACATTTTCCGCGTGTGACCAGGCCAGACTCGAGAAGCCGCCGAACATGCGGCTGGGATGCCTGCGGAATCGGGGGCGCACCTCGGTGGCCGCGGCCATGGTTTCGTAGAGCTCGCGAGCGAACTCGGGACCCGCGTCGGCGGGCGGCTCGAACAGCTGCAGGCCGCCCACGTGCATGGGATGCTCGCGAGATTCGAAGGCCAGGAAGATCGCGTCGAGAGGGTTGAGAAAATCCATCGGTTTCGCCTAACCGGTGGGCCGGAAGCCCGGAGTGGGGATACGGTCAGGCGACGCTGCCCCCGCTGCGGTAGTGGTGAATCAGGTTATCACCGTGTCGTATTCGTCATAACCCGACGCGCGTTGTGTAAACCCACACCGGCGTGTGCTGGAGGATTGCTCACGTTCTATATCCGCCCGGGACGCGAAGGCCATGCTGAGGATGGTGCGGCGGCCGTGCGCGAACGGGTGAACCCGGTGCAGCGTGGTGTCGGCCCGAATCAGGTAGAGGTCACCGGGATTGAGCTCCCAGGAGCGAATCGGATTGCGGGTCAGCGTGCGGTAGATGTCGGAGTGGTCCCAGTCCCGCCGGGTGTGCGCCACCGTCTGCACGAAACCGCCGTCCTGCAGCGGCGGGCACTCGACCACCAGGATGAAGGCGAAAGCGTAGTCGTCCCAATGCCAGCGGCCCGGATCGTCGCTGTGATGCCGCCGCGAAACCCCGTACCGCCGAGCCACCGGATGCGGCAGCACCGATTCGTCGGCGACCACGGACAGCATGTGCCGCAACGGTTCACAGTCGTACAGCAGGGGGATGGCCTGCGCGCCTCCCCGGACCTCCTGTGAACCGATGTCGATCCGCTGCCGTGCCGCAGGCTCACCGCCCTCGGCGTTCTCCCGCGATTCGTCCCACTGCCGATGGTGATCGACCAGGGTCAGCGCCTCGGCGGCGAGCATGCGTTTGACCCGGTGCGGGAGCAGGAAGCCGAGGCGGGCGATGCCGCTCTCCGCCAGTCGGTCTCGTGCGTGGGTGAGCGCGGCGGGATCTATCCGGGACAGATGTCGCCGCGCCGTGTCGAGCGTGCTGTTGGGCTGCACCCGGCAATTGTAATCCGTTGCCTGCCAACGAATGTGGATTCGGATTGCCGCTTGATCACAATCCGACACGCGCGGGTGAGATCAGCTGCGCGCGGTGGGTCCCGAGTTCGGGTCGCGGACTCGCCGGAACGACGGGGGCAGGGCTGGAACGGGCAGGTCAGCAAGGGTAACTTGAAGTTCGCTATGGGCGACTATGGGCATGAGCTCAGGTTCGGGATCTTCGTTCCGCCCGAGGCGGCGCGCGGCCGCTCGCTGCTGCGACTGGTTCGTCTCGCCGACGAGTCCGGGCTCGACGTGCTCGCGGTGCAGGATCACCCGTACCAGCCCGCCTTCCTCGACACCTGGACTCTGCTGTCGTATCTGGCCGCGACCACCCGCAATCTCACCCTGATGCCCGCGGTCGCCAACCTCCCGCTCCGGCCGCCCGCCGTCCTGGCCCGCAGTGCCGCCAGCCTGGATCTGCTCAGCGGCGGCCGGGTCGAACTCGGCCTCGGCGCGGGTGCGTTCTGGGACGCGATCGAGGCGATGGGCGGTCAGCGCCGCACCCCCGGCCAGGCCCTCACCGCCCTGCGCGAGGCCGTGGCCGTGCTGCGCGCGCTGTGGGGGACCGAGGAACGCCTGCGCCTGGACGGTGACTTCTACCCGCTGCGCGGTGCGAAACCCGGTCCAGCCCCGGCACATCCGATCGGCATCTGGTTCGGCGTCTACGGCCCGCGCGCCCTGCGCCTGGCCGGTGAACTGGCCGACGGCTGGCTCGGTGGCTACGCCTACGCCCCGCCGGACACCCTCGCGGCCCACATGCACGCGATAGACGCCGGAGCCCGAGCCGCGGGCCGCGTCCCCGCCCTGATCCGGCGTGCCTACATCATCGACCCCTCGATGCCCCCGGCTCACCTCACCGACATCGCTCTCCGCGAAGGCGTCAGCGAATTCCTGCTGCCCGTCTCCCCGGACGGTGATCAGGCAACCCACCGCTTCGCCACGGAAACAGCCCCCGCTGTCCGTGCGGCGGTAGCGGCCGCGCGCGCCTCTTCCGGTTGAACCGATCGGGACGCGTCGTGAGGGGTTGCGACTCGTGACTTTCCGGCGTCCGAGCCGCACTTCGGCGACCCAGGGTCGAGAGCGCGCTCTCCGAGCTCGCTCTACCCGCGACCGAAGAGCTTGTTGTTGAGGATCTGCCGCAGCGGCGAGAGCGCCCCGTCGTAGGTGACCCGATCGGCGCGCACGGTGTGCAGGCTGGCGTCCCCGCGCTTGGGGTCCTCGCAGATGACGCGGAGCGTCTTGCTGCTGCGGTGCGGTCCGAGCGTGAGATCCACGGTGCCGTCGCTCGCGACCGTGCCCCAGGGCCCGCTCACGTCGGCGGCGGCGATCTGGCACTTGTAGCCGGATTTCTCCCCGCTCACATGGGCGGTGATCGCGGTGCGCCCCTGGATGACGGCCTTGGGCTGGCCATCCGCGGCGGCGGCGCCGGCGGCGAGTGCGGTGCCGATCATGCCGAGTACGACGGCGGTGGTGATGCGGGTGCGGAGCGAGCGGTTCATGGTTCTGATAATCAAGCCTGGTCCGTGAGGATTCTGTGACGTCAGCGGGTTAACCGAGGATGAATTGCGCGCCAAGACTCTCACCCCACGATCTGATCGTTGCGTTCCGTTCTCCGACAGTATCCGATAGCGATCGCCGCGCGAGCGGGCCCGATTCCCGCCCGGATGAATACCGACCGGTATCGCTGCACGTCACCGGGATGTCGGCGACCCGTCGATAGTTTGCGACACGCAGATTCGCCGGTACCGGACCGAACCGCGCTCCGAACCCGGCTTCTCACTGGTCGGCCGGAGTGTTCTCTGCCAGAATGCAATTGCTGTTAGTACGCTGAGTTGCCCCTCAGACCAGGGTGGCGCCGTTCATCGTGGGTTCCGGAGCCGGATCGTCTCGCGCTGCGGACCGACCTCCAGGAGGATGTGGTGACAGCCGTAGCTCCCAAGCCGGAAGCCGGATTACAGGCCTCCCGGCCTTATCCGCCTCGGCTGGGCCCCAAGGGTTCCTTTCTCTACAAGGCGGTGACGACGACCGATCCCAAGGTCCTCGGCGTCATGTACCTGACCACGGCCATCACGTTCTTCCTCATCGGTGGTCTGATGGCGCTGCTCATGCGCGGCGAACTGGCGCGACCGGGCATGCAGTTCCTTTCGACCGAACAGTTCAACCAGCTGTTCACCATGCACGGCACGATCATGCTGCTGTTCTACGCGACGGCCATCGTCTTCGGCTTCGCGAACGTGATCCTGCCGCTGCAGATCGGCGCGCCCGATGTGGCGTTCCCGCGCCTGAACGCCTTCAGCTACTGGCTGTACCTGTTCGGGGCGACCATGGCGACCGCCGGATTCGTGACCCCCGGTGGCGCGGCCGACTTCGGCTGGACCGCGTACACCCCGCTCTCGGACATCGTGCACTCCCCGGGCGTCGGCGCGGATCTGTGGATCCTGGGTCTGGCCGTCTCGGGTCTGGGCACCATTCTCGGTGGCGTCAACATGCTCACCACCGTGGTCTGCCTGCGCTGCCCCGGTATGACCATGTTCCGGATGCCGATCTTCACCTGGAACATCGCGATCACCAGCATCCTGGTCCTGCTGGCCTTCCCGCTGCTGACCGCGGCGCTGTTCGGCCTGGCGTACGACCGGCACCTCGGTGGTCACATCTACGACCCGGCCAACGGCGGCGCGATCCTGTACCAGCACCTGTTCTGGTACTTCGGGCATCCCGAGGTGTACATCATCGCGCTGCCGTTCTTCGGCATCGTCTCGGAGATCTATCCGGTGTTCAGCCGTAAGCCGATCTTCGGGTACACCACCCTGGTCTACGCGACCATGGCCATCGCGGCGCTGTCCATCGCGGTGTGGGCGCACCACATGTACGCGACGGGATCGGTTCTGCTGCCGTACTTCTCGTTCATGACCTTCCTGATCGCCGTGCCGACGGGCGTGAAGTTCTTCAACTGGATCGGCACCATGTGGAAGGGGCAGTTGACCTTCGAGACACCGATGCTGTGGTCCATCGGCTTCCTGGTGACCTTCCTCTTCGGTGGTCTCTCCGGCGTCATCCTGGCGTCGCCGCCGATCGACTTCCATGTCTCGGACTCGTATTTCGTTGTGGCGCACTTCCATTACGTGCTGTTCGGCACCATCGTGTTCGCGACGTTCGCGGGCATCTACTTCTGGTTCCCGAAGATGACCGGCCGCATGATGGACGAGCGCCTGGGCAAGTGGCACTTCTGGGCCACCTTCATCGGCTTCCACACCACCTTCCTGGTGCAGCACTGGCTGGGCAACGAGGGCATGCCGCGCCGGTACGCGGATTACCTTCCGACGGACGGGTTCACGGCGCTGAACACCATCTCCACCATCGGAGCGTTCATCCTGGGCGCGTCGATGCTGCCGTTCGTCTGGAACATCTTCAAGAGCTTCCGGTACGGCGAAGTGGTCACGGTGGACGATCCGTGGGGCTACGGCAATTCGCTCGAATGGGCGACCTCCTGCCCGCCGCCGCGGCACAACTTCTACGAGCTGCCGAAGATCCGTTCGGAACGTCCGGCGTTCGAGCTGCACTACCCGCACATGGTCGAGCGCATGCGCGCCGAGGCCCATGTCGGCTGGGGCTCGAAGTCGCACGACCTGCACGAGCCCATCGAGATCCCCGGCTGATCCATTCCCGGCTCTTCCACGCGGCACCCGTCCTCGCACGGGTGCCGCGTTCGTTTTCCGTGTGGCGTCGGGCATCTCGTGATCCAGGTGGCGCGGGCTCTGGGGGCGTCGCGGGTGGTCGCGGCGGTGGGCGACTCCGGCAAGGCCGACTTCCTGCGTGAGTGCGGCGCGGACGCGGTGGTGACGTACGGCGAGTCGTGGGGTGAGCCCGTCGACGTGCTTCTCGACGGCGTCGGCGGGGAGCTGCTGGGTCGGGGGCTGAATGCTCTTGCGCCGCAGGGTCGTCTGGTCGCCTTCAGTGCGGGTGGCGGCACGATCGACGCGGGTGACCTGCTCGCCGACCTGAAGACCGTCACCGGCTTCTCGATGGGGCTGCTGAGCCGCACCCGGCCCGAACTGCTGGATTCCTGGCGTGCGGAACTGTGGGAGCTGCTCGCCGCCGGACACCTGCGTCCGCGGCACACGGTGCTGCCGTGGGATCGGATCGCCGAGGGCATCGAACTCATCGAATCGCGCCGCAATCTCGGCCGCGTCGCGGTGCGGATCGAGGATCGAGCCGCGTCCTCGCCGGGTTACGGCGGTGCGGTGCGGCATCATTCGGCGATATCGGCGGCGGGCTGATCACTCGTCCACTTACGGCACGAACGGAATTGCAGCAGACTTCCAGCAAATCTACGGTACTGTCCGCGGCGGGACGTGCAAACAACGGCGTTGTCCTATTGCGCCCCGGCGCATTCCGCAGGTCTCGACTTCGGGAGGGACAGTGCTCGCCGATTCTCCGAATGTTTACCAGGCCGTGCCGTTCGAATTGTCCCGAGCACAAACGGAATTGTGGCTCGCGGACGACTTCGCGTGTGTAGACGGCGCTTCGGATGACGTCGACCGCCCACGTGCGCTGCCGGGGCAGGCGCACTATCTGCAGCTGCGGGGTGAGCTCGACGCCGACCTCTTCCACGACGCGAGTCATCGCGCCTTCGAGGAGTTCGGCGTCGGGCGACTGCGGATCGGATCCGCGAGCGGGCGGCCGTACCAGTGGATGGCCGCCGATATCGGCGGCGGGCTCGAGCGCGTCGACCTCGGCGGCGAGCCCGATCCGCATGCGGCAGCGCTGGACTGGATGGACCGCCGGCATCGCACGCCCATCGACCTCGTGGACGCGCCGCTGTGGGCGGCCGCCCTGCTGCGGGTCGGTCCGGACCATCACATCTGGTACGCGCAGATGCATCACATCGCCATCGACGGCTACGGCGGGCTCAGCCTGATCGCACGCATCGGCCAGTGGTACGAGGCGCTGCTGGCCGGCGGCACGCCGCCCGCGTTCGGCGGGCTCGCTCCGGCCCAGATTCAGGCCGCCGACGCCGAGTACCGCGCCTCCACGCGCTTCGCGGCCGATCGCGACTACTGGCGAGATCGCTTCGCGGACTGGACCGCACCGCTGCCGGTGGGCTCCGTCCCGCGTCCACGGCGCCGCGATGCGCTGCCGCCCGCGCTGCGCACCGCGGGCGCGCTGTCGGCGCGGGAGTGGGACCGCCTGGAGCGCCTCGCGGCCGACTGCGCCGCCAGTCCCGCGCAGGTGCTCGTGGCGGCGGTCTGCGCCTTCCGCGCGGGTATGGCGGGCGAGCCGGATCCGACCATCCTGCTGGCCGCCTCGGCGCGAACCACGGCCGCGCTCAAGAAGTCCGGCGGCATGCTCGCCAACGTGCTGCCGATCCGGCTGCGCTGTGCGGGCGGGGTGAGCGTGCGGGAGCTCATCGCGGCCGCGGCCCGCGAGACCACCGGCGGACTGCGGCATCAGCGCTACCGCTTCGAGGATCTGCGCCGCGATCTCGGGGTCGGCGCGGAGCGGACGCTCGGCCCGAGCGTGAATCTGATGTTCTTCGATCGCACCAGCCGGTTCGGAGCGGCGGTCGGTGAATACGCCATCCTCTCGTCCGGTTCCGTGGCCGATCTGCATTTCAATCTCTATCGCGCGGGTGCGGAGCAGGGCCTGTCGGTGGATATCCTCGCCAACCCCGAAAAGCACAGTCCCGGGGAGCTGGACGACCAACTCCGGCACCTACTGCTATTTATCAGCAACTTTATCGAGGCTGACCCTGACTCACCGGTCGGGCGGATTCCACTGCTCGACGATTGCGAGCGTGAGCGAATTCTGCGGGTCCCGATTCCGGCCCCGCCGATCGATCCCGCGCTGCTGCCGGACCTCCTCGCCGCCGGCGTCGGCCGGGCGCCCTCCGCGGCGGCCGTGGTCTGCGGAGACATCAGCCTCACCTACGCCGAACTCGATTCCCTCTCGAATCGTCTGGCTCGCAGCCTCGTTCAGCGTGGTCTGGGCCCGGAGGACATCGTCGCGGTCGCGGCCCGCCGCTCGGCGGAATGGGTGACCGCCGTCTGGGGGATCGCGAAGTCCGGCGCGGCCTACCTCCCCATCGACCCCGGCCACCCCGCCGACCGCATCGAGGCCGCGCTGAGCGGAGCCGCCGTGCGGCTGGTGATCACCACCGCGACAACCGAACTGCCGGACGTCCTGAAGCAGGGGCGGGACGAGTCGGGCCCGGTGCGTGTCGAGCGGGAGTTGCTGGTGCTCGACCACGCGCTGCGGCCCAGCGCGCTCGCGGGCATTCACGACGCGCCGCTGACGGGGGACGAACGGGTTCGACCGCTGCGGCCCGGCCATCCGGCGTACCTCGTCTACACCTCCGGATCCAGCGGAATCCCCAAGGGCGCGATCGTCACTCACGCCGGTCTGTCGAATCTGGTCGCCGCGCAGTCGGAGCATCTCCCCGCCGGACCGGGCGACCGCATGCTGTGCGTCACCACGACCACCTTCGACGCCTCGATCTGGGAACTGCTGCGCGCCGCGACCAGCGGAGCGACCCTGGTCATCGCCACCGGGGACGCCTACGCGGGCCCCCTGCTGGCCGATCTCGTTCGTCGCGAACGCATTTCCCACGCCTTCATCACCCCGGCGGTCCTCGCCGGGACCGATCCGGCGGGCCTGGACTCGCTGCGCTACCTCTGCACCGGGGGCGAGGACTGTCCCCAATCTGTCGTCACGGCGTGGTCTTCGGGCCGCACATTGGTCAATGCCTACGGTCCGACCGAGGCCACCATCGTCACCAACCTCGGTCTGCTGGACCCCGATCGCCAGGTCTCGCTCGGCTCGGCCGTCCCCGGCGTCCGCTGCCATGTGCTGGACCCGTGGCTGCGACCCGTCCCCGTCGGTGTCCTGGGCGAGCTCTACCTGGGCGGCCCCGCACTGGCCCGCGGCTACCTGGCCCTACCGGGCTCGACCGCCGCGCGTTTCCTGGCCGATCCCTTCAGCACGGGTGATCGGCTCTACCGCACCGGCGACCTGGTGACCCGGAACGAGCACGGCGACATCGACTTCCACGGCCGGGCCGACTTCCAGGTCAAGGTTCGCGGCCTGCGCGTCGAACTCGGCGAAATCGAATCCGTCATCGGTGACCACCCCGGCGTGGCGCAGGCCGTGGTCATCGTCCGGACCGACGGGATCGCCGCGGCCGAGCCCGAGGGCGGTCCGCGATCCGCGCCCCGGATCGTCGCCTACGCCGTCCCCGAACCGGGCTGCCTGCTCACCACCCGGGAATTGGAAGAGACCGCGGCGCAGAGCCTGCCCGCCTACATGATGCCGACGATCGTCCTGCTGGATCGATTCCCCGTCACGGCCAACGGGAAGGTCGACCGCCGGGCGCTGCCTGCCCCGGCAAGGGTCGAGACGGCCTACCGGGCTCCCGTCACGGCGGTGGAAAAGATTGTGGCGGAGGCCTTCTCGGCCGTCCTGCGTGGCGAGGTCCGCGCGCCCGAGGACGGCGGTGAAGATGTTGCCGCCGAGCAGGAGTCGCCCGGCGCGAGCGTCGTTCGATCGGACCGAGAGTCTTCGGCGGGGATCCACGGGGTCGCGCGATCGGCGAACGAGCGTGCGCGGCGGCACGGTGAGACCGGCGGACCGTCTGTCGGCCTGGATCACGACTTCTTCGCCCTGGGCGGGGATTCGCTGACGGCGGCGCTGGTGGCGGCGCGCGTGGGCGCTGCGCTCGGCATCGAGTTCGGGGTCCGGGATTTGTTCGAGGCGAGCACGGTGCAGGGGTTGGCCCAGCGCCTGCACCGGCAACTGGACCGGATCGACCGTGACCCGAACATGCTTGTCTGTGAACCCGCTTCGCTGTCCGCGGCCGATCGCCGCAGCGTGCTGCACGAGTGGAACGACACCAGCCAGGCCGTCCCGCTGACCTTGCCGCAACTGCTCACCCGTGCCGCCGCCTATGCCCCCGACGCCGAGGCAGTGGTGTGCGAACACGCCACGCTGACCTATCGGGATCTGTCCGCGCGGTCGAATCGGCTGGCGCGCACCCTGATCGCTCGCGGCATCGGGCCGGAAGACGTGGTCGCGGTGGCATTGCCACGGTCCGTGGAGTGGGTGGTCGCGGTGTGCGCGGTGGCACACGCCGGTGCGGCATACCTGCCCGTGGATCCGGACGCACCCGCCGAACGCATTCGCGCCATGCTCACCGATTCCCGTGCGGCATTTGGCATCACCACGGCGAGTTACCATCCCGAATTGCCCCGACTCTCGGGCGAATGGCTCCTGGCCGAGTCGATCCCGGCCGCCCACCTGGACGGCCGAGTCGCCGGTACCGATTCGGTCACCCCGGCCGCCGAGTCCGATCCGGTTGTCCCGATCACCGACGCCGACCGGATCCGCCCGCTGCGGCTGCAACATCCGGCCTACATCGTCTACCGCTCGAGTTCCGAGAGAACGCTCAGAGGCGTCACCCTCACACATGCCGGGCTGGCGAATATCGTTGTCACCCAGGCGCAGAGATGCGACGCCGATCCCGACGCCCGCGTGCTCGCCGCCGCGGCACCGGCCGACGACTCCTCGATCTGGGAACTGCTGCTGGCGCTGGCGGGCGGCGCGACCCTGGTGCTCGCCCCACCGCGGGTGAACCTCGACGCCGACCTGCGCGAACTGCTCGTGCGCGAGCGCATCACCCACTGCATGCTCACTCCCGGCGTCGTGGCATCCCTCCCGGATCCGCGCCGTCTGCCCGACCTGCGGCTCGTGGTCACCCAAGGCGAGTGCTGCCCCGCCGACCTGGCCCGCCCGTGGTCGCCGGACCGAACGTTCCTCACCGCGTACGGCCCCGCCGAGGCCACCATCGTCTCGACCGTCAGCCGCCCGTACAGCGAATCGGACTCGCACACCGCCGTTCCCATCGGCCAACCGGTGGTCGGAGCCCGCTGCTATGTCCTGGACCGCCGGCTCGAGCCCGTACCCCCGGGCGTGGTCGGCGAGGTCTACATCGCCGGTCCCGGCCTGGCTCGCGGGTACCTGCACCGCCCGTCCGCCACCGGCGCGGGCTTCGTGGCGGACCCCTTCCACGCCCCGGGCCGCCGCATGTACCGCACCGGTGACCTGGGCTCCTGGCACCCCGACGGCCATCTGGAACACCACGGCCGCACCGACTTCCACCCCGCGCCGTGCGACATCCACATCGCCCGCCCCGCCGATTCCAGCGACCCCGCCGTCCCACCGCCCCCCTTCCCGGGCTCCGATTCGCCCACCGGAGCCGAAAACATCACCGGAGCCGAGGCGACTACCCAGTTCACGGTCTCCGCGAGCGGACAGACGGCCACCCGGAGCAGCGTCAGCACGAAGGGAGAGGCGATATCCGGAGCCGGAGTTGGCGCTGGGACCGAAGCCAGGGCAGAAGCCGTGGCCGAGACCGAGACAACCGCCGGGCGCGGGAGGACCACCGGAGCCGATTCGGCGATCACTGGGGATACAGTCACCTCGCCGAGTCGCGACAGTGATTCCGTAGCAGCGCCTTCGGCAGGTGAAACGCGGTCGGCCGAACCAGTTGGCATGGTCGACGTCGACGCTGGCGCAGCGGGTTCGGCCGCGGCGCTGCCGGAGCCGGCAGACGCCACGACGGCGTCCCCGTGGGATCAGGTCCGGCCGGAGCGAGTTCCGCTTTCTCCGGCGCAGCACGGGATCTGGCTGCTCGATCGGGCCGGTGCGGGCGCGGCCTATCACATTCCGCTGGCGGTGCGGCTGCGCGGCGTACTGGATGTGTCAGCCATGGCCGCGGCCGTCGGCGATGTCGTGGCGCGGCACGAGGCCCTGCGGACGTACTTTCCGGAGCACGCCGGTGAGCCGTATCAGGCTGTGGCGGAAGCGGATTTCAGATCGCTGGAAGTGCAGCGGGTATCGGCGCGGAATCTCGATCGAGCACTCGCTGAGTTCGCGGCCGCTCCGTTCGACCTGGCTGTCGCGCCGCCGCTGCGAGTTCGCCTGTACGCGGTCGACGGTGTGGCGCAGGCACATTGGGTCCTGGCCATGGTGGTGCATCATGTGAACGCGGACGGGTTTTCGCTGGGCCCGCTGAGCCGGGATCTGGCCCGGGCGTATGTGTCTCGCGCGCGAGGTGTTCCGCCGGACTGGTCGCCGCTGCCCGTGCAGTACGCGGAGTACACGCGGTGGAAACAGGCTCGGCTGGGAAACCCTCAGGACCCCGGTTCCGAGCTGAACCGCGGACTCGCGCACTGGTCCCGGGTGCTGGCGAACGCGCCGGGCGAACTGCTGCTGCCCAGGGATCGACCGCGTCCCGACATCGCGCGCCATACCGGCTCCTGCGTGGAATGCGTTCTCCCGCAGGTCACCGCCACCGGCATCCGGGAGCTCGCGCGCGCACATCGCGCCTCACCCTTCATGGTGGTGCACGCCGCCCTGGCGGTGCTGCTGGCCAGGCTCTCGCGGACCCCGGATGTGGTCATCGGTGTGCCCGTCGCGGGTCGCGAAGCAGCGGGGCTGGAGGACCTCGTCGGCATGTTCGTGAACTCGGTCGCCCTGCGCACCGTCATCGATCCCGACGAAGCCTTCGAGGACCTGCTGGCCCGGGTGCGGGAAGCCGACATCGACGCGTTCACCCACTCGTTCGTGCCCTTCGACCGGGTGGTCGAGGCGGTCGATCCGCCGAGGTCGGCGTCCCGGCACCCGCTGTTCCAGGTGTGCCTGGCCTTCCGGACCCCCGGTCCGGCCGAGTTCCGACTACCGGGCCTATCGGTCGACCCCATCGAGCCCGGCGCCACCACCGTGCGGTTCGACCTCGAATTCGAAGTGGTCGAACGGGAATCGGGTACGGAACTCTCTCTGCGCTACGACACGGACCTCTTCGATTCCGGGACCGCACGGCTGCTCCTGTACCGCCTCGCCCGGCTGCTCACCCAGGTGTCATCGGATCCGGCCCGCCCGGTCCACACCCTGGACCTGCTCGAACTCGCCGAACGCCGTCTCCTGCTGCAGGAGTGGAACAACTCGGGCGCCGCGCCGCCGACCACCCTCCCGGCCCTGCTGTCCCGCGCCGTCCAGCTCGCCCCGGACTCCGGCGCCGTCTGGTTCGAAGGCCGCGCCTTCACCTATCGCGAGATCGATCACCGTTCGAACCGGCTGGCGCACTGGCTGATTCGTCAGGGTATCGGCCCCGACCACGTCGTGGCCGTAGCGCTGCGCCGCTCGGCGAACTGGCTCGTCGCGCTCTGGGCCGTCGCCAAATCCGGTGCGACCTATCTGCCGATCGACCCCGGCTATCCCGCAGGGCGAATCACCGGCATGCTGAGCGACACCGGCGCGGTGCTCGGCTTGACCGCCACCGAACTGCACGGCCGGCTCCCCGAATTCCCCTGCGCCGAGCCACGATCGGGCTGGATCGCGCTGGACGATCAGGCTGTGCTCGCGGCGGTCACCGCCGTTCCGGCCACGGCGGTCACCGAGTCGGACCGGCTGCGGCCCGTGCGTCCGCTCGACGCGGCGTACATCATCTTCACCTCCGGTTCCACGGGTGCTCCGAAGGGTGTCGTCACCACCCACTCCGGCCTGGCGAACCTGGTCGCCGCCCAGGCCGAACACTGTGCACCCGACAGGCATTCGCGCGTACTGCAATTGGCATCGCCGAGTTTCGACGCCTCGATCTGGGAGGTGCTGCTGGCCGTCGGAGCCGCGGCCACCCTCGTGGTCACGGATCCTCATGTGCACGGGGGTCAGGACCTGGTCGATCTGCTCCGGCGGCAGCGTGTCACCCACGCCCTCATCACCCCCGCGGTGCTGGCGGGAATGGATCCCGCCTCCCTCGCCGGTCCCGGATCGAGCTCCGCGCTTCGCGTGCTGGTCACCGGCGGCGAGACGATCGCACCGGCCGTGGCCGCCCGCTGGGCCGTCGGCCGCACCCTCCTGATCGCATACGGCCCTACCGAATCCACCGTCGTCTCCCACCTGAGTGCCCCGTATCGCCCGGGCGGGTCGATCACGATCGGCGCGCCGATCAACGGTGCCCGCGGTTACGTGCTCGACGAGCGCCTCACCCCGGCCCCCATCGGCGTTCCGGGTGAGCTCTACCTCGCCGGGCCCGCGATCGCCCGCGGCTACCATGAGCGTCCCGGCCTCACGGCCGCTCGATTCCTGCCCGATCCCTTCGGCTCGGGCCGGATGTATCGCACCGGAGACCTGGTCCGTCATCGTCCCGACGGGGCACTGGAGTTCTTGGGCCGCAACGATTCCCAGATCAAGATTCGCGGCATGCGGGTCGAACTCGGGGAGATCGAAGCCGCTGTCTCGGCTCTGGCGGGCATCTTCCAGGCCGTGGTCGTGATTCGCCAGGACAGCCCCGTCGGTCCCCGGATCGTCGCCTACATCGTGCCCGACAAATCGCGGCTCGGCCTGCAGATCGTCCCTGATCGCGCTGCGGCACAGTCGATTCAGCCTCTCGCGGCGGGGCATGGAACCGGAGATTCGGCGCCCGGCTCCGCTGCGTCTCGGGTAGGTTCCCGCCCACCGGTGGACTCCGTGACGGCCACGATGTCACCCCCGGAGTCCGGTGCGCTGCGCGCCCAGCTCCGTCAGCGCCTCCCCGAGCACATGGTGCCCTCGACGTTCGTGGTGTGCGAGCACCTGCCGCTCACCGTGAACGGCAAGGTGGATCGGGCGGCCCTGCCCGCGCCGCAGTGGGAGGCCGGGCCGTTCCGAGCGCCCGTGACGCCCATGGAGCGGACCGTGGCGCGGGTGTTCCAGGAGGTGCTGGGGGTCCAGCGGGTCGGCGCGGACGACGACTTCTTCCATCTGGGCGGGAACTCGGTGAACGCCGCGCGGGTGGCCGCGCGGCTGGGCGTGAGCACGGGTGGCCGGGTACGGGTCCAAGAGATCTTCGACGCGCCGACCGTGTGCGCGCTGGCCGAGCGCGTGAGCAGGCCCGCCGTCACCGCCCGGCCGTCGCTGGTAGCGCTCACGCGGCCCGAGCAGGTGCCGCTCTCCTTCGCGCAGCAGCGCCTGTGGCTGCTCAACCGCTTGGACCCGGAGTCGGCGGCGTACAACATTCCCCTGGTGCTGCGCCTGCGGGGCGAGCTGGACGCGGCCGCGATGACCACGGCCCTGCGCCACGTCCTCACCCGCCACGAGGCCCTGCGCACGTATTACCCCGCGTACGACGGCATCGGACATCAGCGGGTGGACTCCGCGGAGCACGCCCTGTCGGTGGCGCTGGGCGGCCACGCCGGCCTCGAGGCCCCCGGGACGTCGCTGACCGCGCGGGTGGTGGCCCCGGACGCGCTCGCGACGGTCCTGGCCGAATTCTGCGCCGAGCCCTTCGATCTGGTTGCCCGTGTTCCGGTGCGAATCGGAATCTTCGAGGTGGGCGCGGGCACGCGGGAGTGGGTGCTGGCCTTCGTCGTTCATCACGCGAACGCGGACGGCTACTCACTCGGACCCCTCGCCCGGGATATGGGTGAGGCGTACGGGGCGGCGCTGACAGGTGCGCGGCCCGCCCGGGCCGCGCTTCCCGTGCAGTACGCCGACTACACGCTGTGGCAGCGGGCCGTGCTGGGATCGCCGGGAGATCCGGAGTCGGAGCTGAACCGGCAGATCGCCTACTGGCGAACGACTCTCGCGGACATCACCGCCGAGTCCGGGCTGCCCCTGGACAGGCCACGTCCGGTGGTGGCGTCCCATCGGGGTGCGACGGTGTCGTGCGCGATCGGGCAGGAGACGGTCCGGCGTCTGGAGCAGGTAGCCCGCGACCACGACGCGTCGCTGTTCATGGTGCTGCACGCGGGCCTGGCGCTGCTGCTGAGCGAGTGGGCGGGCAGCTCGGACACGGCGATCGGCACGCCGGTGGCGGGCCGAGGCGAGGCCGCGCTCGACGAGCTGGTCGGAATGTTCGTGAACACCCTCGTGCTGCGCGTGGAGACCGCTGGAGCCGAGACGTTCTCGCAGCTGCTGCAACGGGTGCGCGCGACGGACCTCGCCGCGTTCGAGCATTCCGAACTGCCCTTCGAGCAGGTGGTTCAGGCCGTGGATCCGGCCCGATCGCGCGCGCGGCATCCGTTGTTCCAGGTGCTGCTGGCACTGCAGAACCTGGACCCGGTGCACCTGGACCTCCCGGGGCTGCGGGTCGAACCGCTGCCGGTGGACGCGGCCGCCGTGCGCTTCGACCTCGAATTCGTCCTCGGCCGAACCGATTCCGGGCTGAACCTCGATATCCGCTACGCCACGGACCTGTACGAGCACCGGACCATCGAGGACATGGCCGGGCGCTATCTGCGGCTGCTGGATCAGGCCTGCGCGCATCCGCACACCCCGCACGCGCGACGTGCGCTGCTCGACGAGCAGGAACATCACCGGCTGGTGCACGATTGGAACCGCACCGGCAGTGCCGAGACCGACCTGCTGCTGTCGGACCTGCTGCACGCCGCGGTACGGCGCGCGCCGAATGCCGAGGCCGTCCGCAGCGGCGACACCGCTCTGACCTACCGCGAACTGCACGAGCGCGCGGAGCTGCTCGCACGTTCGCTCCGGCGGCGCGGTATCGGCCCGGAAGACATTGTGGCGCTGGGCCTGCCTCGTTCACTGCCGTGGATCGTCGCCTGCTGGGCGGTCGCGCTGTCCGGGGCGGTGCTGATGCCCGTCGACCCGGGTTTCCCGCCGGCTCGGATCGCCCGCATGATCGGCGACGCCGGTCCGGCGATCATTCTGACGACGGCCGCAGGACGCGACGCCTTCGCCGGAGTGCCGGACGTCGAATCGCTGGTGATCACGGCGGGCGGGACTCCCGTCGAGGAGAACCCGGCCGCCGATACCGATGACGCCTCGGCAACCGTGCGGCCGCTTCGGACGGGCAACGCCGCCTACGTGATTCACACCTCCGGTACGACCGGGGTTCCCAAGGGAGTGGTCGTCACCCACGCGGGCCTGGCGAATCTGGCCGCCGCACAGGCTCGGCAGATCGGCGCCCGCGAGGATTCGCGCGTACTGTGCCTGGCCGCACCGACTTTCGACATATCCATCTGGGAGCTGGTGCTGGCGACGCGGGCCGGCGCCACCCTGGTTGTCGCGCCCGCCGACGCCTACGCCGGCAGCGCGCTCGTGACTCTCATGCGCACCGAGCGGGTGACGCACGCGTTCGTCACCCCCGCGGTGCTGGCCTGCACCGATCCGGCCGATCTGCCCGATCTCTCGGTGGTGATCACCGGCGGCGAGTCCTGCCCGCCGTCCCTGGTCGCGTCCTGGGGCCGCGATCACTGCCTGGTGAACGCCTACGGACCGACCGAGGCCACGGTCCTCACGAGCATGAGCGATGTGCTCGACAGCGATCAGCCGATCACCATCGGCGCTCCGGCGGTGGGGATTCGGTGCTATGTGCTGGACCGCTACCTGCGGCCGGTGCCGGTCGGCGTCACCGGCGAGCTGTACGTCGGCGGAGTCGCCCTGGCGCGCGGCTACCTCGGCCGTCCGGGGGTCACCGCCGCGAGTTTCGTGGCCGGTCCGTTCGGGGCCGAGGGGCAAAGGCTCTACCACACAGGCGATCTCGTCGCCTGGACCCGGGACGGGGAACTGGCGTTCCGAGGCCGCGCCGACTTCCAGGTGAAGGTGCGCGGAATGCGCGTCGAACTGGGTGAGATCGAGGCCGCGGTGGCGGCCGCGCCCGGGGTCGCGCACGCGATCGCCATGCGCACCGACGCGTCCGCCGAGGCGAGCCTGGCCGCGTACGTCGTCCCGGAGCCTGGCCGCACGCTCGACACCGCTGTTCTGACCGCGAGTGTGGCGCAACGACTTCCGGCCTACCTGGTCCCCACCATCGTCGTGCTGGACGAACTGCCGATGCTGGTGAACGGCAAGGTGAATCGCACGGCGCTGCCCGCTCCCGCCATCACCCAGCCGCAATACCGTGCGGCGGTGACCGCGACCGAGTGTGCGGTGGCCGCGGCCTTCGCCCAGGTGCTCGATTACGACCGTGTCGGACTGGACGACGACTTCTTCGCGCTCGGCGGCAATTCGCTCTCCGCCGCGCGGGTCATGTCCCGTCTCGACGGCGTCACCCTGCGTGATCTCTTCGAGGAGCCGACCGTCACCGGCCTGTCCGCCAGGCTCGCGGCCCGGACCGGTTCCACGCGGGACTCGTTCGAGGTGATACTGCCGCTGCGCCGGGGGCCCTCGGCCCCGCTGTTCTGCATCCACCCGGGCGGCGGCATGGCCTGGCCGTACGCGGGCCTGCTCGGCGGGCTGCCGCCGCGGATCTCGCTCTGCGGCATTCAGGACCCCTGGGTGGTGCGCGGTGAGGTTCCGTACGTGAGCCTGCGCGAATACGCCGAGCGCTACGTCCGCGAGATCCGTCGTGAGCAGCCCGAGGGACCCTACCGGCTACTGGGGTGGTCACTCGGCGGTCGCATCGCGCACGAGGTCGCGGTGCGACTGCAAGCCTCCGGAGCGGAAGTCGAGCTGCTGGCTCTCATGGACGCGGCCGTCGATGACGGCACGAACCACACCGAGCGACAAGAGGATTCCGACGCCGCCTGGCTCGAACTACGCGCGCTGGTGACACCCGATACCTTCCCGCCGGACCTCGTCGAACGCGCGACAGCCGCCCTGACCCGTCCGGTGCCCGGAGCGCCGAGCGGCCGCTTCGAGGGCGATCTGCTGTTCTTCACCGCCACCCGCGAGCCCGATCGCAAACAGGCGCGGGGCTGGCGGGATCACATCACCGGCTCGGTGCGGAACATCCCCGTCGATGCCACCCATATCGGCATGGCCCAGCCAGATCCGATGTCCCGCATCGCGGCGGCGCTGACGGAACGACTCGAGCGCAGCCCTGTGGACGACCGGGGACAGAATTGAGCACCGCTCATCTTCCCGAAGCCGTCCGGATTTTCGGGGCGCGGGTGCACAACCTGAGGGATATCGATGTGGATGTCCCGCTGTGGTCCTGGGTGGCGATCACCGGCCTGTCGGGTTCCGGCAAATCCTCGCTGGCCATGAATGTCCTGTACGGCGAGGGCTATCAGCGCTTCCTGGACGGCCTGTCCACCTACACCCGCCGCCGTATCTCCCAGGTCGAGCGACCCGATGTGGATCGCATCGATTTCCTGCCCGCCACGCTCGCACTGCGGCAGCGCCCGCCGATCCCCAGCCGCCGCAGCACGGTCGGCACCATGACCGAGGTGTACAACGTGCTGCGCCTGATCTATTCGCGGCTCGGATCCCATCTGTGCCCCACCGGTTTCCGGTTGCCGCCCACGTTGGACACGGCCAGGAAGGGTTACGTCGATCTGCCGGAATGCGGTGGCAGGGTCGAACTTCCGGGAGCGGAGTCCTTCGCGTTCGATTCCTTCGGCGCCTGTCCGCGCTGCGGCGGCCTGGGCACCATCGAGGAGATCGACGACGCGGCGCTCGTCCCGAACGAGGACCTCACGATCGCGGGCGGCGCGGTCGCCGCCTGGAAGCTGCCGCTGCGAGACTTCCAGCCGCAGATCGCCGCTCAGCTCGGCGTGCGCATCGATGTGCCCTATCGCGAGCTGACGCCCGAGGAAAAGAAGATCGTGCTGGACGGCCCGGCCACCAAACGGCACGTCGTGGTCAGCACCAAATCCGGCCGGGCGGCGGAACTCAACGCCACCTACGAGAACGCCCGTGCCGCCGTGCGTCATTCGCTCACCAATACCTCCAGCGAGACCACCCGCGACCGGCTCGGCAGGTTCTTCACGCTGCACACCTGCCCGCAGTGCCACGGAACCCGGCTCCGCCCCGAGGCCCTCACCACCCTGGTGGATGAGAAGAACATCGCTGAGACCAGTGCGCTCACGCTGGACGAATTACAGCCGTGGGCAATGGGATTGCCGGGCCGATTGCCCACCGGGCTGTCCGAACTCGCGCACCGGCTGACGGGGGAGTTCCTCCGGACCATGACGCCGCTGCTCACCCTCGGGCTCGGCTATCTGACCCTGGATCGCGCCGGTGAATCGCTCTCGACCGGTGAGCGGCAACGCATTCAACTCACCTCCACCCTGCAGGCCCGATCGACCGGCATGCTCTACGTGCTGGACGAGCCGTCCATCGGACTGCATCCGGCCAATGTCGAGGGCCTGCGCGGCGTCATCCGCGCGCTCGTCGACAACGGCAATTCGGTGGTGATGGTGGACCACGACGTGGACCTGCTGCGCTGGGCCGACCATCTGATCGAGATGGGCCCGGGCGCGGGACGTGCGGGCGGCACCGTGGTCGCCCAGGGGACCGTCGAGGAGCTGGCGCGCAACGCCGATTCCGTGACGGGGCCGTATCTTTCGGGCCGGGCCGATACCCGTGCGCGCAAACAGCGCCCGGTGCATCCCGGCGACGATCACCTCGAGATCACCGTCGGGGACTACTACACCCTGCACGAGGTGACCGTCCGCGTCCCGCTCGAGCGCCTCACCCTGATCACCGGCGTATCCGGTTCCGGCAAAACCAGTCTCGTGCTGGACAGTCTCGTGCCCGCACTGTCCCGGCAGCTCGCGCACCAGCCGCTTCCGTCCCACGTGCGCGAGCTGAAGTCCGGTGGCATCACCCGGGTGGTCACCGTGGACTCCACGCCGATCGGCAACAACAGCCGCTCGACGCCCGCCACCTACTCCGGCGCCTTCGACGGCATCCGCGCCCTGTTCGCCGCTACACCTCTCGCCCGCGAAAAGCACTGGGGTGCGGGTCGTTTCTCCTACAACGTCAAGGGCGGACAGTGTCCCACCTGCACCGGTCTCGGTGAGGTGTCATTGGACGTGCAGTACCTGCCCGACATGACCCTCACCTGTCCGGCCTGTCACGGCGCCCGCTACAACCCCGAGACCCTCGAGGTCCGGGTCGACGGTCTCACCATCGCCGATGTGCTGAACCTGACCATCGTGGACGCCGCCGATCGTTTCGCCGACACCCCGCGCATCGGGCCGCCCGTGCAGGCCCTGCGCGAGGTCGGTCTGGGGTATCTGTGTCTCGGCGAACCGACCCCGACGCTGTCCGGCGGCGAGGCCCAGCGCATGCGGCTCGCCGGTGGCCTGCGGTCGGGTCAGGGGCACGCCCTCTACGTCTTCGACGAGCCCACCACCGGCCTGCATCCGCGCGACGTCGGCACCCTGCTCGGGGTGCTGGATCGGCTGTTGCGTTCGGGAGCGACGATCATCGCCATCGACCACGATCTCGACATGATCGCCAATGCCGACCACGTCATCGACATGGGTCCCGGCGGCGGCCCGGCCGGCGGGCGCGTCGTGGCCACCGGTACGCCCCGCCAGATCGCGAAGGCGCCCGACAGTCTCACCGGCCGCTATCTCCGTCATCACCAATTCGACTGAGTCACAGAGGCTTCAGAGAACCCCTGGGGGTCCACTCGGCCGGTGGCCGTGATCTCGCCGCGCCCGTCATCGGAGCCCCGGCACCGATACGAACACCGCGCTGGCGGCATCCTGACGGAGGTAGTAGTCGGCGGGCGGAGCCTGATAGGCGTCCAGCTTCGAATCTCCCAGCCAGTCGAAGTCGGTGAGCCGCAACGACAGCGGTCCCGCGGGCACGACCAGTTCCACCTCGACGCCCTCGGCGGCCGGTGCGTAGAACCGGAATCCGTCCTCCGGCGGTGCGGCGATCTCGCGCCCGCCCACCCGCAGGGACTGCGGTCGCACATCCCAGTGCAGATCGATGCGGGTCCCGCCCCGCGGGGAACGCAGTCGCAGCTTCACCGTGCGCTGTCCCGATCCGGTGGTGTCGGAAAGGATGTCGGCGGTCGGAGCCGCGAGCGACTGGGCGGGTGCGGGTCCGCTCGACACGGCACTCGGCCACAGATCGCTGTACGGAGCTCCGGGCTTGTTGTCGCTCACATAGTTTCGGGTCCACCCGTCGGGGGTCGTCGCGGAGATCCACCGCGCCTCGTGTGTGTCGCCGTCGAGTGCGTACACCAGGTTCGTCATGCGCGGATGTGCATCGTCGAAGCGGTCCACGGCCAGCCCCGCCGCGCACAGCGCGACGGTCACCAGCACGGCGGTGGCCGGGATCGTCCAGCCGCGCTCGGCCGGCCAGGTGCGCGCGAGCGTCAACAGGAGCAGCCCGCCCAGCAGCACCACGGCGGGCGCGGTCAGGAACGGCGCGGTGGTCAGCCCCGTCTGCACGCCGAGCCACGCGTTCCCGCCCAGGAATACCGCTGCGGGCAACAGCGATACGGTCAGCACCGGCAATCGTCGGCGCTCGGGCGTGCGGAAGGTGAGGGCGACCCCGATCACGGCGGAGCAGGTCGGGATCACCAGCACCGCGGCGGCGGCCGGCAGCAGCGCCGCGAGCCCCGCGCCGATCAGGGCGATCCCGCTCAGCAGTCCGATCAATGCGCCAGGCGCGCCGAAGACCTTGCGCGCGAACGCGAACCAGGCCAGCAGGGCGGCGGCCGACAGCACGATCATCGCGACCTGGAAGAACTCCGGGCGATAGGGATCGATGGGCATGCCCTTGTACACGGGCTCGACGCGCTGCAGGACCCACCACATCCCGTAGGTCGCGCCGACCGCGACCGGCAGCGCCAGCAGGGCGGTCACGCCCGCGAGCAGCACGCGCCGGAGGGTGGTCTCGCCATTGCGCCGCACCTGCCGAATCACCCAGGCCAGCACCGCGACCATCACCACGGCCACCGCGATGATCACCCACAGCGGCAGCACCACGAGAATCTCGAAGGGCAGCATGAAGTACGCCCGGTTCTCGTCGATCGTCTTGTCGCCCAGATCTTTCTGGCCGAACTCCTCGGCC
This sequence comes from Nocardia jejuensis NBRC 103114, assembly GCF_001613145.1. Lineage (GTDB taxonomy): Bacteria > Actinomycetota > Actinomycetes > Mycobacteriales > Mycobacteriaceae > Nocardia > Nocardia jejuensis. The sequence continues at coordinate 45,221 of NZ_BDBU01000063.1, forward strand.
TGGGCCAGCGTGTTCTCGCCCATCTGCTGCAGGCCGGGCAGATTGACGTGAGCCGGATCGTCCAGTCGATTGTGGTAGTACGCGGTCTTTCCGGCGTACGCCCAGTCCAGCACGCGCAGGCCGCCGGGCTTGAACGCGACGAAGTCGGTGGTGCTCGAGGTCGCCTCACCGGCCAGCGCGGTGGTGATCGAATCGGTGTTGGGGTAGGGAACCGCTGCTGCCACAGCCTCGATCAGCGCGCCGTCGGGCCGGGTGAGCCGCCACAGCAGCGGCGAACCGCCCGCGCCGCGCGCCTCGTGATTGATCACCACGCTGTGCTCGCGGTCGTAACCGCCTGCGGCGACGAAGGCTTCGGCCCCGAACAGGCCCGGTTCCTCGCCGTCGCTGAGCAGGACCACCACGTCGTTGCGCAGGCCGGTTTCGCCGTGCCGCAGCACCCGCAGGGTCTCCATGATCGCGGCGACACCCGCGCCGTCGTCATTCGCGCCCGGCCCCGACGGCACCGAATCATAGTGGGCGACAAGGTAAACGGTGCCGGTGGAGTCGGTCCCGCGCATGCGGGCGACGATATTGTCGACCCGTCCGATCCCGATCTCACCCGACTTGAAATCGACCGGCCAGCGCCCGATCCCGCTGCGGATCTCGGTGTCCAGGCCCAGTGTGCGCAACTCACCGGCGAGGTAGTCCCGCACCCGATCGTGCTCGGGTGTGCCGACCGGATGCGGCGCCCGCGCGATCTCCTCGATGGTGCGCAGCGCACGGCCCGCGCTGAATTCGTCGGCGGGAGCCGACTCCGGCCGGAATCCCGACGGTTGCTGCTGCCATGCCGTGGCCGCGGTGACGATCAGCAGCAGTGCGAACGCCAGCAGTCCTCGAAGTCCTCGTCCCACCCGCATGGCTCCGATAGTAGGCACGAAGATCAACGGGTCGGTGAATCACGCCTGCTGCGTGGGCAGGATGACGGCCTGGCGCAGGTTGACGTGGGCGGGACGGCTGGTGGTGTACGCGATCAGATCGGCGATATCGCCCGCGCTCAGCGCGGAGACCGCCTCGAACATGTAGTCCAGCTGCCCGCTGATCTCCGGATTGTCGATGTGGGTGGCGAGCTCGGTGTCGGTCAGGCCGGGCTCGATATTGGTCACGCGCACCTTGCGCGGCCCCAGTTCCGCGCGCAGCGTCGCCGACAGCTGGGTGATCGCGGCCTGCGTCGCGCCGTATACGGCGTAGGTCGGGAACGGGACGTGTGCGCCGATCGAGGAGATGTTCACCAGATCGGCGGTGCGGCCCGCGTCGGCGGCGGCCAGCAGATCCGGGACGAAGGCGCGGATCATGCGCAGCCGCCCGCCGAGATTGGTGTCGATCATGCGGGCCCACTCGTCCTCACGACCGTCGGTGATCGGATTGGGCAGCATCACGCCCGCCGAATTGACCACCAGATCCACCGGTCCGAAGACCTCGTGCACCCGCTCGGCCGCCGCGGTGACGCTCGCGGAGTCCGTGACGTCCACGGGCACCGCCAGAGCGGTTCCGCCCTCGGCCTCGATCTTGGCGGCCAGGGTCTCCAGCCGGTCCGCGCGGCGGGCCAGCAGTGCCACTCGCGCACCGGAGGCGGCCAGCAGCAGTGCCGTCTGCTCGCCCATACCGCTGGCCGCTCCGGCGACGACGGCGGTGCGGCCGGCCAGGTTCTCGTAGCTCATCTCAGGTATTTCCTCACTGTGTGGTGTCTTGCTCTGCACTCATCCTGCGAGGACCGCGCCAGGTCAGCGAGGGTTCCGGTTTTCCTGGGTCTGGCAGTACCAGGTTGGGTTCGTAGGCTGTAGAGCATGGACAGCGATCTCGGTGAATTCCTGCGGTCCCGCCGCTCCCGGATCCGGCCGGACGAGGCCGGCCTGCGCGAGTACGGCCGGCGCCGCGTTCCGGGACTGCGCCGCGAGGAGGTGGCGCAACTCGCAGGGGTCAGCGTGGACTACTACATCCGCCTCGAACAGGGGCGCGGCCGCAATGCCTCGGACGCCGTTCTGGACGCCGTGGCGCGGGCACTGCGGCTGACCGATCCCGAACGCCTGCACCTGTACGCCCTGGCGCGCCCGGTCCCGGCGGCTCGGGCGGTCGTGGCCGCGGGCGCCGACACCCTGCGGCCGGGCGCCCGGCTGGTGCTCGACGCGCTGACCGCTCCGGCCTTCGTGCTCGGCCGTCGGATGGACGTGCTGGCCTGGAATGCCATGGGCGACGCGGTATCCGGCTTCGCCTCCGTGCCCGAGGGGGAGCGCAACCAGGCCCGCTACCTGTTCCTCGATCCGGCCGCGAGCGTGCTGTACCCGGACTGGGAGGAGGTGGCCGCCGAGACCGTCGCCTTCCTGCGCCGGGATGCCGGATTGCACCCGGGCGACCCGCTCCTCGATGCCCTGGTGGCGGAACTGTCCGCCCGCTCGGAGCCGTTCCGGCGAATCTGGGCGACGCACACGGTGCGGGACAAGACTCACGGAGACAAGCGAATTCAGCACCCCGTGGTGGGACTGCTCGAACTCGGCTACGAAACCCTCGCGCTGCCCGGCGATCCCGATCAACTGCTCGTGGTCTACACCGCCGCTCCGGGCTCGGCGGCGGCCGCGGGTCTGGCCGAGCTGGCTGCCCGGGCGGTGCTGGTCTAGCGTTTCGAGCGCCCTTGCCCACCCCTCAGCGATTGCTCGGCAGTGCGTCGGTCGCGATATCGGGGGTGGCGGGCCGTGTGACGGGCGGGTCGGGACGCCACGCCTCGGTTGTGCCCGCGATACCGTCGCGGACCACATAGCTGGCCCGCGTGGTGACCGGAGCGCCCGGCCGGTGCACATAGGGCAGCACTCGGAAGTCCGTGCGGCACAGTTGCTGATCCAGTTCCACCCGGACATATCCGCGCTGACCGTTGAAGAACTTGAGGTCCGGATTGGCGGCCTCGAGGCGGCGTCCCACATCGCTCATGTCCTCGCCGTCCCCGCCGCTGCTGATCGAGGTCCCGGTGAACTCCGTTGCCACCACGGGAGATTCGAGATCGGAGAAGTCGCTGCGCAGATCGGCGGCGTAATTGTGATGCCGGTCCCCGGTGATCACCACCAGATTGTCCACACCGCGCCGCGCCACCGTGCCCAGCAGCGTATTGCGGTCGGCCACATAGCCGTCCCAGGCATCGGTGCCCAGGGCCTCGCCGTCGCCGGGATCGTAATCGGATCGGGCCATGGCCACCTGATTGCCCAGGATCTGCCAGCGCGAAGGCGAGGACGTCAGGCCGTTCAGCAGCCAATCGCGCTGCCGGGCACCGAGAATCGTGCGATCGGGATCGAACCGGGCCGGGCAGTCGGTGACGACGTCGCCGTCACCGCAGGCCTGCGGGCTCCGGTACTGCCGGGTGTCGAGCAGGGTGATCTCGGCCAGGTCGCCGAAGGCGTAGCGCCGGTGCATCAGGATCTCCGGGCCCGAGGGCAGCTGCGCGATGCGCAGCGGCTGGTGCTCGTAGAGCGCCTGGAAGGCGGCCGTGCGCCGACGCCGGAACAGGGCGGGCAGGTGGTAGACGTCGAAGCTCGGGCCATTGTGGTCCCCGGCCCAATTGTCGTGCACCTCATGGTCGTCCATGGTGATCAGCCACGGGAACGCGGCGTGCGCGGCCTGCAGCGGCGCTTCGGATCTGACCTGCGCGTACCGCATTCGATAGCCGCGCAGATCGAAGGCCTCGTCCGCCAGATCCCGCTGGGTGCTGCCCGCTCGGCCCTGCACCCAGGCGCTCTCGTAGATGTAGTCGCCCAGGTGCACGACCAGATCCAGATCCTCCGCGCTCATGTGGTCGTAGGCCGTGAAATAGCCGTACCCCCAGGACTGACAGGACGCGTACGCGAATCGCATTCGCGCGGTGGCGCTTCCGGGGCGCGGGGCGGTCTTGGTCCGCCCGGTCGGTGAGATGCTCTCGCCCGCGCGGAATCGGTAGAAGTACCACCGATCCGGTTCCAGGCCGTTGATCTCGGGATGCACGCTGTGCGCCAGCTCCCGGGTGGCCACCGCGCTGCCGCGCACCACCACGTCCCGGAAGCCCTCGTCCCGCGCGAGTTCGAAGTCCACGGTGACCGGTGCGAGCGTCATGCCGCCGAACCCGTCCGGTGCCAGGGGATCCGGTGCGAGCCGGGTCCACAGCACCACGCCATCGGGGGTCGGATCGCCCGAGGCCACGCCCAGGGTGAACGGATCGCCCAGTCGGCGGGGCGCGCGGAAGCGTTCACTGCTCACCGCCGCCGCCCCCACGAGCACTGCCGTCGATCCAGCAGCGCCGAAACGCAGTAACTGCCGCCGAGAAACGGTCATGAACCAGGCTAGGAATGCCCAGGGTGTGCTGCCGTGAACGCCGAGGGCGGTGTGGTCGAACTTCCGGTGACAGTTCGGCGCGGGCGGCCGATGCGCGAACTCCGGCGCAGGAGTATGCAGGAGTAATGGGCGCTCATCCGCAGCGGACGCCGTTCTACGGCGTGCTGTTGCTGATCACCTTCATGATCGCCGGGCTGTGGGCCCGGGATCTGCCGTGGCTGTGGCTGCGCGTCGTCGTGTTTGCCGGGCTTGTGGTCATGGCTGTGATCGGATTCGTCATGACGTTCCGCGACTATTCCTGACCATCTCCTGACCATCGGAGTCGATTGCCGAAAGATAGCCCTTGCGCCGCTCGGGCATGATTCGCGCTGCGAAGTGTTGCACACATAGTGATGTATGCATATGGTGTGAGGCGGTAAAGATCGAAGGAGGGTTCATGGGCGCCGGACACGACCACGCCGCAGGTTCAACCGTCGACGAGTCCGACGGCGGGCATTCCCACAGCGGGCATTCCCACGGCGGAGAGTCCCACGGTGGGCACTCGCACGGCGGCCATGCCGGGCACTCGCACGGCGCGACCGCCGACAGCGACAAGCGCTGGCTGGCCGGCGCGCTCGCCGTCATCGTCGTGTTCCTGCTCGGCGAGGTCATCGTCGGTGTGGTCTCCGGATCGCTGGCCCTGCTCTCGGACGCGGCGCACATGCTCACCGACGCGGCCTCGATCGTGCTGGCGCTGTGGGCGATCCGGCTCGCCGCCAAACCGGCGCAGGGTCGGATGACCTTCGGCTGGAAGCGAGCGGAGATCCTCTCCGCCCAGGCCAACGGGCTCACCCTGCTGGGCCTGGCTGCCTGGCTGACCTACGAGGCCATCCGCCGCCTCATCGATCCGCCCGAGGTCACCGGCGGCCTGGTGTTGATCACCGCGCTGATCGGCATCGTGGTGAACGTGCTGGCGAGTTGGATGATCAGCCGCGCCAACCGCACCAGCCTCAATGTCGAGGGCGCGTACCAGCACATCCTCAACGACCTTTTCGCCTTCATCGCCACCGCGATCGCCGGCGTCGTCATCATGCTGACCGGATTCGCCCGCGCCGACGGCATCGCCACCCTGATCGTGGTCGTGCTCATGGTCAAGGCGGGAATCGGCCTGGTTCGCGCCTCGGGCCGGATCTTCCTCGAGGCCGCTCCGGCCTACCTGGACCCCGAGGAGATCGGCGAGCGGATGGCCGCCACCGACACCGTGGTCGAGGTGCACGATCTGCACATCTGGGAGATCACCTCCGGGGTTCCGTCGCTGTCGGCGCACGTGCTGGTCGAACCCGGCCGGGACTGCCAGCGGGCCCGCGCGGACGTGGCGCGGATGCTCGCCGAGCGCTACCGGATCGACCACGCGGTCCTTCAGGTCGATTACGTGGAGTGCGCCGACGAGGAGCACGCCGACCACGACCACGCCCCGCACTGCGCGGACTCGCACGGCCCCGTGCATCGCTCGGTCTCGGCGAGCTGATGTACCGGACACGGGTTCCGCTCGTACGCTGGGGATGAGGCCATCCCCACGGCAGGAGGCGACCATGTCCGGTAATTGCCCAGGTCACACTGCTAATTGCCCAGGTCACGCCGGCCGATGCGCGGCGGCGCGAACTCGAACGACCGGTGCACCGCGATGAATTCGGCCGCGGCGCGCTTCCGCCCTCGTGACCTGGTCGAGGTCGAATTGGACCTGGGCTCCTCCCGCCCCAATCCGCAGTGGTGGCTCGACACCCGTGCCGCACGCCGGCTCTTGGTCGCGGTCGATGCCGCGCCGCACGCCGACGCGAGCCGGGTGGAGAACGATCCCGGCTATCGAGGTCTGGTCGTCTCGGTGTCCGACGGCCGGATCATCCGCATCCGGCGCGGCACCATCGAGGTCACCGGCGAGACCGGTGTCGCGGAACCCATTCGGCGTGCCGACCCCGATCGGGCGCTGGAGCGCTGGCTGCTCGACACCGGCCGCACGATGATCGGCGACCCCGAATACGCCGCCGTCACAGCGGGATTCGAGCAGTAGCCGCGCTCGCCGTTCGGAATCAGGCCAGGTAGCGGGCGTACCAGTCGGTGACGCGCTGCCAGGCTTGCGCCGCCGCGGCCGGTTGGTAGCGCTGACCGGTGTCGTTGAAGAAGGCGTGGTCGGCGTCCTCGGCCACGAACATCTCGTGTGGCAGACCGGCCTTGTCCAGGGCGGCCTCGGCCGCGGGGCGCGATGCGTCCACCCGGCTGTCCAGGGCGCCGTAGACCCCCAGTACGGCCGCGTCCACGCCGGTGAACTCGCCGCCGTCCGGGAACGGTCCGTAAAACGGTGTGGCCGCGGCCAATTCGGAGACGCCGGAGGTGAGCAGCAGCCAGGTGAGCCCGCCGCCGAAGCAGAATCCGGTGGCCCCCAGCTTCTTTCCCGGGACCCGCCGCTGTAGCTCGGTCAGGCCCGCGCGCAGATCCGCGACGAACCGCTCCTGCGGGAGCTTCCCGAGTGCGGCGGTCGCGGCCGCCGGATCGGTGAAGGTGGCGGTGCCGCCCTCCTCCGAGAGCAGGTCGACCGCGAGCGCCGAATACCCGACGCCCGCGAAACGTCCTGCTACGGAACGAATATGGTCCGTCAGCCCCTTGTTCTCGTGGATCACCAGCACCCCGCCGCGTGGTTGCGCGGCCTCGGCCCATGCGGCCTGCAGGGTCCGGCCCTCCGGCCCGGCGAAGGTGATCGCGCTCGGCGTGATCGCGGTGGCGGTCCCCGGGGGCGGCCCGGACGGCGCTGCCGAGGTCGCGCCCACG
>NZ_BDBU01000064.1 GCF_001613145.1 Nocardia jejuensis NBRC 103114
AGTGGCTCGTGTTCGGGGGAGGCCAGCGCGACCGTCTCGTCCCACCACACGTCGCGACCCTCGGTCCACGCGGTCTCGATTCCGGTGCGGCGCACCACGAGAACGTGCTCGACCGTCGAATCACCTTCTGCCAGAGCCTCGTCCACCGCGTCCTTGAGCGGAGCGGCCTTGCCGCGCCGCCACTGACCGTCGGTGGTGACGACCAGGCGCGCGGAGGCGTCGTCCACGCGCTGGCGCAGCGCGCTGGGGGAGAAGCCCGCGAAGACCACCGAATGGGTCAGGCCCAGGCGCGCGCACGCGAGCATGGACACGATGGCCTCGGGGACCATCGGCATGTAGATCGCGACGCGGTCACCGGCCACCAGACCGAGGTCGGTGAAGTAGTTGGCGGCGCGGGACACCTCGGCCAGCAGATCGGCGTAGGTGAGGTCGCGGGAGTCGCCCGGCTCGCCCTCCCAGTGGATGGCGACCTGATCGCCGTGTCCGTCCAGCACGTGGCGGTCGACGCAGTTGTACGCGACGTTCAGCTTGCCACCGACGAACCATCGGGCGAAGGGGGCGTCGTCCCAATCCAGGACCTGGGTCCAGGGCTGATCCCAGTGCAGTCGTGCGGCCTGTTCGGCCCAGAACGCCTCGCGGTCCGCGTCGGCCCGCGCGTAGAGAGACCCGTCGCCGTTGGCGGCGGCGGCGAACTCGGTGCTCGGCGGATACACGTCCAGGTGATCAGCGGTGCTCTCGGTCATCTCGTCTCTTCTTCTCTCGCTCCCACAGGCGGCCCCGGGGGTGACCGTGGCCACGTTCGACACTAACCGACTGTGACCTGCGCCGGAATCGGCCCGCGGCTTCGGTCCCACTCGCCGGATCGTGAGCGCGAGCACGTGCTGGTCGCTCAACTGTGCGTTGTGTCACCCTCGACCACCGGTTTGAGTCGCTCGTGTTGCCACATTGCTAACAAGGCGAACAATCCCGGAGCGATCCGCTGACAACGGCGCAGCGGGTGGTTAGTGTCCGTTTCACCCAAGGCGGATCGCAGATGGCGCTGGTGGACCTCAGCGTGTGTCGCGCATCCCCTCGCCCTTTCCTGGAATCGGGAGAAATGCGTTGAGAGTCAAGACGATAACCGCGCTGTTCACGGCGGCGCTGGTAGCCACGAGCCTCACCCTGACGGGCTGCTCCTCCAGTGATGACAATTCCGATCTCGTCACGGTGAACGCGGGCGAACCGCAGAATCCGCTGGTGCCCACCAATACCAACGAGAACATGGGTGGCCGGGTCGTCGATCGGCTCTGGGCGGGATTGAAGTACTACGACGCCAAGGGCGTGTCCCACAACGAGATGGCGCAGTCGATCGAGACGACCGACCGCCAGCATTACAAGATCACCATCAAGCCGGACTGGAAGTTCACCGACGGCACCACCGTCACCTCCAAGTCGTTCGTGGACGCCTGGAACTACGGGGCGCTGGGCACCAACGCCCAGTTGCAGAACTGGGTGTTCCCGCCGATCGTCGGGTACGACGAGGTGGCGGCGAATCCGCCTACCGCACAGACGATGTCGGGTCTGAAGATCGTCGATGACCACACCTTCACCGTCGATCTGAAGCAGCCCTCCATCGACTTCGAACTCGAGCTGGGCTTCGCGCCGTTCTACCCGCTGCCCGAGGCCGCTTTCAAGGATATGAAGGCGTACGGGGAGAACCCGATCGGCAACGGGCCCTACAAGTTCGCCAGTGCCGACGCCTGGCAGCACAATGTGCAGATCGACCTGGTGCCGAACCCGGACTACCCCGGCGGTCGCCCGGCCAAGAACAACGGCCTGCGGTTCAAGATGTACCAGAACATGGACACCGCCTACGCGGACCTGCTGCAGGGCAATCTCGATGTGCTGGACGTGATTCCGGACGTCGCCCTGGCCAGCTACGAGCAGGATCTCGGCGACCGGGCCATCCACAAGCCCATCGCCTACAGCCAGCACATCGGCATCCAGCCGACGGTGCCGCACTTCAGCGGTCCGGAGGGCGTGCTGCGGCGCAAGGCCATCTCGATGGCGATCAACCGGGAACAGATCGCCACCAACATCTTTCACGGCACCCGCGTTCCGGCGAAGGACTTCACCGCCTTCACCCTGGACGGCTTCCGGGAGAACCTGCCCGGGGCGGAGGTGTTGAAGTTCAACCCGGACGAGGCCAAGAAGCTGTGGGCGCAGGCCGACGCCATCTCGCCGTGGTCGGGCACCTATCAGATCGCCTACAACTCCGACGGCGGTCACCAGGGCTGGATCGAAGCGGTCGCCAACAGCGTCAAGAACACCCTCGGCATCGATGCGGTCGGCGCCCCCTACCCGACCTTCAAGAACATTCGCGACGAGATCCACAACCACAACGTGGGCAAGGCATTCCGGTACGGCTGGCAGGGTGACTACCCGTCCATGTTCGAGTTCCTCACCGCGCTGTTCCTGTCCACCTCCGAGACCAACGACGTGGACTACAAGAGCCCGGAATTCGATCGGCTGCTGAACACCGCGCTGGCCGCACCCACCCCGGCGGCCGCGTACGACATTCTGGCGCAGGCGCAGGCCGTGCTCTTCCAGGACATGGCCGACATTCCGATCTTCGACTACAACGTCGCGGCGGGACGCTCGGATCGGGTGAAGAAGGCGGAGGTCGCCTGGTCCGGCCTGTTCGACTTCGAGAACATCGAGAAGT
>NZ_BDBU01000065.1 GCF_001613145.1 Nocardia jejuensis NBRC 103114
AACCGCCTCCTTCGGTCGATGGAGTGGAACATGGCTTGGTACGTCGTGCGGCGGTTGCTCCAGATGATCCCCGTCTTTCTCGGGGCGACGCTGCTCATCTACGCGATGGTCTTCCTGATCCCGGGTGATCCGATCCAGGCGCTCGCCGGTGATCGCCAGCTGACCCCGGCGGTGGAAGCGAACCTGCGGGCGCGCTATCACCTGGATCAGCCGTTCTTCGTGCAATACCTGCAGTACCTCAAAGGCGTTGTCACCCTGGACTTCGGGAGCTCGTTCTCCGGACGCCCGGTCCGGGACGAACTCGTGCGCGCCTTCCCGATCACCTTCCGGCTCGCCATCATGGCCGTGTTCATCGAGGGTGTGTTCGGCGTGATCTTCGGGCTGATCGCCGGGCTGCGCAAAGGCAAACTGTTCGACTCCACGATGCTGGTGCTGAGCCTGGTCATCATCGCGGTGCCGATCTTCGTTCTCGGCTTCCTGGCGCAGTTCCTGCTCGGCATCAAATGGGGAATCGCGCCGGTGACCGTCGGTGGCAAGGCGAGCTTCACCGATCTGCTCGTGCCCGCCTTCGTCCTGGGCTCGCTGTCGTTCGCCTACGTCCTGCGGCTGACCCGGAACTCGGTGGCGGAGAACATGACCGCCGACTTCGTGCGGACCGCGACCGCCAAGGGGCTGAGCCGGCGGCGGGTGATCGTGGTGCACATTCTGCGCAACTCGATGATTCCCGTGGTCACCTTCCTCGGCACCGATCTGGGCTACCTGATGGGCGGCGCCGTGGTCACCGAGGGCATCTTCAATATCCCGGGCGTCGGCGGGACGCTCTATCAGGCGATCGTGCGCGGTGAACCGCCCACGGTGGTGGCCTTCGTGACCATCCTGATCGTGATCCTGCTGATCTCCAACCTGATCGTCGATCTGCTGTACGCCGCACTCGACCCGAGGATTCGCTATGCCTGAACCCGAGACGTCGCCGCCGTCGTTGCTCGAGGGCGAGATCGACGCCCGAACCCGTTCCGGGCAGGATCATTTCGTCGCTCCGCCGGAGGATATCGAGGTCGGCGGGGCCGGCCTCGACGACTCCGCACCGCCGACCAGCGTCTGGCGTGATGCCGGAAAACAACTGCGCCGCAACCCGATCTTCGTCATCGCGGCGCTGCTGATCGTGTTCGTGCTGCTCGTCGCCGCCTGGCCGGAGCTGTTCACCAGCCAGGATCCGCGGTACTGCAGCGGCGATTTCAGCATGAAGCCGCCGAGCCGCGACCACATCTTCGGCTTCGACAAACAGGGCTGCGACATCTACGCGCGCACCGTCTACGGCGCACGGGCGTCGGTGGTCACCGGTATCGGGGCGACCCTGCTGTTCGTCCTGATCGGCGGCACGCTCGGGGCCGTCACCGGGTACTACGGCGGGCTGCTGGACTCGGTGGTGTCGCGGATCGCGGAGGTGTTCTACGCGCTGCCGCTCATGCTCGCCGCCATCGTGATGATGCAGCTGCTCACCACTCGCACGGTGTGGACGGTCATGCTCACCCTGGCGTCCTTCAGCTGGCCGCAGGCCGCGCGGATCGCCCGCAGTGCGGTGATCCAGTCCAAGAGCAGTGAATACGTCACGGCGGCAAAGGCATTGGGGGTGTCCAGATTTCGGACCCTGATCCGGCATGTGCTGCCCAACTCGACCGGGCCGCTCATCGTGGTCAGCACCATCTCGCTGGGCGTGTTCATCGTGACCGAGGCCACCCTGTCCTATCTGGGCGTCGGGCTGTCCCGCGAGATCGTGTCGTGGGGATCGGATATCTCGGTGGACCAGAAGGAGATTCGCACCTCCGCGATCCTGTTCTATCCCGCGACGGCACTGGCGCTCACCGTGCTCAGCTTCATCATGCTCGGCGACGCGGTGCGCGATGCCCTCGATCCCAAAGCCCGGAAGCGGTGACCACCATGGACGAACCACTGCTCGATGTGCGCGATCTGAATGTCGCGTTCACCGCGGACGGGAAACAGATCCCGGCGGTACGCGGGGTGAACCTGACCGTGTACCCGGGACAGACCGTGGCCATCGTGGGTGAATCCGGATCGGGGAAATCCACCACGGCGCACGCCATCATCGGACTGCTGCCCGGCACCGGCCGAATCACCTCCGGCTCCATCATGTTCGACGGCCAGGACCTCGCGAAGGCCTCGGAGCGGGAGATCGTGCGGGTGCGCGGCGAGGGCATCGGCTTCGTTCCGCAGGACCCGATGTCGAATCTGAACCCGGTCTGGAAGATCGGCTTCCAGATCCGGGAAACCTTGGAGGCCAACGGTGTAGCCAAGGGCAAGGCCGCGAAGCATCGAGCCGTGGAACTGCTCACCGAGGCGGGGATGCCGGACGCCGAACCGCGGATCAACCAGTATCCGCACGAGTTCTCCGGCGGCATGCGCCAGCGCGCGCTCATAGCCATCGGCCTGTCCTGCCGGCCGAAACTGCTGATCGCGGACGAGCCGACCTCCGCGCTGGACGTCACCGTGCAGCGGCAGATCCTGGACCACCTCGACGGGCTCACCACCGAACTCGGCGCGGCGGTGCTGCTGATCACCCACGACCTCGGTCTGGCGGCCGAGCGCGCGGAGCACCTGGTGGTGATGTATCGCGGGCGGATCGTGGAATCCGGTCCGGCACTGCAGATTCTGCGCGAACCGCAACACGAGTACACCCGGGAACTGGTGAACTCCGCGCCCTCGCTGGCCTCGCGGCGGCTCTCGGCGGTACGTGACCGCGCCGAAGTGCGTGAGCACGCGGTGCGGGCGGCGGGCGAACTCGCCGAGACCGACGCCGAATTCAGCAGTGCGCCCGACGATGTGCTGGTCGTGGAGAATCTCACCAAGGTGTTCCGCATCCGGGGCAGCAGGCCGTGGAAGTCGACCGAACTCACCGCGGTCGACGAGGTCTCCTTCCGGCTGCGGCGCGGCACCACCACCGCCATAGTCGGGGAGTCGGGATCCGGGAAATCGACTGTGGCACAGATGGTTCTGGGACTCCTCGCACCCACCTCCGGGCGGGTCACCTTCGACGGGCGGGAGGTGGCCGGGCTGAACAGCAAGGCCGCGTTCGCTTTCCGCCGGCGCGTGCAGCCGGTGTTCCAGGATCCGTACGGGTCGCTGGATCCGATGTACTCGATCTACCGGACCATCGAGGAACCGCTGCGCACGCACGGCATCGGTACCCCGAAGGAACGCGAGGCCGCCGTGCGGGACCTGCTCGACAAGGTCGCGCTTCCCGCCACGATGATGCGGCGCTATCCCAACGAGCTGTCGGGCGGGCAGCGCCAGCGCGTCGCCATCGCCCGGGCCCTGGCGCTCTCACCCGAGCTGGTGGTCTGCGACGAAGCGGTGTCGGCGCTGGACGTGCTGGTCCAGGCCCAGATCCTGCGCCTGCTCAACAAGCTCCAGGGGGATCTCGGTCTCTCGTACCTGTTCATCACCCATGACCTGGCGGTGGTCCGCCAGATCGCCGACGATGTCGTGGTCATGCAGCAGGGCAAGGTCGTCGAGGCCGCGACCACCACCGAGGTCTTCGACAATCCGCGGTCCGAGTACACCCGGCGGCTGCTGGAGGCGATTCCCGGCCGGGACCTGCTGGTCGGCTGACCGCGCGACCGGTGACTCCGGCGTCGTCTCCGCCGCAGGGCTTGCGGGGGCGGCCACCGGACGCGATGGCCGGTGCGATTCCCCTTCGGAACCGCACCGCCTCGGCGCTCGTCGGTTCGCGGCCGTGCGGTCCGGCGCACCGACCCTCGAGGCGGGGCTCGGTCACAGTGGGCGCGGCAGTAGCCTCGTATTTCGTGACAGATCCGCTGCAGCCACTCGTCGACCTGCCCGGCGTCCGCGAAGCCGCCGACAAGGCCCGTGACGCCCTCGCCGACGTGCATCGCCACCAGACGAACCGGCGCGGCTGGCCCACCACCGCCGCCGAAGCGGCCGTGCGCGCTGCCCGGTCCTCCGCCGCCATCGACGGCGGCACCATCGATATTCCTGCCGACGGCGATGTCGGCGATCCGATCCTCGCCGGCGCCCTGCGCGTCGGTCAGGCCCTGGACGGGGACGCGCTCACCACCCTGGTCGGTGTCTGGCAGCGCGCACCGATGCAGGCGCTGGCTCGCCTGCACCTGCTGGCCGCGGCCGATATGGTCGACGCGCCCGAAAACCTGGGCCGCCCCCGCAGCGCCCCGGGCGTCGCCGAACGCCTCGATCTGCTCGCCCAGACGGTCCTGGCCACCAAAGCTCCCGCGCCCGTGATCGCCGCAATCGTGCACGGCGAGATCCTGGCCCTGCGGCCGTTCGGCACCGCCGACGGAATCGTCGCGCGGGCGGCGTCAAGGCTGGTAGCCGTGTCCAGCGGCCTTGATCCGCACAGCCTCGGCGTCCCCGAGGTCTTCTGGCTTCGCCGTCGCCAGGCCTACCTCGACGCGGCCGCCGCCTTCGGGATGGGCACGGTGGACGGCGTGGGCGGTTGGGTGCTCTACACCTGCGGCGCGCTGGAAGACGGTGCGCGCGAAGCCCGCTCGATCGCGGACGCCGCTGCCGGCTGACGCGCTGCGCGGTTCCGGGCGGAGCTCGGGGGCCGCGGGTTCGGGGGGCTGTGAGTCCGGGAGGGCGGAGCCCCCGAGGGTTCGAGAGCGGAGCCCCGGGAGTCGGCTGGTCCGCACATCAATGCGGGCGGCGTAGCCGCTGTTGCGACTTCACCGCCCGCGAGCACGGATCGCCTGGTTACCAAGCGTGCTGTTCGGGTTGTGTTTCTCAGCCTCGGCGACTCTCCGGCCTTCGAAGGTTCATCCCCGCATCGGTTGCGAGGCTATCGCCGTCGAAATCCCGGATAACGCAGGCCCACAACACTCGTGCCCTGTCGCGGCGTGCTCCGCGTGGGTGCCTGGTGTCCGTGCCGGGAAGGGTGGGATGGGAAACCGGATCTTCTCTTCCGATCCGATCTTGGCCTTCCGTCCTTCCGTGCCTCCATTGTTACCCTGTGACCGCCCTCACATCAAGGGCTGGGGAAACATTCGATATGCGGCGTGTTTCGTAGGTATCGCGTTCGGGCGTGTCGGAAAGTCGCCGGAGATCGTTGCGGGGGAGTGGCGTGCGCTACTGCCGGCGGCGCAGCAGCCGGTAACTGAGCGCTCCCGCCGCCACCGCGCCCAGCCCCACCGCCACGCTCGCCGCGACGGTCGTGGTCGAGGGTGCCGGCAGCCGGGCCCACAGGGATACCGGATTGGAGAAGGTGAGGATCGGCCAGCCCTTGGCCGACGCCTCACGGCGCAGGGCGCGGTCCGGATTCACCGCGGTCGCGTGGCCGACCGCGCTGAGCATGGGCACATCGGTGACCGAATCGGAGTAGGCGTAACAGCGCGACAGGTCGTAACCGTATTGCGCGGCCATCTTTTTCATGGCTTCGACCTTGCCGTCGCCATAGCAGTAGAACTCGACTTCGCCTGCGTACCTGTTGTTTTCGATGACCATGCGGGTGGCCGCGAAATGGTCGGCGCCCAGCGCGGCCGCGATCGGCGCGACCACCTCCTCGCCGGAGGCCGAGACGATGATCACGTCGTGGCCCCGAATGCGGTGGTCCGCAATGAGATCCGCGGCTTCGGCATAGATGAGCGGGTCGACGAGCTCGTGCAGGGTCTCGGCCACGATCGAGCGCACCTGGCCCACATCCCAGCCCGCGCACATCTTGGTGAGGTGCTCGCGCATGCGTTCCATCTGATCGTGGTCCGCGCCGGAAAGCAGGAACAGAAAGTGGGCGTAGCTGCTTTCGAGCACAGCGCGCCTGCTCAGCAGCCCCTGGTCCAGAAAAGGCTTGCTGAACACGAAGGCGCTGGACCTCGCGATCACGGTCTTGTCGAGATCGAAGAAGGCGGCGACTCGTCCGCGGTCGGCTGTCACGCGTCAAGAATATGTTTCGCTCGCCGATAGCGGGCGACACGGTGGATTTATCCGGGTTTGCCAGCCGGAAGCGGGGCCGTGTCGGCGGGAAAAAGACTCGCTCGGCGGACTTGCAAAGCTGGCGGTGCTTGGGTGTAGTATGGCCGGTACCTGGACTAGTCCAGGCGTGTTCAGCCCGACCCCCCGGGGCTGAACCCCGACGGCCCCAGCCTCCTCCCCCCCCGGCTGGGGTCGTCCTCTATTTCCGGACAGCTCACGCACCCATCGTCATTCGCGAAGTTCTCCACAGGCCGCGTGTTGTCCACACTCGCCGCAGGAGCTCTTTTTCGCCGGTCCGTAACGGCGGACGCTGACCTGCATGAACTCCGACTCGATCAGTTCGCCTCCGGCGCTCGCCCTGGTTTCCGATTCGCGGCTGCGCGAGGAGGTGCGCCGCATCGCCGCCGCGGCCGACCGCCGCCTCGACGAGCGCGTCGCACCGCTCGGCCGCCACCCGTGGCTCGCCGCTTCGGTCGTCGTTCTCGACGCCGAATCGGCTCGTTGCTGTGCATCCGCCGGACACCCCCGACGTGACGGAATTCTCCTGGTGACCGACGGGAAGCCGGGTTTGCTCGACTGGCAGTGCGCCACCGAGATCGGGGCGGAACAGGTGGTGTCGCTGCCCACCGCGGCCGACACGTTGATCATGGCCTTCGCCACCCACGACCGTCGCGGGCAGGAACACGGCGCGGTGATCGCCGTCGCCGGCGCGGTCGGTGGGGCGGGCGCGTCGACCATGGCCGCGGCGATCGCCCTGACCGCCGCGTCCCGCTCCCGTGACCGCACACTGCTGGTGGATGCCGCACCGTACGGCGGTGGCCTCGATCTGCTGCTGGGTGCCGAGTCGACTCCCGGCCTGCGGTGGCCGGACCTCACCATCGAGGACGGCCGAGTGGCCGCGCCCGCACTGCACGACGCGCTGCCCTCGGTCGCGGGTGTCGGCCTCTTGTCCTGTGGAAGGCGATGCACCGCAACGGAACTCGCGCCCTCCGCCGTGCGCTCCATCGTGGAGGCGGGCCGTTCGGCCGGTGACCTCGTCGTGTGTGATCTCTCCACCGAGCGTTCCCCGCACGCCGATCTCATTCTCGAATCGGCCGACCTGGCCGTGCTGGTGGTCCCCGCTCGGCTTCGCGCCGCGGCCGCCGCCGAATCGGTGGCGGCGCATCTCACCGCCCGAAATCCCAACGTCCAGTTGATCGTTCGCGGCCCCTCGCCTGGTGGCCTGCGCGGGGCGGACCTGGCCACCGCCGTCGGCCTTCCGCTGCTCGCGGCGATGACCTCACAGCCCTACCTGGCCGAACGTCTCGAACGCGGGGGACTCACCATCCGCCGCCGCAGCCCCCTACATGCCGCGGCCACGGCAGTCCTGGATGCGCTCGGCCGAGACGCTGTTCATCCCCGGGGCGCACCGGCACCGGCCTCGTCACTCCCGACGCGGCGCACAGCCAGCGAGGCTCCGATTGGGCTGCAATCATGAATCAGTCTGTATCCGAGGAGATTTCGGGCCGCATGTCTACCCGATCGGGCGCGTCGCGGCCGACGATGAGCGGATTGCTGTCCGACGATCTGCTGAATCGGGTCCGTGAGCGGCTCGCGGACGGGACGGGGGATCCGGATCCGGGACGGGTTGCCGCGGCGCTGCGCGCGGAAGCGGGTGGCGTACTGGCGGATACGGACCTGCTGCGAGCCCTGCGGCTGCTGCAGACCGAACTCACCGGTGCGGGACTGCTCGAACCGCTCCTGCACGATCCGGAGGTGGCCGATGTATTGGTCACCGCACCGGATGCGGTGTGGGTGGACCGAGGTCACGGATTGTGCCGTGCGCCTGTGTGTTTCCCCGATGAAGCTGCCGTTCGCAGGCTGGCGCAGCGGCTCGCGCTGTCGGCGGGTCGCCGCCTCGACGACGCTCAGCCCTGGGTGGACGGCCGGCTCTCGGGCTCCGAAGCCGCACTGGGCAATTCGTTCGGGGTGCGCCTGCACGCCGTGCTGTCGCCCGTCGCGCACGGCGGCACCTGTCTGTCCCTGCGCATCCTGCGCCCCGCCTCCCAGGGGCTCGATGTCCTCGCGGCGTCGGGTGCGATCTCCGCCGACGCGAAAGTCCTGCTGGAGCGCATAATCCGAGCCCGCCTCGCCTTCCTGGTCGTCGGAGGTACGGGCGCCGGAAAGACTACCCTGCTGTCGGCGCTGCTCGCCAAGGTCGACCCCGCGGAGCGGATCATCTGCGTGGAGGACGCCGCCGAACTGGCCCCGCCCCATCCGCACGTGGTCCGCCTGGTGGCCCGTCCGCCGAATGTCGAAGGCGCAGGCGAGATCACCGTGCGAGACCTGGTTCGTCAAGCGCTCCGCATGCGCCCCGATCGAATAGTCGTGGGCGAGGTTCGAGGCGCCGAGGTGGTCGATCTCCTCACCGCCCTCAACACCGGCCACGACGGCGGTGCCGGGACCGTCCACGCCAACTCTCCCCGGGAAGTCCCCGCTCGCCTCGAGGCGCTGGCCGCCCTCGGCGGCATGACCCGCGACGCCCTCCACAGTCAGCTGGCCGCCGCCATCCAGGTGATTCTCCATGTCCACCGCCACCCCGACGGCCACCGAACCCTCCGCGAAATCGGCCTGATCACCCGATCCACCACCCACGTCGACATCATCCCCGCCTGGACCGCGGACGCTCGTGCGGCCCCGGCCGCTCACTCCCTCCGTGCCCTTCTCGATGAAAGGAGTCCCCGATGAGCACGTCGGTCACCCGTCGCTTCGTCGATCTCGCGCTGCCGATCACTTCTCGGGTCCATGGAAGCCGCAGCACGTGGCGGCTCTCTGCTTTACCGGCGCGACTCCACCACTTCGGGGCCTCGTCGCCTGGGTCATCTCGCACATCACCCGGCCGCTTCCGAACCTGCTGTGCGGCGGTCGCATCCGGCAACGATGTATACCGATTCCCCGTCGTTGGTTTCGAGGCTCGCCTACGCGCAAGGCCGGGTACGGCATCGGCTGCTGGTTCGGGATCGGAGTGGTCTCGAGCATCACGACCGTGCCGGGCAGACGCCGAACGCTGTTTCCGCAGTGGCGGAGTCTGCGCTGTCGTCGATGTGGATGGTTGTGCATCACGCGGCGACCGGGGTCGCCGGCCACTGCGGTCGTCGGTCGACCCTGTGGATGGGCATGAATTCCGCGGAAGCCCGCCTGGCGCGGTGCAGGTTCAGGCACGGCGGCGGGTGGAGAGTGCGGCGCCCGGTCCTCGAAGGTGCTCCGAGGCGTGGTGCATGAACAGGGATCAGCGGTGTGACAAGCCATTTCGGTGGCGGAGCGCGCAGCCTCCGGGCCTACGGTTCGCGCGGTATGGGATGTGTGGTCCGGGGGGCTCTGTGGAGCGCGGCGGAATTCTCCGATAGGGCGGCCCGGCTTCGGAAGTCTTCGAGACTGCTTCGCGCTGTGGAGAGTTGGGGATGAATGCTCGTCCTGCCGGAGTGGAGCGCGGGGCGGGGAGTTGTACAGCGGCGGGTGGGACGGAGGCTGCGGGTGAGTGCGTGCGGGCATTCGTGGGTGGTGTGGGTTTGTGTCGCGGGTGTGCTGGTGGCGTTGCCGGAGGGTGCGGGGCGGCGAAGGTTCAGGGTGGTGTTCGGAGCGCGGCAGGGACGGAAAGTGCCGGGGGTGAACGTGATTCGGGTGCTCTGCGGAGTCGCGTTGGTCGGCGTGGCGATGGTTTCGGGGGTGGGAACGGCGGTGGCGGCGGCGATGGTGTCGGCGACGGTGTGGGTGCGGCGGCGCCGGGTGGTGCGGGAGCGGCGATGGGTGGCGGAGTGCGGGCGATTGTCGGAGGGGTTGGAGGCGGTGATCGGGGAGTTGCGGGTGGGGGCGCATCCGAGTGCGGCGGCGGAGGTGGCGGCATCGGAGATCGGGGGCGAGGTGGGGCGGGCGTTCGCGGTGAGCGCGGCTCGGAGTCGACTGGGTGGGTCGGGGGCCGAGGGGTTGCGGCGGCCGGATGCGGTGGTGGCGGGGGAGCTGGCCCGGATCGCGGAGGCATGGCTGGTGGCCGAGCGACACGGGCTGGCGCTGGCGGAACTGCTCGCGGCGGCGCGAGCGGATCTGCTCGGGCGCAGACGGTTCCGAGATCGGACACGAGCGGCGCTGGCGGGTGCACACGCCACCGCGGCGGTACTGGCGCTGCTTCCGGTGCTCGGGATCGGGCTCGGTCAGATGATGGGGGCCGCGCCGCTGCGAGTGCTGTTCGTGACTCCGCTCGGCGGGTTGCTACTCCCGCTGGGAGCCGGGCTCACCTGTGCGGGATTGCTGTGGACAGATGTGATCACCGCGAAGGTGCTGCGCTGAGGCGGTCTCCTCCGCGTCTCCGAATGCGCTGGGACGCTCTCGTTCTCGCACCGCTGGGCATCAGCCGAGCGTGATCGGTATCGCAGGGGTTGTGGATGGTTGTGGAATTCGGAGAAGGGGCTGAGGTGAGCGCACTTTCGGGAGCGGCGGTGCCGGCGGCGGTGGCGCTGCTGATCTTGCCGGGGCGGGTCGGTGCGGTGCGGCGGTTGCGGCGAATGACCGAATCGGGGCGAGAAGGGATGCGGCAGGAGCGGTTCGGGCGGGAGACGGCGGATCCGCTGGGGGTCGCGGGGACGCTCGATCTGTTCGCGGCGTGCCTGCGGGCGGGATTGCCGACCGGAGCCGCGGCCGGAGCGGTCGGGGCGGGGGCGCCGGAGCCGTTGGGATCGGTATTGCGGCGGGCGGCGGATCTGCTGGCGCTGGGGGCGGATTCGTTATCGGTGTGGGAGCAGGCGTCGGCGGGGTGCACGGACGAGGCGGCGGGGGCTTTGGCGCGGATGGCTCGGCGGTCGGCCCGATCCGGGGCCGGATTGGCCTCGGCGGTGGCGGAATTGGCGCAGCAGCGGCGCACCGAGATCGAGGATGCGGCGGCGGCCCGGGCCGAGCGGGCGGGAGTGCTCATCGGCGGCCCGCTCGGACTGTGCTTCCTGCCCGCGTTCCTGTGCCTGGGGATAGTGCCGGTCGTGATCGGGCTCGCGGGCCGGGTGCTGGGGGAGGGACTGCTGTGAGGACCGAGGACCGTACCGGTGCGGAGCGACCGTATCGGGAGGAGAGAAGGGGCGACCATGGGATCGACACTGCGGAATCTGGGGTGGGAGTTGCGCACTCGGCTGCTGCTCACGACGGGAGAGGCGGGGATGAGCACCGCGGAGTACGCCATCGGGACCATCGCGGCGGCCGCGTTCGGGGCCGTCCTCTACGGGGTGGTCACCGGCGACAGCATCGTCAACGCGCTGACCAAGATCATCGACAAGGCCTTGCAGACCTCGACGCGCTGACCGGCGCGGCCCACGGTGGGGATCGGGGCATGGCGACCGTCGAGGCGGCGATCGCGCTGGCGGCGCTCACCGCGGTGTTGGTGCTGTGTGCCGGCGCACTGCTGGCGGCCACGGCCCAGGTGCGGTGTGTGGATGCCGCGCGGGAGGCGGCCCGACTGGCGGCGCGGGGCGAGGAAGAAAGGGCGACCGTGGTGGCGCGGCAGGTCGCGCCACCACACGCCGTGGTGACGTTGCTGGTCGACGGTGAATCGGTACTGGCCGAGGTGAGTGCCCGGGCCCCGCTGCTGCCGCTGACCCTGCGCGCATCGGCGGTGGCGGCGCGGGAACCGATGGCGTCAGGTGTGAAGTGAAACACCGTGGCGACGAGTCCGGCGGGGTGACGGTGACGGCCTGTCTGGCGCTGCTGGCCCTGGTCGCGGTGACGGTGCTGATGGCACAGCTCGGGGTCGCCGTGGTGGGTCGTCACCGGGCGCAGGCCGCGGCCGACCTGGCCGCGCTCGCCGCCGCGGGCGGACTCGTCGCGGGCACGCAACTCGCATGCGCGCGGGCGGAAGAGATCGCATCTCGAATGGGTGCGCAAGTGTTGACATGCGTACCCGTGGATTGGGATGTGACGGTCACTGTGCGAGTGCGAATGCCGCCGGGTCCACTGGGTAGTCGAGAGCTACACGCGCGGGCGCGGGCGGGACCGGTCGAGGATAGGTAGGAGGCATTATCTCGTACCGAGCGGTTGGTTAGAATTGACGATGGCGCAGGCCACATCTTCGGTCGATCAATACCGATATTCGATGAATCCCAGCGGCGGAATTGTTTGGATCCCGAGCGCTTTCCTATTCGCGACGGAAGTCGGATTCGAAAGAATGCACAGGTAAATGCGCTGACGACATTATCGAACGGGGCAATCCTCCAGTTAACAGGATGACTTCCCTCTTTATTCGACTCGCGCCGCACGGTCGGACCGCCGGGATCGGGCGGTACGACACGCCGCCCGGTACTTCCCAGCTCACAGGTGCCAACCGCTTGGTCGGGTGTAGCTCCGATGTCGCTCGGGCCTCGGGCGCGTCACGGTTGGGTGTGGCACCCGTCACCATCGCCCAGTTCTGTGAGCACCGCGGTGAGTAGCCGGGCCGCGCCCGCCTTGTCCAGCGGGTTGTTGCCGTTTCCGCACTTCGGCGACTGCACACAGGACGGACAGCCGTTCGCGCAGCCGCAGGATGCGATGGCCGCCAAGGTCGCCGACAGCCACCCGCGCAGTCGCTCGAAGCCGCGCTCGGCGAAGCCCGCTCCACCCGGGTGTCCGTCGTAGACGAACACGGTAGGCAGTCCGGTATCGGGATGCTCGGCCGTCGACACTCCACCGATATCCCAGCGATCGCAGGTCGCGACCAGGGGAAGCATGCCGATCGCGGCGTGTTCGGCCGCGTGCAGCGCGCCCGCCGCCGCTCGCGGATCGATGCCGGCCCGGGCCAGCAGGCCCGGTGTGACGGTATAGAGGACAGCCCGGGTGGGCAGTGTTTGCGCGGGCAGATCCAGCGCGATCATGTCCAGGACCTCGCCGCTGGGCAGCCGCCGCAGATAGCCCACGACCTGCCTGGTCACCAGTACCTGCGCCAAACCCGTGGTCACCGAGCCGTGCACCCGATGCTCGGTCATCTCCTCGATCTCGATCGTGGTGATCGCCCGGGCGCTGGTGTTCCAGCCCGGAGTCTCGGCGTGGACCAGCGCCACACCCTCCTCGAGATCCAGCTCGTCGACCACGAAGGATTCACCTTGATGCAGGTGAACGGCACCTTCGTGCAGGGTGGCCGGAGCCCGGCCGGCGTCGGTGGTGCCCAGCATGCGCCCGGTCTCGCCGTCGACGATCGCCACCGCGGTGCCGATCCCGCCGCGCACGTCCACCGCGTCGTGCGGGTGCGTATCGGCGGTGACGAACCAGCGGGCGGTCCCGTTGCGCCCGGCGCCCGGCCGCCGTCGGATCAAACCCTGTCCGGCCAGGTCGGAGAGTAGATCCCAGGCCTCGAACGCGTGCACCTCGGCGTCGGTGAGCGGCTGTTCCATGGCCGCGCAGAGCAGATGCGGGCCCAATACATAAGGATTGTGCGGATCGGTGATGCTGGCTTCGAGCGGTCGTCCGAGCAGTGCTTCCGGGTGATGCACGAGGTAGGTGTCCAGCGGGTCGTCACGGGCGATGAGCAGCACCAATGACCCCTGCGTGCGGCGTCCGGCCCGCCCGGCCTGCTGCCAGAACGAGGCCACCGTGCCCGGATATCCCGCGACCACGACGGCATCGAGCCCGGCGATGTCCACGCCCAGCTCCAGCGCGTTGGTGGTGGCCACGCCGACCAGGGAACCCTCGGACAGGGCCGTCTCCAGCGCCCGTCGATCCTCGGCGAGGTATCCGGCCCGGTAGGCGGCCACCCGTTCGGGCAGCGTCGTATCGACCTCGGCCAGCAGCCTGCGCGTATCCATGGCGATCGCCTCCGCGCCGCGCCGGGACCGTACGAAGGTGAGGGTGCGTGCGCCCTCCGAGACCAGATCAGCCATCACCTTGGCAGCCTCCGACCCGGCCGATCTGCGCACTGCCGCACCGTTTTCCCCGGTCACGCCCCCGCCGAGCAGCGGCGGCTCCCACAGTGCGACCGTTCTGGACCCCTGCGGCGATCCGTCCTCGGTGACCGCGACGCAGGGCGCGCCGATCAGTCGCGACGCCGTGGCCGCCGGGTCCGCGGTGGTGGCCGAGCACAGTACGAATACGGGATTCGCCCCGTACCGCTCGGCGATTCGCCGCAGCCGCCGCAGTACCAGCGCCACATGCGATCCGAAGACGCCCCGGTAGGTGTGGCATTCGTCGATCACGATGTAGCGCAGCTGTCGCAGCAATCGGCCCCAGCGCTCGTGCGACCTCAGCATTCCGATGTGCAGCATGTCCGGATTGGTGAAGACCCAGCGGCCGTGCGCGCGCACCCACTGCCTGATCTCCGGGGGCGTATCGCCGTCATAGGGCGCGGGGTGGATGCCGCGTAGCGGATCGTCGCTGGTCAGCTCGTTGACCATGCGGAGCTGATCGGCTCCGAGCGCTTTGGTGGGCGATATATATAGGGCTGTCGCACGAGGGTCGTTCTGTAATGCGGTGAGGATCGGCAACTGATAGGCCAGGGACTTGCCCGACGCGGTTCCCGTGGACACGACCACGTGTTGACCGCTCGCGGCCAGGTCAGCGGCCTGACTCTGATGAATCCAGGGTGCGTGCACGCCGTTCGCGCGGACCGCGGCGATCACATCGGGAGATGTCCATTCGGGCCATTCCGTGACCTGGGCGACCCGGGCCGGCAGCTCGCTGAGGTGGGTGAGTCGGGGGTCCTGAGTTCCCGTGCCGAGTAGGACACGATTCAGCAACGATCGCCCATAGCTGCTGTCGTCCGCGGGGTGCACGAGCGCCGAGGGGTCTGCCGGATTCATCGAACCGTTGCTGCGGGACGCGCCAGGTGTGCGAGATGTGTGTATGTCCGCTGCCCTACCTGCCATTTCACTACAGAGTAGCGACCCGCCTCCAAGCCAGTTTGCCGGATGCTCGCTCTGTTATCGGGAAGCAAACCTACTTCAAGTTCGGATTTGGGCATTATGCCCCTCACCTGCGCATTCGCAAGATCAACTTTTTTGCAAATTGTCGGTAACTCAGCTGTTGAATTGCGGGAAGACATGGTTCACTGGTTCCTGGTCGCAAGCTTCTGTGTTCGAGGGAACGGATCCAAAGTCCAAACCATCAGCAGGATCGATGTTGCGAACGGTGTACTGATAGCTTTCCTGCAGGGGGAACAGAGTACAGCGGTCTCAACGGACCCGGTGGATGAACCTACTTGTCTACCGTTCCGGTATGGAAAGAGAAGGAACAGAATGGCACAGGGAACTGTGAAGTGGTTCAACGCGGAGAAGGGGTTCGGCTTCATCGCGCCCGAGGACGGCTCCGCTGACGTCTTCGTCCACTACTCCGAGATCCAGGGTTCGGGTTTCCGCACCCTCGAGGAGAACCAGAAGGTCGAGTTCGAGGTCGGTCAGGGTACCAAGGGGCCACAGGCCACCGGTGTCCGCGCGCTCTGATTAGAGCGGGCCAACCCACAGGTTCCGTCCCCCATCGCCACAGGCGGTGGGGGACGACCCATATCTGGACCCACTACACTCGGGTCAGCCATAGTGACTGCGTGCAGGTCACTTGTAAGGATCAGTCCCGGGGAACATCGTCGCTGTGACCGAGCCGCGGCTATTGAACAGGGTATAAACGTTGCTGGCAGCGATATATGTAATCGCAGCCGCTTGCCCCAGCCGCATATCGGGCGCACCAGGCGCCGCGCGGATCGAGAGGAAAGGTGTTCGCCGGTGGCAACACGAGACCGCGGTTCAGCGCCGAACTCACAGGGAGCGTCCGACCAGGGCGGCCTCGTGCGTCGTCTCGTCATCGTCGAGTCGCCGACGAAGGCCCGGAAGATCGCTCCCTACCTCGGCCGCGGTTACGTGGTGGAGGCGTCGGTGGGCCATATCCGGGACCTACCGCGTGGCGCGGCGGACGTACCGGCCAAATACAAGGGTGAGAAGTGGGCTCGTCTCGGCGTCGACGTCGATAACGATTTCGAGGCCATCTATGTGGTCAGCCCCGATAAGAAGGCCAAGGTCGGTGAGCTGAAAAGCTTGCTGTCCGACGCCGACGAGCTCTATCTCGCCACCGACCCCGACCGCGAGGGCGAAGCCATCGCGTGGCACCTGCTGGAGACCTTGAAGCCCAAGGTCCCGGTCAGACGCATGGTCTTCCACGAGATCACCGAGGCGGCCATCCAGGCCGCGGCCGCCGACACGCGCGAGCTCGACAAGGATCTGGTCGACGCGCAGGAGACGCGGCGCATCCTCGATCGGCTCTACGGCTACGAAGTCTCGCCGGTGCTGTGGAAGAAGGTCATGCCGCGACTGTCGGCGGGCCGGGTGCAGTCCGTGGCGACCCGCGTCATCGTGCAGCGTGAGCGCGAGCGCATGGCGTTCCGCTCGGCCGAGTACTGGGACATCGCCGCCAAACTGGACGCGGGCGGTCAGGAATCGGCGAATCCGAGCGTTTTCGGTGCGCGCCTGGTCGCGGTCAACGGATCGCGGGTGGCCAGCGGTCGTGACTTCGGGTCCGACGGTCAGCTCAAGACAGCCTCGGGCGTCACCGTGCTCGATTCGGCGTACGCGCATCGGCTCGCTGATTCGCTGAACGGGGTCGACTTCGCGGTCAGCTCGGTCGAGTCCAAGCCCTACACCCGCAAGCCGTACGCGCCGTTCATGACCTCGACTCTGCAGCAGGAGGCGGCGCGCAAGCTGCGCTTCACCTCCGAGCGGACGATGCGGGTCGCGCAGCGACTGTACGAAAACGGCTACATCACCTACATGCGTACCGACTCCACGACGCTGTCGGATACCGCGATCACGGCCGCTCGGGCGCAGGCCACGCAGCTGTACGGCGCGGAGTATGTGAGCCCGACGCCGCGTCAGTACACCCGCAAGGTCAAGAACGCGCAGGAAGCACACGAGGCGATCCGTCCCTCGGGTGACACGTTCATGACGCCGGGCCAGGTGCATTCGAAGGTCGACAACGACGAATTCCGTCTGTACGAACTGATCTGGCAGCGCACCGTCGCATCCCAGATGCAGGACGCGCGCGGCACCACGATGACGGTGCGGGTCACCGGCGTCGCGAATTCCGGTGAGGAGTGCGTCTTTTCGACGTCCGGCCGCACCATCACCTTCGCCGGGTTCCTCAAGGCGTACGTGGAGAGTGTCGACGAGGAGGCGGGCGGTCAGTCCGACGACGCCGAATCGCGGCTGCCGGTGCTGACCGAAGGTCAGGCCGTGACCGCGGTCGAGCTGACTCCGGACGGGCACACCACCAATCCGCCGCCGCGTTTCACCGAAGCATCGCTGATCAAGACGCTGGAAGAGCTCGGCATCGGCCGTCCTTCCACCTACGCCTCGATCATCAAGACAATTCTCGACCGCGGCTATGTGTACAAGCGCGGTAGCGCGCTGGTGCCGTCGTGGGTGGCGTTCGCGGTGATCGGCCTGCTGGAGGCGCACTTCGGGCGCCTGGTGGACTTCGACTTCACCGCGGCTATGGAGGACGACCTCGACGCCATCGCCGGTGGTCGCGAGCAGCGCGGAAACTGGTTGTCCAGCTTCTACTTCGGTGGTGAGAACGCCGCCGAGGGTTCGGTGGCGCGCGCGGGCGGCCTCAAGCGCATGGTGGGTGACAACCTCGACGGCATCGATGCGCGAGAAGTCAACTCCATCAAGCTTTTCAGTGATGACGAGGGTCGCGACGTCAACGTCCGGGTCGGCAAGTTCGGGCCGTATCTGGAGCGAATGATCGTCAATCCCGATGACCCGCAAGGGGATCCGGTATCGCAGCGGGCGAACCTGCCCGACGAGCTGCCGCCGGACGAGCTGACCCTGGAGGTGGTCGAGAAGCTCTTCTCGACACCGCAGGAGGGTCGCTCGCTCGGGGTGGATCCGGTGTCCGGGCACGAAATCGTCGCCAAGGAAGGGCGTTTCGGTCCGTACGTGACCGAGGTGCTGCCCGAGCCGGCCGAGGAGCCCGAGCCCAAGAAGGGCGCGAAGAAGGCGGAGAAGCCGAAGCCGCGCACCGGTTCGCTCTTCAAATCCATGGATTTGGAGTCGATTACGCTCGATGACGCGCTCAAGCTGCTGTCGCTGCCGCGTGTGGTGGGTGC
Source organism: Nocardia jejuensis NBRC 103114 (assembly GCF_001613145.1). Taxonomy (GTDB): domain Bacteria; phylum Actinomycetota; class Actinomycetes; order Mycobacteriales; family Mycobacteriaceae; genus Nocardia; species Nocardia jejuensis. The sequence goes on from NZ_BDBU01000065.1 coordinate 18,032, forward strand.
GGATCCGACCTCCGGTGACGAGATCACCGCGCAGAACGGTCGCTACGGCCCGTACCTGAAGAAGGGCACCGATTCGCGGTCGCTGACCGGTGAGGATCAGATCTTCACGGTCACACTCGAGGACGCGCTGAAGATCTACGCCGAGCCCAAGCGGCGCGGTGGGCAGTCCGCGAGCGCGCCGCCGCTGCGCGAGCTGGGTCTGGATTCGGCGACCGAGAAGCCGATGGTGATCAAGGACGGCCGTTTCGGTCCGTACGTCACCGACGGTGAGACCAATGCCAGCCTGCGCAAGGGCGACGAGGTCGAGTCGATCACCGATGCGCGCGCTTCGGAGCTGTTGGCCGATCGGCGGGCGCGCGGTCCGGTGAAGAAGGTCGCGAAGAAGACCGCCGCCAAGAAGGCTCCCGCCAAGAAGGCCGCCGCGAAGAAGGCCACCGCCACCAAGGTCGTCAAGAAGGCGGCCACGAAGAAGGCGGCCGCCAAAACCGCGGACGGCGCCACGACCAAGAAGGCCGCTGCCAAGAAGGCTCCCGCGAAGAAGGCTTCCGCGACCAAGTCCTGATCTTGTTTCCCCGTCGGTTCGCTGCCGTACCGTGACATCGAACTCACACCTGGGGAAGGACTTTCGATGGCCGATATCGAACGCGAAGAGCTGATCAAGATTCTCGCCAGTCAGCGGGAGATCTTCCGGATCACCATGCGGGGACTCGGGGACGAGCAGGCGCGGCAGCGGACCACCGCCAGTGAACTCACGCTGGGCGGGCTGCTGCACCATGTGATCAATACCGAACGGCACTGGACGCAGATCATCGTCGACCGTGACCCGAACTCCGAATTCGATGTCTCCGGAATGGATTCCGAGTACGTGCTCGGCCCCGATGAGACGATCGAGGGCTTGCTGGCCGACTGGGAGGTGGTCGCCGAGCAGACCGCGACGTTGATTCGCGAGCTCGGCACGCTCGATGATTCGGTGCCGACGCCGACCGCACCGTGGAGCCCGGAGCGGGAGTGGATGACGGTCCGCTACATCCTGCTGCACATTCTGCGGGAGATCGCCCACCATTCCGGGCACGCCGACATCATTCGCGAATCGCTGGACGGGGCGAACACCACCTATCAGCGGGCCTGACCGAGTGCGGTCGTGATTGGTATCCGAATCGACGGGGGCCGTCCCCGGGTGAAGTACGGCGCGAGATGATCCGGCGAGGCGACTCGTGCGAGGTGACGTGGGCGCACGGTCAGCCGGGAGGCGGTGGTGACCCGTGCGAGCCGGTGCGCGGTGATCGTGCGGGTCTGTCGGAGCCGGGCGCTAGGGTGTACGACGTGGCGGGTGTCTTCGATCGACTGGTCGGCCAGGATGTGGTCGAGTCGGCACTGACCGCTGCCGCGGTCTCCGCGCGGGGCGATGCGGGGGTGACGTCCTCGGCGATGACGCATTCCTGGCTGTTCACCGGACCTCCCGGCTCGGGACGTTCGGTGGCCGCGCTGTGCTTAGCGGCGGCGCTGCAGTGCACCGACCCGGGTTCGCCCGGTTGCGGGCGCTGCCATGCCTGCACCACCACCATGGCCGGGACGCACGGTGACGTGCGCCGCGTGGTGCCCGAGGGGTTGAGCATCGGCACCAAGGAGATGCGCGAGATCGTGCAGGTCGCCTCGCGGCGGCCGAGCACCGGCCGGTGGCAGGTCGTGGTGGTCGAGGACGCCGACCGGCTCACCGAGGCCGCCGGAAACGTCCTGCTCAAGGTGGTCGAAGAGCCGCCGGCTCGTACCGTCTTCCTGCTGTGTGCGCCGTCGGTGGATCCCGAGGACATCTCGGTGACCCTGCGGTCTCGCTGCCGCCATGTGCATCTGGCGACGCCGTCGGTGGATTCCATCGCGCAGGTGTTGCGTGAACGCGATGGTCTCGAACCCCGGATCGCGGCCTGGGCCGCGTCCGTCAGTGGTGGACACGTGGGTCGCGCCCGTCGTCTGGCCACCGACGAGCAGGCCCGGAGTCGTCGCCAGCGCGCGCTGTCCCTGGTCGCCGCCACCGCTCGCCCGGCCGCCGCATACGCCGCCGCCGACGCCCTGGTGAAATCCGCCGACGACGAAGCCAAGCAGGTCAGCGGCGAACGCGACGGCAAGGAACGCGAGGAACTGGCCACCGCCCTGGGCGCCGGTGGCACCGGCAAGGGCGCCGCGGGAGCGACCCGAGGTTCGGCCGGAGCCCTCAAGGATCTCGAGAAGCGCCAGAAATCACGCTCCACCCGCACCGGCCGCGATGCTCTCGACCGCTCGCTCATCGATGTGGCCGGTCTCTACCGCGATGCCCTGGCCGTGCGCTTCGGTGCGGCGACCGCCGACTCCAAGTCCGGCGTCACCCTCACCCACCCCGATATGGCCGATCAGATCCGCGAACTGGTCGACGACGTTCCCCCCGAAGGCCTGCTGCGTTCCATCGAGGCCGTCCTGAACTGCCGCGAAGCCCTCGAAACCAACGTCAAGCCCCGCTTCGCCGTAGCCGCCATGGCCGCAACCCTCATCGCCGCCCGCTCCCGCTGACCCCCCGATCTCCCGCACCGCCCACCGATTTTCCCGATCGGGCCCCGAGACGATACACTCGGCAACGCCGCAAGGCACGCCGCCTTAGCTCAGTCGGTAGAGCGCTTCACTCGTAATGAAAAGGTCGCGAGTTCGATTCTCGCAGGCGGCTCCAAAGCCGAAGCCCCCGTATACAAGTACGGGGGCTTCTTGCGTTGTGCAACGATTCTCGGGGTTCCGACGATCACACTTGGTGGGTGGGATACGTGCGCCGCAGTTTCTGTGGGGCCTCGGTGTGAAGGTCCATCGTGGGGTTGGCTCGGGTGATCGGGCGGCCTGCGGTTCTGTTCGAAGGTTTCACCTGGCTCGACTGTCGGGATCGACGGTCGGATAACCCTTGGGAGGATCTCGAAGATGAAGAGGACGATAGCTGTCGCCGCCGCGCTTCCGATGCTGAGTTTCGCCGCCGTGGTCGGCGCGGGCACGGCCGAGGCCGCGCCGCAGGATTGCACGATCAATCGGACGCTGATCGACGCGTCGGCTACCTGTTACGACACGGATGCTCCCGCGGGACGGGAGTACACCGTGGTCGTCGAGTGCTGGGGGCTGGCTGGGGTTCCCAATGCCTGGCCGTTGATGGCGATCGGGCCGTATCGGGGTTCGTGGGGTGGATCGTTCGGGCCGGCGGGGCAGGGGTCGTCCTCGTGTATCGGGCCGTCGAGTGTCGGTACCGTCACCAACGCCTATGTCCGCGTGTATCGCGAATGATCTGATTCGATCCGCCCCCTGCGCATGGTTCGTGTGCGCAGGGGGCTTTCGTGTTTTCCGGGTCGACTTGCGTTCGTTGTGAATCGAACTCTGTTCGGGGGCGGCGGGTTTTGCGACTCTGACGGCCTGCACTCCGGTGGATCGGCCGGGGAGAGTGGCGTCCGGGCACCGGGTTTCGGTGTGGGTGCGCCGACACGAGAGGACCCGGGGCATGGCTGGCGACAACGAGAACGTGCGGGATCAGAACGAGACCACGGGTACGCCGGGGGACGTCACCGGGCAGGGCGATGCGAGGAACACAGCCGGTGAGGCCACGCCGGAAGCGGTTTCCGGTCCTGTCTCCGCTGCCACCGACGGCGCGAGCGCAGCCGAGGAAACGAGCGATCCCGCCGATGACGAGCTCGTAGACCTGGAAACCCCTGCGGACCTGGAGGTTCCGACGCTGTCGCGGCGAAAGCTGTTCGCGGGAGCGGGAATCGCGGCGGCGGTGGTGGCCGGTGGCGGGCTGACGGCCTGGCTCACCACTCGGCGCACGCCCGGGTCGGGACCGGTGAACCGGGCGTTGAAGATCGGGTTCGGTGGCGGCGTGTGCGAGGCGCCGCTGTTCGCGGCGGTGCATCAGGGGATCTTCGACAAGCACGGGTTGAAGGTGGAGGTCGTCAAGACCGGCGCCGACGAGATCAAGGACGCGGTAGGCGCGGGCAAGCTCGATGCCGCGCCGGGCATCTTCTTCTCCTGGTTGAAGCCGATCGAGCAGGGGATCGACGCCAAGCTGGCGGCGGGCCTGCACGAGGGCTGCCTGCGGTTGATCGTGCCCACGGACAGTCCGATCAATTCGGTCGCGCAGTTGAAGGGCAAGGCGATCGGCGTTGCCGCCATCGGTGATTCGGCGATGTCGTTCTTCTCGCTGGATCTGCTCGACGCGGGGCTGCATCCCAGTGACGACGTCGAATGGCGGGTGTTCCCGGGCGATCAGCTCGGCGACGCGCTCGCTCGCGGTGAGATCGTGGCCGTCGCGGGCAGCGACCCGAACGCGCTGATTCCGCAGATCGGCGGTAAGGCGCGTGAGATCTCCAGCAATCAGCAGGGCGCCAACCGCGAGCTTTTCTGCTGCGCGACCGCGGTGAACGGCAGGCTGCTGCGTGAGGATCCCGAGACCGCGCGGGCGCTGGTGACGGCGTGGGCGGAGGGCAGCCGCTGGGTGGGTGCGAACCTGTCGGCGACCGCCGCGCTCGAGGTCGACAACAAGTACGTGGCGGCCGGGCTGCCGCTGGTGGAGTCGACGCTGAAGACGTACGGCTACAACCCGTCCGCGATCAAGTTCAAGCCCGAGATCACGCCCGGTATCGAGAAATTCGCGAAGACCGGGTACCTGGATCGCAAGACCGATGCCAGGGTGCTCGCCGACAAGGTGTACGCGGATCTCGGGCTGACATGGTAACCACCACCTCCACGAACGGAAGATCCGGCGGTCCGGCACCCGGACCGGAAGGAGCGGCGCTCGATGCAGGATCGGACGACGCCGTGCGGGAGGTCGAATCCGCCACGGCTGCAGAGACTTCAGCGAAAACCGGTGGCGCTTCCGGCCGTGCGGCAACGCGCTACCCGCCGACACTGGGGTTCGTACTGGCCTGGTCGCTGTGGACGCTGACCGCGGTGCTGACGCTCGCGGTTCCGGACACGCTGCAGGCGGCCTCGCCGCTCGCGGTCGGAATCCTCTTCGCCGCATGGACTTCGGTGCTGACGGCGTGGAGCGCGGCCGCCTACCGGAACCGGAATCTGACTATCCGGCTCCGGTACTGGACGCCGTGGTTCGGCATCGTCGCGGCCTGGACGCTGTTCTGGGAGTTCAGCACCGCGAAAACCGGCTGGCTGGTGCCGCCGCATTTCGCGTCACCGCAGCAGATGCTGCTGGTGTACTGGGAGGACGGCGGGCTGCTGCTCTCGTGCACCTGGCACTCGCTGCTGCTGCTCGTGCAGGGTTTCGTGATCGGCGCGCTGGCGGGGCTGGCCACCGGAATCGCCACGGGATGGTCCAAAAACGTTACGTACTGGGCGAATCCGATCCTGCTCACCCTCGGCCCAGTACCGCCCGCGACGATCCTGCCGCTGGTGTTCATCCTGTTCCCGACCACGTATCTGGGCAGCGTGTTCATGGTGGCGTTCGGGGTGTGGTTCCCGGTCGCGGTGCTCACGCGGGCCGGAATCTCGGGGGTCGCGCGTGACTACTTCGACGTGGCGCAGACGCTGGGCGCCTCGAATCGATTCCTGATCTGGCGGGTCGCGGTGCCGGGTGCGCTGCCCAGCATCTTCACCGGGTTGTTCATGGGACTTGGTGCGTCGCTGGCGGCGCTGGCGGTGGCCGAACTGCTCGGCGTGAAGAACGGGCTCGGCTGGTACATCCAGTGGACCAAGGGCTGGGCGGCGTATCCGCGCATGTACGCGGCGATCGGAATCATGATCCTGATCTGCCGCGCCCTCTTCGTCGGATTGTTCCGGCTGCGCAATCGCGCGCTGGTATGGCAGAAGGATCTGGTGCGATGGTGAACCAGGGAATCGCGGTCGACATCGACGGGGTGTCGCATCAGTTCACGGTCGCCGGTGCGCGTAAGCGGACGGTGCTGGACCGGGCACTGGGGCGGCCCGCGCCGGTGCCGACCCGGGCGCAGGAACTGGGCCGGCTGCGAGTGCTGACCGACGTGTCGCTGCGGGTGGAACCGGGCGAGTTCGTCGCGCTGCTCGGACCGTCGGGCTGCGGCAAGTCCACCCTGCTGCGGCTGCTGGCCGGACTGGACAAGCCTTCGCGCGGCACTCTGAGAGCTGACGGAGCGAGTATCGACGGCCCGGATCCGCACCGCGCCTTGATGTTCCAGGATCCGACGCTGTTCCCGTGGCGGACCGTCGAACAGAACGTGGCGCTGGGTTCGCAGGCGCGCGGGGTCTTGGCCGCGGAGACGGAGCAGGTCACCGAGGCTCTGGAACTGGTCGGACTCGGCGGATTCCGGGATTCGTATCCCGCGCACCTGTCCGGTGGAATGGCGCAGCGCGCGGCGCTGGCGCGAGCGCTGGTGAACCGGCCCCGGCTGTTCCTGCTCGACGAGCCGTTGGGCAAGCTGGACGCGCTCACCCGCGCCACCCTGCAGACCGAGATCCTGCGGCTGTGGGAACGCGACCGCTTCACCGCGCTGCTGGTCACCCATGATGTAGACGAGGCGCTGCGTCTGGCCGATCGCGTCGTGGTGTTCAGCGCGCGCCCCGGAAAAATAGTGCGGGACTTGGCGATAAAGCTTCCGCGCCCGCGTGATCACGACAATTCCGAATACCTTCGACTGCGCCGGGAGTTGTTCACCGCACTCGGCGAGACAGGCAGGGCCGCCGCATGACCACCGTGACACCGTCCACCGCCGGCGTCTTCGATTCGTTCGCCGACGCCGTCGGCAATACACCGCTGGTTCGGCTCAATCGCGTCGTCGACGACATCCGCGCCACCGTGTACGTGAAGCTGGAATACCTGAATCCCGGTGGCAGCGTGAAGGATCGGGCCGCGCTGTTCATGCTGCGCGCGGCCGAGGAGTCGGGGGAACTGCGTCCCGGCGGGACCGTGGTCGAGGCCACCTCCGGCAATACCGGACTCGGGCTGGCCGCGCTGGCGGCCGCGCGCGGTTACCGCACCATCGTCGTGGTGCCGGACAAGGTGAGCCAGGAGAAGAAGGCGCTGCTGCGCGCGCACGGCGCGGAAGTCATCGTGACGCCGGGACTGCGGCCGGTGGATCATCCCGAACATCTGCGCAGCGTCGCGTTGCGGCTGGTCGAGGAGATTCCCGGCGCGTGGTTCGCGGGCCAGTACGACAATCCCGCGAATCCGGCCGCGCACCGCGCCACGACCGGACCGGAGATCTGGAGCCAGACCGGCGGGCGGATAACGCATTTCGTGGCCGGAGTCGGCACGGGCGGCACCATCACCGGGACGGGCGAGTATCTGAAGGAGGCGTCCGGCGGCACGGTGCGCGTCATCGGGGCCGATCCCGAGACCTCCGTGTACGGCGGCGGCGACGGGCGGGTCTGGTACATCGAGGCGGTCGGGCACATCCTGCATCCGGAGACCGAGACCGATCTCTGGCCGGACTCCTACCACCGGGAGGTGGTGGACTCGATCCAGCGGATTCCGGATGTGGAGTCGATCCGGGTCCTGCACCGGCTGGCCAAGGAGGAGGGGCTGCTGCTGGGCGGTTCGTCGGGCACCGCGATCGCGGCGGCGTTGCGGACCGCGCGTGGGCTGGGACCCGAGGATGTGGTCGTGGTGGTGGCGCCGGATTCCGGGCGCGCCTACCTGTCCAAGTACTACAGCGACGAATGGCTCGGATCACTCGGATTCCCGTTGACCGGTGCGGTCGAGGGGCCCACCGTCGGTGACGTCCTGGGTGATCCCGTCGCCTCCGACGCGGTGCTCACGGTGCCGTCGCGCGCGACCGTCGCCGAGGCGAGGGAACTGCTCGGTGACGCGGCCGCGCTGCCGGTGGTGTTGCAGCGCAGCACATCCGGGCCGACCGTGGCCTCGGAGATTCTCGGAGCCGTCACCGGTGCGGGGTTGGCCGGCGCGCCCGCCGACGACGTGGTGAGCGCGCACCTGAGTGCGGCGCTGCCGTTGGCGGGGACCACCGCCCCGGTGCGGGAGGTCATCGCGCGGATCGCCGAACACGAAGGGCCCGTGGTGATCACGCACGAGGGCCGGATCGTCGCGGTGGTGGACTCGGCGCGTATCGAGGCGGGTTCGTGATGGGGTTCCGGCATTGGGCGGGAGTCTTCGCCACCGCGGCGGTGCTGTCGGCCGCGAGCTCGGGGCTCGCGTCCGCGCACGTCGGCGTGAGCGCTCCCGACGCCGCGCCGGGCGGATTCACGGTGCTCACGGTGCGAGTGCCGACCGAATCGGTGACGGCCGGGACCGTGAAGCTGGAAATCACACTGCCGAAGGACACTCCGCTCGCCACCGTGCGCACCGCACCGGTCCCGGGCTGGCAGGCCGAGCAGAAGCGTTCCACCCTGCCCAAGCCCGTCGACGACGGTCACGGCCACACGGTGTCGGAGTACGTCTCGTCGGTGGTCTTCACCGCCCGGGACGGATCCGCCATCGCCCCTGGCGAATTCGGCGAGTTCAAGCTCCAGGTGGGTCCGCTGCCCCATGTCTCGGAACTCGTCTTCCCGGCCATCCAGACCTACAGCGACGGTACGGTCGTCTCCTGGATCGAGCGCTCCGCCGACGGCACCACTCCCGACAAACCCGCCCCGGTTCTGAAATTGAGCGGTTCCCACGGGGACGATCACATCCAGGACGCCGCTGAGACGAAAACTCCCGGAAGCAAGAATGATTCGGCTGTCTCGGGCTGGCTGGCGGGAACAGCCCTGGTGCTCTCCCTCGCCGCCCTCGCGCTGGCCGGTGCACCCTGGCTGCGCCGAGTCCGCAACGAGTGAACACGAGCGCGCCGGCTCCGGTGCCGTCCCGTGGCCAGGAGCGTGTCGGGGCCGGTGGCGCCGGTCCGGCTCCGCGAGTCCGGCCCCGGCTCGCACCCGAGTCGTCGGCGGGGGTGCGGATCGTGGCTGATCGATCCGGGGTGCGTCGGTTGCCCGCGCGGGTGACGTTCACGGCCGCAATGGGCGGGTTGTCGCTGTGAGGGGCATGCGAAAGGCCGCGATCCGGGTGGTCGCGGTGGCGGGGTTCGTGCTGGCCGTGGTGTGGGGTGGTGCGGGAACGGCCGCGGCGCACGCGGTGCTGGTGTCCAGTGATCCCGGATACGGTGCGACGCTGTCACAAGCGCCCGAACAGGTGTCGATGACCTTCGACGAGCCGGTGACGGCCGCTCGGAACTCGGTGACGGTCGCCGATCGGGACGGCGTCCGAGTCGACACCGGTGAGGTACGCGGCATCGACGGCGGCCGGACCGTGGTGGTCCCGCTGCGCGCCGGACTCTCGGACGGCACGTATCTGCTCGGCTGGTCGCTGCTCTCGGCCGACGGTCACCTGGTGGCCGGGTCCATCGTCTTCGGTATCGGTGCGCCACCGGATCTTTCGGTCACCGGCGCACCGCCGGATCCGCTGATCGCGGCCTTGGACACGGTGGTCCGCCTGCTCACCGGGCTCGGGTATCTGGGAATCGCACTGGCCGTGGGAGTTCCACCGGCCGTGTATGCGATCCAGCGCCGGGCGTCGGACATCGGCGCGGTCGTTCAACTGGCTCGAATCGGTGCGGCTCTCACCGCGGTGACCGCCCTGCTGATCTTCGCGGCCACCCCCGCGCGCCTCGCGGGAACCGCGGGCTGGACCGATCCGCAGATCTGGAAGCAGTCCGCCACCTCCGTGATCGGCGCCGCCGCGCTGGTCCGAGCCGCTGCCGCAGTGGCACTCCTGTGGCTCTCGAAGCGGTCCATCGCCCAGCCATCGCGTTGGACGACCGCGGGGCGGGTCGCGGTCCTCGCACCGGGTTCTGCGCCGGAGCGGACGATTCCCGATGCGCGGCAGGTATGGGGTGCGGACCGGCGGGGGAGCTTCCGGGTGGTCGCATCGGTGCTGGTCGTGGTGTCCACCGCGGTGGCGGGGCATGCGGTGGCGGGGGAGTACCGGTGGATCGCGCTGGTGTCGGTAGCGCTGCATCTCGTCGCCATGGCGGTGTGGATCGGCGGGGTGGCCGTCGTGATTCTGTTGTGGCGCACGGACGGACGCGGGGAGGCGGTGGCACGGTTCGGGCGGGTGGCCGTGCTCGCACTCGGAGCAGTGGTGGTGTCGGGGGCGTTGCAGACCTGGCGGGCGGTGAGTCCGGTTGCGGCGCTGTGGCATACGTCGTGGGGGTTGCTGCTGCTGGTCAAGCTTGCGCTGGTGGGTGTGGCGCTGGGGATCGCGGTGGTGGTCCGCAGGACCGCGCGGGTGGGCGCGGCGCGGCTGGAGTTCGGGGCGCAGGTGGCGGTACTGGTGGTCAGCGCGCTGTTGACCGGTGTCGCCCCGGCGCGGGACTCGTACGATCCGGCCGTGACGCTGGCCGCCGAGCTGGGACCGCTGGCGGCGACGATCGCCGTCGACGGGGCCCATGCGGGCACCCAGGAATTGACCGTGCGACTGCGTGATTCGGCGGGCGAACCGGTCGATGCGCTCGAGGTCTCCGGGCGACTGGTGCGCGACGACGGCGCCCTCGGTCCCATCGAAATACCTTTCCGCCGAGTCGAACCCGTCGAACTGGGACCGGACTACTTCGTCTCCCAGCCGGTCCGGGTACCCCTCGCCGGTGACTGGCATCTGCGGCTCACCGTGGTGGCCGATCGCGTCAACGGCTACGCCGCCACTCTGCCGTACCGGGTGTGGTGATCGCGGGCATCTCGGGCGGATCCGGACACGCCGACTCGGGCTGATCTGACAGGGTCCGCTCGCCGGAGAAGACTGGTGACCGACCCGGCACCCGAACACGGAGGATTGGCGACGTGAGTACGGATCGCCCGCCCGGCCAGGCAGGACAGGACTCGACGGAGTCACTGGTCTGGTACGCCGCGTACGGGTCGAACCTGCTCGAAGCGCGCTTCCGGTTCTACGCCCGGGGCGGTACGCCGACCGGGACCACGCGCGCCTATCCGGGCTTTCGGGATCGGCGACCGGTGGTGCGCAGTGCCGCGCTGACGCTCCCCGGATGCGTCTATTTCAGCTGGGAGTCACGGGTGTGGGGCGGGGGAATGGCCTTCTACGCACCCGGTGGCCGGGCGGGATGGCCGCAAGGGGTGGCCGCGCGCGGATATCTGCTGACCACGGGACAATTCGCGGATCTGGTCGCGCAGGAGATGCATCGTCCGGTCGGCACCGATCTGGACCTGTCCCGGGTGCTCCGCGACGGCCGGGACACGCTCGGTGACGGCCGATACGAGACGCTGGTCCGGGCAGGCGATCTCGACGGCCACCCGATTCTGACGTGCACCGCACCCTGGGACCCGGCCACCGTCGAACTTCGCTCCCCGGCCCCGCGCTACGTGGGGCTGATCGCGACCGGGCTGCACGAGACCCACGGCTGGGCGAGCGATCGGATCGCGGGTTACCTGGCCGGGCTGCCCGGAATCGAAGGAATATGGGACCGCCATGATCTGAACGTGGCGGTCGACCGGGCGGTGAGCCACGGAGTCGTTCTCCGCCGGGGATCCACCCTCGTGTCCGACCCTGCTGAAGCCCCGTGCGGGACAGGGGCTTCAGCGGGTCGAGCGGGGTCAGGAGACCAGGCCGCGACCGGTGGTGAGGGGCAGGTCGGTGGCGGTGAGGAGGCCGGTGCGGGCTTGGACGACGGCGGGGACGGCGCTGACCAGGCGGGCCGCGGTTCCGATCACCCCCGCTAGCGCGTGGTCGCCGTTGCTGAGCAGTTGCAGGTCGAGCTGGTAGTCGGGCTCGCCCTTGATTTCCACTCGGTAGCAACCCTTTCCGGTGGGCTGCGGCCAGTCGGGCGCCAGATCCGGGTGCAGACGGGTGACGTGTTCGAGGCTCAGGACCGGCCGGCCGCCGCGCATGCCCTGCACCTGGAAGCGCAGGGCCGCGGCGGTGCCGGTCTCCACGGTGCGGTCGATGACCTTCAGGGGCTCGAGTGCGGGCAGGCGCTCGAAATGCTCTGTCACCGAGTCGAGTTCGACGTCCAGGGCCGCGGCGAGCTGGCGGACGACGCTGCCCCACGCCAGGGTGAGGACGCCCGGCTGCAGGAGCATGGGCAGGTCGTCGAGCTTGCTGCCGAAGCCCATGATGTCGAACAGCACCTTGGGATTGTCGTAGGTGGAGTAGTCCATGATCTCCGAGCAGACGACGGCGTCGATCCGCTCGGAGCCGCTGGACAGCAGCAGCGGCAGCCAGTCGTTGGCCCAGCCGGGGTCGATTCCGTTGACCCACAGCGAGGCTCCGCCCGCCTCGGCGGCCTCGACGATGGGTGTGATCGCCTCCTCGGGCAGGGTGCCGTACGGATACTGCAGGAAGACGGGGCTGCTGGAGACGACATTGATGCCCGCGCGCAGGAAGGTCTTCAGGTCCTCCACCGCCTCCATCAGCCGGTCGTCGGCCATGGCGGTGTGCACGATGCAGTCGGGTTTCAGGGCGATGAGGGCCTGGGCGTCCGTCGTCGCGGCGACGCCGATTTCGCGGTCGAGACCGGCCAGTTCACCGGCGTCCCGGCCGTCCTTCTCGGCGCTGGACACCCAGACGCCGACGAGTTCGAGTTCGGGGCGGGCGATGATGGATCGAAGGGTGCGGCGGCCGACATTGCCGGTGCTCCACTGGACTACGCGATAGGTCATGGGAGAACTCCTGTGCTGGAACGGTTTACAGGTCCGGAATGGGGAGATCGAGGTTGGGGGCGGCGATACCGCCGTCGACCTCCAGAACCTTGCCGGTGACGTAGCCGCCCGCGCGGGAGCTGAGGTAGACGATCGCGGCCGCGATCTCCCAGGGCTCGCCGAGCCGCCCCAGCGGAGTCGCGCTCTCCATTGCGCTCTTGATTTCCGGTTGCTGCGCAACGACTTCCAGCGCCGAGGTCAGTACCGAACCGACGGCGATGGCGTTCACCCGGATCTTCGGGGACAGGTCGGCGGCGGCCAGGCGGGTCCAGTGCGCGAGCGCCGCCTTGGCGGTGCCGTAGGCCAGGAAGCCGCGGCCGGGGGAGCGGCCCATCATCGAGGAGATGTTCACGACGGAGCCGCCGCCGGTCTCGAGCATGTGCGGGACCGCGGCCACGGTCAGCGCGTGCGCGGTGGAGACGTTGAAACGGAATGCCTCTTCGAGGAATTCGGGGGTGGTGGTCAGGAAGGTGTTCGGCATGGTGCCGCCGACATTGTTGACCACGATGTCGATGCGGCCGAGTTCGGCGGCCGCGGTCTCCGCGAAGGCGCTCACGGCGGACAGGTCCGACAGATCACACGGCACGGTGATCGCCCGCCGGCCCAGGGCCCGGATCTTGCCGGCGACCTCCTCCAATTGTTCGGGGGTGCGGGCGGCGAGGGCGACATCCGCGCCGGCCTCGGCGAGCGCGAGCGCGGTGGCGGCGCCGATGCCGCGGCCCGCTCCGGTCACGACGGCGACGCGGCCGTCGAGTCGGAAGGTATCCAGGATCATGCCAATCGATTCTCTCTGCGTGACGACAGTCACAAGCCACCTTTAAGAACTAACGCTTAACTGTCAAGGACTTCTTCTTTAACCCCAGGTGAGCGGCTACAGTGCAGGGTGTGGGAGTGAACGACGCGCGGGAGCGGATCATCCTGGCCGCGGAACGCCTGATCGCCGAGCGCGGCCAGGCGGTGCCGCTGCGCGACATCGCGGCGGCCGCTGGGCAGCGGAACAATTCCGCCATCCAGTACCACTTCGGCTCGCGGGACGGGCTCATCGAGGCGGTCGTCGAGCACCGCCTCGCGACGCTCGAGGTGCGGCGGCTGGAACTGCTTGCGGAACAGACGGGTTCGGACGACGAGGAACAGGTGCACGGGCTGCTCGAAGCGCTGGTGATCCCCATGTTCGAACTCGGCGAACGGCACGCGATCAACCACTACGCCCGGTTTCTCGAACAGATCCACACGCATCCCTCGGTCACCGATGCCGCCAACCTCAGCAGTGAACGGCGCACCTCGGTCCGGGTGATCATGCAGCGGCTCGAACGCGAACTGACCGGCCTGCCGCCTCGATTGCGGATCAGGCGGTTGCGGTCGCTGCCCACAGTGCTTTTCGCGCTGCTGGCCGATCACGAACGTGCCGTGGAGGCGGGCCGGGTGAGCCCGGGGGACGTCTCGGCCTGGGTCGAGATCATCGACATGCTCGCGGGCGTGCTCACCGCGCCGGTCGTCGAGCGGGCTCCGGTGCGGTAGAAGACACTGCGGTAGAAGATACTGCGGTGGAAGGCACTGCGGTGGAGAGCACCCCGAGCCGACCTGGCAGGTTGCCTGCCGCCCCGCTACCGTTGATCCTCGTGGACACCAGGTCAGCGCCCGTCACGGCTCCCGAAGCTCGCCCTCGATGGCTGAGCCTGGGTCTGCCGTTGCTCACGGGCGGGGTGGTGGCCGGTGGGCTCGCGCTGCTGCACCTGCGGGATCCGCATCGGGAGGGCTCCTGGGGGCTGTGCCCGTTCTACGAGCTGACCGGGTACTGGTGCCCGGGCTGTGGTGGCCTGCGCGGCCTGCACAATCTCACCGACGGCCGGATCCTCGACGCGATCCACAGCAATATCCTGCTGGTGCCGCTGCTGCTGGGTTTCCTTGTCTGGTGGGGCAACTGGATTCTGACCGGGTGGCGCGGGCAGCCGATCCCGCGACTGCCGAAGGTGCTGCCGCGCTCGGCATTGTGGATCACGCTCGCGTTCCTCGTGGTCTACACGGTGTTCCGCAATACCCCGTGGGGGACGTGGCTCGCGCCGGTGTGAGAGTCGCGGCGTGCCTGCCCGAATGAAACCCGGTGCGCGGGGCATGCTCTGGGCATGAGCGATTCACTGAAGGACAGGGTGCGCGCGAAGCTGGTGCGGCAATTGGCCGAGGACGGGCCGCCGGATCCGGACCAGGACGATTCGCGACAGGTATCGGTACAGGACGATCTCGACCTGCTCGACGCCGTCGCGGATGACGACCCGTTCGTGGAGGAACTGGCGACCCGCTACCTGGTGGCTTAGGCCCAACTCTCAGGGTCAGAACCCGCAGGGGGCTCCGCCCTGGTCGGAGTCACCGAAGGGGCGGGGGTCGGGGGTGGGGTTCCAGTGGCCTTCGGTACGGGCGTATTGCCAAGTGGGGCCTTTTTCCACCAGGGTGGAGACGGCGTCGATCAGGCGGTCGACGTCGGCGGTGGTGGTGCCGAGGCCGATGCTGGCGCGCAGGGCGGAATCGACGCCGAGGCGGGCGAGCAGGGGGTGGGCGCAGAAGCGGCCGTCGCGCACGCCGATGCCGTGTTCGGCCGAGAGGTAGGCCGCGACCTGGCCGGGCTCGAAGCCCTCGACGGTGAACGCGACGATGCCGACGGCGTCGGTGCTGTCCCGCCAGATGCGCAGGAAGTTCACGCCCGGAACGGTTTTGAGGCCGTAGCGCAGTCGGTGGGTGAGGTAGCGCTCGTGCTCGAGCACGGTGGATTCGTCGAATCCGGCCAGGGCGTCGCAGGCGGCGGCGAGTGCGGCGACGCCGAGCACGTTCGGTGAGCCCGCCTCGTGGCGCTGCGGGGCCGGAGCCCATTCGACGCCGTCGGTGGTGACCGAGCGGACCGCACCGCCGCCGGCCAGGTGCGGTTCGGCGGCGTCGAGCCAGTCGCGGCGGCCGACGAGCACGCCCGCGCCGAACGGCGCGTACGCCTTGTGCCCGGAGAAGGCCAGGTAGTCGATGCCGGTGGTGCGCAGGTCGATTCGGCGATGCGGGGCCAGCTGGGCGGCGTCCACCGCGATGCGGGTGCCGCACTGGTGCGCGATCCAGGCCAGGCGCTCGAGCGGCAGCAGTTCACCGGTCACATTGGAGGCTCCGGTAACCGCAAGCAGCGCAGCGGGTTTGGTGCACAGCTCGGCGACCACCCGCTGGATGGTCTCCTCGATGGTGTCGGCGATCGGCACCACGCGACGGCCGTTGCGGGCCCACGGCAGGAAGTTGGCGTGGTGCTCCACGTCCAGCACGACGGTGTCGCCCGGGACGCAGTCGGCGAGCAGGTTCAGCGAATCGGTGGTGTTGCGGGTGAAGACCACGACCTGGTCGTCCGCGGCGTTCACGAAGCGCGAGACCGTGCCGCGCGCCGATTCGTAGCAGTCGGTGGAGATGCGCGAGGCGTACCCGGCGCCGCGATGCACGCTGGCGTAGTACGGCAGCAGATCCGCGATCCGGTCGGTGACCTGCTGCAATGCGGGAGCGCTCGCGGCGTAGTCGAAGTTGGCGTAGCTGATGGCGCCGCCTTGGACCAGGGGCACCTGGAGATCACATCCGGAGACCTTGGCGAAGGGGGAACAGGTCTGGTCGGCGAAAGCAGTCATCACGAAATCCCGTCGGCTTCAGGGACGCGCGATCACCAACTACAGATGATCGAGAGTCCGCGCTTGCCGCGCCCGTTTTCGGGCATGCGGCCTGGTCGTCACCCGGAGCACCCCACCGCGGAGGAGGGTTGCCGACCAGCGAGCCGGGGCTTGATGCTGGTACTCATGACCTGATTGCCGAGATTGGCAGATGCCCGGATTCTTGTCAACCCCGCCACGAAAATCATCCGAAAGTTGGATCGGGTGGGCCGCAAAGTTCGAATCGCGAGATCGTTGCTGGGGCGTAGGGTTTGTGTGAGGTTAGGGTAGCCAAAGTGGTGCCCCGGGAGTGAAACGAGGGTCACCATGCTGACTGAGTCATCGACGAGCACCGGCACGCCGTTCTCGACGCTCGTACGCACCGCGACCGAGCAGCAGCACAGCGAGGCCGAGCACTCCACCTTCATGCGTGACATGCTCGGCGGACAGCTCGGCGTGCAGGCCTTCTACCGCTATACCGGCCAGCTCTGGTTCGTCTACGAGGCCCTCGAAAAGCATTCGGCCGCACTGGCTTCGGACCCGGTCGCGGGGCCCTTCGTGCGCCCCGAGCTGGACCGCCTCGCCTCGCTCGAAGCCGATCTGGCGTACCTCGGCGGCGCGAACTGGCGCGAGGATCTCGTCCCGCTGCCCGCCACCGCCGCCTACGCCGAGCGCATCGAAGAATGCGCACAGCAATGGCCCGCCGGCTACGTCGTGCACCACTACACCCGCTACCTCGGCGATCTGTCCGGCGGCCAGGTCATCCGTGGCACCGCCGAGAAGCTGTGGGATCTGCCCAAGAAGGGCGACGGCGTGCGGTTCTACGTCTTCGAGGCCATCTCCAACCCCGCCGCGTTCAAGCGCGAATACCGCGAGAGCCTCGATCGGCTGCCGATCGAGGGCGCGGAGCTGGAGCGTGTGCTGGACGAGGCGCGTCGCGCGTTCACGCTCAACACCGACCTGTTCCAGGCGCTGGGCGCGGAATTCGTTACGAGTAACTGATTCTCGGCGCTGCCGGTCGGATCCGAGCGACAGCGCCCGTCGCGGCTCTCGAGGCGAGCGCGCGTCGACTCAGGTCGAGTGGTCGGCTTACCGGTGCTGGGCGCGTGCCGGGATCGGTGGGTGCGTGGGCGGCCGCCGGTGTCGATCGCGGTCGGCTGTGGTCACTGTGTCGCGGCTCGTGAAGCCGTCGGCTCGTCGGGGGGTCGGCGGCTTCGTCGTTTCGGTGCGGGCTCGATGTGAGCGGATGCACCTGGGCCGAGCGTGCTGCCGGTGAAACCCGCAATTGCGCACGTGGACCTGTCTGTCCGCGGGGTCTATGCGGGGCGGTGGCGCACACGGGATTTCGCTTGCGCCGAGGGACGTCGGTGCGCTGCCATGTAGGGATGAGCATCTCCCTGCTGCTGAGCTTCGTCGGGCTGTGTGTCCTGCTGTCGATCACGCCTGGTCCGGATTCGTTTCTGGTGCTGCGGTTCTCGATGGCCGGACGACGACCCGCCATCGCCGCCGCGATGGGTTCGGCCGTCGGCGGGATCGTGTGGGCGGTGGTGGTCGCGGCGGGGGTGGCGGCGCTGCTCGAGCAATCCGCCACGGCGTATCGCACGCTGAAGGTGATCGGCGGAATCTACCTGGTGTATCTGGGAATTCGCGCGCTGCTCGCGCATCGGCGCGGGCACGGCGGGCAGCGGGACTCGAGCGGAATCCAGGAGCGGGAGCGGTCGACGACGGTTCGCGCGGCATTCGCTGCCGGATTGCTGTCCTGTGTTTTCAACCCCAAGGTCGGACTGTTCTACCTCGCGGTGCTGCCGCAGTTCCTCACGCACGTGAGTTTCGCCAATACCCTCACCCTCGGTGTCATCGAATCCTCCATCGCCGCAATCGAAATGGTGCTGCTGGCGCTGGCCGCCTCGCGTGCGGCGGAGCTGCTGCGCAATCCGCGGGTGCGGGGTCGGCTGGAGCAGGCGAGCGCGGCCATCCTGACCGCACTGGGGATCGGCACCGCGGCGTCCGCCGCCTGAACGGCAGGTTCACATCACCACCTGTCGGGGCCCACGCCGTGCTCGACACCGTGTTCTGCAAGAAGCTGCTGTACGAAGGACGCGGCGTGCCTGCTGATCCGCGCTGCGGCGCCAGGTCGGACAGCGCCGCCGCGCCCGACCCGGCGAAGTTACGGTGACGGGTGGTCGGACCGGATCAGTCGGCGATCTCCGCGCGGTGGTAGACGCCGTTGTAGTAGACCAGCGGGCCCGCCGCGGGCGCGTCGTTCGTGTTGTCGTAGACGCGGGTGACCAGGCCGACGACCAGGGTGTGATCGCCGATCGGGATCAGCTGATGCACGGACGCGCGTACCCAGATCGGGGTGCCGTGCAGCACGGGTTCACCGGTTTCGAGGGTGGTCCACAGCGATCGATCGCTGAACCGCTCCTCGGCGGTGCGGCTGAAGCGCTGCGCCAGGTGCTTCTGATGCTCGCCCAGGAAGTGCACGACCACCGACTCGGCCTTCAGGACGGCCGCGATGCTGGAGGAGTTCTCGGCGATATTGAACGAGATCAGGGGCGGCTGCGCCGAGAGCGAGGCGAACGAGGTGGCGGTGAAACCCACCGGTCCGTGCTCGGAGTCGAGCGTGACCACGGTGACGCCCGCCGGATAGTGGCGCATGGCCCCGCGATACTGCTGGGCGGTGATGCCGCTCACATCGTTCGGAAACAGCTCAGCGTCGGGCACGTGTAGCTCGGCGCCTGGCGTCGGAGAATCGCTCACCTTTCGAACCTACGTGGTCGAGCGCCCGATTATTCCGGGTGTGCGGGATATCGGGGTCCGCACGTCCCGGCGCGTTCGCCTGACCTGCGCGATCCGCCGGGACGGGAGAGTCAATCCATATCGATGGCGAGCCCCGCGGTGATGCGCACCAGTTCCCCGAAGGTGGTGCGAAAGACCGTGGCCGGATGTCCGCCCGCCGCCCACAGTTCATGGTGCCGGGCCAGCGCGTTGTCGATGAAGGTCGGCAGATTGGTGGGATGCCCGAGGGGTGCGACGCCGCCGATCGGCTGTCCGGTCACCTGCCGCACCAGATCGGCCGGAGCCCGGGTGAGCACGCCGTCCAGCCGGCGGCCGGTGCTGTCCAGATTCACCTGGTGCGCGCCGGACACGAGCAGCAGGACCGGATCGTCGTCGAGCAGGAAGATCAGCGACTTCGTGATCGCGCCGACGTTCACACCGAGCGCCTCGGCGGCTTCCATCGCGGTATGGGTGGGGACGGTCTGGGTGATGATCACGCCATGATGGCCGCGCGAGATGAGGGTGTCGGAAACCTTGGACGCAACCGGTGGCAGAGACCTGCGCATGCAAACCAGCGTAGAGCGATTGCGGTGGATGTGCCGGGGATCAGTAATCGGGATAGCCCTCTTCGGGACCGAGCATGCCGCCCAGGCGTGTTCGCGTGACGCGCGTCAGCTCCTCGACGGTGCGGCCCGAAACCGGCTCGTGCACACAGGAATCGAAGGCCCGGTCCAGGTCGGTGGCCGATAGGGCGTGCAGTTCCGCCTCGGCCGCGGTGTACAGCGCCGCGTATCCGGGATAGGGCCGCCCGTCCGCGATCTTCGTCGCCCAGCTGACATTGCAGCAGCATTCGTACAGCGCGTGCACCGCGCGCCTGCGGGAGAGGTGATTGAAGCGATCGAGGCCGATTCCGTGATGCATCAACATCTCAGACCTCACCTTGGTGTGAGCTTTTCGGGACAGCTCCATGGTCCGCCGCCGTGGCCTGGGTAAACCAGTGTGGCGCAGCAGATTTAGCACAGGATTAACACCCGCGACCGAAATGCCCCACGACCGGTCGGTTCGGCGATTGCCGAGCCCTGCGAAACGAGGTTCCACAGTGCCCGAGATGGCCGTTTCGCGGACCGATACGCTGGACGAATGACTGAATGGAAGGCTTTCACAGTCGAGAGCAAGGACCACGTCGCCCAGGTGACGCTGACCGGCCCCGGCAAGGGCAATGCCATGGGCCCGGACTTCTGGCGCGAGCTGCCGATCATCTTCGGCGAACTCGACGCCGACCCCGAGGTGCGGGCCATCGTGCTCACCGGCTCCGGCAAGCATTTCTCCTACGGACTGGACCTGCCCGCCATGGCGGGCACCTTCGGCCCGCTGCTGGCCGACAAGGCGCTCGCCGCGCCGCGCACCGACTTCCTGCACGAGATCCGCGGCATGCAGGCCTCGGTCACCGCCGTGGCCGACTGCCGCAAGCCGGTCATCGCGGCCGTCTCGGGCTGGTGCATCGGCGGCGGGCTGGATCTGATCGCGGCCGCCGACATCCGGCTGGCCAGCGCCGACGCCAAGTTCAGCCTGCGTGAGGCGAAGGTCGCCATCGTCGCTGACATCGGCTCGCTGCACCGGCTGCCGGGCATCATCGGCGAGGGGCATCTGCGCGAACTCGCCTACACCGGCAAGGACATCGACGCGGCCCGCGCGGAGAAGATCGGGCTGATCAACGACGTGCACGCCGATCAGGACGCGGTGCTCGAGGCGGCGCACGTGGTGGCCCGCGAGATCGCCGAGAACCCGCCGCTGGTGGTGCAGGGCATCAAGGACGTGCTGGATCAGCCGAAGGCGGGCAAGGTCGCCGACGGGCTGCGGTACGTGTCCACCTGGAACGCGGCGTTCCTGCCCTCGCACGATCTCACCGAGGCGATCCAGGCGGTATTCGAGAAGCGGGCCGCCCGCTTCGAAGGGAAATGACAACTCTCGTCACTCTCAGGGGCTTCGCCCCTGAAACCCCAGGGGCGCAGGGGGTTCGCGTCAGCGGCCCGTAGCCGAGTGGTGTCGCCACCGCCGGTGGCCCGGCAGCGTCACTACCGCCGGTTGCTCGGCTGCGTTGCCGTGCTGGGTCGCTCGGCTGCGTTGCCACGCTGGGTTGCCCGGCTGCGTTGCCGTGCTGGGTCGCTCGGCCGCGACGCCACGCTG
Source organism: Nocardia jejuensis NBRC 103114 (assembly GCF_001613145.1). Lineage (GTDB taxonomy): Bacteria > Actinomycetota > Actinomycetes > Mycobacteriales > Mycobacteriaceae > Nocardia > Nocardia jejuensis. The sequence continues at coordinate 39,280 of NZ_BDBU01000065.1, forward strand.
GGTTGCCCGGCCGCGACACCACGCTGGGTTGCCCGGCCGCGTTGCCACGCTGGGTTGCCCGGCCGCGTTGCCACGCTGGGTTGCCCGGCCGCGTTGCCACGCTGGGTTGCCCGGCCGCGTCGCCATACTGGGTCGCCGGGCCGCGTTGCCACGAGGGGTCGAGCAGCCGCGTTGGCATGCCGACCGACCGGCAGCTTTGCCATTGCCGGTCGGTTGGTCACGCCACCGTCGGTGTGTAGCCGGGGTGGCCTCGCCCCCAGGTGGCGCGGAGTGGGGCTTGTCCGCAGCCACTCCCACTCCCCAGGGGCCGAGACCGCCTGTTGTGCAGGCGGTCTCGTTGGGTTGCCGGGTGGTGGTGTGGCCGGGATCGGTCGTGGAAAGGGCTGCGTGGCTTCGGTTACCGGCCTATCGTGGGCCGGGGGACCGGAGGTTGACCATGGCTACATCCGAGGTGACCGAGTCGGCGGGCGAGGACGGGTTCACGCACCGGCAGATTCTGGTGATCCTGAGTGGGCTGCTGCTCGGGATTCTGCTCGCCGCGCTGGATCAGACCATCGTGTCCACGGCCATTCGCACCATTGCCGATGATCTGGACGGGTACGCGCTGCAGGTGTGGGCGACGACCGCGTATCTGATCACCGCCACGCTGGCCACGCCGCTGTACGGCAAACTCTCGGATATGTACGGGCGCAAGCCCTTCTACCTCGCCGCCATCTCGATCTTCCTGATCGGATCGCTGCTGTGCAGTTTCGCGCAGACCATGTACGAGCTGGCGGCCTTCCGCGCCGTGCAGGGGTTGGGCGCGGGCGGGCTGATGTCGCTGGCGCTCACCATCGTCGGCGATATCGTGAGCCCGCGGGAGAGGGCCAGGTATCAGGGTTACTTCCTGGCGGTATTCGGCACCTCCAGCGTGGTCGGGCCGGTGCTCGGCGGGCTCTTCGCGGGCCAGGACAGCATTCTCGGGATCTCCGGCTGGCGCTGGGTGTTCCTGGTCAATGTGCCGATCGGGCTGTTCACCCTGGCCGTGGTGACCCGGGTGCTGCATCTGCCGGCCCGGGAGAAGTCCAGGGATCGCGTGGATTACTGGGGAGCGCTGGCGCTGGCTATCGGGATCACCCCGCTGTTGATCGTTGCCGAGCAGGGTCGCGAATGGGGTTGGGGCAGTGCCGGATCGATCACCTGCTACGTCATCGCCGTGCTCGGCATCGCCGGTTTCGTGGCGGCGGAGGCGGCCCTGGGGGATGCCGCGCTGATTCCACTGCGGATCTTCGCGAACCGCACCTTCGCGCTGGGCGTGATCATCTCGTTCGTGGTGGGCGCGGGTATGTTCGGCGGAATCCTGCTGCTGCCGCAGTATTTGCAGGCGGTTCGCGGAGCGAGCCCGATGCTCGGCGGTCTGCAGATGATGCCCATGGTCCTGGGCATGATGATCGGCTCGATCGTGTCCGGCCAATTGATCTCGCGCACCGGGCATTACAAGGTCTACACCGTGCTCGGCGCGGCCATGATCACACTCGGGTTGTTCCTGCTGCACTACCTGCGCGCGGACACCGCGTTCCCGATCGTGGCGCTGTTCATGCTGTGCGTCGGGTTCGGGCTGGGCAATCTGATGCAGCCGCTCATCGTGGCGCTGCAGAATGCGTTGCCGCCCAAGGACATGGGCGTCTCGACCGCCTCGGCGACCTTCTTCCGCCAGATCGGCGGCACGCTGGGTGCGGCGGTGTTCCTGTCGATCCTGTTCACCAGGCTCACGCCGAACATTCGCTCGGAGCTGGTGGCGGCCGGCGAGGACCCCGAGTTCCGCAACGTGCTGCTGCACGCGACGTCCGACGGCAATCCGGCGGACCAGGCGCTGGCGCACGGCCTGCTGAGCGGCGACACCTCCGCCGCGCAGCGCGTGCTCGGCGACAGTTCGGTCATCCAGCAGCTGAATCCGGTGCTGGCCCGACCGTTCCAGGCCGGTTTCGCCGAGTCGCTGTCCACGGTGTTCCTGACCACCTCCGCGGTCACGCTGGTGGCGCTGGTACTGGTGCTGTTCTGGCGCGAGGTGCCCCTGCGCACCACCGCCGGACTCGGTGCCGCGGAATAGCCGGGGGCCACCCCTCGGGGTAGCCGGAGCCCACCCCTCGCGGGTGATCTTGTCCCTCACAGGGTGTCCCGGTCCTCACCCCTGGGTGGGCTGTGCGGCGAGTGTCGCTCTCCTACTGTCGTTTTCAGAAGAACGCCGAGCGGCTTGTGGGAGGGCCGCTCACCGACGAGGAGAAACACATGCGCATCAAGACCATCGTGGCCGCCGGACTGCTCGCGGCGGGAGTCGTCGCCGGAGGCCAGGCGATCGCGTCCGCCGACGTGTACGAGGGCACCTACTACAGCCGGGCCGCCTGTTCCGGGGCCGGCCAGGCCATCGTGGACAGTGCGTACACCCCGTACTACTACTGGCAGTGCGAGCAGGACTACTCGGGCAACTGGGACCTCTACCTGTCCTGACCCCATAACGAAAAGAGTGGGTGGCGCGGAAATGTCCGCGCCACCCACTCTTTCGTTTCACCGACTCAGTGCAGACTCAGTGCGGATGTCGAGTCACCGACTCAGTGCGGATGTCGAGTCACCGACTCAGTACGGATCTCGAGTCACCGACTCAGTGCGGATGTCGAGTCACCGACTCACTCAGTGCCCGCCCTGATCCTTCAGGCGCTGGTACGCCTCGACGACCAGGGTCTCGGCCTTCTCTCGGCCTTCCCAGCCGTCGACCTTGACCCACTTGCCCGGCTCCAGGTCCTTGTAGCGCTCGAAGAAGTGCGCGATCTCCTTGCGCTGGAACTCCGGAATGTCCTCGACATCCTGGATGTGATCCCAGCGCTTGTCCTTGTTGGGGACCGCGACGAGCTTCTCGTCGGTGCCGGCCTCATCGCTCATGATGAGCACGCCGACCGGACGGGCCTCGACGAGCACGCCCGGGAACACCGGCTCGGGCAGCAGCACCATGCAGTCCAGCGGATCGCCGTCGCCGCCCAGGGTGTTCTCGATGTAGCCGTAGTCGGCCGGGTACATCATCGGGGTGTACAGGTAGCGGTCCAGCCGCACTCGCCCGGTCTCGTGGTCTACCTCGTACTTGTTGCGCTGACCCCGGGGGATCTCGATGGTGACGTCGAACTCCACGTCATCTCCTTCTTGGGTGGGCGGTATGGCTGCCGACTCGCCAGCTCGTTCGGGGGAACGACTGCGCAACGAGGATAGTGTGGACGCCGGGGGAGTGGGTCGGGCAGGGACGCCCGGGCCAACCCCACACAGGGATCCAGCCCCACCACAGGTATCAGGGAGACAGCGGCACGTGGCAGGTCGGAACAAGCAGAACATCGGTGGCCTGGAGGCCCGGCGGCGGCGCAGAACCTGGATCGTGGTGACATCGGCACTGGTCGTGGTGGTTGTCGCGGGCGCCGCGGTACTGCTGACGGTGAAGCCGTGGACGGAGGAATTCCGGCACGGAGGCTTGACGATCGCCGCACCGCCCGCACCCGTGAAGGCGCTGCCGCAGGTCGTTCCGGCTCCGGTCACCGCGCCCGTGCCGAGCGCGAACGGTCTGACCGCCTCGCTCACGCCGGTGGCGGGCAGCCCGGATCTGGGCGCGTTCGCCGCGTCGGTGGCGGACGGCGATTCCGGAAACGTCCTGTGGGGCATCGATCCGGACAAGCCGATGATCCCGTCCTCGACCGCGAAGGTGCTCGTCACCTCGGCGGCGCTGCTCGGCCTGCCCGCCGACCATCGGATCACCACCAAGGTGGTCTCCGGTGCGACGCCGAGCGAACTGGTGCTGGTCGGCGCGGGCGATCCGACGCTGACCGCCGCGCCGGACGGCAAGGGCTATTACACCGATGCCCCCAAGCTCTCGGATCTGGTGTCGCAGATCAAGGCCACCGGCCGCAAGTTCGATTCGGTCGTGGTGGACACCTCGGCCTTCTCCGGTCCGACCATGGCGCCGGGGTGGGATCCGGTCGACATCGGCGACGGGTCGATCGCGCCGATGGAGCCGGTCATGATCGACGGCGGCCGCCTGGGCCAGCTGTGGGACTACTCGCCGCGCACCGCCACCCCCGCCCTGGACACCGGCCGTGCGCTGGCCACCGAGCTCGGCCTGGATCCCGCGCGGGTGAAGGCCGGGACCGCGGCCCCCGGGGCCACCAAGGTCGCCGCGGTGCAGTCCGCGCCGCTGCGCACCAGGCTGCTGGACATGATGCTGCACTCGGACAATCTGCTCGCCGAGGCGGTCGGGCGCGAGCTCGCGCTGGCCACCGGCAACGATGCCTCCTTCACCGGCGCGGTCACCGCGGTGATGACGACTCTCAAGGCGGCGGGCTTCGACACGACGGGGGTGACCATGCTCGACAACAGCGGTCTCTCCACCGACGACCGGATTCCGCCGCGCCTGCTGAACCGCATTCTCACCGTCGCGGCCCTGCCGAATATGGCTGCTGCGCAGGGCAACTCGACCTCGAGCGACGCCGCGGGCTCACCGCTGGGCGCCATGCTCGACTACCTGCCGGTGGCGGGCGGAACCGGCTCGCTGGCCACCCGATACACCGTGCGTGACCACGACGGCGCCGGGTGGGTGCGGGCCAAGACCGGAACTCTTTCCGTGGCGAGTGCGTTGGTCGGATATGTGCTGGACCGGGACGGGCGCGTACTGACCTTCGCGCTCATGTCGAACGAACGGCCACCCGAGGTGAGCCGTCCCGCGTTGGATGCCGTCGCCGCCGCGCTGCGCAATTGTGGATGCTCCTGACGGGTGGATGAACATGACCGGACCCGAAAATCATTCGGACACCAAGGGAACCGGTGATCACCATGGCCGAGAGCAGGTACTGGTGAACGCCGAGACCGGTGAGCTGACCCGCAAACCCGCGAGTGGGCTCACCGGATCCGTCGACTGGAAGCTCGCCGCCCGGACCGGTTCGGCCCTGGTGCCCTCCGGGCCGAAGACCTCGCGGGCCGCCGCCCAGCAGGCGGTCCTCGAGCTCGCGCACGCCTCGATCAAGGCCGAGGGGCCGGTGCGCGAGGTCAGCGGCCTGCTGGACGACGGTGTGGTACCCGCCGCGCGCGTGGTGGACCGGCCAGGCTGGATCCGGGCCGCCGCCGACTCCATGGCCGAACTCACCGGCACCGGAGCGGCGCCGGACGGCAAGGGCCGCTTCGCCGGGAAGCCCGCCGGGCTGCAGGCCGGGGCCATGCTGGCCTTCCTGTCCACGGCCATCCTCGGCCAGTACGACCCGTTCACCGGACCCGACGGGACACTGCTGCTGGTCGCGCCGAACATCATGGCGGTGGAACGCGCACTCGGGGTGTCGCCCAGCGACTTTCGGCTCTGGGTATGCCTGCACGAGGTCACCCACCGGGTGCAGTTCTCCTCGGCGCCCTGGCTCGCGGAGTACATGCAGACCAATGTCGAGACCCTCGGTGACGCGGGCGACGAGCCGATGTCGGACATGCTCGGGCGGCTGGTGGAGGCGGTGAAGGAACGTCGCCGCGGGGTCGAGGATCCGGCCGGCGGGGTGATCGGGCTGCTGCGCGCGACCCAGGCCGAGCCGCAGCGCGAGGCGCTGGACCGGCTGCTCATGCTCGGCACCCTGCTCGAGGGGCATGCCGATCACGTCATGGACGCCGTCGGCCCCGCCGTGGTGCCCTCGGTGGCCCGCATCCGTTCGGCCTTCGATCAGCGCCGCAAGCGGCCCGCCAACCCCGTGCAGCGGCTGCTGCGCGCGTTGCTGGGCATGGACGCGAAGGTCGCGCAGTACGTGCGCGGCAAGGCCTTCGTCGACGAGGTCGTGAACACCGTCGGCATGGACCACTTCAACGTGGTGTGGACCGACGCGGAAACCCTGCCCCGCACCGACGAGATCTCCGAACCGCAGCGCTGGGTCACCCGCGTCCTGGGCTGAGGGCGACGGTCGGCCGATGCCGCCGGAAACCCTTCGTGGCCTGGATGATTCACGAGGGCGGTTCGGTCAGCAGGGCTAGTCGTGTCTTCGGACCTGTCCGTCCGGAATCGACCTCGCACTGCTGATCGATTGTGGCGAGGTCGTCCGCGCAGATCCTGCCTCGACGGCCACTCGGACCCGTCGGCGATACGCGAGGTGCGGCACCCGTGGAACGATCGGAGGCGTGAGTGACCGTCCCACGCTGCCCGAGACGCGTGCCGCGCTGCAGATGCGGCACGCGGTGCGGGAGTGGCTGGGTCGGTACGTGTCGCGGGGAGACGCGGTGGCTGTCGGGGTGTCCGGCGGTGCGGATTCGCTGGCGTTGACGGCCACGGCCGTGGTCGAGGCCGGGGTCGTGGACGCGCTCGTCGTGGATCACGGGCTGCAGGCGGGGTCGG
>NZ_BDBU01000066.1 GCF_001613145.1 Nocardia jejuensis NBRC 103114
GAACGACGCCTCGCGGTCATGTGGAACCGGTTGATCGTGCAGGTCGAAGAACGCTGCATGCCCCAACACGCTGGTGTCCGGAGTGCGGTGCGGTTCCTGGAAGACACGTTGCGGATTTCGCATATCGAAGCGTTCTCCCGGTTCAAGGCCGCTCAGCAACTCGGTACCTGGCATGAGGTCTCGGGCCGGGAGTTGCCGCCTCTGTTGCCGCACACCGCCAAAGCCCAAGAAGCAGGCGAGATCTCGCGTGATCACGCGCGCATGATCGGGAAGATCTACACGCGCCTGCCGCACGGGGTGAGCCCGGAACTCAAAGCCGAAGCCGAACAGTTGATGGCCGAGCACTCCCGGATCGGGTCTCCCGATGATTTGCCCACGATCGGTCAGGGCATCTTCGCCTATGTCGATCCTGATGGCACTTTGACTGATGATCTGGATCGGGCGCGGATGCGCGGTATCAGTCTCGGGCATGTGCGTGCGGATGGGATGTCCAGGATCTCCGGGGAGGTGACCCCCGCGCTGCGTGCGTTGTTCGAACCGGTCCTGGCGAAACTGGCCCGCCCCGGCATGTGTAATCCCGATGATCCGCAGAGCCCGTTCGCTGACACCGATCACGTGAGTCGGGAAGTCCTGGACGCGGCCGCCAAGCGTGATTCGCGCAGTGCCGCGCAGCGTAATCATGATGCGCTGCTGGCGTTCCTGCGCCCGGAAATAGGCCCCGGCAAGCTGGGTTCGCATCGTGGTGTGCCGGTCTCGGCGATCTTCACGATGAGTATCGCCGAACTCGAGGAGGCCGCCGGTGTGGTGACGACCGCCTCGGGTGGCACCGTGTCGATCCCGGAAGCCCTCAAGTTGGCGGAGCGGTCCAAGCCGTTCCTGGCGTTGTTCGACCACCACGGCATGCCGCTGCATCTGGGACGCTCGAAGCGTTTGGCGAATTCATACCAG
>NZ_BDBU01000067.1 GCF_001613145.1 Nocardia jejuensis NBRC 103114
GTGATGGGCAAGGATTCGGAGTTCCCGGGGCGCACCGGCTGGATCGCACCGGAGCACATCGACCCGTCCGGTACTCCGAAGGTGAACCATCGTCATCATCCCGGGGAGATGCTCGCCGCTGCCCAAGCACGCCGTCTCGAGCGTAAGCGGCGTGAGAAAGTGTGCCGCCAAGGGTTGTTGGCGCATCGCGCGAAACCCTTCCCACGCAGCTAGCCTGCAAGGCCAGGGCTCCGACAACGTCGGTTTCAGCGCGCGAGCGGTAGTCGACAGGCCGGTTGAGTCGCGGCCGCGATGTCGGTGGGCCGTGGCCATGACCGGCCACTCCGCCCCGTCCGACGCTCCCGGCGCAGATGGTGCGGAAATACGAACGCCCGGCTGGTCGATGCAGCCGGGCGTTCGTCGAAACCGTTGTCAGGACAGGAGTTTCGCCTTCAGGGCCGAGATGTCGGCGGGCGAGAGCTTCAGGCCGTCGCGGACGTAGTTGTCGAAGCTGCCGTAGGTCTGGTTCGCCTGGTCGAAGGCGGAGTCCAGGGCCGCGGCCGAGACGCCGTTGAGGGCGTCGCCGTCCTGGGCGTTGCGGTAGTAGTTCGACAGGAGGTAGTCGTAGGTGACCGTGTCGCGGTCCACGCCGAGAATGGTGAGCAGGACCGCGGAGGTCCAGCCGGTGCGGTCTTTGCCCGCGGTGCAATGGAAAAGGACCGCGCCGGGGTTGGTCGCGATGTCGCGCAGGACGCCGGAGAAAGCCTCGTTCGCGCCGGGGGCGGTGATGAAGGCGCGGTACAGGTCGGTGCCCGCGGACAGGGTGGACGCCATGACCTGCGGCGGAGCCTGGCCGATGACGTCGTCGTGGAACTCGGTCGCGCCGGCGGGGACCTTGTCCACGCCCATGAGCTGCTGCTCCATGGTGGTGCGCAGGTCGTGCACGGAGCGGACGTCACGGCGGGTCAGCTCGGCCAGGTCCGCATCGGTGGCCTTGGTCAGTTCGCCGGTGCGGTAGACCAGGCCGGTGCGCACGGTGTGACCATCGGCGGTGCGGTAGCCGCCGGCATCGCGGGCGTTCACCACGCCCTGCAGGTTCAGCGAGCGCGCGTCGGTGTTCACGAGCACGTTGCCGGTCGGGGCGGGCGGCTGGACCTGCTGCTGGGTGGCGGCGGGCGGGTCGGCCAGCGCGACGGTGGGCAGTGCGCCCAGCGACAGGGCCGCGCTCAACATCAGCGAGGCGCCGAGCGTGCGATTCACCTTCATACGAACTCCCTTTCGTCGAACACCCAGCTTGTGGCCGGGTGGTCGCCCGGCCGGTCGCCGGGCGGCGGGTCTCGCACAGGTCGCGAGACCCAAGTCTGTGGCGCGGTCAGCGCGTGGCAGGGCCGCCGCCGACCGGTCAGGCCGCAGTCGCCGGGGCTTCGAAACGGGAGAGCGCGAGCAGACGCGAGATCGCGCGCAGGTACTTCTTGCGGTATCCGCCGTCCAGCATCTCCTGCGAGAAGATCTGGTCCAGTTTGGCTCCGGAGACGGTGACGGGTGTGCCCGCGTCGTAGAGGCGGTCGGCCAGCACCACCACGCGCAGCGCCACGGCCTGATCGGTCACCTGGTGCACGCCGGAGATGTACACCGCCGAGACCCCGTTGATCAGCGCGTTGTAGCGCGAGGGGTGCAGGGTGCTCAGGTGCGCGAGCAGCTCGTCGAAGTCGTCGAGCGTGGAACCCGGTGTGGCGGAGGCCTTCTCGACCAGCTGCTCGGGCGAGGCCGGCTCGGGGGCGGGCGGCAGGTCACGGTGTCGGTAGTCGGGGCCGTCGACGCGGATGGGCTCGAACAGCGCGCCCAGCTTCTTGATCTCGCGCAGGAAGTCCTGGGCGGCGAAACGGCCCTCGCCCAGCTGGCCGGGCAGTGTGTTGGAGGTGGCGACGATGGACACGCCGCGCGAGGTCAGCTCGGACAGCAGGCGGGACACCAGCATGGTGTCGCCCGGATCGTCGAGCTCGAACTCGTCGATGCACAGCACGCTGTTGCCCGCGAGTCGCTCGACCGCGTTGTTGAAGCCGAGCGCGCCCACCAGATTGGTGACCTCGCCGAAGGTGCCGAAGGTCTTGGGCGCCGGGACCGAGTGGTAGATCGAGGCCAGCAGGTGGGTCTTGCCCACGCCGAAGCCGCCGTCCAGGTACAGGCCGATGCCGGAGACCGGCTTCTTCTTCCCGAACAGGGGCTTCTTGGATGCCGCCTTGTGCAGCTTGGTCACCGCCCCGGCGAACTCCTCGGCCTTGCGCACGGCGGCGGCCTGCGAGGGTTCCTTCGGATCCGGGATGTACGAAGCGAAGCTCACCTCGTCGAAGGTGGGCGGGGGGACCATCTGGGCCACCAGCTGGTCAGCCGGAACCTCCGGGTGGCGATCGACGAGGCGTTGTTGCACGCGGTTAGCGTACGGACGTGGTGAGATCGGTTCTCATGCAGCGTATGCCCAATGCGATCCAGCTCACAGATCTCAGCCCCGACGAACTGGTGGGGCTGTACGCGTACCCGGCCGGACCCGCGGCGCCGTACATCCGGGTCAACTTCGTCACCAGCATCGATGGGGCGGTTTCGGTGGACGGGCGCTCCGGCGGGCTGGGTACGCCCGCGGACAAGCGGGTGTTCGGGTTGCTGCGGTCGCTGGCCGATGTGATCGTGGTGGGAGCGGGCACCGCACGGGCCGAGAACTACGGTGCCGCACACACGGATTCGACGCTGCGGACGCGGCTGTGGCATCACGGATTCGGCGGCGATCCCGACGGCGCCGCGCCCCGCGTCGCGGTCGTGACCTCGAGCGCCGCGCTGGATCCGACGAGCCGGTTGTTCACCGACACCGGCGCGCGGCCGATCGTGATCACCACCTCCGCCGCGCCCGCCGAGAACAAGCGGGCCCTCGCCGAGGCGGGCGCGCAGGTGATCGAGGCGGGCGAGGCGACGGTCTCCGCCGACCGACTACGGGACGCGCTCGCCGAACTCCGATTGCGGCGGGTGCTGTGCGAGGGCGGACCGGCGCTGTTCGGTGATCTGATCACCGCCGGAGCAGTGGACGAACTGTGCCTGACGGTGTCTCCGATGCTGGTCGCGGGGACGGAGCGGCGAATCGCCGTGTCCCCCAATGCCATGCCCACACCGATGCACTGCAGGCATCTCGTGTTCGCCGAGGACGGCACGATTCTCACCCGATGGGAACGCTCGCACACCCGGTAAGTGAAACCGGCCGCCGGACCTGGCAGGCTGTAGCGCATGCGCTGGACTCGGGCCGCTCTGCTGGCGTCGACACTTTCGGTACTGGTGACCACCGGCTGCGGAGCCGGACCCTCGGACCGTCCCGCCGTCGCGGTCGAACGCCCGCATCAGGCCGGGGCCGTGGAGACCACCGCGCCCGCCGATGCGACGCCGCCCGCGCCCGAGGTGCCCAAATCCGAACTGAGCTGGCACGAATGCACCGTGCCGACCTTCAACCTGCTGGGACTGGGCACACCGCCCACCGGACTCATCCTCGATTGCGCGGAATACACCACGCAGGTCGACGCGGCCGGGGCCGTCGGCGGCAATTTCCGCAACGCGGCCATGCGCGCCCGCTATGACCGCACCCCCAAGGATGCCGCCCCGCTGGTGCTGACCTCGGGCTCGGACCGCTCCTCTACCGCGACGCTGGCCGGGCTCGCCGCAGGGTCCGGCAGTGCGCTGCTGGCGGCGCGGCCCGTGGTCGCGGTGGATCGGCGCGGCATCGGCAGCTCACAGGCGGTCAGCTGCCTGACCAACGAACTGCGCGACAAGCTCGGCAATCAGGCCCAGTTCACGCGCGGCACAACCGATCCCGTCGACGCGGTCGCCACGGCCAGCAAGGACGCCACGGTCGCGTGCCTGGACTTCCTGTCCCCCGCCCAGGGCACCTTCGACGCCGCGCACGCCGCGGACGACATCGAACAGCTGCGCAAGCAGTGGCAGGTCGATCACATCGGGCTGTTGAGCACCGGGTCCGGATCGGCCGTCGCGGTCAACTACGCGCGCAAGTACGGCGATCACCTCGGGCGGCTGGTGCTCGACTCGCCGCAGGCGATCGGGCTCGACGCGGTGGGTCGCACCGAACTGCGGGTGCAGGGTCAGGAAGCCGCGCTCACCGCGTTCGCGCAACGATGCGTGGCGCTGAACTGCTCGCTCGGTGCGGATCCCCCTGCGGCCGTGCTGGATCTGGTGAACCGGGCCGGTAGCGGCGGGTTCGGGGATCTGTCGGCGGCGGCGCTGGTCACCACGATCAGTGGCTACCTGGGAGATTCGCGTACGGCACAGAATCCGCAGATCACCGAGTTCGCCGACGCGCTCTCGGCGCTCGGGCGCGGGGACCGCGGGGCGATCACGCCGTTCGTGCAGCGCCAGACCACGGCCATCGCCAACGACGGCGAATTCGTGAATCGATGCAGCGACAACACCGAACCCGCCACGCCCGGACGCGCCAAGGAACTCGGGACCGCATGGGGCACGAAGTATCCGGTGTTCGGCAAGACCGCGGCCATCGATCTGATGACCTGCTCGGCATGGCCGGCCGCCGCGCCGTCGCCCGCGCTCGCCAAGTTCGACAAGCCGGTGCTGGTGCTCGGCGGCAGCGCCGACCCGGTGACCGGACAGGACGGGCGGGCATCGGTGACCGGCGCGCTCGGCGCGGCCGGAGCCCGCGCGGCCACGGTGGTGTGGCAGGGATGGGGGCATCCGACCTTCGCGCACTCCGGGTGCGCGCAGCAGGCCGTATCGGACTACCTGGGCAACGGCAAGCTGCCCGCCGACGGAACCGCCTGCCCGGCCTGAGCCCGACCCGCTGACAATCGGGGCTCGACCGGCGAGTCTCGTGCGCGCCACGGCACGCCAACGACGGGTCCCCGCACCCGTGACGGTGAGTTCCGGTGTACCGTGCCCGAGTGTTCCTTCGCCAGCTCGAGCCCCGCACGGCTCGCACGACCTCCGAGGTTCTGAACTTCGCGCTGTGGCCGTTCGCGGTCCTCACGGTGCTGAACCGGGTGATCATCAAGGCGGTCAACTACAACATCACCGACGACTTCAAGCCGGTGTACAACGCCTCGCTGGCGTTCCTCAACCACAAGCCGGTGTACGGCGCCAACTTCGACTCCGTCGATCCGCACTACCTGTACCCGCCCAGCGGGACGCTGCTCATCTCGCCGCTGGCGGTCATCGATCCGGAGAAGTCGCGCTGGTGCTTCATCCTGCTCAACGCGGCGGCGATCATCCTGGCCGGTTATCTGCTGCTGCGGCTGTTCAAGTTCAGCGTGCGCTCGGTCGCCGCGCCCGCGCTGCTGCTGGCCATGTTCGCCTCCGAGACCGTGACGAACACACTGGTGTTCACCAATGTCAACGGCTGCCTGCTGCTCGCGGAGGTCGGGTTCATCCACCTGATCCTGCAGCGCAAGGATCTGTGGGCGGGCGTGGTGCTGGGGTTGACGATCTCGATCAAGGGACCGCTGCTCGCGCCGCTGCTGTTCATTCCGCTGGTGCGCGGGCAGTGGAAGGTGTTCCTCACCGCCCTGGGCGTACCGGTGGCGCTGAACCTGATGGCGTGGCCGTTCATCGTGGACTACAAGCAGTTCTGGACGCACACGCTGCCGTACCTGACCGAGTCGCGGGACTACTTCAACAGCGCGATCGTCGGCAATGCCGGGTACTACGGCGTCGCGGACTGGCTGACCTGGACCATCCGAATCGCGATGGGGCTCATGGTCCTCGCCACACTGTGGATCCTGTACCGCTACTACCGCGATGACGAGGTGTTCTTCGTCTGCACCATCACCGGCCTGGTGCTCACCGCGACGCTGCTGCTCGGTTCGCTGGGTCAGATGTACTACTCGATGTTCCTGTTCCCGATGCTGATGACGGTGGTGCTGCGCAATTCGGTGATGCGCAACTGGCCGGCCTGGGTCGCGGTGTTCGGATTCATGTCGTACGACAAGTGGCTCTCGGATCAGTGGCAGAGTTTCGGGCGCACGCTCGAATACCTGCGCACCACCTTCGGCTGGGGACTGCTGCTCATCGTGGCGTTCTGCGTGCTGGGCGAGCGATACCTCGCCGCACGACGGGCCGGGACGCTCGAGCCGGGCAAGTCGCTGGATCCGGCGTGGATGCATCCCGAGACGGCAGCGCCCGTGGTGCCCGCCTCGCGGAACGGGCATACCCGGGACACCATCGCCGAACCGGTCGGCTGAAAACCCCTTCCGATACACCGACGGCCCGCCGACTCGACTTCGGCGGGCCGTTCGCGTCTCTCCCCGTGCAGCTGGGAGGGTCGGGAGCGATCGGAACGAGACGCCGATCGATGCGCGTATTAGCGTGGGAGCATGAGTTCCGACGCTGATACCTCGCTACCGGCACCGCGCATCCAGCTCACGCCGCAGGAGTGGCGCGCCAAGTTGAGCCCGGACGAGTACCGGGTGCTGCGGGAAGCCGGCACCGAACGCGCCTTCACCGGTGAATACACCGACACCGAGACCGACGGGGTGTACGAATGCCGGGCCTGCGGGACCGAATTGTTCCGCAGCGGTGAGAAATTCCACTCGCACTGCGGCTGGCCGTCGTTCTTCGATCCGGCGAAATCCGAGGCGGTGATCCTGAAGACCGACGACACACTGGGCATGCGCCGCGTCGAGGTGCTGTGCGCCAACTGCCACAGCCATCTGGGGCACGTGTTCGAGGGCGAGGGGTACCCGACGCCCACGGACAAGCGCTACTGCATCAACTCCATCTCCCTGCGGCTGAAGCCCGCACCGGGCTCCGACGGCTGAACCGCCGAAGCCCGGTCGCCGACCCGGGCCCCGGCGGCGCCGATCGGGAGCTGTACCGCGGGGTCGACCAGCGCCGGGTCGATTCAGCGCCGGGTCGACCAGTGCCGGGTCGACCAGTGCCGGGTCAACGCAGTGGAATCTCCAGGTGGACCGTCTGGAAGCGGCGCTCGGGCGCGCGATCGTCGTGGACGATGACGCCGAGCGACTTCCAGAAATCCAGCGCACCCGGCACACTCGCATCCGTATGCAGGTAGAGACGCTCGAAAACCGTTGTCCCGCGCGCGAAGTCGATGGCTCGCCGCACCAGCTCGGTGGCCAGCCCACGGCGGCGGTGCTCGGCGCGGACATAGACGCGGAACAGCTGGGCGGTGCTGTGATCCGGATAACGGTCCGCGAGCCAGGCCGGGTGCGGCGGGATTCGTGGGCCGCGCGCCCGGATCGCCGTGGTCGCGACGACCTGGTCGTCGTGGCGAGCCACCCACAGTCGCTGCCGAGGGTGGCAGAGGTAGGCGCGACCCGGGTCGATGACATCGTCGTGATGTTCGGGCAGGTAGCCGTAGCCCAGGTCGGTGTAGAAGGTGTCGAGCATGACGCTGCGCGCGCCCGCCAGGTCGTGCGGCAGCGCCTCGCGGACGACATAATCGCTCATTGGAGCGCACCGAGCTTGGCGGACAGCACTTCCAGCCCCTCCACGGCGACCGGTCCCGGGCCGGTGTAGCCGAAGGGGACCGCGATGACGCGATCGTTGCGAATCGCGCTGAGCGAGGCCAGTTCCGGGCGATCGCGCAGGGCTGTGCGCACCGAGTCCGGGGTCTGCTCGCCCTGAGTCAGCACGATCAGCACGTCCGGATCGCGGGCGATCAGCGTTTCGGTGTTCGCCTCGAAGCTGCGCTTGGCCACATCGCCGAAGACATTGGCCAGACCCAGCATTCCCATCTGGGTGTGCACGGTGCTGGTGCTGCCGTAGGCGCTCAGGGTCGCCCCGTCACGGGACAGGATGAGCGCCGCGGCGGGCCG
Source organism: Nocardia jejuensis NBRC 103114 (assembly GCF_001613145.1). Lineage (GTDB taxonomy): Bacteria > Actinomycetota > Actinomycetes > Mycobacteriales > Mycobacteriaceae > Nocardia > Nocardia jejuensis. The sequence goes on from NZ_BDBU01000067.1 coordinate 7,812, forward strand.
GGCCGGGCCACCGGGCCGGTGCGCGTCGGCGATGGCGGCGACCCGGCCGCGTAGTGCGGTGAGCGTCGCGGCCGCCTGTTTCTCGGTGCCGAAAAGCCTTCCGTACAGGTCGATGTCGGCGAAAATGTCCTCGTAGGTGCCCGCCGCGTTCTTGCAGTAGCCACGAGTGACGAGCAGCGGGATGCCGGCCGTGGCCAGATCCTCGGGTCCGACGGCCGCGCCTTCGAAACTCACCACTACGTCGGGGCTGCGGGCGATGATTTGTTCACGAGCGAGATCCGCTGTGACGGTGACCATTTCGGCATTCTTCAGCGCCTCGCCGTATTCGCCGGGGAACGGTGCGGTCTCGAACGTCCGGGTGACGACGCGATCGGCGGCTCCGGCCGCGGCGATGAGCGGCGCCGCCACCGATCCGACGGTGATCACGCGGTCGGGTGCTCGTTCGAAGCGCACGTCCCGGCCGCAACTGGAGATGGTGAGCGGGAAGCCACCGGCCGCGGACGCCTCCTGGCGGGTCGGTGGTGCGCCGCACGAGCTCGTTGCGACGATCGCCGCGAGAGCGACCGGAACGATCGAGAGAGCGCGGTTGAGCACGATGGAACCAGACATATCGGGAGATACCTATCGGATAGTCGAAACGGGGAGGTTCAGGCGACCGGCTCGCGAAAACGCCGGACGAGAACGAGCAGCAGTGGCGCACCGACCACCGCGGTGACGATGCCCAGCGGTAATTCCCTGGGCGCGAACGCCGTTCGGGCGACCACGTCGGCGAGGACCAGAAAGTTCGCGCCCAGCAGCGCGGACATCGGGATCAGCCGCCGGTGCGCGCTCCCGGTCGCCAACCGCGCCACGTGCGGAACGATCAGACCGACGAAGCCGATGGCCCCGGCCACCGCGACCACCGCACCGACGCACAGCGCCACCACCGCCAGCGCCCCCACCCGCCAGCGGGTCGGCGCGATGCCGAGGGTCCGCGCGGTGTCGTCGCCCACGGCGAGCGCATCGAACCGGGTGGCCATGAGGAACAGCGCGGCAATAGACGCTCCCACCGCGGCGGCCGTGGTCACGACCGCGGGCCACGCCGCCGACCCGAGCGAGCCCAGCAGCCAGAACAGCACGGCCCGAGCGCCTTCCGGCGAATCGGAGGCGAAGATCAGGAAGCTGGTCGCCGCCGAGAAGATGTAGCCGATGGTGACACCGCCCAACAGCAGGCGCAGCGACGTCAACTGCCCATTGCTGCGGGCCACGGCGAACAGCAGCCCTGTCGCGCACAACGCACCGGAGAACGCGCTCGCGGACAGCATTCCACCCACGCCGAAGCCGAACAGCAACGACAGCGCCGCCCCGGTCGAGGCGCCGGAGGTGACGCCGAGAATGTGCGGATCGGCCAGCACGTTCCGCACCACGGTCTGCAGGACCGCGCCGCTGACGGCCAGGCCCGCGCCCACGAGCGCCCCCAGCAGCACCCGGGGCACCCGCACCCGCCAGACGATGGCATCCTGCGCCGCCGTCCACTCCGCGAGCGCGGGAATCCCGAACATATGGTGCCCGACGATGCGCGCCACCGTCAGCGGCGGCACCGTCACGGGTCCGATTCCGCACGCGCACACCAGCACCGCCGACAGGATCGCGGCCAGTCCCGCGATCCACATCACGGTGTGCCGACGGCGGCGCGCATGACCGAGATCGTCCGGTATCTCCTCGGACACCGCCTGTACCGATGTCATCGCGGAAACGCCCTTTCCGCGTCGGTGCGTGCTCCGAAGAGGAGCTGGGGTGCGCCGAAGGCCGACGAGCGGCGTACGCGGACGCCGTAGACGGGTTCGAGTATCTCCGGGATCAACACGTCGTCGACCGACCCGGCGGCGGCCACCCGACCGCGCTCGAGCAGGACGATGCGGTCGCAGTAGCGGGCCGCGAGGTTCAGGTCGTGCAGCACGATCACCGTGGTCACCGCGAGTTCGCCCAGGAGACCGAGCAATTCGTGCTGGTAGTGGATGTCGAGGTGGTTGGTCGGTTCGTCCAGGAGCAGATGATCGGCCTGCTGGGCGAGTGCGCGCGCGACGAGGACGCGCTGACGTTCGCCGCCGGAGAGGGTCGCGAACGCGCGCTCGGCCAGATCGCGCGCGCCGACCCGGTGCAGGGCGGCCGCCACGACCACGTGGTCCGCGTGGGAGTAACCGCGTACCGGCCCCGCCCAGGGCGCGCGTCCCAGCATGACCATGTCGGTCACCGTGAGCGGAGTCTGCGCCGGGTTCTCCTGGGTCACGACGGCCAGGCGCGCGGCGAGCTGTCTTCCGCGCAAATCGGATACGGGTCCATCGTCGATGAGCACGGTCCCGGTGCGTGGCCGCAGCGCGCGGTAGATGATCCGCAGCAGGGTCGATTTCCCCGACCCGTTGGGCCCGATCAATCCGAGAGTCGAGCCGGTCTCGGCGATCAGCCCGGCACCGGACAGTACGAGCGAGTCGCCGTAGCCGAAGCTCACATCACGCGCGGTGATCATCGGGCGACCGCCGCGGGCCAGTCCGGCGGGCCGGGACGCCAGCTGCGATGAACGCTCACCGCGGTCGCGTAGTCGGCCGAAATACGCTGTGCCTCAGCCAATTTACCCTCGTAGTCGGGGTCGTCGTCGGCGAGCAGAATGCCCGTGGTGGTCCCGCTGTGCGCGATCACCACGCCCAGCGCATCCATGCCCCGCGCCCCCGCGAGCGCCACATCCAGGTGCGGGCGTTCACGCAGCACCGAGTTCATCAGCGCGCTGCGGGTGGCGATCTCGCCGATCCCGCGGTGATCGCGCCTGGCCACCGCGTCGGTCAGGCCGCTCAGCAGACGCGTGTACTCGCGCTTGTCGGCGTCCGTGAAAGGCTTGTCACGACGGTTGAATTCGACGGTGTCGAGCTGACCGCCCTCGTCGGCGAGCACGACGGTCAGCCGGGGCAGCGTCCGCAGCCGAGTGAGCAGCCGTACCTCGCGGTGGTAGAAGGCCACCGGACCCGGATACATGACGCCGTCCGACGGCTCGATACCGCGCAGCAGGTCCTCGATCTCGGTGGCCTCGATCCGGCGTCCCGCCGCGTCGGCGACAGCACGGGCGGTGGCGACCAGGTCAGCGGTCGAACTGGCGAGTCCCTTACCCTCGGCGAGATCGCTCATGATCCGCAGGCGCCCGCCGCCAAGTGCGCCCGAGCGCGCCAGCATGAGTTCGGCCAGTGCGCGGGATTTGCTCTTGTGCGGCGGATCGACGTCGATACCGCCCGCGGTCGCGTCCGGTTCGAAGACGACGACCGATCCCTGTCGAATGGGCAGTGTGACCAGGAAGTCTCGATCGTCACCGGCGGTCACGCCCTGCAGCAGTTCACCGCAACTGCCGAAGGCGCTGCCGACGCCGATTCGGTCCGGCCGGTTCACCGGGCCCCGGACAGTGCCCGGCGGCGGGCCACCACATGGAGACGATCGCCGGTCAGCGCGCTGGATCGCACAGCGTCGGCGGACCACGCGGATCCGGCGAGCGGGCCGGGTTCGTCGAAAAGAGCGAGCGTCTCGAATCCACTGCTGTGCAACAGGTATCGAAGCTCCTCGGGAAAGAGCAGACGCCACGCGGTGTCCTGGGTCACCGGACCGCCGCCCGCCCAGGTCCACACTCGCCGACGGCGCAGCAGCTGAGCCGCGAGGTCCAGCGACAGCGCGGTGCGGGAGGTGTAGGCGACTCCCTCCCACTCGATGTCACGCACCGACACCTCGTCGAGCAGTTCTCGCCGCCCACGATCGGTGAGCAGGAAAGCCCCGTTGCGCATCTCGAGCACCAGGAGTCCGCCCGGTCGCAGGCAGGCGGCGAAACCGGACAGTGCCGTGACCACGTCGACGCTGGAATGCAAGTGCAGCAGCGTGCTGCCCAGGCAGGTGAGGACCTCGACCGGTTCGACTGTCCGGACCCGGCGCGCATCGCCGACCGTGAAGTCCACGCCCGGGTACGTCGCGCGCGCGTAGGCGACCATGCGCGGCGAAATGTCCACGGCGGACACGTCGTAGCCGAGTTCGGCCAAGCGCGCCGCATCACGTCCGGTACCGGAACCGACATCGAGCAGTCGCGGCGCGGTGCCCGCGGATCCGGTGGCGAATTCGGTCACCAGGTCGTGGACGAAACGAGCATTGCGCGCACCCGTATCGGGGAATGTCTTCTCGTACAACGCCGGATTGTCGGTGAGGAGGTTCTCGGTGGCCAGCACCGGTCCGGTCGCAGGGCTGCTCATCGGGAGCCTCGACTTTCTTTGTCAGGGGGTGCCTCGACAGCGGATACCGCTGTGATGACTGCTGTTTCGGTGGCGGGCGCGGGGAGAAGCCGGCGGTGATCGAGTGCGCGCACGGCGAGTGCGGAGAGGAATCCGGTTCCGGCGCACAGTGCCGCGGGCAGCCACCCCAGGGGGCCGCCGCCCCGATCCACCGCGGCGCCGACCAGCGAGGTCAGGCACACGGTGTACACGCCGGACACGAGATAGAAAGCGCCGAAATAGGTTCCGGTGAGACGCTCGCCGCCGAAGGCCGCGATCAGCTCGTTGACGAAGGGTTGCACGAGCATGACGCCCACCGTGAGCACCACGACGGCCGCGAGAATCGGAACCATCCGCAGCGCGGCGCCCGCGGCCGCTCCCCCGGTGCCGGAATCGACGAAAGGCGCTGCCAGCGGCGGGATCACGAAGGCGGCGCCCATGACCGCCATACCGCGGGCCATGGCAGGACCACGGGCTCCGCGCGCGATCCGCTGGGTGATCCGCACCTGCAGAAGCAGAATCACCGCGGTATCGACCAGGAACAAGGCCGCGACCGCCACTGTCGCGTGCGGACCCGCGACCCGCCGGGCCTGCAGGGTGAGGATGAAGTAGCTCTGGCTCTGCAGGGCGAACATGCCCGCGAGCGCCGCCGCGAATCCCCAGAACACTCGGTGGGAAAACAGATTTCGCATATCTCGCAGTACGCCGTGGCCGGTGCGGGACACCGCCCGCGACGGCAGGAACGCCAACTGGGCCAGGGTGAGCGCCAGGAAGATTCCCGCCGCCACCCCCGCGGTGAGCCGGAAACCCATGGCCACCAGCACAGTTCCGGCCACCGGACCCGCCGCCGAACCGACATTGCCGAACACGTTGAACAGCGCGAACGCCGATGCGGAGCGTTCGGCGCTGTCACGGGCGATATAGGCACGTACGGCCGGATTGAACAGCGCACCGGCGAAACCGGTCAGCACCGAAGCGAGCAGCACCACGGTCAGCGATCCGCCGACGGCGAACAAGGCGAAGCCGACGGCGCGCACGGCCGCGCCCACGATGATCACCCCGCGCGCGCCCAGCCGATCGGCGATGGCGCCGCCCACCAGGAACAGTCCCTGCTGACTGAGGTTGCGCACGCCGAGGACGACGCCGACCACCGCCGCGGACAGGCGCATATCGGTCAGTAGGTATCCGGCGAGGAAGGGCATGAGCATGTAGAAGCCGACGTTCCCGGCCAGCTGGTTGACCAGCAGCAGCCGCACCGACAGCGGGAAGGACCGGAACAGCCTCAGGGTGTTCACGATTCGCCCCGGCACCGGACGCCGAGCCCGGGTGCGCCGGGTCGGCGCAGGAGTCCGTCCGCGCCGCCGAGCCCCGTCCAGGGGTCCTCGGCCAGCAGCAGGTGCCCGTCGAGATCGACCCAGCGCGCCGCACCGGTCAGGTGTGCGGCCGCGGCGATGCTCAACGAGGTCGATGCCTGGCAGCCGAGCATGACCCCGACCCCGCGCGGGCGCGCCCAGTCGATCATGGACAGCGCCGCGTCCAGCCCGCCGCATTCGGCGAGTTTGATATTGATGCCGCCCAGTCCCCCGGGCAACGCGTCCAGATCCGATCGGGTCCCGGCATCCTCATCCGCGATGACGGGCATGGGCACCGAGTTCGACACTGTCGCGAGGTCATCCGGGAAGCCCGCCGGTACCGGCTGTTCCACCGCCGCGACGCCGAATTCCGCGAGCCTGGTCAGCACGTCGATCGCGGTGCGGGCGTCCCAGGCCCCGTTCGGGTCCAGCAGCAGTGCGGCCGCGGGAGCGGCGGCACGGATCGCCTCGACCCGGCCGATATCGTCGGCCGGATCGGGCGCGCCGAGCTTCACCTTTATCGTGGTGAATCCCCGGCGCATCAGCTGTCGCGCGCACCGGGCCGCGGTGTCCGGTGCGACGATGCCCACGGTGTAGGCGGTCGGCACCCGATCCCACACCGGCATACCCAGCACCTCGTGCAGGGGCACGCCCGCCTCGACGGCGAGCAGATCGTGCACGGCGGCATCGACCGCGGCCGCGACCGGCAGCGCGTGGGCCAGCCGGTTCCGCAGCTCGGGCAGACGCTTGCGGAGTCCGGCCGGATGCGATTCGGCTCCGACCCAGGAGGCCGCCGTGACCAGTGCCCGTTCGATCGCCGCGACGTCCAGACCCAGCCGAGGACTGGTCACGACTTCGCCGCGCCCGCGAATGCCCTGGTGCGACAGGGTCACCCATACCGCGTCCCGTTCGGTCATCGCGGCGCGGGAAATCCGCAGTGGTTCGGCCAGCCTCAGCCGGGCCACGCGATGGTCCAGCCTCATACCCGCACCCGCGCTTCGGCCGGATCGCGCACCACTGCGCACCGCGCCCATCCGCTCACCTCGACCAGGTTGGGGCTCGCTATTTCCACCGGCCGGGTCGCGACGGATTCGAACAGCCCACGCGCGGTGCACCATTCGTCGTCGTAGATGGTGCGCAGGTAGCGGTGCGGGCCGTCGGGGAACACGGTCACCACCCGGGCGCCGGGGTCGCGCCGGGCCGCCCACCCGGCAACCAGAGCCGCCGCGCCGGTACTCCAGCCACCCGCCAGACAGGTCCGGGCCGCGACTTCGCGACACGAGGCGACCGCCTCGGCCGGACCGACCCAGTGCACCTCGTCGTAGTCGGGGTAGACGACATTGCGCGGCAGGATGCTGCTGCCCAGTCCGCGCATGACGCGCTCGCGAGCGGGCTGGCCGAAGATCCGCGAGCCGACCGAATCGACTCCGATCACACGCAGTCCGGGCCGTCGCCGCCGCAGGGCACGGGTGAGTCCCGCGCAGTGCCCACCGGAACCCACGGTCGCCACCAGTACGTCCACCCGGTCGAGATGGTCGGTGATCTCGCGGGCCATATCCGCGTATCCCGCGGCATTGTCGGGGTTGTCGTACTGGTCGGGCCAGTACGCGCCCGGCACGGTCGCGAGGATCTGTGCGAGCCGATCGAGCCGCGCTTGCTGCCAACCGCCCTCCGGATGCTGCCGCCGGACCACCTCGAGGCGCACGCCGAAGGCGGCGAACAGTGCCCGCATATCCGGTTCCAGCTCATCGTCGACGATCAGGATGACCGGATGCCCCAGCGACTTGGCCGCCACAGCGAGCCCGATTCCCAGGGTGCCGCTGGTGGATTCGACCACCGTCGCACCGGGGGCCAGTTCACCGCGCAGGGCCGCGCCGGTGAGCATCGCCACGGCCGCGCGTGCCTTCATTCCGCCGACACCGGCGGACTCGACCTTGGCGTGGAAGCCGGTGTGCCCGCTCCGATCCGCGGGAATCCAGGCCATCGGCGTACCGCCGATGAGCGGCAGCAGTCCCCGATCACCGAACGCTACCCGCGACAAGGGAGCTCCTCGCCACGGTAGTGATAGTGCAGGCTCGGGCCACCGTCGAGCGAGAAGAACGGATAGGGTTCGGCCGCCACCGCCGTCAATCCGGGTGAGCCGACGAACCAGGGCAGCACCGCGCTTCCGGTCTGGGCGAACATGACCATCGGAATCCTGCGGCTCCGCGCATGCCCCAGGAGTTCGTCGAAACTGTCGTTGCCCAGGCACATTCCGGTGACGAGCAGGGCGTCGTAGGGCTCGAGGACGGTGTCGGCGCGGGTGCGCACCGGCTCACCCCATTCGGTGACGCCACCGGCCAGATCGCACGGAATGTAGTCGATCCCACGCCGGCGCAACTGTGCCAGCAGGGAATTCACCACGCCGATCACCAGGACGGTGCGCGTTCGGGCGGGCAGCAGATCGATCACACCGACGGCACGGGCCTGCGATTTCGCCAGCGACGAGACACCCGCCACCACTGATGTCCGGGCCCGGAATCCACCGGCATCGGGATGCGGGCGGGCATGCGCGAGATAGGCGTCGAGTCCGGCGATCCGCACCGTGCGGCGCGGGTGGTCCAGAAGTTCGGCGATGCTCGCGCCGACGCAGTCGTCGACCGCGTCCGCGTGGTCGGCGCGCTCGCCGGGCTCGAAGGCACAGGAGCCGACACCGGCGCCGACGCGAATGCTCAGAATCTCGTTGCGGTACAGCTGGTTCCGGCCCACGTGTCGGGTGCTGTGCACGGTGAGGAAGGCGCTCGCCACCCGCACCTCGGCGGGATCCGGGCCGAGCCGGGCGGCTCGAACCCAGGCCAGCAGCTCATCGACCGAGCGCGGTCGCCCGATGGCGTTCCGAGGCATCACGGTGGTCGTGACTTCGATCACGCGCTCACCTCGTCATGGCTGTAGACCACCCGCAGCGAGTCGATCAGCGCGCGCGCGGATTCCGCGGCGGCACCGGGCTTTTCGTCGACGACCATCACATGGGCCAGATATCCGTTGTTGTCGTTCGCGGGTCGTACCCGTCTGCCGGGAGCGGCCAGGTCGTAGTCCACGATTCGGGAATCCAGCGGCCAGTCCCGCGCGCCGGTGATGCCGCCCAGGACCCCGGCGGCCTCCGGAACGAGGAAAGCTATTGCGGCACTGCCGACTCCGGTGGGGGCGCCGCGCAGGTCCGGTTCCCGGCCCAGCGCGAGGTCGGCGTAGACGGCGGCGAGATCTATCCCGGTCACCCGGCGCACCAATTCGGTGATGCGGTTTCCCGCCGGCCGTGGGTTCACCTCCACCAGCCGCGGGCCACCGGCGGTGAGCTTGATCTCGGTGTGCGCCACCGTATCGTCGAGGCCCAGAGCGGCAATCGCCGCGCACGCGACCTCCGCGATCCGCGTCTCCAGCTCCGGGTCCAGCGCGGCCGGGAACATGTGCCCGGCCTCGATGAACCAGGGCGCACCGACCACCTGTTTGTCGGTGACCCCGATCACGGTGGTGTCACCGCCGAAAGTGACTGTCTCCACACTGAATTCAGGTCCGGTCAAGCACTCTTCCACGAGCACGTCCGCGCTGCGGGCCTGGCCCCGGGCGTTCACCGGGAATCCGGCGATCTCGGCGACGGCGGCCCGCAGCTCGACCGCATCGTTCACCCGGCGCACGAACATGCCGCCGCACAGGTCGACCGGCTTCACCACGACCGGGTATCCGATGCGATCCGCGGCGTCGATCAGCTCGTCCGAGTCGGCCGCGAGGGCGAACTCCGGTCCGGGAACCCCGGCGGCACCACAGATTCGGCGGGTACGGGCCTTGTCACAGGCTGCCGCCACTGCCTCGCGGCTCGGTCCGGGCAACCCCAGTTCCGCCGCCACCGCAGCGACCGTCGGCAGGTAGTAGTCACACGAGGACATCACCCCGTCGAAGGCAAGTGCGCCGTGCAGCAGTTGCACCCGCGGCAGCAGCCCCGCCTCGTCATTGGTCTCGGCGGTGACGATGTTCGCGGCCCCGAGCAACGGGTGCCCGGCGGACGGCGTGGCTCGCAGGTAGTGCCGCAGGTCCCGGGTCAGGAAGCTGAATCGATCTCCCTGCTCCTGAATCGCTTGCGGCAGCAAGGTACTCATCGATCCGACCCAACTCTCGATCATCAGCAGATGTCCCACTCGGTCTCCTCGCGCCGGCTGACAGGGGCTTAACGATAACGATTGTCATTATCCTTGTAAACCCGTAGGGTCACCCACCGCCGGGTCCGGCACTCGGCCTCCGCGCCGACGCCGACGACATCGCCCGAGCGCAATCCGCAACGTCCGATGAGGAATTCGAGGTCCATCGATGAGGTCCCACCGCCCCACGCTGTCCGTCGCACTGCTGCTGGCCACGGCGTGCGCCACCGCCGCCACAGCCACCGCCACACCGCCGGACACCGACGCCGCGGTGAGTTACACCGCGACCGTCTCGGAAACGAGCACGGTCATCCACACCGATGCCGGATCACTGGTCGACGACCACGGAGTCTTCAAGATCCTCGCGGCGGACGGCACCGTGCTGGGCGGGACCGAGCTGGCCTTCCGGGTGGACGATTTCCTCTTCCCGATCGCCGCGCGGATCAGCGGCCGGACCGCAACGCTGACGCCGCGATTCGACATGGCGCACGCGGTGTACGAGCCGGTCGCTCTGCCGTTCGAGCAGAGCGCGCCCTGGAAGTCGGAATACGACCGGGAACAGGCCGCCTGGAGCCGGATGACCAGCACCATCGGCATGGGCGCCACCATCGGCACCCTGGTCGGCGGTATCGGCGGCGCGGCCGTCGGCTGCCTCCTCGGCGGGGCGGCGGGGGCCACGCTCACCGGAGCGCTCACCGCCATGTTCGGCGCATTGCCGGGAGCGCTCGTCGGGTGCATCGCGGGCACCGCCGCCGTCGGCTTTCTGGGCACCCTCGCCGGACAACTCTTCATCACCGCGCCCACGGCGATCCTGGCCGCGGCGCAGTACTTCACCACGATCAATTCACCGTTCGCCGGGAAATGATCCCGGTCGGGTCCGTGATGAGAGTGAGGTTGTCTCATCGCACCGGCGGAGCCGTCTCACGCGGATACCGGCGCCCATAATCCGGGGGGCACGTGTTCGAGGGCGGGGTAATCCGCCGCCCACGGACAGGCGCGACTGCGTCGAGGTCATCTCCCTGCGTGTGCACCCCTCGGACAGCGCAGAGAGCTGACTCGCGGAAACTTTATGGGATGCATGCGGATTCACGCATGCCCCGAATTCTTCGGGCATGACAGGGCGAATTCGCCGCGTCTCACGGCGGTTCGCCGGGTGCGGTGCCGCAGGCTGTGAAAACGAGTGAGCCCGGCCGCGATTCGCGGCCGGGCTCACCGGTTCGGTGCTGGTGGGGCTATTTCACGGCAGAGCGGAGATCAGCTTGTCGACCTCGACGCGCGGGCCGGTGAAGAACGGGATCTCCTCGCGCACATGCAACCTCGCCTCGGTGGCGCGCAGATCGCGCATCAGGTCCACGATGCGGTGCAGTTCCGGAGCCTCGAAGGCCAGGATCCACTCGTAGTCGCCCAGGGCGAAGGAGGCGACGGTGTTGGCGCGCACGTCCGGGTAGCCGCGGGCGGCCTTGCCGTGATCGGCGAGCATCTTCTTGCGCTCGTCGTCCGGGAGCAGGTACCAGTCGTAGGAGCGCACGAACGGGTACACGCAGATGTACGCGCCCGGCTCCTCACCGGCGATGAACGCCGGGACATGGCTCTTGTTGAACTCGGCCGGGCGGTGCAGGGCCGCATTGCTCCAGACCGGGTTGCTGACCGAACCCAGCTCGGTGAGGCGGCGGAAATCGGCGTACGCGGCCTGCAGATCCTCGATCTTCTCCGCGTGCCACCAGATCATGTAATCGGCGTCGGCGCGCAGACCGGCCACGTCGTAGAGACCGCGCACGACCACGCCGCGATCCTCGAGCGAATCGAAGAACGCCTGGGCCTCCTTGATGGCGGCCTTACGGTCGTCGCCCAGTACACCGGGCTCCACCTGGAACACCGAGAACATGAGGTAGCGAATGGTGTCGTTCAGGGCTTTGTAGTCGAGTCGCGCCATGACCCCCATCGTGCCACTGGACCCGAACGACTCGGACACCCGGTACGCCGGCGGTCACCGAGGAATCCCCGCGGGATCACCTAGGGTTTCGGAGGTGAGCAGCCATCCGCCGTCCGGCTCGAGTCCGTATCCGTACGACCCGGCGGGGCGGCAACCGTGGGACCCGGCCGCGGCGCCGGTCGGGGGTTCCGGGGGTCGGCGGGATCCGGCTTCGGCGGTGCTGCTGATTCTCGCGGCGGTGTTGTCGGTGGTGGGGTCGTTTCTGACGTTGGTGAAGTCCGATGGGTCGCTGGGGATCGTGACCGATGGGGTGGGTGAGTTCGACTTCCATGCGAAGTGGACAACGTGGAGGTCGGTGTTCGAGAGCGGGTACGGGGACTCCGACACCCAGGTACAGCTGACCGGAGTGCCGTTGGTCGTGGGGGCGGTGTTCGGGTTGATCGCGGCGGGCCTGCTGGCGGCGGGGCCGGGGGCACGAAGCCGGGTGGTTCGAGCGGTCGGAACGTTGTCCGCCGGAGCGCTTGTCGGTGTGACGCTGGTCGTGGCGCTCAGTGGGGCGTCCTCGACGCTGGGCGGGTCGGAGTTCTCGGAGACGACGCTGGGGGCGGGGTTCTGGACGCTGGTGGTCGCGGCGGGGGTGTCGCTGGGAGCGTTGCTCGTCGGGCTGATCGCCGGGGGTGGGCAGGCTGCGGGCTCCGGCCCGGGGCAACCACCGGTGGATAGCGACGCGGGGGCGTCGGGGGCCGATATCTGGACCGCGGTGTTGCTGGCGTTGCTCGCTCTGGTGGTGGCGGTGGGGTCGTTCCTGAGTCTGCTCGCCGATATTTCGTGGACGGCGTGGAGCATCGGGGACGCGGATCATTCCTCGGTCCAGTTGCCGGGGGTGGCGTTACTGGTCGCGGCATTGTTCGCGCTGGTGGCGGCGGTGCCGTTGTTCGCGGGATTCGGGGCACGTCGGCCGGTGGGACGGGCGCTCGGATCCGCCGCTGCCGGAATGATTTTCGGGGTCACGCTGGGCACGATCTTCACTGTGCTGTCCGCGACCGTGGCGAACGACGACCTGTCCCGGATCGGCGCGTACGGGCCGGGATTCTGGGTCATGCTGCTGGCCACCATGCTGTCCGTGGTGACCCTCGCCTCGAGCCTGGTGTCGTGCCGGACGCCGAGGCCGCTCGCGTATTCGCCCACAGCGCACCACCATTCGCCCGGCGCGTACTACTCGCCACCGAACGGTCCTGCGGGACAAACGTATTACGGGGCCGCGCCCCAACCGGGTCAGCCGATGCTCTATACCGCCCAGCCCGGAGACGGGTCACAGCCGGGCTACTCGACGCCGTATCCCACCCACACCGCGCCGTACCCGCCCGGAGCCGCGCCACAGCCGGGCCACGGAGAACATCACCCCCAGGCAGAGCCTTATCAGGGTTACTCCGCACCCCAGCCGGGGTGGCATCCGGGTGAGCCCGCATCGCCGCCGAGTCCGCACCAGGGTCAGCCGATGCCCCAGCAGGCACAGCCGTGGGACACGGATCCGCCGGCGCGGTAGCAGGGTCGGCCCGGGCATCCCCGCGACTCGCGCGCGATCGGGCACGTAGCGTGGAGTCCGTCCGCAGGCAGTCTCGGCGAAGGCCGGCGGGTCACGCGTCACCGATATCGCGCGTCGCCCGCACGGCCCCTCGCAGCGACGTTCGCCCGGTACGTTCACCGGCGGGCATCACGCGCACCCTCGACCTGCTGTCGCGACCGAGTATCGAATCGAGAAAACGAAGGACGACGAGTGCATCCGACCTACGCCGATGTGAAGGCCGCCGCCGACCGGATCTCCGGGCGCACCCGGCCGATCGTGCTCGCGCCGATGGAGGCCGGGAGTCATCCCGCGACCTCGGACGGCGGGCACGTGTGGCTTGCGCTCGAGCACCTGCAGCACACCGGAAGCTTCAAGGCTCGCGGGGCCGCGAATTTCGTTCTCGCGCAGCGGGAGTCGGGGCAGTTGCCGCAGGCGGGTGTGACCATCGCCTCGGGTGGGAACGCCGGGGTCGCCTGTGCGTGGGCGGCTCGGATGGTGGGGGCGACCGCCATGGTGTTTCTGCCCGCTTCCGCACCGGCGGTCAAGGTCGCGCGGTTGCGGGACCTCGGCGCACAGGTGCGGGTCGGGGGTGACTCGTTTGCCGACGCGGCCGCGCAATGCGAGAGCTACGCCGTCGAGAGCGGGGCGCTGCGCTCGCACGCGTACGACGATCCGTACATCGCCGCGGGCGCGGGCACTCTCCTGGACGAAATCCTCGGCCGGATACCGGATCTCGACACGGTGATCGTCGCGGTCGGGGGTGGCGGCCTGTTGACCGGCACCATGCTCTCCGCCGCCCACCACGGCGTCCGCGTGATCGCGGTCGAACCCGAGAATTGCCGCGCCTTCCATGCCGCGCTCGACGCCGGTCACCCGGTGGATGTTCCGGTGGATTCGGTGGCCGCCGACTCCCTCGGCGCGCGTCGCGTCTCGGAGATGTCCGTGGCCACGGCCGCCGCCACGGACCTGCGCTCGCTCCTGGTCACCGACGCGTCGATCATCGCCGCCCGCCAGTCCCTGTGGGACGAGCGCCGTCTCGCGGTGGAACACGCCGCCGCCACCGCTGTGGCGGCCCTGGACTCCGGTGCCTACGTCCCCCGCGCGGGTGAGCGCGTGGCGGTCGTCCTCTGCGGCGCGAACACCAACCCGTCGGACCTCGTCCGTTAGCTACGACACTCCGCGCGACGCCGAGCCGTCCGGGCACGATGCCCTCGCGGGCACGCGGTGCTCGATCAGCTGAGGTAGGTCAGGATTCGATGGGCGGCGGCGGTGCCGGTGGCGGCGCAGGCGGGGACGCCTACGCCGGAGAGGTAGGAGCCTGCCACCGCGAGGCGGTCGAGATCGGCCAGGGCCGTGCGGAAGTCGGCGATGCGGGTGGTGTGGCCGGGCGCGTACTGCGGGAGGCCGCCGGGCCAGCGCTGGACCACAGCGGTGACGGGGGTGATCTCGATGCCGGTGACGGCGGAGAGGTCTTGCACGGCGGCGGTGATCAGTTCGGCGTCGGTCCAGGACAGCGGGGCGTCGTTGCCGAAGCGGCCGAAGGAGGCTCGGACCAGGGCTACCTCGCGGGTGGCGAGGTGCGGCCATTTGCGGCTGGAGAGGGTGAAAGCCTTGGCGCGCAGCGGTTCACCGGTCGCGACGAGAATTCCGGAGTTGTCGGGAAGCGGGGTGTCCGGAGGGAGGGCCAGCGCCACCACCGCCGAGGAGGCCAGATCGATTCCGGCGGCGAGATCGGCTGCCCCGGGCGCGATCTCGCGCAGGAGGGCGGCGGTCACGGGGGCGGGGGTGGCGAGGATCACCGCGTCGAAGTCGCCGAGGGGGTCCAGGGTCCAGCCGTGCCCGGCGCGGGTGAGACGCGTTGCGGCGGTGCCGGTCTCGACCTTGACGTCGGCGGCGGTGCGCAGGGCTTCGAGCAGAACGCCGTAGCCGTCACGAATGCCGCCGAACACCGGTGCACCACTGGGCGCCGGAAGCGCCTGTGCCACAGCCTCGCTCAGGCTCGTCGCGCCCGCGTCCAGGGCCGCGGCCAGGGTGGGGAGCGCGGCGCGCACACCGATCGACTCTGCGCGCCCGGCATACACCCCGCCGAGCAGCGGGTCGACGCTGCGCCGAACCACCTGCTCCCCGAACCGATCCCCCACCAGCGCGCCCACGGACACATCCGAACCCGGCTCCCAGGACAGCGGCCGAGTCGGCTCGTCCTGGATCCGGGCCACGGTCTGCGCGTCGACCAGGCCCGACACCGATTGCGCCCCAGCGGGAATACCCATCAGCGTGCCCTCGGGAAGCCGATGCCCCACTCCCCCGGACCAGACCAGCGGCCGCCGTCCGGCGGGATGGACCAGTTGCTCCTCGATGCCCAGTTCCCGCATCAGTTCCGGGATCTCGGGCCGCCGACCTACGAACGCCTCGGCTCCCAGATCGACCGGCTCCCCCGCGATGTCCACGGTCCGCAGAATGCCGCCCACCCGCGACCGGCGTTCGACGAGCACCAACTCGACGCCACTCCCCAGCGCCCGCCGCAGCCGATACGCGGCCACGAGCCCACTGATACCCCCGCCAACCACCGCGATCCGCATCGACCACTCCTAGTCACCTGATACCCGACCCGCCTCGGAACCGACCGGCCACCGTGCCACACCATCCGCCCGCACCGACGAGCCGCACTTCGAACCTACCCCCGCCCACTTCCCACCCCGTGCCCGGTTCACACCCCGTTCAGGTCGGGTGGGAAACAGCACAGGCCCTGACGGTCGGGGACCGCAGGGCCTGTGGGTGTGGAGTGATCAGAGTGGCGAGGGGAGGCTGTGGATCAGGGCGACCGTGTCGGTGATGACCGCGGGGTCGGTGTTGGGCAGGACGCCGTGGCCGAGGTTGAAGATGTGGCCGGTGGCGCCGAGGGCCAGAGCCGCGTCGGCCTCGCGGGCGATGCGGCGGACCTCGGAGTCGATGGCGGCGGGGCCCGCGAAGAGCACCGCGGGATCGAGGTTGCCCTGCAAGGCTTTTCCGGGTCCGACCCGGCGCACGGCGGTGTCGAGCGGGACGCGCCAGTCGACGCCCACGACGTCCGCGCCCGCCTCACCCATGGCACCCAGGAGTTCACCGGTGCCGACACCGAAGTGGATGCGCGGGATGCCCGCGTCGGCGGTCTCGAGGAACACGCGCTCGGAATGCGGGAGCACGAACTCGCGGTACTGCGCGAGGGTGAGCGCACCGGCCCAGGAGTCGAAGAGCTGAATGGCGTCGACGCCCGCGCCGATCTGGGCGCGCAGGGTCTCGATGGTGATGTCGGTCAGGACGCCGAGCAGCTGATGCCAGGTCTCGGGGTCCGCGAGCATCATGGCCTTGGTGCGCTCGTGGTTCTTGCTCGGACCACCCTCGACCAGGTACGACGCCAGGGTGAAGGGCGCACCGGCGAAGCCGATCAGCGGAACCTCACCGAGCTCGTCCAGCAGCAGGCCGATGCCGTCGGTGACCGCGCCGATCTCCTCGGCACGCAGGCGCGGCAGCGCGCGCACATCGGCGGTGGTGCGCACCGGATTGGCCACCACCGGGCCGACGCCCGGCACGATGTCCAGGTCGATGCCCGCGGCCTTGAGCGGAACCACGATGTCGGAGAACAGGATTGCCGCGTCCACGTCGTGGCGGCGGATCGGCTGCATGGTGATCTCGCACAGCAGCTCCGGATCGAAGCAGGATTCCAGCATGCCGATGCCGGCGCGCAGTTCACGGTATTCGGGCAGGGAACGCCCAGCCTGCCGCATGAACCACACCGGGCGCCGACGCGGCACCCCACCGGTTGCGGCCACGAGGAAGGGGGCATCGGTCAGCTTGCGGCGGGTGTGAGTGCTCATCACGGCCCATCGTAAAGGGGACGGGCGGCGCGCCTTCCACGACACCGCGCCCCGGAGGTCTACCGTTGCCTTTCGTGACACCGCTCGACTTCCGCGACGGCGCCGCACCGACCCCGGAACCCGAAGAACCTGCCAGGTTCCGCGCCGCGGTCGATGCGATGGGTTCCGTGACCGTGCACCCCCGGATCGAGCTGGCTCCGATCCGCCCTCCGCAACGCCTGGCTCCGTACTCCTATGCACTGGGCGCGGAGGTCACGCGCCCCGAGAGCAATGTGGTGCCCGTCGACTCCGACGATGACGCCTTCGGGCGGCTGATCCTGCTGCACGACCCGAACGGTCAGGACGCCTGGCACGGCGTGTTCCGGCTGGTCGCCTACATCCAGGCCGACATAGATTCGGCCCTGGCCGCGGATCCGCTGCTGCCGGAGGTGGGCTGGAGCTGGCTGGTCGACGCCCTGGAGTCGCGCGCGCCGTTCACCGCCCTCGGCGGCACGGTCACCTCGACGAGTTCGGTGCGCTACGGCGATATCGCCGGTCCGCCGCGCGCACATCAATTGGAGCTGCGGGCCTCCTGGACCGTCGGCGACACCGAGATGCGCCCGCATGTCGAGGCCTTCTGCGAGGTGCTCGCGTACGCGGCCGGACTACCGCCCGCCGGCGTGACCCGGCTCGACGTCCGCGACGACGGCGAGGACACGCAATAGTTCGCAGCCCGCGGAAGTAGCTCTCACCATCGAGAACTTCTGTACTGCAACCAAATCGACATCGGGCACGTACGATTCCGAATGGCCCGGCGTCGTGCCGCGGGCTTCCGTTTCACCTACGTGACGCGGATCGCGCCTGCCCTACCCGTAAAGTTCAAGACCATGTCCGTACCAGAAGAACCCGAAGCCACTGCCGCGGTACCGCTGCTCGCGCCAGTGGACGGTGTGCCGCCGGTATCGGACAGCCCTGCCGACATCATCGACGCCGCCCGCCGCCTCGCGGCGGGTACGGGCCCGCTCGCGGTCGATGCTGAACGAGCGTCCGGTTTCCGCTACTCCAATCGCGCCTACCTGATCCAGCTGCGACGCGAAGGTGCGGGCAGCTTCCTGATCGATCCGATTCCGGTCGCCGAAGATCTGGCCCCGCTGGCCGAGGCGATCAACGGACTCGAATGGGTGCTGCATTCCGCCGACCAGGACCTACCGGGCCTAGCCGAGCTCGGACTACACCCGACCCGTCTGTTCGACACCGAACTCGGCGGCCGCCTCGCCGGATACGAACGCGTCGGACTCGCCGCCATGGTCGAGAAACTGCTCGGGCGCGAACTCAAGAAGGGCCACGGCGCGGCCGACTGGTCGACCCGGCCACTGCCCGACGAATGGCTCAACTACGCGGCGCTGGACGTGGAACTCCTACTGGAGCTACGCGACGCGGTCGCCGCCGATCTCGAGAGTCAGGGCAAATCCGACTGGGCCGCACAGGAATTCGAGCACGTGCGGGCGGCCGAGCCGTCCGCGCCGAAATCGGATCGCTGGCGTCGCACCTCCGGGATTCATACGCTGCGCCGCGCACGACAGCTGGGCATCGTCCGGGAACTGTGGATCACCCGTGATCGACTGGCCCGGCTGCGCGATGTCGCGCCGGCGCGAATTCTTCCGGACTCCGCCATCGTGGCCGCCGCGACCGGCGAGCCCAAGACCATCGCGCAGTTGCGCGCGCTGCCCGTGTTCGGCGGTCCTCGCCAGCGCCGGTACTCGCGCGAATGGCTCGGCGCCGTCGATCGGGCGCGTGCCCTGCCCGACAACGAACTGCCGCCGCTGACTCAGCCCTTCGACGGCCCGCCACCGGTGAACCGCTGGGAACGCCGCGATCCGGCCGCCGCCGCCCGCCTGCAACGTGCCCGCTCCGCGATGACCGACCTGTCGGGCGAGGTCGCCGTCCCCGTCGAGAACCTGCTGATGCCGGACCTGCTGCGCCGCATGTGCTGGGACGGCCTGCCCCGCACCGCGGTCAACGGCCGGGCCCCGGCACTGATCGACGAGTTCCTCGCCACCGGCGGAGCTCGCCCGTGGCAGCGCGAGCTCGCGGTCGGCCGGCTGGCCGAAGCCCTGTACCCCGCCCCGGACGACGACGCCTGATCAGTCCTCGAAGATCGGGGGACGACGGTCCTTGCGGGCTCGCACGGCCTCGTCGAAGTTGTCGGTGGTGAGCCGGACGTAGAGCTGGGCCATGCCCTCGTGCTGCATATGCGATTCGAAGCTGCCCGCCTCGAGACCGCTCCAGAGCATGCGTTTGGTCAGTTCACCTCCGACCCGGCTCCAGCGGATGATCTGGTCGGCGGTGTCGTAGCAGGCCTCGAGCAGCTTGTCGCCGGGGACCACGCGCGAGACGATGCCGATCCGTTCGGCCTCGGCGGCATCGACGTCCCGGCCGGTGAGCATGATCTCGAACGCGCGGGTCGCGCCGACGACACGCGGGAGCAGATAGCTGATGCCCAGCTCCGCGGAGGTCAGGCCGTTGTTGATACCCGCCGCGCGGAAGTAGGCGTCCTGCGACGCGATCCGGATGTCGGTGCCCACCGCCAGACAGAAACCGCCGCCGATGGCCGCGCCGTTGACGGCCGAGATGACCGGCTGATGCATGCGGCGGATGGTCAGCATGACGTTGTTGAGCAGGTCCATCGACCGGCGCGCGATGCTGGTGCGGGTCAGTCCCTCCACACCGGGGACGCGGCCCGAATGGGTGAGGTCCGCGCCGGAGCAGAATCCCGGGCCCGCGCCGGTGAGCACCACCACGCGCACGTCGTTGTCGGCCGCGACCGCTTCCAGGGTTTCGCGCAGCGGCACCATCACGTCGAACGCCATGGCGTTCATCCGGTCCGGGCGATTGAGGGTGACCAGTGCGATTCCCGGGCGCGGCTTCTCGACGAGCACGAACGACATGCGACCTCCTTGACGCAGAAAACTGAAACCTGTTCCAGAATCTACGCGAGAAGGTCGGCGCCGCACAGGGAAACGTGAAGGGCTCCCGCCGATGACGGCAGGAGCCCTTTCGCTGAGTCCGTGACTACGGGGCCAGCGCCCGATCCGCCGCGTCCGAGGCACGCAGTTGCTGCGCGACCTCCGGCGGCAGTGGACGATCCGCGGCATCACGCTCGGCCTGGACCGTTCCCGCGTCGTCACCCAGCCAGCCGCTGATCCGCTGCGCCACATCGGCCGGGGTCAGCCCCAGCTCCTGCTGCACCTGCGCGACCGAGGCGTGATCCAGGAAACGTTGCGGCACACCGATATCGCGGGCGGGCACGTCCACACCGGCGGAGCGCAGGCGCGCCGAGACGGTACAGCCGATGCCGCCGTGCAGACCGCTGTCCTCCAGAGTCACCACCATGCGGTAGTTCTCGGCCAGCTTCACCACGGTGTCGGACACCGGCAGCACCCAGCGCGGGTCGATGACCGTGACCGAAACACCTTGGGACTGCAGCAGATCCGCGGTGAGCAGCGCCAGCTCCGCGAAGCCGCCGATCGCGACCAGCAGTACGTCACCGTGCACCGACTGCGCGGTGGCGTCCCGCACGTCGGGCATGCGCAGCACGTCCACGCCGTCGAAGCGTTCCACCGCCGAGATGTCCTCGGGGACAGTGCCCTTCGGGAAGCGCAGCGCGGTGGGGCCGTCGCTGATGTGCAGGGCCTCGCCGAGTTCCTCGCGCAGGGTCGCCGCGTCACGCGGGGCCGCGACCCGGATTCCGGGCACGATGCCCAGCACCGAGAAATCCCACATGCCGTTGTGCGACGCGCCGTCCTCACCGGTAATGCCGGCGCGGTCCAGCACCAGGGTCACCGGGAGCTTCAGCAGCGCCACATCCATCAGGAGCTGATCGAAGGCGCGGTTGAGGAACGTGGAGTAGATGGCCACCACCGGATGCAGACCGCCCAGCGCCATACCGGCCGCGGAGGTCATCGCGTGCTGTTCGGCGATGCCGACGTCGAACATGCGCTCGGGGAAGCGATTACCGAACGGGGTGAGACCGGTCGGGCCGGGCATGGCGGCGGTGATGGCGACGATGTCGTCGCGCTGCTCGCCCTGCTCGATGAGCTCCTTGGAGAACACCGACGTCCAACTCGGACCGGACGAACCGGTCACGGACTCACCGGTTTCCGGATCGATGCGGCCGATGGCGTGCATCTGGTCGGCGACGTGGTCCTCGGCGGGCTTGTAGCCGTGGCCCTTCTGGGTGACCGCGTGCACGATGACCGGACCGCCGAAATCCTTGGCGCGCCGCAGCGCACCCTCCAGCGCGGCCTGATCGTGCCCGTCCACCGGGCCCACGTACTTCATGCCCAGATCGCTGAACAGCTCTTGCGGCGCGACCGCGTCCTTGATGCCGGTCTTGATCGCGTGCAGCACCGAGTACGCCGAATCCCCCACGCGCGGAATGTTCTGCACGATCCGCTTGGTGGCGTCCAGGGCGTGCTCGTAGGCGGGCTGCATGCGCAATCCGGCGAGCCGGTCGGCGAGGCCGCCGATCGTCGGCGCGTACGAGCGGCCGTTGTCGTTCACCACGACGATCACCGAACGGTCCTGACCGGCGGCGATATTGTTCAACGCCTCCCAGCCCATACCGCCGGTGAGCGCACCGTCGCCGATCACCGCCACGACGTGGCGTTTCTGACGGGTCAATGCGAACGCCTTGGCCAGGCCGTCGGCATAGGACAGCGAGGCCGACGCGTGCGAGGACTCGACCCAGTCGTGCGCGCTCTCGGCCCGGCACGGATACCCCGACAGGCCGCCCTGTTTGCGCAGCGTGTCGAAGCCGTCCTTGCGGCCGGTCAGGATCTTGTGGACATAGGCCTGATGGCCGGTGTCGAAGATGATCGGGTCGACGGGCGAGTCGAACACCCGGTGCAGCGCCATCGTGAGCTCCACGACGCCGAGGTTCGGACCCAGGTGCCCGCCGGTGACGGCGACCTTCCGCACCAGGAACTCACGAATCTCCTCGGCCAGTTCGCGCAACTCCGGTGCCGACAGCCGGCGCAGGTCCTCGGGTGTATCGACCCGGGAAAGCACTCCCACGGCTATTGCTCCCTCCGGATGTCTCCATGTGTTTGCAACAGTCTACGGAGACCGAACCG
The DNA here is from genome assembly GCF_001613145.1 of Nocardia jejuensis NBRC 103114. Lineage (GTDB taxonomy): Bacteria > Actinomycetota > Actinomycetes > Mycobacteriales > Mycobacteriaceae > Nocardia > Nocardia jejuensis. The sequence continues at coordinate 30,072 of NZ_BDBU01000067.1, forward strand.
GACTCCTGTGCCAGGAACGAAACGCCACCTGCGACATCCGTCATGGATGTGAGGCTGAACACACAGTACCCGGATACAGTTGTCCAGTGGTCCTCAATCTTCCGGCTACCGGTGGGTCTGTTGTCGCGGCCACCGATGGTGTCGTGGCCCGCATCATCGCCGAGGTGTACGAACAGTGCAGATCCGACACCTCGGGGACTCTCGCCGACTACATTCCGGAACTCGCGGCGGTGCAACCCGATTCGTTCGGCATCTGCCTGGCTACCTCCGACGGGCAGGTGTACGGCAGCGGAGACCTGGACACCGCCTTCACCATTCAGTCCATTTCGAAGCCGTTCACCTACGCTCTGGCGCTGGCCGATCGCGGGCCCGCGGAGGTCGCGACGCGGATCGACGTGGAGCCCTCGGGGGAACCGTTCAACGAGATCAGCCTGGATCCCGAGACGCAGCGGCCGCGCAATCCGATGATCAACGCCGGCGCCATCGCGGCCGCGGCGCTGATCGACGGCCGCGACGCCGCGGATCGATTCGAGCGAATTCGCCGCAGCTACAGTCGATTCGCGGGCCGCGAGCTGCGAATGAACGAAGACGTCTACGCCTCCGAGGCGCGCACCGGCTATCGCAATCGCGCGATCGGATACCTGCTGCGCGGAGTGGGTGTGATCGACATCGATCCGGACGAGGCGGTGGACCGCTATTTCCGGCAGTGCTCGATCGACGTGACCTGCCGCGATCTCGCGATGATGGCCGCGACGCTCGCCAACAACGGCGTGAACCCGATGACCCGCGAACGCGCGCTCTCGGCTCCCCTGGTCGAGCAGGTGCTCTCGATCATGACCACCAGCGGCATGTACGACGCGGCCGGGGACTGGGTGACCACGGTCGGACTGCCCGCGAAAAGTGGTGTGGGAGGCGGCATTCTGGCGGTGCTGCCCGGGCAGATCGGGATCGCGGTGTACTCGCCGCGACTGGACGCGCACGGCAGCAGCGTGCGCGGGGTCAAGGTCTGCCGGGAGCTCTCGAGCCGGTTGGGGCTGCACTTCCTGCATGTCACCCGGGCGGCGCACACCGCGATCCGGACCGCGTACACGGTGGCCGAAGCACCCTCCCGGCTGCGCCGCGACGCGGACGAACTCGCGATCCTGCGGCAGTACGGCGACCACGCCCGCATCTTCGAACTGCACGGCGATCTGTTGTTCGCCGGTGCCGAATCCACGGTGCGCGCGGTGGAGCAAACCTCAGGCGAACTCGAAGCGCTGGTGCTGGACCTGCGCGAAGTCGGTGATGTGAGTCCCATCGCGGTGCGCATGCTGGATGATCTGCAACGCGAACTCGCCGCCACCGGAGCCAAGGTCGCGCTCGTGGATCCGGATTCGAAACTGGGCCATATGGTCTCGAGCCTGGACCCGGCCGATCCGCGCGGCCGCGTGTTCATCGATCGCGACGCCGCCACCGAATGGTGCGAGCAGCTCGTCCTGGACAGGCATCGCGCACCCGGGCATCGCGAGCACTCGGCCTTCACCGTGGAGCAGCATCCCGCGCTGGCCGAGATGCCCGATGACGATCGCCGGACACTGGCGAAGGAGTTCGAGACTCGCACGCTCGCACGCGGGGAACTCATCGTGCCGCGCGGCAGTCCGCGCGCCGGGCTGTTCCTGATCCTGGACGGCCGGGTCCGTTTCACCTTCGACGATCGGGCCGGGCGGCGGCACCGACTCGTATCGCTCTCGGCGGGAATGTCCTTCGGCGAGATCGCCATGCTGGCCGACGCCACCTTCTCCAACGACGTCTACGCCGAGACCACGGTGCGCCTGGCGGTGCTCCCGCCGGACAAGTTCGACCTGCTCACCAGCCAAGCTCCGGAAATCAAACTCGCGCTGCTGGAACGGCTCGCGGCCGCCGCCTACGCGCAGGCCGACGCCGCCGTCCGGGCGCTCACCGCGCACGGCGGGGCCTGATCAGGATTCAGGGGTGTAGCTCGAGTAGGTGACACCGGCCCGGAACGCGTGGGACTCGATCAGGCGCAGGCGCGGGACCGTGTAGCCCTCGGGGAACAGGCGGCGGCCGCGGCCCTGCACCACCGGGTAGACGAAGAATCGGTACTCGTCGACGAGCCCGGCCTCGATCAGGCTGTGGCACAGGGTGATACTGCCCGTCGCCACGATGTCCAGGCCCGGCTGCCGCTTGAGCGCCCCCACCTCGGTCACCGGATCACCGGACAGGACGGTGCTGTGCCGCCAGACCGGATCGGTCAGCGTCGAGGAGACGACGAACTTGTCGACCGCGTTCAGGTAGTCCGCGATGCCGGTCGGATCGTCGGACAGGGGCGACCAGTAGGCGCGTAGATCCTCGAACGTGCGACGGCCGGTGAGGAACGCGTCCGACTTGCGGTCCTGGCGGCGGATCTCCTGCAGCAGGTCCGAGCGATCGGCCTGGTCACGCGGATCGAACCAGTCGTCGAGCATCTCGATGGAGCCATCGAGGGTGATGTTCTGCGTGATCACGAGTTTGCGCACGGTGTTCTCCTGTCATCTCGGCGGCGCGGCCCCACGGGCGGCGCACCACCCTCATCGATTGAACCCTCATCGATAGGACGATGTGACAGACGCGGAGTGATCGCTACTGCGATCCCGGTCTGACCGAGCCCGCACCTGAAGACCGTTCGTCGGCGGTGACCGAATCGATTGGTTCGACGCGACGGGCCAGGTGAGGGTAGTCGATCACGAGGCCGTCGCGGTCGAAGAGCAGATCACTGCGGAAAGTACCCGATTCGTAGCGCACCCGGACGCCGCCCTCGTCGGGGCCGAGATGGGTGTACTGCTGGCGCGAGGGCACCACCCGCAGGGTCGGGAGCTCGACGAACGCCATGGTGAATCGGTGCGAGCCCGGCTGCCGATGCAGGTCGTGCCGCAGCACCGGCATGGTGTTGGTCATCGGGGAGCAGGCCAGATCGCAGTCCAGGGCCTCGGACAGGTCGGGACGCGCCGTACCGTTCACGGTCCACTCGGTACCACCCCGGCGCAGATCCAAAGTCAGTGTGCGATCGCGCAGGTGGCAGACGACCTCGAGCCGGGTGGTGGCCGCCTCGTCGTCGGTGTCCAATCGATAGGACAGCCGGTACGGCTCGGGTAGCTGACCGGCCACGGTGCCGTCGGCCCGCAGCCGACGTCCGTCCAGGTTCGCCCACGCCGATTCGAAACCGGCCGTCTCCCGGATCTGCCACAGTACGGAACGCTCGAGGCTCACGCGGGGTCCTTTCCTCACCAGACATGCCGACCTGTCCATCGAATCACACTGTCCGCCAGGACTTCCGGTCCGACCGTGGACTCCCCCGGTAGACATCGACCGGCGACCACCTCATAAGCGGGCCTTATGGCTAAATGTCGGAATTCTCCGGTTTCGGAGGCCGCGTTCGGGGAATGTGAAAGCGCGGCCCGACGCCAGGAGGGTGGAGGCCCGGCGGCTCGACCGGACCGAGGCCGGCGGCAGACTAGTGTGAAACGGTCACCTGTGGAACCGGGTGGGCGAGTGGATGAGGGGATTGCTGCGGATGAGCGACGACGGACGGATCCTTGTTCCCGGGCAGACGTGCTGGCAGATCGCGGAGGCCGATCGGCTGGCGTGCATCGTCGACGCTGCCGACTATTTCCGGCACGCCAAGTCCGCGATGCTGCAGGCGCGCAAGCGAATCGTGTTGATCGGATGGGATTTCGACACGCGGATCAAGTTCGAACCCGAGGAGAAGACGCTCGAGGGGCCGAACCGGCTGGGGAAGTTCCTGTCCTGGCTGCCGAAGGAGCGGCCCGATCTCGAGATCTATCTGCTGAAGTGGAACGTGGGCGCGCTGGCGGCGATCGGGCGCGGGATGACGCCGATCTTCATCGCCAACTGGATGACCGATCGGCGGCTGCACTTCGAGATGGACGCCGCGCACCCGATCGGGTCCGCACACCACCAGAAGATCGTGGTGATCGATGACGCGCTCGCGTTCTGCGGCGGCATCGACATGACCGTCGATCGCTGGGACACCAGCGACCACCGCGACGACAACCACTACCGCACCGAACCGAGCGGCAACCGCTACGGACCGTGGCACGACGCCACCACCGCCGTCGACGGGAAGGCGGCGAAGGTGATCGGCGAGCTGGCGCGCGCCCGCTGGAAAGCGGCCACGGGCGAACAACTCGACGCGGTGCAGGGTCTGGACGGGGACTCGCCGTGGCCCGAGGGTCTCGCACCGACGATGGAATCGGTCGCGGTCGGGGTCGCGCGGACCTTCCCCGAACTGGCCGATCGCGCCGAGGTCCGGGAGATCGAGGCGCTGTATCTGGCGGCGATCGCGGGCGCGCGCGAGTCGCTCTACATCGAGAGCCAGTACCTGGCCTCGCGCACACTCGCCGAGGCCATCGCCGCGCGACTACGCGAACCCGACGGCCCCGAGATCGTGCTGGTGCTGCCGCGCAACGCCGACGGCTGGCTCGAACAGCTCGCGATGGACGGCGCTCGCCGCAGACTGCTGCATCTGCTGTGGAAGGCGGACACCGGGAACCGGCTCGGCGTCTACTACCCCGTCACCCAGGCCGGTGATCCGATCTACGTGCACGCCAAGGTGCTGGTCATGGACGACCGGCTGCTACGGGTGGGCTCGTCCAACCTCAACAACCGGTCGATGGGATTCGACAGCGAATGCGATCTGGCCGTGGAGGTCACGCCCGACACCGCGAACGGCGACCAGCTGCGCGACACCATCCTGGACATCCGGCGGCGGCTGCTGTGCGAGCACCTGGCGGCGGAACCGGCGAAGTTCGACGCCACCCTCGCCGAGACCTCCTCGCTGCTGCGGACCGTCGAGGCACTGCGCGGCACCGGCCGGACCCTGATGCGATTCGAGCCCGAAACGGTCGAGGACGAGAACAGCGCGCTCGCCGAGAACGAGCTCATGGATCCCGAACGCACCCCGCCGAGCTTCTGGGACAACCCGGTATTGAGCCGGGGGCTCCGACATCTGAAGGGCGCAAAGGTCTTTCGCTGACGGAGCGGGAAGCCGAACGTCAGCATGACCGGCATGGTCACTTCGGCCACCGCGGGCCGACGCCGCAGCACTGCCCGGAGTGGCTATTCGATCGCGCCCGATCACCCCGTCGACGCCTCGAAACGGTGGCAGCAGTGATCCCGACGGTGTCGGCGTCGGCGGTCTCGAACAGTGGCGGTGGCGGCAATAGCGGTGGCGAGTGTCGCCGACGGCAGTGGGACCGGGTGGGCTCGGGGCCTGGGTAGCATCGGCGGGGTCGTAGCGGAACGAGCCAGGAGGTCATGGTGAGCAGCAGCGCAGCGGAACCCGGCACGATCACGACGGTCGGATCCGGGAGTGCCGGCGCCACCCCCGACATCATGCGGGTGACCGTGTCGATCGAGGTGCACGCCGAATCGGTGGCGGACGCCTACTCGCGCGCCGGAGAGCGCACCGACGCGGTCATCGGATCGCTGCGCGGGGACGGCGTGCGGTCGCGCGACATCTCCACCAGCGGACTGTCGGTGCGCACCGAGACGGTCTGGACCGAGGGAAATCGGGAGAAGATCGTCGGTTACGTGGCGAGCACCGCCCTGACGGTGACCCTGCGCGAAATCGGCACGGAGACAAAGACAACAGTGGGCGGACCCGCGACGATCATCGCGCACGCCGTCGACGCGGGCGGCGACGACGTCCGCCTCGGCGGCCTCACTCTGACCGTTGCCGACGAGGAATCCCTGCTCACCCGGGCCCGCGATGCGGCCTGGGACCACGCCCGGGCGAAAGCCGACCAGTACGCGAACCGCGCGGGCCGGAACCTCGGCACCGTGGTCGAGATCACCGAATCGGTCTCGGACCCCATCCCCGCCCCGCGAATGGCCTTCGCCGCCAAGAGCATCGGCGGCGCGAGCGATATCGCCATGCCCATCGAACTCGGCGAGAGCGAGCTGTCCGCCACGATCCGCGTCACCTGGCAGCTGAACTGACCCGCGAACCGCCGGTTCTCGAGCGGGGCCCGGTCGGTGGACCGGTCGGGGCCTACACCCGCCGACCGGAGATGCCCGAGAGCGAGTCGCCCGTGACTCGAGCCGGTCCTGTTCGTCGAGCAGGTCTGCCCGCCCCTCCCCCAGCGACTCGAGTCGGTCCTGTTCGTCCAGCAATTCTGCCCGGCCCGCCCCCGGTGACTGCGCCGGCGGTGCACGCGTATCGATGAACCCGGGGCGACGAGCACCGCGACAGATCCGTTCGCACGGCGGCACATCGTGCGAACCCGTTCAGCTGTGCGATCTTTCGTTGTTCCCGGTGAGTCAGCGCTCGAGCACGGTCACGCATTCGACGTGGTGGGTGCCGGGGAAGGCGTCGAAGACCCGCAGCGCCGAGGGTTCGTAGCCCGCGGCGCGGTAGAGGCTCACATCGCGGGCGAAAGAGGCCGGGTCGCAGCCGATGTGGACGATTCGGCCGGGGGTGCGTTCGACGAGGGCGGTGATCACCTCTTTGCCCGCGCCCGCGCGGGGTGGGTCCAGGACCACGACATCGGGTGCGGTGGAGGGCTGTTCGGTGATCCAGCGTTCGACGCGTTCGGCGGTGAGCTCGACCGTGGGGAGGTCGCGCAGGGCGGCGGTCCCCTCGGTGACGGCGGTGCGGGCGGATTCGACGCCGTGCACCATGCCGGTCGGGCCGACCTGTTCGGCCAGGCGAGCGGCGAAAACGCCTACGCCGCAATAGAGATCCCAGGCCAGCGCGCCGGGAGCGGCATCCGACCATTCCGCGACGAGGTCCGAATAGCGTTGCGCGGCACCGTAGTGCGGCTGCCAGAAACCGGTGGCGGACAGCTCCCACCGGCGGTCGCCCACGTACTGCACGGTGCGTCCGGTGCCGTCGAGCACGGTTTCGGCGCGCGGTCCGGCCGCGGCCGCCCGGCGCGCGGAGGTGCTGCGCCGACCGCCCGCGCCGCGACGACCGTCGCGCTCCTGCTGGACCGGAGCCAGTTCCACCAGGTGGCGGATGCCGTCGCCGTCCACGGCGACGACGAGGTCGGCACCCGGCGTCCACTTGCTTTCGGCGATCCCGTCCATCGCGCCCGCCATCGGCTGGGGGCAGCGCAGATCGGTGATCACCTCGGTGCTGCGGTAGCCGTGCACTCCGGCGCGGCCCTCGGCGTCCACGACGAGCCGCATGCGACTGCGCCAGCCGGACTGGCCGTCGGCGGGTACGGCGGCAGACGGCACGGGTGCGCCCGGCGTGCCCGGCAACTTGGTCGCCACGCCGCCGACCCGGCCGGGAACGCCCGCCCGCGCGCCGTGCGCCGCCGGAGTGCCCCGGTGCACCCCGAGCGGTATCGCGGGGATCTGCTCGACCACGAACTCCGGCTCCCAGCCCGCGAGCCTGCGCAGCTGCTCCGCCACCACCGACGCCTTCAGCGCCCGCTGGGCCTGCGGTGTGGCGAAGGAGAAATCGCAGCAGCCGGCACCGCCGGGACCCGAGACCGGGCAGGTCGCGGGCACCCGATCCGCGGAGGCCTCCAGGATCTCCACGGCGTCGGCGCGGCAGAACGAGCCGCGATCCTCGGTGACCACCGCGCGCACCAGCTCCTCGGGCAGTCCGTGCCGCACGAACAGCACGCGACCCTCGTGCCGCGCCACACAGAAACCGCCGTGACCGGGCTGGCCGAGGCGCACCTCGAAAACCTGTCCACGCCAGTCGTTGTCGCTGGAACCCACTGTTATTCGTCTCCGAATCCACGCCGCACCGAACCCGGTGCATTGACCACACGCCCGGGGCCGGCGGCCTTGGCGGAAGAGCTCAGCTGCCACGGGACGCTGGTCACCATGACACCGGGCTCGAAAAGCAGACGGCCCTTGAGCCGCAACGCACTCTGGTTGTGCAACAACTGTTCCCACCAGTGACCGACCACGTATTCGGGAATGAACACGGTCACGATGTCGCGCGGGGAATCCTTGCGCACGCGCTTCACGTAATCGACCACGGGCTTGGTGATTTCACGGTACGGCGATTCGATCACCTTGAGCGGCACCGAGATATCGCTGCGCTCCCATTCCCGCACCAGATTACGGGTATCGGGTTCGTCGACGTTCACCGTGATGGCCTCGAGCGTATCGGGCCGGGTGGCGCGCGCGTACGACAGGGCACGCTTGGTCGGCAGATGCAGTTTGGACACCAGCACGATGGAATGCGTGCGACTGGGCAGCACGCCGTCCCATTCGGTCTCGTCGAGTTCCTGCGCGACCCGGTCGTAGTGGCGGCGAATGAGTTTCATCAAACCGAAGATCGCGGCCATGGTGACGATGGCGATCCACGCGCCCGCCAGGAATTTGGTGATGAGCACGATCACCAGCACGGTCGCGGTCATCGTCAGGCCGATGCCGTTGATCACGCGCGAACGCTTCATCCGCGCGCGCTGCGCCGGATCGGTCTCGGTGCGCAGCAGACGCGTCCAATGCCGCAGCATGCCGGTCTGGCTCAGCACGAAGGACACGAACACACCCACGATGTAGAGCTGGATGAGTTTGGTCACTTCCGCGCCGAACAACACCACGAACGCGATCGCCGCACCGGCCAGGAACAGAATGCCGTTGCTGAAGGCGAGCCGATCACCGCGGGTGTGCAGCTGGCGCGGCAGGAATCGGTCCTGCGCCAGAATCGAACCCAGCACCGGGAAACCGTTGAACGCGGTATTGGCGGCCAGCACCAGGATCAGCGCGGTGACGATGGTGATGAAGTAGAACCCGGCCGGGAAACCGTCGAACACCGCGCCCGCCAGCTGCGCGACCATCGTCTTCTGCTCGTAGCCCGCGGGGGTCCCGATCAGATCGTCGGAGCTGTGCGCGTAGACCATTCCGATCTTCTGCGCGAGCAGGATGATGCCCATCAACAGCGTGATCGAGATTCCGCCGAGTAGCAGCAGCGTGGTCGCCGCGTTGCGGGATTTCGGTTTGCGGAATGCAGGCACGCCATTGCTGATGGCCTCCACACCGGTCAGCGCCGCACAGCCGGAGGAGAAGGCGCGGGCGATCAGGAAAACGAACGCGAGGCCGTACAGATGATCGCCCTCGGGCTTGATCTCGAATCCGTAGGACTCCGCGTGAACCTGGTCGCCGAAGATTTCGATCCGGGTGAATCCCCACGCCAGCATGATGACCATGCCGATCATGAAGGCATAGGTGGGAATCGCGAAAGCGGTACCGGATTCGCGCACGCCGCGCAGATTGATGGCAGTGAGAATCACGATCGCGGCGACCGCGAACAGCACCTTGTGCGTGGAGACGAACGGCACAGCGGAACCGATATTGGACGCCGCCGAGGAAATCGACACCGCCACCGTCAGCACGTAATCCACCAGCAGCGCACTGCCCACGGTGAGACCGGCGGTCGGGCCGATGTTCTTCGTCGCGACCTCGTAATCACCGCCACCGGAGGGATAGGCGTGCACGTTCTGCCGGTAACTGGCGACGACCACCGCCATCACCAGGGCAACGACCAGGCCCACCCACGGCGCGTACGTATAGGCGGACAGACCGGCCACCGAGAGCACCAGGAAGATTTCCTCGGGCGCGTATGCCACCGACGACAACGCGTCCGAAGCGAAGACCGGAAGCGCGATTCGTTTGGGCAGCAGCGTGTGCCCGAGGGAATCGCTACGGAAAGGGCGGCCGACCAGCATGCGCTTGGCGGCCGTCGTCAACTTCGACACTTTAGGCAGCATAGGGGGTCCTGAGGCCGGTCGCGTCCACGGCGCGACGGGTCCCGGTCAGGACCGTAGGCTGGCGGCAGAACAGCGTGAGCTTTTCCGGTTCCGGTTTGGAGGACAACCCGAGGGGGAAAGTGCTGCGGGGGAAACTCGAGCGGTACGGTTGCCACCCGACAAGAAACCAAACCGCACACCACGCTTTTCGGGAATGGGGTTCGCAGGGTGTACGTAGTGATCATGGGGTGTGGGCGAGTAGGTTCCTCGCTCGCGCGGGCCCTGGTCCGCATCGGCCACGAGGTCGCGGTGATCGACCAGAACTCCAGCGCTTTCCTGCGGCTGGGCCGCGATTTCCCCGGCCTGTGCATCACCGGCGTGGGATTCGACCGTGATGTGCTGACCCGCGCGGGAATCGAACGCGCCGGCGCGTTCGCCGCGGTCTCCTCCGGCGACAACTCCAACATCATCTCCGCGCGCGTGGCCCGCGAGACCTTCGGCGTGGAACGCGTCGTCGCGCGCATCTACGACGCCAAGCGCGCCGCGGTGTACGAGCGCCTCGGCATTCCGACCATCGCCACCGTGCCCTGGACCACCGACCGCTTCCTGCGCAATCTGGTCGCCGACCAGAGCACCACCACCTGGCGCGACCCCACCGGCACCGTCGCGGTCACCGAGCTCATCCTGCACGAGGACTGGTACGGCCGGACCGTGCACTCGCTGGAGCAGGCCGTCGGGGCCCGCGTCGCGTTCCTCATCCGGTTCGGGCAGGGCATGCTGCCCAACGGCAAGACCGTGCTGCAGGCCGACGACACCGTGTACGTCGCCGCCACCTCCGGAACCGTCGGCGAAGCGGTCGCCTTGGCCGGCAACGCACCTGCGAGCGAGGACTAGGTCATGAAAGTAGCCATTGCGGGCGCCGGCGCCGTCGGCCGATCCATCGCCCAGGAGCTACTGCGCGGCGGCCATCAGGTCATGCTGCTGGAGCGCCGCCTCGATCACATCGACCCGACCAGCGCACCCACCGCCCTGTGGATCCACGCCGATGCCTGCGAGCTGGAAACGCTCGAAGAGGCCGAGATGGAGTCCTACGACGTGGTCATCGCCGCCACCGGCGACGACAAGGTCAACCTGGTGTTCGCGCTGCTGGCCAAGACCGAGTTCGGGGTGGGCCGGGTCGTGGCGCGCGTCAACGATCCGCGCAACGAATGGCTCTTCGACACCTCGTGGGGTGTGGATGTCGCGGTCTCGACGCCGCGACTGCTGGCCTCGCTCGTGGAGGAGGCCGTCTCCGTGGGTGACCTGGTCCGCCTGATGACACTTCGTCAGGGTCAGGCCAACCTGGTCGAGATCACGCTGCCGACCGATACGCCGTTGGCGGGCAGGGCCGTTCGCACGCTCAAGCTGCCGCGCGATGCCGCGCTGGTGACCATCCTGCGCGGCGGCCGGGTCATCGTGCCGCAGTCCGACGACCCGCTCGAGGGCGAGGACGAACTGCTGTTCGTCACCTCCGTCGAAGCCGAGGACGACCTGCGTAAAGTGCTCGGCGTCAACGGCTTCGGCGAACTGTCCTGAATCTCGCTGTCCTTAATCTCGCTGTCCTGCAATCGCTTCCGAACCACTCCGGTCCCTGACCCGCTTCGGCGGACTCCCCGTACCGCCGACCCGCGGGCCCCTGGGGCGTTCAGGAGGCGGCTCGCAACTCCGCGCGCAGCTTGTTCAGCGCCCGGTGCTGCATGACCCGGACCACGCCCGGGCTGGTGCCGATGGCCTCGGCGGTCTCCGCCGCGGTCCAGCCCAGCACGATGCGCATGACCAGGACCTCGCGATGGGTCGGGGCCAGCACCTGCATGAGATCGCGAGTGGCGCGGCGGGTTTCGGACTGCAGCGCTCGCTCCTCCGGCCCGGCCTCGAGGTTGGGCTCGTCGGGGAACTCCGCGACCGGGTAGGCCGGATGCTGCTGGGCCCGGCGGAACGCGTCGGCGACCTTGTTGGCCGAGATGCCGTACACGAACGCCAGGAACGACTTGCCCTGATCGCGGTAGCGCGGGATGGCCTGCACGGTGGCCATGCAGATCTCCTGCGACACGTCGTCCGCGGTCACGTGCAGGTGACCCGAACCGCTCATGCGGGCCGCGCAGTAGCGGCGCACCAGCGGGTAGACGATCTTCAGGATTTCCGACACCGCCGCGCGGTCACCGGCCGCGGCCGGTCCGATCAGCTTCTCCAGTTCGGCCGCGGCACGCCGCGATTCCGAGGTGGCGACACTGTTGCTCTTGGTGGTCCCCCGTGCCGCCTGGTGCCGGCGAGAGACCGTGGACTGCACCACCGCGCCGGACTCTTCGGTCCGGTCCTGCGTGAGTGCTGCTGCCTTACCGTCGGTAACCAATTCAGCGATCCTTTCTCGTACCTTCTGAGAAAGATCGTGCTCGGATCCGAGCGTCCGAAATAGGCACCCCAGGGGTGGGTTGGTCACCCCCTGCAGCCATCGACCACCCCCGAAGGTGTTGCGCAACGGGGACTCAGCGCGATAAGGCGCTGGTGAACGGCTACTTACGAGACAGACTGGCCGGTCTTGCCGGACACGGCGGGCAGATGGCCCGCACGGCGCACCGCCCAGATCGTGACCACCAGGGCCACACCCGTGAGCGGCCAGCCCATGGCCAGGCGCGCCACCGCCAGGTATCCGGTGCTGTCGGAGGCGTAGAGGTGGTTCTGCACCAGGTAGCGGGCCAGGAACACCACCGCCCACACCGCGGTGGCGATGTCGTACAGGCGCATGGCCCGGCGATCGGAGCGCCAGTCGGTGCCGTGCCCGTTCAGCACACCCCAGATGACGCCCGCCAGTGGCCAGCGCACCACCAGTGAGAGCAGGAACGCGCCCGCGTAGACCAGGCTGGCGTAGATGCCGAACAGGAAGAAGCCCTTCGCCTCACCCATCCGGTAGGCGATGAAGGCGCACACGCCCACACCCAGGAACCCGGAGATAGCGGGCTGGATCGGGCCGCGGCGCACCAGGCGCCAGACCAGGATCGCGGTCGCCACGCCCAGCGCGGCCCAGATCGCGGCGGTCAGCCCGCGCAGCGAATTCACCGGAACGAACACCAGCACCGGGAGCGAGGAGTAGATCAGGCCGCTGAAACCGCCCATCTGCTCGAGCAGGGTCTGCTCGGCCTCCTCCTCGCGTTCCTCCTCGAGCGCGAGATCCCGCTCGGCGTCGGTCCCGGAGGACTCGCCGGCGTCAGAGGGCTCGTCACGATCCGCGTCGGCGAATCGGGAGCGCCCGGGATCGGTCAGCTCGGCGGCCGCGTCGTCCAGCTCCGGTGCGAGGGTGGCCGCGACATCGTCGGGCGACACTCCGGGGACCTGGTAGTCGTCGTCACGCAGCGCGTGCCGGGGCTCGCGGCCCTCGAAGTTACTGGAAGGTATCGGCATGCCTCAGGAATTCTCGCGAAGTTCGTAGTAGGGGTTGAAGATCACCTTGCCGCCGTCACGCTGACCGATGCGGCCGCGGACCAGGATACGACGCCCCGGCTCGATTCCCGGGATGCGACGCCGTCCGATCCAGACCAGCGCCACGCTGTCGGTGCCGTCGAAGAATTCCGCCTCGACCTCGGCGCCCGCCGCCTTCGGACACGCCTCGACGCTGCGCAGCCGGCCCAGCATGGTGACTTCCTCGCCACGGCGACACTCCGAGGCCCGGCACGCGCCGGACGCCTGCGCGGTCTCCGCGAGCTCCTCGGCGTCCAGACGATCCAGATCCGCGGTCAATCGGCGGCTCAGTCGCCGGAAGTAGCCTGAGGGAGTGTCCTTCCCACCGGGGGATGACATGTCGCACGCTCTCCTGTAGAGCAACACGGCGTGGGTTTCACGTCGTTCGTTCTTCCCACATACCCGGTTGGGTCACTTGTTAAAACGGCCCACTCGAACGGCTGTGGCCGTACCTCCGCCACTGTAGAGGTGACAGGCTGCCCCCGCTACGCGCGGTGGCCCTCAGTACGCTCGGCCCGTGCCCGATCTTCCCACTCCGGCGGTCGCCGTCGCCCTGCCCGGAACCGGCTCCGACGCCCACTTCGCCCGACGCGCCTTCGAATCTGCTTGCGCCGCAATGAATCTGCCCTTCATCGCGGTGGACCCGGATCCACGCCGTGTGATCGGCAGCTATCACGAGGCACTCGATGCCGCCGCCGGATCGGGACCGGTACTTGTCGCCGGAATCTCACTCGGCGCGGCCGTCGCGCTCGACTGGGCCGCGCGGCATCCGGACTCGGTCTACGGCGTGGTCGCGGCGCTGCCCGCCTGGACCGGCGCGGACACCACCGGCTGCCCCGCCGCCCTGAGCGCCGCCGCGACGGCCGCGCAATTGCGCGAGGCCGGGATCGACGCCGTCATCGAACGAATGCGGGCCTCGAGCCCGGACTGGCTCGCCGAGGCACTCACCCGATCCTGGCGGTCCCAGTGGCCCGAGCTGCCCGCCGCCTTGGACGAAGCCGCCGGCTACGCCTGGCCCGAACCCCCGATGCTGTCCGGCATCACGACGCCGGTCGCGATCATCGGCGCGATCGACGACCCGGTGCATCCGTTCGCGGTCGCCGAGCGCTGGGCCGAACTGATCCCCGCGGCCACCCTGCACACGATCACCCTCGACGAGCTCGGGCACGACCCGGCGGTCCTGGGCGCACACGGCCTCACTGCCCTGCTGCCGCGCCGCATCACCACGCCCTGACCCGAAACCCGGCACTCCGCACCCGGCACACCGGGAGCGATCGCATCGAGCGCAGCAGGGCCTACAGACCATCCGTGACGAAGACGGCATCGCCCCATCCACCGAATCGGCGGACGGGGCGAGGCGGATCTCGCGGGATCGGCTAGTTGAGGCCGAGCTGCTGCATGGCCGAACCCTCGGCGCCGCGGCGCGGTTCGGCGGGATCCTGCTGGGGTGCGCCCTGATACGGGGCGCCGCCCTGCATGGCGGCGAGCTGGGCGGCCATCGCCTGCTGCTGCGCCTCCAGCTGCTGCTGGTGCGCGGCGGCGAGCTGGTCGGCCAGCTCCTGGGGTAGGACCACCGGGAGTGGTTCCCGCACGGGTAGTGGCTCATCGCCACGACGCACCACGGTCTCACCGAGAATGGCGCGGGCCGCGCGAACCAGGTCCGAACCCTCGTCGGCCGAACCCGACGGACCGGCCGCGACCAGGCGCACCATCCAGCGGTGCCCGTCCACGCCGATGAATCGCAGATCCGCGCCCTCGGTGACGGCGTGCAGTTCGCGTCCCCACGGACCCTGCTGCACCGACACCTGCGCGCCGTCCTTGCGGAGCGTGTCCGCGAGATCGGCTGCCACGGAACGCCATTGACCCGCCGACTTGGGCGCGGCGTACGCGGCCACGGTGATCCGGCCGTGCTGGGTGGCCAGATGCACGGCCTGCGGCGTGCCGTCCGGGGTCATCTCGACCTGCAGCTGCCCGCCCGGCGGCACCGGCACGATGACCGAGCCCAGATCCAGGCGCTGCTCGGCGACCGTCTCCAGCTGCTCGGACACGTCCTCGTAGTCGTAGGGGCCGGTGCGGGGGCCGGCGGGCGCGGCGACCGGTTCCTCGGCCTCCTCGTACGCCTGCTCCACGTACTGCGCGGCCTCGTAGTCGTCCTCGTCGTACTCGTCCTCGTACTCGTCGTACTCGACGTAGTCCTCGTCGTACTGCGCCGCGCCGTCCGCGTCGCCGTCCCTGCGTTTCTTGCGTCCGAACATCGTTATGCCTCCTCGCCGGCTACCGCCGGACCCGCCCCATCGGATCCCGTGATCAGGCTGGCATGCCCACCACTGGACCCGTATCCTCCAGCGCCGCGCTCGGTTTCGTCGAGCGTGGCCACCTCCACGAATTCCACCAGTTCCACCCGCTGCACCAGCAACTGCGCGATCCGGTCACCACGCCGGAGCTCGATGGCGGTGCGCGGATCGTGATTGATCAGACACACCTTGATCTCCCCCCGATAGCCGGCGTCGACCGTGCCGGGGGTGTTGACGACCGACAGGCCCGACTTCGCGGCCAGACCGGATCGCGGATGGATGAGCCCCACCGTCCCGAGCGGGAGAGCCACCGCGATGCCGGTTCCGACCAGCACCCGCTCCCCCGGTTCGATGATGACGTCCTCGGTAGTGCACAGGTCCACGCCCGCGTCGCCCTCGTGAGCGCGCTTGGGTACGGGGATGCCGGGATCGAGCCGCAGCATGGGAACAGTTGGAATACCGGTCACGTGGGCCGAGCCTACGCGTTCACCCCCGCAGCCATTGACCTAGTCTGAAGTCGTGTCCGACCAGTCCCCTCAGGTGAGCAGCGCAGCGTCGTCCGGCGACCGCGCGGCGGCGCCGGAAGCATCCCAGTCACCCTCCGCCCCGCTCTACTCCGAGCGCCTCTGGGTGCCGCTGTGGTGGTGGCCGGTCGGACTGGCGATCACGGGTCTGCTCGCGGCCGAAATCCACATGGGCGCACCGGGAATCCGGGCGTGGCTGCCGTACGTGCTGCTGTTCCCGGTACCGGTGTGGGTACTGATGTGGTTCTCGCGGCATCGCGTGGAAGTGGTCCGCGACTCGACCGGCACGCCGGAACTGCGCGCGGATCGCGCGCATCTGCCCGCGACCTTCGTCAAGCGGGCGGCGGGCGTGCCGACCAGTGCCAAGAGCGCGGCGCTGGGCCGACAGCTCGACCCGGCCGCGTATGTGCAGCACCGAGCCTGGATCGGCCCCATGCTGCTGCTGGTGCTCGACGATCCGGACGACCCGACTCCGTACTGGTTGGTCAGTACGCGCCGGCCCGAACGAATCCTCACCGCGCT
>NZ_BDBU01000068.1 GCF_001613145.1 Nocardia jejuensis NBRC 103114
GGTCGTAGGTTCGAGCCCTACTGGGGGCACACGCATGGCGAGGGGCCCGGATGGTACATCCGGGCCCCTCGCCACATCTGCGAATCTGTGGCAATCTGTCCGGATTTCGCCTACCGTTTCCGTGATAGAGCTTTTCCCGGGACCCATCACCACAGGCGGAGTTCATGACTTCCTTCGATGACCTGCTCTCCCAAGTACCCGTCGCACAGATCGCCGACAAGCTCGGCGTGGACCAGGCCACGGCGACCACCGCGATCGGCGCTGCCATCCCGGTTCTCCTCGGAGGATTCCAGGCAAAAGCCAGCAACCCTGATGCCGCGAGTGAACTGGAAGGCGAAATCGCCAAGCAGCCGGCCGGTCTCCTCGACGGCGGCGTCGACCTGGAACAGGTCGACGTGTCGAACGGACACCAGATCGTCGACCAGACTTTCGGCGCCGAGAAGAACACTGTCATGAGCGCCCTCGGTAATGTGGGGGACAGCAAGGTCACTCAGGACCTGATGGCCAAGCTGTTGCCGATGCTGGCTCCGATCGTGCTCGCCTATCTGGGCAAGAAGGTCCTGGGTGGAGGTGGCGGCGCTGCCACCGACACCGCGGCGAGCAGTGGCGGCGGCGGTGGTCTCGGCGACATCCTGGGCAGCCTGCTCGGCGGCGCCACCAGCGGCGGAAAGGCGAGCGGCGGCCTGGGTGACGTCCTGGGCGACGCGCTCGGCAAGAATGCCGGCAATGTGCTCGGCAGCGTGCTGGGTGGATTGCTCGGCGGCAAGAAGTGACTTCGCACGGCGGCTGTCCGTGAGGTCGCACCCGAGTTCGGTGCGGCGCTAACGCATTGCGGCCCAGGGCGATAGACACACGTCGCCGTGGGCCGCCGGCGTATGACATAGCCCTCACCCGGCCCGCAATGTCGCACGGATGAGTTTCACATCACCTTACGGTGTCGTAAGGTATGGGCGCGGCGGCAGGCCAGCGAGGGCTCGAACGCACCAAACGCACCACACGAAGGGCACATACATGGCAAAGGATCTGACTCAACTCGAACTGCTGTCGGAGTTGGAGCCGGTTGCCGCGGAGAACGTCGATCGCCACTTCTCCATGGCAAAGGAATGGCATCCGCACGACTACGTGCCGTGGGACGAAGGCCGTAACTTCGCTGCGATGGGTGGCATCGACTGGGATCCCGAGCAGTCAAAGCTGAACGAGGTCGCCAAGGCGGCCATGATCACCAATCTCCTGACCGAGGACAACCTCCCCTCCTACCACCGTGAGATCGCCGAGAACTTCTCGATGGACGGCGCCTGGGGCACCTGGGTCGGTCGCTGGACCGCCGAGGAGAACCGGCACGGCATCGCGATGCGCGACTACCTCGTGGTCACCCGCGGCGTCGATCCCGTCGCGCTCGAACAGGCCCGGATGATCCACATGACCAACGGTTTCGCCTCGCCCACCGAGGCGGACGCCGGCTTCCTGCATTCGGTCTCCTACGTGACCTTCCAGGAACTGGCCACCCGCGTCTCGCACCGCAACACCGGCCGCGTGTGCGACGACCCGATCGCCGATCGCATGCTGCAGCGCATCGCCGCGGACGAGAACCTGCACATGATCTTCTACCGCAACCTCTGCGGTGCGGCGCTCGACCTGGCCCCGGATCAGGCCCTCGACGCCATCACCCTGATTCTGGAGAACTTCCAGATGCCGGGTGCGGGTATGCCGAACTTCCGCCGCAACGGTGTCCTGATGGCCAAGCACGGCATCTACGACCTGCGCCAGCACCTCGAAGAGGTGATCAACCCGGTGCTCAAGAAGTGGAAGATCTTCGAGCGCACCGACTTCACGGCCCGCGGCGAGGAGACTCGCGAACGGCTGGGCCTGTTCCTGGAGAAGCTGTCCAAGGACGTGGTGAAGTTCGAGGAGCAGCGCGACAAGATGCTCGCCCGCGAAGCCGCCAAGCGCGAGAAGGAATTCGCCAACGCGTGATTCCCCGGGCTCGCGCCCGAGACCCGAAAGACCCCCGTGACCACCGGTCGCGGGGGTCTTTCGGCATCGCGAGCACACCACCGCTCGTCCTGGAGATACCGCCGTCGCGGGTTCGCGGTTCGACCGCGGCACCGGTCATGGGTGCGAGGACGGGTAGGTGTCCCCGGCCACATGATCGCGGATGAGACACTGGAGGGCGTGACATCGTCGCTCGAAGCCTCCAGGACCGCATTGCGGATCGGCCCCTACCCGGTCGACCCGGCGGTGGTGCTCGCGCCGATGGCCGGCATCACCAATGTCGCGTTCCGGACGCTGTGCCGTGAATTCGGCAGTGCCACCTCGATCTACGTGTGCGAGATGATCACCGCGCGCGCCGTGGTGGAGCGCAACGAGAAGACGCTGCACATGATGTCGTTCGCGCCGGACGAGAGCCCGCGCTCGATGCAGCTGTACGCGGTGGACCCCAAGACGGTCGGCGAGGCCGTGCGGATCATCGTCGGCGAGGGCTGGGCCGACCACATCGACCTCAATCTCGGCTGCCCGGTTCCCAAGGTCACCAAGCTCGGTGGCGGCGCGGCCCTGCCGTACAAGCGTCGACTGTTCGGGGACATCGTCAAGGCCATGGTGTCCGCGGCCGAACCCGCGGGCGTGCCGATCACCGTGAAGTTCCGGATCGGCATCGACGACGAGCACATCACCTATCTGAACGCCGGGCGCATCGCCGAGGCCGAGGGTGTCGCGGCCGTCGCGCTGCACGCGCGCACCGCGGCCCAGCGCTACTCCGGCGAGGCCGACTGGAGCACCATCGCACGGCTCAAGGAGGCGGTCACCAGCATCCCGGTGCTCGGTAACGGCGATATCTTCAGCGCCGACGACGCCGTGCGGATGATGGCCGAAACCGGCTGCGACGGCGTGGTGGTCGGACGCGGATGTCTCGGGCGCCCTTGGCTTTTCGCCGAACTCCAGGCCGCCCTGCGCGGTGAGGAACTGCCGACGCCGCCGAACCTCGGCAAGGTCGGGGAGATCCTGTACCGGCACGCGAGCCTGCTCACCGATCACGACGGTGAGGAGAAGGGCATGCGCGATCTGCGCAAGCACATGGCCTGGTACCTGATGGGCTTCCCGGTGGGTTCGGAACTGCGCCGCAGCTTCGCCACCGTCGGCAGCCTGAACCAATTGCGGGACCTGATCGGCAGACTCGACCCCACCGCGCCCTTCCCCAAGGACGCCGAAGGCCCGCGCGGCCGCCAGGGCTCCCCCGGCAAGGTCGCCCTCCCGCACGGCTGGCTCGAGGATCCGGAGGATCCCACCCCGCCCTGCGCAGCGGATGTCATGCACAGCGGCGGCTGAGCCGCTCGTGCCGGTCGGCGACGCGACGACGCCACCCGGGCGAGCCCCACACCAGCCGTTCCGCTCCGGCTCCCGAAGGTAACGCCGCTGTCCTGGCACACTTTCGCAGGGAGTTCGGTCTCCCCGTACCGCGCCACCGCGTTTCCGGTGCGGACGATCGGGGTTCGACCTCGGTGGATACCGGTTCGAGTGGTCCATCGTGGCGAAATCGTTATCATGGCGGTCGGCATCGAAAAGCAAAGTGAGGTTCGTTGGTGGGTGACGATCGGTACGGGCGTACGCCTCGGCCCGGAGGTCGCGCCCCGTGGGAGCGCTACCCCGAGGATGACGACGACGCCCGATCTCGCACCGGGCGGCGTAACCGCCACTCCGACAACGAAGCCGTCGCGGGCGCGCCCATCACCGTGCAGGATCTCGTGCAGCGGGTGGACAGCGAACGCAAGTCCCGCCGCCGCCGTCGCGCGGAACCCGACACCGACGACGAGGCCCCGCGCGGTCCCGAGCGCGCCGGCGGCGCCACCGGCGCGCGACGCGCCGTGCCGCCGGAAACCGCCGCGCCCAACGGTTCTCACCGCTCCCCCGCTCCGGCGGACAGCACCGGCGCGCGTCGCGCCGTGCCGCCCGACTCCGGCAACAACACCGGCGCGCGACGAGCGGTGCCACCGGATGCGGTGAACGGCACCGGTTCTCGGCCCGCGGCGCCACCCCCGAACACCGGATCCCGTCCCGCGGTCGATCCGAACCAGGCGAACGGCACCGGCGCCCGCCGTACGGTCCCCCCCACCCCGATGGTCTCGGCGGTGCCCGCCTCCGATCACGTCACCGAGGAACTACCCGCGGTCACCGAGGCTCCGAAGCAGCGCGCCAAGGCTTTCCGCGCACGCCCGGTCGAATCGCCCGCCGACTACCCCACGACCGCCCTGCCGACCTCCGTCGGCTCGACGGGCACCCGCCTCTCGATCAGCCGCAAGCGGCGCAATCGCAAGCTCGCCCTCGCCGGGCGCAGCGCGCTCGCGCTGTTCGCCGTGATCGCCATGCTCATCACCGGCGGCGGCTGGAGTTACCTGCGCGCCAAGGACAATGCCTTCGACAACGTGGCCGCGCTCGATCCGAACTCGGGCGACGTGGTCGACGCCAACGCCCAATACGGTGACGAGAACTTCCTGATCGTCGGCACCGACACCCGCGCCGGCGTGAACTCCTCGCTCGGCGCGGGCACCACCGACGACGCGGAGGGCTCGCGCGCCGACACCGTCATGCTGGTCAACATCCCCGCCGATCGCCAACGGGTGGTGGCGGTCTCGTTCCCGCGCGACCTCGACGTGAGCCGTCCGGTCTGCGAGGGCTGGGACAACGACAAGGGCGCGTACACCGGCGAGAACTTCCAGGCCGCGCCGGGCGACAAGCTCAACGCGGTCTACGCCCTGGGCGGACCCAAATGCCTGACCAAGGTCATCCAGAAGATGTCCGGCCTCAAGATCAATCACTTCGTCGGCATCGACTTCTCCGGCTTCGAGGCCATGGTCGACACCATCGGCGGCGTCGAGGTCTGCACCACCAAGCCCCTGATCGACGAGGTGCTCGGCACCGTGCTCACCACCCCGGGCAAGCAGACCGTCAACGGCAGCACCGCGCTGGACTACGTGCGCGCACGGCACGTGTACGGCGAGGAGCGCAGCGACTACGACCGGATCAACCGGCAGCAGCGCTTCCTGTCCTCGCTGTTGCGCGGGGCGCTGTCGAGCAAGGTGCTGCTGGACGTCGGCAAGCTGAACGGCTTCATCGACGCCTTCGCCAAGCACGCCTTCATGGACAACGTGACCACCAAGGATCTGCTCATGCTGGGCCGGTCCATGCAGAAGATGCAGGCCGGGCTGATCACCTTCCTGACCGTGCCCACGGCCGGAACCACGTCCTACGGCAACGAGATTCCCCGTGAATCCGATATCAAGGCCATCTTCCGCGCGGTCATCGACGATCAGCCGCTGCCCGGCGAGCAGAAGGCCGTGACGCCCGCGACCACCAGCGAGGCCCCCGCGGCCAAGCCGAAACTGATCGCGGTCGATCCCAGCACGGTGTCGCTGCAGGTCTCCAACGCCTCCGGCGTGGCGGGCGTGGCGGCCACCGCCGCCACGAAGCTGTCCAATCAGGGCTTCCAGATCTACAGCACCGGCAACTACGCCGACGGCACCTCGGCCAAGACCACTGTCCGCTACTCCAGCGGGCACGAGGCCGCGGCCGCCACGGTGGCCAGTTCGCTCGCCGGGGCGACGCTGGAACCCGCGACCGGGCTCGGCAGCATCGTCGAGGTGGTGCTCGGCTCCGACTACGCCGGGAGCGTGAAGACGCCCACCGCATTCGGTCAGGCCCTGCCCGACACACCCATCGACGGCGCCGGCGCCGGTGCGGCTCCGGTCACACTGCCGTCCGACCTCGAGCATGTGAACGCGGCCGACGACATCTGCAAATAGGGCCGCGGCGGCGGGCGGTCCAGCTGCGGCTACACCGCCGAAACAGACCAGCACCGATGATTCACCCACCGTTGGTGACTTGGTCAGGACCTACCACTACTGTCTTGTTTCATGCGTGTCATCTACAACGAACAAATGGCCGAGCTAGCCGATCTGCTCGGTGGCATGGCCGGGCTCGCGGGCTCGGCGATGGAGCGGGCGACCGGGTCACTGCTGAACGCTGACCTCGAGCTCGCCGAACAGGTGATCACCGAATACGACCGCATCGCCGAGATGATCCAGCTGGCCGAGGAGAAGGCGTTCGCCCTGCTCGCGCTGCAGGCTCCCGTCGCCGGTGACCTGCGCCAGGTCGTGAGCGCCATCCAGATCGTCGCGGACGTGAACCGCATGGGCGTGCTGTCGCTGCACGTCGCCAAGATGACCCGCCGGCGCTTCCCCAGCCACGCGGTCCCCGAGGCGGTCAACAGCTACTTCGCCGAGATGGGCCGCATCGCGGTCAAGATGGGCGCGAAGGCCAAAGAGGTCCTCGAGACCCGCGACCCCGAGCGCGCCGCTCGTCTCAACGACGACGACGAGGCGATGGACGACCTGCGCAAGCACCTGTTCACGATGATCATGGATCGCGACTGGGAGTTCGGCGTCGCCTCGGCCGTCGACGTCGCGCTGCTGGGCCGCTACTACGAGCGCTTCGCCGACCACGCCGTCGAGATCGGCCGTCGCGTGGTCTTCCTGGTCACCGGCGTGCTGCCGCCCGACCCGGATTCGGAGAAGGAATCCATCTGAGGCAGGGCCTCCCCCGGATCACCGATTCGAACAGTTCGGCGCTCGCACACGACACGGTGCGAGCGCCGAACTGTATCCAGATCACGCCCGCCGACGGAGGCGATGCCGGGCGCTGAAAGCTCTTCAGCGCCCGGCATTCTCAGTCCCGGACAGCCGAATCCGCTGCCTCCGGGTCGTTCTCGCGCCAGCCCAGCAGCACCGATCGGCCCCGCTCGGGACGCCACGGCAGCAGCACGGCGACCAGCACGACCGTCACCAGCAGCACGCCCACCGCTACATGAGAGGCCGCCGACGCGCCCTGCATGGCAGCCACCTTCATGGCCTCCACCAGGTTGGTCTTCGCCTGTGCCAGTAGCGGATTCACCGGCGCCTTCACGATCTCCAGGACGCTGATGGGCGTATTGCTCGCCAGCTCCTTCTGCTGCGCGTTCATGATCTGATCGGGGATTCCCGCGATCTTGCCGGCGATCTCGCGGCTGTAGATCGAGGTCATGATCGATCCCAGCAGCGCCACGCCCAGCGCGCCGCCGACCTCACGGGTGGTGTCGTTGACGGCCGAACCCGCGCCGGCCTCCTCCAAAGGCACCGAGCCCATGATGGATTCGGTGGCCGGACCCTGCACCACCGCGAAGCCGATGCCCATCAGCACCATCGAGATCACCACCGGGCCCAGGTACTCGGTCTCGGGCGTGACGGTGCCCGCGACGTACATACCGACCGCGAGGATCAGCATGCCGCTCACGATCATCGCGGTGGTGCCGACCTTCTGCGCCAGCATCGTCGCGGCCGGTGCTCCTACGCCCACGGCCGCTGCGAAAGGCAATGAGTGGATACCGAATTCGAGTGGTGAGAACTCCTTCACGCCCTGGAAGTACTGGGTGATCAGGAACAGGAACCCGAACGCGCAGAAGTAGGATACGGTGATCGCCAGCGACGGCACCGCGAAGCGGCGGATCCGGAACAGCCGCATGTTCAGCACCGGGGTCCGGGTGCGCAGTTCCCAGGCCACGAACACCGCCAGCGCGATCACCGAAAGCAGATATCCCGCAAGGCTCTGCGCCGAGAGCCAGCCGTGCTTGGGCGCCTCGATGATGGACCAGACCAGCGCGGTCACGCCGACCAGCGACAGCACGATGCCGACCCGATCGAGCCGATCCACATGCGCCGCACGCGATTCCGGCACCGCGATCAGGGTTGCCACGATGGCCACCAGAGCGACCGGGACATTGATCCAGAACACCGAATGCCAGGAGAAGTGGTTCAGCAGCCAGCCGCCCGTGATCGGGCCGATGGCGATGGCGATACCGGCCATGGCGGTCCACAGCGCGATGGCCGCGGCCCGCTCCTTGGCGACGGTGAAGATATTGATGATGAGCGCCAGCGTCGCCGGGAACACGACCGCCGCGAACACGCCCATTCCGGCCCGTGCCGCGATGACCTGCCCCAGCCCGGAGGACAGGGCCCCGGCCCCGGACATGACCGCCACACCGGCCAGGCCGATGATCATGAACTTGCGCCGCCCGAACCGGTCGCCGAGGTGACCCATGGCGAGCAGCAGGCCGGAGAAGGCCAGCGTGAACGAGTCGACGATCCACTGCAGGCCGCTCATATCGGCCTTCAGCTGCACCGCCATCGACGGCAGTGCGACATTCACGAGTGTGTTGTCCAGTACCACGAGCAGCTCCGCCAGGCAGATGGCGATCAGGGCCGCCACCCGTCCTCGCGCCGACAAACCCGCCACGCCGAGCCCGGATACCCGGCTCGCCATTGAAACAGTCACCCGACACCTCCCTTTACTAAACCGATCGGTTTACCAACAGGGGGAGACTAACTGTGACTGACAGTTGCACACAACCGCCTACGGTATGTATGACGCAGCACACAAAACGCCCCGGCCAGCGCATAACCACCGATTCGGCGGCGCGGCCGACCGGGATCCGCCACTGGGGACAGTGATCGCAACACCGCCCGCGGACCGCGACAGCGAGCATCCGCACCGGCTGACCACCCGCTCGAACACGCCCGCACACGATGGTGGCCCCGGTCCGTACGGACCGGGGCCACCATCGTGGATCGCTCGCCGCCTAGCCGAAACGACCGGAGATGTAATCCTCGGTGGCCTTCTGCGACGGGTTCGAGAAGATCTTCTCGGTCTCGTCGATCTCGACGAGCTTGCCCGGCTTGCCCTGCGCCTCCAGGTTGAAGAAGGCGGTCTGGTCACTCACACGCGCTGCCTGCTGCATGTTGTGCGTGACGATGACGATGGTGAACTCCTTCTTCAGCTCCGAGATCAGATCCTCGATCGCGAGCGTGGAGATGGGGTCCAGCGCCGAACACGGCTCGTCCATGAGCAGCACATCGGGCGAGACCGCGATGGCACGCGCGATGCACAGACGCTGCTGCTGACCACCCGAGAGGCCGCCACCCGGCTTGTCGAGACGATCCTTCACCTCGTTCCAGAGGTTCGCGCCGCGCAGCGACTGCTCGGCGGTCTCGTCGAGTTCCTTCTTGTTGCGCACACCCTGCAAGCGCAGCCCGGCCACCACATTGTCGCGAATGGACATGGTGGGGAACGGGTTCGGCCGCTGGAACACCATGCCGATGGTGCGTCGCACGCCCACCGGATCGATGTTCGCGCTGTAGATGTCCTCGCCGTCCAGCAGCACCGCGCCCTCGACGCGGGCCTCCGGAGTCACCTCGTGCATCCGGTTCAGCGAACGCAGCACCGTGGACTTGCCGCAGCCGGACGGACCGATGAAGGCCGTCACGCTGCGCGGCAGCACGGTCAACGAGACGTCGGCAACCGCGTGGAACTTGGCGTAAAAGATATTGAGGTCTTTGATATCGATCCGCTTGGCCATCGTTCTTTTCCGTTCCTATCGGTTCCGCGTCAGCAGTTTGTTGACCGCCGCGGCGGCGAGATACAGCAGCGCGATGATCAGGATCAGGGACAGCGCCGCGCCCCACACCCGAGCCCGGCCCGCCGGTTCCGGGTTGGCCAGTTCCTGGTAGATCATCAGCGGAAGCGAAGCCATATTGCCGTCGAACACGTTCATGTTGATCGACTTGGAATAGCCGACCAGCACCAGCACCGGCGCGGTCTCACCCATGACACGGGCCAGCGAGAGCAGGATGCCGCTGATCATGCCGGGGGCGGCGGTCGGAACCACGATCCGCACAATGGTTTTCCACTTCGGGACACCGAGTGCGTACGAGGCCTCGCGCAATTCGTCCGGGACCAGCTTGAGCATTTCCTCGGTGGAGCGCACCACCACGGGCAGCATCAACAGCACCAGGGCCAGCGCCACCGCGAACGCGCTCTGCGGGAACCCGAAGGTCGCGATCCACAGCGCGAAGATGAACAGCGCGGCCACGATCGAGGGCACGCCGGCCAGGATGTCCACCATGAAGGTGACAGTCTTGGCCAGCCAGCCGCGACCGTATTCGACCAGGTAGACCGCCGCCATGATGCCCAGCGGCACCGCGATCACCGCGGCCATGCCCGCCTGGGCGATGGTGCCGTAGATGGCGTGGTAGATACCGCCGGCGCTCTGCTCGGGCAGCACGCCCTTCTGCGACTTGGTCCACCAGTCGATGGAAGCGACTGCGTTCCAGCCCTTTTCGACGACGGTGTAGAGCACCCACAGCAGCGGCACCAGCGCGATGCCGAAGCAGGCCCACACCACACCGGTGGCGAGATTGTTCTTGAACCGGCGAGCCGGGGTGACGTGCCGGAAGGTCGGAGCCTTGACCGGCTTGTCGAGTGTGGTGGTCATCCGTTCACCTTCCCGCCCGCAACCAGCCGGGCCAGTGCATTGACGATGAAGGTCAGTGCGAACAACACGAAGCCGGCCGCGATGTACGCGCCGGTCGGCAGCTTGGAACTGAATTCCGAAGCGGCCGAGGCGATCTTGGAGGCGAAGGTGTAGCCGCCGTCGAACAGCGACCAGCCACCCGCCTTGGCGGAGGTGCGCAGCACCACCAGGACCGCGATGGTCTCACCCAGTGCGCGGCCGAGGCCGAGCATGGAACCCGCGATCACACCGGAGCGGCCGTACGGCAGCACCGTCATGCGCACGACCTCCCACTTGGTGGCGCCCAGGGCCTGAGCGGCCTCGATGTGCGCACGCGGGGTCAGGCCGAACACCTCACGGCTGACGGAGGTGATGATCGGCAGGATCATCACCGCCAGCACCACACCCGCGGTGAAGATGGTGCCACCGCCGGTGATGGAGACGTTGCCGTCCGAGAACAGGAAGAACCAGCCGAGGCTCCTGTTCAGGAACGACTGGAACGGCTCGATCTTCGGGGCGAGCACCAGCACGCCCCACAGACCGAACACGATCGAGGGCACCGCCGCGAGCAGATCCACGACCATGGAGAACGGCCGGGCCAGCTGCTTGGGCGCGTAATGCGTCAGGAACAACGCGATGCCGACACCGATGGGCACCGCGATCAGCAACGCGAGCAGTGAGCTCAGCACCGTGACCATGAACAGGTCCTTGATGCCGAACCGCAGGTTGTCCGCGTTCGAGGTGTTGAACTCGGTGCTGGTGAAGAAGTTCGCCTTGTTCTCCAGCACCGAGGGCACCGCTCGAATGAGCAGGAACAGTGCGATCAGCGCGATGGCGGCGACGATGATGCCGCCGGCGGCCGTGGCCGCCGAGCGGAACACGAATTCCGCACCGTACTTGGTGGGGGCTTTGCGCCCGGCGGCCGGTTTCGTGCTCGGTTCGGTCGGCATGAGCGCAGTATCCCCCGACGGCAAGGCACGGTCCCCCCGAGGGCCGCCCGAAATGGACGGTTCCGCGGAGGAGATTTCGTCGTGCACGGTCATGGCGTTGTTCCGATCAGGCGATCAATCAGGCGATCAGGAGATGGCGTTGATCGCGGCGGTGAGCTTGGTCTTGAACTTGTCCGGGATCGGCACGTAGCCGGCATCGGCAAGTCCGGTCTGGCCGTTGCCGACCGCCGAGGTCAGGAACGCCTTGACCGCCTTGGCGGTGTCGGCATCGCTGTACTTCGAGCAGACGATCTCGTAGGTCGCGAGCATGATCGGGTACGCGCCACCGACGGTGGGCTTGTAGATCGAGCTGTTGTCCAGGACCAGGTCGTTGCCCTCACCGGAGATCTTGACGCCGTCGATCGCCTTGCCGGCGCTCTCGGAGGTCAGCTCGACCGGCTTCGGGTCGTTCGAGGTGGCGGTGGTCAGGATGCGGGCCACCGACAGGTTCTGCGACTTCGCGAACGCCCACTCGTTGTAGGTGATCGAACCCGGGGTGCTCTTGATGGCGGCCGAGGTGCCCTCGTTGCCCTTCGCACCCTCGCCGACGCCACCGGTGAAGGCCTTGCCCGCACCCTTGGTCCACGCGCCGTCGGACGCGGCGGTCAGGTACTTCTGGAAGTTGTCGGTGGTTCCCGACTCGTCGGAGCGGAAGATCACGGCGATCTTGTCCGACGGCAGCTTGTCGGCCTTGGCCGAGTTCAGCGCCTTGATGTTCGGGGCATCCCAGGTGGTGATCTCACCGGAGAAGATCTTCGCCATGGTCGGGCCGTCGAGCACCAGATCGGTGATGCCGGCGACGTTGTACGTCACGGCGATCGGGCCGAACACGGTCGGCAGGTTCCAGGCCGGGCTGCCACAGCGGGCGGCGGCCTTGGCGACCTCGTCCTTCTTGGCGTCCAGCGGCGAGTCCGAACCCGCGAAATCGGTCTGGCCGCCGAGGAATTCGTTCACACCGGCGCCGGAGCCCGACGAGGTGTAGTCCAGCTTGGAGCCGGAGCAGTTGTTCTCGTAGGCGGCGATGAAGCGGTCCATCGCGTTCTTCTGAGCGGACGAGCCGCTGGCCTTGAGAGCACTCTTGCCGCCACAGGCGACGTCGATCTTGGCGACATTGCCCGTCTGGGCGGAATTGTCGTCGCTGCCACAGGCGGTCAGCGTCATGGCGCCGGCCGCGGCCAGGACACCGATCAGGGCGCTGCTGCGCTTGAGATTCACTTGGATCCTCCGCGAATCACGGTCTGCACGCCCGACCCCTCAACGGTCGAACGGGCGTTATGTGGCGGCCCGTTCGCTGAGAACTAGCGCACCGGGCAACGTGTGCCGCCCACAAAGAAACGTAAGGGCGCACGGTTGACAGTTGGACCTGGGCAGGTGAACGGGAGATGAACAAGGTGCCCCGATTGCGACGCGAGCGGTGTGACGTTAGCCGCAGCGTTGCTTCCGACCGGCCAAGTGAGCGCTACGGCGTGGCGGAGTACGCGACGTCCACGTGCGAGCGAGTGAATCCGAGGCGCGTGTAGGTGTGCACCGCGGCCAGGTTGTCGCCCTCGGTATAGAGCAGCACCTCGGCCAGGCCGCGGGCGCGCAGATAGTGCAGACCGGCCAGAGTGAGCAGGCGGCCGAGGCCCCGCCCCTGGGCGGCGGGATCGATGCCGACCACGTACACCTCGCCGACCGGCGGGTTTTCGTCGTAATGGATCTTGGTCCAGTGGAATCCGAGCACCGAATCCGGCGCGGCAGGATCGACGGCGAGGAAGAGCCCCTTCGGGTCGAACCAGGATTCGCTGCGACGCGCGTCGATGTCCTGGGCGGTCCAGCCACCCTGTTCCGGATGCCAGGCGAAGGCGGCGTTGTTCACGCGCAGCACCTCGGCGCCGTCGGAGGGCCCGGCGTAGGTGCGCAATTCGAGGCCGTCGGGCACCACGAGTTCCGGTAGCTCTGAAGTAGCCAGATCGCGGCGCATTTGCCACAATTCACGCGCTACGGACAGCTTCAGCCGGGCCGCGAGGGCCTGCGCGGGAGGCAGATCACCGTGCGCCCAGACCCGGGTGCCGGGTCCGCCCGCGGCCAGCGCGGAGCCGACCAGATCGGAGCCGAAGCCCCGGCCGCGATGCTCCGGATGGACCGCCACCTCGGCCATCGCCGGATGTTCGTCATGTGCGGCAACGAGATTCGCGTAACCCACCACGACACCGTCCGCGATCGCGACCCGATGCCGGGCGCCGGACTCGGCACTCAGCGACAGAACGGCCTGCTCGGACACGGGTGCGACGCCGTCCGCGGCCGTGGCCGACTCCAGCAGTTCCCGCACGGTCCGGGCGCGATCCGCGTCGAGCGTGGACTCCCAATACTCGCCGCCGCTCACTGGGCGGTGCCGTTCACCGGTGTCAGCTCTTCGTCGGAACCCTCGGCATCGGGGAAGGCGACGGCCGCCTCACCCTTGGCTCCCGACGAACGCGCCGGGCGCACGGCCTTGTAGCCGACATTGCGCACGGTGCCGATCAGCGATTCGTATTCGCTGCCGAGCTTGGCGCGCAGGCGTCGCACGTGCACGTCCACCGTGCGGGTGCCGCCGAAGAAGTCGTATCCCCAGACCTCCTGCAGCAGCTGGGCCCGGGTGAACACCCGGCCGGCGTGCTGCGCGAGGTACTTCAGCAGCTCGAATTCCTTGTAGGTCAGATCGAGCGGGCGACCGCGCAGCCGCGCGGTGTAGGTGCCCTCGTCGATGACCAGCTCGCCCAGGGTGATCTTGCCGGTGTTCTCCGGGCTCGCCACGCCACCGTTGCGCGCGACCAGCAGTCGCAGCCGGGCATCGAGTTCGGCGGGACCGGTGCCGGGCAGCAGGATGTCGTCCAGCCCCCAGTCCGCGTTCACCGCGACCAACCCGCCTTCGGTGAGCACCGCCACCACGGGCACCGAGGAACCGGTGCTGCCCAGCAACCGGCACAGACCGCGGGCGGCGGCCAGATCGGTGCGGGCATCGACCAGCGCCACATCGGCGGATCCGGCTTCCAACAGCGACGCGACCTCGGTCGGCGCGGGCCGAACGTGGTGCGGCAGCAATGCCAACGACGGCAACACCGCTTCGGGGTTGGGGTCGGAGGTCAGCAGGAGCAGCTCCACAGGGGGCCCTCCATCCCATCTGGCATGTGCGTGGCAACCGCTCTGTTCGCCACGACCGCATGCTGGTCATCACAGGTAATCGGTGCCTACATTAGCGTGCTTCCACCGACAGCCTCGCATTCCGGGCGTCCGTCGCTACCCCGGCTATCAGCGGAATCGAGCCGGAGGCGAGGCGCGGGCACCCCGTGCGGGAACATCGGCCGCCGTCAGGCAGCGGCAGCGGACGGCGCCGCGGGAGCCACCATTAGGGTGCACGTATGGCTTTCCGTCGGGTGATCATCGGTCTACTGTGCCTGGCCGGGCTGGTGGTTGTGCTCGACTTCGGCGCGGCGGCCTACTCCGAGTACCGGGTGTCGCGGCTGCTGCGCGACGGCTCGAATCTCAGTGCCGACCCCGAGGTCACCTTCCACGGCTTCCCGTTCGTGGCCCAGGCCCTGGACGACCGATACAAGAAGATCGAGATCCGGGCCCGGGCCATGCGCCCCGACATCCCCGGCGAGATCATGGTCGAGGCCACCCTCGAAGGCGTGCACATGCCGCTGGGCGATCTGGCCGACGGCACTGTGAGCAAGATCCCGGTGGATTCGGTGCAGGCCCGCATGCGGATCGAGCCGACCGAACTCGGCCGCCTGTTCAACATCCCCGATCTGCAGGTGTTCGGCCCGCCCGCCGACAAGTCCGACGGCTCGGGCGGATCCGGCGGCACCGGCATGACCACCGCGGGCGCGATCATCCTCACCGGCACCGTCCCGCTGGGCACCGAACCGCCGCTCACCGTGAGCGTGAACGGCCGCAGCGGCAGCCTGGTGAGCGTGCTGGCCGAGCTGCGCATCGACGGCGATCAGGTGCGGATCACCGCCACCGACATATACAAGGGCTCCACGGCCTCCCCCGCCTCGGTGGTGCCGGAACAGGATCGGCCCGTCGTGGTGTCCGAGCAGGATCGCGCCGCCGTGCTTGCCATGTTCACCCGTACCATCGATACCCGGGACCTGCCGTTCGGTATCCGGCCCACCAAGGTGGAGGCCAGCGGCGGGCAGATCGTTGTCGAGGGCAAGGGCAAGAACGTGACGGTGGATTTGGACAGGTTGCAGCAGCCGTGACCGCGCTGGCGATTCTGGCGGTAGCGGTGCTGGCGGCCCTCGGCGCCGGAATTCTGGTGCGCCGCAACGAGGGCCGCGTGCGCGAGAGCGCACCGAAGCCGGCCGTCACCGATACCGCGGCCGAATCGCCCCGCCTGGCCCTGCTCGCCGCCGCGGGCGTCGTCCCCGGACGACCCGCGGTGCTGCATTTCTCCGCCGACTGGTGTGGTCCCTGCGCGGCGGTGCGCCGCGTGGTGTCGGCCGTGGTCGCCGAGTTGGCCACCGCACCCGCGCCGCCCCTGGACATCGAGGTCGATATCGACGCGAATCCGGACCTCGCGCGCGAGCTGAACGTGCTCTCGCTGCCCACCACGTTCCTCTTCGATTCCACAGTGCGGGAAATGTTCCGTATCTCCGGAGTGCCCAAGGCCGTGGATTTGCGCACGTCATTGGCCCCGCTAACGGTTTCCGGGGCCGCCGAGTGATCAGCATTACGGACTCGGGGTCCAATTTCCCCCGGAAACCGGGTAAACTCCCCATCGTGGAATCCAACCGCGAGCTGATGCTCACCCGACGCCGCACGGTAGATCTGTGCCGGCTCGGCGGTTGTTGCTGCCTGTGCATGTAGCCGGTCGGCCTTTCCCCCGTTTCTTCTGACGCCGACCGGGTTTGTCCCCCGCCGTACGAGAGATCGCGTCGATCCTCCGGCGATCCGGCCAATCGACCTTCAGCGCAGGAGCATTCTCATGTCGGACTCTTCACGATCGACGTCATCACCGTCACCGGCCGCACCCGGCACCCCGCCCGCCGGGCAGGTCGACGTGCGCGGACCCCGGTTCGCCGCGTGGATCACCACCGCGGTGCTGGCGATCGTGCTCGTCGTCTCCGCCTTCTCCCTTCCCGCCGCCGCGATCCTGCTGGCCGTGCAGGCCGTGGTTTTCGCGCTCGGCGCGCAATTCGGTCCCGGCCGCAGTCCGTACGGCCGGATCTTCCGTGCCCTGGTCGCGCCCCGCATCGGTGCGCCGACCGAGCTCGAACCCGTTGCGCCGCTGCGCTTCGCGCAGCTGGTCGGCCTGATCTTCGCCGTGCTCGGCGTGCTCGGGTTCGTGGCCGGCAGCAGCGTCCTGGGCGCGGTGTTCACCGGCTTCGCCCTGTTCGCGGCGTTCCTCAACGCGGCCTTCGGCATCTGCCTGGGCTGCAAGATCTACCCCCTGGCCGCGCGCTTCCTGCCGAAGAACGCGTCCTCACAGACCGCCTGACCGCTCTCAACCGCCACCGCCTGACTCCGGCAGCAACACCGAAAGGAACAACATGGCTCGCTCCGATGCCCTGGTCTCCGCAGACTGGGTCGAAGAGAACCTGAACACCCCGGGCGTCGTCCTCGTCGAGGTCGACGAAGACACCTCCGCCTACGACCTGGGGCACATCGAGGGCGCCGTGCGTCTCGACTGGAAGAAGGATCTGCAGGACCAGGTCCGGCGTGACTTCGTCAACCGCGAGCAGTTCTCCGATCTGCTGTCGACCCGCGGCATCGGCAACGACGACACCGTCGTGCTGTACGGCGGCAACAACAACTGGTTCGCGGCCTACGCGTACTGGTACTTCAAGCTCTACGGCCACCAGGACGTGAAGCTGCTCGACGGTGGCCGCAAGAAGTGGGAGCTCGACGGGCGTCCGCTGGTCAAGGACGTCGTCGCGCGTCCGGCCACCGGTTACAAGGCCAGCGAGCAGGACCTGTCGATCCGTGCGTTCCGTGACGAGGCGATCAACGCCATCGGCTCGAAGAACCTGGTCGACGTGCGCTCCCCCGACGAGTTCTCGGGCAAGATCCTGGCTCCGGCTCACCTGCCGCAGGAGCAGTCGCAGCGTCCGGGTCACATCCCGTCCGCGATCAACGTGCCGTGGTCCAAGGCCGCGAACGAGGACGGCACCTTCAAGTCCGACGAAGAGCTGGCCACCCTCTACAAGGAGGCCGGTCTGGACGGCGAGAAGGAGACCATCGCCTACTGCCGTATCGGCGAGCGTTCCTCGCACACCTGGTTCGTGCTGCAGGAGCTGCTCGGCCACAAGAACGTCAAGAACTACGACGGGTCCTGGACCGAGTACGGGTCCCTCGTCGGTGCACCGATCGAGTTGGGAGCCTAATCACATGTGCGCAGCACCTACCCAGGGCCAGGCCCTGCCCGCCAACGTCGACGTCGAGAAGGAAACGGTCATCACCGGCCGCGTCCTGACCGCTGACGGCCAGACCGTGGGCGGCGCGTTCGTGCGCCTGCTCGACGGCAACGGCGACTTCACCGCCGAGGTCGTGGCCTCGGGCACCGGTGACTTCCGCTTCTTCGCCGCGCCGGGCTCGTGGACCATCCGCGCGCTGTCCGCGTCGGGCAACGGCACCGCCGCTGTCGCGCCCGAGGGCGCCGGCATCCACAGCGTCGACGTCGAGGTCGCCAAGTAGTACCGCCGCATCTCGAAAGACGGCCCCGGAGTTCGGTTTCCGGGGCCGTCTTTCGTATTCGGACACGGGCGCGCCGCGACCCGCCGCACGAGTCATTTCTCACGCCATCGGACGCGGCCCCGTTTTCACACGATCGAGTCGGTGCTATTAGACTCCGAGACGTGGTGCTTACCTTCGAGATTCTGCTGGTTCTCGTCTCCGTGCTGATCGCCTGGTTCGGTCTGTACGTCCTCTACCGGCTGTTCACCGAGTCGTGACCGACCCGGCACAGGAGAACATCGAGAACGGAGTGGCCAACGGGTCGGCGTCGAGTGCGTCGGCCAGGCCCAGCGGTGACCAGGCGGTCGCCGAGGCGGTCGAGCGCGCCAAAAGTACCGGTGTCCTGAACATCCCGGCGCTCGATGGTCTTCCGTTGCCCGTGGACACCGCGAACCTGCGGCTGGGTCCCGATCTGAGTTCCTCCATGCTCGCCCTGCTGCCGCTCGTGGGAGTCTGGCGCGGCGAGGGCGAGGGCAACGACCCGGACACCGGCGACTACCGCTTCGGTCAGCAGATCATCGTCGCGCACGACGGCGGCGACTATCTCACCTGGGAATCGCGTTCCTGGGTCATCGACAGCGAAGGCGAATACGCCGGCCCCGACCTGCGCGAGAGCGGCTTCTGGCGAGTCGGCATCGACGGTGACGACGAGGTGCTCGAGCTGCTGCTCACCCACTCGACCGGCATCGTCGAACTCTTCTACGGCCAGGCTCTGACCCAGTCCTCCTGGGAACTCGCCACCGACGTGGTGATCCGGAGCCAGTCCGGAGCGGTGGTCGGCGGGGCCAAGCGGCTCTACGGCATCGTCGAGGGCGGCGACCTCGGCTACGTCGAGGAGCGCATCGCCCCGGACGGCGCGCTCGAACCCCGCTTGTCGGCGCGCCTGCAGCGCTACGTCGGCTGAGGTTTCGCACACGGGCCGACCGAGGTTTCGCGCACGCGGCGCCCGGCCCACATACGCAGATCAGCCGGTCATCCCTGGGGATGACCGGCTGATCGCTTTTCGGGAACGACCCCCGAGCCGGTTACCCGCGGATGCAACATTCACGGGTCCCGATCGGACACGATCGGGGGCTCGGGGGCCGGGTATCTGCCTGGAATTCGCTCAGCGCTCGCGCTACGGAATCCCGTTGCAGCGGTAGCGCCTAGCGGACAGACACCTCACGCGTCCTCGAATTACTCATTATTCGAACCACCTCCTTTCCGTGTACAGACGAAAGTAGTCGGTTGCGGCAAACCCGGCAATCTATTTTCTCTGACCGCGAAATAGCAGGTCAGTTGCGGTTTTCGGGAATAGGCGGGATACGGCCGCGCTCATCGCTCACCGCAAGCTGCGGCTACCGCCCTACGTCGTGCACCTTCTCGTCCCTGCTGTCTCGTCCGACAGCCCGCGTCCGTGCCACGCGCCGCCGACGGTCGGTTCACACCGGCGGCATGATCCCCTCGCGGCTACCGCGCACCCTCGACCATGTCGACGACGCCGCCCGCCGCGACATCGACCACGGTGTCCGCCCGAGTGTCCGGTGGGAGTTGATGGGTGACCACCACGACGGTTCTGTCCGGGTCGACGAGGCCGCCGGCCGGGTCGAGCAGGCGGCGCAGCAGATCCGCTCCGGCCTGTGCCTCCAGGTGCTCGGTGGGCTCGTCCAGCAGCAGGATCCGAGCCGGGGAGAGCAGCGCCCGGGCCAGCAGGATCCGCCGCCGCTGGCCACCCGAGACCGCGGCCGCTCCTCCGATGAGATCGGTCCGCACGCCCTCGGGCAGGGTGTCGAGCCACGGGCCCGCGCCGACCGCGCGCAGGGCCTCCTCGGCCTCCTGCTCGGTGATGTCGCCGCGCGCCACCCGCAGGTTCTCCAGCACCGTGGTGCCGAACAGGTGCGCGTCCTCGGCGAAGAAGGTGGCGTCGGTGCGCTGGGCGCCGAACAGCCCGGCCCAGTGCATGAGCAGCGTCGTCTTGCCCGCCCCGCTGGGCCCGGTCACCGCGATCCGGCGGCCGTCGGGCAGATCCGGCAGCGTGAGCTCGATTGCCGCCCCGCCGGTTTCAGGGTGTTCCAGGGCGTCCAGCCGATGCAGCGCCGCGCGCCCGGTGGTGAGCGCCTGGGCGGCGGCGGGCAGTACCGCGACGGCTTCGAACGCCGAGAGCGGCACGAGGACCAGCACCGCGAACGCCATGGGTGAGATTCCGCCACCCGCGATCGTCTGGAATCCGGCCGTGTACACCGGGGATCCGCTGCCGTAGAGCACGATTCCGATCAGCAACGCCCCCAGCACACTCACACCGATCGAGAGCGGCAGCACCGCCGCCGACCACGCACTCCGCGACGCCGCGCTGTCCTCCGCCGCCACCGATCGCGCCCCGGCCCGCCGCGCCGCCCCGACAGCCTCCGAAAGCCTTCCCGCGACCCGCAATTCGGGTGCGTGATCCAGCACGGTCAATGCCTCGGCCGTGAATTCGGTCCGATCGGCCCGCACCGCGATCTCCGCCTCGCGCGCCGCCCGCGCGGAGAGCCACGGCGCGAGGACACCCGAAACGGCCAGCGCCACCGCGAGAATCAGCGCGGCGGGCACCGAAATGGCCGCGAGCAGTCCCACCGCCGCCACCGACAGCACGAACGCCACCGCGATGGGCACGAACGCCCGCACCACCACCGCGCCGAGGTCGTCGATATCGGCGCCGACGCGGCCCAGTAGTTCACCGCGCCGCAACTGCGTCGGATCCCCCTGCCGCCCAGCCGATCCCGCGCCGGACCGCCGCTCGGCAATGCTCACCGATCGCCCTGCGACGGGCCCCGCCGCACTCGAATCTCCCTGCCGGGCCGCCGATCCGATGGTGTCCGGTGAACCGCCGGAGGGAACCCGCGCTGCGGCGACACTCGTCGAATCGCGGCGAGGCCGCCAGATATCCGCTGCCGCCAGCGTCCGATAGGTCGTGGTCCGCGCTGCGCTCATCGACCGCAACGCCACATCGTGCGTGGCCAGCCGTTCCAGATACCGGCACAATCCCCGCGAAATCCCGAGCGCCCGCACCGTCACCACCGCGATGCTCAAGTCCAGCACCGGTGGCATCTGCCACGCGCGAGCGATCAGCCACGCCGCGAGCGCCGCGAGCCCGAGCCCACTCCCCAGCGCCGCCACCCCCCACGCCACGGAAACCCCCATGCGCCATCGCGACAGCTCGAGCAACTCCCGAATCCGCCGAAAGTCCGTCCACACCCCGCTCATCGCACACCTGCTTCCGCGCTACCCCCGCCGACCCCGAACGCCATCCCACTGCCCGACCGCTGAGCGGAATCGCGTGTGCCGACTCCGACGGGCCGATCACCGACGTACGGCGGATCCGCCGCGGTGGCCGGATCGGGAGCCGAGCCGGGTCGGGTGGAACGCACCTCCACGATGTGATCGGCCACGGCGAGGACGGCGGGGCGGTGCCCGACGAGGACGACCGTCGCCCCGGCCCGGGCCCGGGCGACCAGAGAGGTGAGGACGGAGTGCTCGGATGCCGAGTCCAGGTGGGCCGTGGGTTCGTCGAGCAGGAGGATGCGGCGATCGGCTGCCAGGGTTCGGGTCAGGGCCAGGCGCTGGCGCTGGCCGAGGGACAGGCCGGTGCCGCCGGTGCCGACCACGGTGTTCCAGCGGTCGGGGAGTTCGTCCAGGACCGCGTCGAATCCGGTTGCGGCGCAGGCGGCTTCGACCTCGTCTCGACCGGCGGGCGGGCCGAGGAGTTCCAGGTTGGCCTGGAGGGTGCCGGGCAGCAATACCGGGCGCTGCGGGAGCCAGGCGAGTCGGGACCACCACTGGTCGCGGTCGAGATCCCCGACCGGGGTGCCGTTCACCGTGACGTCCCCGCTGTCGGGGGTGACGAGTCCGAGAATCGCCTGCAGCGCGGTGGACTTGCCACTGCCGTTCGGACCGGTCAGCACCGTCACCGCGCCCGGCCGCAGCACTGCTGTCAGAGCATCCGGCGCGGCGCCATCGCGCGCGGCGACACTCAACTCACGAATCTCGATGCGGCCCGACGAATCATGGACATCGCCTGCTACGGCCTGAGCCCGAGAGGAGGCGACACCACCGTCTGCGGTACTCGTGGACGTGGCGGCAGGCTGCGACGCGATCTGTTCGGCCGACGAGCGGACCGTTCCCTCCCCCGCACCGTCCGGCACGACGGCCGCGCTGCTCGGGGATGCCTCGACGGCCTCGTGAGTCGAGCCGGCGGCCGGGTCCAGCACCGCGAAAGCCTTTTCCGCCGCGGCCATTCCGTCCTGGGCCGCGTGGAAGCGTTCGCCCACGGCGCGGAGCGGGAGGTAGACCTCGGGGGCGAGGATGAGCGCCACCAGCCCCGCGTAGAGACCCATGTTCCCGAACACCAGCCGCATACCGATCGAGACGGCGACCAGCGCCACGCACAGGGTGGCGAGCATTTCCAGGACCATGGAGGACAGGAACGCGATGCGCAGCGCGCCCATGGTCCGGCGGTGCAGCGAGTCACCCAGCTCACGCACCCGGGTCGCCATGGTGCGAGGTGGCTCGTTCCGCACCGGATCACGCTGTCCCGCAGCGGTCTCGCGGCCCAGCGCACGTAGGGTCGGCATGCCGGCGAACAGGTCGAGCAGCTGATCCGACAGTTGGGTGGTGGCGTTCAGGGTGGCCTCGGCGCGGCCCTGAGTCAGCAGGCCGATGAGGATCATGAATACCGGGATGAGGGGCAGGGTGACCGCGATGATCGCTCCGGACACCCAGTCGTGCACGGCGATCACCGCCAGCACGATGGGGGGAACCAGGCAGGACAGGATCAGCGCGGGCAGGTATCCGGCGAGGTAGGCGCGCAGCCCGGAGAGCCCGGAGCCCACCACGACCGCCAATTCGGTTCGGCGGCTCTCCAATTCGCGAGGCGGCAGCTGCGCCCCGGCCTCCAGCACCGCCGTCTCCAACTCGGCGACGACCTGCGCTCCGGCCCGGTGCGCGAGCCGCGACTGCCACCAGGTCGCGGTGACCCGAACGACCACGGCCGCCGCGAAAACCACCAGTTCCGCTGTCCACGAACCGATATCGCGACGGCCGGGCTCGGTGATCACTCCGGACAGCACGCGGGCCAGCGCCACCGCTCCGATCACGATGCAGACGGTGGTGGCCACGGACAGCCCCACGCTCAGCGTGAGATACCTGCGCGCCGTGCGGGCGTACCGCCACAGCCGCGGATCGATCGGCCGTGCCATTGCGACCTCCTCGTATGCGCGTGCCCCCCGATCCGGGAATCGGGGGGCACGCTGTCCTGCTCTGCGCTTCCGGTGAACCCGGGAGCTACCTCGTGAGAGTTACCGCGTGCCTGTCGTTTCGGTCTTCTCCGGCAGCAGTCCAACCGGAGCCGGGATGTGCTCCATGGTGAGCCGCTTGCGGAAGACCCAGTACGTCCAGGCCTGGTAGCACAGGACGATCGGAGTCATGACGACCGCCACCCAGCTCATCACGACCAGCGTGTAGTGCGTCGAGGACGCGCTCACGGTGCCGTCGCGGCCGTCGACGGTGAGGCTGTAGGCCGCGTCGATGGTGGAGGGCAGCACATCCGGGAACAGCGACCCGAACAGCAGCGCGGTGGCCGAGGCGATGGTCACCGCGGTGCCGGTGAAGGCCCAGCCGTCCCGGCCCTGGGTGGCCGCGAATCCCGCGATCAGGAGTCCGATCACCGCCAGTACCAAGGGAATCCAGGTCCAGCCGGTGCCGTAGGCGAGCTGGGTCCAGATGCCGAAGGCGGCGACCACGACGGCGGTCGGCACGAACAGGATCCGGATCAGCCGCTGCGCGTCGTCCCGGACCTCGTTGCCGGTCTTGAGCGCGATGAACACCGCACCGTGCAGCGCGAACAGCAGCGCCGTGGTGAGCGCGCCCAGCAGCGAGTACGGATTGAGCAGGTCGAACAGATTGCCTTCGATCTGCTTGCGCTCGTTGAGCTTCACGCCGTGCACGATGTTCGCGAACGCGAGGCCCCAGGCGATCGCCGGGATCCAGGAGCCCGCGCCGATGCCGACGTCGCACCAGAACCGCCACTTGGGATCGTTTATCTTGCTGCGGTATTCGATGGCGACCGCGCGCACGATCAGGCCGACCAGAATGAGCAGCAGCGCCAGATAGAACCCGGAGAACAGGCTGGCGTACCACTCGGGGAAGGCCGCGAACATGGCGCCGCCGCCGGTGAGCAGCCACACCTCGTTGCCGTCCCACACCGGTCCGATGGTGTTGAGCACGACGCGCTTCTTGACCTCGGATCCGCGGCCGATGATCGGCATCAGCATGCCGACGCCGAAGTCGAAGCCCTCCAGCACGAAGTAGCCGGTGAACAGCACGCCGATCAACAGGAACCAAAATACTTGCAGACTCATGCCCGACTCCTAGTAGGCGAAGGAAAGCTTCTCGACGGCTTCGGAGTCCCCGCCCGAGGTCGGGGTGTGGTCATCGTCGTGCCCGGAACCCGCGCCCATGGCGGGCGATTCCGGTCCGGCGACCACGTACCGGCGCATGAGGTAGAACCACACCACCGCGAGCACGCCGTACAGCAGGGTGAACACGATCAGCGAGGTGAGCACGGTGCCGGCGGCGACGCCGGATACGCCCTGCTGCACCGTCATCCGAATGTTCGGATCGCCGGTCGGGTTGGGCGCGACCACCCAGGGTTGGCGGCCCATCTCGGTGAACACCCAGCCCGCGCTGTTGCCCAGGAACGGGGTGAGGATCGCCAGGATCGAGAACCAGGAGAACCAGCGCTGGTCCGGCACCCGTCCACCCCGGGTGAGCCAGAATCCGGCCAGTACCAGCAGGATCGAGCCGGCCATGAAGCCGATCATGGCGCGGAAGGACCAGTAGGTGACGAAGAGGTTGGGCCGGTAGTCGCCGACGCCGTACTTCTCGTTGTAGGCCACCTGCAGATCCTTGACGCCTTCGAGCCGCACACCGCTGAACTTGCCTTCGGCCAGGTACGGCAGCACGCCGGGGACCTCGATGAGGTGATCCACGCTGTCGCAGTTGTTGTGCGTGCCGACGGTCAGGACCGAGAAGTCCGGATCGGTTTCGGTGTGGCACAACGATTCCGCCGAAGCCATCTTCATGGGCTGCTGTTTGAACATCAGCTTGCCCTGGATATCGCCGGTGAAAACCATTGCGACAGCGGCGACCACGATGACCCAGAGCCCGAACCGGGCGGCGGGCCGCCAGGTGACGCGGGCGTATTCGATGGGTGCGGTGTCGCCGAGTGCCTTGCCCTGCCGGGCTTTTCGCACCATCCACCATCCGGCGATGCCCGCGACGAAGGTGCCCGCGGTGAGGAACGCTCCGGCGACCACGTGCGGGAACGCCGCGAGCGTGGTGTTGTTGCTCAGCACCGCGCCGATGCTGGTGAGTTCGGCGCGTTTGGTGTCGGGGTTGTACTCCGCGCCGACCGGATGCTGCATGAACGAGTTGGCGGCGACGATGAAGTACGCCGAGGCGTTCACACCGATGGCGACGATCCAGATCGTCGCCAGGTGCACCTTTTTCGGCAATCGTTCCCAGCCGAAGATCCACAGGCCCAGGAAGGTCGATTCGAGGAAGAACGCGACCAGTGCCTCCATGGCCAGCGGTGCGCCGAAGACGTCACCGACGAAGCGGGAGTACTCGCTCCAGGCCATGCCGAACTGGAATTCCTGGACGATGCCGGTGGCGACGCCGAGGGCGAAATTGATCAGGAACAGCTTCCCGAAGAACTTGGTGAGGCGGTACCAGTGCTCCTTGCCCGTGACGACCCACGCGGTCTGCATGCCCGCGACGAGCGGGGCGAGGCCGATGGTGAGCGGCACGAAGATGAAGTGATAAACGGTGGTGATTCCGAACTGCCAGCGTGCGACGTCTACGACGCTCATCCGACCTCCTGCCGATCTACGACATGACGTAGTAAGTGACAGTACGCTTTCCGGTCGTCAGTTCAACATGTGCCGCGCCACAGTAAGCCAGGAATTTGCCGCAAACTGATCACCACTGCGCGGCAAGTCGGTCTCGGATCACCAGCCGTTGATGCTCCCCGGCTTGGACACCCCCCGATCGACCAGTTCGGCGATCTCGGCCGCATTGTCCGGAGCCGACATTCGCAGTCCGTCGAGCGAGTTGACCCGGGCCGCGAGCGTCACGCTCGACAGCATCCACACACTTTCGGCGGTGATCAGATCGGCGGTGAACAGCGGCTGGTACTTGCACTCCCAGCCGGCCTTCTCGGCCACCCCGAACAGCGCGCGCTGCGTGGTACCG
Organism: Nocardia jejuensis NBRC 103114; assembly: GCF_001613145.1. Classification (GTDB taxonomy): domain Bacteria; phylum Actinomycetota; class Actinomycetes; order Mycobacteriales; family Mycobacteriaceae; genus Nocardia; species Nocardia jejuensis. The sequence continues at coordinate 26,329 of NZ_BDBU01000068.1, forward strand.
GGCAGCACGCCGTTGCGAGCGGGCGGCGTGATCAGCTGTCCCTCCCGCGCGATGACCACCGTGGAGCGCGGACCCTCCAGCACCCGATGCTCGGTGCTGGTGAAGATGACGTCGTCCGCGCCCATCCGCTGCGCGAACCGCAGCGCGGCCATATTCGTTGCGTACGACAGGGTTTTGGCGCCGAGCAGCTGCCAGGGCGCGGCCTGCGCCAGGTCGATGGAGATACCGCGCGAGAGCGTGATCACCGAAACACCCTCGGTGCGCGCGGTTTTGATCCGTTCCGGCACCGGCAGCACCAAAACATAACCGGTGGTTGCGGGTTCGGACCCTGCCAGCCCGCTCGCCTTGGTAGCTGTCGGCTTGCTGGAGGCGGAGTGATTGCTGTCACGCCCGCGCGTGAGCACCATCCGCAGCAAGCCCTCGTGCTCGCTCCCCCACTCCTTGGCCGCCGTCTGCACGGCGCTCCGCCATGCGTCCAGGTTCGGCGCGGGCAACTCCAGTGCCTCCGCCGAACCCCGTAGCCGTGCCAGATGCAGTTCCAGCGCGCACGCCGTCCCCTCCCGCACCAGGACCGTTTCGAATACCCCGTCGCCGCGCAATGTGCCGATATCGTCCGCATACAGCAACGGCGCGTCCGGATCCCGGATCGCGCCGTCGAGTGTCACCAGAACTCGTTCCACCATGCGACCGACCCTAGGCCAGACTCACCCCAACCGGACGAAATCCCGCGCCACGTTCATCCACCTTGACCCAGACCGTGTCCCTGCGACCCGCGCCGTCCCCGCAACCCGCGCCCGACTCAGCGTCATCGCGACCCGCTCCCCAGCTCGGAGTCCTCGCGACCCATGCCCGACCCGCCATCCCCGCGACCCGCTCCCGGCTCGCCGTCCTCGCGACCTGCTCCCGCGCCCGACTCAGCGTCATCGCGGCCCGCTCCCTTGCTCGGAGTCCTCGCGGCCCACGCCCTGCCCGGTGTCTCCGACCGCGGCAACCGATCCGGTCCGATCGGGTGACGCCCGGGCACCTCGAATCCGGAGCGACACCTGCTCGCACCCCGCGAACGGACCCGAGACGACCCCGACCCGCTCGCGGAAGTCCCGGGCAGGCGGACGAGCGCTGTGATATCCCCGACCCGTGCGGGACGGTCCCGGCGTGGCGGAACGGCTAGGGTGGGTCTGTGTCCTCATCGGTTGCGCCCAGTCCGATTCTTCAGGTTCCAGGGGCCGTCGCGGGGCCCCCGGGTTCCGTGGATGCCGCGGTCGCCTGGCATTACGGCGATCCCCTGGGTGAACAGCGCGCAGCCGCGCAGCGCGTCGCGATGGTGGATCGTTCGCATCGGTTCGTCATCTCGATCACCGGCAAGGAACGCCTGACCTGGCTGCACACCATCTCCAGTCAGCACATCGCGGCGCTGGCCGACGGCGACTCCGCCGAGAATCTGGATCTGGATCTCAACGGCCGGGTCCTGCATCACTTCGTGCTCACCGATCTGGACGGCACGCTGTGGATCGACACCGAGGCCGAGCGCGGCCCGGATCTGCTGAGCTTCCTGAAGAAAATGGTCTTCTGGGCCGACGCGAAGCCCGAGGCCGCCCCCGATCACGCCGTGCTGAGCCTGCTGGGCCCGCGCGCCGAGAGCCTGCTCGACGCGCTCGGCATCACCGCGCTGCCCGAGGTGTACCGGGCCGTGGCGCTGCCCGGCGGTGGTTTCCTGCGCCGGATGCCGTGGCCCACCGACGACTCCTTCGACCTGATCGTCCCCCGCGACCACCTGGGCGAGCTGTGGGCGCGGTTGCGTGCGGCGGGTGTGGAGGCGGCGGGCATGTGGACCTTCGAGGCCCTGCGCGTGGCCGCCCTTCGCCCGCGCATCGGCATCGACACCGACGACCGCACCATTCCGCACGAGGCGAATTGGATCGGCGGCATCGAGGAACTCGGCGCAGTACACCTGAACAAGGGCTGCTATCGCGGGCAGGAGACGGTGGCCCGCGTCGCCAATCTCGGTAAGCCGCCGCGCAATCTGGTGCTGCTGCACCTGGACGGTTCCGCCGATTCTCGCCCCGAGCCGGGTGAGGCGGTGACCGCGGGCGGTCGCGCGGTCGGCGTGCTCGGCACCGTCGTCGATCACTACGAATTCGGCCCGATCGCGCTGGCCCTGATCAAGCGCAATGTCCCGGCCGACACCAAGCTGGAGGCCGGGCCGTGCGCGGCCGCCATCGATCCGGATTCCGTTCCCGCCCATGACGAACCGCAGGCCGGCCGGCTCGCCGTCGAGAAGCTCCGCGGTCGATGACCGAGCGCTGCGGCCGAGTGCTGGCCGTGTGCGTCGTGCATGCCGAATTGGAGGTGCGCGGGCGCGTCGGCCGCACCGCCATCGACAAACGTCCTGTGCCGCACCGGGTTCCGGTCCGGGCACTGGGTCTGGACGGCGATCACGTCTGCGATACCGAGCATCACGGCGGCAGGCATCAGGCCGTCTACGCCTACGCCGAGGAGGACGCGCACCGCTGGTCCACCGAATTGGCGCGAGACCTGCCGCCCGGCTGGTTCGGCGAGAACCTGCGCATCAGTGGGCTTCCCGTCAGCGACGCGGTGCTCGGCGAGCGCTGGTCCGTCGGTGACACGCTGCTGGAGGTGTCCGCACCCCGCGTCCCGTGCGCGACCTTCCAGCAGTGGTCCGGCGAACAGCAGTGGGTCAGGCGCTTCACCCTGCGGTCCGATACCGGCGCGTACTTCCGGGTCCTGACCGAGGGGACGATCGGCGTGGGTGACGAGGTTCGGGTGGTGCACGTCCCGGCGCACGGCATCACGGTCCGCGACCTGTTCACCGGAGCGGACCCCGATCTGCTGGACACCCTCCTGCTCTCCGAGCCGACCGTTTCCGAGGACGTCCGAATGCAGGTCGAGCGCCATCGCCGCCGGCACGCGAATGCCCAGCGCGCGAGCGCACCCGCCGATGACACGAAGAACACCGTCACCGACCTGAAGGGAGCCGAGGCATGAGCGTCGACCTGGTCGAGGTGGTGCGCTCGGGGTTCCGCGAGTGCGTGCACCGCGGTTCGGCGGTGATCCTGCGCGCGGACGGTGAGCCGCTGGTCGAGCTGGGCGCGGTGCACGGCCCGATCTTCCCGCGCTCCACCAACAAGCCGATGCAGGCGCTCACCCTGCTGCGCAATGGTTTCGAGCCGATCGACGATGCCGAACTCGCCATCGCCACGGCCTCGCATTTCGGCGAGCCCGATCACGTCGCGCTGGTGCGGCGGTTGCTGGATCGTTTCGGCTTCACCGAGGACGAGCTGGAATGCCCGCCGGATCTCCCCTTCGAGGAACAGGCCCGCGCCCGAGTGCTGGCCGGCAGCGATCGGGCCGGTGCCGCGCGCCGGATATTCATGAACTGTTCCGGCAAGCACGCCGCCATGCTCGCGACCTGCAAGATCAACGACTGGCCGACCCGCGGCTACCTCGATATCGGACACCCGCTGCAGCAGGCCGTGCTGTCCACCATCGCCGATGTCACGGGTGAGCCGGAGACGGATCTGGGCATCGACGGATGCGGTTTGCCGATCGTGCCGGTCTCGCTGGTGAACCTCGCTCGCGCGTACGCGACGCTGGCGACGGCCGAGCCCGACAGTCCCGAGCGACGGGTGGCGGACGCGATTCGTGCTCATCCGCGAGTGATTTCGGGCACGGACGGGCCGGATCTGCGGGTGATGGCCGCAACGCCGGGACTGGTCTGCAAGATCGGCGCGGACGGCGTGCACGCGGGTGCGCTCCCGGACGGCAGTGCGTTCGCCTACAAGATCGATGACGGCGCGGATCGGGCCCGGGTTCCGCTGACGCTGGCCATTCTGCAGCGTATGGGCATCGAGTGGACCGGCGCACACGCGGAATTGGCGGCCCCGCCGGTGCTCGGCGGCGATGCCCGGGTGGGCCTCGTGCGAGCGGTCCCCGGGGTGCTCTAGCCCCTGCCCGATGTCCGGATCTTCCCCTCGCGGCGGCACTTCGAGGCTTTCTGCCCCACTCCTGGAAGCGCGACCGCCTGACACACGCTAAAGTGTCTGACAGGAAGATTATTAATTCGAACGGGGCCGCCAACCAAACCCCAGGCCGCCCCGCAGTGACGCGAGGGGGTCAGCCATGGGACGCGGCCGGGCTAAGGCAAAGCAGACCAAGGTCGCACGTGAGCTCAAGTACAGCTCCGCGCCGACCGACTTCAACAACCTTCAGCGCGAGCTGTCGGGAAGTCCCGCCAGCCCGCAGCAGCGGAGTGGCGGCGTGATTTCCAGCGAGGACGACTCGAAGGAAACGCCGTCGTCCAGCTGGGACGACGGCGATTACGACGACTGGCGTCGCTGACTCGGATTGAATCGAGTGCACGGGGGAGGCCGCTGGCCTCCCTTTGGTACGTCGATGCGCGCCGATCGCGACGATATCGAGGCATGTAGAAACACCGGTGTTCCAACCTCACGGTAGGGGCGCTGGTGTGTTTTTCATTGTCCGCGCCCCGCTGACTTCGATGCTCGATCATCGAAAGTCAGCGGGGCACAGGCGTTTTCGCACACCTTCGGCTGCCCCTCGGGCAACACCGGCGTTACCCATGCCCGCACGCCCGGGCGAACGATACGAACGAACCCCGACCTACGACAGCGGCCCCGATCACTCGTGAGTGATCGGGGCCGCTGTCGTGGTTGCCAGGCGCTGTCGTGGTTGCAGGCGCTCAGAAGCGCGGGTGGTCTCCCACCAGCACGGCGCGCTCGGCGTCGTCGTCCTTGGCCTTCTTGACGGTGCCGAGGGTCCAGCACTCGATGTGGCGGGCGGTCAGGACCGCGAGGGCGCGGTCGGCGTCCTCGGGGGCCACGACGGCGACCATGCCGACGCCCATGTTGAAGGTCTTCTCCATCTCGATGCGCTCGACCCGGCCGCGCTGGGCGATCAGCTTGAACACCGGAGCCGGGTTCCAGGTGCCGCGATCCAGCTCGGCGACCAGACCGGCGGGCAGCACGCGAGCCAGGTTGTTCGCCAGGCCGCCGCCGGTGACGTGCGAGAAGGTCCGCACATCGGTCTCGGCGATCAGGGCCAGGCAGTCCTTGGCGTAGATCTTGGTGGGCTCGAGCAGTTCCTCGCCCAGGGTGCGGCCGAACTCCTCGACGTGGCCGGACAGCTGCATCCGGTCGATGTCCAGCAGCACCTTGCGGGCCAGGCTGTAGCCGTTGGAGTGCAGGCCGGACGCGCCCATGGCGATGACGACGTCGCCGGGGCGCACGCGGTCCGGGCCGAGCACGGCATCGGCTTCCACGACGCCGACGCCGGTGGCGGACAGGTCGTAGTCGTCCGCGCCCATCAGGCCGGGGTGTTCGGCGGTCTCGCCACCGAGCAGAGCGCAGCCGGCGATGACGCAGCCCTCGGCGATGCCGGCCACGATCTGCGCGACGCGCTCGGGGACGACCTTGCCGACGGCGATGTAGTCCTGCAGGAACAGCGGTTCGGCACCGCACACGACGAGATCGTCGACGACCATGGCGACCAGGTCCAGTCCGACGGTGTCGTGCTTGTCCATGGCCTGCGCGATGGCGATCTTGGTGCCGACGCCGTCCGTGGAGGCCGCGAGCAGAGGCTCCTTGTAGCCGCCCTTGAGCGCGAACAGTCCGGCGAATCCGCCGAGGCCACCCTGCACCTCGGGCCGGCTGGCCTTCTTGGCCAGCGGCGCGAACAGTTCGACTGCCCGGTCTCCGGCTTCGATATCCACTCCGGCCGCCGCATACGAGGCACCGGCGCCGCTGGGTGTCTGTTCAGTCATTGTCGGGGAGAGCTCCAAGCCGAATCGGTGGATAGATGCCAGCTCACGGTACCGGAGTCGGATAACGACCTTGCACCCGTATGGGTGCCTACCCGGTGTCATGCGGTGCCATCGGTGATCGGGACCACGATGGCGCCGCACGATCTCACACCGCGGCTCGAGCGCGTCGGCGCCGCTTTTCGATCGGGTCGGGAACCGGAACGGCGGCGACCAGGCGGCGGGTGTAGTCCTCGCGGGGGCGGCGCAGGATGTCGTCCCGGTCGCCCTGCTCGACCACTTCGCCCCGGCAGAGCACGGCGATCCGGTCGGCCAGCTGGTCGACGACGGCGAGGTCGTGGCTGATGAAAAGGCACGCCCAGCCGCACTCGCGCTGCAGCTGCGCGAACAGCTCCAGCACCTTCGCCTGCACCGACACGTCAAGGGCGCTTGTCGGCTCGTCGGCGATCAGCAGATCCGGGTTCAGCACCAGGGCGCGGGCGAGGCTGACCCGCTGGCGCTGCCCGCCGGACAGTTCGTGCGGATAGCGGCCCTCGGTGCCCTCCGGCAGTTGGACATCGTCGAGCAGCATCCGCACCCGCGCCCGGACCGCGGCCCGATTCCCGGCGCGATGCACGACCAGCGGTTCGGCCACGCAGTCACCGACCGTCAGCCGCGGATTGAGCGAGGTGGCCGGATCCTGGAACACGAATCCCAGCCGCCGGCGCAGCGGCCGCAACTTGCGCTCCGAGAGTCGCGTGATGTCCACGCCCTGAATCCGCACCACTCCCGAGGTGGCCCGCTGCAATCCCGCCGCGCACCGTCCGATGGTGGACTTGCCCGATCCGGATTCGCCCACCAGTCCCAGGGTTTCGCCCCGCTCGATGGTGAGGTTCACCCGGTTCACCGCCCGGAACCCACCGCGCCCCAGCCCGCCCGGGAACTCCACCACCAGATCCTCGACATCGAAAACCACACTGCCGCTGTCCGATCCGGCCCCGGGCACCTCCACATCCGGCAATCCCACCGACTCCAGCGAACCGATCCCACTCCACAGCGGTCCGGGCGCACTCTGCGTCGGACTTCCCGAGACCGCTCCGGCCGAGTCGTCGGGTCCGGCTGTGCTGTTCGGTTCCGGCGACGCGGCGGGCAGGGCCGCCGCGCGTTCGGCGGAGCCCAAGTGCGGGACTGCCGCCAGCAGTGCGCGGGTGTAGTCGTGGCGCGGGTTCGCGAAAAGCTCGTCCACGGGGGCTGTTTCGACCACACGGCCCGCGCGCATGACGACCACGCGGTCGGCGAGGTCGGCCACCACGCCCATATTGTGGGTGATCAGGATGATGGCGCTGCCGATGCGATCGCGCAGATCCCGCAGCAGCTCCAGGATTTCGGCCTGGACGGTGACGTCCAGGGCCGTGGTCGGCTCGTCGGCGATGATCACCTTGGGCTCGCACGCGATGGCGATGGCGATCATGACGCGCTGCTTCTGCCCGCCCGAGAGCTGGTGCGGGTAGTAGTCGACGCGGTGCTCGGGGTCGGGCAGGCCGACCATGCGCAGCAGTTCGATCGCGCGGGCCCGCGCGGCCTTGCGGGTCATATCGCCGTGTGCGCGAAGCGATTCCGCGATCTGGAATCCCGCGGTGAACAGCGGGTCCAGCGCGCTGCCCGGTTCCTGGAACACCATGGCGATATCCCCGCCGCGCACGGCGGTGAGCTGTCGTTCGGACATGGCGGTGACCTCGGCGGTCCCGAGCAGCACCTTGCCGCGCACCCGGGCGGTGCCCGGCAGCAGTCCGATGGCGGTGCGAGAACTCACCGATTTGCCCGAGCCCGACTCCCCGACCACGGCCAGCACCTCACCGGGGAACACCTCGTAGGACACATCGCAGACCGCGTTCACCGCCCCGGCGTCCGTGGCGAACGTGACCGACAGCGACTCGACAGCCAGTGCGGGACCGGTGTTCTCGCGATCGACGCGATTGTCCGGCATCAGCGTGTCCCCTTTCCCTCGTCCGAATCCGTCGTCTCACCCGGCGGCGTAGACGCTCCCCGGTCCTTCGCCGTCCCGGCCTCCAGCGCTCCCGTGCCCGGCGTTCCCTTCTCCGGCGCTCCGGGGTCGGTCGGTCCCGCCTCCGGCGCTCCAGGGTCGGTCGGTCCCACCTCCGACGCTCCAGCACCCGACGGTCCCGCCTCCGGCGCTCCAGAGTCGGTCGGTCCCACCTCCGACGCTCCAGCACCCGACGGTCCCGCCTCCGGCGCTCCAGGGTCGGTCGGTCCCACCTCCGACGCTCCAGGACCGGATTGCCCCACCTCCGGAACCTCCGCCGCGGGGGCATCGGGGCCCTCCGCGGCGGCGGTCCCGGGGACCGATTCCGCGGCATCGGAATCGGAACCCACGGCGGTGGAATCGGTTTCGGTGGTGTCGGCTACGGAGTCACCGGGTGCGGTGGCGGCGCTTTCGGCCGCGTCACCTTCGGCGGCGTCCGGCGCGGTGGCCGATACCGCGACGGCCGGTGCGTCGGGCACCTGCGCCGCCGCGGTATCGGGTTCCGCGTCCACCCCGCGCCGAGTGCGCAGCAGCGGGTTGAACACTTCGTTGAGGCTCTCCCCCACCAGCGTCATGCCGAGCACCACCAGCACGATGGCGACGCCGGGATACACACCGGTCCACCAGATTCCGTTGGAGACGTCCGACAGCGCCTTGTTGAGGTCGTAGCCCCATTCGGCGGCCTGGGTGGGTTCGATGCCGAACCCGAGGAAGCCGAGCCCGGCCAGGGTGAGGATGGCCTCGGCCCCGTTCAGTGTGATGATCACCGGCAGCGAGGAGGTGACGTTGGCGAGGATGTGCCGGAACAGGATTCGCCCGACCGAGGCCCCGCTCACCCGCGCCGCGTCGACATACGGCTCGTGCTTGACCGAGACCGTCGCATTGCGCACCACCCGGAAGTACTGCGGCACGAAGATCACCGTGATCGCCACCGCGGCCGAGAGCACGCCGCCCAGGCTGCTGGAGTTGCCGCCCGCCACCACGATCGAGACCACGATGGCCAGCAGCAGCGTGGGGAACGCGTACATGGCGTCCATGAACAGCACCAGTACGCGATCGAGCCAGCGCCCGACATAGCCGGACAGCAATCCCAGTGGCACGCCGACGAACAGCGAGAGCACCAGTGAGACCGCGATGACGTACAGCGCGGTCCTGGCCCCGAACAGAACCCGGGACAGCACGTCCTCGCCGCGGACCGAGGTGCCGAACCAGTGCTGTGCCGAGGGTGCGCCCTGGCGCACGAAATCCACTCCGTCCGAGGAGTTCTGAGCGAATCCGTAGGGCGCGAGCAGCGGCGCGAAGACCGCGATGACCAGGAACGACGCGATCAGCGCGAGTCCGAACACCAGTGTGGCGCGCTGCAATCCGTGCGTCAGCGCGAAAAGTCGCAGACCGGGTATGCCGCGCCGCCGCCCCCTCATTTCGAGCGGCGGCGCGGCCGGTTCGGTGATCACTTCCGGAGCAGCGGTCATCAGAACCTCACCCTCGGGTCGATGAGCGCGACGATCACGTCCACGAAGAAGCTCATGACCGCCACCACCAGCGCGATGAAGGCCACGATCCCCTGCACCGCGATGAAGTCGCGCGCCTGCAGATATTCGGTGAGTTGGTAACCCAGGCCCTTCCATTCGAAGGTGCGCTCGGTGAGCACCGCGCCACCGAGCATGCTGGCGATGTACATGCCCATGACGGTGACGACGGGGATGAGCGCGTTCCGGAAGGCGTGCCGCCGCGTGACCACTCGGGCGGACAGTCCCCTGGCGCGCGCGGCATCCACGAAGTCGCTGCGCAGGGTCTGGATCAGATTGATCCGCACCAGCCGCAGGAACACTCCCGCGGTCAGCAGGCCGAGCGCGATCGCGGGCAGCACAGCGTGTTTCAGCACGTCTTCGAGGTATCCCATATCGCCGTACAGCAGCGCGTCCACAACCAGGATGTTGGTCTTGGGCGACACGTTCTGCAGGTCCAGTTCCACACTGGTGCTCGCGCGCCCGGCCACCGGCAGCCAGCCGAGCTTCACCGCGAACACCAGTTTCAGCAGCAGACCGACGAAGAACACCGGCGCCGCGTAGGCCAGGATGGCGAACAGTCGCAGACCCACATCGGGTGCGGTGTCGCGGCGGGTCGCCGCGTACCGGCCCAGCGGGATGCCCACGGCGAACGCCACTATCAAGGCCCAGACCACCAGCTCCAGGGTGGCCGCGCCGTAGGTGGCGATCACGTCGGTGATCGCCCGATTGTCCTGTGAGCGGCCGAAATCCCCGCGGGCGAGCCCGGAGATGTAGTCCCAGTACTGACTCAGGATCGGCCGGTCGAGGCCGGCCGCGTGTTTGCGTGCCGCGATCTGGTCGGGGGGCAGGCGTCCGCCCAGCGCCGCCGTGATCGGATCGCCCACCACTCGCATCAGGAAGAACACGACGGTCACCAGGATCCAGGTGGTGGGGATGATCAGCAGCAGGCGAATTCCGAGGTACCGCAGCAGTTGACCGGAGATCACTTGCTCAGCACGCCGTAGCGGAACTTGAACGAGGGATCGAGGGTGTCCTGGACACCCTGAACGTCCGTGCCCGCCACCGCGATCTGCTTACCCGACAGCAGCGGGATGATCGGCAGGAAGTCCTGTGCGAGGGACCGCTGCACGGTGGCCAGGGCGGTGGTGCGCTTGGCCGGATCGACCTCGGTGATTTCGGCGAGCAGTTCGGAGGTGATGCGCGGATCCTCGAAGTGGGTCTGCAGCATGTTGTTCGGCGCGAAGAACGGGGTCAGGTAGTCATCGGCGTCCGGGTAGTCCGGGAACCAGCCGAACTGGAAGATCGGGTAGCCGTCGCGGGCGCGCTCGTTCTGGTACGACACCCATTCGGTGGATTGCAGATTCACCTTGAACAGCCCGGTCGCTTCGAGCTGCGCCTTGATCGCGGCGTACTCCTCCGAGGAGGTGCTGCCGTAGTGGTCGGTGTTGTACTGCAGGTTCAGCTGCACCGGGGCGGGCAGGCCGGATTCGGCCAGGAACTTGGTGGCGGCGTCCTTGTTCGGCTTGGCCCCGTAGATGTCCTTGAACGGCTCGGTCGCGCCCGGAACACCCTGCGGCACCGAGGAGTACGCGGCGGAGTAGGTGCCCTTGTAGACCGAGGACGCCAGCGCGTCGCGGTCGAGCGAGGAGGCGATGGCCTTGCGCAGCGCCAGTTTCTGGGCGGGGGTGCCGCCCGGCATGGTGTTCATGTTGAACACGAAGTAGCGCAGCTCGCCGCCGGGCCCCTCGTGCACGGTGACCTTGCTGTCTCCGCGCAGCGAGTCGATGTCGGTGGGCGTGAGCGATCGGTAGGCGACGTCGATATCACCCTGCTGCACTTCGAGTTTCAGGTTCTCCGAGGCCGCGTAGTACTTGACCGACACCTTCTCGGTCTTGGCCTTGCCGAAGGTGCCGTCGTAATCCGGGTTGGCCTGATACGAGACAAGCTTGTTCTTGTCGTAGCTGCTGATCGTGTACGGACCGGAGAAGGGCTTGGCCTTCACCACCTCGTTGTCGTCGAGCAGTTTGTCGACCGGGAAGGACTTCTCGTCGATGATGGCGCCGGCCTGGGTGGGCAGGATCGCCGCGAAGGTCTGGTCGTTGGGCACCTTCAGCGTGAAATTGACGGTGAGGGGATCGGCGGCCTCGGTCTTGGCGAGGTTGCCCAGCAGCGAGGCCGGGCCGTTGGGATCGTTGAGACTCAGCATTCGGTCGAACGAGAACTTGACGCTGGCCGAGGTCAGCGGGTTGCCGTTGGCGAATTTCAGGCCCTGCTTGAGCGTGCAGCTGTACACCGTCGGCGAGGTGAACGAACACTTCTGCGCCGCATCGGGTTTCGGAATCGCCTCGCCGGGAGCGAAGTTCAGCAGGAACTGATAGACCTGCGTCTCCACCGCCAGCGAGCCGTTGTCGTAGGCCGCGGCCGGGTCGAGGGAGAAGATCTTGTCGGTGGTGCCGATGACCAGTCCGGCGTCACCCCCGCCGCCTCCCGTTCGTCCGGACCCACAGCCGGCGATCGCCAGGACCGTCAGTCCCGCAACTCCCACTGCCGCAACTCTCTTCGCGCGCATACTGCCCCACTCTCGAAACGCGGCGCGCGTGCCGGATTGCGGCCCCGCCGCGCCGCGGTGGACTTCGTTTGGCTGCGGACAGTATCGGCGTGTCGTTGCCGACATGTTGCGTTTATGGACAAACGGATCATTTTTCGGTCATGAACACGCACGCGCCGTTGTCACAAGTGCGCCAACGGATTTGGCCCGCATTCCGCCCGCGATCGCGTGGCCTGCGGGCTCTCGCCTGCGGTTATAACCGGTTGAAAGGTGGGACGTCCCACTCCGCGAGACAACGGAGATATTCTCCAGCAAACTTCTCGCCACCGAATGATCTTCACTCTCCGGACAATCCACCCGAGCCTCGATCGCCGGCCCGCCCCACGACTCGCCGCGACGCCGCCACCGGCACGCGGCAATCACCCGGCCACCTCCCGGCGCGCCCGCGCCCGACCACCTCCCGGCGCGCCCGCGCCCAACCA
>NZ_BDBU01000069.1 GCF_001613145.1 Nocardia jejuensis NBRC 103114
GAGGTCCGGGCGCTGGGTGCGCGGGTCGGCTTGGCGCGCGGGGGCGGCGTGGGCCGGTGGGGGTGCGTCGAAGCGTGGCCCGGGGGTTCGGGGCGGGGTGCCGAGATCGGATTCGGCCGAGGGGCTGGGAATCGGCGGATTGAAGTGGGTGCCGGGGTTGCGCTGGGGGACCGCTGGGCGCTGCGGGGATTCGGGAGCGCGCTGCGGGGAGTCCGGGGTGCCGTCGGTCTGAGGGGTGCCGTTGGGGATTCGCGTGGTCGCGTCCGCTGTGGGCTGCGAGGTGCGCGACGAAGGAGCCCGGTCGGGCTGGGTGCGCGACGAGGGTGCCGGGTCGGGCTGAGGAGTGCGCGGTGCCGAGTCGGCGTGCGGGGACTGCGTCGCCGAGTCGGGCTGCGGGGTGCTCGGTGCCCGGTCGGGCCGGGCGGTCTGCTGCGCGAGGTCCGGCTGGGGAGTCGGGGCGGGGGTGTCCTTGCGGCCCTTGCGGCGGCCGCCGAAGAGGCGGCGAGGCGACTTCTCTTCGGGGATGAGGTCGTCGTGGGGAAGGTTCTCCACGGGCGCTTCGTAGCCGGACTCGGTGACGTCGCTCTCGGACAGCCATGGTGGAAGCATGGGGAGGCCGTCGTTGTTGCGGCTCACTTGTACCCCCGAGTGGTGGACCGATCATGCATGGACAGGGCGAGTTTAGCGATTCCCCGCAACCCCGTGCCCGCTAGCCGACCAAGGGCCCCGCCCACCTCGAAGAACGAGCAGCGCATACAAAGAGATAAGGAGTGCGCCTCGGCGCCGACCGGCTCGCGCCGGGTGGTGAAACGATTCGAACGAGCAAGCCCGCACGACGCGGTCGCGATCCCGCTGCCGTGCCGCGGGTTCAGAATCTCTCGGCTGCGGCGTAGGCGATTCTCCCGCGAGGGTGTTCCGATGAGCAGGGCGTCCTCGCCGATATGCGGGCATCCGGCGCGAAGAGCGCGATCCGGGGCCGGGTGGCGCCACGGGCAGTGGCCGCAATGCAGCGCACGTCATAGCGCCCGCGTTTGGCCGGATCTCGGGATGCGGGTAAGCTATGCCGTTGGTGCATCTACATAGTGGTCGTGGCATGTCTTCATGTCCCTTGCACGAAGTATGGCACCGGGTCGACTGGAGTGCACGACGAAGATTCCGGTTGGGCCCGCCGTAATGAGCATGGACCAACCAGGTTCAGCCTAATCGGGATCGCGGAGGATATGGCGAAGAAGGAAGGGGCCATCGAGGTTGAGGGCCGGGTCATCGAGCCGCTCCCCAATGCGATGTTCCGAATCGAGCTGGAGAACGGGCACAAGGTTCTCGCACACATCAGCGGCAAGATGCGGCAGCACTACATCCGCATTCTGCCCGAGGACCGCGTCGTCGTGGAGCTGTCGCCCTACGACTTGACCCGCGGTCGCATCGTCTACCGATACAAGTAACCAGATCGCTTGGTTGCGAAAGACTTCCGAGACCACCGAGTCCCGGGCTTCCCCGGCCATTTCCGGCCGGGGAAAAACTGTGTTCACGGCCAGTGAACACCGAAACCAGATTGGATACGACGTGAAGGTCAATCCGTCCGTCAAGCCGATCTGCGAGAAGTGCAAGGTGATCCGTCGTCACGGTCGGGTCATGGTGATCTGCGAGAACCTGCGCCACAAGCAGCGTCAGGGCTGATCTCGGCCAACGGCCGGGCTCGCCGGGGCCGCACGATTTCTGTGCAGCCCAGGTCGCTCACCAGCCACGCACCGAACGCAGTTCGGGTTGGCAACAAAGAAGCACTCCCAGCGCCAGTCGCCGTCGACGAGCCCCCTACGGGGCGGATGGCGGCTTTCCCCCGGTACGGAGGCCGGGGCCCCATACGAGGGGACGGACAGGGAGCAGACCTCCGAAACATTAAGGAACCTGCCACATGGCACGTCTGATGGGCGTCGACCTCCCGCGCGAAAAGCGCATGGAGATCGCGCTGACCTACATCTACGGCATCGGCCGTACCCGCTCCAAGGAGATCCTGGCCGGCACGGGCGTGAGCCCGGACCTGCGCTCGAAGGACCTGTCCGACGAGCAGCTGACCCAGCTCCGCGACTTCATCGAGGGCTCTGCTCTCAAGGTCGAGGGTGACCTGCGCCGCGAGGTGCAGGCCGATATCCGTCGCAAGATCGAGATCGGCTGCTACCAGGGCCTGCGTCACCGTCGTGGCCTGCCTGTGCGCGGCCAGCGGACGAAGACCAACGCCCGCACGCGCAAGGGTCCGAAGAAGACCGTCGCCGGCAAGAAGAAGTAGGGATAGCGCATGCCTCCGAAGAGCCGGGCCGCTGGCCCGAAGAAGTCTCAGAAAGCGCGTCGCCGGGAAAAGAAGAACATCCCGCACGGCCACGCTCACATCAAGAGCACGTTCAACAACACGATCGTGTCCATCACCGATCCCGAAGGCAACGTCATCTCCTGGGCGTCCTCGGGTCACGTCGGCTTCAAGGGTTCGCGTAAGTCGACCCCGTTCGCCGCACAGCTCGCCGCCGAGAACGCTGCCCGTAAGGCGCAGGAGAACGGTGTCAAGAAGGTCGACGTGTTCGTCAAGGGCCCGGGTTCGGGTCGCGAGACCGCGATCCGCTCGCTTCAGGCCGCAGGCCTCGAGGTCGGCTCGATCTCTGATGTCACTCCTCAGCCGCACAACGGCTGCCGGCCGCCCAAGCGCCGTCGCGTCTAGCGGGAAAGGATTTAGCGAAAAATGGCTCGTTATACAGGCCCCATCACCCGCAAGTCGCGTCGTCTGCGTGTCGACCTCGTCGGAGGCGACCAGGCGTTCGAGCGTCGTCCTTACCCGCCCGGCCAGCACGGCCGCGCGCGGATCAAGGAATCCGAGTACCTCATGCAGCTGCAGGAGAAGCAGAAGGCTCGCTTCTCGTACGGCGTCATGGAGAAGCAGTTCCGCAAGTACTACGAAGAGGCGAACCGCCAGAAGGGCAAGACCGGCGACAACCTGCTGCGTCTGCTCGAGGCTCGTCTCGACAACGTGGTGTACCGGGCCGGTCTGGCCCGCACCCGTCGTCAGGCCCGTCAGCTGGTCTCGCACGGCCACCTCACCGTCAACGGTGTGAAGGTCGATGTGCCCAGCTTCCAGGTCTCGCAGTACGACATCATCGATGTCCGCGACAAGTCGCTGACCACGCTGCCTTTCCAGATTGCGCGTGAGACCGTCGGCGATCGCCCGATCCCGGGCTGGCTGCAGGTCGTTCCCGGCCGTCTGCGGATCCTGGTGCACCAGCTCCCCGAGCGTGCGCAGATCGATGTTCCTCTGCAGGAACAGCTGATCGTCGAGTTCTACTCGAAGTAATCGCAGGTGCGCTCGTTGTAGCGCGCCGCTGGTGGGAGACCGCCTTCCGGGACTCGGTCTCGAAAAGTGGTCTCCCGCAATCCATGTCGTGGACGTCAAATAGTGGGCGTCTTTGAAGGAGGAGTTACAGCCATGCTGATTTCACAGCGACCGACACTGACCGAAGAGGTTGTGTCCGAGAACCGGTCGCGGTTCACCATCGAACCGCTGGAGCCGGGTTTCGGTTACACGCTCGGCAACTCGCTGCGCCGCACGCTGCTGTCCTCGATCCCGGGTGCTGCTGTCACGAGCATCCGCATCGACGGCGTGCTGCACGAGTTCACCACGGTCCCCGGCGTGAAGGAAGACGTCACCGACGTCATCCTGAACCTCAAGGGCCTCGTGGTGTCGTCCGAAGAGGACGAGCCGGTCACCATGTACGTCCGCAAGCAGGGCCCGGGCACCGTCACCGCCGGTGACATCGTCCCCCCCGCCGGCGTGACCGTGCACAACCCGGATATGCACATCGCCACCCTGAACGACAAGGGCAAGCTGGAGATCGAGCTCGTCGTCGAGCGCGGTCGCGGCTACGTCCCGGCCGTGCAGAACAAGGCGTCGGGCGCGGAAATCGGCCGGATCCCGGTGGATTCGATCTACTCGCCGGTTCTGAAGGTGACCTACAAGGTCGAGGCGACTCGTGTCGAGCAGCGCACCGACTTCGACCGGCTCATCCTGGATGTCGAGACCAAGAACTCGATTTCCGCTCGGGATGCGCTGGCGTCGGCGGGTAAGACTCTGGTCGAACTGTTCGGTCTCGCTCGCGAGCTGAACGTCGAGGCCGAGGGCATCGAGATCGGCCCCAGCCCGGCCGAGGCGGACCACATCGCCTCGTTCGGTCTGCCGATCGAGGACCTGGACCTCACCGTGCGGTCGTACAACTGCCTCAAGCGCGAGGGTGTTCACACCGTCGGCGAGCTGGTTGCCCGCACCGAGTCGGATCTGCTGGATATTCGTAACTTCGGCCAGAAGTCCATCGACGAGGTCAAGGTCAAGCTGCATTCGCTTGGTCTCTCGCTCAAGGACAGCCCGGCCTCCTTCGATCCGTCCTCCGTCGTCGGTTACGACGCGGCGAGCGGTACCTGGAGCGACAGCGGTTCGTTCAGCGACACCGACAGCGGCGAGCAGGACTACGCCGAAACCGAACAGCTTTAGGTCGCACGGGGTGTAGGCGCCCCGAGTAGGCCTTCAGACACAGGAGAATTCCAATGCCCAAGCCCAAGAAGGGTGCCCGCTTCGGCGGGTCGGCGTCGCACCAGAAGGCGATCTTCGCCAATCTGGCCACGGCGCTCTTCGAGCACGGTCGCATTACGACCACCGAGTCCAAGGCCAAGGCGCTGCGCCCGTACGCCGAGAAGCTTGTCACCAAGGCGAAGGCCGGCTCTCTCGCCGACCGTCGCGAGGTGATGAAGGTGATCCGCAACAAGGACATCGTCCACGCTCTGTTCGCGGACATCGGCCCCTCGTTCGAGGGCCGTGAGGGTGGCTACACCCGCATCATCAAGACCATCCCGCGCAAGGGTGACAACGCGCCGATGGCGATCATCGAGCTGGTTCGCGAGAAGACCGTGACCAACGAGGCCGATCGTGCCCGTCGCGTCGCCGCTTCGCAGAAGACCGAGGCCCCGGCCGAGGCTCCTGCCGAAGAGGCCGAAGAGGCCACCGAGGTCGTCGCCGAGGCTCCGGCCGAGGCCGCTGCCGAGGAGAAGAAGGAAGACTAGTCTTCCTTGCTCCGCGTGGGTAATTGCCACGAGTGAGCCCGCCGTCCCCTTCGGGTCGGCGGGCTTTCCTCATGTTGACGAGGGGATCGCAGTGACGGTGGAGGATCCGACGCCGGAGCCGGTCGCGGTTCGGGTACGGCTGGACATCAGCTATGACGGCACCGACTTCAGCGGCTGGGCGCGCCAGCCCGGCCTGCGCACCGTGCAGGGTGTGCTGGAGGAGTCGCTGAGCAAGGTGCAGCGCGAGCCGATCCAGTTGACCGTGGCGGGCCGAACCGACGCCGGTGTGCATGCCGAGGGTCAGGTCGCGCACTTCGATACCCGTGCCGAGGTGGACGAGCAGCGGCTGGTGCATCGGATGGCGCGATTCCTGCCGAAAGACGTGCGCATCGAAGGAGTTCGCCTCGTACCGCCGGAGTTCGACGCGCGCTTCTCCGCCGTGCGTCGTCACTACGCCTACCGTCTGACCACCGCGCCGTTCGGCGCGGAACCGTTGCAGGCGCGCCACATCGTCCCCTGCCGCCCGGACGTCGATCTCGACGCGATGCGGGCCGCTTCGCGAAACCTGTTGGGCCTGCACGATTTCGCCGCCTTCTGCCGGCGGCGCGAGGGCGCGACCACGATCCGGGAGTTGCAGCGCTTCGACTGGGAGCGCGAGGGTGATCTGCTCACCGCGTACGTCAGCGCCGACGCGTTCTGCTGGTCGATGGTGCGCAGCCTGGTCGGTGCCGTGCTGGCGGTCGGAGAGGGTCGCCGCACCCCGGACTGGACCGCCGGTCTGCTGAACGAACGTCAGCGTGCCAGTGCCGTGGCGGTCGCTCCGGCACACGGGTTGAGCCTGATCGCGGTCGACTATCCGGCCGATGCCGAACTCGCTGCCCGAAATGCACAGACTCGCGAAGTTCGTTCGGTTCCCGATCCGGAGGGCTGCTGCGGCAGCTGAGGCCCGATTGCGGGTGAGCGTAGAAACTCTGCGAGTGTCTTCCTCAAATCCTTTACCGCGTACCGGTTTTCGGCGCCACGCCCGGGATGGCGGTCGGTGACACGCGCGCGACGGTCCTCGTGCGGTCGAAACGGCCGGTAGATCGAATACCGAAGCCCGCCGTGAAGATTCGTGCCGAGGGTTACGAGTAACGGCGTATATCGGACAGTCTCGCGAAAGTTTGAACCTGTGAACGGATTTCGGCGTTCAGAGGCCTCCGGGGGTGCGACAATCGGCC
Source organism: Nocardia jejuensis NBRC 103114 (assembly GCF_001613145.1). Classification (GTDB taxonomy): domain Bacteria; phylum Actinomycetota; class Actinomycetes; order Mycobacteriales; family Mycobacteriaceae; genus Nocardia; species Nocardia jejuensis. Next base: position 6,312 of record NZ_BDBU01000069.1, read on the forward strand.
CATGAGCGGCGGCTCTGGACCCGCAGTGGTGGAGGTGCGATCCACGCCGGAGGTCACCGAACAGGAGACATTCGAGCAGTGGGAGGCTGCGGTAGCCCAGGCATATGTACCCCTGGTTGTCACCCCGATCCAGACAGGGGAGTTTCGAGCCCGGATAGTGCAATCCCGGTTCGACGATATGGACGTGTCCACCGTGTACGCGTCCGGACAGCACATCACCCGGGCGTCCCGGTTGCTGCACGTACCCGACGAACCGATTCTGTTCGCCACGGTGACCACCCACGGGCACGGCTGGCTGTCCCAGGACGGCCGGGTGGGCGAGATGGTGGATCGCGGGTTGATGCTCTACGTCAGCTCGCGTCCGTTCACCGCGCATTTCGAGCAGAACTGGGGCGTGGTGGCGGTGCAGGTGCCGCTGTCGCAGGTGGTGGGCGCTTCCGGCGTGCCGTCGGACCGATTGCCCACGGCCGTGCGGTTTCCACCCGAGGGTGCGGCGGGCATCGTCGGCAGATTCTTCTGCGGACTGGCCGGCCTGCAGAGTTCCGATGCCGATCAGGCGGCCGTGCTGGCTCGGCACGGCACCGGTCTGCTGGCCTCGGTGGTGCAGCTGGCCGCCGGTGATCTCCCGCACGACGGACCCGGGCAGACCCTGGCCAGGCAGCAGGCGCTGGCGTTCATCCAGCGCAACTACGCCGATCCCGAGCTGACCGTGGAGCAGGTGGCCACCGCCTGTTCGGTCTCGCGGCGCACGCTCTACCGAATGTTCGAGAACGGTGACGACGGCGTCGCCGCCATGCTGCGGCGCATGCGGATCGAGCGCGCGCTCGCGCTCATCCGGACGGATCAGACACGCCCACTGCTGTCGATCGCGCGGGCCTCGGGGTTCGTCTCGGAGCGGCAGTTCTACCGGGCCTTCAAACGCGAAATGGGTATGACGCCAGGCGAATTCCGCACCGTGCACACCTGAGTGCCGAACCCCCGCGGATCCTCCGGGACGGGATCTGACTCCCGCGTGACCTGAATGGTCAGTTATCTGGCACGAGCGGGCAGTCACAGCGGGTGGGCGGCTGTGAATACTTGTGGAGCATCCGGTTCTCGATGGCTGTACCCCTGGACCGAATCGTCGACCCGTGCGCGAGCGGTTTCCCATCTCGATCTGTGTTCCGAGCTGTCGCCTGCGTCGCCGACGGCCGGGCAGGCGAGCTGTGTTTGCGCGCCCATCGGTGAACTGGTCCGTTTCGCCGGGTTCGAACAGGTGCAATCGCAGTTTGCTGGGGGCCGGGGAATGGGATGATGCTGGAGTGGGAAACGCGGCAACCGCCAGCGCCGAGGTCTGTTCGAGCTCGGGCACTTCCGCACGCCAGGCCTTCGAGCAGTGGGAGGCGCTTCTCGCCGATGCTGTCGTGCCGACTTCGATCGAACCGCTCGCCGACGGACACTGGCACGGGCGGATCTCGACCACGAAATTCGACCGCTCGAGCCTCACCCTCATGGCGGCCAGCGCGCAGCGCGTGATGCGGACCAAGCGCCAGGTAGAGCAGGCGAGTGCCGAGTTCCTTCTGGTGAATATCGTTGAGGAAGGCTCGAATTGGACCGAGCAGAACGGGCGACTCGCGGACACCCCGGCCGGTTCCATCGTCTTCTTCGACAGCGCCCGCCCGCTCGACAGCCGCACCACCGAGAACGCGGTCTCCACGATCGTCCGCGCGCCCATGCGGCTGGTGCTCGAACACGCGGGCCTGGTGCGTGACGAACTCCCGATAGCCACTCCGATGCCCACCACCGGTGCGCTGGGTGTGGTGGCGAGCTTCTTCCGCGGGCTGGCCGCGCTGCCGTCGGAGGAGACCTCACGGGCGGCGAACATCCTCGAATCGGAGATCGCGGGCATGCTGTCCTCCGCGGTGCTGCTGGCCACCGGGCAGACCTCCCCGGCCCCGTCGGATTCGCTCTACACCCGCCAGCAGGTGATCGCCTTCCTGCGCAAGCGGTACACAGATCCCGAGCTCACCGTGGACGAGGTCGCGCACGCCTGCCTGGTCTCGCGGCGCACCCTCTATCGGGTGTGCGAGGACATCGGCGGCCCGGCCGCCCTGGTGCGGCGCATGCGCGTCGAGCATGCGCGAAGGCTGCTGCGGGCGGACCCGACCCGCCCGCTCTCGGCCATTGCCGCGGCGTCCGGATTCGCCTCCGACCGGCACTTCTATCGCGCGTTCCGAGAGGAAACCGGGCTCACCCCAGGGCAGTTCCGCACCCAATTGGAGCCAGGCACAGCAGGTCGGTAGCTCGGCACGCGATGTCGCTGCCCCGCGCGAGGCTTCGGCGAAAGGTGATTGCACAGATCACCGATCGTTTCTCGAAGGAGCCGAGGTGCCGACGAAGGTGCGAGTGGCAGCCGTCCAGGCCGAACCGCGGTGGCTGGATCTGCGAGCGGGTGTCGCGCAGGTCATCGAATTCATCGAGTCGGCCGCGACCGGCGGCGCCCAGCTGGTGGCCTTTCCCGAGACCTTTCTACCCGGCTATCCGTGGTGGTTGTGGCTGGATTCGGTCAGTTGGGGTCAGGGCTTCTTCGCGCGCTATCGCACCAATTCGATGACCGTGGGTCGCACCGAATTCCGCCGCATCGCCGATGCGGCGCGACGGCACCACATTCACGTACTTCTGGGATTCAGTGAGCGGTCCGCGGGCTCGCTCTACATGTCGCAGTGCCTGATCGACGATCGAGGGGTGCTGCTCGGAGTCCGCCGCAAGCCCGAGCTGACGTCGTTGGAACACCGGATCTTCCAGAGCGGGGAGATCACCGAACCGTACGTGTTCCGCACCGGCATCGGCCGCATCGGCGTGCAGGGGGGCTCCGAGCAGCTGAACTTGCCCGCGCGCAGTGACCTGGAACGAACCGGGGCGCAGGTGCACATCGTGTCCTGGCCCGGGTTCATCGTGGCGCGGGACGTGGAATGGGGTGTGCGCGTGAACAATGCTGCCACCCTCTGGTATTCGGTGGTGGGGCAGTTGAACGTGATCGCCGCGTGTTCGGTGATGGATGTGGCCGGCAGCGAATTTCATCGCGGTCCGGAACAGGTGAAGGAGCTGGTGCGCGGGCCGGGCGGGCACGCGCGGATCTACGCACCGGGTGGGCAGGAGCTGGCGTCACCGTTGAGCGGGCATCAGGAGGGTCTGCTGTACGCGGATCTGGAACTGGACCTGAGCGTCGAGTCGGCCGCCTAGCGGGCCTGCCCGGGCCGCGCTGGGGGCGGCTCGGGCAAGCCGTCCGGGCTCCCACTCATACGGCCGTATTGGTTGTCCGCGTTCAAATCTGAGACACTCGCGAGTGTGCGGCCGGTTGTCGGCCATCGATGGTCATCGAGGATGCGGAGTGGATCGGGCAGAGGCGGTCGGTCGGGTCGAAGTGCGATCCGGGCCCCAGGAGTCGGCGTCGGAAGCATTCGAACGCTGGGAAGCGCATGTGAGCGCGGCGTATGTACCGCTTGCCGTTTCACCCAAACAGACCGGTCGTTTTTCTGGGCATATCGAACACGCTCGTTACGACGATCTCGATGTGACCGTGGTGGGATCCTCGACGCAGCTGATCCGCCGCACCGATCGATTGATAGCACGCGCCGATGACGAGTTTCTGCTGGCGAGCATTCCGCTTTCCGGAAGCGGCCGACTGCATCAGGATGGAAGGGTCGCGGATGTCGGCCCCGGCGGAATCGTGTTCTACGACACCAGCCGCCCCTATCACTGGGATTTCGCACAGGAGTGGGAACAGGTCGTCGTACAGGTTCCGTTGCGCCGACTGCGTGAGCGATACGGGGTGTCGGATGTCGAAATCCCTACCGCTACCGCATTTTCCGGAGATACCGCGCCGGGGCTCGTCGCGCAATTCTTCCGTGGAATAGCGGGATTGCAGCGCACCGACGCGGATGCGGCGGCACTGCTGGCCGAACCCGGCCGCGACCTGCTCGCGGCCGCGGTGATCGCGGCCTCGGGCGGCCCGCTGCGCGATCAGCCCGCCGATGCGTTGAATCGACAACGAGTCCTGACTTTCATGCGCGCGCATTGCGCGGATCCGGAACTGGGTGTGGACGCGATCGCCGAGGGATGTCGAATGTCGCGGCGGACGCTGTATCGAGTTTTCGGTGAGTTCGAAGGCGGGCCGGGAACTGTGCTGCGGCGCATGCGTATCGAACGCGCTTGCGATCTGCTGCGCAATGCGCCACAGTTGCCCCTGTCCGCCGTTGCGAAGGCTTCCGGTTTCTTGACCGAGCGGAGTTTCTACCGCTCGTTTCGGCTGGAAATGGGTACCACACCCGGTGCATTCCGATCGTTGGCATGAACAGTCGGTAATCGGGCACTCATCGGCATTGTGTCGATGTAATTCCTTGGCGAGCATCACGTTCCATGAGGGAAACGCGATGAGGAAAACGGTGCGAGTGGCTGCCGTGCAGGCCGAGCCGAAATGGTTGCGGTTGTCCGAAGGCGTCGAGCAGGTAGTGGAACTGATCGGCGACGCGGCGAACCATGGCGCTCGCCTGATCGCTTTCCCCGAGACGTTTTTACCCGGTTTTCCGTGGTGGCGCTGGGTGGAAACCAATCAATGGAACGTCGAGTATTCGACTCGGTGCCGCGAGAATTCGATGCTGCGAGACGGATCCGAAATGCGCGCGGTCGCCGCCGCGGCCCGGGCGCACGGCATCCATGTCGTGCTGGGATTCGGGGAGCGGCAGGATCGGCGGATCTATATGGCGCAGGCGGTGATCGACGATTTCGGTCAGGTGCTCTCGGTGCGGCGCAAGGCCGGGCTGAACAGTGTGGAGCGCAAGGTGTTCGCGTCCGGAACGCCGAATCTGCCTGCGGTGCATCACAGTCAGATCGGCCGGTTCGGCGCGTTGTCCGGCCAGGAGAATCAGCGGCCGCTGCTCACTCGCGCGTTGCGTGCCGACGAGGAGCAGATCCATATCGCCGCCTGGCCGGGCGGCGCGGACCTCGATGTGGCCGGGCCGGAATCGAGCGCCACGGTGAGCCGCATGTACGCGCTCGAGGTCGGGGCCTGCGTGCTCGCGCCCTGCGTGGTGGTGGGCGACACTCTGCGGGACGGCCGGGCCAGTCCGGTGTGGGAGGGCCGCGAGCGGCCGGGCCGCAACGGCGCGGCGCAGCCCGTGCCTCGGACCGGGCAGGCCCGGATCTTCGGCGCGGACGGCAGTGAACTGGTGACGCCGCTCGCGGAGGGCGCGGAGGGCATTCTGTACGCCGAGCTCGAACTCGGGGCCACCGGCGGGGTCACTCGTGACCTGGACGCCGGGCGGCGCTCCCGGCGCGGACAGGTGGCGGCCCGCCGCGCCGGGACCGGCTGGCAGGCGGGTGCGGATCGATGGGCGCTGCCGATGGCGCTGGGCGACTACCCGGGCGGCATGGCCGCCTGCTGAGTCAGGAGCGGACCAGGCGCGCGATGGCGTCGGTGGCTTCCTTGATCTTGGCCTCGGCTTCCGGGCCGCCGGCCATCGCGGCGTCCACGACGCAGTGGCTGATGTGATCCTCGAGCAGGCCCATGGCGACCGCCTGCAGGGCCTTGGTCATGGCCGAGACCTGCGTGAGGATGTCGATGCAGTACTTTTCCTCTTCGACCATCCGCTGCAGGCCCCTGGACTGGCCCTCGATCCGGCGCAGGCGCTTGAGGTAGTCGTCCTTGGCGGTGATGTAGCCGTGCGAGGTGTGATCGTGCGCGCTGTGGTCGTGGCTGGGCTGGTCGTGGCTGGGCTGGTCGGCGATGGTGGCGTTCTCGTCCGTCACGACATTCCTCACTTCCGGCATCAATACCCCCCTAGGGTACAGGGTGCGGGCTGGTGATACCACTCGTGTGCGAGTGCGCGAGAATCGTGGCCATGAGTTCGGATCAGGCGACCCTCGCCATCATCGGCGGCAGCGGGTTCTACGACTTCTTCGGTGATGACGCGACGACCGTCGAGGTCGAGACCCCGTTCGGTGCCCCCAGCGCGCCCATCACCATCGGTGTGGTGGAGGGGCGATCGGTGGCCTTCCTGCCTCGCCACGGCCGCAAGCACGAGTACTCCCCGCACACCGTGCCGTACCGCGCGAACATGTGGGCGCTGCGGTCGCTGGGAGTGCGTCGGGTCTTCGGGCCGTGCGCGGTCGGCAGCCTGCGTGCCGATTGGGGGCCGGGCACCGTGGCCGTGCCGGATCAGCTGGTGGATCGCACCTCGGGTCGCGATCAGACCTTCTTCGACGCGGGCGGCGTGCACGTCTCGTTCGCGGATCCGTACTGCGAAGAACTGCGGACCGCCGCGATCGCCTCGGCCGGAACCGAATTGACCCTGAAGGACCACGGCACCATGGTCGTGGTGCAGGGGCCGCGCTTCTCCACCCGCGCCGAGAGCCGCTGGTTCGCGGGGCTGGGCTGGGAGCTGGTCAACATGACCGGGCACCCGGAGGCAGTGCTCGCCCGTGAACTCGAAATGTGCTACTCCGCAATCGCTCTGGTCACCGACCTGGACGCGGGCGTCGAATCGGGTGAGGGCGTGAGCGCGGTGAACGTGTTCGCCGAATTCGAGCGGAACCTGGTGCCGTTCAAGGCGCTGGTGCGTCGCGCGGTGGCCGCTGTCGAGGGTGACCAGACGTGCGACAAGTGCGCCGTGCACGCCGGAACCGGTGTGCAGCTGCCGTTCGAACTTCCCTGAGATTCGCCCCCGCTACCACGCATGACCCGGTTCGGCCGTTGGGTGGCCGCGCCGGGTCTTTGTTTTCCGCCGAGGGCGTGTTCACCGGTGTCGCCTAGGCTGGAGTGATGAGCTCAGCTGGACCCGAGGCCGACAGATCGCGAGTGCTGCTCACCGGGGCGGCGGGGTACATCGGATCCCATGTCCATCGGGCCTTGCGGGCCGCCGGGCACGAGGTGATCGCGGTGGACGCCATGCTGGAGTCGGTTCATGGCTCGAATGCCGCTGCGCCGCAGGATGTCTCCCGGCTCGATATTCGCGATCACGAGGCGCTGGAACCGCTGCTGGCCGGTATCGACGTGGTCTGCCATCTGGCGGCCGCGGTGCCGCCCGCCGAGATTCCGGTGCGGGTGGGCGCGGTCGGGGAGAGCTCGCGGGAGCGCCCGGCCGGTGGTGACGGGCAGCGTGGCACCGACCGGCCGGACGGGGCCGCGGCCGGTCGGCGCGAGGATATCGGTCACGGCGTTGGGCCGTGCGTGCGTGGGCCGTCGGGGGATTCGGGGTCCGACGCGCAGAAAACCGGAGCCCTCGGGATGGCGCGGGCGGCCGAGTACGCCACGCACAACGATGCCGGGACGGCGGTGCTGCTGGCCGCGATGGAGCGGGCCGGGGTGCGGCGACTGGTTCTGGGATCATCGGTGGCCGTCTACGGCGAGGGCCGGTATCGCGGAGTGCGCAGCGGGCCCTTCTTTCCGGGACTGCGACGGCGCGGGGACCTGGATCGCGGACTCTTCGATCATCGCGCGCCCCGGACCGGAGAGGTGCTCACCTGGGAGCCGATCCCGGAGGATTCGCCCCTGCGTCCCCGGAGTGCCTATGCCGCAAGCAAAGTCGCGCAGGAACACTACGCGCTGGCGTGGGTCGCGAACACGGGAGCGTCAGCGACCGTGCTGCGGTACGGCCAGGTCTACGGCGCGCCGGTCGAGAGCGGCAATGGCGGGCGATCGGCGGAATCCGGTGTGGTGGCGCGGTTCCGGGCGGATCTGATCGCCGGTCGCGCGCCGCGAATCTTCGAAGACGGTGGACAGGTCCGGGATTTCGTGCAGGTCCGGGATGTCGCCGCCGCGACGCTGGCCGCCATCGACCATCAGCTGACCGGATTCGTTCCGCTCAACATCGCCTCGGGTCGGCCCCTCACGCTGTGGGAGGTCGCCTCCACCATGTCCAAGGCGGTGGGCGGGCCCGATCCGGTCGTCACCGGACAGTATCGGCTCACCGATATTCGCCATCTGGTGGTGAATTCCGAACGGGCCAGGCACGCACTCGATTTCACCGCGCGCATCGCTCCGGCGACCGGCCTGGTCGACTACGCGAAGTACGATTCCGGCCGCCGCGAACACCCCTGACCGGTCATCGGTCACAGGTGGTGGCCGCCCTGCGCCGATTCGGACGGCGCCGCGATTAGGCTCGGGTCATGGACAATCCGCTTCGGCTCGAGGTGATCGTGGCCAGCGTGCGCCCGCAGCGTTTCGCGCCGGTGGTCGCGGACTGGTTTCTGCGCGCCGCGCGGGCCGACGAGCGATTCGAGGTCGGTGTCATCGACCTGATCGATACACCTCTTCCGGTCGACCTGACCGAGACCGGCGAGGTCCGGGCCTTCCAGGAACGAATCGCCGCCGCGGACGCCTTCGTAGCGGTCACCTCCGAGTACAACCACGGTTACCCGGCGTCCCTGAAGACCGCCCTGGACAGTGCCAAACGTGAATGGCGCGCCAAGCCCATCGGATTCGTCAGCTACGGCGGGCTGTCCGGCGGCCTGCGCGCCGTCGAACAACTCCGCCAGGTGGTCGCCGAAATCCACATGGTCTCGATCCGCGAGACAGTCAGCTTCCACGAGGCCAAACGCAAGTTCGACGCCTCCGGTGACACACGGGACGGCGCGGCGATCGACGCCGCCGACCGTCTGCTGAACCAACTTCATTGGTGGGGAGGAACTTTGCGCACCGCCCGCGCCACCGATCCCTACCCGGGGTGAGTACCGCGGGGGTGGCCTATGTAGGTGGCTTCCCGGGGGATGGTGACCAGGGTGAGGGGGACCTGGGTGGCACCGGTGCGGAGGGTTATCCGGGTGCCCTGGGCTCGGGGCTGGTGGATGGAGAGGTCGGGGCGGGTGCCGGGCCAGCCGAGGGGGTCGCCGGTGAGGTAGATGGTGGTGACGCCCGCGTGGGGAGCGGGGGCCAGCACGCCGTCCACCACGGCGGCGGTGAAATCGGTGTCGGGCTGGTGGGTTTCGGCGGCGACGGTGAGGCGTTCGGGGTTGCCGATGGTGGTGACGAGGGTTTCCCAGGACTGGGGGCGGTCGGTGCGGATGAGGATGCGTTCGCCCACCGCGAGGGCGCGGAAGACCAGCTGCTGGGCGAGGTAGAGCTCACCGGCGACATAGACGCTCGAGATGCCCTGGCCGACAAGGCGGATGGCGACGCCGTTGCCGTCCTCGTCCGAGCCCAGGAGCTGTCCGCAGCCGGCCGAGGGCAGGTGCAGCGTGCCGAGGTCGGCGATGGCGCGTTCGGCGGTGGGAACGGTGTCGTCGAGTCCGGGTACGGCGAACGGGAGGTGGGCGAGCAGGCCCTCGCGATGGCGGCCGTTCATCGAGATCATGTGGTGCTGCACGACTTCTTCGGGCAGTTCACGAACGGTGAGCCGCCAGGCCGCGCCGACGCGGACGGTGCCGGTCGAATGCCCTGGGCGCAGGCGGACCGCGACGGTGGTGCCGCGCGATGCCGGAACCCACAGGTGGGCGAGAAGTTCGGGGCCGAGCTGCCGGGGATCCACGGCCGCACCGATGTTCACGCTGTTGTTCAACTCGGTGTAGCGCCAGCGCTGGGTCAGATCGCCGGGATCCACGCCCGCGGTGACCTGCAGCGCGGCCTGCCGGATCTCCGGCGCGGTGAGAATGCGTGCGGCACAGTCGGAGTCCGCCAGCATCCGCACGATGCGCTGCGTCGCGACGGTGACCGCCCGGCAGGATCCGTCGATGCCGCCGCCGCGCCGGGCGGCCGCATCGGGGTACCGCAGCGGGTCGAAGGCGATTGCCAGCCATACCGTGCGATGCGCGGTCGCGGGCAGCGGCCCCAGGAGCGAGTCGTAGATGGCCCCGGCCGGGGTGCCCGATCGGCTGCGGAAACCGTGCGACACGATGTCGATGCCCGCGAGCCGAATATCGTGCCGGCTCAGGGCTTTTGCGAGTTCCGGCAGCGGCAGCAGATGCGAGGACCGCACCCGCGTGCGGCGAGCGCCGTCCGCCGCGGCCCCCAGCCGGGTGAGACCGCCCCGGGGCGGCAGCATCTCCACCACGGCCACCACCCGGGAGCCGTCCCGGTACAGTCCGAGCGAACGGCCGTCCCCGGCCCGGAAGTCGATGATGTCGGCCGCGTGATCGTGCTCGCGCCGGGAGCGGAAGCGCCGCGCGGTGCCGATCCAGGCGGCAACTGTACGTTTGCCCATTTTCGTCAGGAGCAGTAGTCCGGCCGCCGCGCCCACCCCGAGCGCCCACCGGAACGGCATCCCGCACAGCCGCAGCAGCGTCAGCATCACGATCGCGGTGACCTGCGCGACCAGCAGGTTCGTCAGCGACATGCGACCGAGGATCGGTTCGGAATCCACTGTTCCCGGAGCGGCCACTGACATCCCCCAACTGCTCGTGCCGACCCGTGCGAAGCAGCCGAATGCGAATGAAGGTCGTGCGGAACTGTACTGTGTTCGACAGCCATGATCCCTGGTCGGGGGGAGTTTTCGATGCCTTCTAAACCCACAACGCGATGGCAGGTCAGCGGCTATCGTTTTCTGGTCCGCCGCATGGAGCACGCCCTGGTCCGCCGGGACGTGCGAATGCTGCACGACCCGATGCGCTCGCAATCGCGGGCCTTCTGGGCCGGGCTGATCCTCGCGTGCGTCGCGCTCGCGGGTTGCGGAGTGCTTGCTCTGCTGCGGCCGCAGGGCTCGATCGGCAGTAACAAGATCCTGCTCGGCAAGGACACCGGGGCGGTGTACGTCGTCATCGACGATGTCGTGCATCCGGCGCTGAATCTGGCTTCGGCCCGGCTGGCGGCGGGGGAGGCGGCCGAACCGGCGACGGTCGAGGAGAGCGAACTCGCGAAGAAGCCGCGCGGGCAGCTTCTCGGGATTCCGGGCGCGCCCGCCTCGCTGAACGTCGACGCCTCGGGGCGGGGCCGCACCTGGACCATCTGCGACGTCATGTCCAACGACGGGTCGCGGGCCGTCACGACCTCGGTGCTGGCGGGTGATCCGCTGCCGGACAAGGCTTCCGCGCTGGGATCGGGCCGGGCGCTGCTGGTGCAGGGCCGGGACCACGCGTATCTGATCTATGACGATCAGCGCGCCGAGATCGATATGAACGATCGTGCCGTGGTGGACGCCCTCGATATTCGCGGGCGCACCCCGCGTCCGATCAGCGAGGGATTGCTCGACGCCATTCCCGAGGTACCGCCGATCGTCGCGCCGCTGATCATCGATGCCGGTGTGCCGCCGAGCTATTCACTCGGGGACCATCTCGTCGGCGACGTCGTGCAGGTGCGCACGGACAGCAGGTACTACGTGGTCCTGGCCGACGGCCTGCAGCCGGTGTCGCCGGTGACCGCCGACATCATTCGCAATGCCTACCGGTCGCCGTCCGCCGAGAACTACATCGCGCAGGCGGATCGCACCGGCGCACCGGTGTCCGAGGCGCTTGCGGTCTCCGAATATCCCTCCGCCGCGCCCGCTCTCGTGGAGGGCAAGGACGAGCCGGTGGGCTGCATGTCCTGGAATCCACTCGAGAGCGCCGACGGAGCCGACGGCAGCAAGCACGCCGAGTTGACCGTTCTGACCGGTCACGCCGTGCCGATTCCCGATCGCGCCCAGCTGGTTCCGCTCGCTCGGTCCGACGGCAGCGGGCCGAATGTGGACGCGTTCTACTCGAGGCCGGGTGCGGGCGCGTACGTGCAGGTCACCGGAATCGAGCCCGACAGCCAGCGTCGCGACAGCCTGTTCTTCGTCTCGGACTACGGAGTCCGCTACGGCATCAAGGATCTGGACGCGGCCGGGGCGCTGGGCATGGACCCCGGGAGCGTGCGGCCCGAACCGGCGCCCTGGCCGGTCGTCGGCCTGCTCGCGCCCGGTCCGACACTGAGCCGGCCGGCGGCCATGGTCGCCCACGACGGCGTCGCCCCGGATCCGGATCCGGCGAAACAGCTTGTACAGGGCCAGAACTGATCAGAGATCGTCCTCGCGCAGGCCGAACCGGCGACGCAGCGGGAACGAGGCGACAAAGCCCAGAACCAGCAGCAGCGCGATGATGCCGGTGCCGATCAGCGCCACAGTGCGGGCGGTGTGGTCCGGGGCGGGCGTGGGTGCGGGGACGGGCAGGGCCCGATCGGTCGCGCCGGCGGGTCGCTTGGGCGGCAGCTCCATCGGGATCTGAGCCGTCAGCGCCGCGACGGGATCGACAGCGCCGTAACCGATATAGGGATTCCAACCCTCGCCGGGCGCGTGCGCGGTGGCCTGGATGCGCTTGATCACTTGCGCGGCAGGCATATTCGGGTATCGGGAGCGAATCAGCGCCGCGACTCCGGAGACGTACGGCGCGGCGAAGCTGGTGCCGCTGTAGGCCACCACCTGGCCCTGAGCGGTGACTTTGGCGGTGGTCAGGCCGGTACTGCGCGGATCCAGCGATACGATGTTCTCCCCGGGGGCGGCCACTCCCACCCACGGGCCCGGCACCGTGAACTTCGAGGGTTGGCCGTACGCGTCCACCGACCCGACCGACAGCACATAGTCGTCCCACCACGCCGGAGTCACGTACGACACCACGCGATCCCACAGATCCGCGTCTGGATGCAGCGGGTCGATTCCGGGATTGCTCGCCTTGCAGGTGTCGGTATTGCCGGCCGAGGTGACGATGACGGCGTCCTTCTCGACCGCCGCGTATCGCACCGCCGCACCGAGCGCGCCCATCTCGCGTGACTCGGGTTCGCTTGTGGGACAGGCGACCAGCGAGATGTTGATGACGCGCGCCCCGGCATCGGCCGCCCGGCGTACGGCCGAACCCAGTGCGGAGATCTTCCCGTAGCCGTCCGGCATGTCGTCCGGGCCCTTGTCCCGGCCCGCGCCCTCGGCCTGGTACAGCGCGCTGGTCTGCCGGATCGTCATGATCCGGGCCTCGGGCGCGACTCCGGCGAACCCCTGCCCCCGCACCTGCGTACCCGCGATGAGCCCGGCCACCAGGGTGCCGTGCGCATCGCAATCCTCGGTGCCGTCACCGGAATTCGCGACGTAGTCGCCACCGGGAAGCAACCCGGGCAGCCGGGGATGCGCGACCACGCCGGTATCGATCACGGCCACCAATTGTCCCGCGCCCTTGGAGAACTGCCACGCGCGCTCCAGATCGAGCGTGCGCTGCGTCGGCGGAATCGTCGGCCCGTCGCCGCCGGATTGCGTGCTGACACAGGGCGAATTCGCGGGATGCTCGGTCTTGCCGGGCGGTGCGGCCGGACCACCGGCGGGCAGCAGCCCGGGATCGATCGCGGGCGGCCGATCGGCGTGAGCGCTGCCCATCTGCGCCCCCGGGCCGAGCGACACCCAGAGTGCGAGAACGGAAACCGCCGCCCATGCGCGAATGCCTCTCGCGCTCACCGCGGCACCGGGCGCATCACAGGCCGCGCACGAGAGAGTAGAGCCCGGTCACCCAGAAAACCAGGGGCACAACGGCTGCCACGCAGGTGTACTCCACCAGTTCGACAGTGCGACGCATGGGCGGGGTCGCCTGGCGGCCGGGGATGATGATGCCCAGGACCAGGGCGGTGATCAGAAGTATCAGGGCGGCTCCGAAGACGGCCAGGGGCTGCTCCATGAGCAGTGACACGCCGCCGAGCAGGATCAGCGGGATTCCCGCGCCGCCCGCGATCAGCACCATGGCTTGTTCGGCGCCGGCGTAGGTGCGGCTGCGGAACATGAGCACGGCCGCGCAGACCAGTGCCAGCGCCAGGCCCGGCCAGTAGCGAGTGCCGGAGCCGGGATCGACGGCCGCGACGGCCCCCGCCGCGGTGACCAGCGTGGTGGCGGCGATCAGACCGGCCAGGTACGTGCGGGCGTGCTCGGATCTGGCGCGCAGAGCCGCGAGGGAGGGCAGGGCGCGGTGGTCGTCCGGGTCGTCCTCGGTCGGGTCGATGGGTGTGCCGGGCGCCGGTACCGGGGGGAGCGGGAGTTTGGCCAGGACCATGGAAAGTCGTGGCGCGAAGGACAATCCGGCCAATCCGAGGGCGACCGCACCCGCGCCGACGGCCTTGTCCGGGACATCGGCGAGGAGACCGACCAAGGCTGCGGGCACGGCATACACCGCGAGCGTGGTGACGCCGATGAACACTCCGAGACCGACGCCGCTGACCCGCCACGCCAGGACGGCGGTCGCGCCGGTGAGTGCCGAGCCCAGCAGTACGTTCGCCCAGCCGTAGTGATCGGGGACGAACAGCATGCCCGCGGTGAAGGCGGCGGGCAGGGCGCATCCACCCAGCACCAGCGCGGTGCCGCAATCGGCGTACACCCGACTCAGCACCGTGCCCGCGACGACCAGCAGCACGGCGACCAACAGGGCGAGGCCGCCGCTCATCCAGTCGGGCACCGCATTCGGCGAGGTGAGCAGTCCGAGGCAGCCGACCAGCATGGTCGATACCGCCAGGATCGACGCGGTCAGCCGTGCGGCCCGAGGGGTCCAGCCGCGGAAGCGGTCCGCGTCGGCGATGGCGACGTTGTACATGATGTCGTCGAAAAGCGGTGTGGGAGCAGCCTGTTCGGCGCTTTCGAGCATGAGCAACTCGCCGTCGCGGACATCCTGTTCGGCGAGGCTGAGCGAGTTGGAGAACGGTGGCCGGCCGATGCGGGCCAGCACCCACTCGTGGGGTTCGAACACTTCGCCGTCGTGGTCGAATTCGTTGGCGAGGCTGTGCTGAGCGACCATGTCCACGACGCTCGGGATCACCAGGGCGACCGGTACGTCGACCGGGATGGCCATGTCGATCTGAGTGTGTTTGGCCAGAACGGTGATTCGGGCGAGATCGGGAGCGCGGACCCGGCCGCGCGCCTCGTCGAACGTCACGGGGTCGATCCGGTCCGATCGCGTCTGTGCCACTCATCTCCCAAAGTCGACGCGGCGGACCCACCGCCGGGCACGCTGCTGTGATGTGTGGAAATGCTGCTCGAACTGTACGACACCGGGGATGCTGTTCGTACACTGATGCGGCAGTCAAGGCATCCGATGGGGGGATTCGCCCGATCCATGAGCACTGTCCGATTTCATCGCAGACCCCGCCGGGAGACCCCGCGTTCGCCCGGCGGTGAGGTGACGCTGCAGTCGCCTCCGGAGATCCCCAGGGCCGTCCCCGCGAACCTCTTCACCACACTCATGCCGCTGGTGATGGTGGTCGGCATGCTGGGCATGGTCGTGCTCATGTTCACCGCGGGCACCGGCATCGCGACGAACCCCATGAGCCTGATGTTCCCGTTCATGATGGTGTTCTCGATGATCGGCATGTACGCAGGTCAGGGTGGTAGGGGGCAGAAGTCCGCGGAAGCCGACGAGGACCGCAAGGACTACCTGCGCTACCTCGATCAGGTGCGCGCGGACGTGGAGCGGACGGCCGCGCAGCAGCGCGCCGCGGTCGAGTGGAGCCACCCCGCACCGGGTCTGCTCTGGACGCTCGCGGGCACCTCCCGGATGTGGGAGCGCCGCCCCGGAGACAAGGATTTCTGCCACACCCGGATCGGGCTCGGCAGTCAGCGTCTGGCCACCCGGCTGGTGGCGCCGGAGACCGGTCCGGTGGAGGAGCTGGAGCCGATAGCCGCGGTGTCGCTGAGGCGCTTCGTCCGGACTCATTCCACGGTCCCGGATCTGCCGACCGCCTTGGCGGTGAAGGGCTTCGCGAGCGTCGCGCTGTCCGGCGATCGGGCGCAGTCGCGCGACCTCACCCGAGCGATGCTGCTGCAGCTGGCCATGTTTCAGGGGCCGGATCAGGTGCTCGTCGCGGTGGTCTGCGGTCCCGACACCGCGCGCGAATGGGAGTGGGCGAAATGGCTCCCGCACACCCAGCATCCCGAGGCGCAGGACGGGGTGGGCAGTGCGCGCATGGTGTTCGGATCCATTCGGCAGGCGCACACGAGTCTCGCACCGCTGCTGCGCGATCGGGTCCGGTACTCGCGCAACCAGCCGCCGGATCCCCATGTGATCCAGATCGTGATCGTGGTGGACGGCGGGCTGCTCGAAGCCGAGCAGGATCCGCTGCGGGAGAGCGGATTCGAGGGCGTCACCATTGTCGACCTGTGCGGCTACGCGCCCGCGCTGGCCGCGTCCCGAGGCATTCGGATGCTGGTCGAGGACGGGGAGTGCTCCGGGTGCGGCACGGGCGGCGTCGTGGAGCGCTTCGCCGCCATCGACCGGATCGACGCTCGCGAAGCCGAGCGGGCGGCGCGACGACTGGCCCCCTACCGCGCGCCGCTGCGGCGGGTGGTGGACGGCACGGCCGAAGCGGGCGAGGTGCCCTCGACCTGGTCGCAATTGCTCGGCCTCGGCGATATCGGCCTGTTCAACGCGGAGAGCGGGTGGCAGCCCCGGTACGGGCGAGAGCGGTTGCGGGTGCCGTTCGGCATCGGCGCCGACGGACTGCCGGTGATCCTGGATATCAAGGAGGCGGCCGAGGGCGGAATGGGTCCGCACGGGCTGTGCATCGGCGCGACCGGTTCCGGAAAGTCGGAATTCCTTCGCACCCTGGTGCTTTCGCTCATTTCCACGCATTCGCCGGATCAGCTCAACTTCGTCCTCGTCGATTTCAAGGGCGGTGCGACCTTCCTCGGGTTGGAGGGCGTCGCGCACATCGCGGCCATCATCACCAATCTCGAGGAGGAGGCCGACCTCGTCGACCGTATGCGGGACGCGCTCGCCGGTGAGATGAACCGCCGCCAGGAGGTACTGCGCGCGGCGGGGAATTTCGCCAATGTCTCCGACTACGAGAAGGCGCGGGCGGCCGGAGCGGATCTCGATCCGATGCCCGCATTGTTCGTGGTGCTGGACGAATTCTCGGAATTGCTGTCGCAGCACCCGGATTTCGCCGGACTGTTCACCATGATCGGGCGACTGGGGCGTTCGCTGCACGTGCATCTGCTGCTGGCGTCGCAGCGGCTCGAGGAGGGGCGGCTCAAAGGGCTGGAGAGTCATCTCTCGTATCGGATCGGGCTGAAGACCTTCTCGGCCAATGAATCCCGGCAGGTGCTCGGTGTGCCGGACGCCTACAACCTGCCGGGCAATCCCGGCGGCGGTTATCTCAAATCGGATTCCGGGGAGATCGTTCGATTCCAATCCGCGTATGTGTCGGGGCCGTACCTCGGCGGTGGTGCGTCCAGGGATGCCGCCGTGGGTGGCGATCCCGGTGAAATCGACGTCACCGTACGGCCGTTCACCGCATCACAGGTGGATTATCGAGCCGCGGACAGGATTCCGCTGCCCGCGCGGCCGGAGGACGAGCAGTCTCAGCCGGACTCCGATCAGATCTCCACGCTGCAGATGCTGGTGTCGAGGGTGCGAGGTCGCGGCCGTGCCGCGCACGAGATCTGGCTGCCGCCACTGGACGAGGCCCCGACGCTGGATCAGCTGATTCCGCGGTCCGTGCTCACCGGGGACCGGACACCGGTCGCCGCCCTGCGCGCGCCGATCGGCCTGGTGGACCGGCCGTACGATCAGCGACGCGATCCGCTGGTGGTGGACCTGTCCGGCTCACGCGGCAATGTGGCGGTGGTCGGCGGTCCGCAGTCCGGTAAGTCGACGACGCTGCGCTCGCTCGTCATGGCGATGTCGTTGACGCACACCGCAGAACAGGTGCAGTTCTACTGCCTGGACTTCGGTGGCGGCACCCTCGCCGGGCTGCAGGGGCTGCCGCATGTCGGTTCGGTGGCGAGCCGGCTCGAAGGGGACAGGGTGCGGCGCACGGTCGCCGAGCTGGTGACCCTGGTGCGAGCGCGGGAGGCCCGATTCCGCCGGCTCGGCATCGAATCCATGGCCGAGTCGCGGCGTCTGCGCGCGATGGATCCGGCCTCGAGCCCGGCCGCCGCGGCCGCGCACGAGGACCCGTTCGGTGACGCCTTTCTGGTGATCGACGGCTTCGGCACCTTTCGCCAGGAGTTCGAGGCACTGGAACAGACCGTGATGAACCTTGCGGTGCAGGGACTTTCGTACGGTGTGCACGTGGTGGTGTCGCTCGCGCGCTGGCCCGAGGCGCGGCCCGCGCTCAAGGATCAGCTCGGCACCCGTGTCGAACTGCGACTCGGCGATCCGATGGATTCGGATCTGGGACGCAAGTTCGCGGCACTGGTGCCGATGGGGCGGCCCGGTCGCGGTATGACCCCGGACTGTCTGCACATGCTCACGGCACTGCCGCGAGTGGACGGCAGCTCGGATCCGGCGACGCTGGGAGTGGCTGTGGCAGAGGCGGTGTCGGCCATTGCGCTGGCCACGCCGGGACGTCCCGCGCCGCGCGTGCGCATGCTGCCGGAGCGGCTGCCGCAGGCGGATCTGCTTCGGATGGCGGAGGATTGGCCCGCGCGGCTGGATCGGTCGCAGGCGTGCCTGCGGTTCCCGATCGGCATCGACGAGGCCGAGTTGGCGCCCGTGCGACTGGACTTCGTGGCCGGCCCGCACTTCGTCGTAATAGGTGATTCGGAGAGCGGGAAGACGACGCTGCTGCGCTCGATCGTGCAATCGATCTGCGCGGCGAACACACCGGATCAGGCGCGCATCATCATGGGCGACTACCGGCGCACCATGCTCGGCACCGTGCCGCCGGGATATCTGGCCGGATACGGCTCGACCGCACCGCAATTCACCCGGCAGATGGCGGACCTGGCCGCCTATGTCACCCAGCGCATGCCGGGGCCGGACGTGACGCCGCAGCAGTTGCGGGATCGATCGTGGTGGCGTGGACCGGAGCTGTACGTGGTCGTGGACGACTACGACCTGATCGCCACCTCCGGCGGGAATCCACTGCACGCCCTGGTGGATCACCTCGCGCACGCCCGGGACCTGGGCTTCCATCTGATCGTCGCGCGGCGTTCGGGTGGCGCGGGCCGGGCGATGTACGAGGCGACGCTGAACCGCATGAAGGAACTGAACTCGGCCGCGCTGATCATGAGCTGCAGCCGCGACGAGGGGGTGCTGTTCGGCACCACCCGCCCCTCGCTCATGCCGCCGGGCCGAGGCACCTACGTCACCCGCACCGGCGAAGACCTGATCCAGCTGGGCTGGCTCCCACCCGCCTGATCGGTGTCACAGGCGCTCTGGTCGAACGCCAACGCCCCGGCAGTCCGCCGGGGCGCGATGCGAGATTCGCGTTCTAGAACAGCCCGGCGAGGGCGGTGTCCTTGGCCTGCAGCTCGGCGTTGCCGGTGCGGACCAGCGTGGCCGCGCCGCTCAGCGTCGTATTGAGCTGGCCGACATGGGTGTTCCACATGCGCTGGAGGTCGCCGAACGCGTCGTTGGCGTCGCCCTTCCAGTTGTTGGCGACGAATTCCTCCACGCTGCGGTGGAAGGCCTCGAGTTCGTCGCGGATGGTTTCCGCGCGCCTGATGATCGCGGTCGCGTTGTCCGCGACACCGTCGAAGTGCGCGGAGATGATCTGTCCGTGTGCTGCTGCCATTGTCGGAGTCCTTTGCCGAGTAGCCGGAGAGAGTGGGAGAAGAACGGGGCGGATTTCAGACCGGGGGCAGATCGAGACTGGAAATCTGCGCCTTGACCTGACCGGCGAAGTCCTGGTCGTGCTCCTCGTAGTTCGATCCGACCCTGATGAGCTTTTCGGCGGTGTCCATGAGCCTGTCGTTCAGCTTGTCCGCCTGGAAGTAATAGCGCTGCATGAACGCGTTGAAGGCGTCGGCTGCGCCGCCCTTCCAATTCGAACCCGTGGTGATGTTGTCCTCGTCGGACTTCAGCTGGGCGATCTTGCCCATCAGCATCTCGTGGGTGTGCTTGAACTCCTGTGCCTTGGCCTGGATGAGCTCATTACTGGCTTCGAATGCACCGGCCACGGTGCCTCCCTTCGATTGCGCAGTCGATGCCGCGCGGCGGACTACCCCTGTACAGAGATTGGACGGGGAGCACGGCCGTGCGGTTCCACCCGGATCACAGCGACGGTCACCAGGTGCTGTTCGCCAGCAACGCGTACTGCGCGGCGGCTCGCTGCTGCGCATCGCTGAGCTGATCACCTTCCACAGTGGCAACGTATTGGCGATAGGTGACGACGCAGCGGAAACGCTTGGTCGAATAGTCTCTCTCGCGCGCACTCTCACCGCACAGTGCGTCGGGAATCCCGGGCGGTGCGTCCGCGGCACCGGGATAGGGAGCGCCGAGCATTTCCGACGTCAGTTTCCGCGCCGCGGCGGTATCGCGAGTGCGGAACAACATCGATTCATTGGACATACTGCTGTTCAACGCGAAACGGTCGAGGCCGCTCTCGTTCGCGAGACGTGTCCAAAGTTCTTGGTTCTTCACCTGATTCAGGAATCCGCGCGGCTCGAATACCGCCAGGTTCTTGCTGTTCGGTGACCCGAAACCGTCCGGATTGAGCGTCCTGCGCAGCATGCCGTCGGAATCGTACGGCAGCCGCAGCATGTCCTCGCGGCTCAATGGCCGCAGCGAATCCAGCAGCGGCAATTGCGCACCGTAGATCTTTCCCACCAGATCCACGAGCTGGTCGATATTCGTCTCCCTCACTCCGGCGACGATGCGCACGACATAGCTGCCGTGCGCGATCGTCGAACCGATATGGGAGATCGTGGGTCGCCAATGAGCATGGGCGGTGGGGTATTTCGGCAGCGTGACATGCTGGTTCTCCTCGGCGGCCACCGCGAAATCGAGATCGTCGATCTCCGCGGCGGCCTGTGCGGCGGCCGCGTCGCCGGGGAACTGCAGCACCAGGACCTTCGCGAACGTGCTGCCGCGCAGGCTCCCGGATTCGGCGGGCTCGCGATCGGTGTGATCGGCGGAGTAGCCGAACAGCATCCCGTTGCGCGCCAAGGCGGGCGCGGTCGCGGCATCGAGCACCTTCGTCGCCGCGTCCACATCGCCGATCGGCTGCGCGCCGATGCCGTATTTCAGGGCCGGATCGATGTCCGGACCGGTCGCCATCCGGCCCGCCAGCCGCATCATGGCCAGCTCCCGGCCGCCGCCGAGGTCGTTGTAGTACGTGTAGCGCAGGTCCAGCGGTTGCGTCGAATAGCTGCCCACATCCAGTGTGCGCACGTCTATTTCACCGGGTGCGGCGGTTCCTCCGACGTGCGCGCAACCGGCCGCCGTCAGCGCGGCAGCGACCGCGGCGGCGGCTCGGAAACCTCGTGACAGCATTGTCGTCCTCAGTGGGTGTTGACGAGCAGGGCGTACTGGGCCGAAATGCGCTGCTGCGCGTCCAGCAGCTGGTTGGCGGCCACCTCGGCGGCGTAGCGATCGTGTGCGACGTAGCAGTAGTAGCCGATGTCGTACTTGCTCGCCGCGATGTATCTGCGGCACTTGGCATTCGGCAGATTCTTGGGTGACTCGGCCGGGACGAACCGGCGCGTGGTCTCGGCTCTGGCATCGACGATCCGCGTGGCACCGGCGAAATCCCGTGCGCGATAGACGAAGTCGCCGCGCCAGGCCACCCGATCCACCCCCGCCTCGTCGAACAGCGTCGGGTCGGTGTCCGGATCACCCGAGATCTGCAGGCCGCCTCGGCGGTCGTAGACGCCCGGAATCCCGCGTTTGGCTTGGTCGGCGACCACTGTCGAAAGCGATCGGGCGAGCATGCCGTCGCGATCGGGCGTCAATTCCAGCATTTTGTCGGCGGGGGTGGGTTCGAAGGCGGCGAGGCGGGGCGCGATGGCGTCCAGGCTGCGCTGTGCGCGCTCCAGGAGCGCGGGCAGGTTGCGCTCCTTCAGTACCGACATGACGCTGTCGTAGACATAGGTGAACACGACGAATTTGCCGGTGGCATACCAGGATCGGAGCTGACCGGGGCCGGAGACGTCGTCGGTGGTGTAGGCCACGGCGGCCGGATGGCCGGGAACCTGGACCGGCTCCTTGCCGGTTCCGGCCGCCAGATCCAGTCTGCCCAGCGCGCCCGCCGCCTCGGTCGCGGCCTGCTCATCGGTGAAAAGCAGTGCGACATTGTCGAGTTCGTAGGCGAGGCTGCCCATTCGATCGTTCCGCCCGGTCGTCACGAATCCGGTGACGAATCCCTTGGCGGCCTCGTTCATGGCCGCCGGATCGGCGCTCACCCTGGATTTCATCGCCGCGGAGCTGAAATCGATGAAATTGCGGATCGCGCCGCCCATGGCGGAGGGTGCGTACCTGGCCTCGGGGATGATCTCCTGCGGGAGCGGCATGGCGTCGCCCACCCGCCACGATTCCACCAGCCGGGCCTGCTCCGGACCGGTGACCCTGTCGAAGTACTTGGGCTGTGTGGGCAGGTTGCCGACATCGAGGGTGGCCAGATCGATGGTGGGCTCGGCGGGAGCATCGGAGCCGGAGCCGCATGCGGCCGTACCGGCGATCGCGAGCGCCGACGCTGTCGCGACCAGTGCGCGCACGGCCTTGTCCATGGGTTCCCCTCCCTTGTGCGTGAGCCTACTTGACGCGATTGTGCAGCACCGGGACCAGCTTGTTCAGCAGCACCTGCTCGGAATCGGCGGACCAGTTGCGCATGGCCGCCACGGCGGCGGGATCGTCGAGCGGGATGACCACCGCGCGGGAACCGGTGATCTCGTAGGGCAGTCCGAGCAGTCCACCGCCTCCGGCCTTCTCGTCGCTGCGCACGGCGATGAGATAGGAGTTCTCACCGGCCTTCAGCGGCTCGTATTCGGCGGTGGGTCGCGGTGAGACCTCGTCGCCGGTGCGGGTGTAGTCGAGGTTGTAGACGAACCCCAGATCGGTGAGGAAGGTGGTCTGCGGGGTGCCGCCCAGATAGATCGAGAACTTGCGCGGATCGGTGACGTCGACCATGGTGACCGTCTTGCCGGCGAACGCGGGATTGTCGATGCGCGCCCGGTCCATCGGCGAGGCCGCGGGGTTCGCGGAGGAGCTGACCGCCGAGCCGCTCGCGGAGGTCGTCGTACCGGCGGTCGAGTCGTCGCCGCCGGTGAGTGCCACGATGCCGATCCCGGCGGCCAGCGCCGCCACGAGCACTCCCGCGCCGATGCCGATATAACGGCCCCGGTGATTCCGGGCGCGCGGGGCCGGATCGGCGGATCCCGCACTCGCGGTGGGATTTCCGGTGTCGGGTCGCTGGGCGAAGAAGCCCGGCGTGGCCACCTGGATCGGGTAGGTGGGGGAGGTGCTGGTGGACAGCGGGTTGTAGCCGGGGATCAGCGCGTTGGCCGCGGCGTCGGTGAATTCCCGGGAGCTGTTGAATCGTTCGGCCGGGTTCTTGGCCATCGCGACGGCGAAGACCTGATCGAGCTCCGGCGGCAGATGCGGGTTGACCAGTGTCGCGCGCGGCGGCGGCTCGTTCAGATGACCCATCATCACGAGCGCGGGTTGTGTTCCCGGATAAGGGTTCTGGCCGGTGAGCATCTTGTAGAACGAGCACGCCAGGCTGTAGAGGTCGGCGCGGTGATCGAGCGGTTCGCCCGAGAGTTGTTCGGGCGGGGCGTAGGCGATGGTGGCGACGAAACTGCCGGTCTGGGTGAGCTCGGTGGTGTCCTCGGTGGACTTGGCGACGCCGAAGTCCGCCAGCAGCGCCCGCTCCTCCTCGCCGTCGAGGGAGGTCAGCAGGAAGTTGGCGGGTTTGACGTCACGGTGCAGCAGGCCCTTGCGGTGCGCGTAGTCCAGCGCCCGCCCGACCTGGGTGGTGATCGACAGCGCGCGCAGCGGGGTCATGGCCGTGGGATCGCGCTTGAGTTCGGCGGAGGCGTCGGTGCCCTCCACGAACTGCATGGCGATCCACAGGTGCTCGTTCTCCTCGCCGCGGTTGTGCACCGAGACGATGTTCGGATGATCCAGGCCCGCAACGAGATTGGCCTCGCGCTCGAACCGGCCGCGGAACTCCCGGTCCCGGGTCAGATCGGCCGAGAGCACCTTCAGCGCGTCCATGCGCGGCAGGCTGGGGTGTTTGGCCAGGTAGACGGTGCCCATACCGCCGGAACCCAGGACGCGGACGATCCGGTAGCCGCCGACGATGGTGCCGGGACTCATCGCCATGACTGGTACTCCTGCGGCGCTCGGTGGGGCGGGGGCGGGTTCTGCCGGAGCTTACTGGAGCCGCCCCACCGATGACCGAATCGCGACGAGTGACCGACCTCGGGGTCAGAGGCTGTTGGCCAGCAGCGCGTACTGCGCGGCGATCTTCTGGCGCACCTCGGGTTCGTCATCGCTGCTCACCACGCCGATGTAGCGCTTGTAGACCACGTAGCAGCGGTTCTTGTACTCGGAGTCCTTGTCGCCCTTGCTGTTCAGCTGCACGCATTTGGCGCCGGGGACGTCCTTCGGGGCGTCGATGGTGTCGTAGTGATCGCTCTCGTCGGCCACCAGCGCGGTCATCAGGAGCTGGGCTCCGGCCGAGTCGCGCGTGCGGATGACGGTGGCGGTGTCGGCGGTGGCGAAGGCGTCCGCGCCGCTGTCCGCGACGGCTTTGACCAGAGTGGTCTGGTTGTTGGCGTTCTGGACGATCTTGTTGCCGCCGTACACCGCGAAACTGCGCGGGTCCGGCGTGTCGGCCCCGCGGTCCTCGACCACGGCTCGGGCCAGCAGATTGTCCGGATCCACCCGCAGGCTCGACAGCTTGCTCTGCGGTGTGGGTGTGAACTTGTCGAGCGCGGCGACCTGGACGTCGAGGGTCTTGCGCACCCAGTCGAGCAGATCCTGCTGATCGGCCCTGGGGCGCTCGATGAACAGCGAGATCACGAATTCCTTGTAGGGCAGGAACGCGCCCATGGTCGCCACCCCGGGCCGCCAGTGGATCAGCGCGGCCGGGTACTGACTCAGGCTGAGCTTCTTGTTCAGGTCCGGAGCCACCCCGAAATCGGCGTCCTCGAGCCCCTGCGCGGCGGTCTTGGCCGTGGCGGTGTCGGCGAAGCGCAGCACCATATCGGTGACGGTGGTGGCGTCGGTGACCTTGCTGCCGGGGAGATCCGCCTTGTCCGAACCGCTGGCGGCGAAGGCGGTGATCAGGTTGTTCTTCTCCAGGACGGCCCGCGAGGGGGCGGCGAGCGCGGTCTTGGTGGCGTCCTCGGCATCGACGGTGGCGCGGCCGCCGCGACCGTAGACCAGGGAGGAGTCGATCGCGATCGAGGGCACCACGGCATCGGCCATCCGGAAACCCTCGAGCAGCGCGCCGTGGCCCGCCGCGTCCTGCGGATAGGTGAACTTGTCGACGGAGAACGAGCCGACCTCGAGTTTGCGGACGTCGATCTCGCCGGGGGCCGCGGTGCCGTCCACGCTGCAGGCGGCCAGCAGCAGCGCGCTCAGCGATACGCACGCGGCGAACAGTGGTCTGCGGACTGTGCGAACCATGTCAGGTCCTCGTTCCTCCCGTAACGGTGCATCCAAGGTAGCGGACCCGCAGGCCCGCCACCGGGTCATCGTGTGATGGTGGCCCGGACGCAACATCGGGCAGCCACGTAATCTGGTTCATGTGCTGAACATCCCGTGCCGCGCGTACTTCGGGGGCCGGTTCCGTTGATGGATCGGCAGGTCGAGGTCGTCGCGGGCAATCATGTCGTCATCAGGGTGGCGGGCGCCGTGATCCTGGTCGCGCACAAGGAGCGGGGCAAACCCGCCACCGATTCGCGTGCCCTGGTGGCCGCCCGCGCCCTGGCCGATCTGGCGACCGAAGCCGGTGAACAGGCGCCCGGCGGTCCCGGCCGGCTGGTGGCGCGACAGGCCACGCGCTGGCTCATGAAGGACGCCGAGCGGATCTCGCCCGGAGTGCCCGTCGAATTCGGGATCCTCTCCGCCGCCGATACCGGTGGGCTGGCCATCTTCCTGCACGGATCCATCACGGCGGTGCTGTCCGGCGCGGTGACCGAGTACTACCGCGGCAGCGATGCGGCGTTCACCGTGGACCGGGTCGCCGACCATCCGTCCCGGGCGGCGGCGCTGTTCATCGAGGAGAGCAAGCGGCGGATCCCGGAGCTGCCCGAACGCGGAATCGGTTCGCTCGTCGAGGGAGTCGCGGCCGCCTCGGGCGCGGTGATCTGGTTCGAGGGGGAGCCGCTGCCGGTTCGGACCACGCCGGTGTTCCGCACCCCGCCCGAACCGGTGGCGGTGGCCGCGGGCCGCCGCGTGAGCGCGGGCGCCCGCGCCGACGATCCGCCGCCGCCGACCGCGGCCTTCGACCCGGAACCGGATCCGGGTGCGGTGGACCCCAACCTGGTTCCGACCCGGACCTCGGCGCGACTGCCGACCGCGCAGGAGCTCGCCGAGGCCCTCGGCGCTCGATCCGGTGGGTCCACGGCGGCGGCCACCGCCGGATCGACCCCGATCGTCGCCGACCCCTCGGCCGCGACGAGCGGATACAACCCGCGTGCGGAGGTCGATCCGCACCGCGCGGAGGTCGATCGCCGTGCAGATTTCGATCCGCACCACGCGCCCACCGAGGTCGGCGGGCCGGGGAAATCCGGAGATTCGAGCGGCACCAATCCCGCACCCAAACCCGATCCGGACCTGCAGCGCCGGCTCGAGGCCACCGCCAAGGCCAACGCCCTGACCGTGAAGGTGCTCGGATTCAAGTGCGCGCGTGCGCATCCCAGTGATCCGCGCTCGGCGTTCTGCTCCGTGTGCGGGATGCCGGTGGATCAGACCCAGCCGGTATCGGAGGTGGTCCGGCCGCCGCTGGGCATGCTGGTGCTCGACGACGGCATGACCTACGTGCTGGCGACGAACGCCGTGCTCGGTCGCGATCCGGAGTTCTCCGAGGCCGCGCGGAACGGGCTGGTGCCCTTGAAGATCGACGACACATCCGGGGGCATGTCCCGCGCGCACGCCGAAATCGTGTTGATCAACTGGGATGTCACCGTGGTCGATCGCGGATCGACCAACGGCACCCGGGTGCGCGTGCCCGGGTACCGCGATTGGGTTCGGCTGCAACCCAATCAGCCGATGACCTTGATCGCCGGGTCGGAGGTCATGCTGGGCAATCGCATGCTGCGCCTGGAACCGGTCGCTCCGCCGCCCTTCGGCTGAGCGTCGCTTTCGGCGTCGAAAGCCCTAGCTGTACCGCGATTTACAGGTGTTCTGATCGCCCAGCACGCCCGCGCGGAACGCGTCGACCCGGGAGAATCCACTGGGCACCGTGCGCCCGTCGGTGTCACTGGCCGCCAGGCCGTCGGTGAGCAGACCGGAAACCGCCTCGTCCAGGTCGCCCGCGGACAGTCCGATATTGCCCTCGGTCTTGGATCTGCTGGGGTCCGCCAGCTTTCCGGTGATCACCCCCGACAGACAGGCCGCGCGCAGACCGGTTTTGGCTCCGGTGAGCGCCTGGCCCGCATCACGCTGCACGGCCAGCGCGTAGCGGGAGATGAAAACCACATAGGCGGTGAAATCTCCGGTCACCTTGACCGGCAGGCCATCCTGATCCTCGTCGTTCGCGACGCCGCGATCCTGCAGCGCCGGCAGATCGGTGCCGATGGTGTTGGTGGCGGGGCAGTAGGTGACCGGAACGGTGTCGGTTCCGTTGCGGCAGTTCATCTTCGCCGTGCTGTAGTCGTACTTCGGCTCCGATTCGATCGGCATGATGGCGGCCATCGCCTTGGCGAGCTCGTCCAGGTTCGCCTGGTCCACATCGGATTCGCCGTGCGTGGAGTCGTTTCCGAAGGACTGCGGCAGATTGCCGCGGCGGCGGTCGATCTCCTTCTGGTCGATGCCCTTGCAGCCCTTGGCCCCGTCGGTGAAACCGATCTGCACGGCCGTCACCCGCTCGAACGCCGATCCGTGCACGCTCTCGGGATCGTCGGGATTGTCGTCCCGGATCGCGACCGTGGCGGCCAGCACCTGGTTCAACCCGTCGGAGGTGTTGATGGTGAAGTGCTTCGACTTGCCTTCGGCCACATAGCGGATGAACGCGCCGGAGAAACAGTCCGCCTGCTGCTCCTTGACGATGGTGGGCGTCTTGCGGTTGACGATCTTGGCCATGTCCTGGATCGCGTGGCCGTACTCGTGAGCCAGCACGCTGACCACCGACATCTTGCCGAAAGACTCCTGCACCGCGGGCAGCAGCACCGTCCGGTCCCAGCCGATCGTCCGATCCAGGCTGCAGTACGCGGCATTGACGAGGCGATAGGTGGTCTCGTCGCAGAACTTGGTCTCCTGTGAGCGGGGCGCCCGCGCACTCCAGGAGACGAACTTGGTCACGCGGACGAAGTCACCCTGGAACTGCTGGGGATATTCCCCTTGCCAATAGGTTTCGATGTCCTCGATGGCGTTCATCACCAGATGGTCGATCTCACCGCCGTCGGTGTTGTCCGGCTTCAGGTCGTAATCCGCGACTCCGGCGCGCGGCCCGTTCGGCCCGCTGGTGGTCGGCAGTCCGGCTACCTTGAAGGCGTCGTCGTAGATGGAGACGGCACGACCGTGAACAGTTCGTGTACATCCGGTCAGCAGAATCGCCACCAGCGTGACGACACCCAGCACCACCGCAGTCCGTCGAAACGACGCACTCGCCACCCCCTGGCGTTTCGCCACGTGCACTCCTCGCAGACAGATCGGTTGTCTGTCCCGGTATCGGGCAAGGGCTGATAAAGCGCAACGCCGTAGTCCGGGGCTTCGCATATTATGCGGCCATGTCTTCACCGGGGGCGCAGCAGATCACCGTGCGTCATGAGGGAACCGATCGGGTCTTCGACGCGAGCCAGCACATCACCATGGGGCGTGCGCCCGAGGTGACGCTGTTCGTGGACAGCCCACTCGTATCCAGAGTGCACGCGACGCTGGCGTTCGAAGCCGGCGCCTGGGTGCTGACCGACAACGGCAGCACCAACGGCGTTTTCGTCGATGCGCGGCGGCTCAACAGTCCGGTCGTCATCGCCCGGCCGACCCAGGTGCGCCTCGGCGACGCCATCAGCGGTCCGCTGCTGCATCTGCTGCCGCAGGGGGCGTCCGCACCGCCGTCGCAGCCGGACCGCCGGATGGCGCCGCCGCAGCAACAGCGTCCGCAGTCCCGGCCCCAGCCCCATGTCGCACCGCCCCATGTCGCACCGCCCAACGCCGCGCCGCCGAGTGCGCAGCAACCGCACGCGCAGCGACCGCCGGTGCAGCCGTGGCAGAACCCGGCCCCGCACCAGCCGCAGCAGAACATCCCCAGCGCGCAGCAGCAGCGCCCGCCGATCGCGCCGCAGCACGGTGGCCCGGGTGCACAGCGTCCGCAGCAGCGCGGCAATCCCAGTGCGCCACAGCAGCGTCCGCCCAGCTCGGCGCAGCCGCACGTGCCACCGGTGGGGCAGCCGCACGCGCCCGCCTCCAGCGCGCAGCCCGAGGTGCCGCTGCATCCCGACGCCGCCACCAACATGAACATGACCGCCAAGGCCAGCACCTCCATGCTGCCGCCGATGCGGGCGCGCTCGTCCTCGGCGCAGGTCGCCAGCGCGGATCGGCTGCCGCCCGGCGGGCTGCACATCGGCCGCACCAGCGACAACCAGATCGTGGTGAACGATCCGCTGGCCTCGCGCCGGCACGCCCGCCTGGTGAAGGACCGCGAGGGTCTGGCGCTCGAGGATCTGGGCTCGGCGAACGGCACCTTCGTCAACGGCCGCCGCGAACAGCGCGCGGTGCTGCGCGAACGCGACATCGTCACCATCGGCAACGTCGACTTCGTGGTCGATCAGGGCACCCTGGTGCACCGGCAGAAGCCCGCCGCCGAGCAGGGTCTGCACGTGCACGGCGTCGGCTTCACCGTCGAGAACAACAAGCAACTGCTGGTCGATGTGAACATGCAGGCCGGGCGCGGTTCGCTGACCGCGCTGATCGGGCCGTCGGGCGCGGGCAAGTCGACGCTGTCCAAGCTCATCGCCGGATCGACCCGGCCGTCCACCGGCGTCGTCACCTTCGAGGGCCGCAATCTGCACGCCGAATACGACGCGCTGCGGTCCCGCATCGGCATGGTGCCACAGGACGACGTGCTGCACCGGCAGTTGACCGTCATGCAGGCGCTGAACTTCGCCGCCCAGCTGCGGCTGCCGCCCGACACCAGCAAGGCCGACCGCAAGAAGGTCATCGCCGGTGTGCTGGACGAACTTTCGCTCACCCAGCACGCCGACACCCGCGTCGATCGGCTCTCGGGCGGTCAGCGCAAACGCGCCTCGGTGGCCATGGAACTGCTGACCGGTCCGTCGCTGCTGATTCTGGACGAGCCGACCTCCGGGTTGGATCCGGCGCTGGATCGCCAGGTCATGACCATGCTGCGCGAGCTCGCCGACGCGGGCCGCACGGTCATCGTGGTCACGCACTCGGTGGCCTGCCTGGACATGTGCGATCAGGTGCTGCTGCTGGCGCCCGGCGGCAAGACCGCCTACGCCGGGCATCCAGGGCGGGCGCGAGACTTCCTGGGCACCAACGACTGGGCCGAGATCTTCGCCCGGGTGGCCGAGGATCCCGATCGCGCCTTCGCGAATTTCCGCTCCCGCCAGGCGTTCGCGCCGCCGCCACCGGCCGCGCAGCAGATCGCGCGCGCCAAGCCGCCCAAATCCAGTGCGTTCAAACAGTTCTCGACCCTCTCGCGCAGACAGCTGCGGCTGATCCTGGCCGATCGCGGGTATCTGGCGTTCCTGCTGGTACTTCCGTTCGTGCTGGGCGGGCTGTCGCTGGTGGTGCCGGGCAAGAACGGCTTCCACAAGGGTGCGCTCACCGCGATGCCGGACGGTTCGTACGTGCTCACCGGTGGTGCGGAGGCGCAACAGCTGCTCGTGGTGCTGATCCTCGGCGCGTGCTTCATGGGTTCCACGCTGACCGTGCGTGATCTGGTGGGCGAACGGCCCATCTACTTCCGGGAGCGGGCCGTCGGGCTGCGATCCGGCGCGTATCTGATGTCCAAGGTCATGGTGTTCAGCATCGCGGCGCTGCTGCAGGCCGGCGTCATGATGGCCATCGTGCTGGTGGGCAAGAAGCGGCCCGGACCGGGTGCGGTGATCTCGGCGGGCAGCGCGGAGCTGTACATCGACATCGCGTTGACCGCGGTGTGCTGCGTGGTGCTCGGTCTGCTGCTGTCAACGCTGGCCAAATCCAACGAGCAGGTGATGCCGCTGCTGGTGGTCATCATCATGTGCCAGCTGGTGATGGCGGGCGGCATGATCCCGGTGACCAACCGGATTGTGCTGGATCAGCTTTCGTGGCTGTTCCCGGCGCGCTGGGGCTATGCCTCCGGAGCCTCGACGGTCAATATCCGCGATCTGTTCCCGGCCTCGCAGGCGGATTCGCTGTGGAAGCACGAGGCCGCCATCTGGGCGCTGGATGTCTCGATGCTCGGCGTGCTGACCGTGCTGCTGGCGCTGCTGACCTGGTCGCGGCTGCGGCTGAAGAAGTCCGCGTCGTGAATCGGCCGGAGAACGCCGTCGCCGGAGGCGGTGCCCGCTCGCACCCGATCCGGTCGCCGAGGTGCGCGAAGTCGGCTCGATCGCGCGCCGCGTGGCCGCAGCAGGCACACTGATGGCTGTGACAGCTCGAGTTGGGGCAGTGCATCTCGGCTGGGACGTGGTGTCGACGGCCGCCGGTGGCGGCGGGTCGGCCATCCGCCCGGTCCAGGTCGAAAGCACGTACACGCCGCCCGCCTACCTCCTGGCGGACGCATCCGGACGGTTGCACACCGCGGGTGTGGACCGGCGTCCCGACGTGGGCATCGCCATCGCCGACGTGCGCGACATCCTCGGCCACCCGCAGATCGTGGTGGCCGGGGCGACCTGGCCCGCCGAACTGGTGTTCCGAGCGCGCATGCACAATCCGCTGGCCTCCATCGCCGAGTACCTCGGCGGCCAGCCGGACGTGATCGCGCTGCCGTACCCGGACGACTGGCCGGACCCCAAGGTCGACGAATACGTGCGCCTGGTCGAGCAGCTCGGCGTGCTCGCCGAACCGCTGCCCGAATCGGTGGCGCTGTCCGGCTACGTGCGGGCGCTGGGCCTGATCCGGGCGGCCGGACGCGGGCCCGCGGTCGGCGCCGTCGGCGTGTACTCCGACGGGCGCGAATGCCTGGTCGTGGCCGTGCACGGGGACGACGAACAACCCACCGAATCGATGAGCGTCGCCATCACGGCGGACGCGCTGCACGAGGCGCGGGCCGCGGACAACGTGGTCATCGAGGTGATGGCGGCGGCGCGTGCGATCGACGCCGACACCTCCACCGTTCTGCTGACCGGCAACGTGTGTTTCAACGACGCCATCCGGCTGGCCTTCCAGAACCATCTCGGGCATCGGTTCCAGGTCGCCGACCATCCGATGCACGCGCTCGTGCTCGGGGCCACGCATCTGCTGGTCGCGGACAGCGAGGGCGAGTACCCGGAAGAGCCGGTCCAGCAGGTGGATTCGGGCCGGGGCGCTCCGAGCGCGGCGAATCAGCGTTCGGGTGACGCGGTGCCGGGCGCGCAGCGCGGTGCCGCGGGCGCCGGGGCA
>NZ_BDBU01000070.1 GCF_001613145.1 Nocardia jejuensis NBRC 103114
TTGTTCGAACCGGTCCTGGCGAAACTCGCCCGCCCCGGCATGTGCAATCCGGATGACCCGCAGAGCCCGTTCGCTGACACCGATCATGTGTCCCGGAAAGTTTTGGACGCGGCCGCCAAGCGTGACTCACGGTCGGCGGCGCAACGTAATCATGATGCGCTGCTGGCGTTCCTGCGCCCGGAAATAGGGCCCGGCAAGCTGGGTTCGCATCGTGGTGTGCCGGTCTCGGCGATCTTCACGATGAGTATCGCCGACCTCGAGGAGGCCGCCGGTGTGGTGACGACCGCCTCGGGTGGCACCGTGTCGATCCCGGAAGCCCTCAAGTTGTCGGAGCGGTCCAAGCCGTTCCTGGCGTTGTTCGACCACCACGGCATGCCGCTGCATTTGGGGCGGTCCAAGCGTTTGGCGAATTCATACCAGCGGATGGCGTTGATCGCGTCCGAGCGGGGCTGCACTCGCCCGGGCTGCAATGCTCCGGCGACGTTGTCGGCGGCGCATCACATCACCGAGCATTCCAAGGGTGGCCCCACCGATATCGAGAACCTCACATTGGCGTGCGATGCGTGTCATGCGTTGGTGCACGACGGTCCGGGTGGCTGGAAAACGATTGTGATGGGCGAGGATTCGGAGTTCCCGGGTCGCACCGGGTGGATAGCGCCGGAGCATATCGATCCGTCCGGGACTCCGAAGGTGAATCATCGTCATCATCCCGGGGAGATGCTCGCGGCTGCTCAAGCGCGTCGTCTCGAGCGTAAGCGGCGTGAGAAAGTCTGCCGCCAGGGGTTGTTGGCGCATCGCGCGAAACCTTTCCCGCGCAGTTAGAGCGTTTGCGCTTCACGAGAACCCAGGTACACCGGTTCCCTTCGGGGATCGGTGCTGCCTGGGTTGTTTTCGTGCCCTGCCGCGCTCATGCGGGCATCTCTGGGCTCGAGATCCAGCGAGGTTCCGCACCCGCAACGGTGTGACCCAAGATGTGAAGAGCGGAAAAGATGGCAGTGCTGGTCATTTCGCCTGCCGTACCCGACCTGGGCTCCCCCGTTGGGAGCCGTGATCTCTCGTCCCAGCCTGGCTGAAAGGCTGTGGTCACCTCGCGAGACAAAGACTCAGAGACTCACAACCCAGCCCCTTCGCACGACCAGCCATCTAGAAATTTGTGCCTCCGGACAGCGAGGTTCCCGGCCTTGGTTCTTGCTCTTGGTTCTTGCTCTTCGTCTTTGCCCTTCTTCTTCCATGCGTCTTTGTTCTTGTTCTTGTTCTTGTATCCCCCTCTCCCACATCCCGCCCCACCCACCTCACTCCGACGTGTGAAATGCCTCAGGACTGGCGACATCTCGAACAGTCCGAAGGCTTGCCACCAGCACCTCCAACTGCTCAGGCGTGAAGAGCCCGGTGAACCACCGCTCCACCCCTTCGAGATACGCGGGAAGCACCCGAGCCACCCGCGTGGCCCCGGCCGCGCTCAATACGGCATACGCACTGCGCCGATCCGACGGATCGGCCTCGCGCCGCACGAACCCGTTCCGCTCCAGCCGATCAACGAGCCGAGTGACGCCGCTCGTGGAGAGATTGGTCTGGGTTGCCAGGTCCGTCATGCGGAGCTTGCGACCAGGCGAACGACTCAGGCGCATCAGGGCATTCAGATCGAGGCCGGACAGTCCGTTGGCCTTCCAGGTCGGCTCCAACCGGGCTACCAACCCGTCGTGCGCCTCGTACAGAAGACCGATCGCGGTCAGCCGGGGGTCGTTGAAAAGATGCTTGGGGTCCACGGTGAGCAGCGTAAACCAACCTTTTGCATTGGGGATAGTTGACACGCGGAACAATTTCGGTAGATTGTTGCTCTAGCAGTATTCCTCATGACAACTACTTGGAGGTCCGATGTCCGAGTCGCAGCAGTGGGTCGCCGCTTTCCGTGCCCCACTGGTGAATCCGGCCGAGCAGATTCGACTCGCCGAACCGCGCGGGTTCGCGGACGAGACGATCCGACAGGTCGCGCACCTCGCCGGTGGCGGATCGCAGGTGCGGGTGCGGCTGACCAACCGGTACTCGGAACGGGAACTGGTGATCGGGTCGGCGCGAATCGCGCTGCGGAAGAACGGGAACGAGATCGCGGTCGATACCGACTCCGCACTCCGGTTCGACGGGGCGGCCACCGTTCGGATCGCGGCTGGTGCGGATGTGGTCAGCGACCCGGTCGACCTCGCGGTGGACTCCGGGACCGATGTCGTTGTGAGCCTGTACTTCCCGGAGGAGACCGGGTTGGCCGCCTTCGCGCATCTGCCGGTGGAGACCGGATGGATCGTGGCCGGGGATCACACCGGTGACGGAGTGCTGGTCGACGCGGAGGAGAGCACCTCTCGGTTCTTCCTCACCGGTGTCGACGTGCTCGCCGAGTCGGAGACTCCGGTCCTGGTCGCGTTCGGCGACTCCTGGTTCGAGGGGGTCGGCTCCGCGCACGGCGGGAACCGGCGTTCGGTGGATGTGCTCAGCGAGCGGCTGGCACGCGGGTGGGCGGTCAATCAGGGCATCGGCGGGAGCCGGCTCCTGACCGATCAGGTCGCGGAGCACGGGCTGGCCCGATTCGAGCGAGATGTGCCGGCAGTGCCGGGAGTTCGCGCGGTGTGGGTCAATTTCGGAATCAACGATCTGATTCTGGCGGGCGCCGCTTCCTCGGACGATCTGATCGCCGGATTCACCGAGTTGGCGCGGCTGGCGCACGCGGCCGGACTGCCGATCTTCGTCGACACCATCGGGCCGTTCGGCGGGGCCATCTACCCGGGACTCAGCGTCGAGGACGGAAAGCCGGTGCGGCGGGCGGTGAACGAATGGCTGCGTCGGACCGACGTGTTCGACGCGGTGTTCGATGTCGCCGCGGCGGTGGAGAATCCGGAGCATCCCGACTTCATTCGCCCCGAATTCGACAGCGGCGACGGGATGCACCTGAACGATGCGGGGCATCGGGCAATGGCGGAGACGGTGGACCTCGCCGCACTTCCGGCAGTGTTCCACTGACCCTCCGGGGCATTCCACTGGCGCTCCGGAATTCAGCTACCCGGAGCCCGGGCGGCTACGCACCCCCGATGCGCGTAGCCGCGAAACCCCGTCACGCGCGAAAGCGACTGGTGTTCATCGCAGCTCAGCGCGGCTTCACGGTGGCGAGGATCTCGGGGCCGCGCGTTTCCAGGCGGGTGGTCCCGAGACGGATTCCCGCCATCGCAGCCAACCCGCCCACGAGCAGGCCCAGCGGTAGCGCCGCCCACTGCACGAACGGATTGTCCAGAGCGAGACCGATTCCCAGGACGGCCAGCACCGGTATCGACAGAACCACCTGTCCGATGCCGACGGTGAACTGCATGAGCACCTTCACACAGCCGGGATTCCCGGACCCGGCGAACGGGTTACCCCGTTGCGGCGGAAGCGGATACGCCGCGTAGGTGGACAGGATCGCGATACCGGCCACGCCCACCCCCAGCAGCACCGGCAGGATCGACAGCGCCCACGGGTACAGCTTCGCCAGCCCCAGCACACCGGGCAGGATCAGGGTGGAGATCAAGGCGATCGGAGTCACCAGCAGCAACCAGGCGATCAATCGTCCGCGCAGGTCCGCGCGCGCCGCACCGGGGGTGACGATGGTCTGCCAGACCGCGGTGCCGTCCAGGCCGTACAGGTTGGTCGCGGCCATGGCCGCCAGCCAGACCACGAAACCACCGGAGAACGGCACGATCGCACCGCTGCCGTTCTTGATCGCGAGGAAGATCGGCAGGACGAATCCGATGAGCAGCAGCGGCAGCAGGGTCGCGCGACGGCGACTGTCGCGCCACCAGGTGCGCAGTTCCTTGGTGACGACCGCGCCGACCGGAGTCGGCGGCACGAAGCGATCCAGCAGCCCGGAGCCGCTGTCGAGAATCTGACCCGCCGGTGCGGGAGGCGTGGTGAGGCGGCGGCGCAGCAACACCGCCCACGACTGCCACAGCACCACGGACAGCACCGCCAGGCCCAGCAGTGGCAGCACCGCCATCAGCGCATCGCCGCGTCCGGCGGACTCCACCGCGTACGGCGCCCAGCCGGACGGCGCGGCGCGCAGGGCGGTGGCGAGGCCGCTCGGCGCATCCTCCAGTGCCGGCCCGAGATTCGTGACGAGCAGGTTGAGCGGGTAGTACGCGAGGCCGATCAGACCGGCGAACAGCACGCCCAGATCCTTGCCGCGCCGCGAGCGCATGGCGGCGCCCAGCCAGGCCACCACGACCCGCGCGAGCAGCACCACGAACACCAGTTGCAGGACCGCTCCCACGATCGCGACGAGGGTCGCCGCCAGGCCGAGCGACGCGGCCAGTCCCACGAGTCCGCCGAATGCGATGAGGTTGACCACGGGCGCGGGGCCCACGAACGCGGCCGCCGCCAATCCGGTGGCCAGCTGCCGATCCGTCAGCGGCAGCAGCCGAAACTGTTCGGGCTGAAGGGTTTCGTCGCTGCTGCCGGTCAGCACCGGACCGCAGATCCAGCCCAGCGTCCACGCCGCGTAGAGCGCGGCGGCGATGGTCACTCCCCCGCGCACGGTGTCGTGGCCGACACCGATGATCACCGCGGTCAGGATGGCCGCGATCAGCCCGACGATGGTGCCGAGCCAGAAGTTGACCGCCGCCCGTCCGCCGCGCAGCGCTCTCGAGGTGATGCGCAGGCGCATTCGAATCAGGACGCCAACCACGACAGCCCCTCCTCGCCGCCGATCCGGCCGCCCACCAGGCGCACGAAAGCTTCCTCGAGTGTGCCCTCACCGCGAACCTCGGCGACGGTTCCCCCTGCGACCACCTTGCCGTGACTGATCACCGCGACGCGATCGCACATGCTCTCCACCAGCGCCATCACATGGCTGGACAGCACAACCGACCCACCCGCCGCGACGAAACGCTGCAGGATCGTGCGAATCGTGGAGGCGGACACGGGGTCCACGGCTTCGAAGGGCTCGTCGAGCACCAGGAGTTTGGGCGCGTGCAGCAGCGCGGTGGCGAGGCCGATCTTCTTGCGCATACCGGCCGAATAGTCCACCACCACAGTGTTTTCGGCGTCGGTCAGTTCCAGCACGCTGAGCAGTTCCTGCGCCCGCTCCCCCACCGTGGCCTTGTCCATGCCGCGCAGCAGGCCGGTGAAGGTGAGCAGTTCGCGGCCGGTCAGGCGCTCGGGCAGCGAGAGACCGTCGGGCAGCACGCCGACAACGGTCTTGGCGCGCACCGGATCCGCCCACACGTCGGTGCCGAAGATATGCGCGGACCCGTGGTCCGGGCGCAGCAGGCCGACCGCCATCGACAGGGTCGTGGTCTTGCCCGCGCCGTTGGGGCCGACCAGGCCGAAGAACGAGCCCGGCGGCACGGACAGGCTCACGCCCTCCACCACCCACGGGCCGCCGAAGGCCTTGAAGAGCCCGTTCAGCGCGAGCGCCGGCGCGACTGCACCGCTGCCCGCCGCAACACCGCCTGCCGCATCGTTCCCGCCCGCACCGTTCACGAGCCCGCCGTCCACTACCCCGTCGGTCATAACCCCTCCTCGCGGCGCCACACGGCGTCGTCGACTCACGATACGTGCGGGAGGTCGATTCGGTTCGAAGGTGACGCGCGGAGAGGATCCGCATGTGACACAGCTGACCAGCGGCGAAGCCGGTGCCGTGCGCAGCGGATTCGGGTGCGGAACGGGAAGACCCCCTGGCCGTCGGGCAGGGGGTCTTCGGGGCCGCTCCGGTCGAGCCGCACGCCATCAGGATCACGCCGGGTTCGTCCGAATCGTTCTCAGGACAGCCGATTCACGCTCACCTCGTGTGAATGACGCGCACGTCCTCACCCGCGTCGTCGGCCGGATCGCTCGCGGTCGCGAACCAGTGGGTGACCTCGCCCTCCTCCAGATCGCCCGCGATGTCGCCGGTCGGCAGGGCCGAGAGCGCGCCCGCCGTGGCCGAGGCCAGGAATTCGTCCACCGCGGCCAGGCCGGTGGTGGCCGTGGTGTAGGTGGTCGACTCGTAGTCGATCTCGTTGTCCGTGCGCAGGGTGGCGGCACGGTCGAGCGTCTCGGCCTGGGTGAGGGTGGCCCAGGTTCCGGACGATTCCGCGTAGAGGAAGGCCGGATCGGCCTCGGTCAACGGGCGGACACGATCGGAGTACGTGACCGGATGGGCCGGGCGCGCGGCCAGATCGGCCTGGACGGCGGGGTCGGCCGGCACCAGCCAGTGCACGGAGCTGGTGTCCGGGTTCTCGGCGATGCCGAAGGTCGCTCCGGCGGCCAGCACGTCGCCGAAGGACAGCCCCTGGGCGAACAGTGTTGCGGCGCCGGCCTTCTGGATGGCCCAGACGGCGACCACGGCATCGGCCGAGCGCGGCAGGGCGACGGCGACGATATCGCCGGGGCCCGCGCCGCGTTCGATGAGCAGACGCGCCAGCTGGGAGCTGCGGCGATCCAGTACGTGGTACGCGATCTCCTGGCCGTCGGACAGCAGGGCGGGTGCCTGCGGGTCCTCCTCGACGACCTCGGCGAGCACGTTGGCCACGGTGCGGGCACCGACGCGGGCCGGTTCCACCACGGAATCGGTTGTGGTGACCGCGCTTTCGGCGAGGATCCGGGCGCGCTCGGTCTCGTCGAGGATGTCGATGTCGCCGACCATCCCGCCGGACTCGCCGATCAGCGCGTCCAGCACCCGGTTCAGGCGCGCGGCGAGGATCTCGACCTCGTCGGCGGTGAAGCGGCTGTCCAGGTAGCGCATGCTGATCTCGATGGTCTCCGCGGCCATCACCACCAGCGTCATCGGGTAGTGGGTGTTGTCGTTGACGCCGACACCGCTGACCGCCATACCGTCGATCGAACTCGCCGAGGCGATCGCGTCGGAGTCGATCGGGTACGACTCGAACACCATGAGGGTGTCGAACTGCGCACCCGCACCGGCCACCCGCTGGATATCGGTGAACCCGATGTGGTGGTGCTCCAGCAGATCCGCCTGATCGCGCTGCACCCGTTCGAGCAGACCGTCGACCGTGAGCCGGTCGTCGACCCGGATCCGCACGGGCACGGTGTTGATGAACAGACCGACCATGGATTCCACGCCGGCCAGGTCCGCCGGGCGTCCGGACACGGTCGCGCCGAACACCACATCGCTACGGCCGGTGAGCCGTCCGATCAGGATCGCCCAGGCGGTCTGCACCATGGTGTTCACCGTGACGCCGAGTTCACCGGCGCGGGTGGTGAGCCTGCGGGTGCGCTCGGCATCGACCTCGGCCACCACACGGCCGATCTCGAACTGCTCCTCCTTGCGCGGCGCGGGCGCGAGCTGGGTCGGCTCCGAGACGCCGGACAGCGCCTTGGTCCAGGCCTGCAGCGACTCCTCGCGATCCCGCCCGGCCAGCCAGCCGAGGTAGTTCCGGTAGGAGGTGACGCGCGGCAGCGCGGACAGATCTCCGCGAACCGCGTACAGCACCAGCAGATCTCGCATGAGCAGCGGCATCGACCAACCGTCCACCAGGATGTGGTGGGTGGTGATGACCAGGTGCCACTGGTCCGCGGTGGTGCGGTAGAGCGTGAACCGCATGAGCGGGGCCGAGGCCATGTCGAAGTGCGTGGCCCGGTCCTGCTCGATGAGTTCGCGCATGCGCGAGACCCGTTCCGGCTCATCGAGATCGGTGAGATCCACCTGCCGCCAGTTGGCTTCGACCTTGTCCAGCACGATCTGCACCGGTCGGCCGTCGTTGTCGGTGACGAACGCGGTCCGCAGGTTCGGGTAGCGGTCCACGATGGCCTGGGCGGCCGCGCGCAGCCGCTCGGCGTCCACCACACCGTTCAGGTCGAGCACGGCCTGCATGGTGTAGACGTCGATCGCGTTCTGGCTCTGGGACATCAGCGCCTGGAACAGCAGACCGGTCTGCAGCGGCGAGAGCGGCCACACCTCGGTCAGCGCCGGGTAGGCGTGCTCCCACACCTCGATATCGGACTGGGTGACCTGCACCAGCGGCATGTCCGACGGGGTGAAGCCACCGGCGTCGGGATGCTTGGCGTGGGTGGCGAGCGCGGTCAGCGCCGCCACGAACAGATCGGCGAACTCCTGGACCTGTTCCCGGTTCAGCAGCCCGGACGGGAAGGCGAAGGCCGCACCGAGCTGCGGCCCGTCCTCGCCGTCGGTGACGATGGCGTTGATGTCCAGCGTCGCGTTCGCGGGCATGTCCGGATCCATATCGGCATCCAGCTGTCCCAGGTCCGCGACCGGCGCCCACCCCAGCTCGGAAAGCTGTTCGGGCACTTCACCGCTCGACACGCGGCCGAGGTAGTTGAAGCTGATCTGGCCGACGTCGCGCAGCTGCGCGCCGGTCTCGGGGTTGAGGTGCCGCAGCAGGCCGAAGCCCAGGCCCTTGTCGGGTACCGCGAGCAACTGCTCCTTGACCGATTTCACGATGTCGCCCAGGGCTTTTCCACCCTGGAAGGCGTCGTCGACGTCGATTCCGGCCAGGCTCATGCGCACCGGGTAGGCACTGGTGAACCAGCCGATGGTGCGCGAAAGATCCGCGCCCGCGACGACTTCCTCTTCGCGACCGTGTCCCTCGAGCTTGATCAGCGCCGCGTCCCCGCCACGCCAGCGCACGATCGCCAGGGCCAGGGCCGAGAGCAGACCGTCGTTGACGCCACCGCGGTAGCGGCGCGGGATCGCGGTCAGGACCGCGTCGGTGATCTCGGCGGGCAGGGTGACCTCGACGCGCTCGACCGTGGCGAAGGTGTCCACCGCCGGATCGAACGGGCGCGAGCCCAGCTGCGGATCCGGCGTGCCGACGACCTGTTCCCAGAAGCCCAGTTCCGCAACGCGTTCCGGTGCGGCGGCCGCCTCGACGAGGGCGTGCGCCCAGCGTCGCATGGAGGTGCCGTTCGCGGGCAGGGCCACCGGCTGACCGAAGGCCAGCTGCGACCACGCGAGGGCGAAGTCCGGGATCAGGATGCGCCAGGAGACGCCGTCGACCACGAAGTGGTGCGCGGCGATGAGCAACACGTCACGACGCGCGCCGTCGGCCCCGCTGAAGGCGAACCAGATGAACTGCATCATGGACGCGTTCGCCGGGTCGAGACGGCCCAGAGCCGCGTCGAGTTCGCCGCTCGCCACCCGCGACAGCTCCTCGTCGGAGATGTCGGCGGGCAGATCCACGCGGTGGATCAGGTCGGCCACGTTCACCGCGCCGCGCTCGAGCGCCTCGAAAGCCCACCCCGCGGTGGCATTGCCGCGCAGACGGGAACGAAGCACGTCGTGGTGATCGAAGACCGCGGCGAGCGTGCCCTCGAGCACCGCGCGGTCGATGCCGTCGGGCAGGCGCAGGGCCACCGACTGCGAGAACCGCTGGTACGTCGAACCACTCGACAGGATCGCCGTCATGATCGGAGTCAGCGGGATGTCGCCGACACCGCCGCCGGGCAGCTCCGCCAGGCGGACCTGCTCCTCGTCGCCGCCCAGGACCGCGACCTCCGCGAGTCCGGCCACGCTGCGGTGCTCGAACACATCGCGCGGGCTGAACAGGATGCCGCGCGCCTTGGCGCGGGAGACCAGCTGGATGGACAGGATCGAGTCGCCGCCGAGGGCGAAGAACGAGTCGTCCACACCGATCTGCTCGACGCCGAGCACCTCGGCGAAGACCGCGGCGATCTCGGCCTCGATATCGCTGACGGGCGCACGGAATTCGCGCGGTGCGAGGACCGGTTCCGGCAGCGCACGGCGATCGAGCTTGCCCGCCGGGGTCAGCGGGATCTCCGACAGCACCGTGATGGCGGTCGGGACCATGTACTCCGGCAGCCGGCCCGCGACGTGCTCGGTGAGCGCCGCGATGTCGACGGAGCGGCCCGCGACCGGCAGCACGTAGGAGGCCAGGATCGTGGTGCCCACCTCGGTCCGGTGACCGACGGTGACCGCGAAGTCGACGCTCTCGTGCGAGGTGAGCGCCGCGTCGATCTCACCGAGCTCGATGCGGAAACCACGCACCTTGACCTGGAAGTCGTTGCGCCCCACGTATTCCACGACCGTGTTGTCCTCGGCGTCGCGACGCCAGCGGACCACGTCACCGGTGCGGTAGAGCCGCTCGCCGGGCGCGCCGTGCGGATCGGCGACGAAACGCTCGGCCGTGAGGCCGGGGCGTGCGTGGTAGCCGCGAGCCAGCTGCACACCGGCCACGTAGAGCTCACCGGCGACGCCCTCGGGCACCGGATGCAGGCGAGCATCCAGCACCATGGCCCGCATACCGCGCACCGGACCACCGATGACCACGGTGTCGCCGGGCAACAGCGCATCGGAGATGTTGGTGGCGATGGTGGCTTCGGTCGGGCCGTAGGCGTTGTGGAAGCGGCGCGGACCGGCGGGGTTCACCGACCACTTGGCGACCAGGTCCGCCGAGACCGCCTCACCACCGGCGATGATGACCTCCATCGCCGCCAGGTGCGCGGGATCGAGCGAGGCCAGCACCGACGGCGTGATGAGGCCGTGGGTGACGCGTTCACGGGCGATCAGCTCGCCGAGTTCCTCGCCGCCGTAGGTGCCGGGCGGCACCACCACGAGCGCACCGGCCGCACCGAGCGCCAGCAGCAGTTCGAGTACCGAGGCGTCGAACGACGGCGAGGCGAATGCCAGTGCGCGCGAAGAGGAATCGAGACGGTAGCGGTCGACCTGCTCACGGGTGAAGTTCGCCAGACCCGCATGGGTGACGACGACGCCCTTGGGCAGACCGGTCGAACCGGAGGTGTAGATCAGGTAGGCGGCGTGCGCCGGGCGGATGACGCCCCAGCGCTCGGCGTCGGTGACCGTTGCGGGGGAATGCGATTCGATCTCGGCGATGACGACCGGATCGTCCAGCGACATCCAGCCGGACAGGTTCGCGACCGGCGGCAGCGCCTCGGCCTCACCGGACACGGTCAGGCCCAGCGTGGCTCCGGAGTCACGCACCATGTGCGCGATGCGATCGGCCGGGTAGGCCGGATCGACCGGGACGAACGCCGCACCGGACTTGGCCACGGCCCACACCGCGAGCACCGATTCGAACGAGCGCGGAATGGCAACGGCCACGCGCACATCCGGTCCCGCGCCGTGCTCGATGAGCACCCTGGCCAAGCGTGAGGACGCCGCGTCGAGTTCCGCGTAGCCCAGCGCCTGACCGTCGAACACCACCGCTTCACCGACCGGGTTCGCGGCCGCCGCGGCGGCCATGATCTCGGGCAGGGTCATCGGCGGCACCGAATCGCCACCCGTGCGGGTGAGCAGGTTGGTGCGCTCGGCGACCGACAGCAGTTCCAGATCGCCGACCGGCAGCTGCGGCCGCTCGATGATCTGCTCCAGCAGCCTGATGAAGCGCCGCGCGAAGACCTCGATGGTGCTGTCGTTGAACAGATCCCGGGCGAAGGAGAACTCGGCGTACATGCCGGCCTCGGCTTCCCGGACCGTCAGCGAGAGATCGAACTTCTCGGTCTCGGCATCGAATTCGACCGCCGCGACCCGCAGGCCGGGCAGCTCGAAGGTGCTCTCGGGCAGGTTCTCGAAGGAGAGCGCCACCTGGAACAGCGGGTGCCGGGCGGTGGAGCGCTCCGGGTTGAGGGCCTCCACCAGACGCTCGAACGGCAGATCCGCGTGCGCGAACGCCTGCAGGTCGGTGTCCTTGGCCTGGCGCAGCAGCTCGCTGAAGCTCAGCTGACCGTCCACCCGTGTGCGCAGCACCAGCGTGTTGACGAACATGCCGATCACATTGTCGAGTTCGGCCTCGCCGCGACCCGCGATCGGGGTGCCGATCGCGATGTCCTCGGTGCCGGACTGGCGGGCCAGGAAGGTCGCCAGCGCCGCGTGCACGACCATGAACATGGTCGCGTGCTGTGCGCGGGCGATCCGCTGGAGTCCGCGATGCAGCGCGGCGTCGATCGGGAAGAGCACCTTGCCGCCGCGGAAGGACTGCGCGTTCGGGCGCGGTCGATCCGAGGACAGGTTCAGCTCGTCCGGCAGATCCGCGAGCGTGGTGCGCCAGTAGTCGGCCTGGGCCGAAATCAGGCTGGCCGGATCGTCTTCCGAGCCGAGCACCTCGCGCTGCCACAGGCTGAAGTCGGCGTACTGCACCGGCATCGGAGCCCAGCCCGGCGTGACACCGGCGGAGCGGGCGGCGTAGGCGATCATCACGTCGCGGGTGAGCGGGCCCATGGACCAGCCGTCCGCGCTGATGTGGTGCGCGACGAAGACCAGCACGTATTCGGCGGCGGCAGTGCCGTTTTCACCAGCGGCACCGGTCTCGACCCGGAACAGCTCCGCCCGCAGCGGAACCTCGACCGTCACATCGAATCCGGTGGAGATGACCGCGGCGATGCGGTCCCGGATCGATTCGGCCGGCACCGTGACCGGGCGCAGTTCGGGCACGGCCTGCGCGGCCGGGACGATCACCTGGGTGGCCACGCCGTCGACCTGCGGGTAGATGGTCCGCAGGGTTTCGTGGCGGCCGATCACGTCGGCCACGGCCTGACGCAGCGCGTCCACGTCCAGATCGCCGGTCAGGCGGACGGCCACCGGGATGTTGTAACCGGCCGAGTCGGTGTCGAACTGGTTGAGGAACCACATGCGCTGCTGTGCCAGCGACAGCGGCACGACGGCGGGACGCGGACGCGCGAGCAGCGGCGTGCGATCGCTCTGTCCCGCA
Source organism: Nocardia jejuensis NBRC 103114 (assembly GCF_001613145.1). Classification (GTDB taxonomy): domain Bacteria; phylum Actinomycetota; class Actinomycetes; order Mycobacteriales; family Mycobacteriaceae; genus Nocardia; species Nocardia jejuensis. The sequence continues at coordinate 12,663 of NZ_BDBU01000070.1, forward strand.
TGCTGTTCCACCTTCGAGGCCAGACCCGCGACGGTCGAGGCCTCGAACAGCGCGCGCACCGGAATGCGAGCGTCCAGGGCCGCGCCGATGCGCGCGGCCACCTGGGTGGCCAGCAGCGAATTGCCGCCGAGCGCGAAGAAGTCGTCGTCCGCGCCGACGCGTTCCGCGCCGAGCACGTCGGCGAACACGTCCGCGACGATCTCCTCGATCGGGGTCGAGGGCGCACGGAAGGCCGTGGTCTCGAACTCCGGCTCGGGCAGGGCCTTGCGGTCCAGTTTGCCGTTGGCGTTGAGCGGCAGCGCGTCCAGCACCACGAAGGCCGAGGGCACCATGTAGGACGGCAGCCCGGCGGACAACGCCGACTTCACCTGCGGCACATCGATATCCGCGCCGGTGGGCACGAGGTAGGCGACCAGGCGGTCACCGGTGCGATCGGACTTGGCCAGCACCGCGGCCTGGGCGATCTCGCCCAGCGCGAGCAGAGCCGCCTCGATCTCACCGAGCTCGATACGGAAACCGCGGATCTTCACCTGGAAGTCGGTGCGACCACGGTAGTCCAGCTCACCGTTGGCGTTCCACGCCACCAGATCGCCGGTGCGGTACATGCGAGAACCGCTGTCACCGAACGGATTCGCCACGAACCGATCTGCGGTGAGATTCGGCTGACCGAAGTACCCGCGCGCCAGCTGGGCACCGGCCAGGTACAGCTCACCCGAGACACCGGCGGGCACCGGGCGCAGGCGGGCGTCCAGGACGTACACCTGGCTGTTCCACTCGGGCAGGCCGATCGACACCGCGCCCTGATCGGCGTCGCTCACCCGGTGCGTCGTGATCGAGACCGCGGCCTCGGTCGGGCCGTACAGGTTGAACAGCCCGGCCTCGGGGTTGGCGGCGCGGAAGCGCTGGGCCACCGCGGCCGGGAGCGCCTCACCGATGGCGAGCACCCGGCGCAGCGAACCCGTCAGCGCCCCACCGGATTCGGTGAGCAGCGCGTCGAGCATCGAGGGCACCACGTGCAGGGTGGTGACCAGCTCGCGGGCCATGAGCTCGTTGAGGTACGCCGGGTCGCGGTGCCCGTCGGGGGTCGCGATGATCAGGCGGCCACCCGAGACGGCCGCGGACCAGAACTCCCAGACCGAGAGGTCGAAGGTGGCGGCGGTCTTGAGCAGCACCGCATCCTGCGCGCCCAGGTCGAATTCGGCGGTCTTCCACTGCAACTGGTTCGCGATCGCCGAGTGCGGCAGCGCCACACCCTTCGGACGACCGGTCGAGCCGGAGGTGAAGATGACGTACGCGGTGTTCGACGCGCGCAGGGGCGCAAGGCGATCCGAGTCCGACAGCGGGGCCACCGCGACGATGCTCAGATCCAGCTCGTCCAGCCGCACCAGCGGCGCGATCTCGGTGCTGAACGCCGCGTCGGCGTTGGTCAGCACGCACACCGGCGCCGCGGTCTCGAGGATGTAGCCGGTGCGATCGGCCGGCTGATCCGGATCGACGGGCACGTACGCGCCACCGGCGGCGGCGACGGCGTACATGGCCACGACCAGGTCCACCGAGCGCCGCAGGGCGAGCGCGACCCGAGATTCCGGAGCCACACCCAGCGAGACCAGGTGCCGGGCAAGACGATTCACCCGGTGGCCGAGTTCGGCGTAGGTCAGGACCTCGCCGTCCGGGCCGATCACCGCGACGGCGGTCGGCTTGGCGGCGACCGTGGCGTTCAGCAGCGACACCAGGGTCGCGGCCCGATCCGTGGCGTGTGCGGTGGCGTTGCGGGCCACCACGAGTTCGGCCTGTTCCGCCTCGGCAAGCAGGGCGAAATCGCCGACGGCGGTGCGCGGTGCGGTGATGATCTCGCCGAGCAGTCGGGTGAACCGCTCCACGAAACCCTCGACGGTGCCGCGATCGAACAGATCGGTGGCGTAGGTGAAGATGCCGGTGATGCCGAGCGGCTCACCCTGCTCGCTGTACCGGTCGGTGGCGATGAGATGCAGGTCGAACTGCGAGATCTCGGTGTCCACATCCACGCCGGACACGGTCAGGCCGGGCAGTTCCAGACTGGACATGGCCAGGTTCTGGAACGACAGGCCGACCTGGAACAGCGGGTGGCGCGCGGTGGAGCGGACCGGGTTGAGCACCTCGACCAGGCGCTCGAACGGCACGTCGGCATTGGCGAACGCCTGGATATCGCTCTTGCGCTGGCGGGCAAGCAGTTCGGTGAAGGCCTCGCCGGTGTCCACCCGGGTGCGGAACACCAGGGTGTTGACGAACATGCCGATCATGTCGTCGAGGGCGGCCTCGCCACGACCCGCCATCGGAGTGCCGATGGCGATGTCATCGGTGTCCGACAGGCGGGCCAGCAGCACCGCGAGCGCGGTGTGCACGACCATGAACAGCGTCGCGCCCTCGGCGCGGGCCAGATCGACCAGCGCGCGATGGGTGTCGGCGTCGATCCGGACCTCGACCTTGCTGCCGGCGAAGGTCTGCACGGCCGGGCGCGGGCGATCGGACGGCAGATCCAGCTGATCGGGCAGCTCGGCCAGGGCTTCGCGCCAGTAGGCGACCTGCTTGGCGGCCAGCGATTCCGCGTCGTCCTCGCTGCCCAGCAGATCGCGCTGCCAGACGGAGTAGTCGGCGTACTGCACCGGGAGCGGCGTCCAGCCGGGCTCGTGGCCCAGGGAGCGGGCCGCGTACGCGGTCATCAGGTCCCGGGTCAGCGGAGCCACCGAGGAACCGTCACCGGAGATGTGGTGAATCGCCAGGGCGAGCACGTATTCGGTGCTCTCCGGAGCGGCCGCGCCTGCGGGAGCGTCGGCAGCCGCCGGCATCTCGGGGGTGACGACCGGGAAGGCCGAGGTGTCCATGGCGTCGGTGAAGGCGAAGGTGTACGCCTCGGAGAGCAGAGCCGCCCCGGGCTTCGCGGGCGCCGCGACGTCCGAAGATGTCGCGACATCCGAAGACGCTGTCTCGACAACCTCGACATGCTCGGCAACCGTCGCACCGCTGTCGATCCGGTACAGCGCCACCTTCAGCGGCACCTCGGCGGTGACGTCGAAGGAGGTGGAGGTCAGCGCGACCACGGCCGCGGCGACCTCGTCGACGCCGACCGTGCGCACCTCGAGCTCGGGCACGGCCTGCGCGGGCGGCAGCACGACCTGCACCGGGCCGTCCTCGGTCTGCGGGTAGACCGTGCGCAGGATCTCGTGGCGGGCAACGACATCCGCGATGGCCTCACGCAGCGCGTCCACGTTCAACGCGCCGGACAGGCGGACCGCGACGGGCACGTTGTACGCGGCGGACTGGCTGTCGAAACGGTTGAGGAACCACATGCGCTGCTGTGCCAGCGACAGCGGGATGTTCTCCGGGCGCGCTCCGGCGGTGAGCGCCTTGCGGCCCGCACCGGCGTCCTGTTCCACCCGGGCCGCGAGCGCGGACACGGTGGACGCCTCGAACATCAGGCGCACCGGCACCCGGGTGTTCAGCGCCTCGCCGAGGCGTGCGGCCACCTGGGTGGCCAGCAGCGAGTTACCGCCCCAGGCGAAGAAGTCGTCGTCCAGGCCGATGCGGCCGGCCTCGACCCGCAGCACGTCGGCGAAGACGCCCGCGACGACCTGCTGGATCGGGGTGACGGGAGCGCGGAAGACCGCCTTCTCGAAGCTGGGCTCCGGCAATGCCTTCCGGTCCAGTTTGCCGTTCGCGTTCAGCGGCAGGGTGTCGAGCTGCATGAACAGCGACGGCACCATGTAGGACGGGAGTTCGGCGCTCAGCGCCGACTGCACGACCTGCTTGTCGAACTCGTCCGCACCGACGATGTAGGCGACCAGACGATCTCCCAGCACCGGATCGGCATGGGCCACAACGGCAGCCGAGGCGACGGCAGGCTGACGCAGCAGGGCGGACTCGATATCGCCGAGCTCGATACGGAAACCACGGATCTTCACCTGGAAATCGGTGCGACCACGGTAGTCCAGCTCACCGTTGGCGTTCCACGCCACCAGGTCACCGGTGCGGTACATACGAGATCCGCTGTCACCGAACGGATTCGCCACGAACCGATCCGCGGTGAGGTTCGGCTGACCGAAGTACCCGCGCGCCAGCTGAGTGCCCGCGAGGTACAGCTCGCCGGACACACCCACCGGCACCGGGCGCAGGCGGGCGTCCAGGACGTACACCTGGCTGTTCCACTCCGGGGCACCGATGGACACCGAGATCTGATCCGCGGTGCTCACCCGATGGTTGGTGATGGACACCGCGGCCTCGGTCGGGCCGTACAGGTTGAACAGCTCCGTACGCGGGCGCTCACGCAGCACCCGCTGCGCCAGCGGCGCGGGCAGCGCCTCACCGATGGCCAGGATGCGCCACAGCGAATCCGGCAGGCCGTCGGCGAGCAGGGCGTCGAGCATGGACGGCACCACGTGCAGGGTTGTCACCCATTCGCGCGCCATGAGCTCGTTCAGGTATCCCGGATCCTTGTGGCCGTCCGGAGTCGCGACGACCACGCGGCCACCGCAGGCCACGCCGGACCAGAACTCCCAGACCGAGAGGTCGAAGGTGGCCGCGGTCTTGAGCAGCACCGCGTCGGCCGGGTCGAGGCCGAATTCGGTGACCTTCCAGAGCAACTGGTTGACCACCGCGGCATGCGGCACCGCGACGCCCTTGGGGCGACCGGTGGACCCGGAGGTGAAGATGACGTACGCGGTGTTCGCGGCGCTCAGGCCGCGTACTCGCTCGCCGTCGGCGATCGGCTGATCCGAGTGGCCGGACAGGTCCAGCTCGTCGGTGCGCAGCACCGGCGCGAACTCGGTGGTGAATGCGATCGCGGCGGTGGTGAGCACGGCGGCGGGAGCCGAGGTCTCCAGGATGTAGCCCACACGCTCGAGCGGCTGATCCGGATCGATCGGGACGTAGGCCGCACCGGTCTTGGCGACGGCGTACATGGCGATGATCAGGTCGGCCGAGCGTCGGAAGGCCAGTGCCACCCGGTCTTCCGCGCCGATGCCGCGGGCGATGAGCTCACGGGCGAGGCGGTTGACCCGGGCGTCGAGCTCGCGGTAGGTCAGGGTCTCGGGACCGTCGGCGGTGTCCGCCACCAGGGCGACGGCCTTCGGATCCTCGGCGACGGCATTGTCCAGCAGCGACACCAGGGTCGCGGTGGAGCCGTCGGCCAGCGCCTTGTCCAGATCGTGCGCGGTGTTGTTCCACCGCAGCAGGATCCGCTCGTTCTCCTGCTCACCGAGCAGATCGATCTCACCGACCGTGGTGGCCGGATCGGTCAGCACCGCGTCCAGCACCCGCAGGAACCGATCGGCGAAGGCGCGCACCGTGACCTCGTCGAACAGATCTGTGGCGTAACCGAATTCGGTGAGGATCTCGGCCGGTGTGCCGTCCTCGGCGTACCGGTCGTACAGCGTGACGTGCAGATCGGTCTTGGCCAGCTGCGATTCGAACTGGACCGCGCTCACGTGCAGGCCGGGCAGCTCGAACGCGGTCTCGGCCAGGTTCTGGAACGAGAGGCCGACCTGGAACAGCGGGCTGCGCGCGGTCGAACGCACCGGGTTCAGCACCTCGACCAGGCGCTCGAACGGCACGTCGGCGTTGGCGAAGGCCTCCAGGTCGCGTTCGCGGACCTCGGCCAGCAGATCGGTGAAGCTCGCGCCGGCGTCCACCGAGGTGCGGAACACCAGGGTGTTGACGAACATGCCGATCAGATCGTCGAGTTCGCGTTCGCCACGGCCCGCGATCGGGGTGCCGACCGCGATGTCCTGGGTACCGGACAGGCGGGCCAGCAGCACCGCGAGGGCGGTGTGCACGACCATGAACAGCGACGCGTTGTTGGCGCGCGCCAGTTCGTGCAGGCGGGCATGGCGCTGCGCGTCGATATCGAAGCGAATCGCCTTGCCGTGGAACGACTGTGCGGGCGGGCGCGGACGATCGGTGGGCAGCTCCAGCTGGTCCGGGAGGCCGGCGAGGGCCGTGGTCCAGTAGGCGACCTGCTGTGCGGCGAGGGATTCCGCGTCGTCCTCGGAACCGAGGACGGCGCGCTGCCACAGCGCGTAGTCGGCGTACTGCACCGGCAGCGGCGCCCACTGCGGGACGTCACCGGCGGCGCGGGCCGCGTACGCGACCATGACGTCGCGCGCCATCGGACCCATGGAGGAACCGTCGGCCGACACGTGGTGCACCGTGAAGGCCAGCACGTGCTGCTGGGTCTCGGTATTCACCGCGGCGGACGCGGGGGCATCCGTGGATACGTGAGCCGCCGCCTCCTGCGCCGATGCGGCGCCGGGACCCGTGATCCGGAACAGCTTCACGGCCAATGGCACCTCGACGGTGACGTCGAAGGTGGTGGCGGCGAATTCGATCACCTTGCCGAGCAGATCGGCTTCGGTGACCGGTTCCGGGACCAGCATGAGATCGGTCTGCGAGGCGGGCAGGATCAGCTGGTTCGGGCCGTCCGACGAGCCGGGGTAGATGGTGCGCAGGACCTCGTGGCGGCTGATCACGTCGCCGATCGCCTGCTCCAGCGCGTTCAGATCGAGCGAGCCGGTGAGCCGCACCGCGAGCGGAATGTTGTCCACCGCCGAGGTGCTGGTGTCGAACTGGTTGAGGAACCAGTAGCGCTGCTGGGCCGGGGAGAGCGGCAGGTTCGCCGGGCGCTCGCCCGCGACCAAGCTCGGGCGGGCCCGGCCGGATCCGGCATTGCGCTCGACGCGGGCGGCCATGGCCGAGACCGTGGACGCCTCGAACAGATCGCGCACCGCGAGGTGGGTGTCCAGGGCCGCGCCGAGGCGGGCGGTGACCTGGGTGGCGATCAGCGAGTTGCCGCCGAGCTCGAAGAAGTCGTCGTCCAGACCCACCCGGCCGACGCCCAGAACGTCGGAGAAGGTGTTGGCCACGATCTCTTCGATCGGGGTGGACGGGGCCCGGAAGCTCTTGGCCTCGAACACCGGCGCGGGCAACGCCTTGCGATCCAGCTTGCCGGAGGCATTGAGCGGGAAGGCATCCAGCGCCACGAAGGCGGCCGGGACCATGTAGGACGGCAGCGCGTCGGCCAGTTCGGCACGCACGGCGTCGAAGTCGACGCTGCGCCCGGCAGCCGGGATGACGTAGCCGACCAGCTGATCGCCGAGGCGTTCGTCGGAGCGGACCACGACCACCGATTGCGCGACGTCCTCGACAGCGGTGAGCGCGTTCTCGATCTCACCGAGCTCGATGCGCAGACCGCGCAGCTTGACCTGGAAGTCGGTGCGGCCCAGGTATTCCAGCTCACCGACGCCGGTCCACTTCACCAGGTCGCCGGTGCGGTACATGCGCTCGGCGTCGTGGAAGGGGTCCGCCACGAAGCGGTCCGCGGTCAGCTCCGGGCGTGCGACGTAGCCGCGCGCCAGCTGGACGCCGGCCAGATACAGCTCACCCGGGACGCCGACCGGCACCGGGTGCAGGCGCGAATCCAAGACGTAGACACGGGTGTTGAAGACCGGAGCGCCGATCGGCACCGACAGCGTGTCGAAGTCGCCCACCTCGTGATAGGTGACGTCGACGGCGGCCTCGGTGGGGCCGTACAGGTTGTGCAGGCGGGCATCGGTCAGCTCGAGCAGCTTCTGCGCCGTGACGGCGGGCAGCGCCTCACCGGAGGCGAAGACATTGCGCAGGCTCGACTCGGCGCTCGAATCACCAGCGGCCGCGGCCGATTCCAGGGCCGCCACGAAGACCGACAGCATCGACGGCACGAAGTGCGCGGTGGTGACGCCCTGCGCGGCGATGATCGAGGCGAGGTACGCCGGATCGCGATGGCCCTCGGGCTTGGCGACGACCAGGCGCGCGCCGATCTGCAAGGGCCAGAAGAACTCCCACACCGACACGTCGAAGGTGGCGGGCGTCTTCTGCAGCACCACGTCGTCGGTGTACAGACCGTATTCGGTCTGCATCCAGACCAGGCGGTTGACGATGGAGGCGTGGCTGACCGCCACGCCCTTCGGCCGGCCGGTGGAGCCGGAGGTGAAGATCACGTACGCGGTGTTGTCACCGCGCAGCGGGGCGACACGGTCGGCATCGGTGATCGCGGCGGCCGAGTACTCCGACAGCTCGAGTTCGTCGATGCGCAGCGTGCCCGCCTCGAAAGCGTCACGGGCCGTGGTGAGTACGGCGACCGGGCGCGCGGTCTCGAGCACGTAGGCGTTGCGCTCGGCCGGGTGATCCGGGTCCAGCGGCACGTACGCGCCACCGGCGGCGATGACGGCGTACATGCCGATCACCAGGTCCAGCGAACGGCGCATGCCCAGGGCCACGAGGGAATCGGGGCCGACGCCCTCGGCGATCAGGTGCCGGGCGAGCCGGTTCACCCGAGCGTCGAATTCCGCGTAGGTGAGTTCCTCACCCTCGAAGCTCAGCGCGATCTCGTTCGGGGTGTCCTTGACCTGGGTCGCGAACATCGACGCCAGGGTGACCTCGATCGCGGACTTGCGTCCGGCCCGGACCACACGCTGCACGTCGTACTCGGTGGCGTTCCAGCTCCGCAGCACCCGACGGCGCTCGACCGCGTCGAGCACCTCGATATCGCCGACCACCGCGGTGGGTTCGGCCACGACCGCGGACAGCAGGCGCACCAGGCGATCAGCGAATCCGGCGACCGTGGACGCGTCGAACATATCGGTGGCATAGGCGAATTCGGCGTTCATGCCGTCGACCACGCCGTCCGCGCCGAGTCGCTCGGTCAGGTTCAGGTGCAGATCGAACTTGGCGGTGACCACGTCCAGCGGAACGCCCGCCACCTCCAGGCCCTGCAGGGCGAAGCTGGCGGTGCCGGTGTTCTGGAACGACAGCATGACCTGGATCAGCGGATGCCGGGCCTGCGAGCGCGCCGGGTTGAGGATCTCCACCAGGCGTTCGAACGGCAGGTCGGCATGGCCGAAGGCGGCCAGGTCGGTGTCCTTGGTGCGGGCCAGCAGTTCGCTGAACTTCGCGCCCGAGTCGACCGCGGTGCGCAGCACCAGGGTGTTCACGAACATGCCGATGGCGTCGTCGAGCGCTTCCTCACCGCGACCCGCGACCGCGGTGCCGATGGCGATGTCGTCGCCGCCGGACAGCCGCGCGAGCAGTGCGGCGAAGGCCGCGTGCACGACCATGAACTGGCTCGCGCCGTTCTCGCGGGCGAGGGCGTTCATGCCGTCGAGCAGTTCGGCGTCGATCGAGAACTCGTGCACGCCACCGCGGTTGGAGGCGACGGCGGGCCGCGGGCGATCGGACGGGAGCTCGATCTGATCGGGCAGGCCGGCCAGGCTGTCGGACCAGTACGCGACCTGCTGGGAGATCAGCGAGTCCGCGTCCTCCTCCGAGCCGAGGGTCTCGCGCTGCCAGAGCGCGAAGTCGGCGTACTGCACCGGCAGCGGCGCCCAGTCCGGCGCGGAACCCTGCGAGCGGGCGAAGTACGCCGTCATGATGTCGCGAGCCAGGGGGCCGACCGACCAGCCGTCACCGGAGATGTGGTGAACCACGAAAACCAGGACGTGGTCGGGGGTTTCGCCCCCGGCGACGCGGAACAGCGCGGCGCGCAACGGAACAGCGGCGGTGACGTCGAACCCGGTGAGCACCAGCTCCGCGATCCGATCGCGCAGTTCGGCCTCCGGGACCGTGACCGACTCCAGCGCCAGCATCTCGATGACCTGCTCGGACGGCAGGATCACCTGCACGCCACGGCCTTCGGCATTCTCCGGGTAGAGCGTGCGCAGCACCTCGTGGCGTTCGATCACGTCGCCGACGGCGCCGAGCAGGGCCCGCACATCCAGATCACCGGTGAGCCGGACCGCCATCGGGATGTTGTTGACAGCGGAGGCGGTGTCGAAGCGGTTCAGGAACCACATGCGCTGCTGCGCGAGGGACAGCGGAATCTCCGCCGGACGATCCTGGGCGAGCAGGGCGCGGCGGCTGCCGGTGCCGGAGGTGCTGTCCAGGCGCGCGGCCAGGGCGGCCACGGTCGGCGACTCGAAGAGCGTGCGGACCGGGACTCGGGTGTCGAAGGCCGCGCCCAGGCGAGCGACGACCTGGGTGGCGATCAGCGAGTTGCCGCCGAGTTCGAAGAAGTCGTCGTCGATACCGGGGCTCTGTTCCACGCCGAGCACCTCGGCGAAGACCCCGGCGACCAGCTGCTCGGCGGCCGTGACCGGAGCGCGGAATTCGCGCGCGGTGAACTCGGGATCGGGCAGCGCGCGGCGGTCGAGCTTGCCGTTGGCGCTGAGCGGGAACTCCGCGAGCGCCACGAACGCGGCCGGGACCATGTAGGACGGCAGCTGTGCGGACAGGTGCGCGCGCAGCGCGTCCACGTCGACGGTGCTTGCTTCGGCACCTGCTTCGGGAGTGCCCGCCGGAACCACGTAGCCGACCAGGTTGTCGCCGGTGCGGGCGTCCGAGCGCAGCACCACGACGGCCTGTGCGACCGAGTCGTGCGCGGTCAGGGCCGCTTCGATCTCGCCGAGCTCGATGCGCAGACCGCGCAGCTTCACCTGGAAGTCGGTGCGGCCCAGGTAGATCAGCCGGCCGTCGGCGCTCCAGCGCACCAGGTCGCCGGTGCGGTACATCCGCTCGCCGGTCGCACCGGCCGCACCGCGGAACGGGTTGGCCACGAAGCGATCCGAGGTCAGGTCCGGGCGGCCGAGGTAGCCGCGCGCCAGCTGAGCGCCGGCCAGATACAGCTCACCCGCGACACCGGCCGGGACCGGGCGCAGTCGTGAATCCAGCACGTAGGCACGGGCGTTCGCGACCGGCGCACCGATCGGAACCGCGCCCTGCACCTCGTCCGCGACGGGCGCGTAGGTGGCGTGCACGGTGAACTCGGTGGGGCCGTAGAGGTTGTGCAGCTCGGCCGAGCCGACCCTGCGGAAGGCGTCCACCTCGGCGGCGGTGAAGGCCTCACCGGCGATCAGCAGGGCGCGCAGCGAGATCAGCGACTCGGGCGCCACACTGCCGGAGAACACGCTGAGCATGGACGGCACGAACGAGGTCAGGGTGACCCGCTCGGCCGCGATGATCTCGGCGAGATACTGCGGATCACGGTGGCCGTCCGGCGTGGCGACGACCATGCGACCACCGGTTGCCAAGGGGCCGAACAATTCCCACACCGAGACGTCGAAGGTGGCGGGGGTCTTGAACAGCACCACGTCATCGGCGGCGAGGCTGTACTCGGTGGTGATCCAGCGGATCTGGTTCACGGCCGAGGCGTGCGAGACCGCGACGCCCTTGGGGCGGCCGGTCGAACCCGAGGTGAAGATGACGTACGCGATATTGGACGCCAGCAGCGGGCGAATGCGCTCGGCATCCGTGATCGGGGTGTCGGCGTAGCCGGTGAGATCCAGCGCGTCGACGGTGAGCACGGGAGTGTTCACCTCGGGCGCGAAATCGTCACGGCCGGTGGTCAGTACGACGACCGGGCGGGCGACGTCGAGCACGTACTCGATGCGATCGGCGGGCTGATCCAGGTCCAGCGGCACGTACGCGCCACCGGCCTGCAGCACCGCGTACATGGCCAGCACCAGATCGGCGGACCGGCGGATGCCGAGCGCGACGGTGCTGTCCGGTCCGACTCCGGACTCGATGAGCTTGCGTGCCAGCCGATGTACGCGACCGGCGAACTCACCGTAGGACAGAGTTGTGCTCGCGGTTGCACCGTCGGACGAGGCGGCTCCCTCGAGGGACCGGGTTTCCGCGAAGGACTCCGCTCCTCCGAAGATCGGTGCTCCCGCGAAGGACAGTGCTCCGTCGAAGGACAGAGCGATCGCGTCGGGCGTCGCGAGTGCCTGTGCCTCGAACAGATCCGTCAGGGTCTCGGCGGCGCCACCGTCGGCGCCGAAAGCGACAGCGGTGTCGTTCCACTCCGCGAGCACCAGGTCGCGCTCACGGGCGCCCAGCAGCTCGATATCGCCGACCGGACGCTCGGGTGCGGCCGTGATGGCCTTGAGCAGCAGGGTGAAGCGCGCGGCGAAGCGCTCCATGGTCGCGGCGTCGAAAAGGTCGGTGGCGTAGATGATCTCGGCGGTCATTCCCGAGGGCGATCCGCCGAAGCCGTTGCCGGACACGTGATGTGCGCCCAGCTGCTCGGTCAGGACCAGCTGCAGATCGACCTTGGCGGTCTCGATCGGCAGGTCCACGGCGCTGACGGTGAGGCCGGGCAGTTCCAGTTCGGCCGGACCCATGTTCTGGAACGACAGCATGACCTGGAACAGCGGGTTCCGGGCCTGCGAGCGGACCGGGTTGATGATCTCCACCAGGCGTTCGAACGGCAGGTCGGCGTGGCCGAACGCCGCGATATCGGCGGCGCGCACCGATTCCAGCAGTTCGGTGAAGCCGCGGCTGCCGTCCACCGGGGTGCGCAGCACCAGCGTGTTGACGAACATGCCGATCAAGTCGTCGAGAGCGCGCTCACCGCGACCGGCGACCGGGGTGCCGATGGCGATATCGGCCTCACCGGACAGACGCGCGAGCAGGGTCGCGAGCGCGGCGTGCGCCACCATGAACAGCGTCGCGCCCCGGCTGCGGGCCAGCTCGGCCAGCTTGCCGTGGGTTTCGGCGTCGATGGTGAAGGTGTGGGTGGCGCCGTGACCGGACGCGACGGCCGGACGCGGGCGATCCGAGGGCAGATCGAGCTGGTCCGGGACGCCGTGCAGCGCGTGGGTCCAGTACGAGATCTGCTGGGAGATCACCGATTCGGCGTCGGACTCGGCACCGAGCACCTCGCGCTGCCACAACGCGTAGTCGGCGTACTGGACTTCCAGTGCCTGCCAGGCGGGTTCGCCGCCCTCGACACGAGCGCCGTAGGCCACCATGACATCCCGGGTCAGCGGGCCCATGGAGAAACCGTCGGCGGAGATGTGGTGCACCACCAGCGCGAGGATGTGCTCGGTGGGGCTGATCTCGAACAGTCGCGCCCGGAACGGCACCTCGGAGGTGACGTCGAATCCGGTCAGCACCAGGGTCGAGAGTGCCTGCGGCAGTTCGGCTTCGGTGACGTCGATCGGAGTCAGATCGGGGATGACCTGACCGGTCGGGACGATCTCCTGATGCGGGGTGCCGTCGATCTCCGGGTAGCGGGTGCGCAGCGATTCGTGCCGCGCCAGCACATCGGCTACGGCGATCTGCAGGGCCTGGCGATCCACCAGACCCGAGAGCCGCACCGCCGCCGGGATGTTGTCCACGGCCGATTCGGGATCGAAGCGGTTCAGGAACCACATGCGCTGCTGCGCGAGCGAGAGCGGGAGCCGATGCGGGCGCTCCTGCGCGGTCAGCGGCTGCCGGGCCACGCCGGAATGCGATTCCGCGCGCGCGGCCAGCGCCGCGACACTGGAGGATTCGAAGATCTCGCGGACGCCAAGCTGGGTGTCCAGCGCGGCGGACAGGCGCGCCGCCACCTGGGTGGCGATGAGCGAGTTGCCGCCGAGCGCGAAGAAGTCGTCGTCGAGGCCGACCCGGGACAGGCCCAGGATCTCGGCGAAGACGCCCGCGACGATCTGCTCGACCGGGGTGACCGGAGCGCGGAAGACCGCGGCCTCGAACACCGGGGCGGGCAGCGCGCGGCGCTCCAGCTTGCCGGACGCGTTGAGCGGGAACTCCTCGAGCACCATCAGGATCGACGGGACCATGTACGACGGCAGGCTCTCGGCGAGCTCGGCGCGCACGGCCTCGGTGTCGACGCCGCGGTTCGGGGCGGCGACCACGTAGCCGACCAGCTGATCGCCGGTGTGCGCGTCGCCGCGCACCACGACCACCGACTGCGCGACGGAATCCAGTGCGGTGAGCGCGGATTCGATCTCGCCGAGCTCGATGCGCAGACCGCGCAGCTTGACCTGGAAGTCGGTGCGGCCGATGTAGTCCAGTTCACCCTCGGCGGTCCAGGTGACGAGGTCACCCGTGCGGTACATGCGCTCGCCGGCGCCGAACGGGTTGGCCACGAAGCGATCCGAGGTCAGGTCCGGGCGTGCGACGTAGCCGGTCGCGAGCTGCTCACCGGCGAGGTAGAGCTCACCGGCCACGCCGACCGGTACCGGGCGCAGGCGCGAATCCAGCACGTACACCTGGGTGTTGAACACCGGGCGGCCGATCGGCACGGTCTCGGTGTCCGCATCGGTGACCTGGTGGTACGTGACGTCGACGGCGGCTTCGGTAGGTCCGTACAGGTTGTGCAGCTGCGCGCCGGTCAGCTCGCGCAGCAGATGCGCGGGCTTGGGCGAGAGCGCCTCACCGGAGGCGAACACCATGCGCAGGCTCTCGCACCGCGCGGCGGCCTCCTCCGCGACGAAGACCGCGAGCATGGACGGCACGAAGTGGGTGACCGTGACGCCTTCGCGGGCAATGAGTTCGGCCAGGTACGCCGGATCGCGGTGGCCGTCCGGCTTGGCGATGGCCAGGCGCGCGCCCAGCTGCAGCGGCCAGAAGAACTCCCACACCGACACGTCGAAGGTGGACGGGGTCTTCTGCAACACCACATCGTCGGCGGACAGGCCGTATTCGGTCTGCATCCAGACCAGGCGGTTGACGATCGCCGAGTGCGGCACGGCCACACCCTTCGGGCGGCCGGTCGACCCGGAGGTGAAGATGACGTAGGCGGTGTTCGATTCCCGCAGCGGCACACGACGTTCCGCGTCGGTCAGCGGAGCGCCGGAGTAGCCCGCGAGGTCGAGCACATCGATGCGCACCTGGGCGGTGTCCACGGGCAGATCCTCGCCCGAGGTCAGGACCGTCACCGGATCCGCTGTGGCGAGGATGTATTCGGTGCGCTCGGCCGGGTGATCCGGATCCAGCGGCACGTACGCGCCACCGGCCGAGAGCACCGCGTACATGCCCACGACCAGGTCCAGCGAACGCCTCATGCCCAGGGCCACGAAGGATTCCGCGCCGACGCCGCGCTCGATGAGCCAGCGCGCGGTGCGGTGCACCCGGTCCGCGAACTCGGCGTAGGACAGACCCATGCCCTCGAAGCTGACCGCTATCGCGTCGGGAGTGCGGGCGGCCTGCGCCTCGAACAGCGCGACCAGCGTGGATGCCGCGTCGCCGGATGCCGCACGGACGATGAAGAGGTCGTGCTCGGCGTCGTCGGTGCCGTCGGTCATCATCGCCAGGACGGTGTCCACGTCGAAGGCGGTGTCGTTCCACGCGGTGACGACCAGCTCGCGCTCGGCGGCGTCGACCAGCTCGATATCGCCCACTGCCGCATCGGGTTCGGTGGTGACGGCGGTGAGGACGCGGATCAGACGGTCCGCGATGCGGTGGACGGTGTCCTCGTCGAACAGATCGCGCAGGTAGCCCGCGCGCACCCGCAGGCGGGTGTCGAGCTGGGCGATGAGGGTCAGCGGGTAGTGCGTGGCGTCGGCCGCTTCCAGCCCGGTGACCGCCATGCCGTCGATATCGGCGGCCTGGGCCCGGATGCCGTCCGCGTCGACCGGGTAGGACTCGAACACCACGAGGGTGTCGAAGAGTCCGCCGACGCCCGCGGCGGACTGGATGTCCGCCAGTCCGACGTAGTGGTGATCGAGCAGATCGGCCTGCTCACCCTGGGTGCGGGTGAGCAGCGAGCGGGCGGACTCGGCCGGATCGAAGGCGACCCGCACCGGCACGGTGTTGATGAACAGGCCCACCATGGATTCCACGCCGGCCAGCTGCGCCGGGCGACCCGAGACGGTGGTGCCGAACAGCACGTCGTCGCGGCCGGTGAGGCGGCCGAGCAGGATGCCCCAGGCCACCTGCAGCACCGTGTTGGGCGTGACGCCGATCTCGGCGGCCAGCGCGGTGAGGCGCGAGGTCGCCGCCTCGTCCAGGTCGAAGAAGTACTCGCCGGACAGGGCGGTGATCTCGTGGCTCGGATCGGGCCGGGTGAGCAGCGTCGGCTCGGAGACGCCGTGCAGCGAGCGCGTCCACGCCTCGAGGGAGGCCGTACGGTCCTGCTGCGCAACCCATTCCAGGAAGTAGCGGTAAGAGCGCAGCGGCGGCAGCACCGAGGCGTCCGAATGCGTCGCGTACAGCACCAGCAGGTCCTGCATGAGCAGCGGCATGGACCAGCCGTCGAGCAGGATGTGGTGGTTGGCCACCGCCAGCTGCCAGGCATCGGCGGCGGTCTGCACCAGGGTGAAGCGGATGAGCGGCGGCTCGGTCAGGTCGAAGCGTCGCATCCGATCGGCCTCGATGACGTCCGACGGATCGCCGGTCGCGGTGCGGTCGTGCACCGAGAACGCGGCGTGCACGCCGTCCAGGACCACCTGTACCGGCGTGCCCGAGGCATCGGAAACGTATGCGGTGCGCAGGATTTCGTGGCGGTCGATGAGCGCCTGGGCGGCGGCGCGCAGGCGGTCGGCGTCCACGCGGCCGGTGAGGGTGAGCACCGCCTGGGCGGTGTACACGTCGACCGAGGACGCGGCCAGCTGCGCGTGGAAGAGCAGACCGGCCTGCAGCGCCGACAGCGGCCACACCTGGTCGAGCTCGCCGAAGCGCTTCTCCCAGCCGTCGATATCGCGCTGGGTGATCTTGACCAGACCGAAGTCGGACGGGGTGTGCCCACCGGCGTTCGCGGAGTCGGCATGGCGCGCGACGGCTTCCAGTGCCGAGATCCACAGTGCGCCGAATTCGGCGATGTCGGCCGCGTCGAGCAGGGTGCTCGGGTAGCCGATGTTCGCGGTCAGCTTCTCCCCGACCACGATGGCATTGATGTCGATCGGAGCCATGGCCGGCATGTCGGCGTCGTACGCGCCGGCGAGGTTGCCGAGTTCCGGGGCCGGGATCCAGCCGAAGCCGCGCAGCGCGTCGGGCACATCGCCCTCGTTGACGCGGCCCAGGTAGTTGAAGCTGACCTGGCCGGGCAGCTGCTTGGGCAGCGACTCGGCGGTGGCCTGGTTCAGGTAGCGCAGCAGACCGTAACCGATGCCCTTGTCCGGCACCGAGAGCAACTGCTCCTTGACCGCCTTGATGGCGCGGCCCATGGCGGGCCCGCCCAGCAGCGCGCCGTCCACGTCGATCTCGGTGAGGTCGAAGCGGACCGGGAAGATGGCGGTGAACCAGCCGACCGTGCGGGACAGGTCCGCGCCGGGCACGACCTCTTCCTCGCGGCCGTGGCCCTCCAGGCGGATCAGCGTGGACTTCTCGCCGATTCCCTTGGCGGAGCGCCACTTCGCGACGGCCAGGGCCAGCGCGGTCAGCAGCGAGTCGTTGACGCCACCGTGGAACAGCGCGGGCACGGTGGTGAGCAGCGCGCGAGTGGCCTCGGCGGACAGCTCGACGCGATGCTTCTCGATGACGGCGGTGACGTCCACGGCCGGATCCATCGGGCGCTGGGTGAGCAGCGGATCCGGACCCTGCACGACGCCGCGCCAGAAGTCGAGTTCGGCGAGGCGCTCGGTGGCGGCCTCGCGCTCGAGCGCGTGCGCCCAGGTGCGCATGCTGGTGACGGGTGCGACCAGCTCGGGGGTCTGCCCGGCGGACAGCTGACCCCAGGCGGTGACGAGGTCCGGCACCAGGATTCGCCAGGTGACGCCGTCGACCACGAGGTGGTGGGCGACCACGACCAGGCGACCGGTGCGAGACGTGCTACCCGCGGGCTCGAGCCACACGAACCGTATGACCACGCCCGCGGCGGGATCCAGCTTGTCGAGGGTGGCATCCAGTGCGGCCGTGGCGATCTCGAGGAGCTGCTCGTCATCGGCGCTCGGATCGAACTCGACGCGGTCGATCAGCGAATCCACGTCGATCGCGCCCGGGGCGGCGGTCTCCACGATCCAGTCCGCGCCCGGCACCCGGCGCAGGCGGGCCCGCAGCATGTCGTGGCGGTCGATGACCGCGCCGACCGTGGCCGCGATGCCCGCGCGGTCGATGCCGTGCGGAAGTTCAAGCGCGAGAGTCTGATTGAAGCGATCGAAGCCGCTCGGGCCGGCTTCACCGCCCGCGGTGGCACGCTCGACCATGAAGCGGACCACCGGGGTCAGCGGCATGACGCCCACGCCGCCGCCGGGCAGCTCGCTCAGCTGCGGCGCCGAATCGCCCTGGCCCTGCAGGGTTTCGGTCGCGACCGCGGCCAGACCGGCGACGGTGCGCTGTTCGAACACGTCGCGCGGGCTGAAGACGATGCCGCGCGCCTTGGCGCGGGACACCAGCTGGATGGAGACGATGGAGTCGCCGCCCAGCGCGAAGAAGGAGTCGTCGATGCCGACCCGCTCCAGACCGAGCACCTCGGCGAAGACCTCGGCCACGGTGTGCTCGACGCCGTTGCGCGGAGCCCGGAAGGTGACCTCGGTCGCGAACACCGGCTCGGGCAGGGCCTTGCGGTCCAGCTTGCCGACCGGGGTCAGCGGAACCCGGTCGATGATCATCACCGAGGACGGCACCATGTACGCCGGCAGGCGCTGCTCGACGTGTGCGGTGACCGCACCGACGTCGATCGAATGCCCCTGCGTGGCAACCACGTACGACACCAGCGAGACCGCGCCCGCGGCGTTCTTGTGGCCGACGGTGACCGCGAAGTCCACACTCTCGTGCGAGGCCAGCGCCGCGTCGATCTCGCCGAGCTCGATGCGGAAACCGCGGACCTTGACCTGGAAATCGGAACGGCCGACGTACTCGACCTCACCGGCGGGGGTCCAGCGGACCACGTCACCGGTGCGGTACATGCGCTGCCCGTCCAGATACGGGTTGGCGACGAAACGGTCGGCGGTCAGACCGGGACGGGCATGGTAGCCGCGCGCCAGCTGGATGCCAGACAGATAGAGCTCACCCGCGACACCGACCGGAACGGGCCGGAGACGGTTGTCCAGGATCAGCGACTGCATGCCTCGGATCGGACCACCGATGGTGACCAGATCGCCCGAGACCAGCGGCTCGCTGATATTGGTCATGATGGTGGTCTCGGTGGGGCCGTATCCGTTGTGGAAGGCGCGGATCGCGCCGTCCTGCCCGAGCGGCACGGCCCACTTCTCGACGAGATCGGCGGGCACCGCTTCGCCACCGGCGACCAGGACACGCAGGCTGTCGAGTCCCGCGGGGCCGAAGGTGGACAGCGCCGCCGGAGTGATGAAGGCGTGCGTGGCCCGCTCGGTGCGGATCAGCTCGGCGAGTTCGTCGCCGCCGTAGACACCCGGCGGGACCACGACCAGGGTGCCGCCCGCGCCGATGGCGAGCAGGAACTCCAGCATGGACGCGTCGAACGAAGGCGAGGCGAAATGCAGTGCGCGCGAGCTGGAATCGAGGCTGTAGCGCTCGGCCTGCTCGACGCTGAAGTTGGCCAGACCGGCGTGCGTGACCACGACGCCCTTGGGCAGGCCGGTGGAACCGGAGGTGTAGATGACGTAGGCCGGGTGCTCCGGGCGCAGCGGGCGGACACGATCGGCGGCCGTGACGGCGGTGGCCTCGAACGCGTCGAGGTCGAGCTCGTCCAGGACCAGCCACTGCACCGATTCCGGCAGCTCGGCGCGCACCGAGGCCACCGTCAGGCCGACCGGTGAACCGGAGTCGGTGACCATGTGGGCGATGCGGTCGGCGGGATAGTTCGGGTCGACCGGCACGAAGGCCGCACCGGTCTTGGCGACGGCCCATTCGGCGAAGTAGGAGTCCGAGGAGCGGGGCACCGCGACGGCGACCAGATCCTCAGCGCCGATGCCGCGCTCGATCAGCAAGCGCGCCAAGCGGTTCGAGCGCTCGTCGAGTTCGCCGTAGGACAGGCTCGTGCCCTGGAACACGACGGCGGTCGCGGCCGGGTCGAGAGCCACGGCGTCGGCCAGCAGGTCCGGCAGGGTGCGGGCCGGAACTGCCGGAGCACCGAACCGGTTGATCAGATCGGCACGTTCTTCGGGATCGAGCACGTCGATCGCGCCGACGGTGATCTCCGGATCGGCGGCGACGGCCTCGAGCACCCGCAGCCAGCGCTGCGCGAAGCTGTCGGCTGTCGATTCGTCGAACAGATCGACCGCGTAGGTGAGCGCGAGGGTCATGCCCGCGTCGCCACCTGCGGGCACGGCCTGCTCCGAGAGCGTGAACTGCAGATCGAAGCGGGAGACGCTCTCCTCGAGATCCAGCGCCGATACCGTCAGGCCCGGCAGTTCGAGGGTGCCGCGGTCCAGGTTCTGGAAGGCCAGCATGACCTGGAACAGCGGGTTGCGGGCCTGCGAGCGCTCGGGGGCGAGCAGCTCGACCAACCGCTCGAACGGCACATCGGCATTGCCGAAGGCGTCCAGGTCCGCGTGCCGGGCGCGATCGAGCAGGTCCGTGAAGGACTCCGACGGATCGATGCCGGTGCGCAGCACCAGGGTGTTGACGAACATGCCGACCAGCTCGTCCAGAGCGGCCTCGCCACGACCGGCGACCGGGGTGCCGACGGCGATGTCGTCGCTGCCGGACAGACGGGCCAGCAGCACCGCGAGCGCGCTGTGCATGACCATGAACAGCGAGGAACCACGCCGGCGCGCGACATTTTCCAGTGCGCCGACCAGCTCGGGCGTGAGCGCGTGATGCAGGGTCGCGCCGCGATGCGAGGCGACGGCCGGGCGGGCGCGATCGGTGGGCAGCGTCAGCTCGTCCGGGGTCCCGGCCAGCACGCGCTGCCAGTAACCGACCTGGCGAGCCATCAGCGAGGACGAATCCTCTTCCGAGCCCAGAACTTCCCGCTGCCAGATGGCGAAATCGGCGTACTGCACGGCGAGCGGAGCCCAGCCGGGGACCGCGCCCTGCGTGCGGGCGGTGTAGGCGACCATGACGTCGCGGGTCAGCGGGGCCATGGAGAAGCCGTCGCCCGCGATGTGGTGGACCACGACCACGAGCACGTGCTCATTGGCCGACTCGGACTCCGCGGCCGATTCGGCGGATTCGGCGGATTCGGCGCCATCGCTCTGCGGCGCGGAGCCCACCCGGAAGAGCCTGGCGCGCAACGGAACCTGATCCGCGACATTGAATCCGAGAGTGGCGAAGGAGGTGACGGCGTCGATCAGCCCCTCGGGGGCCACCGTCACCGGGCGCAGATCGAGGGCGACCTGCTCGGCGGGCACCACCACCTGCATCGGCGTGCCGCCGTGCTCGGGGTAGCGGGTCCGCAGCGACTCGTGCCGGCGCACCACGTCCGCGACCGCGAGTTCCAGTGCGGCCGTGTCGAGTTCGCCGGTGAGACGGATGGCCAGCGGCAGGTTGTACGCCGCGGACGAGGTGTCGTACTGGTTCAGGAACCACATGCGCTGCTGCGCGAAGGACAGCGGCACCAGTTCGCCGGCCGGGCGCGGGCGGGCGACCAGCTTGGCGCGGGAAGCGCCGTCGGCATGGGATTCGATTCGGGCCGCGAGGGCCTCGACCGTGCTCGCCTCGAACAGGGTGCGCACGGCGACCGTGGTGTCCAGGGCCGCACCGATCCGCGAGACCACGCGGGTCGCGATGAGCGAGTTGCCGCCCAGATCGAAGAAGTCGTCGTCAAGGCCGACCCGGGCGAGATCCAGGACCTCGGCGAAGACGGCGGCGACGGTTTCCTGGGTGGGGGTCTCCGAGGCGCGGAAGGCCCGCGCCTGCACCGCCGGCGCGGGCAGCGCGCGGCGATCCAGTTTTCCGTTGACGGTCAACGGAATCGCGTCCATCACCACGATGGCGGAGGGCACCATGTACGACGGCAGGCGTTCGCCCGCACCGTCGCGGATGGCGTCCACCACCGGCGCGAGGCCCTCCTCGGGCACCACGTACGCCACGATGCGCTGATCGCCGGGCTGATCCTCGCGCACGATGACCGCCGCCTGCGCGACGCCGGCCTGCGCGAGCACGGCCGATTCGATCTCACCGAGCTCGATGCGGAAACCGCGGACCTTCACCTGATCGTCCGCGCGGCCGAGGTATTCGAGTTCGCCGAAACGGTTCCAGCGCGCCACGTCGCCGGAACGGTACAGGCGAGCGCCCGCGTCCCCGAACGGGCTCGCCACGAAGCGGGCGGCCGTCAGATCGGGACGGCCGAGGTAGCCGCGGGCCAATTGCGGTCCGGCGACGTACATTTCACCGGCGACACCCACCGGCACCGGGTGCAGGCGGTCGTCCAGCACGAAGACCCGCAGGCCGGCGATGGCGCGGCCGACCACGCTGCCGGTGGCAGCGGCGATGGTCCGGTTGTCCAGCGCGCGGTGCGAGACGTGCACGGTGGTCTCGGTGATGCCGTACATGTTGACCAGCTGCGGACGCATATCACCGTGCCGCGCAACCCAATCGGACAGGCGGCGCAGCTCGAGCGCTTCACCGCCGAAGATCACGTAGCGCAGTGCGAGCGGCTGATCGTCACCGGCCGCGGCGGCGATCCGCTCGGCCTCGGCCAGCTGGTAGAACGCCGAGGGAGTCTGGTTGAGCACCGTGACCCGTTCGCGGCGAAGCAATTCCAGGAACTGCTCGGGCGAGCGCGAGACGTAGTAGTCGACGACCACCAGCTTGCCGCCGTAGAGCAGCGGGCCCCACAGCTCCCACACCGAGAAGTCGAAGGCGTAGGAGTGGAACAGCGTCCACACGTCCGAGGCGCTGAAGCCGAACTCGCGATCGGTATTGGCCATGAGCCGCACCACGTTCCGGTGCGCCACGGCCACGCCCTTGGGGCGGCCGGTCGAGCCGGAGGTGTAGATGACGTAGGCGACGTGATCCGGGCGCAGCGCGGCGCGACGGTCGGCATCGGTGACCGGCGTATCGGCCGCGTCCTCGATGTTCCCGGCCTCGAGCGAGTAGCCGTCCATGAGCACGGTCGGCAGATCCCCGGGCAGCTCCACGTGCACCGTGGAATCCAGGATCACGCTGGTGGGCTTCGCATCCGAGAGCACGAACGCGATGCGGTCGGCCGGGTACGACGGATCGACCGGCACGTAGCCCGCGCCGGACTTGATGACCGCGAGCAGTGCGACGACGAGATCCGCCGAGCGCGGCAGCAGCACCGCGACCAGGGACTCGGGGCCCGCGCCCTCGGCGATCAGCGTGCGCGCCAGCACGTTCGCGCGCCGGTCCAGCTCGACGTAGGTGATCTCCTCGGTCCCGAACCGCACCGCGACCCGATTCGGATGCGCGGCGACCGCGGCGTCGAACAGGCCGGACAGGGTGATCTCGGGATCGACGAAATGGTCGGCCAGCATGGCGGACAGATCGTCCAGCGCGCCCAGCGGCGCGCGGGTGACCGCGGCGGCGGCGAAGGCCGACGCGGCCTTGGAGGCCGCACCGGCGATCTCACCGGCGGCCGCGCCG
>NZ_BDBU01000071.1 GCF_001613145.1 Nocardia jejuensis NBRC 103114
GCCATCCAGGCGCAGGACTTCTTCTTCCGCAAGATCATTCGCGACAAGGGCGTGGCGCTGGCGCACGTCGCGGGCCTGGTGCAGCAGTTCATCGACGGCGGACCCGACCAGTTCAAGGGCGACCGCGCGCTGCTCGGCACCGCCCTCGCGGATGTGCAGGCCATGGCCGCGGCGCTGACCGGCTACCTGATGGCCGGGCAGAGCAACCCGGACGAGCTGTACAAGGTCGGCCTCGGCTCGGTCCGATTCCTGTACTCCGTGGGCGATCTCGTCATCGGGTGGCGACTGCTCGAGCAGGCGGCCATCGCGCAGGCCGCGCTCGACGGCGGAGCCTCGGACAAGGACAAGAACTTCTACCTCGGCAAGGTCGCCATCGCGTCCTGGTTCGCCAGGAACAAGCTGCCGCTGATCACCGGTGTGCGCAGCGTGGTGGAGAACCTCGACGACGACATCATGAAGCTGGACGAAGCGGCGTTCTGAGTTCGGGGGTCCGGCTCCCGGCACCGCGCGGGAGTCGACTCGGAGCAAACATGTAGCAGGACAGTAGGACTCCGGCACCGCACGCGAATGTGCGGTGCCGGAGTCGTGTTCGGGGAGCGCGAATCATGTTGGCGGGTATGTCCGTTTCGGCGTGTCCGGCGGCTCGCCGACGTGACACGCCAGATCTGTATGCGACCTGCGGTGTCGAACACGCGGTACCGGGTACAACTACCGCATGGTTTTCCCCGTGTCGTTCGGCTGGATTCAGATCCTGCTGGCGGTGATGGCGATCGCGGCCATCGCTCTGCTCGTGACCGCGTTCTTCAGAGCGCGCAAGGTCGGTTGGAGGGTGCTCGCGAGTCGCGGCGCGGGCGCCATGACGCTCATACTCGCCGCCGTGGTGATCCTCTGGGTCACCACGCTGCTGCAGACGTTCCTCGGACTCACCGGTGAGATCAAGGCGGCGCACATCGTGGCCACCCCGGTCGCGGGTCAGGAGCATCTGATGGATGTGGACCTGACCCTCTTCGGGGACAAGGAACACGACGAGCAGCACCTGAAATATCAAGTCGAAGGCGATATGTGGGTGCTGCAGGCCAATATCGTCGAGATGGAACCCTGGGTGAACGCGCTGGGCTTCAGCTCCGGCTACAAGGTGACCCGGATCTACGGCCAGCGCCTGGACGGCATCGCGACCAAACAGAACCACATCTTCCTCAACGGCGGAGACGGCGATTTCTTCGACGACATGAAGGGCGAGAGCTGGTACACCAAGCCGTTCGTGCGCTCGGCCTACGGCAACGCGGTCATCGCGACGCCGGGCACCTACGACGTCTTCATCTCGCGCGACGCCATCAAAACGAGGCCCGCCTAGCGAGCTCGTCGAATCGAATCTGACAGGGGTTTGTCTCTTGTACACTCCCGCTGAAGTGAACAGGTTTCACTTCAATTCGGATTCGAGGTGTGATGAAGGTTCGTACCCCAGGCGTTCTCGCCAGGCGTGCCGCGGCGGCCGCGGTCGGAGGGGTGTTGGCGGTCTCGGCCGCCATGATCGGGGCGGGCACGGCGGGAGCCGACACAGGAGGTGCCGGCACGGCCACCGCGGGCAAGGAACTGGTGGTGCTGGGTGACTCGTTCACGGCCAACGCCCTGGATCTGCTGCCCGACGAGAAACGGTGCATGCAGAGCCTGACCTCCTGGCCGGCGCAGCTGAGCACCCTCATGGGCATCAACGGGACCGACCAGGTCGCCAACCCGTCCTGCCCGGGAGCCTCGATCGACAGCGGACCGGGGTACACGCTGTCCATGGAGGCCCTGCTGGCCAGCAAGGCCGGCTCGTTCGGGCCGAGCACCAAACTCGTGACACTGCAGTTCGGTCTCAACGACCGCTGGGGCAGCTCCGAGAGTTCGCTGTGGAATGCCATGCAGCAGTGCGTGTTCGACCTCACCGACGGGTGCGACCCACAG
Organism: Nocardia jejuensis NBRC 103114; assembly: GCF_001613145.1. Lineage (GTDB taxonomy): Bacteria > Actinomycetota > Actinomycetes > Mycobacteriales > Mycobacteriaceae > Nocardia > Nocardia jejuensis. Next base: position 1,948 of record NZ_BDBU01000071.1, read on the forward strand.
CACGCGGACCAGGCGCGGCCGATCGACTCGCACGGCATCTCCGGCGCCGCGTACGCCGCCCGGATCCGCTCCACGGTGACCTACATCAGGTACTACGCGCCGAACGCGCGCATCGTGCTGGTCGGATACCCGGAACTGGTACCGGCCGGGCAGGAGACGGTCTGCCTCGACTTCTTCGGCGTCGCGCCGTTCGTGCAGCCGCGCGGACGCAGCATCTCCGAAACCCTGGACCGGATCGACCGAGCCCAGCGCGAAGCCGCGCAGCAGCTGCAGCTGGAGTTCCTCGACGCCCGAGCCCTGACCACCGGGCACGGGCTCTGCACGGCGGACCCGTGGGTGAACGGGGTGTTCGATCCGACCGTCAATATCGAGGGCCTGCCGTTCCACCCCTCGCCCACGGGTGACTCCGTGGTCGCGAACGCGCTCTACGAACGCTACGTGCGCTGAACCCGTTCGAGTCCGCCGATCACGCTCCCCGCGAGCTCACTGATCCGCGGACTCGATCTCGGCGATCACCGGCGCATGATCGCTGGCGCCCTTGCCCTTTCGCTCCTCGCGATCCACGTTCGCATCGCTCACCCGCGCCGCCAGCGCGGGGGAGCCGAGGATGAAATCGATGCGCATGCCCTCTTTTCGAGGGAAGCGCAGCTGGGTGTAATCCCAATAGGTATAGACGCCGGGACCCGGATGCAGCGGTCGCATCACATCGGCGAAACCGGTCTCGCCGAACGCCTCGAACGCCGCGCGCTCCTTCGCCGAGGTGTGGGTCTTGCCCTCGAAGAACTCCGGGGACCAGACGTCCGCGTCGGTCGGCGCGATGTTCCAGTCACCCACCAGCGCGATCTGCGCCGCCGGATCCTCGGCCAGCCACTTCGCACCGGCGGTGCGCAGCGCTTCGAGCCACTCCAGCTTGTAGGTGTAGTGCGGATCATCCAGCGCGCGGCCGTTCGGCACGTACAGGCTCCACACCCGCACCCCGCCGCAGGTCGCGCCGATCGCGCGGGCCTCCACCACGGGCGCGCTCAGCAGCGATTCACCGGCGTCCTTGTCGAAGCCCGGCTGATCCGGGAAGCCGATCTCCACATCCGCCAGGCCGGTTCGCGACGCGATGGCCACCCCGTTCCACTGGCTGAACCCCATGTGGGCGACCTCGTACCCGGCGGCCTCGAAGGCCTCGAACGGGAACTGCTCGTCCTTGCACTTGGTCTCCTGCATGGCCAGCACGTCGATATCGTGCCGATCCAGCCAGGAGAGCACCCGATCCTGCCGGGAGCGAATCGAATTGACGTTCCAGGTCGCGAGCCGCACGGGAAAACCTTTCAGCGGGTGTGTGTTCGAGCCGTGGTCGAGTGGGCGCCCGAGCTGTCTCGGGGCGCTGTCCGGGGTGTGCTGTCCGGGGGTGCCGTCTCAGGGCGCGGCGTACCGGTAGGCGTGATGCTCCACGAAGCCGAGTTCCCGGTACATCGCCAGCGCCACCTCGTTGTCCGCGGCCACCTGGACATAGGCGTGGGTGGCCCCGCGCGCTCTGCCCCAGCGGATCATCTCCCCGCAGACCAGCGCGCCCAGCCCACGCCGCCGATGCTCGGCGGTCACGGCCACACACGTCAAACCTACCCAGTGCCGCGCATCCGGCGCCACGGTCACCGCGGCCCGGCCGATCGCGATGGGGGAGGGCAAACCGAGTGCGGCGAAGCCGACTTCACCCTCGCGCACCGCGGTCAGCACGTCCGCCACCGGTGCGGCGGCCACCTCGGCGTCGCCGCCGCGATGACGGTGCATCGAGAGCCACGCGCCGTCGGGAGCCGCGGAGATCCGCACCATCGAGGGTCCCTGCGGCAGCACCATCGTCTCGATGTCGACCGCGAGCACCAGGGTCTCGCTCCAGGTTCGCCACCCGGCCGGCACCGGGGCCAGCCGATCCGGCAGCACCAGTTGCAACGGCAGGCCGTGTGCGGTGTACCACTCGCCGATGCGCTGCAGCGTTCCGGAATTCACCGCGGCCGGACCCTCCGAACCGCCCAGCGGCACCGCCGAATTCGCCCGCGCGGTGTAGCCCTCGCCGGCACGCAGCAGCCAGCCGTCGATCCAGGCGCGCCGCACCCCGGGCCAGCCGTCGGCCGCCGCGGCCTCCAGTGCGCGGATCTCGCTGGTGCGAATCGGCCTGGGGCCCAGAGCTTTCCAGGCCACCACCCGATCCCGGGCGATGGAGATCACCTGACCGTCGGCGGTGCGCACGGTCATCGGATCGTGGTCGACGAGTTCGCCGATCACATCTGTGAGCGGTTGTGGATAACCTTCGGGCAGGCGGTAGCGCACCACCACCCGCTTGCCGATCGGCGGCAGGCCGGACTCCGGATTCATAGCCGGACGGAATCAGTCGTCGTGCCCGAACGGATCCGGGACCGTGCCCGGGATCCAGCTCAAACCCGGTGTGCCCCAGCCGTTGCGCTTGATCGCCTTCTTGGCGGCGCGGGCATTGCGGCCCACCAGCACATCCACATAGAGGAAGCCGTCGAGGTGGCCGACCTCGTGCTGCAGCATGCGGGCGAAGAAGCCCTCGCCCTCGATCTCGACCGGTTCGCCGTGTTCGTCGGTGCCGGTGACCCGGGCCCACTCCGCGCGACCGGTGGGGTACTGCTCGCCGGGAACCGACAGGCAGCCCTCTTCGTCGTCGTCCGGATCCGGCATCGTCTCCGGGATCTTGGAGGTCTCGAGGACCGGATTGATCACCGCGCCGCGCCGCCGGACCATGGACCCGTCGGGGGTCTCGTCCGGGCAGTCGTAGATGAAGAGTCGCAGTCCGACACCGACCTGGTTCGCGGCCAAGCCCACACCGTTGGCGGCATCGAGGGTTTCGTACATGTCCGCGATCAGATCGGCCAGTTCCGCGGGTGTCTGCGTGACCTTTTCGGTCGGGGTGTGCAGAACCGGGTCGCCGACGATGACGATCGGGAGAATAGCCATGCTGAGCAGCCTACTGTGTCTATTTGCCTTCGCTTCGCCGCGGCGGGTTCGCGGCTCTGCGGGACCCGATTCCTCCCTCCTCGGCGCCTCCCGATTCGCTGGTCCGGAATCGGAGCGGGCCGCGAACCGGGGTGGTGAAAGATAGCGACACGCCGGTGTTTTTTTGCCGAAACACGCCGGAAGGTACGCGTTCCGAAGTCGGCGGCGCGTGGTTGAATGATCGGCGACGCACAAGCACCATATTCGTCTGGTGGTCACTCGGCGAGGGAGCAGTATGGACAGCGCAGCGGCACGGGAGTTCAACGAGGGTGGTGCAGCCGCGAGTGAGAACGGTCCCGCCTCGGGCGAGGACGGCGCGCACGGTCTTTCCCGGCGTGAACTGGACATTCTCGATTTCGAGCGCAAATGGTGGAAGTACGCCGGCGCCAAAGAGGAAGCCATCCGTGAGCTGTTCGACCTCTCGCCCACCCGCTACTACCAGGTGCTGAACGCCGTCGTCGACAAGCCCGAAGCCCTCGCCGCCGATCCGATGCTCGTCAAGCGCCTGCGCCGCCTGCGCGCGAGCCGCCAGAAGAGCAGGGCCGCACGCCGTCTCGGATTCCAGGTGTGACGCACGTCCCCGGTGATCCCGTGCACGTATCCGCGCAACGATTAGGCTCGATGCCGTGAGCAACCCGAGTACGCCGTCCGGTGGTCCTCCACTGCGGGCCCTGGCCATGGTGCTGATCTCCCTCGCCATCGTGTTCGCCGGCCTCGGCGCGATGTCCCTGTCGAGTTCCGACTCCTCGGACGCCAGTGCCGATTCGAGTTCGTCGACCACGACCGTCGCGTCGACCGCCGTGGTGGCGCCGTCGCTCACGGGTCAGCCGCCGCTGAACTCGCTACCCGGGACGACCGCGCCCGCGACGACCCCGCCGGCGAGCACCACGCCGCCCGTGACCACCACCACACCACCGGTGACCACGACTCCGCCGCCGACCACCGCACCCGCGGGCGCCGACAAGTCCGTTCCCGTAAGGGTTTACAACAACGGCGTCATCGCGGGCCTGGCCGCGCAGACCGGCGGGCAGCTCACCGCCAGCGGCTGGAATGTCACCGAGACCGGCAACTACGCCAACGGCGTCATCCCGAAAACCACTGTGTACTACGGAGGTTCGGCCGGCGAGCAGGCCGCGGCCGTCGCCATCGCCAAGGAGCTCGGCGCGAACGCCGAACCACGCTTCCCCGGAATCGCCGACAACCCGCCGGGTGTAATCGTCATCGTCACGGGTAATTGAGCAGCATCATCGCAGGCAACCCTGTGGTGATCGGGGGCGACGGAACACCCCGATGGCCCCTCCACTGAGGGAGATCACGGCTCTGGCATCATCTTGTCCGAGTAGCAATCGTGTCCACCTAGCGTTCCCTAAACTTGGTACTCGTAAAGGAGTTCCCCGAATGGCCCCGTCCACAACTCGTCGCCCGTCCTGGTGGACAGTGACCCCGGTGCTCGCGGTCGCGGTCCTCGGCCTCGCAGGCTGCTCCAACAGCCAGGAGTCGAGCGATGTCAAGGGAACGACCCCGCCGGTCTTCACCAGTGCCTCCGCACCGGCGGGCACCAACGAGGGCCTCGGCAACACCAGCGAGCCTCGTGACTCCGTCAGCGCGCAGCTGAAGGACTCCAACGGCGCCAGCGTCGGCTCCGCCACCTTCACCAACAAAGACGGCCACCTCGAGGTGATCATCGAAGCCCACGGCCTCAAGCCCGGCTTCCACGGCCTGCACCTGCACCAGTTCGGCAAGTGCGAGGCCAACTCGACCGCCCCGACCGGTGGCCCGGCCGGTGACTTCCTGTCCGCCGGTGGCCACTTCCAGGCCGGCGACCAGAACGCGCACCCCGCCAGCGGCGACCTCAGCTCGCTCGAGGTCCGCAAGGACGGCAGCGCCAAGCTGACCACCACCACCGACGCCGTCACCCTCGAGGAAGTCAAGGGCAAGGCCCTGATGATCCACGCGGGCGCGGACAACTTCGGAAACATCCCCAGCCGCTACGCGCAGCCCGGTGGTGCGCCCGGTCCCGACGCCGAAACGCTGGCGACCGGTGACGCGGGTGCCCGGGTCGCCTGCGGCGTCGTCTCCTAACGCAAGGTGAACCATGGCCGGGGCAGGCATCTCGAAGGTCCACTTCAACAGCTCGCCTCGACCCACGCTCGGCGTGGAATGGGAGGTCGCGCTCGTCGACAAGCAGACGCGCGACCTTTCCAACACGGCCGCAGCGGTTTTCGAGGCATGCGGTGATCTGCAATCCACCGAGGGCCGACCCCTCATCACCAAGGAGCTGCTGCGTAACACCGTAGAGCTGGTTTCCGGCAAGCACGACACCGTCGGCGAGGTGGTGGACGAGCTGCGCATGGCCCAGGACGCGGTCCGCAAGGCGGCGGATCCGCTCGGGGTCGACGTGTACTGCGCCGGAACCCATCCCTTCGCGCAGTGGTCGACCCAGTTGCTCACGCGCAGCGCCCATTACGACGAGCTCATCGAGCGCACCCAGTGGTGGGGTCGGCAGATGCTGATCTGGGGCGTGCACGTGCACGTCGGGGTCTCGCATCCGGAGAAGGTCTTCCCGATCCTCAACACGCTGCTGCTGTCGTATCCGCATCTGCTCGCGCTCTCTGCCTCCTCCCCGATGTGGGCCGGCGTGGACACCGGATACGCCAGCAACCGCGCGCTGATGTTCCAGCAACTCCCCACCGCCGGACTGCCCTTCCAGTTCGAAAACTGGAACCAGTTCGAGGCTTTCGCGCACGACCAGATCAAAACCGGTGTGTTCGAACAACTCGGCGGCATGCACTGGGACATCCGGCCGGCTCCCAAATGGGGCACCATCGAGGTCCGCATCTGCGATGGCACCCCGACCCGGGCCGAGCTCACGGCGCTGGTGGCGCTGATCCACTGCCTCATCGTCGAGATCGACCGCCGGGTCGAATCCGGTGAGACCATGCCCACCATCCCGCCCTGGCATGTGCAGGAAAACAAGTGGCGCGCAGCGCGTTACGGCCTGGACGCCATCATCATCACCGACGCCGCGAGCAACGAGCGGCTCATCACCGACGATCTGATGGACCTGCTCAACCGGCTCGAACCCACCGCCAAGAGCCTCGGCTGCGAGAACGAACTGGCCATGGTGGCGGACATTCCCAAGCGTGGTGCGTCCTACCAGCGCCAGCGCCGGGTGGCCGCGGCCGCGCAGGGCGACCTCGTCGCGGTGGTCGATTCGATCGTTCGGGAACTCAGGCAGTAAAGAGCGTTTCCCGCCACTCGGCGGGTGTGATCTTCGATACCCCGTCCGCGTATGTCGCACGGGGTGGCCAGGAGCGATATCGGGCCGAACGGGGCTTGTTCATCCGAACGCGGAGGCGGTGTTCAATACCCACGGGGCTTGCGTTCATGCGACGTTTACTATGTCTGAGTGTTGCTCGACGGTCCGCGTTCCGAACTGGGCGGTGAGGTACCCCGCAACCGGATGTGGATCCCCTCGAGGCGCATCCGGCTGACGGTCGTGCTCGCCGCCGTTCCGGTGCTGCTGATCGGGCTGCAGCTGCTCGCCTCCCACAACGGCTTCCTCGGTCCCCTCGAGAGCGTGTGGGCCGACCTCACCGGCAATCCGAAATCGTTCACCGTGCCGTGGGCCGGACTCGGGCTCGCGCTCATCGGCCTGTCCTGGCGGAACCGGGCCATCGCCTTCGGGGCGGCGCTGGGCATCGACCTCGCGTACCAATCGGTGCGATCGCTGTTCGGCGGACCGCTCGCCATGGGCAACGGTCCGGTCATGGTGCTCGCGGCCATCGTCGTTCTCGCGCTGCGCAAAGGGCAAGGGGCCGAACGCCGGAACGCCCTGCACGCCGCCGCGCTCGGCATCCTGCTGGTGCTGTCCAACAAGGTCGCCGACGTCTGGCTGTTCATCACCATGCTCGCCGGGCCCAAGGTCCTGGACGAGCACGTCGTGCTGGTGGACCACGCCCTGGGCGACCCGTCCTGGCTGATGGGGCAGCTGCTCGAATGGGCGGGCTCGATCCCGACCTTCATCCTGCACTGGGTGTACATCGAACTGCCGCTGGGCGCGATGATCGTGACCGTCTGGCAGCTGCGCAATGTCGTGAAGACGGGGGAGTGGCCCGGGCACTATCTGGTGCGCACCTTCCTCACCATCGGACTGATCGGGCCGATCGTCTACATCGTCTTCCCGGTCGTCGGACCGATCTTCGCGTTCGGCGCGGACGGGCACGCGTTCTCCCTCGGCGACTACTGGCCGAACCTGGTGCCGCCCATCGATCTCACGCCCGGCGCGCTCCCGTTCGACCGGATGACCCCGCGCAACTGCATGCCGTCCCTGCACACCGCCTGGGCGCTGTCGCTTTTCGTGCACTCGCGCCGCGATGTCGTCACCGGTGCGCTCGCACCGCGCTGGCTGCGCTGGGGCGGCACGTTCTGGCTGGTGGCCACCGTGTCCGCGACCCTCGGCTTCGGCTACCACTACGGTGCGGATCTGCTGGCCGGAGCGGTGCTGTGCCTGGCCGTCGAATCCGCGCTGCGGGCTCCGGAGCGCGGCTGGGACCGGGCCCGGATCCAACTCGTCGGGGCGGGCTTCGCGCTGTTCGCCGGGCTGCTGCTCTCGTACCGGTACCTGTCGCTGACCTACGCGGAGAATCCGCTGCCCGCGGGGATGCTGATCGTCGGCCTGGTCGCGGCCTACGTGACGGCGTTCTATCGGACCTGGTTCGCGGTGACGCCCGAACCCGCGCCCGCGATCGCCGTCGCCTCCTGAACCGGCCGCCTCCTGAACCGGCCGCCTACTCGTCCTGGGCTGTGCGGGTGGAGGATTCGCTCGATTCCTCGTCGTGCTCCGACGCCGCCGCGGAGGGCGGCGTGACCGGCCTGCTGTGGCGCAGCATCGCGACACCGCCCGCGCAGCCGAGCGCGATCAGGACCGCGGCCCAGGCCGGGGCCGAGGAATTCTCCGGCGTCACCGTGCACACGGTCTTGTCCGTGCCCTGTAGCGCGTAGTGCCCGCGCGAGACGTAATCGCGCAGTCCGAGAGCCGCCGACGGCACGAAGATCACCATGGTGCCCAGCACCCGGCTCGGCACGTAGCGGGGAGTGGCGGCGGTCAGGCCGAATCCGAACAGCCACGCCAGCGCGGCGGTCGAGCCGACCGTGATGATCGCCCAGTCGGTCTCCTCGGTGAAGGCCGTCAGCATCCCCAGCACCACCAGCAGCGCCAGGCACAGCATCGGCGTGCGCCGATTGCTGCCGGACCACATGCCGAGCGCGCCCACCGCCACCAGCAGTGGAATCGACCAGGCCGGCAGCTCCGCCGCGATGGTCGCCGAGCCCACCGAGACCAGCGCGACGCCGACCAGGACCAGTTCCCCGTCGCGGCCCGGCAGCAGCATGGCGGCGATGAGTCCGGTGGCGATCGCGGACAGCACCGCGAGCCCGACCGAGGCGGCGCTGCCACCGTGCCGCGCCAGCCATTCCGCGCTGACCAGGGTGACCAGCACCAGCACCACACCCGCCAGGATGGGCGCGAGCGGCAGCTCGATCGACGGTTTCTGCGAGGCCGGGCGATTGCGGTTGACCAGCAGGCCGATGACCACCAGCGCCAGCGCGACCTCGATCATCCACAGTGGCGGCGTATTGGACGCCTGCCAGTGCTCGGGCAGCACCCTGTCCAGCGAGTTCGCGCCGACGCGCGGCAGCGGATTCACCGAGCCGAGCAGCAGACTGATCAATGCGCCGAGCGTCCAGCCGAACGCGGGCAGCCGATGGTGCAGCACCGCCGCGCCGAGCGCGCCCATCACGATGCCGCCGGCGATCGAATCGATGAAATTCAGGGTGGCCAGCGAGGACGTGGGATCGGACGCGTGCCCGAAGAAGTGATTCAGCAGCAGCACCACGAGACCGGCGGCCGCGGTGCCCCACGCCGCCACGATGCTGCCCATCGTGGTCACCAGGACCGCGACGATCATCGCGACCAGGACGCCGGCCGCGACCGCGCGCGGCAGGCTGTACGCCAGCAGATCCAGCTGCAGCGCCGAGGTCTGCGCCGTCCAGCCGAAATCGATCGGCAGAGCCAGCGACAATCCGGCAACTGTGGTGGCTATCAGGGCCGTGACTGTTTCCAGCGCTACCCGATACGATCTCACCTGGGAGAAGCTACCGGCGGCGCGCTGTGGTATCGGTCAGACTCGCCTATGTGAAAAGTTTGCTAAGAAGAAACTGTTATAGCGCGCCGGTCGTGTGACCAGCAGTGCCTGCTCGGGTCAGCTGGACGCGGCGCGCTTGGCTGCGAAACCGCGCAGCGATTGCACCTGTGCGGGATCGAGGGACGGCCGCACGGTGGCCTGGGCCGCCGCCACATCGGCCGCCGTGACATCGGCGGTGTCGAGGTCGCGGCGCATGGCGGTCATCGCCGCCTCGCGCAGCAGGGCTGCGCAGTCCGCGGCCGAATAGCCCTCCAGTTCCTCGGCCAGCTTCCGGAGCCGCACATCCTCGGCCAGCGGCACGTGTTTGGCCGCGGTGCGCAGGATCTCGGCCCGGGCGTCGGCATCCGGCGGCGGCACGAACACCAGCCGTTCGATGCGGCCCGGCCTGGTCAGCGCCGGGTCGATCAGATCCGGGCGGTTGGTCGCGGCGACCACCACCACATCGCGCAGCGGCTCCACCCCGTCCAATTCGGTGAGCAGTGCCGCCACCACCCGATCCGTCACGCCCGAATCGCTGGACTGCCCGCGGCGCGGGGCCAGCGCGTCCACCTCGTCGAGGAAGATCAGCGACGGGGCCGAATCGCGGGCGCGCTGGAACAGTTCGCGCACCGCCCGTTCGGAGGAGCCGACCCACTTGTCCATCAGTTCGGCGCCCTTCACCGCCTGCACGCTCAACTGGCCCGAACTCGCCAGCGCGCGCACCAGGAAGGTCTTACCGCAGCCGGGCGGGCCGTAGAGCAGCACGCCGCGCGGTGGGTCGATGCCCAGGCGCGCGAACGAATCCGGATGCCGCAGCGGCCACAGCACCGCCTCGGTGAGGGCCTGCTTGGTCTCGACCATGTCGCCGACATCGTCGAGAGTCAGGCTGCCGATGGCCAATTCCTCCGAACCCGAGCGCGACAGCGGCCGGATCACCGACAGCGCGCCCGCCAGATCCTCCTGCCGCAGGACCGGCTCGCCGTGCTCCCGGCTGGCCCGCGACGCCGCCCGCAACGCCGCCTCCCGGACCAGGGCCGCCAGGTCGGACACCACGAATCCCGGTGTGCGCGCGGCGATCTCGTCCAGTTTCAGATCATCGGTCGGTGCCCTGCGCAGCAGTTGCTCGAGGAGCGCGGCGCGTACACCCGCGGTGGGCAGCGGCAGCGACACCTCCCGATCGCACAGGTCCGGTCCGCGCAACCGCGTATCCACCCCTGCCGCATTGGAAGTCGTCACCAGCAGGGCGACCGCCGGGCAGGTGACCGCGGCCCGCAGCTGATCCAGGATGAGGGTCGCCACCGGCTCCGCCTCGATCGGCAGCAGCGCGTCGATATCGGTGATGATCAGGATGCCGCCCGCGCCCGAGCAGAGCGAGGCCACCGCGTCCCCGACCTGCCGCAGCCGCGCACCGCTCTCCGCGGCCCCGGCGGTGGGGCCGTCCAACTCCACCGTCCGGCGTGAACCGGCCACCGCCCGTGCCAGGGTCGCCTTGCCGACGCCCGCGGGCCCGGTGATGAGTACGCCCAAATGCGAACTCGCGCCGAGGGTGCGCAGCAATTCCGGCTCGTCCAGGGCCAGGTTCAGCCATTCCTTCAGCTTCGCGGCCTGGGCCTGCACGCCCGCCAGATCGGCCACCGCGACCGCGGACACCGGCGCGGGCGAGGACGGCCGAATGCGCTCGGGCACCCGCACCACCTCGTCGCCGGGCAGGCCACTTGTCCGGTCGACGGCTGTCACCCCCGGGCCCCACACCACCGCGCTGTTGGGCTGCACGCTCACCGGTCCGGGCCCGGGATCGGTCGCGGTGACGGTGAGCAGCTCCGAGGTCCAGGCGATGCCGAAGGTGCGCGAAAGCGCCTGCGTGGCAGCCGAATTGCTGGTGCCGGGACCGAGGTCGCGGGGGAGCAGCGACACCGTGTCCCCGACCGTGACCACCTTGCCCAGCAGCGCCTGGCGCAGCGTGGCCTCGGGAATCGTGCTGGTGGCCAGGGCCGAACCGGTCACCGAAAGTTGCCGTGCCCCATAGACGGTCGCCGAGGTGACGACCACTGTCGCATCCTCGCGAACCCCCGCGTTGGACAGCGTCACGTCGTCGAGCAGCGCCACTCCGGCGGGGGTTCCCGCGGGGGCGATCGCCACCACCGCCGCGGTCCGGCGCGACCCGATGAGCGCGATCCCGTCCCATTCGCGTAAACCCAGCGCGGTCAGTGCCTCCGGGTGCAGCCGCACCAGCCCGCGACGGGCGTCGGCGGCGGAGCTGTTGAGTCGAGCGGTAAGCGCGAGTTCCGGCACGCACCCCATTCTGCCTGTCCCGCTCGCACCCCACGCCCGCTCACGCACCTTCGCACCCCCTGGGCCGGAGCCCCGGCGGCTATTGCGTGAGATGCGGCGCGTGCGTGTGTGCACCGCATGCGGTTCCAGCGTCGGGGATACGCTCGGCGACGGCGGCTGTCTGCTCCCGCGCCGTGGGCTTCGGCCGTGTGCTCGGGCACCGCGGCGAAACTGTGTGGGAAACGGTCGCCCGCGTCTGCGGCGGAGTTGCGCCGGTCGACGGGCCTCGGTGCGGTGAACGGTCCGTCTGGTGTGCAAGCCGTTGCCCGAGCGTCTGCTTGCCCGGCGTCGGGTGACTGATCCAGCAACCTGCGCGTGCCGGGCCACCTCTGGTGAAGCCTGTGCCCGGCCGGGTGGCAACGATTCGGGGCAATGGCCGACTATGGGGAGATGTCGGTCAGTGTGCACGAGGCGGATCTGTTCGAGGGCTTCCGCGGGCGGTTGGAGGCGATCGCCTATCGGCTGCTCGGCTCGGCCGGGGACGCCGAGGACGCGGTGCAGGAGGCGTTCCTGCGCTGGCACGCCACCGACCGCGAGCGCATCCAGACGCCCGAGGCATGGCTGACCAAGGTGCTGACCAATCTCTGCCTCAATCAGCTGACCTCCGCGCGGTCCCGGCGGGAAACCTATGTGGGGCAGTGGCTTCCGGAGCCGGTGCTGGCCGGGGATCGGATGCTCGGCCCGGCCGAGACCGTCGAACAGCGCGAATCGGTCTCCTTCGCGATGCTGACCCTGATGGAACGGCTGACCCCGAACGAGCGCGTGGTGTACGTGCTGCGCGAGGCCTTCGGTTACTCGCACGGGGAGATCGCCGAGATCCTCGACACCACCGACGTCAACTGCCAGCAGATCTACCGGCGCGCCAAACAGCATCTGGCCGGGGGACGGGCGCGCCGTGAGATCGACGAGGTCGCCGCCCGCAGGCTGGTCGAGCAATTCCTCGCCGCCGCCGTCAGCGGCGAGACCGGCACACTGGTCGAACTGCTGACCGACGACTCGATCACCGCCGGAGACGGCGGCGACTGGATCCGAACCCTCCCCGACCCGGTCGCGGGCGCGCTGCGGGCGGCGAGGTTCCTGCACGGCCGCCTCGCACCCGACGCGCGCAAGCGGGAGCTCTTCGGCGGCAGTCCGGCCGTTTTCGCCGCGATCGTCAACGACGATCCCGCCGTGGTGCTCGTGCTCGACGGACGAGTCGTCGCGGTCGCCTGCCTGAAGGTGACCGCCGACGGCATCGAGGCCGTGCACGGCCAGGCCAATCCCGCGAAACTGGGGCGGATCACGCGGGCGTGGGCCGCCGCCGAGCACGGCGAACCCCTCATGACGATCTGGTGACACAGGTCACAGCGCGCTGACTGTCAGGTTTCGCCCGGCTGTCCGGTTCAGGTATCGAACCCACCGAGACAGGAGCGAGACCATGAACCACCGCGACCACACTCCGAAGCATCGCATCGTTGTCCTGGGCGCCGGATACGCCGGAGCCATCACCGCCGGACGCCTCGCCAAGCGCCTGCACCCCGGCGATGTGGACATCACGCTCGTCAACGCCGACGCCTGTTTCGTCGAGCGCGTGCGCATGCACCAGTTGGCCACCGGACAGAATGTGAAGCAGCGCAGGCTGATCGACATTTTCGCGGGCACCGGCGTGACGGTGCGGCCGGCGCGTGTTCTGCGTGTGGACGCCGACCGCAAGGTCGTGGAGCTGGCGGACGAGCGGGAGCCCGCCGAAACCGGCCACGGCACAACCGGAACCGGCTATCGAACAGCCGAAATCGTCTACGACACACTGATTTACGCGCTGGGCAGTACCGCCACCGACGCGGGCGTACCCGGTGTCGCCGAACACGCCTGCGATATCGCCGGAAAGCGCAGCGCGCTGCGGCTGCGCGAGCGGCTGGGTGAAATCGCCCCCGGCGGAACCGTATTGGTCGTCGGTGGCGGTCTGACCGCCATCGAGGCCGCCACCGAGATCGCCGAGTCGCATCCGGACCTGCGAGTGGCGATGGCGGCGCGCGGCGGAGTGGGCGACTGGCTCAGCGACAAGGCCCAGCGCCACCTGCACAGTGTCCTCGGCCGTTTCGGCGTCACGGTCCACGAGCACGCCGATATCACGCGGGTGTCCGCGGACGGGGCGCACATCGCGGCCCGGGAGACGGGCACGGACCCGGCGGGGACGATTCCGGCCGTTCCGGCGGTGACGATTCCGGCCGTTCCGGCGGTGACGATTCCGGCCGTTCCGGCGGCGATCATTCCCGCTGAACTGATCGTGTGGGCCGCGGGTTTCACCGTGCATCCGGTCGCGGCCGCCACCACCCTGCGGGTGTCCGAGGACGGCCGGATCGTTGTCGACGGCACCATGCGCTCGGTCTCGCACCCGGACGTCTACGCCGTCGGCGACGCCGCGCACGCGGTCGGAATCGGCGACCGCGCACTCCGAATGGGCTGTGCCACCGCCTCCCCGATGGCCTGGCAGGCCGCCGACGCCCTCGTCGCCCGCTTGACCGGCCGTGAGGTGCCCGAGGCCCCGATCGGTTACAGCGCCCAGTGCATCAGCCTCGGCCGGCGCGACGCCATCTTTCAGAAGGTGACGCCCGAGGATCGGCCCACCTCGAGCGTGCTCACCGGCCGATTCGGCGCGTGGGTCAAGGAACTCATCTGCTCGGGTGCGGCCTGGAGCGTGCGCAACCCCACCCTGGGGGTGCCGAGCCGTCGCCGCCGCATCGTCGTGGACGGCGTCGCACGGCGTGAACCCGTGGTGGAGCACACCGCGACCGAGGCCGCGCGGAACGATCTCGCGGCTCGGTGACCCGTCGGGTCACAGCTGCTCGACGCTCGTCGGCCACCGAAAAACCGCGTCCCCCACCGCGATCCGCGGTGGGGGACGTGTGCGTGCGGCCGGGGCGATCTACAGCTTGCCGCTCGGGCGACGCAGCCGCAGCCGTGCGGTGGACACCGACACCCGGGGCACCCGGCTGAGCGGGCGGCGACGCTGCGCCCGGCGCTGTGCCCGGCGCTCGGCGGGCTTGTGATCCCAGGTCTCCGGGCGGGCGGCGACCCAGCGGGCCGAGTGCACCGCGAACGGAATGTGCCCGAGGTACAGCACCACCAGCGCGATCATCAGGACCAGCGGGTAGGTGACCAGCAGGGCCGCGGCCAGCGCGACCAGCACCAGCAGAATGGGCGCGGTGCGCGGGGCCACCGAGACGGACTTGATGGCCAGCGTCGGCACCGTGCTCACACACAGCAGTCCGGTGAACACCGTCCACACCGCGACCATCGGGAAACTGACCCACCAGCCGTCGCCGAACTGCTCCGACAACGCGATCGGCAGCAGCACGATGAGCGCACCCGCGGGCGCCGGAACGCCCACGAAATACTCACGCTGCCAATCGGGCACGTTGTCGTCGTCCATGAGCGTGTTGAAACGGGCCAGACGCAGCACCATGCAGACCGCGAACATGAGCGCCAGAATCCAGCCGACGCTGTCCGAGTGCAGGAAGGTCACGTACAGCACGAGCGCGGGCGCGACGCCGAAAGCGATGGCGTCGGACAGGGAATCGAGTTCCGCGCCCATCTTGCTCGTCGCGTCCAGCATGCGGGCGATGCGGCCGTCGAGCATGTCGAAGATGGCCGCCGCGCCGACCAGTGCCAGCGCGATCGCGAGCTGCCCCTGCATGGCGAACTTGATCGCCGAGAGCCCCGAGCAGAGCCCGAGGATCGTGACCATGCTCGGCAGCAGCCGGACCGTGCGATTCCGCCGCCGCACCACGGGTGCGGGCGCGAGTTGTTCCATCACGAATCCAGTTCGGCCAGTACCGTTTCCGCTCCGATGGTCCGCTGCCCGGGCACGACGAGCAGTGTGGTGCCGATCGGGAAGTAGGTGTCCACGCGGGAGCCGAACCGGATGAGACCGTAGGTCTCGCCGATCGAGATCTTGTCACCGACCTTGGCCTCGCAGATGATGCGGCGGGCCAGCAGGCCGGCGATCTGCACGACCACCAGGCGCTTACCGGTTTCGGTCTCGATGACCATGCTGTTGCGCTCGTTGGCGTCGCTGGCCTCGGGCAGGTCCGCGGAGAGGAACTCGCCCTTCTTGTAGACGACGCTCGAAACGATCCCGCTGACCGGCGTGCGCTGCACGTGCACGTCCAGCACCGTCAGGAAGATGCTCACCCGGGGCAGCGGCTGATCGCCGAGCCCGAGTTCGGCGGGCGGCACCGCGGTGTCCACGAGTGCGACCTCGCCGTCGGCGGGGGCGACGACCACGCCGGGGCGGTTCGGCGGCACGCGATTCGGGTGCCGGAAGAAGGTGGCGCAGGCAGCGGCCGCGAACAGCCCCGTGCGACGCACCCACTTGTGCCGGTAGCCCAGCGCTGCGACGGCCAGCGGCGCAGCCACGAAGGGCAGGCCGGCCGGGTGCAGCGGCGGGATGGCGGAGCGAACCAGATCGGCGACGTGGCCGAGTCCGGTTTGTTCGGGAGTGCCGGGCGGGGTGGGACGGCGGGCCACAAGCTCCTCTTTCATGCGCGGGTAGGTGCGGTTTTCGACCGCGATCACACGATACGGGAACGTGGCGCAGCGCTCGCGTCGTCGGTCTGCTACGCGGTCGTGACCGGCCCGGCAATCCCCCTCGATTGTGAGGATTGGCACACGCGTGAGAGGCTGTTGCGATTAATATGAGGGAGCCTCATGTCTGAGATGTCTGAAGTACTACATCAGGCGGGACACGGCGGCGATGGGTGGGGAACCCGGATGAAGGTCACGTTCGAAGCGCAGTACATAGGAGAAAACCATGTCTGCTCGAATTGCCTCGATCAGCGGGGCAGAGCACACGACCATGCTCGGACTCGGCGTATATCGCCCCGCACGGGTCGTAACCAACGATGAGGTCGCGGGGCCCATCGAGTCCAGCGACGAATGGATTCGTACCCGCTCCGGGATCCGAACACGCCGTTTCGCCTCCGAGGACGAGACGATCATCAGCATGAGCGCCGCGGCTGCCCGCGACGCCATCGAGTCCGCCGAGATCGAGGCGAATCAGATCGACTGCGTCATCGTGGCGACCTCGACCTGGTTGCTGCTGACTCCGGCCGCCGCACCGCAGATCGCGACCGAGCTGGGTCTCAACGGCGTCGCCGCCTTCGACATCTCCGCCGGATGCGCCGGTTTCTGTCACGCGCTGGCGGTGGCCTCGGATCTGGTGAAGGGCGGCACCGCCCGGCACGTGCTGGTGATCGGCGTCGAGCGCCTCACCGACACGATCGATCCCAAGGACCGCAGCACCGCGTTCCTGTTCGCCGACGGCGCGGGCGCGGTGGTGGTCGGCCCGTCGGAGGAGCCGGGCGTCGGTCCCACGGTGTGGGGTTCGGACGGCACCCAGCACCACGCCATCCGCCAGGACAAGGACTGGATGCAGTTCTTCGCCGAGATCGACGAGAAGGGCACGGCCGCGGTCCGGCCCTACCTCACGATGGAGGGCACGGCCGTATTCCGCTGGGCCGCACACTCGTTGGAGAAGGTGTGCCGCCAGGCGATCGAGCGCGCCGGGCTCACCACCGACGATCTGGACGCCATGGTCCCGCATCAGGCCAACGGCCGGATCATCGAGATCATGGCCCGCGTGCTGAAGCTCCCCGAACGCTGCGCGCTCGCCAACGACATCGAGGAGACCGGCAACACCTCGGCCGCCTCGGTGCCGCTGGCCATGGAGGCCATGATGCGCAAGGGTGACGCCAAACCCGGCGGCACCGCGTTGCTCATCGCCTTCGGCGCGGGACTGTCCTACGCGGCGCAGGTCGTGACCCTGCCGAATTTCAAGCAGTAGTGCCGCCTGCGCCCGCGCGCCGATCAGCGTGCGGGCCAGGCGAATCGGCTAGCCCAGATCCCAGACCACGTTCACGTCGAAGGTGACCGTCTGCTGCCCGGGTTCGAGGCTGAAGCCCGAGGCCGGCGCCGGGGCGGCGTCCCTGTACATCGGGGTGTTGCCGCCGCTGCCGCCCTCGCTGATGGTGCGCACCGTCTTCAGCTTCAGCCCGGCCAGATCGGCGTACTGCTGCGCCCGCGCCTTGGCGTCGTCGAAGGCGCGAGCGCGCGCGTCGGACAGCAGTTTCGTATTGTCCTCGAGCCCGAAGGAGACCGAGCTGATCCGGGTTTCGTTGCCACCGGCCTTGACGGCGGCATCCAGCACGGCCGACGCCTTCGGCAGATCGCGCACCGCGACGTGCACGGAATTGGTGGCCCGGTAGCCGGTGATGTTCTGCCCGTCCGGCCCGTAGCTGGGCTGCAGGGACACGTCGCTGGTGCGGACGTCCTCCTTCTTCGCGCCCGCGGCGACCATGGCGTCGGTGATCGCCTTGGCCTTGTCGTTGGCGGTGGAGACGGCGGTGGAGACGTCGTTCGCGGTCGCCTCGGCGCTCAGGTCGGCATTGAGCACATCCGGTGCGCCCTGGACCTTCCCGGTGCCTGAGACGGTCACGGTCCGGTCACCGTCGGAATCCGAACTCCCGCACCCGGTCAATACGAGCGCGACCCCGGCGGCCGCGGCACAAACACCAACAAGTCGCATGTACGCCTCTCCGAACCTTCAGCGCCCGGCCGAGAGCCGTCGGCGTCGTCTACACGTAGGCCCCTCGGAGTGGCCTCCGGATCGGGGGTGTCCCGAAGTTACCCCGATTTCCCGCGATCGGGCGGGACCTCGGGACGAGAGTTCTCAGCTCTCGACGAGGGTCTTGATCTTGCCGAGGGTGGTGTTCATGCCGTCGACGAGCGCGGCTTCGAAGCCCTCCTCGGGCCCGAAGCCCGCGGCGATGGCCTTGCGGGAGAACGCGCTGACCCCGTTGGGAATGTCCCGGCGCTGGATGAGCCGGGTGCCGCCCTCGTTCGGTTCGAGGGTGAAGCTCCAGATCACACGGCTCTCGTTCATCCGGAAGGCCAGGGCGCGCTGGGGTTCGAAGCGGACCACGCGTGAGGTGGTCGGCCAGACCTTGGCCCCGTCGCGATTGAGATTCACGGTCCAGGTGCCGGTGTGCACGGTGCGCCCGATCGGCTGCATGCGAATGGTCGTCGGGCTGAATTCGGGCATGCGCTTGAGATCGGAGACGACGTTCCAGACCTTCTCCGGCGCTGCCTTTATGTCGATAACGGCTTCGAGATTTTTCGGCAACGGTGCCTCCGCGAGACGTGAGTGCTGGTACAGGCCATCTTAGTTCCGGGTCCGCGTCCCGGATCAAGTCGACTGTGACTACTGAAAATCGACTAGATCACATTCCGGTGTTGACGGCTTTCCAAATGTAATGGGCAGCGCACACTATGGGATAGACGAAGTAACAGACACTGCCACCCTGATTCCCCCTTAAACGTGAGGTGATCGGCCGTGAACCTGCGCTCGCTCCTGCATCGCAAGACCAAGGCGGTCCCGCTTCTCCCGGCTGATGAGACCAGCTCGGCGGCGCGCCCACCTGGTCATACCGCCAGATCCAGACGTAAGGGCAACAGCGCGCTCGAGGAACGGCTCGAACGTCTGCTCACCCCCGGTGAGCTCGATATCGTTCAGCACCACCGGATTTGATCGGGATGTCCGACCGAGACGAGGCGATGGTGCGCAACGGCAACGATTTGCCACGCCCCCGCATACTCAACAGGTGACCTCTCCAGCTGCCGCCAAGCCGGCCATACTCAGCGTCGACGACGACCCGGGCGTCTCGCGCGCGGTCGTTCGCGACCTGCGCCGCCGGTACGGGTCGGACTACCGGATATTGCGTGCGGAGTCCGCCGCGGACGCCCTCGAGGTGCTGCGGGAACTCAAACTGCGTGGCCAGCCGGTCGCGGTATTGATCGCCGACTACCGGATGCCGAACATGAACGGCGTCGAATTCCTCGAGCAGGCCATGGACCTGCACCCGTACGCCCGGCGGGTCCTGCTGACCGCCTACGCCGACACCGAGGCCGCCATCGAGGCCATCAATGTCGTCGACCTCGATCACTACCTGCTCAAGCCGTGGGATCCGCCGGAGGAGAAGCTCTATCCGGTGATCGACGCGCTGCTGGACGCCTGGCGCGGTGACGATCACAAGCCGGTCACCGAGACCAAGGTGGTCGGGCATCGCTGGTCGGCCCGATGTTCCGAGGTCCGCGAATTCCTGGCCCGCAATCAACTCCCGTACCGCTGGTATCAGGTCGACGAGCCGGAGGGCGCGCGTCTGCTGACCGCCGCCGGCGCCACCGAGGACCAGTGCCCGGTGATCATCAATTCCACCGGCGATGTGCTCGTCATGCCCACCGACGCGGAATTGGCCTCGAGCGTGGGCCTGTCCATCGACCCGTCCGGCGACTTCTACGACCTGATCGTGATCGGCGGTGGACCCGCCGGTCTGGGCGCGGCGGTGTACGGCGCGTCCGAGGGCCTGCGCACGGTTCTGGTGGAACGCACCGCGACCGGCGGCCAGGCCGGGCAGAGTTCGCGCATCGAGAACTACCTGGGCTTCCCGGACGGCGTCTCGGGTTCGCAGCTCGCGGATCGGGCCCGTCGCCAGGCGGTCAAGTTCGGTGCCGAGCTGATCGCCGCGCGTGAGGTCGTCGCGCTGGAGTCGTGCGGGTCCGCCCGGGTGGTGAAGTTCGCCGACGGCAGCCAGATCGCCGCGCACAGCGTGCTCATCGCGACCGGCGTGAACTATCGGCATCATCCGGCCCCCGGGGTGGACGACTTCACCGGCCGCGGCGTCTACTACGGCTCGGCCATGACCGAGGCGTCGGACTGCTCGGACCGTGACGTCTACATCGTGGGCGGCGCGAACTCGGCCGGTCAGTCGGCGGTGTATCTGTCCCGGCACGCGGCGACCGTGCACATTCTGGTGCGCGCGGCGTCGCTGGAGGACTCCATGTCGCACTACCTGATCCAGCAGATCGAGCAGATCCCGAACATCAAGGTGCACGCGCGCACCGAGGTGATCGCCGCGCACGGCGACGACCACCTCGAGGGAATCGTGCTGCGCGACAACGCCACCGGAGCCGAGGAGAAGGTCGCGGCCGAGCGGCTGTTCCTGTTCATCGGCGCGGCCCCGGAGACCGAATGGCTGGACGGCGTCATCACCCGCGACGAGGCCGGGTACGTGCTGGCCGGCCCGGATCTGATGGTGGACGGTGCGCGCCCGGCGGGCTGGGAGCTGCCGCGGCCGCCGCATCACCTCGAAACCAGTGTTCCGGGCGTTTTCGTCGCAGGCGACGTACGGTCGGAATCGGCGAAGCGGGTGGCATCGGCGGTCGGCGAGGGTGCGATGGCCGTCATGCTGGTACACCGCTACATCGCGAAACAGTAGGAGTAGCCGGATGGGCAACCATGGTTTGATCTGCGATCCCGATGAACTACGCACATTGTTCCTTTTCGAGAAGCTGAACGACGAACAGCTGGCGTGGCTGTGCCGCGACGGCCGCGTGGAGATTTTCGAACCGGGCCTGGTGTTCCGCGAGGGCGATCCCGCGACCTGCTTCTACGTGCTGATGGACGGCGAGGTCCGGCTCACCAAGATGTCCGGCGGCGAGGAGATCGAACTCGTCCGCACGGACCATCACGGCTCGTACGCGGGCGCGTGGACCGCCTATATGGGCGACAAGGTGGACCAGAACTACAACGGCTCGTTCTACGTGACGCGGCCCTCGAAGTTCTTCGTGCTGGACGCGGGCACCTTCGCCCGAATGGTCCAGGAGTGGTTCCCGATGGCGCTGCACCTGCTCGAGGGCGTGTTCTTCGGCAACCGCAATTCCAACGAGATCCTCGGCCAGCGTGAGCGGCTGCTGGCGCTGGGCTCGCTCTCGGCGGGCCTGACCCACGAACTGAACAATCCGGCCGCGGCCGCGGTGCGCGCGACCTCGTCGCTGCGTGAGCGCGTGGCCGGGATGCGGCACAAGCTGAAGATGATGGCGCACGGCAAGTTCGACTCGAACACCCTCGAGGCGCTGGTGCAGTTGCAGGAGGAGGCGGCCGCGCAGGTCGCCAAGGCCCCGACGCTCACCTCGCTGGAGGCCGCCGACCGTGAGGACGAGCTCGGCGACTGGCTCGAGACGCACAATATCGACAACGGCTGGGATCTCGCGCCCAATTTCGTCCAGGCCGGATTCGACATCGACTGGCTGGAGAAGGTGCACGGCACCCTGGATCAGTGCGGCGACAACGTCTTCGAGGGCGCGATCCGCTGGCTCAACTACACGGTCGAGACCGAACTGCTGATGAACGAGATCGCCGATTCCACCACCCGCATCTCCTCGCTGGTGAACGCGGCCAAGCAGTACTCGCAGATGGATCGGGCCCCGTTCCAGGTGGTCGACATTCACGAACTGCTGGACAGCACCCTGGTCATGCTGGCCCGCAAGATCGGCGACGGGGTGGTGGTGCTCAAGGAGTACGACCGCGGCCTGCCGCCGGTGCCGTGCTTCGCGGCCGAGCTGAATCAGGTGTGGACCAACCTGATCGACAACGCGGTCGGCGCGATGCACGGGTCGGGCACCCTCACCGTGCGCACCTACCGTGAGAACGACTGTGCGACAGTGGAAATCGGTGACAGTGGTCCCGGCATCCCGGCGGAGATCCGCAACCGCATCTTCGAGCCGTTCTTCACCACCAAACCGGTCGGCGAGGGCACCGGCCTGGGGCTGGACATCTCGTTCCGGATCGTGGTGAACAAGCACCACGGTGATATCCGGGTCGAATCCGAGCCCGGCAACACCCGATTCATCGTCCGGCTTCCGCTGGAGAACCCGGAAGCCGAAGCCACACAACTCGATACGGGAGAACACTGATGGCCGAGCAGATCGAGGGCATCGACACCACCGCCGCTCCGAGCGGCCCGGGCTGCGTGGAATGCGAAGCCGCCCAGGGCTGGTGGGTACATCTGCGCCGCTGCGCCCAGTGCGGGCACGTCGGATGCTGTGATTCCTCGCCGTCGCAGCACGCGACGAAGCACTTCAAGGACAGCGGTCACCCGTTCGTGCAGAGCTACGAGCCGGGGGAGACCTGGTTCTACAACTTCGACACCCAGGAGATGTACGGCGAGGGGCCGGAACTGGTTGCGCCGCTGCATCATCCGCTGGATCAGACCGTGCCGGGGCCGCGCGATCGCGTGCCGAGCGACTGGCAGCAGCACGTGCACTGAGCCGTGAACGGGGTGCACCGCGTATGCGCGGTGAGCGCCTGATCGGCTGAACAGGCCCCGGGCGAACGCTCGGGGCCTGTCTCGTCGGGGATCGATGCGGCGATCAGCCCTGCGCAGGTGGGCCTTGCGGAGGTTGTCCTTGTGGAGACGGGTGTCGCAGGGGTTGCCCCTGCGGGGGTGGGCCTTGCGGCGGCTGTTCTTGCGGGGGTGGGCCTTGCAGGTGGTGCCCCTGTGGAGGTTCGCCCTGCGGGGATTGCCCTTGTGGGGGTGGGCCTTGCGGGGGTTGCCCTTGTGGAGGTTGCCCCTGTACGGGTTGTCCTTGCGGACCCGGATCTCTCGGCGGCTGCCCCTGCGGGGGTTGCGCCCGGGGAGGTTGTTCCTGGGGCGGCAGCCCGGGCGAAGGCTGTTCCAGCGGCGGCCGCACGTGCAGCGGCTGCTCGTGCAGGGGGTGTCCCTGCGGCGGCTCTCCGTCGCGCGGGGCGAGATTCTGCCGGGTGATGAAGTCGAGTGCGCGGTCGGCCAGGTCCTGCCAGCCGTGATCGACGACCATCGAGTGACCGCGGCCCTGCATCACCTCGAGTTCCGTGACGCCCGGATTGCGTTGCTGGATCTTGTATTCGGCCTGCACGATGGCCTCCGGAACGGTCTGATCCTCGCTCGCCGCCAGCATCAGCAGCGGTCCGCGTGGATTGTGCAGGGCGACCGTGGCCTCGCTGCCGGGTGTGAGATTCGCGGTGGCGGCCTGGAACAGGGGCTTGGCCGGGCCCGGAATCACATACCGCGCGAACAGTTCGTCCGATTCCTCGCGGCTCACGGTGTTGGCGAAGAAGCGGTGGTAGGTCTCGGAGGTGTGCGACCAGGTCTTGCCGCGCAGCCACGGCTTGCTCAGAATCGCTCCCGCACTGCGCAATTGGGCGGGCGGTAGCGCGTACACGCCCTTGAACTGCGCGGGTGAGAGCACCACCGCCGCGATGGCATTGCCGTCGGCCAGCAGCCGCTGGGTGATCAGCCCGCCGAAGGAGTGCCCGATCACGATGGGCGGTCCGGGCAGGTCGGCGATGAATCGGGCGTAGTGCTCGGTGATTTCGGCGATGCCGCGATTGTTCAGCGCGTCCGGGTCGGCACGGGTGGATTCCGGATCCGGTCCGTCGCCGGGCCAGCCGGGTGCGATCGGCGCGAATCCGGCCTTCTCGAAGTATTCGATCCACGGGTTCCAGCTGTCGCTGTGCATCCACAATCCGTGCACGAAAACGATCGGTGGTTTGGGTGCGGGCACGGGATCTCCTCGGGCTGAGAGTGATCGGCGCCGGTCGCCTGGCTCGGGAGAGTGGCGTGTGAACGCCGGAGAATGTGCACGGCCGACCGCCCGAACAGGCAGCGCCGCCAACGAATTGGTGTGTTCGATCGTACGCGCGCAGTCCCCTCGGCGACCTCGAACGACCGAGTT
This sequence comes from Nocardia jejuensis NBRC 103114, assembly GCF_001613145.1. Taxonomy (GTDB): domain Bacteria; phylum Actinomycetota; class Actinomycetes; order Mycobacteriales; family Mycobacteriaceae; genus Nocardia; species Nocardia jejuensis. Next base: position 26,058 of record NZ_BDBU01000071.1, read on the forward strand.
CCGGCGGAGCCGACGCACGACCCGATCCGGAAGATCGCTGGAAGATAGCCGGATTCGAGTCTTCCCTATCGCGACTCGATACCGCCGGGTACGCTGCTGCGGACGCCGGGCAGGACCGGCGCACTCACACTCTCGAAAAGCTCGGAAGCAGGGGTATGAAGCGGATATCGATCGTGACCCTCGCGGCAGGCGCGATGGTGTTGGGGCTCGCCGGGTGCGGGTCCGACAAGTCCGGCGACACCGACAGCGCGCACCACGCCACCTCCACCTCCACCACCGCTGCCGCGAGAACGACCGTCCCGAGCGTGTCCACCACGCCCGCGACCGTGGTCGAACCGCCGACGGATGTTCCGACCCAGCCCGCCGCCGTCAAGAAGACGGTCGCGCCCGACGGCGCGCAGACCACCTGCGGCGTCTTCCGGGAGCTGGACGACGCCACCGAGAAGGCCGTCATCGAGCAGGTCCTGGCGGCCAACCCCGGCTCCATGCTCGAGGGCAGCCCGAACGTGGCGCTCGGCACCGCCAAGCTCGCGTGCCTCGCGACCAGCTACACCGATACCGCGGTGGCCGTGGCCATCCGGGTCGCCAAGTAGCTCCGCCCCCGGCACGGACCAGCTTCGGTCGAGTTGCCCGGACCGGGGTCGGTCGCGCTGCCCTCGGTGGTCCGGGACCTGTCGTGCGTTCGAAACGCCTGCGCCGCGACACTGACAACTTCTTGTGGTTCGTCGGCTTCCCTTCGTGCTCAGGGGGTTCGGCGCGGTGGTTCGCGGCTCGCGGCCTGCGGTCCGGGGTAACGGAGCGGTGAATCTCTCGATCTCCACTAGGGATTCGCCCGTCATCGCACGGGCGATGCGCCTGGCCCGAGTGCCCGCGGACAGCCTCGGCGGTCCACTCGGCGCGCAGGCGTAGGGTCCCGAACGGACAGCATCGGGCGAGGACGGGTGGGCGCATGGACGCCGATGGGTTGATCGAATTCGAGCGACATCGCCCCCGCCTGTTCGCACTCGCGTACCGGATGCTCGGCTCGGCGAGCGAGGCCGAGGACGTCGTGCAGGAGGCATACCTGCGCTGGGACCTCAGCGCTCGCGCCGAAATCCGTTCCGCCGAAGCGTGGTTGACGACCGTTCTGGTGAATCTCTGCCGGACCTGGCTCGATTCGGCCCGTGCCCGCCGCGGGACCTATGCCGGCCCGTGGCTGCCCGAGCCGATCCAGACCGCCCGCGGTGAACTCGGCCCGCTCGAATCGGCCGAGCAGCGCGAGCTGGTGTCCACCGCCGTGCTGACCCTCCTGGAACGCCTGACTCCCGCCGAGCGATCGGTCTTCGTGCTGCGCGAGGCCTTCGGCTACGCCCACCGTGAGATCGCCGACATGCTCGACTTCACCGAGGCGAATTCCCAGCAGCTCTACCGCCGCGCCACCCGGCACGTCCACCACGACCGCCCCCGCTTCGAACCGGCCCCCTCGCAGGCGCGCGCCTTCTTCGAAAAGTTCCTGGCCGCAGCACAATCCGGCGATGTCGCCGGTCTGGAAGCCATGTTCACCGCCGATATCGTGGCCATCGCCGACGGTGGCGGCAAGATCGCCACTGCCGACGGTGGCGGCGAGTTCACGACTGCCGACGGTGGCGGCGAGTTCACCACTGCCGACGGTGGCGGCAAGAACACGACTGCCGACGGTGGCGGCGAGTGCACCGCCGACCGTCGTCCCATCGAGGGCGCGACCCGTGTCGCCCGCTACCTCGTCGGCCTGTTCGCCCGCGATCTGCCGGGCCTCACCGTCACGATCGACGAGGTCAACGCCGCTCTCGCCTTCGTCGCCCGCGTGAACGACACCCCCATCGCCGTCGTCAGCGCCGACCTGACCGCCACCGGGATCTCGGCCCTGCGGCTGGTCCTGAACCCCGACAAACTCGAATTCTTCATCCGCGCGGACAAAGCCACCCGCTGACCGCGCCGGACAACCGGAAGGTCTCGGCTCCGATCGGGGCGTCGGTACTGAATTCGATCTTGTTGTGGGACAGGCTTTCCGAGGCCCGGCATGCTCGATCGTCGCTTCGCTCGTAGCGAACAGTCATTCGTCAACCAATGGTTGACTCTCCATTAAGAGTCAACCTAAAGTTGACGCATGACGAACAATATCCGCCTCGATGATCTGATCGACGGCATAAAGAAGGCCCGTCCCGACAATGTCCTGGAGCAGCTCTCGGACGCGGTGGTCGCCGCCAATCACCTCGGTGAGGTCGCCGACCATCTGATCGGCCACTTCGTCGATCAAGCCCGCCGCTCCGGCGCGTCCTGGACCGATATCGGCGGCAGCATGGGCGTCACCAAGCAGGCCGCTCAGAAGCGATTCGTCACGAAGCAGCCCGGCGATGCCGCCGCACTGGATCCGCAGGCCGGTTTCGCGCGGTTCACCCCCCGGGCGCGGTCCGTGGTGGTCGCCGCGCAGCAGGAGGCCCACTCGACCGGTCACGCCGAAATCTCCGTCGAACACCTGATCCTCGGGTTGCTGACCCAACCCGAATCCATTGCGGTGCACGTGATCAACGCCAAGGGGATCTCCAGCGACGCGGTCCGCCGGGTGGCGACCTCGGCTCTCTCGCCCGCGGCGGGCGAGTCCCCGGCGCTCATCCCGTTCGACGCGCAGACCAAGAAGGCGCTCGAGCTCACCTTCCGCGAGGCCCTGCGCCTTGGTCACAACTACGTCGGCACCGAGCACATGCTGCTGGCGCTGCTGGAGGTGGAGGACGGTTCGGGCACGCTGTCCGGTCTCGGGCTGGACAAGGAGGCGGTATCGGCCGATATCGCGCGCCTGCTGAGCGCGGTGACCGGTCCCAGCGGTGCGGTGGACCATCCGGAGGACGCGGAACCACAGTCCTGACCGGGGAGAAATGTGCGGAGACCACAGCCTCCCGGGGTCTGTCGGATCCGACCGATACGATGTGGGTATGGCGGGCGACGAGGGTTCCGACCTAGTTGCGGGGGAACCGCGTGCCGATCTGGTGCGCGCGCTCTCCTATGTCTCCACCGAGGACACCCCTGACGGCTACATCGTCAACGGTGACCTGCCGCCGGACATCGCTCCGGCATTCATCCGCGCCATCATGCGCATCGAGGCCGAGTTGCTGCTGAACGACGCGGAACTCGTCACCGTCGAGCACGGTGAGCCGCGCACCCCGGAGGAACGCCGCACCGATGCCCTGATCGCCCTGCTCCTGAGGGTGGACGATCGCCTCGTGCGCTGATTCCGGCGGTTTCGCGCCGCTGGTCGCCGGGGTTCCGGAGATCCACCCCCGACCTTGCACTCGGCACGGGAGAGTGCTAGAAATGGCTTTGGCACTCCAGACTCGGGAGTGCTAGGTCGGGACGGTGAGGCCGGAGCCACACACTCCCAGGTCGTCCGTCGCGGGCGCCGAGCCTGGCCAGATCGTGTCCATCCCCTGATCTGGAGGATCTCAACGCAATGGCCAAGACAATTGCGTACGACGAAGAGGCTCGCCGCGGTCTCGAGCGCGGTCTGAACGCCCTCGCTGACGCCGTCAAGGTGACGCTGGGCCCCAAGGGCCGCAACGTTGTGCTGGAGAAGAAGTGGGGCGCCCCCACCATCACCAACGATGGTGTCTCCATCGCCAAGGAAATCGAGCTCGAGGATCCGTACGAGAAGATCGGCGCGGAGCTCGTCAAGGAAGTTGCCAAGAAGACCGACGACGTCGCGGGTGACGGCACCACCACCGCGACCGTGCTGGCTCAGGCACTGGTCCGTGAGGGCCTGCGTAACGTCGCCGCCGGCGCCAACCCGCTGGGTCTGAAGCGCGGCATCGAGAAGGCCGTCGAGGCCATCACCACCCGTCTCCTCGCGACCGCCAAGGAGGTCGAGACCAAGGAGCAGATCGCTGCCACCGCCGGTATCTCGGCCGGCGACTCGTCCATCGGTGAGCTCATCGCCGAGGCCATGGACAAGGTCGGCAAGGAAGGCGTCATCACCGTCGAGGAGAGCAACACCTTCGGACTCCAGCTGGAGCTCACCGAGGGCATGCGCTTCGACAAGGGCTACATCTCGGGTTACTTCGTGACCGACCCGGAGCGTCAGGAAGCGGCCCTCGAGGATCCGTACATCCTGCTCGTCGGCTCGAAGATCTCGACCGTCAAGGATCTCCTGCCGCTGCTGGAGAAGGTCATCCAGGCCGGCAAGCCGCTGCTGATCATCGCCGAGGATGTCGAGGGCGAAGCCCTTTCCACCCTGGTGGTCAACAAGATCCGCGGCACCTTCAAGTCCGTCGCCGTCAAGGCCCCGGGCTTCGGTGACCGCCGCAAGGCCATGCTGGCCGATATCGCCATCCTCACCGGTGGCGAGGTCATCAGCGAAGAGGTCGGTCTGTCCCTGGACACCGCCGGCATCGAGCTGCTGGGCCAGGCGCGCAAGGTCGTCATCTCCAAGGACGAGACCACCATCGTCGAGGGCGCGGGCGACGCGGAGGCCATCAAGGGCCGCGTTGCGCAGATCCGCACCGAGATCGAGAACTCGGACTCGGACTACGACCGTGAGAAGCTGCAGGAGCGGCTGGCCAAGCTGGCCGGCGGCGTCGCGGTCATCAAGGCCGGCGCCGCGACCGAGGTCGAGCTCAAGGAGCGCAAGCACCGCATCGAAGATGCCGTGCGCAACGCCAAGGCTGCCGTCGAAGAGGGCATCGTCGCCGGTGGTGGCGTCGCTCTCGTGCAGGCCGCCCCGGCCCTGGACGAGCTGTCCCTCTCCGGTGACGAGGCCACCGGCGCGAACATCGTTCGCGTCGCGCTCTCGGCTCCGCTGAAGCAGATCGCGTTCAACGCCGGCCTCGAGCCGGGCGTCGTCGCCGAGAAGGTCTCGAACCTTCCCGACGGCCACGGCCTGAACGCCGCCACCAACGAGTACGAGGACCTCCTGGCCGCCGGCGTTGCCGACCCGGTCAAGGTCACCCGCTCGGCCCTGCAGAACGCGGCCTCCATCGCGGCTCTGTTCCTCACCACCGAGGCTGTCGTCGCCGACAAGCCGGAGAAGGCCGCCCCCGCGGGCGACCCGACCGGTGGCATGGGCGGCATGGACTTCTGAGTCCGATGGATTCAGTCTGCTGAGTCCTGCTCTCCAGCAACACCTTTCGAACTGGAAGCCGGTTCGCCTTCGGGCGAGCCGGCTTCCGGCGTTTCCAGGGAATCGACGCCCGGAGAATTCTTCGCCAAAAATTTCCCGCGTCGTGTCGATCCGCGCGATTCCCGTGCGACCTTGTGGTGAAAGGGTCCGAACGGGCCGAACCACACGATCCATACGAGGAGGCAGAGCCATGAAGTACATGCTGATTTTCCGGGCGAACGACGAGGCGATGGCCGGGATGATGAACGTCGACTTCAACGAGATGCTCAGCACCGTCGGCGCCTACAACGACGAGATGATCCGGGCGGGCGTGCTGCTCGCCGCCGAGGGGCTCGACGATCCGGCCGAGGGCGTGGTCGTGGACTTCTCCTCCGAGCCGCCGGTGATCACCGATGGGCCCTACGGTGAGACCAAGGAACTGTTCGGCGGGTTCTACATTCTGAACGTGGCGTCCAAGCAGGAAGCGGTGGAGTGGGCCAAGCGTTCGCCGATGACGGGCGCGGGCTTCAAGACCGAGATCCGCCGGGTCACCACGATCGACGAGTTCCCGCAGGACAACGAGTGGGTCCAGAAGGAACGGAAGTGGCGTGAGTCCACCGGTCAGCTCTGAACGCGAAGCCGTCGCCGCCATCTGGCGGATCGAGTCGGCGCGGATCGTCGGTGCGCTCGCGCGCTACACCGGCGATTTCGCGCTGGCCGAGGACCTCGCCCAGGAGGCGCTGGCCGAGGCGCTGGTGAACTGGCCGCGTGAGGGAGTGCCGCAGCATCCGGCGGGCTGGCTGCTGACCGTGGGCCGCCGTCGCGCCATCGACGGATTCCGCCGCCGCGCCGCGCTCGACGAGCGCTATGCCGCTCTCGCCCGTGATCTGGATGAGGGCGGCGCGATCTCGGGGAGCGCGGCCCCCGAGCCCGGGCGGGCGGGGGAGGTGCTCTGGGATCCGGACCAGATCGACGACGACGTGCTGGCCCTGATCTTCGTCTCGTGTCATCCGGTCTTGTCCCGGGAGGCGCGGGTCGCGCTCACCCTCCGGGTGGTGGGCGGTCTGACGAGCGACGAGATCGCCAAGGCCTTCCTGGTCCCGACCGCGACGGTGCAGGCCCGGATCACCCGTGCCAAGAAGACTCTCGGCGCGGCTCGTGTTCCGTTCGAGGTGCCGCCGGTGGCGGAGCGTTCCGCGCGGCTGGGGTCGGTGTTGAGCGTCCTGTATCTGATCTTCACCGAGGGTTCCTCGGCCAGTTCGGGCGGCGAGCTGATCCGCTTCGATCTGGCCGGTGAGGCTCAGCGCCTGGCCCGGGTCCTGTCCCGCCTGATGCCGGACGAACCCGAGGCGCACGGCCTGCTCGCCCTGCTGGAACTGACGGCCGCTCGTTTCCCGGCTCGCACCGGCCCCGACGGCGAACCGGTGCTGCTCGAGAAACAGGACCGCCACCGCTGGGACCGGGCCGCGATAGGTCGGGGCCGGGCCGCGCTGACGCACGCCGGTCAGCTCGGCCGCGGCCTGGGCGCCTACGGGTTGCAGGCCGCGATCGCCGAATGTCACGGCGTCGCAGCATCTGTCGAGGACACCGACTGGGAACGCATAGTCCTGCTCTACGAGGCACTGGGCCGGCTGGCTCCCTCCCCGGTGGTCGAGCTCAACCGCGCGGTGGCGGTGTCCATGGCTCGCGGGCCGGCCGCCGCACTTCCGATCGTCGAGGAGTTGTCGAGCGAGGGGGCGCTGGCGAACTCGCATCTGCTGCCCGGCGTGCGCGGTGAACTCCTCATCCGGATGGGCCGTCGCGACGACGCGCGGCCCGAGCTGGAGCGCGCGGCGAAGCTCTGTGGCAACGACCGCGAGCGAGAGGTGTTGCTGCGCAAGCTCGCTGATCTCGGGTGAGCGGTCTTGCGTTGTGGCGCACCGGTGGTGCGATCGCGGGGAAGTCAGCCATGGCGCTGGGACAGCGTGATGGCGGCGTCGATGGGGCGCATCCCGAGTCGGGCGGCCGCCGCCGCGACGGCGGATTGGATGGTGCGGTCCCCGGTATAGACGGGGTCGTAGAGAAACTCGACGAGTTCCATGGCCGCCAGGGCTTGGTCTCGGGTGAGGCGGCGGTCGGGAAGCCAGCTGACGCGCCAATAGGTCTCGGTGGGGGTCGATTCGATGGAGCCGGGCAGTCGTTCAGCGAATTCGCCGACTACGGCGCTCGTGATCGACCAGTCGCACACGTACACACTGCTCAAATTAGACCTCTGACCAGCCGATTTGACTTGGTTCGTAGCAACACGTAACTTATTCCAGGTCAGAGCGACACGGACACCGACCCGGAGCCCCAAGGGCCTGGGAAACGAGGTTGTACGAGGTGCGCCTGATGATCACA
>NZ_BDBU01000072.1 GCF_001613145.1 Nocardia jejuensis NBRC 103114
CCGGCGGCGGGCAGGGCCACGGCGGCCGCGGCCAATGCGCTGCCCCGCAGCATGTTTCGTCGGGATATCGCGGACAGTGGGGTGTATGGACGGCGATTCAACGGATCACTCCTCGATACGTGGTGACGCCCGGGTCGAGTCAGGCGTGCCCGGTGGCGGGGTGCGCGCCGGGCAGCGGCGGAAGTCCGTCGCGGCGCGCCCGCACTCGCTGGTGATGCTCGGTGGCGGTGTCGCGCAGCTCACGAACGAGGTTCTGCGCGGCGGGGATCGGCGCGTGGTGGCGCACGGCCCGTGCGGCGAGGGTCGCCGAGAGGCGCAGCGGCAGCATGCGTTCGGGCGGGCGGACTCGGGTCATCACCTCGAGGACGCGTGCGGCCAGGGCGGGGTCGGTGTCGGCGGCCCGATACAGCTCCACCTCCAGCGGCGTCATCGCCTCACCGCGGGCGAGCCGGTTGGTCCACTGGTAGATCGGCAGGCAGTCGAGTTCGCGCCGGCGTTCCCACATGTGCAGCGCGCCGTCGAGTGCGTGCTCGTCATCCAGAACCGGGGCGGCGGCGTGGGCGAGCAGGCGGCCGTAACGCAGCGCGTCGCGAATGCCCTGGGCGGTGATCGGGTCCTTGAAATGCCCCGCGTCGCCGGGCAATGCCCAGCCCGGGCCCGAGGAACGCCGGAAGTAGGAGGCCAGATCGAATGCCGTGCGGACCCGTCCGGCCGGGGTGCACCCCCGGAGCCGTTCGGCCAGTTCCGGGATCTCGGCGATGAACTGCCGATAGAGCGGTTCGGTCCGGTGCGGTCCGCGTTCGGCGCGCCCGACCGGGGGCTGGATCAGGCACAGCACGAGTCCGCCGTCACAGGGGAACGCGGTGCCGAGCAGATCCCCGGTGCGCCACTGCGCGGCGATGCCTCGCCAGCTCGGGTGCACGTCATGCCAATACGCGAAATAGCAGGCGCGCCCACTGGCCGATTCCCGGTACGGGTCATGTGCGCCGACCAGGCGGGCGACGGTGCTGTGCCGCCCGTCCGCGCCGACCACCAGGTTCGCGCGCACCTGGGTGACCGCGCCGGACCGATCGCGACAGCGCACACCGACGACTCGGTCGCGCTCATGGATCAGCTCGGTGACCCGCAGGCCCTCGCGCAGGTCGGCCCCGGCGTCCAGGGCGGTGTCCCGCAGCGCCGCGTCCAGGCCCGAACGACGCACGCACAGTGCGTGATCGACGAGTGGGTGATCGGCGAGTGGGTGATCGGTGCCCCGCACCGGTGCGAACTCGGTACGGACGACATATCCCGCGCCCCCGGCCAGCGCGGTGCGCAACCGTGGCGCGCCCAGGGCGAGTACTCGAGGCAGCGCGCCGAGCGCGTCCAGCTCGGCCACGGCCGTCGGCCAGAGCAGATGTGTGGAGAGCGTGTCGGACGGGAAGCGCCCGCTGTCCACGCCGATGACATGCTTTCCCGCCCGGGCGAATTGGATCGCGGCGGCCGTTCCGGCGCAGCGCGTTCCCACTATGACGACGTCGGCGGCTTCGCTGCGCATCGGAACTCCCACCTGCAGGACATAGCGTTCGGACACTATGTCTCACACTGAGAGAGTGAGATGAAAAGCGTTTCATGTCAATACTCTTCGCGTGTCATCGGCGCGTCGCCGAGTGTGCGGCACAATGGCCCCATGCAGCCCGCTCCGCACCGTGATCTTCGTGCCGCGACCCGGGAGCGCCCGTGCCCTCGCTGACCCGGGCCGGTCGCGGCGGACGCGCCCAGCGCGACGAACGTCGCGAGGCGATCGAGCGCCGAGTGCTCGCCGCCGTCGACGAACTGCTCGGCGGCGGTACGACATTCACCGAACTGGCCGTGCAGCGCATCGCCGACGAGGCCGACATCGCCCGATCGACGTTCTACCGCTACTTTCCGGACAAGAGTCAGCTGCTGATCCGGATGGCGGTGCTGGCCACCGACGATCAGTTCCGCGCGGCCGAACAGTGGTGGTCGAGCAGCCACGCCGACGGGGAAGCGGGTGTCGTGCACGCCATGCGCTTGATGATCGACGGGTCGCGCGCGCACGCCCACCTCCTGCGCGCCCTCTCGGAAGTCTCGGCCTACGACGCCGATGTCGGGCTCTACTGGCGCGGCCGGATCGAAACCTTCGTCGCACTGGTCTGCGACGCCTGCATACCGACCAGGCCGCGGGCCGCCTGCCCGATCACGTCGACATCACCGCCACCGCGATCGTCCTGACCTGCATGGTCGAACGCTCCATCGGCTTCCTGCTGGCCACCGACACCGTCGACGACGAGCAGATGGCCCGATCCCTGGCCCGCGCCATCTGGCTCACCATCTACGGCCGAGTACCGGACTGAACCGGGTATCGCGGCAGGTGGCCGCCGCTCGACGCGCAGGTGTGACCGAGCGACTCGAACCCGCTGCGAGCCACACTGTTCGGCGCGCCGACTCGTCCCGACGCCCCGGCCGCGGAGATTGCGTTCGGGGTGAGCGCAAATCTGTTCGACGGCAGCGCAAGTGGGTTGGATACGGTGAATGAGTTCTGCGCAGCGCCGGAAGTTGAAGACCGTGACGGGCGTCAGCGGGGCGGTCGGGGTCTATGACGCCGCGATCGATCCGGGGCAGTCGACCGTGGCCTCGTCGATCGAGGTCGCGAAGCTGGCGGAGGCGAACGGGTTCGACGCGCTGTTCGCGGCCGACCTGCTGAGTTTCGGCGCCCAGGGCGCGATCGGGGCGCAGGAGCCGCTGATCTTCCTGAGCGCCCTGAGCGCGGTGACCACCCACGTCGGGCTGATCGCCACGGTGACCAGTACTTTTCACCATCCCTACAACCTCGCGCGGCTGTTCGGAACGCTCGATCACGTGAGCAACGGTCGCGCGGCATGGAACCTCGTCACCTCCTCGGTGGGTGAGGAGAACTACGGCGATCAGGAACTGCCGAGCCCCGAGGAGCGATACGCGCGGGCCACCGAATCGCTCGAGGTCGTCAACGCGCTGTTCGACAGCTGGCGGCCGGGCGCGCTGACCTCCGACGGCCGCGGTGGCTCGCAGCTGAATTCCGATCTGGTGCGTCCGATCGAGCACTCCGGGAAGTACTTCACGGTGCGCGGACCGCTCAATATCCCACCTCTGCCGCAGCGGCGGCCCGTGCAGTTCCAGGCCGGGCAGTCCGCCGGGGGTATCGAGCTCGGCGCGCGGTTCGCCGAGGTCGTGTTCACCTCACTGCCGACGCTCGAAGACGCGGTCACCTACACCAAGACGATCCGATCCCGGGCCGCCGAACTCGGACGGGCGCAGGGACTTCCGCTCATCATGAGCTCCTTCCACGCCACCTACGGTGCCACCGAGGCCGAAGCGCGCCGCCTGGTCCTCGACGCGGCCGAGAACACCGATTTCGACGCGGGCCGAATCCTGCTGGCGGACATGCTCGGCGGCGGAGTGGATCTGTCGGAACTGCCGCTGGACAGGCCGATCCCGGAAAGCCTGCTCCCGGACGTGAATTCGGTGAACCGCCGGCGCGGCCGGGTGGAGATCTTCGCCAAGCTCGCCGCCTCGGGCCGCACCCTGCGGGAACTGATTATCGCCTCGAAGGACACCGGCCACTGGGCTGCGGCCGGAACGCCGGAGCAACTCGCCGACGCCATCGAGGAGCGTTATCGCGCAGACGTTCTCGACGTGATATCCCTGGGCGGGCTCGCCGATCCGCGCACCCGTGACTTCGTCCTCGAGGGTCTGCTGCCCGAACTGCGCCGCCGCGGCATCGTCGGCACCGACTACCTCGGCGACACCTTCCGCGACAACCTCGAACTCCCCCCGCTGCCCGCACCCTGAGCCGAGGATGTCCCCCGAGAGTGTCCGTACCGTCGAGTAGATTCTGGCCCATGAGTTTCTGGGGCGGGATGTTCGGTTCGAAGCAGGGAAATTTCGGCGAGCGTGCGTTGACGATGGTGCTGGCGCAGGATTCGGTGGCAGGAGCCGAATTCGACGCGAAGGCGTTCGAGATCGCGTATGTGAAGCGCGACGGCGAGCGGGGACGGATCAACCTCACCACCGTGTTCCGCCGCTGCGAGGACGCGACACCCGAAGCGGCGGAGCGGATGCTGACCGACTTCGTGCGAATGAACAAATGGGAGGGCGGTCCCGAGGAGCCGACCGGCTGGGCCGCGGCCGCGCCGCTGGTACGTCCGCTGATCCGCCAGGCCGGGGATCTGGACATGCGGGTGGAGGGAATGCGGATCGCGGACCACACCCTGTGGCGGCCGGTCGCTCCGTGCCTGTCCGAGACGGTCGTCCTGGATCAGCCCACCTCGATGCAGCGGGTGACCCCGCACGATCTCGAGCAGTGGGGCATCGACGCGGAGACCGTGTTCTCCACGGCCAGAGCGAATCTGGCGGAGCTGGCGCTGGACACCATCGGCGCCTACGACCCCGGTGCCAGCAACGGGATGGTCTACATCGGGGACAACAGCGGGGATCTGTACGCGGGCTCGCTGCCGCTGGTGGACGGCTGGCTGGCGGGCGTCGGCGCGAAAGCCGGTGCGCGGCCGATCGCCTTCGTCGCCCAGAACGTCGGCGTGCTGTTCGGGGTGGAGTTCTCCGAAGCGCATGTGGAGCGCCTGGTCTCCCTGGCGGGGGAACTGTTCGACAACGGTATCCGTCAGGTGTCGCCGATGCCCTATACGGTCGACGAGCAGGGCACGCTCGTTCCGTACCAGGTCCATCGGAACCATGTGGCCTGGAAGGACATTCGGGCCGCCGAGTCGAGACTGTCCGCCGCGGTCTACGGGCAGCAGTACGACTACCTGCGCGCCGATCTCGACGAGGGCCGCACCGAGGACCGGGCCGCGAAACTCATGCACGCCCGCAAGCCGGACGGCACCGAGACCACGATCGCCCCCTGGACCGATGGGGTTCCCACCCTGCTGCCGCGCGTGCACACCGTCACCCTGACCGACCCCGAGACCGGCGAAACCTTCGGCGTCCCTTGGGAAACGCTCGCGGCCGAAGTCGATCTGCCTCCGGCCGCGGGCATCTACCCGCCGCGCTACCGCGTCGAATTCCATCCCGACGAGAACGTCATGGCACGACTACGGGCCGCGCAGCGCATGGACTGAGCGCGTGCGCCGCTACTGTTTGCGCCGGACCGAGGCTTCGACCAGATCCAGTACGGCTTCGAGATTGTCATTGGCGTGGCCGGAGGCGATGCGCGCGATCAGGCCGTCGAGCACGAGGTCCAGATAACCCAGCAGGACCTCGGTGGGCACATCGTCGCGCAGGGCGCCCGCGGCCTTGCGGCGTTCGAGGCGAGCCACCGTCGCGGCGGTGAGTTCGGTGGAGCGCTCCTCCCAATGGGCGCGGAACTCCGGATCGTTGCGCAGCCGGCGCGCGATTTCCAGTCGGGTGCCGAGCCAGTCGAAATCCTCTGGGCGCGCGAGCATATCGCGCATGACCTGGATCAGACCCTGGGTGGCGGCGACCTCCGCCATGCGGCCGGCGTCCTCCTGGGCGAGGGCGAGGAAGAGGGCGTCCTTGTCGCGGAAGTGGTGGAAGATGGCGCCTCGGGACAGACCGGTCGCCTCTTCCAGACGGCGCACGGTGGCGCCCTCGTAGCCGAACTCGGCGAAACAACTGCGTGCTCCGTCGAGGATCTGGCTGCGCCGGGCGGCGAGGTGGTCGTCACTGACCTTGGGCATGGACTCCTCCGAAACGGGGTGTGCGGAATCTCCGCACCGATCTCACGGACCGGTGCGGAGATTCCGCACTAGCGACGAGCGAACCGATCCTGACGGACCGGGCGGCGAACCTCGGCTTCCATCACACGGAAACCGGTGCCCGCCACCGCGACTCGGCTGTGAAACAGCCCTTCTCAGCCGAGTCGCCGCAGCTTCACTGCGTTATGGGATCCTCCCCGTGAGGGGAACGGGCCGAATCAGCCGCGGATCATGTTGCGCAGCACGAACTGCAGGATGCCGCCGTTGCGGTAGTAGTCGGCCTCACCGGGCGTATCGATGCGGACGACCGCGTCGAAGACGACCTTCTCGCCGTCGGTCTTGGTGGCGGTCACCTTCATGGTCTTCGGAGTCACACCCTCGTTCAGCTTGGTGATCCCCTCGATGTCGAAGGTTTCGGTGCCGTCCAGCTTCAGCGACGCGGCGGACTCGCCGGCCGGGAACTGCAGCGGCACAACGCCCATGCCGATCAGGTTCGAGCGGTGGATGCGCTCGAAGGACTCGGTGATGACGGCCTTGACGCCCAGCAGGCTGGTGCCCTTGGCGGCCCAGTCGCGCGAGGAGCCCGAGCCGTATTCCTTGCCGCCCAGCACGACCAGCGGGATGCCCGCGGCCTGGTAGTTCTGCGAGGCGTCGTAGATGAAGGACTGCGGGCCGCCCTCGAGGGTGAAGTCGCGGGTGTAACCACCCGAGACGTCGTCCAGGAGCTGGTTGCGCAGGCGGATGTTCGCGAAGGTGCCGCGAATCATGACCTCGTGGTTACCGCGACGCGAGCCCAGGGAGTTGTAGTCCTTGCGCTCCACGCCGTGCGAGTCGAGGTACTGCGCGGCCGGGGTGCCCGGCTTGATCGGACCGGCCGGGGAGATGTGGTCGGTGGTGACCGAATCGCCCAGCAGCGCGAGCACGCGAGCGCCCTTGATGTCGCTGACCGGGGTCGGCTCCATCTGCATGCCGTCGAAGTACGGCGCCTTGCGGACGTAGGTCGAGTTCTCGTCCCATGCGAAGGTGTCGCCCTCGGGGGTGTTCAGACCCTGCCAGCGCTCATCGCCCTGGAAGACGGTGGCGTAGGACTTGGTGAACATGTCCCGGCTGATCGCCGACTTGATGGTGTCGTCGATCTCCTGCGGGGACGGCCAGATGTCCTTCAGGAACACCTCTTTGCCGTCGGTGTCCTTGCCCAGCGAATCGGTCTCGAAGTCGAAGTCCATGGTGCCCGCGAGCGCGTACGCGATGACCAGCGGCGGGGAGGCCAGGTAGTTCATCTTCACATCGGGGGAGATGCGACCCTCGAAGTTGCGGTTGCCCGACAGGACCGCGGTGACCGACAGGTCGTTGTCGTTGATCGCCTTGGAGATCTCCTCCGGCAGCGGACCGGTGTTGCCGATGCAGGTGGTGCAGCCGTAACCACCCACGAAGAAGCCCAGCTTCTCCAGGTACGGCCACAGGCCGGCCTTCTCGTAGTAGTCCGAGACGACCTGCGAGCCGGGGGCCATGTTGGTCTTGACCCACGGCTTGGACGCGAGACCCTTCTCGACCGCGTTGCGGGCGAGCAGCGCCGCGCCGATCATGACCGACGGGTTCGAGGTGTTGGTGCAGGAGGTGATGCCCGCGACCACGACGGCGCCGTGATCGAGCACGAAATCACCGCGCTCGGGATCGGAGACCTTGACCGGCTTGGACGGACGGCCGGTGTTGCCGTTCGCGGCGGACGGCACGATCGCGTCGTCGTCGGCGAAGGACAGCACGGCGGGATCCGACGCCGGGAAGGACTCCTCGATCGCCTCGTCCAGATGCGTGTGCGGGGTGGCCGCGGCCGGGCCCGACTCCGCGTCGTTGGTGTAGTTGTGGATGTCCTTGCGGAACGCGGTCTTGCTGTCCGACAGCAGGATCCGGTCCTGGGGGCGCTTCGGGCCGGCGATGGACGGCACCACGGTGCCCAGGTCCAGCTCCAGGTACTCCGAGTACGCGGGCTCCTTGTCGGCGTCGTGCCACAGGCCCTGCTCCTTGGCGTACGCCTCGACGAGCGCGAGCTGCTCGTCGCTGCGGCCGGTCAGGCGCAGGTAGTTGATGGTCTCCTCGTCGATCGGGAAGATCGCCGCGGTGGAACCGAATTCGGGGCTCATATTGCCCAGGGTCGCGCGGTTGGCGAGGGGAACCTCGGCCACACCGGCGCCGTAGAACTCGACGAACTTGCCGACGACGCCGTGCTTGCGCAGCATGTCGGTGACGGTGAGCACCACGTCGGTGGCGGTGACGCCGGGGACGATCTCACCGGTCAGCTTGAAGCCGACGACGCGCGGGATCAGCATGGAGACGGGCTGGCCCAGCATGGCCGCCTCGGCCTCGATGCCGCCGACGCCCCAACCCAGCACGCCCAGGCCGTTGACCATGGTGGTGTGCGAGTCGGTGCCGACACAGGTGTCGGGGTAGGCCTGGCCGTTGCGGACCATGACTGTGGGAGCCAGGTACTCGATGTTGACCTGGTGCACGATGCCGACGCCCGGCGGGACGACCTTGAAGTCGTCGAAGGCGCCCTGGCCCCAGCGCAGGAACTGGTAGCGCTCGCCGTTGCGCTGGTACTCGAGGTCGACGTTGCGCTCGAGGGCATCGGCGCGGCCGAAGACGTCCAGGATGACCGAGTGGTCGATGACCATATCGGCCGGGGACAGCGGGTTGACCTTGCTCGGATCGCCGCCGAGGGTGGTCACGGCCTCACGCATGGTGGCGAGGTCGACGATGCAGGGCACGCCGGTGAAGTCCTGCATGATCACGCGGGCCGGGGTGAACTGGATCTCGGTGTCGGGCTCGGCCGACGGATCCCAGTTCGCGATCGCGCGGACGTGATCCGCGGTGATGTTGGCGCCGTCCTCGGTGCGCAGGAGGTTCTCCGCGAGGACCTTGAGGGCGTAGGGCAGCTTCTCGGTGCCGGGGACGGCCGAGAGGCGGAAGATCTCGTAGGAGTTGCTTCCGACCTCGAGGGTGCCTTTGGCGCCGAAGGAATCGATACTCGTCACGTTCGCTCCACTCGTCTGTGAATGGTGGCCACCGGCGGGGCTGTGCCGATGGCTCGTCGAGGAGCTGGTCCTCGTCCGGTTCTCGACTCTAACAGTACGCTTGTCCTGTGAGCGCACGGGGGAGGGTCCCGTACCGGCCGGTGACACCGTTGTCCATATATCCGTGGTGCCCCCGGCACTCGTGCCGTAACACTTCAGCGTGGCGTGGTGAGGTGATGTGAGTGGCCGTCGCGTACTGTGCGTTCGTGACCGTCTCGCACACCTCGGGTTTCACGCCGATGAAGGCGGAACTACCGCCGAACACCGACCTCAAGGCCATCATCGCTGATCTGGCCGACAATCATGTCGCCGCCCCCAAGGGTCGCAAGCAGGACGGGCTGGCCGATATCGCCGCGAGCGCGCGCGATCACGGCATCGATCTGAACATCATTGTGGTGCCGGGCAATCCGGGCATCGAGGCGACCCTGCGCGATCTCGCGACCGAGGTCGGCAAGATCGAGCACGGCACCGTGGTCGTCTTCAGCGACGATTGGGTCGGCACGGCCAGTGACTCGTTCACCCGCGCCCGGCTCGAATGGGCCGAGGACAAGTCCAAGTACCGCGGCTCGGATCACACCGAGGAGGCGGCCCGGACCTTCGTCGATCGCCTCGAGCAGCCCGAGACCGTGTCCTGGACGATCATCACGCTGGTGATGCTGGTCGGTCTGATCTCGGTGATCGGCGGTCTGGCCGTGGTCAAGATGCGTCGCGCGCCCGAGGACGAGCCGGTCGCCGACGAGCGCCCGCGCACTCCGGTCGCCTGAGCCCTTCTTCTTTCTGAGATCGCGGCTTCTCCCTGAGGGTGCGCGCCCGCGCGGCCCGGTCTCGTTCGCCGACGTTTCGCCGACGGCCGGAAGGTTTTCCGGCCGGTCTCGCGCCGCCCACTCGGGAACCCGCCGACGAAAACCGGCAAATGACCAGTTACGCATAAATTGGACGTAGTTTGCTCGGGCGTGGCTGACCCCTGCCGTCCGGTAAGTGTCATACGGTTTCGCGATGGCACGTTTGGGGATGAAGTGCCGGATGGGACTTCAGGGAGGCGCGATGCGGGAGCCTGCGAGGCGCCGGGCACGCCCGGCGCGAATCGCTACGGAGTTGCTCGTAGCGTTGGTGGTGCTGTCCGTGGGGGTATCGAACGGACATGCCGCCCCGCCCCCGCCGCCGAATCCCAGTGACAGCGACATCGCCGAGGCCGGGGGACAGGTCGAGGCCGGAGTCGGTCAGGTCGGCGCGCTGATCAATCAGGTGGCCTCGGTCGAGCAGCAGTTGCAACAGCTCGACGACGCCGTCGCGGCCCGCCGCGAAGCGGTCAACAAGGCGCTGGTGGATCTGCAGATCGCGCGCGATGTGGCCGACACCGCGGCCCGGCGGGTCGTTCAGTGCCAAGGTGATCTGGTCGATGCCGGGGCGAAAGTCGATGGCGCGCACCGCGACTTCGACAAATACGTGGCCCAGGTCTACATGCGGCCCGGTTCGACCTCCCTGGTCAACTATCTGGCCGCGCCCACTCCCGAGATCGCGCTGGATCGCGCGCAGATCCTCACCATCGCCTCGCTCAATCAGCAGCAGGTGGTCAACGGACTGCGTCGCACGCAGGTCGATCAGGCCAACAAGACCTCCGTCGCGAAGCAGGCCCAGCAGGCCGCCGATGCCGCCGCGGGCGAGGCCGAGGCGAAGAAGGCGGACGCGCAGAACGCCGTCGCCGCCGCGCAGACCGCCTTCGATCAGGAAGCCGCGAACCGCAACAATCTTGTGCAGCAGCGTGATTCGGCGCAGCAGCGTCTGGATGCCGCGCGTGCCACCGTCATCGGCCTGCAGGGGCAGCGCGATACCTACCTGGCGTGGGATCAGCAGCGCCGCGCCGAGGAAGCCGCCGCCCGCGCCGCGGCCGCCGCCGCGGCCGCGCGCGTGGCCGTCGACCGGGACTCCAGCGACCGTGCCGCCGCGGCCGCCGGCGGCCACCGCCCGCACACTCAGCTCGACAACTCCCCGCCCTCACCTCGCTACGGTCAGCAGCCGAATCGCGCCAGCGGCAACCGTTCTGAGCTCATCGAGATAGTCGTCGACCGCGCCATGGCCCAACTCGGCGAAATCTACGCCTGGGGCGGGGGTGACGAGGACGGCCCGACCCTCGGCATCCGCGACGGTGGCGTCGCCGACGCCCACGGCGACTACAGCAAGGTCGGCTTCGACTGCTCCGGCCTGATGATCTACGCCTTCGCCGGCATCGGCGTCTCCCTCCCGCACTACAGCGGCTACCAGTACTCCATGGGCTCCCGGGTCGACGTCTCCGACCGCGAACGCGGCGACATGCTCTTCTGGGGCCCCGGCGGCAGCGAACACGTCGCCCTCTACCTGGGCGACGGCAAAATGATCGAGGCCCCCCAATCCGGCGAGGTCGTCCGCGTCTCCCCGGTCCGCGAAGGCGGCATCATGCCCTACGCGATCCGCATCATCTCCTGACCGGAACGGTACGGCTCCGGTCGAACCCGACGCTCTCGCAACATCATTCGGACCCATAACGGCAGACGTGTGCCGATTCTCGCCCCGGGGATCTCAGTGTTTGCGGGCCGTGCAGATGTGGGACTTTGCCATTTCGATTTGTTCGTCGGTCAGTGCGGGCGCGGTCAGTGGCCGGCGCGGGGTGGCGTCGGTGCGTACTCCGTTGAGGACGACGTTCTGGTAGCGCTTCCAGATGTCGGGGTTCACCGGCTTGGCGAACTCCGCGAGCGCATCGACCATGTGAACGAGTGCGAAGAAGTCCGAGGCCTCGATATCGTGCTGAATCGCCCCCGCCTCACGGGCGCGATCGACAAGTGCCGCGACGGTCGGCTTGATCCGGTCGCGCACCTGGGCCAAGCTCGCCAGATCGTTGTCGAGTTCCAGCATCACTTCGCTGAGGCCACGGTTGGTGGCCAGGTGCGTGCAGGCGTACTCGAAGAATTGCACCAGCCCGTCCCATGGATCGGGATGAGTGGCCGCGGTCTCGGCGGCGATCACGAAATCGCTGACATTGGCCGCGAAGACTTCGGCGATCAGTTCCTGCTTGCCGGCGAAACGGCGGTAGACCGTCCCGACGCCGACGCCCGCGCGTTCGGCAACGTCATCGAGGGTGATCTCCAGCCCTCGTTCGGCGAAGAGCTGTCGAGCCGCTTCGACGATCCGCTGCTGGTTGCGGACCGCGTCGGCGCGTAAACGCCGAGGTGGAGACCCCGCAGTGGTGTGGTTCACAACCGCCTCCTCATGAGACGTGGGACTAAGTGGAGGCAGAACCTCCGTTACGGTGCTAGCTTATCCCATAAGCGGAGTTCGGTCCTCCGCATCAAGCCTCCAGAACCAGGGGAAGACATGACAACCACGTACGAACGAGGGGCACCCGCCCCCGAGAAGACGGATTCGGGCCGCCGCGGCTCGCATGCTCTGCGCTGGTGGGTGCTCGCCGTGCTGGGCGTGGCACAGCTCATGGTCGTGCTCGACGCAACCGTCGTGAATATCGCACTGCCCGCGGCGCAGGCGGACCTGGGCTTCGGCGACGGCGATCGGCAATGGGTGGTCACCGGATACGCACTGGCTTTCGGCAGCCTGCTGCTACTGGGTGGTCGGCTCAGTGACCTGTTCGGCCGGCGCAACACCTTCATCGTCGGCCTTGTCGGTTTCGCGGTCACCTCGGCTGTCGGTGGCGCGGCCACCAGCTTCGAGATGCTCGTCGCCGCACGTGTCGGACAGGGTGTCTTCGGTGCGCTGCTCGCACCTGCCGCGCTGTCGCTACTGAGCGTCACGTTCACCGAACCTTCCGAGAGGGCAAAGGCTTTCGGCATCTTCGGTGCGGTGGCCGGTGCCGGTGGCGCCATCGGCCTGCTGCTGGGCGGCATGCTCACCGAATGGGCCTCGTGGCGCTGGGTGATGTTCGTCAATCTCGGGTTCGCCGCGGTCGCACTGGTGGGCGCGGTCCTGCTGCTGGCCAAGCACACCGTCACCGAACGGCCCCGGCTCGATATCCCGGGCACCCTCGTGGTGACCGCCGCGCTGTTCGGCATCGTCTACGGCTTCTCCCATGCCGAATCGACCAGCTGGACCAATCCGGTCACCCTCGGCTTCCTGATCGGCGGCGCGGCACTGCTCGCGGTGTTCGTGTGGTTGGAGACCAAGGTCGCGAATCCGCTCCTGCCGCTGCGCATCGTGCTGGATCGCACCCGCGGCGGTTCGTATCTGACCGTGTTCGTCATGGGCATCGGTATGTTCGCGATCTTCCTGTTCCTCACCTACTACATGCAGTTGAGCATGGGCTATTCGCCGATCAAGACCGGTCTGGCCTTCCTGCCGATGGTCGCGGGCATGGTCATCTCCTCCACCACGGTGCCCTCGCTGGTGCTGCCCAAACTCGGCCCGAAGATCGTGATGAGCGGTGGCTTCCTGATCGCCGCCGCGGGGATGGGCCTGCTCACCCAGATCAGCCTGGACAGCTCCTATGTCACCAATATCCTTCCGGCACTGGTGCTCATGGGCCTCGGCCTCGGTGGTGCGATGTCGACCGCCTTCCAGGGCGCGACCTCGGGTGTGCACCACGAGGACGCGGGCGTCGCCTCGGCGATGGTCAACACCAGCCAGCAGGTCGGCGGTTCGATCGGCACCGCATTGCTGAGCACCATCGCCGCATCGGCCGCGACCGACTACCTCGGTTCGCATCAGCCGAGCGCGCTGGCGGCGGCGCAGGCACAGATCGAGAGCTACACCACCAGCTTCTGGTGGGCAACCGCGATCTTCGTGGCGGGCGCGGTCCTGACCGGGATCCTGATGCCCAACACGGTTCCGGCGCCCTCGGAAGGGGAACCCGTGCTCGCGCACTGATTCTCGGTACGAACGGCACAGCGCCCGCGTCAATGACGACGCGGGCGCTGTGCCGTTCGGGGAGTGGTGTGAATTCGTCTCGGCGAATGGGACCTAGCCGCCCGCACCCGCGATCTTCGACTCCTTGGGGACGGTGCGAATGAGCTTGTGGTTGGCGAACTCTCCCATGCCGAAGTGCGAGAGTTCGCGACCGAAACCCGAGCGCTTGACGCCGCCGAAAGGCAGTTCGGGGGCGGTTCCGGTGGGGTGGTTGATCCACACCATGCCGCTGTCGAGGCGGTCCGCGACCGCGTGCGCGGCGTCGATATCGCCCGAGAAGACGGTGGCTCCCAGTCCGAAGCTCGAGGCATTGGCTCTGGCCACGGCGTCATCGGCGTCGGTGACCGCGTAGACCACGGCGACCGGGCCGAACAGTTCCTCGCTGAACGCGCGCATGTCCTCGGTGACGCCGGTCAGCACGGTCGCCTCGAAGTACGCGCCGGGGCGATCGACTCGGTGACCGCCGACCTGCGCGGTCGCTCCCCGGTCGAGGGCGTCCTGCACGATTTCCGCGAGATCCTTCGCGGCTTGCTCCGAGGACAGCGGACCCAGCGTGGTGGCCTCGTTCTGCGGATCTCCCGGCTCGAGGTCTGCGAACGCCTTGGCGAGCCCGCCGACGAAGCGGTCGTACAGGTTCGGCTGGACGAAGAAGCGCTTGGCCGCCACGCAGCTCTGACCGGTGTTGGCCATGCGCCCGGTGGCGGCGCCCTCGATCAGGCGCTCGAAGTCGCCGCCATCGTCCAGGACGATGAACGGGTCGCTGCCACCGAGTTCGAGCACCGACTTCTTGAGGTTCTTGCCGGCCTGCTCGCCCACACTGGCTCCGGCGGCCTCGCTGCCGGTCAGGGATACGCCCTTGATCTTGGGGTTGTCGATGATGCGCGCGATCTTCGCCCCGGAGACGAACAGGTTCGTGTACACACCCCTCGGCGCGCCCGCATCGGCGAACAACTGCTCGAGCGCCAGCGCGGATTGCGGGCAGTTACTGGCGTGCTTGATCAGAATCGTGTTGCCCAGCAACAGATTCGGGGCCGCGAAGCGGACAACCTGGTACAGCGGAAAATTCCATGGCATCACGCCGAGTAGAGCGCCGATCGGTACGGTGCGCACGATGGCGGAACCGTCCGGAACGTCGATGCTCTCGTCGGCGGTCATCGCCTCGCCATTGTCCGCGTAGTACTTCAGAATCGACGAAGCCAGCGCGACCTCGCCCTTGCTCTCGCCGATCAACTTGCCCATTTCCAGCGTCAGCAATGGCGCGAGCTCATCCGCCCGATCGGTCATCAGTTGCGCGGCGCGGGCCAGAATCGCCGCGCGCTCGGATTTCGTCGTGGCGCGCCACGACGCGTAGGCGGTGTCCGCGGCATCGATTGCCGCATCGACCTGGGTTTCGGTGAACTCGTCGAATTCCTTGACCGTCACATTGTCGGCAGGGTTGATCGTCGCGATTGCCATGAATGATTCCTCTCGACGTGGTTGCGGCCCTCACCGGTTATCCCTCGCCGGAATCGGCAAACACCAACCCTCGACGCCTTACCCGACCCGCTGGCTCTCGGTGCCGAAGATTCGCCGGTAGATGTCCATGGCGTGGCTCGTTGTCGCAGGTGCACCGACCTCCAGGCGATATGTCCTCGTGCCATCGGGTAGGCGTTGTGCCTGAAGGAACAAGTCGGTCGCATGCTGTCGCCGCGCGAGCGCTGCCGCGAAATCATAGAGGTGTGTCACCACGATCACCGTCACCCCCGAGTCGAGCAGCGCTTCGGTGATCGGTGCCAGTATCTCGGTGGCTTCTCGTTCGCTGGTCGAGGCGAACGGTTCGTTCCACAGCACCATGGATCCCGGTCCGATCCGATCGGTCAGGTCCCGCACCCGCACCAGTTCCTCTTTCAACCTGCCGTATGTCATCGAGGCGTCCTCGTCGACTCGGAAATGGCTGAAGATTCCGGTCCGGATGTCGGCTTCGTAGGCTTCGGCAACGACGAACATGCCCGCCTGCATCATCAGCTGGGCGGTGCCGAGGCTGCGCAGGAATGTCGATTTCCCGCCGCTGTTCGCGCCCGTGATGACCGTCAGCAGTCGTCCGCGTCCGTCGATCGAGTTTCCTTCGATCGCCGATCGATGCGATAAGCACAGGGCTGGGTCGCGCAGGGATCGAAAATCGAAGCCGGTACCGCTGTCCGGACCAAGGGGCCGGGGGTAGCAGACGGGGTATCGGCGAGATTGAAGGTGTTCGTGGAGATTTACGCACCCGACGAGGAACGCCATCTCGGTGCGTGCGGCCTGAAAGAATCCGGCGAGCACTTCCGTGACGTGCGCGACGACATCCGCGACGCGATCGAGGCAGTTTCCGACAAGACGCGAGATGAACTTTCTGGCGCTCTCGTCTGTCGGCGAGATCTCGACCGTGTGCCGGTCCCGGGGCGCGAAAACGGTTTTTCTGCGTCGAGGCGGAGCCGGTGGTTCGTGCAGAACGGCGCCGACAATTTCTCCGTGGGCGCCGAGTGTCGCGCTCACCTCGAAGCCGTGTTCGAACTCCAGAGCGCGGATATATTGTTCGATGTCGGTCAAGTATTCTTCGGAGAACAAATCGGCGAGATTTTTCGTGAATCCTAGGAAGCCTGCCGATGTGAAGAGGGACGAGTTGGTATCGAGTGTGGCGCGCAAGCGACGCAAGTGACTGATCAATTTGGTGAGCGGTTCGAGCGACAGATACAGCTTGCCGCGCGCACCTCGATCGCGCCCGGCGGTCCATCGTCGTATATCGGTGGCGTCCTTGACGATGGAATAGAGCTCTCGGATGGTTGCGGGCTGTGCGCAACTGTCGCTGACCACCTCTTGCCGGTAGGCGATGACCTGCGGATCGAGCAATGATCTGGGCATCAGATCCGCGACCACGGTACGGATGAACCGGTCGCCACCCGCCATCGCGTCGTAGACGATCGACAGCTCCAGATCATCGGCCAGGGATGCGCCGTTTTCGCTGACCGAACCGTGGCTCCACGCCTCCGGACCGAGGAGATTCACCCTCACCGCGTCACCCTCTCGACGATGGCCTCGTATGTCAGGTCGAATTGGTTCGCGAGAGCCGCCGCGTACGCTCTGCCGTCTGCTGGTTTTCTCTCCACTTTGAAAGTTCGGAGTGTTGGGTCGGCTCCGACTCCGGCGACCATACTGACGATTCCGTCCATCCTCGTCAGTTCGTCGAGAAAGGTCACGAACAGTGCGATCGATGTCGTGTCAGAAATCTTGCGAAGAATTTGTTCGCCGATCCGCTGAGCATCCGAGGTGGCGGTCGAACTGAAACTCTCGTTGAGAATTATCAGAGTCCGATCGGTTGCGAAATCGAGTGTTTCATGGATGGCGATCAGTTCGCTTTGAAGTTTACCGGCCGCGTCCGAGGCGTGCTCCCGCCGCTCGAAATGAGTGGAGATGGTGTCCGGGAGCATTATTCTCGCTCGGCGGGCCGGGACGGGGCAGCCCAATGACGCGAGATAGGCCACCTGGCCGAACATTCGCGCGAACGTGCTCTTTCCACCTTGATTCGGCCCGGTGACCACGATGATGCGCTCGCCGTCGACGAGCTGATAGTCGTTGACAACGGGCATCGTCCCCGAGTCGACATTCTTCGTCGCGAGTGCCATGTCGAATGCGCCCTGCACCCGAATGCCGTCGAAGGAATCGGTCACCACGGGGAGGCAGAAGTCCATTCCGCGCCCGCCCAGCGTGTCGACGAGCCGGAGATACGCAAAGAAGAAGCCGAGCTCATCGCCGACTCGGCCGATCGCCGGGTCGATGAAATCTCCGAGGGCTCGGGTGTACTCCGTCAACTTGTGAAAGGGGCCGGGAAAGAGCCGAGCGAGTTGGTCGAGAACGCGTTCCTCGACAGGGTGAACGTTGGCGACCGTCGGGAGGCGACGCGGTGCGGGCGGACCCAGACCGGACGTGATCGGCGTGAACAGGCGCTCGATCATCGCCGTGTAGTCCGGTGCGTCCGTTGCGTGTTCGAGGATGATTCGATGCTCGTCGATCCGCATGCTGTAGCGAACACGCTCGAGGTCGGCGAGGATGTCCTCACACGATGAGACGAGCTCTTCGAATTGTTCGCGAGTGACGTAGGCGTGCAGATACTGCCGCCATGCGCTCAGGGCCGTGGAATTCAGGCGGACTCCGTTGAGCCCTTCGTGGAGCGAGAGCAGGGTGCGGCAGTAGGAATGCAGCAGACCAAGGCGACGGCGGCTCTGCAGAAGCGCGTGATGAAGTGTGGACAGCTCGGCGAGTCGGCCCCGGATATCCGTCATCGATCGCGAGAACGCCTCGAGTAACGCGCGCAGGTCCGGCGACGCGAGATCCTCGAAGACCTGCTGCCGGAACTCGACATCCTTGCTGTGCGGCAGAGGTGAGCGCAGCACCTGGTCGATCGATTCGTTCGGACCGGGCCCCGCGATCGCGGCGAAGACCTGATCGAGATTCAAATCCGCGATCATGCCCGGCTCGGGGCGTGAGATCGTCCGGCAGTCGGTATCGCGCCACAGCAAACTCGGTGCCTGCATCGTTCGTCCTCCCCATGTTCTCGGCGCTGTTGCCGGGGCATCGACGCGCGAGCTCGATCGAGTGCCGGAGTCCGATTTCGGACACACGAGATATGCGTTGCGGCAACGAGATAGAACCCGGCGCAGGCATCTCGCCCAGGGTACTGGTGAATGCTACTGTGTCCAGCAGTCGGGATCCGGGTCGAGGAGGTGGCCGCTATCGGATTGTGGGGGCGGGGTGTCGGCCAGGGCTCGGAAATCGATGCGTATGCGGCCGGTCGTGTCTCGCGACGTGCTCTCAGGAGAGTGCAATGGCGGATCGCGTGCTTGCAGCCCTTCACCCTTCCCGCGTTCGGAACGATACTCTCCGCCGAGAGTGGGATGCCGGTGAGAATCGAGGCGAGTTCGGACCTGCCCGCAGGTGTCGCGGGTCGGTGGTTTCGGCTCGGATCCGGTGATCTGATCGAATACGACGCCGATCTTCCGGAGGTCGCCCGCATCAACACCGTGCTGCACGAGGCCGGACATATCCTGTTCGGGCACGGGAGCGCCGACTATCAGCTGGCCGCGGACGAGGCGATGTGCTCGGTGCTCGATCCGTCCGCGATCGTGCATTTCACGCGAGTCCGGTACCGATCGGGGTACTACACCGACAGTGAGCACGAGGCCGAGGCGTTCGCCAGGAAGACGCTTCAGGCAATCCTCTGGAGCGATGTCGAGGCGAACGGTGCGTCGGGACTTCTTGCGGCGCTGGGCTTTCCGCGCTCTCGTATCGGATGACAGTGATGGTCGCGTTCGATTCGGCAGTAGCGGTACTGATTCTTGCCGGCGTGGCGGCGTTGGTTCGCCAACATCTGATTCAGGGAGTGCGGGGGCGATGGACTCCCGCGGCCGCGTTGACATTGCTTGCGCTGGGCTTTCTGCTGCAGACCCCGGCCGCGGAGGAAGCATTGGGGGGCATCCGGACCAATGGCGCCTACCTGGCGGGCCATTTGTGCGTACTCCTCGCGATCATGGCGACGACGCTGCATTGGCGTTGCAACCTGTCGCCCGATCCACCCGCTCGATGGCGGCTGCTGGCGATCTATGCCTTCTACGGTTGCGTGTTGGGTGTTCTGGTCTACTTGTTCGCGACATCGTCGCAACAGCCACACGGGGTCGGGTTCTCGCGTGAGTTCGCCGGCAGCGGTGGGATGCAAGCGTATTGGATTGTTCAGGCGTTGGCGGTCGTTCCCTCGGTCGCCACCCTGGCCAGGGTGGCGGCGAGGGCTACCGCGCAGGAACGGCGTTGGCGGCGAAGCTTTTTGAGTTTGCTGGCGGGGTCCGCGCTGACATTCACCGCGTGTGAGCTCTGGGTGGTCGTCATTGCCGTCTTCTGGCCGGGCATGCCTCCGGAGTGGGCTCAGCGGGTCACCTTGTGTTTGCAGCTGATGACTATCGTTTTGCTGGTGTGTGGGGTGATCGGTCCGGTCGTGCTGGGCTCCCTTCGCAGTGCTCGTCTTGCCTTCTTCTACCTCGAAGAACTTGCACCGCTACATGGTTGGCTGACCGCGAGGTATCCGCAGGTTCGATTCAGGAGTGCGCGCAACCGGCGTGCCGAGACGCGGGTCACCGATATGCTGGTGGAGATCAGTGACTCGCTACGTCTGTTGCAGCGAGACGATCCGGTGCTGGCGTTCGAGAATCTCCTCGACGACGAGACCATTCGCGTGGCCCTGGAGGACGGCGCCCACCACATCGGCTACGAACTCGCGGCCGCGCGGAACTTTCGAGTGAGGGGCTACGGACGTGAAGAGCTACTCCGTCGATAGGGCACGGAATCCGGCTTCAGACGCGGGGTTCGGGTAGCTCCGGGGCGTCGGCGGGTAGTCCCTCCTTGACACGCAGGAACTTCATGTAGTCGATGAGCGACGCCAGCGATTGCTGGGACAGGTCCGTGGCGCGGAATGCCACAGCATCGAGGCCCGGGGTGTTGCGCAACCGCAGGTATTCGATCTCTTGCTGGCCACGTCGCCATACATCGTCATCGGTGAAGAATCGGATGTCGATTCCGAAGGCCGCAGCGAGACCTGTCGCGTGTTTGAGCGACGGGTTCTGCTTGATACCTGAACGCAGTTGCGCGACATACACTGTCGAGATCGGGTAGCCGCGTGCGGTGGAGCGTCGTGCGATCTCCTCCGCGGTATACCGCCGTCCTTCGGGGTTGGGCATCGTCCGGAACAGGAACTCGACCCGGTCGGAGAAGGGGGTGCTGCCCATGTCACTCCTTGCCGACGGGGCGCTGTTGTGGTGGAGCGGATGCTACAGCATACACCTGCTATGGCCACGACGCGCCTGTCATGTAATGGCGGCGAGGCGCCCTTGTGGCGCGTTTGTGAGCTGGGGCACAGTTGGTGACCGAGTCCAATTTATGCCACAGCATCGTAGATATGCTGTGGCATACTTCGGGGGCGTGAGTGGGCCCCGCTCGTACCGAGCGGAGGCATGAAATGCCTTCTGCCCCCGTAGTTTTGCGCTGACGCGCACTGAGTTGTATTGCGCCGATGCGCATCGAGTTCCTGTTGTTTTCGAAAGGTGGAACTGTGGCGGCCTGCACATATATCGAGATTCGGCTGTGAACCGATGTCGTCCCCGACACGAGAATGGCTGAGCAACATCGCATCTGGTCCGGTGGAGATGGTGCCGGTGCACCTGATCGTTCCCGGAAGGTCGCCTCGGGTCGGCGGCCAGCGCAGCGCGGAGTACATACGGATCCTGATGGAAACCGATACCGCCTTGCCGCCGATCATCGTGCATCGCCCGACGATGGGCGTCATCGACGGCAACTTACGCCTCCTCGCGGCCGTCGAGATGTGCGAACGCAGCATCGGCGTGCGGTTCTTCGACGGCAGTCGTGAGGATGCGTTCGCGTTGTCGGTATACGTCAATGTCCGGCACGGAGTTCCGTTGTCATTGTCCGAGCGCAAGGCCGCCGCTGGCCGGCTCGTGATGACGCATCCCGAATGGTCGGATCGTTCGATCGCCGCGACCACGGGCCTGTCGCACAAGACGGTGAGTACCGAGCGGCGTCGTGCAAGTGGGGAAAATGCGCAGTCGCACACGCGGCTGGGTAAGGACGGCAGGGTACGACCGACCGACACCTCCGAAGGCCGTCTGGCGGCCGCGGCGATCCTGAAGGAGAATCCCGACGCGTCCCTGCGGCAGGTGTCCAAGATCGTCGGCATCTCACCCGGGACCGTGCGCGACGTTCGTGAACGATTGAAGCGCTCCGAACACCCGATTCCGCAGGCGGTCCGAGATCGGCTGGACCCGAACGCATCTCGCGCGCAGGATACCGGGAGGCCACACGCGCACGGCTCGGAAATACCGATGGAGAACCCCGGGGCGATCGCCATCCCGATCCAACAGGTGTTGCTGCAGAACCTGCGAAACGATCCCGCACTGAAGTTCAACGAACGCGGGCGGCTGCTTCTGCGCAGCCTGGCCTACTCGATGATCGACCTGGATCAATGGGTGCGCATGACCGGGGAGGCGCCCGAGCACTGCCGAGCAACGCTGGCCAAACTGGCCAGGGCGAATGCCGAATCCTGGAGTGCGTTGGCGGTCCGGCTGGAGGCCGGGGGGCCGACGAGGCTCAGCAGTCGACTCTCGCAGGCCAACGGTTAGCGCACATCGATGACCCGCGTCGTCGCGACGTGATGAATGGTTGTCCCTATCAGGAGAAATGCTGTCATGGACATGGAAGTCGACCCGCTCGAACGACGTGCGCTGAAAGTTACGGTGGCCGACGCGGTGGCGGAGGTGACGTTGCTGGGACCGGGCAAACACAACGCCATGGGCCCGGATTTCTGGCGCGAACTGCCCGAGGTTTTCGCCGAGCTCGACGCCGATCCGGTTGTGCGTGCAGTCGTGATCGCGGGATCGGGTCCTAACTTCTCTGTCGGGCTGGACATTCCGGAGATGCGCGGGTTGTTCGACGTCGTGCTCGGTGATCGAGCCCTGGCCGCGGCACGCACGGATTTGCATCGGGAGATCGTGCGAATGCAGCGGTCCATCAACGCGGTCGCGGACTGCCGAAAGCCGGTGATCGCCGCGGTTCACGGGGTGTGCTTCGGAGGCGGCGTCGACCTCATCGCCGCGGCGGACATCCGGTACGCGTGCGCGGACGCGCGGTTCAGTGTGCGCGAGACGAAGATCGCCATCGTCGCGGATGTCGGTGCGCTGCAACGGCTTCCCGGCATCATCGGAGACGGTCACGTGCGCGAACTCGCCTTCACCGGCCGTGATATCGATGCGGAGCGGGCGTTGTCCATCGGGCTGGTCAACGACGTTCTCGCCGACCAGCGTTCGACGCTTCGGGCCGCGCGCGCGACCGCGCGGGAAATCGCCGCGAATCCACCGCTGGTGGTGCAGGGGGTCAAGGAGGTGCTGGGGCATCCACGTGTGGCCCGGGTCGATGAGGGGTTGAGGTATGTCGCGGCGTGGAACGCGGCATTTCTTCCCGCGCAGGACCTGGCCGAGGCGCTGCGCGCACTCGACGAAGGCCGACCGGCGAGATTCACCGGACAATAGCCGATGCGATGAAAAGTGAAGCGCCCTAGTCAGTTTGAATGTTCGATGGGAGACTGTCGCGGTGTCCTCACCAGTTGAGTTGAACAAAGACCCTGCCATCGGCCCCGAGCGGGGGTTGGATGCGAACGTCGTGAAGATCGCCCTTGTTCTCGTGCTCGGCACGATCATGGCCATCCTCGACATGACGGTCGTGAACGTCGCGCTGTCCACCTTCCAGCGCGAGTTCCACACCTCCTACGCGATCGCGGCGTGGACGATGACCGCCTACACGCTGGCGCTGGCCGCGGTGATTCCTCTCGCAGGATGGGCGGCTGATCGTTTCGGTGCGCGCCGGCTCTACCTGGCCGCGTTATCGCTGTTCATCGTTGGCTCGGTGCTGTGCAGTGTCGCCTGGAATATCGAGTCACTCATTGCCTTTCGCGTGGTGCAGGGCTGTGGCGGCGGAATGATCATGCCGTTGGGCATGACGATTCTGACGCGAGCCGCCGGCCCGGATCGGATCGGCCGGGTGATGGCGATTCTCGGGATCCCGATGCTGCTCGGTCCCATCTGCGGTCCGATACTGGGTGGCTGGCTGATCGATTCGGCGAGCTGGCACTGGATCTTCCTCATCAACGTCCCGGTCGGTCTGCTGGCCATCGTGGCCGGTGCCTTCGTGTTGCCCCGGGATGGCGCATCCACCCGCGAACCCTTCGACTTCCTGGGGATGGTGCTCGCTTCTCCGGGACTGGGTCTGCTCCTGTTCGGCTTCTCCTCGATTCCCTCGGCGGGCACCGTGGTTGCGGTGAGGGTGCTCGTGCCGATCGGTATCGGTGTCCTGTTGCTGGTCGGCTTCGTGGTGCATGCCCTCCGGGCCGCACATCCTCTGATCGACCTGAGCCTGTTCCGGAACCGTCAGTTGTTGCTGGCGGCGCTGATCATGCTGTTGTTCGGCGCGGCCTTCTTCGGCTGCACCCTGCTCATGCCGACCTACTATCTGCAGTTGCGGGGCGAGTCGCCCCTGCACACCGGCGTGCTGCTGATCCCGCAGGGGATCGGGGCAATGCTCGCCATGCCGCTCGCGGGAAAGCTCACCGATCGGATCGGTGCGGGACGGATCATCGTGGTCGGCGTCGTGCTGATCGCGATCGCGATGGCGTCGTTCACTCAGATCGGTTGGGATACGCCGTATGCGCAGATCATCGCCGGTCAGTTGGTGATGGGCGCGGGGCTGGGATGCACGATGATGCCGACCATGGGCGCGGCGCTCCAGACGCTTTCGCACGAGCAGACAGCTCGCGGGTCGACGTTGATGAACATCGTCAATCAGGTCGCCGGATCGATCGGCACCGCCACGATATCGATAACGCTGACCAAGCTGATCCAACAGCACGAGCTCGCCGCTGCCGTCATCGCGGCGCGGTTGTCGCAGGGTGCTCCAGGCCCGGCGCTGAGTCCTGAGCAAAGAGAATCAGGGCTGCGCCAGGCGGGAGAGGCATTCGGGCACACTTATATAGTCGGTTTGATATTGATCGCCATTGCGTTCGTTCCGGCAATTATGCTGGCGCGTCGATCGGCCGTGAGGCACGGCTCGTAGCTATTGTCGATGGAATTCCCCTGTGGCGCCGCTCGTTCTCGAGTGGCGCCACACTTGTTCAACCCGAGTAGCGCAGGTGCTCGAACACGCCGAAGCAGTCCAATTGGTCTGGTGCACAACTGGATTCGAGCGGTAACGTGCTGAGCGAGAACAACACGGTTCTTCGCTAGGAGTTTCACCGTGACCGATGTATCCGAAATTTCTTTCAATC
Source organism: Nocardia jejuensis NBRC 103114 (assembly GCF_001613145.1). GTDB lineage: Bacteria > Actinomycetota > Actinomycetes > Mycobacteriales > Mycobacteriaceae > Nocardia > Nocardia jejuensis. The sequence goes on from NZ_BDBU01000072.1 coordinate 24,555, forward strand.
CTTTTGCGCCCGGATTCACAGACAATCCGTATCCGCAGTACGCCGCTCTCCGTGCGGCGGTTCCGGCCTATGAGCATGCCCTCGGATTCTGGTTTCTCTCACGCTATTCCGATGTGCACGCGCTGTTGCGTTCCGATGCCTCCGTCGATTTGAACAATCTTGGTCATGGGCGCTACCGCGAGATGACCGAGCAGCTGTACGGCGAGGTCATGACTCCTCGCCTCGGCGGTCTGTCGATGCTCGATCGCGACGCTCCCGACCACACCAGGCTCCGAAAGCTGGTGACCAAGGCGTTCACGCCCCGAGCGGTGGCCGGCCTGGACTCCAAGATCCGGTCTCTCGTGGATGGGAAGCTCGACGAGATCGGCCGGGCCGGAGGCGGGGACGTGGTGGCGGATCTGGCTTTCCCGCTTCCGTTCGAGGTGATCTCCGAGCTGCTCGGTATGCCGGAGACCGACCATGATCGAGTCCGGGATCTCTCGGGCATCCTGGCTCGCTCGTTCGAGCCGGGCATAGCTCCGGACGCGATGCGTGAGATAGTCGCCGCCGACGCGGAACTGGCGCAGATCATCGCCGAGGTTGTCGCGTGGAAGCGGAAGCATCCCGCCGATGATCTGATGTCGGAGCTCATCGTCGCCGAGGACGAGGGCGATGTGCTCAGTGATGCCGAACTCGTCGCCCAGGTGGAGCTCATCTATCTGGCGGGCTACCACAACACTGTCAATATGATCGCGAACGGCGTGCACGCGCTGCTTCAGCATCCGGATCAATTGGAACTTCTGCGCCGTGATCCGGTGTTGATCGATAATGCGGTCGATGAATTGATGCGATTCGATACACCCACGCAGTTCCTGCGCAGAATTACACTGGAACCGTATCGAGTCGGCGAGGTGGAACTTGCTCCCGGCTCTTTCGTCCTACTGAGTATCGGCTCGGCGAACCGCGACGAAAACTTCTGGGGTACAACAGCGGACGCGGTGAAAGTGGAACGTGAGAATGCTCGCGCACACCTGTCCTTCGGGGCGGGGTCGCGCTTCTGTCTGGGATCGGCACTTGCTCGAATGGAAGCAAAAGCGGCGATCGGTGGTCTGGTGAACAGATTCCATGATCTCGCCGCTGACGGCGACGTCCGGTGGAACGGCCGAATCAATTTGCGTGGCCCGGAGTTTCTTCCGATCTCGGTCTGATCGAGGACGTCACCATCAGTTCTTTTTGCCTGTGAGCCTCCTGAAGGCGCAGGTCGTTAGCTGTGCGCCCGCTGAGGCGGGGAGGAGTTCGGAGCATGATCGAGTCCAATGCCGTCGACGCGGGGACGAGCGGTGACATCGCGATCGTCGGAATAGCCTGCAGGGTCCCGGGTGCGGACGATCCGCGTATGCTCTGGAACCTTCTGGACGAAGGTCGGCACCACGCCGGAGCGTTGGACGATGTGGCGTCCTTCGACGCCGAGTTCTTCGACATCTCCCCGGCCGAAGCGACCCGAATGGACCCGCAGCAGCGACTTGCGTTGGAACTGGGTTGGGAGGTCTGTGAAAGCGGCCGGCTCTCGGCCTCCGCGCTTCGCGGGACCGGCGTCGGTGTCTTTCTCGGAGTGATGGCAGATGACTATGCGGGGCTCACGCGTGCGAGCGCCGATGCACCCAATCGCTTCACTAAGACCGGACTGGGCAGAAGCCTGATCGCCAACCGCATATCGCATTTCATGGGCTGGCACGGTCCGAGTCTGTCGATCGACAGTGGGCAGTCCTCGTCTCTGGTCGCGGTGCACCTGGCATGCGAGAGCCTGCGGCGCGGGGAATCCACCGTGGCCCTCGCCGGCGGTGTGCAACTCAACCTCGATCTCTTCGGAGCCACGGTCATGTCCGAGTTCGGCGCGGTCTCGCCGGATGGCAGGGTGTACGCCTTCGACGCTCGTGCCAATGGCACGGTGCGCGGTGAGGGCGGCGCGCTGGTCGCCCTCAAACCGCTCGAGCACGCCCTCGTCGATGGGGACGAGATCTTCGCCGTCGTCCGGGGCTCGGCGGTGAACAACGACGGAATGACCCCGTCGGTCGCTGTGCCCAGCGCCACCGCGCAGGAATCGGTGATCCGGCAGGCGTGCGATGCGGCGAGAGTCGATCTCGGCGACGTTCAGTACGTCGAGTTGCACGGCACCGGAACAGTGGTCGGCGATCGCATCGAGGCGGCCGCACTGGCGGCCGCCTACGGAGCGGGACGATCGCCCCACACGCCGTTGCTGGTCGGTTCGGTGAAAACCAATCTCGGCCATCTCGAGGCGGCTGCCGGCATCCTCGGCCTGCTCAAAGTGGCTCTGGCACTGCGCAATCAGACGATTCCCGCGAGCTTGAACTACCTCTCCGCCGATCCGGGCATGCCGATGGATCGATTGCGGGTCGTGGACGCCCGGCAGCCATGGCAACAGCAGCAAGGCCCTCGGCTCGCGGGGGTCAGTGCCTTCGGCATGGGCGGAACGAACGCGCATGTGATTCTCGCCGAAGCGCCCTCACCATCCGAAGTGTCGCGGTCCCTGCCCGAAGCGGCTGTGGCGCAGCGGGTATCACCTGCGTCGATACTGCCATGGGCATTCTCGGGAAAGACCATCGCGGCGGTGGCGGCCCAGGCCGAGCGGCTCGGTGCTTTCGTGTCGGCGACCGGGGTCTCGCACGCGGATGTCGCGGCGTCGCTGACTCGGCGCAGTGTTTTCGATCATCGCGCCGTCGTATTGGGTGCAGAAGTCTCGGAGCTGATCGCCGGCCTGGACGCGGTCAGTTCCGGGCGACCTCGATCGGGTGTGGTTACCGGACAAGCGATCTCAGGGGATACCGCCTTGGTGTTCTCCGGTCAGGGAGCGCAGCGACTCGGCATGGGGCGCGAACTCGCCGAGGCGTTCCCGGTCTTCGCCGAGGCGTTCGACCGCGTGGTCGTCGAACTGGATCGGTGGCTGGATCGTCCGCTGCGCGAGGTCGTGTGGGGCGATGACGCTGCTTTGCTGGATTCGACGCAGTACGCGCAACCTGCGCTGTTCGCGATCGAGGCGGCGCTGTACCACCTGCTGGTGTCGTGGGATGTCGCAGTGGACGCGGTGGCGGGTCACTCCGTGGGTGAGATCGCCGCTGCCTACGCGGCGGGGGTCCTGTCACTGTCGGACGCGGCGCGGCTGGTGGTGGCCCGGGGCCGATCGATGCAGGCGTTACCACCGGGTGGGGCGATGGTCGCGATCCAGGCCGATGTGGACGAGATCGGCGAATTCCTCTCGCCCGAGGTGAGTGTGGCGGCAGTGAACGGACCCGCCTCGGTGGTGGTGTCCGGAAGCGCCGACGCGGTGGAGTCGATCGCCGCGGTGTTCACCGGCAGGGGTCGCAAGACCACGCGATTGCGGGTATCGCACGCGTTTCATTCGGCGCTGATGGAGCCGATGGTGGCGGGATTCGCGGCCGAGATCGCGGGAATCACGGTGTCGCCGCCTCGGATTCCCGTGGTGTCCACCCTCACCGGGCAGCCGGCCGCGGCTGGTTACGCGGAGGTGGACTACTGGGTGGAGCATGTGCGCCGACCGGTGCTGTTCGCCGACGCGGTGGCGACATTGGCCGAGACAGGTGTGACCCGCTTCCTGGAAGTAGGTCCGGATGCGGCGGTTGCACCGCTGATCGCCCAGAGCGTGGATCCGGACCGGGCGCGGGTGATGGCCACCGCGCAGCGTGAGTGCCTCGGACCGGCGGCGCTGGTCGCGGGCCTGGCGGAATTGTTCGTCGCCGGCGGCACGGTGAACTGGTCTGTCCTCACGGCGAACTGCGGTGGGCGTCAAATATCGTTGCCGCCGTACGCGTTTCAACGCCGCCGCTTCTGGTTCGACAGCACGCCTGCCCAAGAGGATCACGTCGTACCCGGGTTTCACCCCCTGTCCGCCGGGCAGAGTGAGGAGCAGAGATTCGCCGCGCTGCTCGAGGTGGTGCGTCAGCACGCCGCCGTGCTGCTCGAGTACCAGTCCGGAGACGAGGTTGCGGCGGGAAGGTCGTTCAAGGCGCTCGGGTTCGATTCACTCGCAGCGGTGCGGTTTCGCAACGCGCTTTCCACCGCGACCGGCCTGCGCCTGCCGTCCAGCCTGATCTTCGATCATCCGACCCCCGACGCGCTGGCTGGATTCCTGGTGTCCGAGTTGGCCGCCGAGCCGGAACCCGTGCTCCCGTCATCGAGTGCGGTGCGCGGAGATTCGGGCGAGCCGCTGGCAATAGTCGGAATGTCGTGCCGTTTCCCCGGTGGAGTCTACGGTCCGGCGAGTCTGTGGAACCTGGTCGACCAGGAAATCGACGGGATCGAGGATTTTCCGGCGGACCGTGGCTGGGACGCTAGCCGATGGTACGACCCGGAACCCGGTGTGAGTGGTAGGTCTTACACCCGTTCTGGCGGATTCCTCAATGCCGCAGGTGATTTCGACGCCGAATTCTTCGATATCAGCCCCAGGGAAGCCCTCGGGATGGATCCTCAGCAGCGATTGCTGCTGGAGGTGTCCTGGGAAGCGCTGGAGGACGCCGGGATCGACCCGCACTCGCTGCGAGGCAGCGATACCGGTGTCTATACCGGCCTCATGTCCTATGGAGGCTCCCTGGCCGGTGACATCACGATCAACGGACTTCCGTCCGCCGCGGCGAGCGTGGCGTCCGGTCGCGTCTCCTATGCCCTGGGTCTGGAAGGCCCGGCCGTGACCCTGGACACCGCGTGCTCCTCGTCGCTGGTCGCATTGCATGTGGCGGGGCAGGCGCTGCGCTCGGGCGAGTGCGAGGTCGCGCTCGTCGGGGGCGCCACGGTGATGAGCACTCCCGAGATGCTCGTGGAGTTCTCGCGGCAGGGAGGGCTTTCGCCGGATGGGCGATGCCGTTCGTTCTCGGCCTCGGCCGATGGGACGGGCTGGGGCGAGGGTGTGGGTGTGCTGGTTGTCGAACG
>NZ_BDBU01000073.1 GCF_001613145.1 Nocardia jejuensis NBRC 103114
ACGACGCGACGATCGCTGGCGGCATGTTCGCGAACAAGGGGTTCACCGTTGCCGGAGAGATCCGCGCACTCGCAGCGAGGATCGGCAGTCTGTCGATGAACGGCGCTACTCTCGCCAACCCTGACGGTGACGCTCTGTCCCTCGACAACGCGACGATCACCGGCGACCTGTTCGCGTACAACGGGTTCACCGCCACCGGAGAGATCCGCGCACCCGGAGCGAACATCAGCGGCCAATTGTCGATGAACGGCGCCACGCTCACCAACCCCGCCGGCAACGCCCTGCTCCTTGACAACGCGACGATCACCAGCGGCATGTTCCTCGCCGACGGGTTCACCGCCATCGGCCAGGTTCGCGCCCCTGGAACGAACATCAGCGGCCAACTGTCACTTACCGGTGCCACCCTCACCAACCCCGACGGCATCGCCCTATCCCTCGACGACGCGACGATCACCGGTGGTCTGTTCGCGAGCGACGGGTTCACCGCCACCGGAGAGATCCGCGCCGTCGCAGCGAGAATCGGCCAACTGTCGATGAACGGCGCCGCCCTCACCAACCCCGACGGCAACGCCCTGCTTCTCGACAACGCGACGATCAGCAGCGGCCTGTTCCTAGACAACAGGTTCACCGCCACCGGAGAGATCCGAGCCCTCGGAGCGAGAATCAACGGTGAACTGTCGATGAGCGGCGCGACGCTCACCAACCCCGACGGGGACGCCCTGTCCCTCGACAGGGCGACGATCACTGGCGACGTGTTCCTCGACCACGGGTTCACCGCCAGCGGGCAGATCCGCGGACTCGGCATGAAAATCGACGGCCAGCTGTCACTGACTGGTGCCACCCTCACCAATCCCGACGGGGACGCCCTGTCCCTCGACAGGGCGACGATCACCGGTGAACTGTTCGCCGACGACGGGTTCACCGCAAGCGGGCGAGTGCGCGCCCCCGGAGCGAATATCGGCACGCTCTCAGTGCACGGTGCCACTTTTACCAACGCCGGCGGTAACGCCCTCGACCTTGAGTCAAGCATCATCTCAACGCTGAGGCTGATGCCAGCGCGGGTGGACGGGACTGTAAATTTGCTTCGGGCCACGATCACCGATCTGCGGACACCATCAGATATTTCACCGCCCGGGCGGCTGATCGCCACGGGGTGGCAGATCACTGATGTACACGGGCTGATCCGCACCGACCGTCGCGCCGCAACACGATGGCTGAAAGCCACTCCCCCTGGGCATGGATTCACTGCCCAGCCCTGGCATGTATTGGCTGCGGTCTACGACCGCAACGGTCAACCCGCCGACGCACGGCGAGTCCGATTCACCGCAGCAAATCAAACCACCGCACACGCACCCCGGTATACAAAACCGCTGCGTTGGATCTACCTGACCGTCGCAGGCCACGGTTACTATCCACTCCTGGCATCCGCGTGGCTCGCGGGGGCGCTGGTGCTTGGGTACTCCATCGCCGGTCACAACACCAAATATTTCATCCCCACAGACCGGGCCGCTGCAAGCAAAACTGCGGCCGCCTACGCGAGCGCGACCAACTCGCCTTCACCTCAAACAATTACCGCTGCCGATGACTGCGCGAGCTACCCCGATTACCCGTGCTTCAATGCTTTCAACTACGCGCTCGGCGGGGTTGTACCACCCGCGACTGGGGTATTGAAGGCTGACTGGACCATCAGCTCCAACGGCCCGATCATTCTCACCTTAGGTATCCCTGCGTTGCGCATACTCGGTTGGATTCTCACCGCCGTCCTCCTTGCCGGCGTCACCGGACTGCTTCGGAAAGGCTAGGTGTGCTGTCTCATTAGGTTAATTCCTCGGTATCGAGGTCAGTCAGCGTGGCCCGGCGGTTGTGTTTGGAGTTGTATTCGCGGAGGTAGGCCCATTCGCGGACCGGGGGGCGGTTCTCGTTCCTGGATACTCGGCGACGGGACCATCACCAACAATGTCAACGAGAGAAAGCTGGCCGCCGCATGCAACCTGGTTGCTGTCGCACGAGATTCGGGAAATATCGTCGACAGCTATCGCCGACCGCGCCACTACAACCGGTCGCTGGCGCGGGTGTGCTTCCTGGCTTCCCGCGGTGCTATCCGCGATGACTCGCATTCTCGCTATTTCTACGATCGCAAACGGCGAGAAGGGAAGTCGTTCAAACGAGCATTAATCGCCCTCTCACGCAGGCGCATCAGTGTCCTGGGGTCATACTCAAGGACGGCACCAAGCACCCTCCTGCCAAGGGGAACTTGCCAAGGTGGCCAAGCCATCGGGTCACTAAAGCGGTCGGCCGAAAGCCGCCATGCTTACGCCGAAGCGGCAACGGACCTGCCGCCCGTCGTCGGCGTGCTGATCCGCCCTCACAAAAAAGCGAGACTGACGCGCATTTCTCCGTTATTTACAGAAGTAGTCTGCACCCGAGGCAAGGTAAGGCAGGGGATTGCAGCATAGCCTGCACTATGCCCGCATCCTCAGACTACCCCACCTACGACTGTGCTCAAGTTCGTCTCTCAGTTCCTCAAGAAATGCATAGGATCTCTCGGGAGAGTAAGCATTTACGTACAGCCTGTCGAGCAATTTTCGATAGCGCTCAACCTCGCGGCCCTGATCAATATAGAGCGCATTTTCGAGCTGCTCGGTGTAGATAATATCAGGCAAGGTAAACCTTTTGAACCTCAGAAGACTAAAGGATAGCGATATAGGCTCGGGCGGACTGTTAAAGGGAAGGATTTGGAGCACGACGTTATTCTTGCGACTCATTTCGATAAGATGTTGAATCTGGTCGAACATAACTCCATCACTAACTGGGGCATGCCTCAACGCAGACTCATCTATCACAGCCCACAGCTTCGGACCTTCGTGGCTGTCGAGGATCCTTTGCCTTCTTATTCGAACGTCAACGCGAATGTCGACATCATCAGACAGAGACGACCCGATCAAGTCATATGCATAGTCCGGCGTCTGCAAAAGCCCTGGAATGAATTGAATCTCGAACGAGCGTATTGACTCTGCATAGCGCTCAAGATCCAGGTACTTCTGGAACCAATCCGGGAGAATGTTGTTGTAGCGAGTCCACCACCCTGAGCGCTGCCCCTCCTCGGAAACTACCGTGCATTGCCGACGAATATTTGGGTCAACCACTCCATAAGATATTAACAGGCGATTAAGAGCGGCGTCATCGAGGTATATTTTACCTTTCTCAAGTCGCTCGATATCTTTTGCTGTACACCCCAACATATCTCTGACTCTTTCAAAGTCCCACTCCTTTTCTGCTTCTCTTTCTTCACGCAGAGCCTTCAGATATCGACCCAATGCGATGCGCAGTACCGTCGGATCAGACCTCGGAAAGCGTAGTGGCAGCGGGTCATTGATCGGGACGGTTCCCAATCCGTCAGGCACAGACAGAGACCTGATCGGACGATCCCGGACCGCCTGCTGATTCCGTGCGCTTAGGGTAATCATGTCGGCCTTATTGCCGCTATTGGCAATCAGAATCTGACTAATGTCGCCTAGGACCTCGCCAAATTCATTAACCCTATTCTCGTCGCCCGCTTGAGAGATGTCTGATGCGATCCTATATGCCTTGCTTAGAATACGAATAGCAGAGTGAGACGACGTAGTTTCAGGATCAGGTCGATCATCAGAAGGTTCCGGTTCGCCACCGGAAAGAATCGCATCAACACTACCCGGAGCCCAAGCCAACGCTTGTTCGATAATCGCCAGTGTGCCGTCGGAAACTCTACGGGTCCCACGCTCCAGGTCACCCAAGAGCCGATAGCTCAAACCGGTCATATCCGCCAATGCCTGCCGGGTCGTGATACCTCGCTCTTCGCGTCGCGTTATCACATATGAAGCCAACCGCTTCCACTCATACCCGGCGCCCATGGGCATACTATGCCACTTCCCTCCGATCAGACCCCGGGAATAGGCCTGATTGTGACATATGCCCCTGATCTCACGGTTTCCAGTTTTGATAGTCACTTTCCTATTCATTGTGGCACAGCATGCCTACCACTCGCTACGATTCGCTTCATGCCCTTGAACGACGACCGAGAACGGGTGGGAGCCACCATCCGGGCTCTTCGAGAAGCGCGCGGTAAAAGCAGAACCGCCCTCGCTGGCGCGGTTGAGATAAGCGCATCGCACCTGGCCAACATCGAAAACGGTGCGCGTCCTTGCACCACAGAGCTAGCCCACAGGCTCGCTCGCGCGCTAGAGGTTCAGATTAAGGCCATAACTACCAGATGCGACTAATTCGACAAAAAGGACATTAGATACCGAACGCCTCTTTAACTGTCGGAGAACCCCAGAGGTTCCGACACCGTAGTCATCCAAGATCGAATTCCAGGGCATTACCGTCCACTCCCACTACGGCACCGCCAAGCTACGCGAATCTCAAAGGAAATGCGGCCTCATCCTGTTGCGCAGGAAGGCCGCGACACCCGCACATCCTCAGATTAGAAGGACCATAGGCAGAATGAGTGTATCGCTGCAGGACAAAGATCAAAACCCTGATCCTTCGGACCCTGGAGATCCGAACATCACTCCGCTGGTTGCGATCGCTTTGGCCGTCAGCCTGGCGGTTCCGACCGGATTGCTCGTCGACTGGGCCGCAGGAGCGTCCGTCCTCCTCGCGGTACTGGGACTATTCGCAATACGCTCGCCCAGCTAGCTAGCGGCTAGAGCACCGCCGACGTGCCTTGCAGTCACCACATCGATTCCAGACCTGACTAACGGCCGCTGCCAGCTGTGCCGCATTGGGGTTGCTCTCAGCACAGCTGGCAGCGCTCGGCCACGACGATGCTGCCATGCGTGAAAACCGCTGCTACCTGACGTTTGTCCAGCCTGCCAGCAGCGGTCTTCCCCGCACGAACCCTTGCTGTTTTGAATCATCGAACCATGCGAAGACCACGAGATACTGGAGTGAAGGGGTCTCCGTCTGCAACTATATCGATTCCAGTCAGGCGGGCGATCTCTTCCGGATCGAGCCCTTTGGCTTGTAGTGCATCGACGATGCTCGCGGCAAGTTCTGGCCGCTCCTGCGGGACAAGCTCGGGACCTGGCTCGTTCGCCTTAAAGCCACGAGCATTGAGGTATCTGTAGAACCGTTGGCGCTCATCGGTACTGACGCGCCCGAGTTGGTATGCCCGTTCATACAGGGCCTGCATCGACACGCCCCACACTGCTTTCAGGTCGAGCAGTCGGGCTGGTTTCAACGCTGCCGACGTCAGCTCACGTTTGATGACGTGCTCCGGCATGAGGAACTCGGCGGCGAAGTCGTCGGCCTCTTGTTCCATGTCCCGGCTGATGTAATTGCTGTGCAGGACAAGGTGTCCCAGCTCATGCGCGAGCGTCATACGTCGCCGGTCGGGACTGTGGCTCGCGTTCACGACGACAACAGGATATTGACTGGCCCACTGAGACATTCCATCGATGCGGTGGGTGCCGAAATCTTCTTCGATCACCAGGATGCCGGCGGATTCCATCCACCGGGTGAGGTTGCGAACCGGACCGATAGGCATACGCCATTGCGCGCGAACGAGCCCAGCAGCTTCGTGTACCGAGGAGGCACCAGGCGCATCCAGATCGAAGGTCGGCACCTGATTCTGGGTACTGAGACCCAGACGTTCCAGCAGATACGCGCTACGCATCCGGTACATGTTCAGCCGTGCTTCGCCCCCCTTCCAATCCGACACCTTCGCGGTCCGCTGGCGGCGCATATGTGCATCGACAGCGATCGCCCCCTGCAGGTTGAACGGATGGTTCAAGAACTCCACGGTGACGCCAAGCGCCGCCGCCATCTTCGCCGCCATCTCGGGTTCCGGAGCCCGAAGATTGTTCTCGTACCGCGATAGGGCCGCTTGTGTGACTCCGAGCGTTTCGGCGAGTTGATCCTGAGTCATCCCCACCGCACGTCGCGCGGTGAGGATGACATCTCCGATGCGGTTCATGTCCCGTCGGCTGCGGTTGCTGTTTCCGGCAGTATGCCGCTGAGATCGAGGGTTGGGAGTGCCGGATCCACAGGTGCGAAAGTGATCTCGCTGCCACCGGCCGCCGCGGCACCAAGCTCTACAAGCCAGATTGGGTTGTCTTTGCCGTCCCGGTACGACATCACTGCGCCATCGATCAGTCCGAGTTCGGTGTCCCACTTATAGCCGAGCGCCAAGCTGACCTTCTCCAAGCCGGGCAGGCAGGCAGACTGTGTCCAGAACGCGATCGCACCCGCCGTCGGGTACGTGGCGATCGTGGCTCCATCACGGTGCCGCTTGAACCGGATCTCGTACTTCATTCCGTGATAGATCTGGCGGACCGGCTCGTTGTCCACAACGGTCACGCCATCGTGGTCAGCGACCTCGGCGACCATCCGCGACCACACACGCTCATGAATGAAGTTGGCTACGAAGCGCTTTGAGTAGTCGGCATACCACTCGGGACGGAACAGACGAAAGTCCGCTAGGTCGGCACTCGAACCACTGACTGAACCTACAAAGGCCTTGAGGAACTCGTCACCAAGCTCCTCCCTCACCGCACCAGGATCCGGATATGAATTCATACCAGAAAATATACCGGCTGGGACAGGGAAGATCATCAGCGACATTCCGCTTGCAACGCCCTGCTGACAGCGCACTGCGACCATGGTGGCCATCCTTTCATCACTACCTACTCTCGTCCGGCAATGTCCGAACATCTGCAAGCACGTCGCGAGCAGCCTGTCTCGCCCCCTGAACACGTCAGCCCGCCACCTGAATCTTAATCGAACATATGTTCGAATTGAAGCCCTTGACGCACGCCGCGGCGCTCTCGGCACTTGAACTGCGGTCCATCACTCCGACTCCACGTGGCGCGTGGCCACACCAGAAACGGCAGCCAACCATCTACACCATAAATATGTACATATTTCTGTACTCACTTATGGACAAGGGGTGTCCATGCATCCAAGCTGGGTGTCATGACAGCACCTGCCGAGGTTCATCCGATCTCCACATTCCGCGCCAACCTGACCACGTTCGTGAAGCGTGTCGCCGAGATCCCCGGCAGCCGTATCTACGTTGGCGCCCATCGCAAGCCGGAGGCGGTTCTCATGTCTCCTGCTACAGACGTACCCGCCGCCATCCGGCACGCCATGCTGACCGGGTTTTTTTCCCAGGAAGCCGATACGGCCATCCACTTGTTCGGGGCGCGCCGCGGTGACTTCCTACACATCGGCGATTCGTTCGGCTTCGTATTCGCGTGGCTCTGGCGCACCGCCCCCTCCGAAGCCATGGAACATCTGGCTGGCTACCTCGCGCAGCTGCGAGATCACAACCGTGATGCACCGCAGCCACCGATCCGTCTCGATGACGTCCTCGGAGCTCTCCAGTTAGCGGCGGACATCGCCGACGATGAGTACCAAGCGATCTGCGACCGCGCTCGCACCGACGTGCAGCGTTGGTACAGCGCCACTTCCGACGTGAACTCTTGATCGCCGCACCGTGAAAGGACATGGGCCTCTTACCTGTCCACCGGGCCACTCGTACGTCGTCTTCGTCGAACGTGATGTCCCGCCCGAACAATCCCGCTGCACGATCGGCGCCTGTCTCCTACTTCTTGGAGAACGATGCCTCTCCCCTGAGCAACTGGATCACCTCGCGCAGAACTTCGCCCGATTCTGACGACAGGACCTTCTCCTATCCACTGAACAATCAGCAAGTGGCACCGGCAAGGATACGGTGCCATTCCTGCTGGTGGAGTGAGCGACGGCCGGTCAAGAGGTCCCACCAGCTTCGGGCGACTACTCGCCGTACGGGATGTGCGGAATCGGGTAGTCCGGTCGCGCTGGCAGTTCGTCGGTCTCTCGAACGAGCCATCTCAAGAACCCGAGCAAGTGATCGCGATGGTTGGAATCCACTGCCAGAAGCGCCTTCTCGACCTTCTGCTTGAGATCCTCATCGACTGTTACGGCAACGGTCGGTTTGCGCACGCGTTTGGAGACGAGACGCAGCCGGTTTCGCAGGTATTGGGCACGGATGTGCTCGGCCCACTCTTGAACGTCCGATTCAAGCTCGTACACGAGTTCGTCGCGCGGTACCCAGTAGCACTTCGATGGCGCGTTCCAGTGAATGGGGAGCATGTCCGCGGCGGGCGGTGCAGTCGACTTCACTTCTGGCTCACCGGGTTCGAGAATGTCATCGGTGATGGCCGGCGTCCCAGGAGGCATGACGATCCCGAACTCGAAGTTCGGATCGTGATGCTTGCTCACGATGTAGGAGTCCTCAAGTAACCACACTCTGGTTCCCGGTTCCCAGCCATCGGTCATGTCGCCCCCGAACACGATAAGCGGCTTGCAAGAGTGTCAGTGCCGCATGCCTGCACACAATCTTAGCCATGACGCATGCCTGCCGTGACCTACACCGAAAACCCTGAGCTGCAGCGCAATACGGACTCCGTAGCCGTAGTCCGTGTCTTAGGCAGAACTCACGTTGTCGTCGGGCACGGTGAACGGTTCGCGGCACACACCGCACAGGATCGGGCCCGCGTCGATGGTCTTCTTGGCCGCGCGCACGCGGCGCGCCGGCGTGCACGCGCACAGCATCGCGCTGCCGTTGCGCGGCGCCTTGCCCGCACCATCACCCTCACCCTCTTCCCCGCCACCTTCGGGAGGTTCGCCCTCGGTGCGCCGGTAGGCGATGATCGCGGCATCCAACTGCCGGATCTGCCGCTTGTACGCCACGGCGGTGGTGTCGGGCACGGTGGTGGTCGACCAGCCTCGCTCACGGGTGCGTTCGGCGATCAGCCCGAATTCGGTGGCGATGTCCCGGAACTTGCCGTTGTGGTAAGCCCCGGCGCGGCTGGTGTCCTCGATCGCGCGAGTCACCGCGGCACCGTGGGCCGCCTCATGCAGCAGGGTGCCGAGTACTTCGCGTGCGCCCATGGCCAAGCCTTCGCCGCCGACGAACAGTTCCGGCATCATCTGCTGGCCGACCTTCCAGCGGTCGGGCCCGAAGTGGCCCAGCTTCAGCACGCCGCGCCGACCCATGGAGCCCGACGCCATGGTCACCACCACGTCGGGGATATCGGTATGCCGCGCACGCAATTCCGTCCACACGGATTCGATCGCGGCGATCAGGGGGCCTGAGATGGCATTCACGCCACACCTCCGAGAATTTATTACTATGCACCAATTCTACCGAAATATGCTGTCCACCAGGCATTCTCAGTGATTCGTTCCGGATCGTTATTGATTCCTGCGCGTCATAACTTTGATGGTTGCGCGTCAATTGTGTTGGCGCACATGCATCATTCCCGCGCGGCCTGATTCTTCTCGTTGTGGTCATTCGGCGCATCGACCGGTTCACAGGTCCGTGCGTGCGCTACATCTTGATGCTTGCGCATCAACGGGTTCGATGCCTGTGCGTCATTTCCTCGCGGAGCTGACCTCTTCGTTGTGGTCCCTTCGGTGTCGATGCCGTTCCCAGCGCGACGTCCGCTCTCAGTCCTCCCTCTTGTGGTCCGCTCTCAACGCTGCCCCGTTGTCGACGTACGGTTCGCTCCCAACCCTCTGCTTGTGGTCTCTATGTTGTGGTCTCTGTGTTGTGGTCTCTCTTGTTGTGGTTGTTCTTTGTGTTCTTGTTCTCTTGTTCTGCTCTCTTCTGTTTGGTGGTGGTTTGCCTGCTGCCTGGCTCCCACTCTCTTCAGCGAAGCGGGAGAGAGTGGGAGCCAGGCAGCAGGCGGACCACCACCAAACACCCCAGCTCAGGGCGATTTTGTATCGGACTTTTATCGGACTAGGAGTCTGCATTCAGTCCGCATCGAGTCTGCATTCAATCCGCATTCAGTCCGCATTGAAAGCTGGCCCCCGAGACGGCGAAAGGCCCGTCCAGCGGGGGCTGGACGGGCCTTGTAGGGGCGGTGCGCTAGCGCTGGCGAACGGGGTACTGGTTCCAGATCACCCCATCGAGGTGTCGACCGTTCTGCTTGGGTGTGCGCCCACCCCACTGCTTGAAGAAGAACGGAATCCCCGCAGCACCGCACTGATCCCGCAGTGCCCGCGCCCATTCCGGCCGTATCGGGCGCGCAGCAGGTCCGGACTCGCCGCCGGCGATCACCCAGCCGATACCGCCTGTGCCATTATTCGCGACGGCGCTCAGATCGACGGATCCGAGAAGCGGTTCGCATGACAGGAATCGCACGGCGGCAGGAATTTCCAGCAGATGCCGCGCCCTGTCCAGAGTGTTCTGGTCTTCGACCGAGACACCCATCCACAGATTCGGCGGCCACGCCAAACGGTCCGCAAGTCTGCACGCACGTAATGCGCGCTTGGTGAGTACCTGATAGGTGTGCTGCGGGGTGGAGTCGATCACTTCGAATACCTCGGTAATGAACGATTCCGGAACTCGGGCGTGGAAGAGATCCGACATCGAATTCACGAACACGACCTTCGGGGTGCGCCAACGGCGCGGGATCTCTAGTGCCGCAGGGTGCATCGTGACCCCGAACCCTGGCCCGGAAGTGCGCGGGTCGCCGTCGTTCTGATATTTCTCCGCTCCCATGGCCTTGAGGCGCTTGGCCATGGTCAGCGCGTAGCAGTGGTCACACCCTGCGGAGACGCGATCGCAGCCGGTGACCGGATTCCAGGTTGCCTCGGTCCATTCGATCCCGGTCACGACACGACCGCCCGGGCGCTCGCTGGCACCGCGGTGGGCTCATCGATATCGACGGCGCTGAGGTACTGCCACTGGATGCGGGTAACGGTGCTGGTGGGGTTGCAGCCTTTGTGAGTGCGGCAGAAGAATTCGATGAACTCTGCCGGTCCCATCTCCGGGAATCCTTCGGCGCGCACCTCGGCGGCGGTGATCTGGTTCAGGGGCTCACGGGTAACCACAAGGATCTCGACCTCGACGATCCGCACCAGCGGCTCCCCGCGCCGGCGGCCCATCACCTTGCGGCACAGCAATACTCGATCCCCTGCCTTCAGGTGCAGCCAGCCCCTGCGCCGCGTGACGGTCTTCGTGCGATCTCGCACCTGGGGCTCGGTCAATGACACCGACATCAATCTCGGCATGAGTGTTCTCCGTTCGAATCTTTGCCTGCGCGCCCGCGGCACATGCGCGGGCGCTTAGTGGGCGTGGGTGTCACCGGATCAGGTGCAGGATGTTGCCGCCGGAGTCGTCGTCCGGGTCGGGCCCACGGGTCGGATCGTCGCCCAGGCGCATGCGTGCCAGGATTTTGCCGACCCTTCCGTGTGAGAGCCCGACCACCGGTGCGATCTGTCGCAACGTCATGCCGCCCTCACTCATCGCGAGGATGCGCTCGTCGCGGTCGGTGGCATCAAGGCTTTCCCCTGTCTCCTCGTTGTCGCCTCCGCTGTCTCCGGGAGACAGCCGGGAGACAGCATCTGTCTCCTCGGTGTCTCCTGTGCGCATAAAGGAGACAGCGGGAGACACCCGCTTGTCTCCCGGAGACACTGTGGGAGACACCGTGTTTGATAGATCGGGCGACGAATTGTCAAGGCCGTGCTCGATGTTTCCTGGCGCGTGTGGTGAGACCTCGGGGGTGCGGGGTATCTCGATCAGGATGGTCAACCCGTGCAACACGGCCAACGCCGCGATCGGCGCGGTGGAGGCGATCACGGCCGCGATCGGTGAGGACACCCGGATTTCGGCTGCGTGTGCTCCGTTGCCGATCAATGAAATCAGTTCCGCCAGCGCCAATGTCCACATGAAGTAGTGACGTTGACCGTCTCGCACGGGCACACCGGCCTTCTTTCGACGCTTCAACACCACCAGCGCGATCGCCGACTGGAAGATCGGCCCGTCCACAATGAACGGGGCACCCCACGCCAGCCACGAGGTCATGCCTGCCTGCTGCGCCAGATCATGCAGCGCGATAGCTGACCATCCGCCCGCCACCACCAGCACTGCGGTCACCGCTAGCAGCGCTGCACCTTCGACCCGATCCCACTGCGAGCGTGTCTCCCTGCTTGTCTCCCCCGGTGTCTCCTCGACGGGTTCGGTACGGCTTGGGGACGGTTGTGTTGTCTCCTCTGCCACAGTCTCGGACTGTGCGGGGACACAGGCGTCTCCACCCACGGCACCTGCCGTAATAACGTCCGGGCGCTCCGGTGTGCCCGAGGGCACAGCATCGCCGCTGTGCCCTGGGGTGGTACCGGAGTGGTTGCCGGTCACCTGCCACCGCCGTTCGCGGCGACGGCAGCGGTGTACACGGCGGTGTAGAGACGGGCCTTCTCGTTCTCCGGATCGGGCCCGGTGTAGGTGACCGACAGAGTTGCCCCCACATCGAAGGTGTCCGCGCCAGCGGTGTTCATCGCCTTACCGATAGCCTCCTCCATACGGCTGGTCGGATACAGGTTCCGGGGCCCGTTCGGGGTGCCGAGGGTGATGAACATCTGCATGATGGTGCGGCCGTGCTCGTCGACGGCGACCTCGCCTGGCGCCCCGCCGTACTTGAGCTTGGGCTGCTCCCCCATCTGAGTGACGGTCCCGTACACCGTGGTGCCGGGCTGGGCACTCTTGCCGAACGCCGAGGGAATCCTGTTGGCGGCCCGGGTGAATCGCTGTCCGAAGTTGGTAGTGGTCATGATTGATTTCTCCTTTGTGGTCACTGAGGGATAGATGGATGGATGCGTCAGCGAGAGCGGGTAGCACTTCGCTGCTGCTGCGGTCGCGGCTGGCGGTAATGGCGGTCCAGGTACGGCACCATTTCCAGGTCCCCGAACCCGTGCCCGGCGTCCAGGTGATCGGATAGGTCTTTGCCCGCGGCGGCTTGCAGGACGCGGACCTCTCCGACGTGGCCGTGCAGGGTTTCGGCGACTTTCGCGGCGTGGAGGTAGCCGGGGCGGTCGCGGTCCGCGACCACGATCACCCGCCCCGCTCCGTGCAGCCACTTCGCGTGTGCGTCAGTCCATTTGCCTGCGCCCATGGCGTTGCAGGTAGCGACCTGCCCGGCTTTGAACGCACGCTGGACGTCTTTCTCGCCTTCGCACACGTAGATCTCCCGGCCCGCCTGCACCGCCTCGGCCACTTCGGGTAGCCGGTACGGGATCGGCGCGAAACCCGAGGGTTCCCAGCTGGTTCCGTTCCATCGGGTCTGGCTGAAGGACTTGCGGTCCCCGTGCTGGTGCGGGGTGCGCATGCGGTTGATCGCGCCCTCCACGTGCCCATCGGCTCGCCGGTACACGTATGAGCAGACGTTTTCCGTCGCGCCGATCGCTTCTCCGAGATCGGGTTTGGATGGAATCTCCAGTCGGGCGTAGTCGATGGCCTTGTCCACCAACGACACTCGATGCTGCTGGGCCTGTTGCGTCGGTGACGGGCCCGGCGGGCGACGCTGCCCGCCGGCGTGCTGCTGGCTGCGCTCGGGCGGGCGGTCCCACATGTCGCGGACCTTCAGCCCGACGCTGTCCAGGACGTCCTTGTCGTCGCAGTGCGCGAAGCACCGCACGATGGTCTTCTCCTGAGCGGGGTCGTACCGGACCCCGAGCGAGGGGTTGTGGTGGTGTCCGTCGGCCTCGTGGACCGGGCACAGGAACAAAGTCCACCGTGCCCGGTCCCGGCCCGGACCCATGCGCGCGGTCAGGGCAGAGGTGATGATCTGCCATGAACGCCCCTGGACCGGATCGTGAGTCATACCGATCAGCGCTCCCGCGAAATCTGCCCGCGGGTGCGGGGGCGGGTGTGCTTGCCGTCGGGTGCGGTCAGTTCCCGGGCCTGCATCAGGCTGCGGTACTGCACCTCATCGAGGCCGCGGTCACAGCCATGGGCGCGGTTGAACTCGACGTCGTCGACGATCCGCTCCATGGTCTCGGGTCGACTGCGGAAGTCGTTGTAGACGTCGAAGAGCCAGCGCCACTGCTCAGCGTGTGGGCCAGAGATCCACCGGCCGTGGATCTCGCGACCTTTGCTGAAGCACTCTTTGATCTCGTCTAAGGTCACTCCGGCGACATAGATCCGCTCATGCAGCGCCGCCTGTTCACGGAAGTCACTGCGCATGGCTTCCTCGTGCTCTAGTTGCATACCGATCACCGCTCCCGCGAAATCTGCCCGCGACCACGCCCGCGGGTGCGGTCCTGCTCGCGGTCGGGTGCGGTCAGCTCCCGGGCCTGCATCAGGCTGCGGTACTGCACCTCATCGAGGGTGTCCCAGCCCTGGGCGCGGTTGTGTTCGACGGTGTCCAGGTGCCGGGCCATGGTCTCGGGCCGGTCCCGCCAGTCCGCGTACGCGTCGGACAGGAACTGCCACTGCTGGCTGTGAGGACCATCGCTCCAGCGCTGGTCGATCTGCTCGGTCTTGGCCGAGATCTGTTGGGCTTGAGCGTCGGTGACGCCCTCGTCGTACACCGACCGGGTCAGAGTCGTCTGCTCACGGAAGTCACTGCGCATGAGTTCCTCGTGCTCGCGTTCCATGGCGTTCACCGCTCCCGACTGATCGGCAGCCGCTCAGGCGCCGGACGCAGGGCCCGGATCGCGGACTGCTCCTCGCGGGCCACGTTGTCGGCCTGGTCGATGCTGCGGCGCGCGACCTCGGTCAGACCGTTCGCGGTGTACACGCCCGGATAGGCGCGCACGTCCTCGGCGAAGACCCGCATCTCCACTGGCCGGTCTCGCCAGTCCCGGTAGCACGCGTGCAGGAACTCCCACTCCATCGCGTACGGGCCTTCGGTCCACCGATGGTCGTATTCGCTGACACGGCGGTCGATCTCGGTGACCTCGATGGTCGAGAGTCCGGGCCACAGGGCCTTGAGGCTCTCGCCGAAGCGATCGGAGAAGTCCGAGCGCATCGCTTCCTCATGCTCTTTGTGCATGGTTCAGCGCTCCCGCTGCTGACGCGCCGCACCGTCGTTGACCGGCTGCGGCGGCACCGGCCCACGGCCCGTGCGCGGCGGATGCGCGACACCCCCTCGGCTGCCGTACCGGTCCTGCTCGGGCGTGGCCTGCACGAGCTTGCGCACCGCCTCGTCCCGCTCCCCGCGATACTGATCCCGCTCTGCGCGATACCGGTTACGGTCATCGACGGCCGTCAGCACCCGATGCTCGGTCTCCTTCAGCTCGTGCTTGGTACGCAGCAAGGTGTTCTTGAGCGCCTCCAGCTCCGCCCCTACTGCTTCGGCCTGCTCCTTGCGCTGATCCCGCTCCGCGGTGATCGCGTCCAGACCACGCTGAAGCATCAGCACCCGCCGTTCCAGCTCCTGCGGATCGGTTGCGGTCGAACGCTTTTCGCGGGACCGGTCCTGGTCGGGAGGGTCGGACTGCTCTGTGGTGGCCTCGTGCTGCCAGTCGTTCATGCTGCGCCCTATCTCGACCTGGTTGCCCTCGGCGAGGTAGAACGGGTTACGCCGCCCGGTCTCTCGGGCCCGCACGGTGAACACCGTTCCGGCTTTCCAGGCGTTGGAGGCCACCGCCTCCCTGGTCCAGGTCGCGGCCTCGGCCTCAGCCGGGAAATAGGCGCGCATCGCCCCGTGACTACCGTCAGGTGCGCTCGAAGCGACGGTGACCTGGCAACGAGAGTTGGTTTCGGCGTTGGCGAACTCCCACCGAATGTCCTCGACCGACATCCCTGCCGCCCGTGCTTGGGCCACCGCTTGAGAGCGTCCCTGCTCATCGCGGACGCCGGCGTCCTGGTGCAGCCACGTGTATTGCGCGTGCCGGATCGCCTGTACCGCGTTGCCGCGCGCGGTGTCCCGGTTCATCGCCGCTTCCTGGGCGATCGGCGACGACGGCTGCGGGGTCGCGGCATCGGCCTGGCGCTGCGACGGGCGCGGGGCGGGGTCGTGCACGGTCATCGACGCCACCCGGTGATCGAGTTCGACCCGGCGGGCCTCGACCCACTTCTCGGACTCCACCGCGGCGGCGCGGGCTTCGCGCTGCTGGGTCGCGTTCATCGGCGCGAACACAGCCTCGAACGTGGGGTTCGTGCGGTACGGGGCCCGGGTCGCGCGGTCCAGGGCGTGCACGACCTGCCCGCGGCGCTCGGTGGGCATCTGCGCGGTGGTGAGCGATTCCTCGATCCGTAACCGCATCGCGTCCAGACGCTCGGCGTCCAGGGCCGCGTCCTGGTCGGTGTAGAGCGGGTCGTTCTCGCGCCGGTAGCGGGCGGTGGCGTGTTCGCTGCGGTAGTCTGCGACGCGTTTGGTGTACCAGGCGGCGGTGACCTTTTCGGCCTTGACCTGGCCCATGATGTGCTCAGCCAGCTCGCGGCGCTGTTTGCGCGTCAGCTTGCTGGTGCCGCCAGCGCTGCGCAGGGTGCGCAGCCACTGCCCGGCGACGTTCAGGACGTCGCGGAAGGTTTTGCCGGTATCGCGTGCGATTTCGTCGATTTCAGACATGAGGGTGTGAATTCCTTTCGGTGATAGGGGTTTTCGGGTCAGTCGGCGGGGATGTGTTCGGTGGGGCCGAGGCCGAGTAGCTGCTTGTAGAACTGCCAGTTGCCGTAGTCGGCGTGGCGTTGGTGCCCGACCATCCCGTTCGCACGATGGGCGGCGACACGGGCGCGTTCGCTGCTGGTGTGGGCCGGATCGGGCGGGCAGGGTTCGCGCTCGTCGGACAGGACCCGCAAATGCGGCGGCAGAAGCCGTTCGACCTGCAACAGGTGGCGTCCCTGTGCTTCGTGCGAGAGTTCGGACTCCACTACGACACAGGCCAGAGCGATCGTGAGGCCGCGCAGCACTCCCTCGCGCCACTCCGGCTGCTCGTTGCCCGCCACCAGACCCAGCTGTTCGGCCTGTCGACGACACGTCGCGATGGACGCTTGCACTTCGACGAACGTGGTCAGACTCCACCGCGTTCGCTCGGCAACATTTGTCGGCCACGTCCAGCCGTCCGACGGATGGAATTCGCTGCCGGGGTAGCGATCCTCAACGGGCAGGCTCTCGCGGTGCCGCGCGACCGCGGCCATGACATCCCCGGTCAGGTCGAGACGCCGAGCGTGCCTGCCACGAGTGCGCTCTACCTGTTCCCTGGCTGTACTGACTTGTGCGAGCACATGTTTCAGGTCGGCCAGGACAGCGTCGGTGGTCAGAATCGGGTCCAGCGGCGCGCCCAGTTCGTCGATCCGCAGCAGATCCGGGTGGTCGCGGAGCCACTGATAGTCGGCCGTCAGGGTGTGCAGCTCCTCGATCAGCCCGTCCAGCCGGCGCTGCGTGTGTCGCAGTCTCTGGTTGAGTTCGTGCGGGCCTTTGATGAGTAGCGCTTCGACATCAGGTGGGGCACTGTCGGGTTGGGTGGGTTCGTCGGTTGTCATGCGTGTGTGTTCCTTTCTGTTGTGGGGGTTCAAGGTGCGGCGCGCTGGACGCGGGCGGCGCGGCGTTCGGTGAACGCGGCCAGCGCGATCGACGGGGACGGGCGGCGCGCGGAGTTCCAGATCAGGTAGGCGACCCAGCCCAGGCCGTAGACGGTGATCGGGACACCGACCTCGGCGGGCTGTCCCCAGATCGCGACCGTGGATGCGCCGACCACAACGAAGGAGCTCGCTGCGCTGGCTCGCCAGATCTGACCGCGCGTGTGCGGTGTCGCTGTCGGTGCAGGTGTTGTGACCGGCCTGGGGCCCTCGGCGGCTACGGTCTCGGATGCGATGGTCGGGTTCGTCGTGACGGGGAACAGAGGTGTCACCGAAGCCATCGGGGTCTGTGGGGTGGTGTTGGCGCGGTCTCGCTCATCGAGCCAATCCAGGATCTCGTCGGCCAGCACCTCGGCCTGAGCAGCAGGATCAGCACTGTTTCGGGGCTTCTCGTCGTCGTGGTCGTCGTCGCTGTCTCGGAAGATGCGCATAGTGGTTGTGCTCCAATCAGATTCGTGGCTGATGAGGTCAGGCGGTGGCGGGGGCGGAATCGTCGCCCAGCGCTGGGGTGGCGCGTTTCGTGGGCGCGGTGCCGGGCAGCGGGGTGTGGACGGACCTGTCCAGCAGCACGACGCGGCCGAAGCGGGCGTGGCCGCGTTTGAAGTACACGAAGTCGCCGGTGTCGAACTGGCGGACCCGGTCGGGGTCCACGAGCCATTTCTCACCGACCGAGACCTGGCCTTCGTCGCCGTGGCGCTGGCCTTTGATCAGGTGCCGGGACGGGAGCATGACCGGGATGGACCCGGCGTGTTTGCACAGTTCGCCCGCGTTTTCCATGTAGCCCAGCAGCACTCCGCCGGCGCATGTCTTGAGCAGGCGTCCCAACGCCCACCCGTCGGCGGCGATCGATTCCGGGGACTGGCCGCAGAACACCATGGCGATCTTCTGGGACCGTCCGCGTTCGGCGATGTCCTCGATGCCGATCGACCCCTTCTTCGTGGTCAGGGCCGAGAGTTCGTCGATGAACAGGATCACGCTGCGCCGCAGGTCTTTCGCGGTACGCCCAGCCCGTTCCATCAGCAAGCGCAGGGTGGTGGCGACCTGGGCGCGGGCGGCGTCCTTGTCCAAGGCGGGGACGGTCATGAACAGCACGTCGAGATCGTCGATGTCGTGGCCACCGTCGAAGACCATGCGCCCGTGGGTGTCTTTGAGGTCTTCGAACACGTTGGTGCACTTGATCAGTGCGTCATCGAGCTGGGCGACTTTCTCTGCCTGCATCGCGTCGATCTGGCGCACCACGTCGGAGGCGTTGTTCCAGATGTCCTTGAGCTTGTCCGGGTCTAGGCGCTCCAGGAGTTCGTGGTGGTTGCGTGGCGGCCCGATCGGGGCGTCGACCACCAGCGAGGCGATACGGGTCTGCATCCCCTCGAAGTGCTGGCCTTCCGCGGTGCTGGCCTCGGCGGTCGCTGCCAGCAGGGCCGCGATCATGGCGCGCAGCTGCCGCGGTGGGGTCTTTTCCCAGATGTCGAGGGTGTCCATGCCTTCCCCGACCAGAGCGATACGTTCGGGGGCGATGCCGCGCGCGAGCATGGACTCGCGCAGACTCTTCCCGAGTTCGACGTCGTCTTGCCCGCCTTTGCACGAGATCATCACCAGCAACGGCCGCGAATGCTTGCCCGCCATCCCGGGCACGGCGGACCATTTCTGCCAGGCCCGCCACTCGTAATCGAACAAGCCAGTGGAGAAGGTGCAGATCAGCTCGGTCTTACCGCTGCCGGTAGCGCCGAACAGCGCTACCTGCTTCCTGGTGTCGGCATGGGAGATCGCCAGCCACGGTTCGTGACGACGGGCCAGAGACCGCCACATGCCCGGAGATTTGTGGGTGACGGTGTCGGCGTGGGTGCCCAGCACGATGTCGTGCCCGCGGTGCAGGGGCGCACCGTGTTTCGCCGCCCGCGCCGCGCTCTGGTGGCGTCGCGCGGTCAGCGAATCCTGCACTCGTTTGGTGCGGCGCAGCGACTTCAAACCGACCGTGTCGGTCTTGATCAGGAAGTGCGCCCACCACAGCGACGCGGCCAGCATCGTCGCGGGCAGCCCGAGCACCAGCATCATCGACAGCCCGTCCAGCTCGCCGCCGGTCAGGTGCTCGGACCCGTCCCACAGCAGGCTCCACGGCGTGGACCAGGACCCGCCCGCCAGCGCCGACACCAGGGGCAAAGCCCAAGCGGCGGCGGCGAAGTTCCGCAGCCGGTGCGGCTCCAGCGGCCGTGTCGCGGCCACCGCGACGATCAGCACGAGCATCGCGGTCAGCACCGCCCCACACACCAGCGCGGTTTCGGCGGCGTGGCCCGCGCCGGCGAGATCGGTTCCGCCCCAGTGGGTTACCGGGTCAGTGATCTGGTGCACTGCGGGTGGGAGTCCGGGCGGGGCTTCGGGGGTGATCGGCGGGAACAGCGACCCGTCGGTCGGCGGTGCGAGAGTGGTGGGGTCGCCGCAGTCGGTGGGGGTGATCAGGGGCTGGCAGTCGTTGCTCATGATGCTTCCTGGGAGATCTCGAAGGTGTTGCGGTGCTTCGCTTTCGCGGCGCGGGCCTCGTGGCGGCGGGTGATGAACGCGGTCCAGTCCTTGTCGAAGTCGCGTACATGCAGCTCCAGCGGGAGGGCTTGCAGTTCGGCGGGGAGCCGGTTCAGCGCGTCGCCGACGTTCTTGCGCACCGCGGGGGTGCGGCACAGATACAGCAGCCCGACCATCGAGTACGGGCCCGCGTCCCGGGCGGCGCGGATCGCGCCGTGCAACGCGATGTCCATGTAGCGGGGATCTTTGACGCTCAGTTCCACTTCCAGCGCCCACCAGCCGTGCGTGCCCTGCACGACTCCGAGGAAATGTCCGTCATGCAGGTGCGGGCGACCTGGCATCGGCGTCAATCCCGTGCTGAACTCCAATATCGCTGCGCCGCGGCGGTTCTGGGCCTCGGCCTTGGCGGCGATCGTGGCCTGATGGCGTAGGACACGCTCGGACACGAACAGGGCCGGATCCGATCCGACGAGCATGATTCGGGCTTGGGCTTGGGCGCGGTAGTGCTCGGCGTGGGTGATCGGTGGTGCCCAGTCGGCGGGTCGCCAGTTCAGGTAGCGGGCGGCCACGTCGCGGCGCGGGTACACCCACGCCCGGCCGAGCTGTACCTTCTTCAGCGGGAACACCAGCCGTTTGGCGATCAGTTCCGACACGATCGCGTACGTGCTGTTGAGTCCGATGTTCAGGAATTCGGCCAGCACATCGACCTGCATGCCGTGCATGTGCGACACCCCGGCCAGCACCTCAGACTGGCGTTCGGTGACCGTGTCACGTCGGCGAGCGGGAAGCACCCGGCCCAGTGACCCGATTGGCACACCCAACTCCGCCGCGATTTCCCGAGTCCGGAAGCCCTGGCCGCGCAACGTTTCCGCCTCGCCCAACACGATCTCGACCTGGTGCAGAGTGACCCCGAGCATCTCCCGGATCTGGGTGTAGGTCAGGTCGCGGGCGCGCAGTCCATCGATGATCTGGACACGGTGACGACGCTCCAGAGCGGCGAGGCGGTCGTTCTTCTTGTTGTGGTTCATCGTGTTCGCTCCAATCCCCGTCGGCGTGGACGCGCTCGACGCGCGGCGATATCGGTGCGGGCTCGCGCCGCTACGGCATTCATGGCCTCGAACTCGGTGTCCGAGTACAGGTCCGGAGTCGATGGCTCAGCCCGTTCGGCGGCGGCGAGAGTGCGATCGCGCTCGACCAGGCGCACGGTGATCCCGAGTCGCGCGGCGATCTGCGCCCGGGTGAGTCCACCGGCGGTGAGGTTCGCGACTTGCTCACGCCGCTCATCCCGGCTCGATGCCGAGGTCCAGCGGGCCCGCGTCGGGCGGCCGTTCGGGTCGTCCAGGGTGTTCTCGTCCCACTCCATCGGCAGCGGCCACCGATGCCGGTCCCCCAACGCACGCGCCTGTTTCGAGGGGCCCGGGATCAGCTGCAACCGGTCGAACATGTCCTTGACCGCTCGCTCCCGCATCGCGTTGATCTGCTGCGGGGTAGCGCCGTGGTCGGTGAGGTGACCCATCAACGCCCGGATCGTGTGATGGTTCAGCGAGGACGCACCCAGCTCTCGTGCCAGTTGGGTTGCTGGGTAGCCCGAGGCCACCAGCGCTTGAAAGCGGCGGCGCGCCCCCAGGATCGGGACCAGCGCGTTCTCGGTCGTGACCTCAGCGGCACGTTCGGGGACCGGGACCGCCAGCACCGCGTCGTGCAACCGAGACGACACCCGGGCGTCCGGGCCTGCGGCCATGATCCGGCTCAGCGCGGGCTGGCTGATCCCGGCCAGCTTGGCCAGCTGGTTCGCGTTCACCCCGGCCGCGCGCATCGCCTCGACATGCCCGCGGACCTCGGTCGCCGGAACGCGTGGCTTCCACCGCCCGTATGCCTTCTGACGAGTCCGGTAGGCCGCGTAATGCGTCGGGCACATGCCACGGCCCGGTTCCTGGTCGGGGGTGCACGCGCAACTCATCGCGACCGCCGCCAATCGCGGGAATCGACCGGCGCTGATTCGGGAACGGGTTCACCGTGTGCGCGGTGGTCGGCTGCGGAACGCCGCTGCCGCCGTTGCGTGTCGTAATACACGCGGGTCGCGGCGATCAGATCGTCGTGCACCGACTCCTCGACCTCGTGCCAATACTGTTGTTTGGCCACTTCTGCCGCGCAGTCTCGGAACCCCTTGCGCCGTTCGGTATCGATCGCGGCATTCAGCATGTCCGAGAGCAGCGCGCGTATCTGGCTCAGGCGCTGCTCTTCCTGGCGCAAGGCAACGAGGTGGGCGGGTTCATGGCGCGGAGTGCTCATTTGGGCTCCGGGAAGTTCTCGGCAGTGAACCCACCCTTGGGGCGCTGCAACTTGGTCACCGCACGCCCACGCCGCCACAGATTCCACGCCGAGACGATCAACCCGATCTGGTCGCGGTCACTGGTGCGCACCCGTGTCGAGCGCAGCGAATCCAGGCGTTCGCGCAGCGCGAGGATCGGGGAATCGAATTGCAGGCCCGCGCCCGAATCCCACAGGCGCACGAACTCGTTCGCCGCGGCGGCGTCGATCTCCGCCAGCCGGACCGCGACCGCGCACGCCACCGCGGGGCGGGCCTTCAACCGCTTCGCGACACCGGTGAACCGGTCGGTGATCGCCACCAGTTCCGGGTAGGCGGTGGCGAATTCGACGACCTTGGTGGTCGAGATCGACGCCCGGTTGTCTCCGAACAGGTTCCCTTCGAGCCACACCATGTACACGCGCAGTGCTGCGGCGACCAACGTCATGTTGTGGCTGGTGATCCCGCTGATGGTGAGCTGATCACTCGGGGTGCGCCGGGCGCCCTGATCCATCGTGACCTGGGTGTCCGGAGACAATCCGCGCACGACCAGCAGCGCGAAGCTCATCCCGCTGGTGCGGGCGATCGCGTGCAGGCGGTGCTGTCCGTCCAGGAGTTCACCGTCGGGACCGAATTTGATCGCTTCGCCGTTGAAAAGCCAACGGCCCGAGACCATGTCGTCGTAGTACTGCTGCACCCGCGACTGGCGGATAGGCCGGTTGTTGGGGTTGCGTTCGAGCCAGTTACGCGCCAACGCGCTGTCCACGTGAATGACCTGGCTACTCATCGGGGTGTCCGGTTGTTCGGGGTCCACAAGATGCATGACTCATCCCTCCTCGGGACGATCGGAAGAATCGGGAAGGCGATCGATGACCGCTTGCAAGGCATCCCGTGCACGCAGCAGGTCACTGCGGAACCGGTGCGCGAGTTGATCGGCGTGCCGTTCGAACCGCTCGTCGGCGGCGATCCGCGCCAGCGCGTCGGTCTTCTTCAGCAGGTCGGCGCGGGCGGTGTCGAATGAATCGGTGAGCGGGCGACGGCGACGCGGGGACGCTGGGGCTTCGTCCTGGTCCGACTGCTCCTCGGCCGAGTCAGGCACGGTGATCGTGTCGCGGTCAACGGGTTTGGGCTGGTACTGCTTGCCGTCTAAACCGACCACCGAGTCACGTGATCCATTTGGATCACCTGACAGCTCCGCGATGCCGCGTTGGACTGTGCCGTACCCGAGTCCTGTCGCGGCGGCGATAGCGCGGGTGCTCATCCCGCTCTCCCGCAGCGACTCCACGACCTGCGAACGCTCTTCGCGCGGGATCCGCAACCGTGCCCCATCGAACTCGACCGAGCAGTACGCGTCCCAGCTGTCGTACTCCAGCACCGTCCACACCCGGCACGCGTACGCGTGGGTGACCAGTGCCCAGACCTGCTCGACACCGCGACGAATGTTCTCGGTCAGCTCGCGCGCCTCATCAAGGGACGGCAACGGAACCTGCTGGTGCACTTCGAGAGTGGAATCGACGCTCATCGCGATCGCCTCCGATCCGGTGCGGCGGGCACGCCCGCAGCGGTGACCTCCAGAGCGGTGGACCAAGCGCGCGCTGCCGGTAGTGACGCGGCGCCGCGGGCGATCGGTTCCGGGGCGGGGTGTTGGGCACGGGGATGGTCGAAGCGGTCCAGGACCGCCGCCGGCGTGAGGCGCTCGTGCGGCGCGGTGAGCGAATGCAGCTGCTCACGGTCAAGGGCGTCATCCAGCGCCGAGGACAGTTGCGCGAGCTTGGCGTCCCGCTCGGCGAGCGTGCGGCGCAGGCGCTCGTTCTCCGCCTCCAGTACGGCCTTGGGGCCCAGGATCGATGCCCAGTTCATCGCGGCACCCCCACCGAAATCGGCGGGACCGCTGTGACGTGGACGCAATCGATCCGCGAAACTTCCTCCGCGCGGCACACATTCGGCGACGGAGCCTGACGAGGACTGCCCTGACCGAGCATCAACCCGGCCACCACACCGAATCCGAACACCACCGCGATCGCGGCGAACACCAGCCGGGCCCGCAGCGACGCCGCATACACGTCCGGATCGACATGGGCGGAGTTCTGGGGTGACCCAATGCTGTAGCGGGCGAAATCTGCGTGGTTCATCTTCGCCACCCCCGCCGAGATGCGAAGCCAACGAACAAGCGCAAGCCGTACACCACAGCTGCCACACCGAACAGCAGGCTTAACACGAATCCAGGAGCGCTCAGAAACGCCAAGGCGCCCGCCGCAGCGGCGGTCAACAGCAGCGTCCCCCGGTTCACGACGCAGCCGCCTTACCTGCCACAGGCTTTGCGAGCTGGTGAAGCTCAATACGGTCGATCCGTTTAAGCCTCGGGCCGACCTCCCAGAGGGTCAGCAGCCCCAGGTACACCCAGTTGCGAATAGTCCGATCGGAAACACGGCACGCGACGGCCGCTTCTTGGATGGTGATTAGGTTCTCGATGTTCATGTCGGCCGAGGGCCGTTGAACCCGCAGTGACTTTCTCTGCGCTGCCATCTGGTTCGACTCCTTTGAGTACGTTGCGGAAACCGTTGGTACTCAGGAGAACTCAGTCCCTACCCCCGGCATCAGGGCGCGTTAGGGGCGCTCCGGAGCTCAAGGGGCGCTTGCGTCACTCCCCGAGCGCCCCCCGAAGGTTGGCGAGCGCCCGACTCGGAGCTACACACGAAGGTCGAGCGCGTATGTTGGTCAGGTGAAGGATCTGCTGACGACCGCAACATCCGCAGAGGTGGCCGACCTTGATTCACGCGTTGCAGTTCTGCCTATCGGCAGCTTCGAACAACACGGCAGATATCACCCTCTGACAACGGACACAGTCATTGCCTGTGCGATCTCAAAGCGCTTGGCAGAGGACTTTGACCTCTTCCTGCTCCCGCCGATCACCTTCTCCTGCTCACACGAGCACGCGGCTTTCCCCGGCACCGTGAGCATCAGCGCCTCAACCCTCACAGCACTGATTCAGGACATCGTCGGCTCACTTCAGGCTTCAGGGGTGTCCAAGCTCGTCGTAGTGAACGGACACGGCGGCAACTACGTGTTGCAGAACGTGGTTCAAGAGGCAAACGCCGGCGGTGTTCAAACTGCACTCTTCCCGGGCCGCGGCGACTGGGAATCTGCGCGTGCCATGTCTGGCATGCGAACCGATGGCCACGAAGACATGCATGCAGGGGAGCTTGAAACTTCGATACTTCTCCACACCGCACCGGAACTGCTCCGCGACGGGTACAGAACTGCTGACTGGCGCGCAGACGACCGGCCGTTCCTGCTGATGTCAGGAATGCAGGAGTACACGGATAGCGGCGTTATCGGTTTCCCTTCGCTGGGAACCGCCGAGAAGGGAGCACGAGCGCTCGAATCGCTCGCCGAGTCCTTCAAAGAGCATTTGCGGCGCCTAACGCGTTAGCTCACACCAAACCGATGACCGCCTGGTCGAAATCATTGGACATCACAGTTCGCACTGGGCGAAGTTGCTTCGACAGCTGCCTTAAAACTTCGAGAGCTCGGGCTGAGGGCGCGGACCTAATCAGATTGGCCGCCTCGACTCCAGATCTAGCAGCAGCATCAAACTCACCGACACCAAAGTATGCCGAGGCAAGGCGGGCCGTGCACAGTCCTCGGTCTCGGCGTTGAGCTGCGGGCCAATCATCGAGCGCCATCGAATAAGTCTCAACCGCACGCTGTGGCTGGCCAAGCCGAAGCCAGCTTTGAGCGGCCTCCATCTCGATGTATGAAGGCGTGCAGTACAGGGCCAACGACCCAGGTCCCGACTCGTCAATAGACAAGACTTGCTCCATGGCTTGATCGAGCGCCTGCCTGCATTCATCCTCTTCCGCAGTCATCGCGTAAGCGTTTGCCAGCTGACGCAGAGCTACGGCGCGTAACTCCGGCGCGATCTCATGCCAGCCACGGAGTGCAGCATTGGCCAGTCCAAGTCCCTGCGCCGCGTACCCGCTCTCTGTCGCGATATTGCTACGCCGCTGAAGGATGTACGACCTCAGGTTCGGGTCATACAACTCCTCCGCATAGTCCATGGCCCTGTTAGTCCAATAGAGCGCGCACCGAAGATCGCCGGAATCTTGGTAGAGCCAGCCTGCGAACTCGCAGAATCTTGCTCCAACTTCAAGTAGCGCCGGTCGGATCGCACCGCGGGCCTTACCGCATAGGTCCTGAACAAGCTGAAGTTCGCCTTGGAGGGTTCCCACGACGTATCTAGGACCAGAGAGGGCATCCATGCGAGCGTGGGCGTCCAGCATTGAGGTCAGATGCGTCACAAACGTAGGGTCCACGGACTCGAACGGCAAGGAGATTGCATCCAAGCGAACTTCTGGCAATCGCCCCAGTTCGACGTTCGAACTGTGCTGAGGCTCGTCCGGATATCCGATGTCCGATGCGGAAAGTGACCGTCCAGCGGCAATGCTGAGCACGGCAACGAGCACATCGCAAGTTCGCTGCTTGGGCCGACCCGTCTGACCGGACAGATATCGGGCGATGTTTGTGTGCTTGAGGGAAACAACCGCACCACCGTCCTGCGAGCTGTACTCCAGCATGCGACGAGCCAGGCCCTTGCTGGTGACGCCAAGGTCAGACATGAGCCCAGCGAGCTGAACATTGGGCTGAGCAGCAGAAACGCGAGGCGAACCGCCTGATCCATGATTCGACAACAAAAGTGTTTGAATGTCGTTGTGCGACATAGGATTCTCCCCGAGAGCCCGGCGTTTCCGCCCGTTTCCACAGACTACCGCTTCAGGCCGACTCTCGTGGGGCAGACGCTCAAGAATTTGGGGCAGAAAATGGGGCAGCCACGGTTCTACTAGCTTCCGGAGGATGCGAGTTGATACAGTACTTTTCCGGGTTGAAAACGCCGTTTGATCAGTCAGTTTATGGCTTATCTTTCCTGTTACGAGTGCTGAGTGATACGTGAGGTCTGA
>NZ_BDBU01000074.1 GCF_001613145.1 Nocardia jejuensis NBRC 103114
TCATCAGGCGCTCCTCGTACAACCTCGTTTTCCCTCAGCCTCGCAGTGCTTTTCAGCTCCGCGTCTCGGCCCCGGGTCGGTGTCCGTGTCGCTCTGACCTGGAATAAGTTACGTGTTCACCGCAATCGATGTCAAATCGCCTGGTAGTCGGCGTGGCGGGCCTGTTTCGCCCGTCATTCGCCACCTCGGGGTGACTCGATCTCCTCCCCGGTTGCGTGGCTCCTCCTATATAGGCGAGTTGTCGAATATCGAATCGACCGTCAGAGACTGTGCGGTCCGGCGGCGACTCGGTGGGAAGCAAGGTGGGCCAGGATCGCCTGGTTCGCTTCCCACCCGTCCGGGAACTTCACCGGGGCGTTCAGGTGAACCGGTTCGGTGGAGGGGTGGGCGTCGAGGAGTTCGGGGATGCCGGCTCGGCCTACGACTATGCAGGCGTGGCGGTGGCGGGAGGTCAGGACGCAGAGGCGGCCGGCCTCGAGGTGGAAGGCGCTGGCGTCCCGACGGCCGGAAAGGGGGTGGAGGATGACGGTGACGTCGTATTCGCGGCCCTGGAGGCGGTTCGCGGTGTCGACGGTTACTTCTGAGGCGGGGGTGTCGGCCAGGGCGTGCTGGATCGCGGCGGCTTGGTCGCGGTGGGCGGTGCCCACCGCGATGCGGTCGGCGCCGACCGCTTGGGACCCGCGTTCGGAATGGGCGGTGGCCGAGCGCTCCAGGAGGCGGCAGACCAGGGCGGCGATCGCGGCGACGGCTTCGCTGTCGGTGCGCAGGGCGTAGCGGGCGGGGAGTTCGTACCAGGCCCAGCCGGAGCGGGCGGCCTCCTCGAGCGCGTTGTCGAGTGGACCGCGCAGGCCGTGGGTGCCGAATTCCATGGTGCGCTGGCCGGTTTCGGTGCCGGCGACGAACGGGGTGAACGGGTAGAAGGCCCGGGACACCACGGGTGCGGCCGAGGCAGGCAGTCGCCAGGACACCGGCAGGCGGTAGATCGGCACCTGGGGGTTGTGCGCGAGCATGACGCTCACCGCGCTCAGGGTCGGGTCCCAGCTGAGGCCGGACCACTGGGCGCTCTCGACGGTGGAGAACGGGTCGAGCTGGCCCGGATCACCCACGAACAGCGCGCGTTCGAAGCGGTCGGCGATGCGCAGCAGCATGTCCGAACGCATCTGGTACGCCTCGTCGACGATGGCCCAGGACCAGGTTCCGGTGTCGACGGTCGCCCACTTGGCGGCGGTGCCGATCACGATGGCGCGGTCGGCGAGGCCGCTCGCGCGAGTCTCGCAGCGCACGCCCGGATGCTTGGCGACGCGGTCGCTCGGCCGGTAGTCCTTCGAGGAGAGCCGGCCGATGAGCAGTTCGGGGGCATCCCCGGCGAGCCGGTCGATGAGGTCGTCGACCTGTTCGTTGGTCTGCGCGACGATCATGCGCTGCTCACCGTCCAGGGCGAGTTGCCGGGCGGCGCGCACCACCAGCGTGGATTTGCCTGCGCCGGGCGGGGAGTCGACGACGATGGCACGCTCGCGAGTCGATTCGAGCTCAGCGAGGATCGCGGCGACCACCTGATCCGCTGCGTTCACGACCACTCCTCCTGCGCGTCGTCCTCGGTGGGCACCCATTCCTCCGGTGGGCCGCCGTGGGTCCAGGGCGTCTCCTCGCGCGGGGGCAGGGTGGGCATCGGGTGACCGCTGGACGGGGAGAACCGCGCCAAGCCGATCCGGTCGCCCTCCTGGGGAATACTGCCGGGATCGGGGATCAGCTTGCGCCCCATTCCGCCGGAGAGCTCCAGTTCGACTGTGTCACTGTCGATATCGATGACCGTGGCCTTCTGTTTGGGCCGTTCGACGCACACGTACTCGTCGCCGAGCGAGGCCCGGAACGCCTCGTCCAGGATCCGCACTCGAATACTCGGTCGCAGCATCTTGCGAGTTCCGCTGCCGGACACGGTCCGCAGCGGATCGATTTCGACGACAACCGCGGCGCAGGCGTCACCGATCAGCCGGTGTTCGGCCATCACCCAGGGATCGTCGAACGCGCGCTGGGCGTCGAATTCGTCCAGTGCGCGTTCACGTTTGAGGAGATTCCGCACCGCGGGCACGGCGGCGTCACGCCGGGCCTGGGGCGGGGTCTCCTCGAGGTTGACCGCGAACCAGCTGAAGCTGTTGCGGTCTCGTGCCCATCGAGTCGCGACGCTCGCGCCGGGCGGCAGCGAACGCATGATGTCGACACCTCGCCACATCAGCTGCCAGGTCGGTTCCAGCTGGGTGCGAATCGCCTGCTCCAACCGCTCGGCGGCGAGTTCTCGCGTCCGATCGTCGGCGGCCGCGTCGTAGGCGTCCATGAGCGGCTTGAGTTCCTCGTTGTCGAAACCCGGGTCTGTGGCGGGGCCGGACGGCGGCGATTTCACGGGATCTTCCGCGAGGGCGGCCGCGGCGGGCCCGGTGAGACCGGGAGGCGGGTCGATCCAGCCGAGCAGCGCGGCGAGATTCCCGTCCTCCAGCCCGGATTGCCCGGTGGCCCAGTGCGCGGAGAGCAGGCTCGTCATCGACAGCAGGGTCGCGGAACCCGGCTTGTCGACGCCCCCGGCCAGCCACGTCAGCCAACGCCCCAGCAGCGGAACGCGTTCGGGCACCGCGTACGGACCATCGATCCTGCGGAACCGCGTGGAGCGCCCGAGCAGGCGCAGGAAGGTCGCTCCGCCGGGATTGGGAACGAGCAGCTGAGGGGCGTCGCCGAAGCAGACGCTCTCCTCGCCCGACTTCTTGACGGTGACTTCCGGTGCGGTGCGGCAGGATTCGAAGTACGGGAGAATCTGGCCGGCCAGGTCGTCCAGGAAACGGAAGCGAAGGGCGCGGTCACGCGGCTGATGAGCGACAAGCAGCGTGGGCGCATCCGGGTCCGAGCCGACCATGAAGGCCAGCGGCGCCGCCGTCTCCCCGGCCATCCGCAGCGGAATCACCACCAGGGGACGATCGGACAGATGGGTGTGCCGAACCGACACCAACCGCTGCGCCCGCCCCTGCTCCGTCGCCTTCGCGCGCGCCAGGGCCGTCAGCACGCTCATCCCGCCAGTTCCTCCGACAGCGCGTGGGCACGACGCAGGATCTGTGCGATATCAGCGAATTCGGGTCCGGCGGTGACGGTTCCGCGCGCCAGGCCCAGCACCAGATCGACCCGCTCGATACCACCGAGTTGATCGCAGACTCCGCGGCCCAGGACATCGAGCGAGCCGCAGGCGCGGGCTTGCTCGCGGCACAGGAAGGCCAGTTCGCAGCTCGACATGCACTCGGGCGCGTACCTGGCGGGCAGGTCCGCGATCGCCTCGCCGAGCCCCTCCCCCGGTTCAAATGTCAGTTCCTCCGGCAGGGTCTCGAGCAAGGAGCTGATCGAGGTCATCCGTGAGAGCTGCCGCTCGATCACACCGAGCTGCTTGCGCAGATCCACGAGTTCGGCCGTCGGCCGGTTGGTGAAGTCCTTGGCGCACACCAGGATCGCGTTATGCGAGACGTCGTCCCCCGAGCCGCCGAGCTCACACACCATCTGCCGCAGGGCCAGTACGTACACCGCCGACTGCCGGGCCGCCGCGGCCACCTGTGTCGGGTCGGCCTGGCCGTCGATCACGGCGAACGATTTGATCTCCACCACGTAGAACTGCCCGGCCAGCTGGATCGCGACCACGTCGGGCTCCAAATAGGCGGCGGCCCCGGCGATGTCGATCCGCAGCATCGGGTGGTCGAACATGGTGCCCTCGCCGGATTCGAGCGCACGGGCCAGCAATTGCCGGGTGCGCTGGTACCGCAGGGTCGTAGAGGAGTTGTCGCCGACCTCGCTCAGATCGCTGAGCGCGACCTCCGGAATGCTCAATCCGAGCTTGTCCCGCAGCAGTGCGATGAGCTCGGCGCAGCCGTTGGCCTTCACCATCCGCTCGAACTCGTTGCCGCGCGTGATCGCGAACTGCGACTGACCGAACTGCGACGGAAAACCCAATTCCCTTGCCACAGTGGTCTTGTCGATGGCCGCCGCGTCAAGGATCGCGCGACGTGCGCACCCCGGGTTGGCGGTCAGAGCCGCGATGGTTCGGGCATTGTGCCGGACGGGCGGCACCGACCCGCGCAGCTGATCCAGCCGCACAGCCAAATCGTTCATCCCGTTTCGAGTCCTCGCTTGCCGGCCATTCCGAGCCGGGCTCCGAATAGTTGGGAGGCGGGGTCCGACAGTTGCCGAACCGCCCGTGCCGCGGCCGCTTCCCGCTCGGCATTGTCCGCCTCGCGATGTACGGCCAGTTCTCGCTCGGCCGCACCGATCACGACCTTCGGATCGATGTCGTCCGGAAATCCGACAACACCGGGAATGGACACGGCCAGCCGCCACAGTGTCTTGCGCGCGTCGGGCCGAATCTCATCCATTGCGACCACATGATGCCCCAGCCGTATGACAGAGGTCAGCAAATGCGCGCGCTGTGTCAGCGGGCCGACCATTCGCTGCTCCAACGGCCAGGTACTCAGCGCCATCAGACCGCGCGCGGGGGCCAGCAGATCCGTAGTCAACGCTGCGCAAATGTAATAGGGGCGGGTATAGGGCGCGGCGCGGAACGAGCGCTCCTCGTCGCGGCGCAGACTCGTCAATCGGGCTGGCACGAGTTCGCCCGAGTAGAAGGTCTCGTGGACCGCCAGGACGACTTTGGGAGCGGAGGGTACCGAGAGCAGCGTGAGCGCTCGGTGTACGTGTTCCCGGACCGGGACCAAGGACACGGGTGGAGCGATCTCGTCGAGCGGCTCTCCGAGAACTGCCGCGTCCCAGTCCTTCTCGGCCTGACGCAATGCCGCACGTAGCTGCCGGGCGCCGGTCCGATCGCCCTGCACCACCGCTCGGCGGACCGCGACGCGCAGTTCGGCGATGCGGGCCTCGAGCGCATCCGGCGTATCGGTCACGCCGACTACCGTATCCGTGAGTTCCAGTGAATTCCAGTCTTTTCCAGTATTCGACCGGCAATCGGCGAGTTCAGGTCCGGTCGCTGTCCGGCGGGATCGGGCGGGCGGAGGAATCGGCGGAGCCCTACTTCCAGGGCAGGATCGATGGACGAAAGCGAATTCGTTCGTTCGACATACGCCACTCACATCTCGGATCGACCACGGCAACAACCGATCCCAGACACATCCCGATGAGATCAGTCGAAGCTCGTCCGCGCGCGATTACTGATAGGCGCGGACCCGGACAGCGAATAGGCGCGGATCCACGCGTCCCGCGCCTCCTGGTTCAGCGTGAACGATTCCTTGATGTGGTTGATCTGCGCGGCGAGTTCGATGACGCGCTTGTCCTGCTCGCCGTAGCGCACGGCCATCTGGCTGTGCAGGCGGTTGAGGCGGGTCAGCGCGTTCTTCACCTCACCCGCGTGCACGTGACAGTTCGCGAGCTGACGCTGGCAGTACATGACCTGATCGTCGTACGGACCGCGCTCGGCGGTGAGGTCGTCGATCAGCGCGCGGTAGAGCGAGGCCGCCGCGGAGTAGTCGGCGCTCTCGAAGCCCAGGTCGGCGAGTCGCAATCGCGCCTCGACCACGTCGGCATCGCGCGAACCCAGCAGGGGCACGGCGAGTTCCACGACGGTCTGCAGTTCGTTGATGGCGGGGTCGTACCGGGAATCGTCCGCGAGGTCGCGGGCGCGCCGCATCGCGCGCTGGAGATCGTTGCGGCTGAAGTCGTTCAGCCGAGCGGAGTCGGGAAGGCGGACTCCGGCGGGCTTGGGGAGAGCTCTGGTCGGAGCCACCAGGGTCGGCGCGGTGCGAGTGGAGACCGTGGCTCCCACGGCACTCGCGTACATCCGCGCCGGGCTGTGCGTATCGCTGATCTCGGGCAGCGAGCCCAGATCCGTTGCGTAGCGCAGCAATACCGCGTGGACCGTGCTCGCGTCCTCGGGACGCTGCTCCGGAGACTTGGCGAGCATGCTCATGATGAGCCGGGCCATATCGCTCGGAATGTCGGGGCGTTCGCGGCGGATATCGGGAGCCGGGCGCTGAACCTGGTTCTGCCACACCACATACGGCGAGCTGCCGGTCATCACCCGATCGCCGGTCAGGAGTTCGTGCAGCACCAGGCCCAGTGCGTAGAAGTCGGTCTGCGGCACGATGTCCCGGCCCTCGACCTGTTCCGGAGCCATGAAGGCGGGGGTACCGAGGGTGTGGCCGGTGTTGGTGTACCTGGTCATATCGGTGTCGGGCGCGACCGCGAGACCGAAATCCAGCACCTTCACCGTGCCGTCGTCGCACAGCATCAGGTTGGAGGGCTTGAGATCTCGGTGCAGGATCCGATTGCGATGGGTGGCCGCGAGCACGGCGGCGGTCTGCGCGCCCAGCGCGGCGACCACCCCGATCGGCAGCGGGCCGCGTCGTTCGAGCAGCTTGTCCAGGGTGATGCCGTCGACGAATTCCATGACCAGATAGGGGCGTTCGGGCCGCCCGGCCACCGATCCGGCATCGTGAATCGTCGGCAGTCCGGGATGGCTGAGCCGGGCCATGAACAGCGCCTCCTGGAAGAAGCGCTTGGACCAGTCCGGATCCTGATCCAGGCTCGGGTGCGTGAATTTCACGGCGACACGGCGCTCGAGCTGGCGGTCGAATCCCTCGAAGACCTGCCCCATCCCGCCCGCCCCGATCTCGCTGATCAGTTCGTAGCGGCCGCCGACGACCTGCGGTTGCACCGCCTACCTCCGTGAGTTCGAATACGCTGACACGTCAACCTACTCGCCGGTGGAGACCGGATAGAGCCGCCCCTGAGCCAGTTCGCCGAAGCCGATGCGGACGAGGCGTTCGACGCTCTCACGCTGACGACGCCAGGCTGCCTCGACTTCGGTCAGCTGGTGGAACGCGGCGCCGTAGCGGCGCTGTTCGGCCAGAAGGACACGCGGGACGGCGATCTCGTACAGATCGATCGGCTTTCCGCCTGCGACATCGACGGCGGCGCGCAGGACTCCCGCCAGGAAGTGCGGATCCACCGCGTTCGGGTTCACGCGCACCAACCGGATGCCCGCGCCGAGCAGTACGGCATCCTGGGTGCATACCCGCACTGCCGCTTCGGTGCTCATGACGACGGCCACGTCGCCGGGGCGAACCAGCACCGCGCCGGGGCTGTCGATATTCCCCCATCTGGATGGTGCGCGGCCGAGCCGGATGTCCTTCGCGCACAGCATCGGGGTATCACCGCTGACCGAGCCGACGGTTGCCGGTGCTTCGTGGATGGTGACGGCCTCGGCCTCGACCAGGTCCTCCAGAGAGATCGAGCCGGGCGGGACGGGGTTCGGCCGAAGGAGCGGGGGTTCCGCTACGCGCTGGTCAAGCAGGATTGCACGTATTTCGAGGTATTCGTCCGGCGAGTCGGGGGCAGGCCCGCCAAGTCCGCGCTCCAGGAACGAGGCTGGAATCTGATGAGAAGCACTGTCCTGCTTCACAATCTACTGTCTCCCCCCACATCGACCGGACGCATTGCCTTCGCCGATCCGCAGCAACGGTAGCAGCGTGGTGGGGAAATGTGCGCACGAACGGTTTCAGCGCCCAGGCCCCGTGGCGCTGTCGTCGTCACTGGGTGCGAGCGCACCGGCCGTGAGACCCGTCGTGAGAAGTTCGGCGGCGTCCTCCGCGGCGTAGGTGGCGCGGCGGGCCGAGGTGCGCAGCTGGAACAGGCGGCAGAACATCTCGCCGTAGCCCTGTTGTTCGGCCAGCGAGAGAACCGGCACGCGCAGGCGGCTCGGATCGAATCGGACGGTGGATGTTCTTGTCACGGAGATGTTTTCAGCTCCGGTGAGGAAGCCCGCCAGGAACCAGGGGTCCAGACGTGTCCGATCGACGCGCAGTGTGTGCAGGTGTGGTCCTCGGATCGCGCCCGAATCCTGTGGTCCGGCGACGCGGGCGCTGCGACCACCGGTCCGGTCGCTGCGTACCGCGGGGATGAGAACGTCACCCTCGCGAACCGTGACCTCCTCCTCCGGGGAGGCCGAGGCGAGGGTGCCGGACGCGGGGACGCCGGTCGCGACGTCGGGTGCGGTCAGGACGGGACGCGCGTCATCCGCTCCCGAACGGCCGGTCGTCGGTGGGCTCGTCTTGATCCATTCGAGTTGAGCGTGATTCGACAGTTCGGCGACGGTGACGAAGCGCCACGACTTCCCTGCCGAGGCGGACCAGCCGGTCAACGCCTCGGTGGCCGCCGTCAATTCCGTTGCCACGGCGGTGAGTCGGCGGATCGCGGCATCGACGTCCGAGGACACCGCACCGCCGTCGAGCGAGGATCGGACGTACCGCGCAGGGGTGAGGTCGACCTCGTCGTCCAGAACATCGACCACCCGGACCACCGTCGCCACGCCGGGTTGCGTCACGTCGGAGTCCGCGCCGTCGAACGCGCGCCATGCGCGCAGCGCGGCCTCGGTCACGGCTGCCAGGTCGACGCGATCCTCCCCGTCGGAGCTGGTGGGCAAGCCTGTCGTATCGATGAAGAGCATGGTGTCGGGTACCGGCGCGCCCGGCCCCGGGCGGCGAAGCACCCAGATCTGCAGACCGACGTGCCACGGCTGCGCGATGCCCGGAGCCAAGCCGATCACGGCGCGGAGGGCTCCGGTGCGGGCCAGCTTCGCGCGGATCTTGCGTCCGGAGGCACGGGTCGCGACGGCGGGAGGCAGCAGGAGTACAGCGGTGCCCCCGGGACGGAGGTGGGCGATCGCATGCTGCACCCAGGCCAGCTCCGATTCGCCGCGTGGCGGTGCGCCGCCGAAGTCCCAGCGGGTGTCGAAGGCCAATTCCGCTGAGCCCCAGTCACGTTGGCCGTAGGGGGGATTGCAGAGGACGGCGTCGGCGCGGAGATCGGGGAATGCGTCCGCAGTGAGGCTGTCACCGATGCGCACGGTGGGGTCGAGGTCGGCGGATTCCAGGAGCAACCGGGTGCGGTGCGCCTGTACAGGTAAGGCGTCCTGTCCGGAGAGGTCGGATGCGCCCGTCGCTGCCGCCGCCAGGAGCAGAGAGCCGCTGCCGCAGGCAGGATCGAGGACGGTACGGGGCCGATCGGTCGAATTCGCCAGTGCCGCCATCAATTCCGCGATCGGGGCGGGCGTGATGTAGACGCCCGTCGCGGGGCCGTCTTCCAGGGCGCGCTCGGCCAGTGCGTCGATCGCGGCGCGGATGCCGTCCGCCGTCGCGGCGCGGTCCATCGCTCGAATCGTGTCGTCCGCGAAGTCGCCGCGCTCGGACGACGCCCAGGTGTCTCCGGATCGCCGCAGCGACTCCAGCAGTTGCGCGACAGCCGCCGGCGCCGCGTGGCGCATCATCGTGCGCAGCTCGGAGGTCGGCGACTCCGACGCCTCGACGCCATGGCCGGTCAGCCATTCCTGCACCTCGAGCAGGTCGAACAGTGGCCGGGACTCGCTCCCGTCGATGGCCTTGGGGAAGTCCGCGTGCCGTCGCCGCCAGTTGCTGACCGTGGCGCGGGTGACGTTCGCCAACCGGGAGATCTCCGCGGCGCTGACCGTTGACGCGGGCTTCGGCATGCCCCTCCTCTCGTGGACGTTCCCCCAACCCTGCTCGAAGTGTTGGCAAAAATCAATCTCAGAATTCGTGTTGACAATGCTTTCACCCACTTCTAATGTTTTGCAACGTCGAGATAACGACCCTCGGCTCCACCGGCTCCTCCACTGCATTCGGCGTGGTCGCCGGACCTCCACCCGCACGACTCGGACGGCACCCGCATCGGGCGTCGTCCGATCGGTCGCACCCTCACGAAGGAATCGAAAACCCATGCGTCGCACGCTCATCACCGCATTCGCCGGCATCGCGCTCACCGGACTGGCCGCCACCGGCGTCGCCCACGCCGACCCCGCCACCACGCTGCACGAGGGCACCCAGGTCGTCGGCCAGGACGTGCAGCCCGGGCTGTACCACACCGCCGGACCGCGCGAAGAGGACTACGGCTCCTGCTTCATCACCTGGCTGCCCTACCGGGGCGCGAAGTCCTCGGAGCTGATCGATATCCAAAGCTTCACCGGCGCTTCGGATATCCGGCTCAACGACGGTGACGTCGTCGACATCAGCGGCTGCCGCTGGGCTCTGGCGTGACGATCCGCCACCTGCCGCACATCGATCGGTAACGGGGAGTCCGATCGGCGACCGGGACGCCGCAGCGCGCGGCGTCCCGCTCTTCCCATCACGAATCACCAGTCACGAATCACCTGGAGTGTCATGACCTATCAGCCCGGACCCCAGCCCTACACCCAGGGCCCGGTTCCCCCGCAGTACCCGACGCAGCCGCCGCCCAAGAAGTCCAACACCCTCAAGATCATCCTCATCGTGCTGGCGGTGATCGTCGCGCTCTGCGGGATCGGCAGCGTGCTCACCGGCAAGGACGACAAGGGTGCGAAGGGTTCGTCGACCAGCGCGCCCGGCGACGGCGCGGCCGCCGACAAGGCCCCGTCCCCCGGCCTCAACACCCCGGTCCGCGACGGCAAGTTCGAGTTCGTCGTCACCCAGGTTCAGTCCGGGATCAAGGAAGTCGGCGACAACCAGTACCTCCAGAAGACCGCGCAGGGCAGCTACACGAT
Source organism: Nocardia jejuensis NBRC 103114 (assembly GCF_001613145.1). Taxonomy (GTDB): domain Bacteria; phylum Actinomycetota; class Actinomycetes; order Mycobacteriales; family Mycobacteriaceae; genus Nocardia; species Nocardia jejuensis. The sequence continues at coordinate 10,565 of NZ_BDBU01000074.1, forward strand.
CGTCTCGATCACCGTCTCCAACACCTCCAACAAGCCGTACGGCTTCTCCCCGAGCGACCAGTACCTCTTCGACGACCAGAACCGTAAGTTCAGCAACGACGCGGCGGCGGGCATCAACCTGCAGTCCGATACCAGCTTGTACGCGGATATCAATCCGGGGAACACGGTCACGGCGCAGATCGTGTTCGATCTGCCGGCGGGTGCGGTTCCGGATCACATCGTGCTGCACGATTCGATGTTCTCCGGTGGAACGACCGTCTCGCTGCGCTGACATCGCGTCGCATATCGGTGAGCCGCTGCATCCCGTCCTCCTACTGATCGCCGCCACCTTCGATGTGGGCGGCGATCAGTAGCGTCCCCGCTACCTCAGCCGGACACGGGGTGAAACCTGTTCAGCCATAATGCAACTGACGACCTACTGCCCCCGTAGCGCGGCAGCGAGCTCCTGCCAATTTTCCACCAGACGTGGTGGGAGGTCATCCGGAACATGTGTCGCTTGTTCGCGATCGGTCGTGATCGCACCGTCGAACTGGGGCGAAAACAACGTTCCTCCGGTCAGTGCGAGGACATCGAACAGAAACCTCTCCATGTTCTCCGTACCCAGAGGTCGAGGTAATTGGATCACTCCGGCGTCGGACAGGTCGACCTCGGAAGCCTCCTCGCCATCCCGGAACGCGTACACGCCATCGCGACCGGTGGGTTCCAGCGAAAACTCGGAAACGATACGGCCGAGTGTCGTTCGCTCGAAGGGAGTTACCTCTCCCCCATCCGCAAATTTGCAGATGGTGTAGAAAAAACTCAACCGATTCACCTTTCCTGCAACGAGCCGAGTCAAGCGGGCGGAGTGTAGGCGACAACGATGCCGTCGATCTGCTCATCGACGAACAGTTGCTGCAGAGCGGCGGCCGCGTCCTGATCCGCGACGTGCCATTCGATTCTCCGACCGCCCGCAGCCTGTACCTGGTTTCGCGCTTCGGTCAGAAGTTTGCCGTAACTGGATGCCTTGAACCAAGGTTTCGGCCGCCAACGGCCGTCCGGTCCACGCTCGAAGAACTTCTGGTACGAGGGGCCTTTCGCGTCCAACAGGGTCCCGTTCTGGTCATAACCATCGAACCGCACGCCGTTCACGGTGTATTCGATCGAGGCGGGAAGGCCGGTTATCTGCGACTGGTAGGGGGCGGACTTCTCGGAGTGCGCGATGTTTTCGACGGTCCACTGCCCGATCTGATCCGGAGCGGGGATCGCACGCAGGCGATCGCCGTTGTCGGCAACGATCTGCAGAATCTGCTGGACCTGCTCGGGAACCAACGCCCGGACCTCTGATTGAACCTTGACCTCGACGCTGTGCATGCGGCCGTCAGCGGGCACCGAGTAGCTCACCGGGCAGCTCGCGGTACCGGATGCGTTGGGTGCCATCTGTATCTGCTGGCTGCACGACCCGACAAACGCACTGTCCAATGTGAACGTGAATGTCAGTGTGGCATAGACCGATTTCATGTCGGCTGCACTGCCCGACACGGTGTTGGTCAGCGTCGCGTTCGCCACGCACGAATACTCGGTGCAGGGTGCGAGGTCCACTTTCCCCTGAACGGTCAGCCTGACGTCGGTATCGACCGCGGAGATCAGATCCGTTCGCCCGATCTGAGCCATCTGATCGAGCATCGACTGGGTTCGGCTTCGGGTCATCGCCGAGGTGTCGAGCGTGAAGGTGCCGAGTTTTCGATTGAGCGAAGCCTGTTGGTCTACATCGATTCTCGTGATCTCACCGGGTGTGGCGGCTGGTTGAGGGAGCGCAGGCGGCTGACGGTGAAAGTCAGCGGGCTGGATTCGATGATCGGACCACAGTCTGTCACCAGGCGTCGGTGGAAGCACGGACGTGGTGATCGGAGGCGAGGTGGACGCCCTCGGAGCGCCCCCGGACGACGTCGGCACGGCAGATCCCGAGGATGAAACCCCCGAAGGAAGCACAGATTTCGACGTACCCGGCCAGTCCTTGTCGACCGCGACGTAGACGGTGTATGCCCCGCTCGAGAACGGCACCGACCATCGGCCGTTGATGTCGACCGGTTTCCCGACGCCGACCTGGCCCTCATCATGAACTGCGAGTGCCAGCTTGGACGGCGCGAGTTCAGTACTGAAGTCGATTCCGAAATAGTCCGCGGCGACCTTTGCCCACTGACCCGCCAGCTTCTCCGCATCATCGGAGGTTCGTCCGGCGGCGGTCCAGAATGCGCTCGGTGCTTGAAGGAATGCCATCCCGTTCACGCCGTAGTACTTCGCCGAGATTCCGTTCTCGGTCACGGTTCCGGTCGCGCAGCCGGACTGCGAGATCTCTAGATCGACCTGGATATCGCGACCACCGACAGTCCTCAGCGAGCCGGTGTAGTGCTGCCCGGGCGCCTGCGCCATCGCCAACTGCCCGAGCGCGAGATCCTGATGCGCTGTCGCTTCGACGGATCGAACAGCCTCACCCTCGATGGTGCGAGGGAGAACCATCCATACGACCGCTCCGGCAAGCAGGAACAGAGCGATCGCGATCACCCACCGCGTCCATGCTGATCGATGTCCGAGTTTCGACGAATTTTTGCCCGACATACGAACCCCCGCTTGATCTTTCGAACAAGATCCCCAAGTCCTGAGTCTATCGACCATGAGGGTTGCCACAGTGTGTGCCTCGTCACCGCCCGCTCGGCGGACGCGGACCCCGGGACAGGCGCATCGTGGCAGCCGGTAGTCGATGGATCGAATCCGCGTGCCCCCCTGGCCGCATCGGTGCGAGGATCGGAAGTCGTGCGGAATGAAAACGAAGTGCTTTTCGATCGGGTGCGTGGGGCGCTGCTGGGTGGGGCCGTCGGGGATGCGCTGGGGTGGCCGATCGAGTTTCTTGCAGTTGGAGCAGATCAGGAAGGCGCATGGGGTGGAGGGGGGTGACGGCTCTGAGCAGCGCGCTGGCGGTCGCGCATCTCGGTCCGCCGACGGCGGAGCGCGTGGAGCAGATCGGAGAGGGCTGGGTCGCCGAGGAATGTCTCGCCATCGCGGTCTATTGCGCTCTGCACGCGTTCCGGACCGGTGATGTGCGCGGTGCGTTGCTGTTGGCGGTCAACCACTCCGGGGACTCCGACTCCACCGGGGCGGTGGCGGGCAATCTGATCGGGGCGATCCATGGGTTGTCCGCGCTGCCCACGGAGTGGGTTACCGCTGTCGAAGGCCGCGACGAGTTGGTGCAGATCGCGGATGATCTCGTGTTGAACTTCTTCTACGGGGAGCGGTCTCGGCTCGGGGACCGCTATCCGCTGGATGCTGCGCTGGGCTGAATGGGAGGCGAGTTCCAGCCTCAGTGTTCAACTAACTTGTCCGGCAGCGCAGTTCAGCCTTTCCAGACCTCACTGGTAAGAAAGCTGTCCCACTGACGGGCCGAGAACACCAACGCCGGTCCGGTCGGATTCTTCGAGTCACGCACACCGACCGCCCCGGTCGACAGATGGGCGATCTCGACGCAGGTGTAAGCGTTCGGACTCTTGCTGGACTTGAACCATCGGGCACCGGATAGATCGGTCACGCCTCGCACTCCTCTGCTGCCCTCGAAAACAGTTGACTGGTCTCACTTTCACTCAACGCTACCTCCTCGATTCCAGCGATCGCCCGGCGATGACGGTCGACGACATCGCGATGCTCCAGGTAGAGCGCGCCTTTCCTGCGCAGCAGCGCGGCACCGACCGATGGGTCGCCGCGATCACCTCACGGATAGAACGTGAACGTGTCACCGACGCCGCAGTAGGTCGCCGTATTCACAAGGGACGGCATTCGACCGATTTGTCCGAACTATTGGGTGATCGAATCATTTCCACGTGAACAGACGTAATGCGAGGTCGCGCTATGCGACAATTTTCGGAGATGCTTACCGAAAGTCCATACGTCCCAACCACTATGGGTGGGCGCGATGGCACACTGCCACAGGAATAGCGGACTGCGATCTAGCAGACAAATCCGACACGGTGTCACATTCTCGTTCATTGAATCGATGGGCTGAGCACAGATACGGATCTGTTCGCCATAACTTCGAACATTCGAGGAAATCCGCCAATATGACCAATCCTCAGTTTCCTCAGCAACCCATGCCCGGACAACCGCAGGCTCCGTACTACCCGCCGCCCCCGCCGAAGAAGCGCGCCGTCTGGCCGTGGGTCCTGGGCGGCATCTTCGCCTGCATCCTCCTCCTGTTCGGCGGCTGTGCGCTGATGATCGGCAGCGTCGCCAACGAAGTCTCCAAGCAGGACGAGAAGAACACCACCACAGCACCTTTGGGGACGGAGGTGCGCGACGGCAAGTTCGGCTTCGTCGTGACCCGCGTCGACCCACCGGTCGCGACCGTCGGCGACAACCAGTTCCTGCAGAAGGACGCCCAAGGCGAGTTCGTCCTGGTCTACGTCGACGTCACCAACACCGGCGACAAGGCGCAAACCTACTTCGGCCAGAACCAGAAGCTGATCGACGACCAGAACCGCGAGTACTCGAACGACACCACCGCCGAACTGAACCTCAACAAGGACGTCACAGCCGAAATCAACCCGGGCAACAAGCTTTCCGTGGTCATCGCCTTCGACGTACCCAAGGGCACAGTGCCTGCGGCGATCGAGTTGCATGACTCGATGTTCTCGGGTGGGGCGCGCGTCGCGGTCAAGTAGGAGTTCGCAGCCACTCACTCACGCTCGCGTGAACGACGTGCGGCGGAGGTCAGCTCCTGACGAATCGGGAATTGACCTCCGAGCGGCACTTCTCGTGCCGATCGAATTCGACGACTGCGTGAGGCTATTCGACCAGCGCGAACGGTACGCGTGTTAAAGTCGCGGCGAGGTTTGTATCGAGTACGAACTTGCCGGGGGATTCGGTGGCTGAAATTCTCGAAGTCGATCTTGCAACGCTGGAGGGTCTGGCGACCGAGCTCGTCGGTCAAGCAGACGCGATCGGCAAGATCGCAATCACCAAGGCGGTGACCATGCCTGGATCACCTGTCTCGGAGGTTTCAGCGCTGACCGGCGAGGCCGTGCAGAAGGCGTACGGCACGATCGGCGGTCAGATCCGGACGCTCGGAGAACGCGCTCGAACGGCGGCGGGATCGTACGAGGACATGGACACCGCCAACCGCGATCAGCTGGACCGATACGGCCGCGGCGAAGGCGCGAATTGACGACGATCAGTCATGTGCGCGGGTGCGATCCCCAATCCATGATCGATTTCGCCGCGGACATCGTTGTTCAAAACGACAAGTTCGTTGCCCAGGTCGGGTCGATGGAGCGGTCGGTGGACAACGCCATGAACAAGTGGCGAGGCGACGGTGCGGCGGCAGCCAGTGAGCGGTCGGTGGCGGACAAGCTTCGCGGCAACCACCTCGCGACGGCCATTCTCGGCATTGTCGACGACTACAACACCTACGGGTCGCAGCTCGAGGGGCAGCGCGACGCGCTATTGAAGGTCGCAGACGTCGAGATCCCGGCGGCCGGGATGACAGTCGACGACGATGGAACGGTCACCGCGCCAAGGGTTCCCACGGGCGCGGACGAGGCGAATCCCGGGGCGAGTGCACTGGCTCAGCAGGTGCTCGACAGTCAGGCATCAGGATTACAGACGCGCGTCAAAGCCTTGCTGACACAGTTCGGCGATACGGAAACCGCTGCGGCACAAGCTATTCGCTCCAGTCTGCAGGAGCTTGGCCAGTACCAGAGGGATCCCGACGGCGCTCCGGCACGATCCGAGGTGCAGTCGATCCTGGACGGTAGGTCGCAGTTGCCGGCCGATCCCAGGAAGCTGCACGAGTTCTGGGAGACGCTGACCCCGGCGGAAAAAGACGCGCTGTACGGCCACGACTCGTACCTGGGAAACCGCGACGGGCTGCCGACTGCCGATCGCGACCACTACAACCGGCTGAAGCTGGACGACGAGTTGACCCGTGCCCAGAACGGCGACCCGGGGATGCAGGGCAAGCTCGGAGACCTGCAAGCAATCCAGACGACTCTCGATGGACACCCGGACGCGATGCTGATGGTGATGGATACCCAATCGGGGGACTTGGCGCACGCCGCGATTTCGCTCGGTAATCCCGACACCGCCGAGAACGTATCGGTTACCGCACCCGGGCTGAACACCAACGTCAAGGATTCCCTCGGGGCCATGGTCAACGAGGCCGCGAAAGTGCGGGACACCGCCACGGACCGGCTGGACAAACTTCCGACCGACGATCCCAGGCATGGTCGAGATGTGGCGACGATCGCGTGGATCGGGGCGGATACGCCACAGGGTGACTACAAGGACGCGGCAGCCGATCTGAACGGCGACACGGTGCGCGGATATCTACAAGTCGCCGACGACCGCTTGGCCAAGGCAGGTGCACAGGACCTCGCATCCTTCTACGACGGCCTTCGCGCGTCCCACGACGGCGATCCGGCACACGTGACGGCGGTCGGGCACTCGTACGGATCGCTGATGACCTCACACGCACTCCAGGATCTCAGGGACTCGGGACGGCAGTCGGTCGATGATCTCGTCGTTTACGGGTCACCAGGGTTAGGTTTGGGCTACGAGAACCCTTGGTGGCCAGCGAGCGGTGACGCGAGAGTGGAGGACCTGGGTGTGAGTGTCGGACATCGGTACGAGATGACCGCGGACAGCGACAAAGTCGCCGAGTTCCCCCGGTTCGGACCGAACCCGCAGGCGCTGCCGGGGTTCACCCATCTGGAAACCGGAGCGAGCGTGACCGCGGACGGCGTGCATCGGGACCGAGCCTATGGCCACAGTGAATATCCGCGCACGGGTACCGGCGGCGAACTCCGGACATCGGGATGGAACGTCGCCATGATCGTCGCCGGTCTTCCGGATCAGGCGGTGGGGAAACATTGATCGCCAACGGAATCCGTCGGATAGGAATCGTGACGGCCCTGAGCATCGCGGTGATCGCGACGACGACAGGATGTGACGAGGTGGATACTCCCTACAAGAAAACGGGACCGGGTGAAACCAGCGATGCCGAGCAGAAATTGCGGTCCCTGCCCGCCCTCGAGGAAACTCGGGCACAACTCACGCAGGCAGTCGAAGAGCTCGCGGCCTACGCGAGTTCGCTCACACCAGGATTGACCTGGAGTTGGACCCGCACCGACCGCCAACCACGCGCCTGTGATGCGCCTTTCGACCAAACGACCGGACGGCAGCTCGCATTGCCGAACTACATCGCACAGGGCGGCGACACCGCACACGGGGGCGGCATATCCGATGAAGTGTGGCCTGCGGTGCGGGACAAAGCTCGCGAGCTCGCGTCCGGGCTCGGCGCGACCGAGAATGATCCGTTCCCGTTCGAGGAGAAGGTCGGCGATCGCGAGGCCCGCTTCTACGGCGCGAACGGCACCGTCCTATGGCTCAGCACTCGGGGCATCAGCAGCAACACCGGGTGCCGGCTGCTCGCGGCGGAGAAGACATCCACGAGTACCGCCGCACCATCGAGCGAAGCACCCAGGTGACGCCCACACCGCCATGAGGACGTAGCGAATCCGACCAGGGGGGTAAGGACAATGACTGAAGCTCGGGGCAATTCCGATCAATTGGGCTTGAAGGTACAGCGGGCCCAGCACGCACTCGAACAAGTTCGTGGAGTCGGGATCGTGGAGGGTATTCGGGTGATTGTCGATGCCGAGGGCCATCTACTGTCGGTGACGGTCGATGAAGAGAGCATCATCATGTCCGCCTATCGCGCGGCGCTGGACGACAAGCGCCCCAAAGTCGATGCGGCTTTGCGAGAACTCAGAGCCGATGCGAACTTCGAAGCGATATCCACCTATACGACCGCGAACGGAGCGAGGCGGGAGGCCGAGCGTGTGGAGCGGCAGCGGAAGATCGATGAAGCAGAAGACGACTACGCTCCGCCGGACGTAGTCACGGATTCGAAGCACTGGTAGGTCTTCAGGCGTGCCTTTGATCACCTATCGCAATTTCGTTGTGCGGCTTGACGTTCTGCCACGCAGCATCCAGCTCTACCGACAATAGTTCGGCAAGCCGTTCATCTCCCCCAGGCCAATTTGATCCTCGTCGTAGCCAGGAAATCCGAGGTCAGCTCCCGAAGAGCAAGGAATTGGCCACCAGGACCGTACTTCTGACGGAGGCTGCCGAAGTCGGTGAACTCAGCGGCTGCTGCGATCTGGTTGGACTCGGGGATTCGGGTGGGGAAAAGGCGTGGGAGGGAGCGGTTTTCGCGGAGTTCGTCCAGGATGCGCTGGTGGACCGCGGAGGAGCGGCGGTACTTGGTGATGACCACGCCGAGTTCGGTTATCGGGGTGGACCATTGGGAGGCGAGGTGGCGGACGTGGGATTGGACCGGGGGGATGCCGTAGGTGGACATGAAGTCGGGGATGGTGGGGATCAGGTAGCCATCGGCGATTCGGAGGCCGTTCTGGGTGATCATGCCCAGGTTCGGCGGGCAGTCGATGAGGACGAACTCGTAGTCGGTGAGTAGGCCGGAAACTGCCTTGGCGAGCACGGTTGTCGGGTCCGCGCCGGTCAGGCGAGTCATGTCGTCCTGGAGGGCAATGAGTTTCGGGGAGGCGGCGAGCAGATCCACCGAGGTGACCACGTTCATCGGGGAGACGTGGTGCTGCACCAGGCCGGCGGCGCTCCGGGGAGGCTGGCGCATGAGCGCGTCGATGAAGATCGAGGCGAGGGTGTGATCGCTGGAATCCAGTTCCGCAGCGCGTTTTTCACCGACCATCATGGTGGTCAGGTTTCGCTGCGGGTCGAGATCGATGAGCAGGACTCGCTTACCGAACTCGACCGAGAGGATTTCGGCGAGAGCGGCGGTCGTGGTGGTCTTTCCGACTCCGCCCTTCAGATTGAAGGTCGCGACCACGTACGGACGGGACTGCCCGGGGGTAGGTTTCGGCTCCCAAACCCGTTGCGGGCGGTCGAATTGCAGCGTTCGGCTCGACTTGGCCGGCCAATCCCAGACCTCGTCCCGAGGCGCGACGACCTCCACCGAGCTCACAAAGTCGCTCGCGGCCACGTCACCACGCAATTCCACCAAACCCAACACCCTTCATCACCATGACCGTCCTGCGGTCCGGGTCAGCCTAATAACTCCAGCGTCACGAAGCGCGTACAACACGACGGTCAGTACGCAGAAGTCCGGGCGACCTGTCCTCGGCGGAATCACGGCGGGCCCAGAACCCGGCGGGAGGACAAGCGACCACTCAACGCCGAATCAGCTGATCAGCGTGGTCGTCGGGAGCCGATCATGAAAGGATGAGCGTGTGACCACCGCCCGACCAACCTCCGTCATGAATCCGCTGTTCAGTATCGGCTACGAGGGCCGGGACGTAGACGAGCTGATCGCGATGTTGCTACGGGCACGGGTTGCGACTGTCGCGGATGTCCGTTTGACCCCGATATCCCGTAAACCGGGATTGTCGAAGACAAAGCTGGCGCTCGCGCTGGACGAAGCCGGAATCCGATACGTGCATCTGAGAGAACTCGGAAATCCGCGTGATAACCGTGCACCGTTCCGCGAGGGGACACCAGACGGCCGTAATCGCTTCGCCGAGATCCTGAATCGAACCGAGGCGCTCGAAGCGATGCGCGCGGTCCGGGAACTCATCGACGACGGGCCAGTCGCTCTTCTCTGCTTCGAGCGTGACCACTCGACGTGCCACCGCCACATGATCGCTGAAAGCATCCACACGGGCGCGGCAGGGCTCGACGTAATCCATCTGTGACGCAGCTGGTTACAGCAATGTGAGCTGGTCCGGGTCAGTACCAGCAGGCAGATTGGGGTACCAGGTCCCCAACACCTCGAACGATCTTCGATACCTGGCCTGATTGCCGATGAAGAAATGCAGATCTCGCCTCGGATCACACATCTGCCCCTCCCACTTCTGCCTCAATCTCCGCTCGACACCATCTGGGCCGTACTTCCGCAGCCACTCGCGTCCCGCCTGTCCTACCTCCCAATCGAGGCATTGCTGCTGATGACCGCGGCAGGCAGGATCCGTGCAGCGATATCGATATGCGATGCGGTACGGCATCGGCTCGAGCGTGTCGATTTCGTCGTCGAAAAGAGTAGGGGCGCTGGCCGCTTCAGCCTTCCACTGTTGCTGGGGAGTCCATGGACTTCCCCGTGAGATCGTCATCTCCTCGACGAAGGGCTTGACCAGTCCGAGGGAAGGCGCCGGACGGCCCATCGCACCCGCGGGGTTCGCACGAATAAGCGCACAGGTGCTCGTAGCGCCGATCAGATGACCGATGAGGGCACGACGCGCGGACCACTGTCTTCCGTCCGATTCCATGTGCCCGACGACCTCCAGTGAGCGCTGATCCGGCCGATAGGACTCAATTCGCAGATCACGAGCGTCTCGCTTCCGAACGTCCACCTCGACAATGTCGTACTTCTTGAACCGCATGACCGCCTCGGCATTGCGGAACTTCATGGGGTAGAGACGAATCCACGTCGGAGACCGCTGATCCAGACGAACACCCGCAACGCAGACCGTCTCGCCGTACGCGTCCGACGGGCTGGGGTAGGTCTTGACGGTGATCAGCACTCGAGCACGTTCCACATCGATCTGCATCGAAAACCCCCTTGCATCAATGCCTTTCAAGCTTATGACGCATCGACTCGCTGTCTCACTACTTTCGATCGCCGTGAGCGCGAGTTGAGCGATCGAGGATCACCGCAATGAGGGCTGCGCTTTGTAACTCGCATCCGCTCCCCTTTGCCTGTGTCTCAGCCGTCGCATCCCACCCGTGAACACGGCGCATGCAGACTTGCCCGTATCCAGGGAGTCCCGATACTCCCGACGGGTTCGCCTTGGACTACCACTCGGCCGACGGTCGTCGGCAGACGAAACGGCCTCGGCGGCGGCCGTGATCCCCCATGGGTGATACCGCCGGAATGGGGTATCCACCGCCGGTAGCCCCACTCACGAAGCATTAGCCGCCCCGCCCGAATTGGGCGGGCAAAACGGACTTGTGGGGCATGATCAGAGTTACGGGCAACATCGCGGCAACGGTGAACGGTACGAAGGGGTCTTCGTGAATACATCGACGGGTTCGCAGAGCGCGGCGGAGAGTTCGACGCCGGGGGCGGACAACCTGGTCCACGTCATATTCATTACCTCGGCCGCGGCCATGGGCGGGTTCCTCTTCGGGTACGACAGCTCGGTGATCAACGGGGCCGTGGAGGCCATCCGGGATCGGTATGACGTCGGGTCGGCGGGGTTGGCGCAGGTGGTGGCCATCGCGTTGATCGGATGTGCGATCGGCGCGGCGATCGCGGGGCGGATCGCGGATCGGATCGGGCGAATCCATGTCATGCGGATCGCAGCGGCGCTGTTCACGGTGAGCGCCATCGGATCGGCGTTGCCGTTCGCGCTGTGGGACTTGGCGATGTGGCGCGTGCTGGGTGGCGTGGGAATCGGGATGGCGTCGGTGATTGGGCCCGCGTACATCGCGGAGGTGTCGCCGCCGGCGTATCGGGGGCGGCTGGCGTCGTTTCAGCAAGCGGCGATCGTCACCGGTATCGCCACCTCGCAGCTGGTGAATCTGGGGATTCTGAAGTTCGCGGGCGGGGATCAACGCGGGGAGATCGCGGGGATCGAGGCGTGGCAGTGGATGTTGGGGGTCATGGTGATTCCGGCATCGCTGTACGGGCTGTTCTCGTTCGTGATTCCGGAGTCGCCGCGGTATCTGATCTCGGTGGGGCGGGTGGACAAGGCGAAGAAGGTGCTCGCCGAGGTCGAAGGGGAGAACTCGGACCTCGATGAGCGGGTCCGGCAGATCGAAGGGGCGATGAAGGGGGAACACAAGTCGACGTTCCGGGATCTGCTGGGGTCGCGGTTCGGGTTCCTGCCGATCGTGTGGATCGGTATCGGGCTGTCGGTGTTCCAGCAGCTCGTGGGCATCAATGTGGTGTTCTACTACTCCTCGACGCTGTGGCAGTCCGTCGGGATCGATCCGTCGAGTTCGTTCTTCTACTCCTTCACCACCTCGATCATCAATATCGTCGGTACGGCCATCGCCATGCTGCTGGTGGATCGGGTGGGGCGGAAACCGCTGGCGCTCATCGGATCCGCGGGCATGGCCACCGCGCTGGCGTTGGAGGCGTGGGCGTTCTCCGCCAAGACGGTGAACGGGGACTCGGTGGAGTTGCCGACCGCGCAGGGTGTGGTCGCGCTGGTGTCGGCGCACGTGTTCGTGTTGTTCTTCGCGCTCTCGTGGGGCGTGGTCGTGTGGGTGCTGCTGGGTGAGATGTTCCCGAACAGGTTGCGCGCCGCCGCGCTCGGCGTCGCGGCCTCGGCGCAGTGGATCGCGAACTGGGCCATCACCGCGAGCTTCCCGAGCCTGTCGGATTGGAACCTGTCGGGGACCTACGTGATCTACGCGGCATTCGCGCTGCTGTCGATTCCCTTTGTCCTGAAATGGGTTCCGGAGACCAAGGGCAAGACCCTGGAGTCGATGGGCTGAGCTGCACGAAGCGCCGGATATGAGCGAATCGACGCCAGGTACCGTTGGGCGGTGAATCCGACTGATACCCGATCCCTGCAACGCGGCGACCTCGACACTCGTGAGGAGAACCTGCGGCTGCTGCTGGAGCGGGCCGAGGGCGGGGACGCGTCGGCCGCGGAGGCGTTGCGGACGCTGGTGCGCGACTATCCCGACTATCACCGGTCGCTGTACAGCCGGGCACTGAATCGGGCGGCGGTGTTCGGCGAGGACAGCCTCGAGGCGCCGTTGCTCGCGGCGCTCGCCGACACTCGATACAACTGCCAGGCCTGGGCCGCGATGGGATGCGCGGAGCTGGGCTTCCGCGCCGCGGTTCCGGGACTGGTTGCGCTGCTTGACCATTCGCAGGAGATGGCGCGCGAGCAGGCGGTGATCGCGCTGGGCGTGCTCGGCGGTGAATCCGAGGTGCCGGTGCTGGTTCCGGTGCTGCGGGATCAGATCGGGTATCTGCGCGAGCGCGCCGCCGAGTCGCTCGGGATGATCGGGGGCGATGCCGCCCTCGCGGCGCTGTGGGAGGAATTCGAGAACCGGAAGTACTACCGGATCGGGTACATCGCCAGCGCGCTGTCCACGTTCGCGCCGGAGATCCTGCCGAGGCTGATCGAGGCCGCGGACAGCCGTGACGCGGACCAGCGATACTGGGCGGCGGTCGCGCTCGGATCCACGGGCGACGATCGGGCCGTGCCGACGCTGGAACGGCTGATGGCCCAGGATCGCGGAACCACGGTGTTCGACGGGGTGGTGGGAGTGGCCGCCAAGAAGGCGCTGCGGACGCTGCGGCGCATTCAAGCCGCGATCGCGGCACGCGAATCCTGAGGCGCGCACAGCTCCTGTCGAATCAGGCCGAGGCTTTCCCGCGAACCCATCCGGAGCGACGAAGGAACCACCATCGGATGGCCGCGAACCCCGTCGTGCCCAACCGGACCAATCACGCACCGCCCAGTAACGTGTGGGCCATGACAGCTGTTGCAGATCGTTCGCTCGGACCGGAATTGGCGCGCACCTCGAGTATCGGGGACGCTGATGTACTCGTCATCGGGCTCACCGCTGCCGATGACGGGCCCGCGATCGCTCCGGCAGACGCGTTCGGGGACGTGCTCGACGACGACACCCGCGCGGCCCTGCTGGCCTCGCTCCTGGCGGTCGGAGCCAAGGGCAAGCCGGAGGAGCTGACCCGGGTGCCCGCGCCCGCCGGACTCGGCGTGGACAGTGTGCTCGCGGTCGGGCTCGGGCCGGTGGACAAGGTCGACGCGGAGCAGATCCGCAAGTCCGCCGGTGTTGCCGGACGGGCGCTGACCGGGGTCGGTACCGCGGTCACCACGCTGTCCGGACTGGATCTGGGCGCGGCGGCCGAGGGGTTCTATCTCGGGGCGTACCAGTTCACCACGTTCAAGTCGGGCAAGTCCGCGCCCAAGCCGGGTGACCAGCCGGTGAACCGGGTCGAGTTCCTGGTTCCCGATGCGCAATACGGCGAGGAGGCGTTCTTCCGGGCGCAGGCCGTGGCCGAAGCCGTCGCCACCGCACGCGATTTCGTCAATACTCCCCCGAGTCACCTGTTCCCGGCCGAATTCGCTTCCCGGGCAGCGGAATTGGCGCAGGCCGCCGGGCTCCAGGTCGAGATTCTCGACGAGAACGAGTTGGGCGACAAGGGATTCGGCGGCATTCTCGGTGTCGGCAAGGGATCCTCGCGTCAGCCTCGGCTGATCCGCATCACCTACGCGGGCGGCGACCCGAAGGTGGCGCTGATCGGCAAGGGCATCACCTTCGACACCGGCGGCATCTCGATCAAGCCCGCGGCCGGCATGGAGAACATGACCTCCGATATGGGCGGCGCCGCGGCGGTGATCGCCACCACGTTGCTGGCGGCACGACTGAGCCTGCCGCTGACCGTCATCGCGACCGTGCCGATGGCCGAGAACATGCCGTCGGCCGACGCGCAGCGACCGGGTGACGTGCTCACCCAGTACGGCGGCACCACCGTCGAGGTGATCAATACCGATGCCGAGGGACGGCTCATCCTGGCCGATGCCATCGTGCGCGCGGGCGAGGACGATCCGGACTACATCATCGACGTCGCCACCCTCACCGGAGCGCAGATGGTCGCGCTCGGCACCCGCACCCCGGGCGTCATGGGCACCGACGAATTCCGCGATCGGGTCGCGCGCATCTCGCAGTCGGTCGGCGAGAACGCCTGGGCCATGCCGCTTCCCGCCGAACTGCGCGCGGACATCAACTCCAAGATCGCCGATCTGGCGAACGTGGCGCCGCACCGCTGGGGCGGGATGCTCTCGGCCGGGCTGTTCCTCAAGGAGTTCGTGCCCGAGGGCGTGCAGTGGGCGCACCTGGACGTCGCGGGCCCGGCCTACAACACCGGCGGGCCGTTCGGCTACATCGGCAAGGGCGGGACCGGCGTACCTGTCCGCACCCTCATCGCGACGCTGGAGAACATCGCCGCGGAGTAGACCGCTATCGGTTCTCCTCGATCCACGCCCGCCGCTCTTCGATGCGGCGGCGGGCGTCGTGATCGCGCATCCGCTGCGGATACCCGACCCGCCGCGCGTCGTACACCGGGATGCCGAGCAACGCCGAAAGCCGCTGCGCGCCACGCTCCCCCACCGGGCGGCGGGTCCACTCACCGTCGAAAGCCACGAGCACGGCCGATACATCCGACACCGTGGTGCGCGGCTCGATGAAAGCCTCCACCCCGCGATGGGTCCGGCTCCACTCCTTCAGGTACGCCGTGTCGAGTGGGTCCGCGTCACCCTTGCGAGACACGCCACGACGTCCGAACAGATCCAGAAACGCCATCGGGCAACCTCCTCTCCGGATCCGATATCACTGCGCCTACCACTCGATAGTGCCAGTTCAGAGCGCACGAATCCGCCTCGGAGACAACTTCTGGGCAGCATCACAGACAGTCTTCAGGCCGGCCTCAGGCAAGCGCCGCGAACACCCCTCGCGAGTGCGTCCGCGGCGAGACACCGTTGCCCCGGAAAACGACCGCGCTCGATCATCGATCGGAAACCGGCCATATCGGGCACGCATGAATGCGCCCGAAGTTCGCCCGCGACAGGCACGGTGGACGCACCGCCCGGGGCTGCGGGAACGGGTTCGAGTGAGGCGAACCCCGGCCCGCGCACAGGCGGTTGTGCGACACGGTGAGGCCGCGCGGTGGCCATCCCTGTGACACGCCGCACGGGAACAAGTGCAAGGATGGGGACTCGGAACAACAAACCGAAACGATCTTCGGGGGCCGCAGAGTGATCTGTGGCCGAGGGTCTTTCGCCGCGACCAGCGGCGGTGGGCCTGCCGGAGACGAACTGTTTAACCCGTCGAGCAGTCAGAGGAGTCAACGGACATGGCCTTCTCCGTCCAGATGCCAGCTCTTGGTGAGAGCGTCACCGAGGGCACTGTGACCAGGTGGCTGAAGCAGGAAGGGGATACGGTCGAGGTCGACGAGCCGCTGCTCGAAGTCTCCACCGACAAGGTCGACACCGAGATCCCGTCGCCTACCGCCGGCGTGCTGGTCAAGATCAGCGCCCAGGAAGACGACGTCGTCGAGGTCGGTGGCGAGCTCGGCGTGATCGGCGACGCGGGTGAGGCTCCGGCCCCCGCAGCCGACCCGGCTCCTGCCGCCGCACCTGCCCCCGAGCCCGAGCCCGAGCCGGCCCCTG
>NZ_BDBU01000075.1 GCF_001613145.1 Nocardia jejuensis NBRC 103114
CGAAGCGGAGGAGCGGAGGGAGGGAAGAAGCGAGCTAGCAGGGCCACGAACCCGCCGCAGCGAAGCGGAGGCAAACCTGCACAGTAAACTGGTGTTCCGTGAGCCTTGTCCCGAACGTCCTCGCCACCCGTTATGCCAGCCCCGAGTTGGTGCGGCTGTGGTCGCCCGAGAACAAGATCGTGCTCGAGCGGCGGCTGTGGCTGGAGGTGCTGCGTGCTCAGGCCGACCTGGGTGTCGAGGTGCCGGCCGGGGTCGTCGAGGATTACGAGCGGGTCGTCGATCAGGTCGATCTGGCCTCCATCGCCGAGCGCGAGCGGGTCACCCGCCATGACGTGAAGGCGCGCATCGAGGAGTTCAACGCGCTCGCCGGGCACGAGCACGTGCACAAGGGCATGACCTCCCGCGACCTCACCGAGAACGTGGAGCAGCTGCAGATCCGGCTCTCGCTGGCGCACGTGTACGACCACGGTGTCGCCGTCGCCGCCGCGCTGGCCGCCCGCGCCGCCGAGTACCAGACCCTGGTGATGGCCGGCCGCTCGCACAACGTCGCCGCGCAGGCCACCACCCTCGGCAAGCGATTCGCTTCCGCCGCAGACGAATTGCTGATCGCGCTGACCCGCCTGCGGGAGCTGCTGGATCGCTACCCGCTGCGCGGCATCAAGGGCCCGATGGGCACCGCCCAGGACATGCTGGACCTGCTCGACGGCGACGAGGCCAAGCTGGCTCAGCTGGAGCAGAAGGTCGCGCATCACCTCGGCTTCGCGAACGTGCTGACCAGCGTCGGCCAGATCTACCCGCGCTCGCTCGATCACGACGTGCTTTCCACCCTGGTGCAGGTCGGCGCGGGCCCGTCCTCGTTCGCGCACACGATTCGCCTGATGGCCGGGCACGAGCTGGTCACCGAGGGCTTCCAGCCCGGCCAGGTCGGCTCCTCGGCCATGCCGCACAAGATGAACACCCGCTCGTGTGAGCGCGTGAACGGCCTGCAGGTGGTGCTGCGCGGCTACGCGTCCATGGCCGCCGAACTGGCCGGCGCGCAGTGGAACGAGGGCGACGTGTTCTGCTCGGTGGTGCGCCGCGTCGCGCTGCCGGACGCCTTCTTCGCCATCGACGGCATGATGGAGACCTTCCTGACCGTGCTGGCCGAATTCGGCGCGTACCCGGCCGTGGTCGATCGCGAGCTCAACCGCTACCTGCCGTTCCTGGCCACCACCCGCATCCTGATGGCCGCCGTGCGCGCCGGTGTCGGTCGCGAGACCGCGCACGAGGTCATCAAGGAGCACGCGGTCGCGGTGGCGCTGGCCATGCGTGAGCAGGGCCGTGAGCCCGATCTGCTGGACCGCCTGGCCGCCGACGACCGGATGCCGATCGACCGCGCGGGCCTGGATACGGCTCTCGCGGACCGCGCCGCGTTCATCGGCGCGGCCGAGGCGCAGACCCGCGACGTGATCGCCCAGGTCGAGAAGCTGGTGGACGCCAACCCGGAGGCGGCCCGCTACACCCCGTCCCCGATTCTGTAGGGAAACGGCTTCTTTCGGCCCCGGCTCGATGAACCGAGCTGGGGCCGAGCGCTTTTCATGACCAGAGGCAGCCGCCGTGGACGGCGCGCGTCCACCGGTGTCGCCGCGCCGGTCCGTGTGCTCGATCCGGATCGGGTTCCGCACAGGGCCTCTCACGCGAGCCTCTAGGCTGCGGGCATGAACCCGTACACGATTTTCGCCGATATCGTCGCAGGTCGAGCCCCTGCCAGCAAGGTCTACGAGGATGAGGACGTGCTGGCGTTCATGGACATCCGCCCGGTGACGCCGGGTCATCTGCTGGTGATCCCGAAGGTGCAGGCCCGGAGCCTCGCGGAATTGGATCCGGCCTTGGGCGGCAAGCTCTTTCAGGTCGGCCAGCGATTGGCGGCCGCGTTGCGGGAGTCCGAGGTGGGCTGCGACGGCGTGAACTTCTTTCTGGCCGACGGCGTGACCGCGGGTCAGGAGGTGTTCCATGTGCACCTGCACGTGATCCCGCGCACTCCCGGGGACGGCTTCGGGTTGCGTGCGCGGGCCACCACCCCGCCCCGCGCGGACCTGGATTACCTGGCCGGATCGATCCGGGGAGCGGCCGCGCGGACCACTGGCGCGTCATAGCCGATCGGTATTAGCATAACCTCGCCGTGTGGTTTGCCAGCGACACGCCAGAAATGGAATCTACCTCGCGCCGGTCGCCACTCGAGTTACGTTGAAATGCGATCGTGGTGGGCTGATGGAGGTGGGTGCATGCGTAGACGAACCGTTGCCGCGGCGATTCTTGCGATTGCCGCTGGTTTGCTGAATCCGGTCCTCATGACTCCGGCACCGGCGAGCGCCGCGGAAATCGTGCGGGTCGACGACCTGAACGCCACCCGCACGGCCCTGTTCATCGACTCGCCGGCCATGGGCCGCACGATCCAGGTGCAGGTCCTGCATCCGGCCGGCGGCGGCTCCCGCCCCACCTACTATCTGCTCGACGGCCTCGATCCGGGCGCGACGCAGAGCACCTGGACCAACGCCACCGACGCCGAACCCTTCTTCCAGGGCCGCAATGTCAACGTGGTGATGCCGATGGGCGGCCAGGCCAGCTACTACACCGACTGGGCCTCGGACGACCCGCGATTCGGCCGGTACCGGTGGGAAACCTTTCTCACGCAGGAACTTCCGCCCATCGTGGACTCCTACTTCGACGGCAACGGAGTGAACGCCATCGGCGGCCTGTCGATGGGCGGCATCGCGGCGTTCGTGCTCGCGGTGCGGCATCCGGGCATGTATCGCGCGGTCGCCGGCTACAGCGCCTGCCCCGATACGAACATCGCGCAGGGCGCCATGTTGTTCTCCATCGCGAACCGCGGCGGCAACCCGTTCAATATGTGGGGTGCGGCGGGCAGTCCCGCCTGGAACGAGCACAATCCGGCCGTGCTCACCGAGGCGCTGCGCGGCAAGACCATCTACCTCTCGACCGGCACCGGCATCCCCGGTCCGCACGAGCTGGAGATCAAGCCGCAGCTGCCGGAGAACATCTTCTTCGGCGGGCCGATCGAACTCGGCGTGGACGCCTGCGTCACGGTGTTCGAGAATCGGCTGCGCGAACTGAACATTCCGGCGCGGGTGGAGCACAGCGCGGTGGGCACGCATTCGTGGTCCTACTGGCAGGACACCCTGCACAACTCCTGGCCGACCATCGGCGGCGCGATCGGCGCCTAGCCGGATCCGATCGCGCTCGACCCGATCGTGGGGGTGCTCAGGCCCCCGGGCGGTTGAACTCGCCGTCCTTGGCGCCCGCCACGAAGGCCTTCCATTCACCGGGCGTGAAGATCAGCACCGGCCCCTCCGGATTGCGGGAATCCCGCAGGCCGACATTGCCACTGGCCAGGAATGCGATCTCGACGCCGTCGGTGCTGTCGTCACCGCGCCGCCACTCTGCGCCGGATTCGATCTCGCGGTTCTTCGCTTCCACTTTCGGGCTCCCCTGTGCGATTACTGCGGGTACTGGACGGTGATGTGGATCGCACACATGATGCCAGGGTTTGTACGGGGACCGGATCGGTTATTCCATTCTGAGTCAGCGGAAAGGAGGTTCGTGGTGCGCACGCCATGGTCTCAGCAGCGAGCAGCTCCCGTCTCCGATAGCTGTGGAGTCGTTCCGGAGCGGTTCACCCCGGAATTGGCCGACAGCATCCTGCGGATTCATCGGAGCTGTCCCACCGATCAGTGCCGTCGCCGCAAGGCAGCGGTCTTCTATCTCTACGATCACCGGCAGGATTCGGTTCCGGCCCGCAGGCGGAGCCACTAACCCGAGCCACCAACCCGAACCACCAACTCGGGCCCACTCACTCGTCATCTCCTCCGCGCACGGCGGATCAGCCACACCACGACGAGAACCACGACGAACAGCAGGATCAGCAGCGCGAGGACCGCGAGGACCACTCCGGCGTCGCTGCCCAACACGTGCACGGTCTCGGTCCGATGGACCACCTCGCGGTACGGGGTGTCGTCCGGTGCGTCCGCGAACCCGAAATCGTGGGTGATCCGCTCGGGTCGCGGGATCACCACCCGCATCTCGGTCAGATAGTCGTGCCCGTCGGCGCTCAGCCGCGCCAGTTCGGGGTCGGTCGGATCGCTCACGCGCCCGGCGAAGCTCACCGCCACGGTCTGCGTTGCGCTGTCCGCATCATTGCGCTCGATGCGATGTGGGCCAAGCACGTAGAGATGCACCGTCTGCACCTGCGTGGCCGCGCTGGACATGCGCATCGGGTACACCGGCCGATCGGCGGCGAAGGTGAGGCGCACCGGATCGAGCTCGCCGGTCAGCGGCTTGTCGCCGGTCAGCCGCATAGCCACGAAGGCCCACTTGTCGTCGAGATACGGCTGCAGGGTGGCGATCACCTCGGGGCGCATCACGTAGCCGTTCTCCTGCAGCCACTGCCGCACGCCGCTCAGGTCACCGCCGGTCAGGGTGGTCGCCTCCAGCGGGCCGAGATCGACGCGGCCGAGCACGGTCGGTCCGCCCGGTGCCCCGGCGGTGTCCGCGCCGCCGAATCCGCCGCCGAGTTCCCAGTTCTTGTCCACGACGATCGACGGCGCGGTGAGCCGGGTGAGTTCGGTGAAGGTGTCGCGACTGCCCGCGCTCACCGTCGCGGGGGCGGGCGTGGGTACGATCAGAGCCGCCTTGTCGCCGCCGCTCTGCAGCCCGAGCCGCATGACGATCGTCTCCTGCGTCCCGTCCCAGCCGATCAGCGCGGTCTCGTCGGCCACGTGCGCGCCGACCCCGCCCGGTGTGGCCACCCCGCCGCACGCGCACGCGAAAGCCGGTGCGGCGAGCCCGATCACGCCCGTGCCCAGTACCAGGGCGGCCACCGCGAGCAGGCGCGTCGTCATCCGCAACAACATGCGCCGAGCGTATCGACGTGCCCGGACCGCCGCTCGTCGATCGCGGATTGCGGCTGGGTCGGCGACATGGTCACCGGCTCCACTACTAACGTGGACGCCATGCCTTTGGACAGTGGTAGCGCGACATCGATTTCCGGCGCGGTGGTGACGGCGCCGATAGCCAAGCGGGTGCCGACCGAGCGAGTGCACCACGGCGACGTCTTCATCGACGAGTACGAGTGGCTGCGGGACAAGGAGAATCCCGAAGTCATCGCCCATCTGGAGGCCGAGAACGCCTATACCGACGCGCAGCTGGAAAAGTTGCAACCGCTGCGCGAGAAGATCTACGACGAGATCAAGGGCCGCACCCAGGAGACCGACCTGTCGCTGCCCACCCGCATGGGCGACTACTGGTACTACTCGCGCAGCTTCGAGGGCAAGCAGCACGGCGTGCACTGCCGCTGCCCGATCGCCGACGCGGACGATTGGGACCCGCCGCGCTTCGAGGTCGACACCGAGATTCCCGGCGAGCAGGTGCTGCTGGATTCCAACGAGCTGGCCGAGGGGCACGACTTCTTCTCCCTCGGCGCGTTCTCGGTGAGCCATGCGGGCGATCTGCTCGCCTACTCGGTCGACACCGTCGGCGACGAGCGCTACGTGCTGCGATTCAAGAACCTGGAGACCGGCGAGCTGCTGCCGGACGAGATCACCGGGGCGGCCTCGGGCGCGACCTGGTCACTCGACGGTTCGACCGTGTTCTATCAGACGGTCGACGAGTCGTGGCGGCCCGACACTGTGTGGCGGCATCGCCTCGGCACCGATCGGGACGCCGATGTGCAGGTGTTCCACGAGCCGGACGAGAGCTACTGGGTCAGCATCGGCGCGACCCGCTCGGAGAAGTTCCTGATCATCTGGGTCGGATCCAAGATCACCACCGAGGCCTGGATCCTGGAGTCCGACGATCCCGAGGGCGAGTTCCGGGTGCTGCTGCCGCGCCGTGACGGCGTCGAGTACTCGGCCGAGCACGCCGTGATCGGCGGCGAGGACAAGCTCCTCATTCTGCACAACGACGTGGTGGACGGGGTGAAGGCGGTCAACTTCGTCCTCGCCGAGGCCCCGCTGAGTGATCCCGCGAACCAGACCGTCCTGATCGCGCACCGCGACGATGTGCGGCTCGAGGATGTGGACGCCTTCTCGGACAAGCTGGTGGTCAGCTACCGGCGCGAGGCGCTGCCGCGATTCGCGGTGTGGCCGTTGACCTCCGAGGGCTACGGCGAGCTCGAGGAGATCGACTTCGAGCTGGAGCTGTTCTCCGCCGGACTGGGCGGCAACCCGGAATGGGTGACGCCGACCCTGCGGATCGGGGTCACCTCGTTCGTGACGCCGACCCAGATCTTCGACTACTTCCCCGAGACCGGCGAGCGCGTGCTGCGCAAGGAGCAGGTCGTGCTCGGCGGCTACAACGCCGATGACTACGAGCAGCACCGGGATTGGGCCGTGGCCGCCGACGGCACCAAGATCCCGATCTCGATCGTGGTCCGCAAGGACGGCGGAATCGGAGCTGTGAACGGCGGTTTCGCCGAGGGCTCCGCGCTGCCCGATGGGCCCTCCGCAGCACCGAAACCGCTGCTCCTGTACGGATACGGCTCCTACGAGGCCAGCATCGACCCCGGCTTCTCGGTGGCGCGCCTGTCGCTGCTGGATCGCGGCGCGGTGTTCGCGGTCGCTCACGTGCGCGGCGGCGGCGAGATGGGCCGGCTCTGGTACGAGCACGGCAAGACGCTCACCAAGAAGAACACCTTCACCGACTTCGTCTCCTGCGCACGGCATCTGATCGATACCGGCGTCACCGCGCCGGACCGCATGATCGCCGACGGCGGCAGTGCGGGCGGCCTGCTGGTGGGCGCGGTCGCCAACCTCGCTCCGGAGTTGTTCGCGGGTGTGCTGGCGAACGTGCCGTTCGTGGATCCGCTGACCTCCATCCTGGACCCGTCGCTGCCGCTGACGGTCATCGAATGGGACGAGTGGGGAAACCCGTTGGCGGACAAGGACGTCTACGACTACATGAAGTCGTACTCGCCGTACGAGAACATCGAGGCCAAGGACTACCCGGCCATCCTGGCCATCACCAGCCTCAACGACACCCGCGTGCTCTACACCGAGCCCGCCAAGTGGGTGGCCAAACTGCGTGCGACCAAGACCGGTCATTCGCAGCTGATGCTGAAGACCGAGATGAGCGCCGGGCACGGCGGCGTCAGCGGTCGCTACGAGAAGTGGAAGGAAGTCGCCTTCGAGTTCGCCTGGGTGCTGGACACCGTCGGCCTCGCCGATCGGTGACCCACCGGAGCCGATGAACGGACGAACGGGGCGCCGCGGTGGAATCCACCGCGGCGCCCCGCCGGCTTATCCGGATGCTCGTCCGGCGGCGGAGTACCCCGCCGTCGCGGCATCGGACCGGTGCGCGGTCAGATGGATGGCTTGGGCGCGACCCGCTTACCGGCACGGCGGGGGGTGGCGTTGTGGTTGAAGCCGCCCGCCTCCTGCGCGGTCAGCGGCGTGGTCTGCGGATGCTTCGAGAGCTGATCGATGCCGCGCACGATATCGGCGAGCAGCAGGTCGATCATGTCGACGGTGAAGCCGTGCCGCACCAGCGCCCGCATGATCGTCTCGTCCTCGCGGTCCGCGGGCAGCGGGTAGGCGGCGATCAGCCAGCCTCGGGTGCGCAGCCGATCGGACAGCTCGTAGAGATTGAATCCGGCGTCCTGGTTCAGTCGCCACGACACCGCGCCGATGCCGTGCCGCGGATCCGCCGCGTGGATCATCTCGAACATGCCGAGCTTGTCCAGTCCTCGGGCCAAATGCTGTGCGACACGGTAGATCTGAGTCTGCACATGCCCGTATCCGGCGCGGCCGAGCCGGATGAAATCGTAGTACTGGGTGATGACCTGGCCACCGGGCCGGGAGAAGTTCAGATTGAAGGTGGCCATATTGCCGCCGAGGTAGTCGACGTCGAAGATGAGTTCCTCGGGCAGATCGGCGGCCTCGCGCCAGATCGCCCAGCCCACGCCGAGCGGGGCCAGTCCGGTCTTGTGGCCTGAGGCGTTGATCGACTTCACCCGGGGCAGGCGAAAATCCCACACCACATCCGGTGCGCAGAAGGGGGCCAGGAATCCGCCGCTGGCCGCGTCGACGTGGATGGGGATGTCCAGTCCGGTCCCGCTCTGAAGCTCGTCCAGGGCCTTGCTGATTCCGGCCACGTCCTCGTACAGCCCGGTGAAGGTCTGGCCGAAGGTGGGCACCACCATGATGGTGTTCTCGTCGCAGTAGGCGGCCACATCCTCGGGATGCATGGTGAGCCGGTCCCCGCGCAGTGGGATCTGGCGGATCTCGACGTCGAAATAGCGAGCGAACTTCTCCCAGCAGACCTGCACCGGCCCGCACACGAAATTGGGAACGCCCGTGCCGCCTCGGGCCCGCCAGCGGAACTTGGCGGCCAGCCCGCCGAGCATGGCGGCCTCGCTCGAGCCGGTGGTCGAGGTGCCGCGGGTGCGCGCGGGATCGGGTGAATTCCACAGGTCCGCGACCATGCGCACGCAGCGCTTCTCCAGTTCGGCGGTCTGCGGGTATTCGTCCTTGTCGACGATGTTCTTGTCCAGTGATTCGGCCATCAGCCGGCGGGCCTGGTCCTCGATCCAGGTGGTGCAGAAGGTCGCCAGGTTCATGCGGGATACGCCGTCGAGCATCAATTCGTCGTGCACGACCTCGTAGGCGACCTGGGGGAACATTCCGGTTTCCGGGAAATCCCCTTTCGGTGCGCTGCGCCGCAGGCCGGGCATGGCGAACAAATCGTCGGACGCGGGATTCTCGGGCACTGCTGCCTCCCTGGCTCGCTCTCGTAGCACGGGTGTGCGGTATCGCCACCGAGAGCGTATCGCCGTTGCCGATCGCGGCCGGTACCTGTGATGCCGCGGACCTGCGACGCGACCGGTGAATCGATAGTGCGGCGGGCTCGCCGTGCGAGAGTGGGATCGGTGGCGACAGGTCCGGGAATCGAGCCGGACACCGGATACCGAAGCTGGTAAGGAGATCCGAACCGGTTACAGGCCAAAGGAACAGGAGAGACGATGACCGAAAATGCCGGGGCGAGAATCGATTCCCGTATCAATTCCCGCATCGATGCGCTGCGTGATGCCGTGAGAGATCTGATGCCGCGCGCGAAAAGCGATCTGACCGAACTGGTCTCGTACAAGTCCGTGTACGACGAGCGGCAATTCCCGATCGAGGAATGCCACCGGGCCGCCCACTGGGTGGCCGACGCCTGCGCCGCCGAGGGGCTCGCCGACGTCGGCCTGCATCCGACGGCCGACGGCTCGCTCGCCGTCGTGGCCACCCGTCCCGGTCCGCCGGACGCCCCGCACGTGCTGCTCTACTGCCACTACGACGTGCAGCCGCCGCTCGGCGAAGACGCCTGGCGCACGCCGGTCTGGGAGCTGACCGAGCGCGACGGGCGCTGGTACGGGCGTGGCGCGGCGGACTGCAAGGGCAATATCGTCATGCACCTGACCGCGCTGCGCGCCCTGCGCAAGCTCGGCGGGGACGATTATCCGGTCGGCATCACCCTGGTCGCGGAGGGCTCTGAGGAGCAGGGCACCGGCGGCCTGGAGGACTTCGTTCCCAGGAATGCCGACCTGCTGCGCGCCGACGCCATCCTGATCGGGGACTGCGGTAATTTCGCCGTCGGCGTCCCGACCTTCACCGAGACCCTGCGCGGCAACGTCAATGTGGTGGTGAGGATCGAAACCCTTTCCGGTGAAATGCATTCGGGCATGTTCGGCGGCGCCGCGCCGGACGCGCTGGCGGCCCTCATCCAGCTG
This sequence comes from Nocardia jejuensis NBRC 103114, assembly GCF_001613145.1. Classification (GTDB taxonomy): domain Bacteria; phylum Actinomycetota; class Actinomycetes; order Mycobacteriales; family Mycobacteriaceae; genus Nocardia; species Nocardia jejuensis. The sequence continues at coordinate 9,764 of NZ_BDBU01000075.1, forward strand.
CTCGCCACCCTGCGCGACGCGGAGGGCAACACCACCGTGGCCGGACTGGCCAACGATCAGACCTGGGACGGTGTGCAGTATCCGGAGGCGCAATTCCGTTCGGACGCAGGCGTATTGGACGGCGTGCGACTGACCGGCTCCGGCACCGTCGCGGACATGCTGTGGGCGCGACCGGCGCTGACCGTCCTGGGGATCGACGCACCCGGGGTCGTCGGTTCCGCCGCCGCCGTCCAGCCGCGCGCCGCCGCCCGGCTGAACCTGCGCATCCCGCCCGGCATCGATCCCCAGCGGGCGCGCAAATCCCTGACCGCCCACCTGGAATCGCACGTCCCCTTCGGTGCCAGGATCACCGTGGAGACGGAGGCCACCGGCGCGCCCTTCCGTTCCCCGGCGGGCGGTCCCGCCCGCACCGCCATGGAGGCCGCCTTCGCCGCCTCGTACGGTCGCGAGGCGACCACCATGGGTCAGGGCGGCTCGATTCCGCTCTGCACGGTCTTCGCCGACACCTATCCCCGGGCGGAGATCCTGTTGATGGGTGTGGAAGAACCCACCTGCCTCATCCACGCCCCCAACGAGAGCGTCGATCCCACCGAAATCGAGCACATGGCCCTGGCCGAAGCGCTCTTCCTGGCCACGTACACCAGGTAGCCCGGCGCCTCCGACCGGCCGGAGGCGCCTCGACGGTGCGATCGAGGTGCTGGATTCCCTTGCGGCTCAACCGACTCCGGCTGCGGCCCAACCGATTCCGGCCCTGCCCCGGATTCGGCGCGTCGTGCCGCTCAGAATTCGGCGTGGTCCTCGGCCTGGATCACCGTGAATTCGGTATTGGCCGGAACCATTTCGTTGAGCCGGCCGAAATAGATGCCCTGGGCCTCGGGGGCGATGATGCCGTAGTGGATGGGGAAGGCTGTGGATGGATTGACCGCCCGCAGATAGTCGACCGTCTCGCTGATCCGCATCCACGGGGCGACGGCGGGGAGCGCGAGCACGCCGACCGGGGTCGGCGGGACCCAGAGCGAATCGCCGGGGTGGACGAACGCGGCCGGATTCTCCGAAGTGCCGAGCTGGAAGACGGTGTTGTCGATGACCGGGATCTCCGGATGGATGACCGCATGGCGCCCGCCGCCGCCGGTGATCTGCACGTCACCGACCTTCAGCACGTTCCCGGCGTACACGGGCTCCCACGGCTCGCCGCGCTGCTGCGCCGTCTGCGGGTCCGACAGCAGCCGGGCCTGCGGATTCGCCTCGATCAGCGCCTCGATGCGGTTGGGGCAGATGTGGTCGGGATGCTGGTGCGTGACGGCGATGGCGTCCAGCCCCGTGATGCCCTCGAACCCGTGCGAGAAATTACCGGGATCGAAAAGGATGCGGGAGCCGTTCATCTCCACGAGCAGGCATGAATGTCCGAAGTGGGCTATACGCATACGGCCACGGTAGTCCTGCGCGAGGAGGCCGGGTGTGGCGTGCGCCACGCGGCGGCCGCTCGGCGTCGCGACCGTCGTGACCCGGCGGCGTGCCCGCCGGGCTCGCCAACTACCCTGAGCAGCGAACCCCCCGCTCGGTCGCGTGCGCGAGAACGCGCGTCGTCGCCCGGGCGCCGCCCCACCAGCTGAGGAGCAACGCGTGGCACGTGTCGTGGTCGAGGTGATGCCGAAGGCCGAAATCCTGGATCCCCAGGGGCAGGCCATCATCGGTGCGCTGGGGCGCCTGGGTCACCCGGGAATCTCGGATGTGCGGCAGGGCAAGCGATTCGAACTCGATGTGGACGACGCGGTGAGCGACGCCGAACTCGAGCAGATCGCCGAACAGCTCCTGGCCAACACCGTCATCGAGGAGTGGAAGGTCGTCCGGCTGTGAGCGCTCGCATCGGAGTCATCACTTTTCCGGGCACGCTCGACGACGTCGACGCGGCCCGTGCGGTGCGACTGGCCGGTGCCGAGCCGGTCAGCCTGTGGCATGCCGACGCCGATCTGAAGTCCGTGGACGCGGTCGTCGTGCCCGGCGGTTTCTCCTACGGCGACTACCTGCGTGCGGGCGCCATCGCCTCGATGGCCCCGGTCATGGGTGAGGTCGTGCGCGCGGCCGGTACCGGAATGCCGGTGCTCGGCATCTGCAACGGCTTCCAGATCCTGTGCGAGGCGGGTCTGCTGCCCGGTGCGCTCACCCGCAACGAGGGCCTGCACTTCGTCTGCCGCGATCAGTGGCTGACCGTGGAGAACGCCACCACGGCGTGGACCTCCCGCTACGAGCCCGGCGCGCAGATCCTGATTCCGGTCAAGAACGCCGAGGGCCGGTTCCAGGCCTCGGACGCGGTGCTCGACGAGCTGGAGGGTGAGGGCCGCGTGGTCTTCCGCTACTCCGGCGAGAACCCGAACGGTTCGCAGCGCGATATCGCGGGCATCTCCTCGGCGGACGGCCGCATCGTCGGTCTGATGCCGCACCCCGAGCACGCCACCGAGCCGCTCACCGGTCCGAGCGACGACGGCCTGGGCATGATCCTGTCCGTGCTGGACGCACTCGTCTCCGCCTGAGACTCAACTCTCGCAACCCGCTCTCGTTCCGCACTGCCGAGCCGGAGGCTTCGAAGCCTCCGGCTCAGCAGATGCGATCGAGAATGTCGAACTCGATGCCCTCGGCCCGCGCGATGTACGCCGGGCGCACCACCTGATTTCCGTCGAAACCTATTTCCCCGGAAGGTGTTTCGAGGATCGCGCTATCGGTGACGGCCGCGCGCACACTGCGAACATCCAGTGAGCCCGCGGCCTTCGCCATTGCGCGCAGCGTATGCACGGCCTCGTATTCGGTATTGCTGAAGTTGGTGAGCGCGGGCGCGAATCCGCCGTGCATCCGGCGATAGCGGGCCAGCCTTTCCCGCCCTTCGCGGCCATTGACGAAGAAGCTCGACGGCACGTACAGGTTTCGGTTGGCGGTGCGTCCCGCACTGAGCAATACATTGTCATCGACAGCGGGACTTACCCGGAGTTGCCGTTCATCCCGCCCGATACGGGCGAATTGTCGGTTGAATCGGGCGACATCCGCGCCCACCAGCAGCACGATGACGCCATCCACCCGATCCAGAATCGGATCGGCGAGGAAATCGTCGAAATCGCGAGTTCCCATGGGCACGAACCGTTCCAGCGGTACCGTCCGTTCCCGCGAACCCGCCCGATCGGCCAATGCGGCCCGCACCAGCCGGGCCGTGCGCCGCGGCCACACGTAGTCGTTGCCGATGATCGCCCAGCGCCGCGCGCCCAGCTCACGGCCCAGCCAGCGCAGGGCGGGCAGGATCTGCCGGGTCGGGTCGGAACCCACCATGAACAGTCCCGGGGCCGAATCGTCCGGACCCTCGTTATCGGTGGCGAACAGGTACGGCACCCGGTCCGCGGTCACCCGCGCCACCGCCCGGCGAACCGCGGAGGTGTGCCAGCCGGTGACGGCGTGCACCATTCCGGTGGCCAGCAGGGCCGACACTTCCCGCGCGACATCGTCGGGTTCGCGGCCGCCGTCGATGTGGGTGACGCGCAATTCCCGTCCGAGAATTCCTGTCCCCGTGTTGATTTCTTCCATTGCCAGGGAAATTGCGGCCTCGCAGGAGGGCGCGAAGATACCCCCGGGTCCCTGCTGCGGGACTATGTTCAGGATCTCGATACAGTTTTCGGGATTCCCGCCGAACGGGGTCATCGGTTACCCTTCCCCTCGTTCAGTGGATTTGACGGGCGGGAATTATGGCGACAATTCTAGGTGGCATTTCCACCCTGCACGGTGTGCTGCGGGCAGCGGAGCGGAGTTGGCTTCGTCACCTGGAGGCCGCACTGTGCGCCAGGCGGCTCACCGCCGATCAGTGGTGCATGCTGTCGAATTTGTCGCCGGAACTGGGCATCACCATGAGCGAGCTGGCCGTGCGCGCGCAGCTGCCGCCCTCCTCCGCCACCCGGCACGCCGATCACCTGGCCGAACGCGGTCTCATCTTCCGGATCGCCGCGGCCGACGACCGCCGCCGCATCCTGATCGGCCTGAGCCGGCGCGGAGCCGAGCTGGTCGAGGAGGTGCGAGTCGAGGAGGAACGCGCCGAGGCCGAGCTACGCGGCCGCCTCGGCGGCGACGACTATCTGGAACTGCTGCGCCTGCTCGAACGGGTCGCCCTCGAGCCCGTCGCGGACGGACGCGTTTCCGTCCCGGACTGACCGAACCGGCGGCCTGATCAGCTGGAACTGAACCGTGAATGCTTAGGATTGCGCTCATGCCAGTTTCCGAGACCACCGCGACCGCTGCCGGACTCTGTGAATTCATCGATGCCTCCCCGTCGCCGTTCCACGTCTGTCGCACGGTGGCAGCGGAACTCGACGATCACGGCTTCACCAGACTCGCCGAATCCGCGCCCTGGCCCTCCAACAGCGCGGGCCGCTACTACGTGGTGCGCGGCGGATCCCTGGTGGCCTGGGCCGACGGCGGACCGGCGGCCCCCAGCGGGTTCCGCACCGGGCAGGCGACGCCGTTCCGCGTGGTCGGCGCGCATACCGACAGCCCCAACCTGCGGGTGAAGCAGCATCCCGATACCGCGGTGGCCGGCTGGCAGATGGTCGGACTCGAGCCCTACGGCGGGGCGTGGCTGAACTCCTGGCTCGACCGCGATCTCGGCATCTCCGGCCGAATCTCGCTGCGCGACGGAAATGTGGTGCGGGAGCGGCTGATTCGCATCGACGAGCCGATCCTTCGGGTGCCGCAGCTGGCCATCCACCTGTCCGAGGACCGGCGCGGGGTCACCCTGGATCCGCAACGCCACGTGAACGCGGTGTGGGGGATCGGCGGCGAGGCGCGCTCGTTCATGGCGTTCATCGCCGAACGCTCCGGGCTCGAGGCCGACGCGATCCTCGGCTGGGAGCTCATGACCCATGATCTGGTGCCGTCCAAGCTGATCGGCCGCGACCTCGATCTGGTCAGCGCGCCCCGCCTGGACAACCAGGGCACCTGCTACGCGGGACTGCGCGCCTTCCTCGCCGCTCTGGCCGAACCCGGCGTCGCGGTGCCGGTGCTGGCCATGTTCGACCACGAGGAGGTCGGCAGCCAATCCGATCGCGGCGCGCAATCCGGACTGCTGCCCACCGTCCTCGAGCGCATCGTGCTGACCCGGGGCGGCGGTCGCGCCGAATACCTGGCAGCCCTCGCCGGAAGTGTCTGCGCCTCCGGCGATATGGCGCACGCGACCCACCCCAACTACCCCGACCGCCATGAGCCCATGCACCGCATCGAGGTCAACGGGGGACCGGTGCTGAAGGTCAACCAGAACCTTCGCTACGCCACCGACGCCCACGGGGCGGGCGCGTTCGCGCTGGCGTGCGCGCAGGCGGATGTCCCGCTGCAGCGGTACGTCCATCGCGCGGACCTGCCCTGCGGCTCCACCATCGGCCCGATGACCGCCGCCCGCACCGGCATTCCCACCGTCGATGTGGGCGCGGCCCAGCTGGCCATGCACTCCGCGCGCGAAATGATGGGCGCCGCCGATGTTCCCGCGTACGCGGCGGCGCTGGCGGCCTTCCTCACCCCCGACGCCGCCCGCTAGGCGGTATCGCGCACGTCTCGTCCGGAGCGCTCGGTCCCGGACGACCAAGGCCGCCTGCGCGATCGCGCAGGCGGCCTTCGGTATTCGTGTGTGGTGCGGGGGAGTCAGACGGCCTGGGCCTCGGTCTTCCGCTCGGCCGGAGTGGGGTGGTAGGTGAGGACCGCGATCACGAAGATGGCGAAGGTGAACAGCACGTAGCTGCTGCCGATGATCTGCTGCCACCAGGACCAGGTGAGCTCGCGGTCGCCGTCGTGCGGGAAGAGCCACTGCGGGCCGATGGCGAACATGACCACCGCCAGGGCCACCGTTCCCAGGAACAGCGGACTGCGGCGGCCGCGCGCGACGGCATCGGCGGCGACGACCAGCGCGGGGGCGATCCACACCCAGTGGTGCGACCAGGACACCGGCGAAATCAGCAGCACCACACCGGCGTTCACCATCAGGGCGGCGACCGTCGCGCCCGCGGTGAACAGGCGCTTCATCCAGATGGCGGCCAGCGCGATGGCCACGACGGACAGCCCGACCCACAGCAGCGAGGCCACCGAATCCGAGACGCCCAGACGGAAGGCGAAGCCCTTGATCGATTGATTGCCCGCGTACCAGGGCGGTCCGATGCGGCCGGTGTCGGACAGCGTGTGGAACCAGTACTGCGGCGAATCCTTCGGGAAGATCGCCCAGCCCACCACGACCGCACCGGCCGTCGCTAGCACCATGGTGAAGGCGGGACGCGGAATCGCCTTGCACAGCACGGCGATCGCGGCCGCCGCACCGCGCACGGAGAACGGCGTGCACGCCGCGCGAGCGCGCTGCCATGCGGCCTTCCAGTCCTGCTGCAACAGGAAATACAGGAGATAGCCCGCGGGAGTGAGCTTCACCGCCACCGCGATGCCGATCAGCATGCCGCGGGGCCAGAAAGGCTTGCGCACCAGGCAATCCAGCGCGATGACGGCCATCAGCACGAGGTTGATCTGTCCGAAGCCGTAGGTCTGGCGGATCGGCTCCAGCAACTGCAGCACCGCCACCGCGCCGATCACGATCGCCAGTCGCGTCGCGCGATCCATGGTGGGGCGGATTCGATCCAGCACCAGCCACAGGGTCACCGCGAGCGAGGCGATCGACACGGCCAGCACGGCCCATTCGGCCACGGCCAGCGGCATCAGGGCCAGCGGGGCGAAGAACAGCGCGGCCAGCGGGGGATAGGTGAAGGGCAGACCCAGTCCGAACACCGGCGGCATCGGGCCGTAGAGATCCTTGCCGTCCAGCCACGCCCGCGAACCGTTGCGATAGACCTGAAGATCGATGTATCCGTGCCAGAACTTGGCGTAGTGGCTGACCACCGCCGACACCGCGAAAAGCGCCACCGCGATCAACAGCAACCGAATCTGCTGCCTGCTGCGCCGCCCTGTCGTGGTCACGGGCTTCTCCTCCGGATCCGCGACCCCGGCTCGATCGTTCACCGCAACAGCGTAGCGGGGGCGGCCGGGGATCTTACGGACGGCTATAGGTGTGGGCTGGTGCACAAGCAGCAGGTGGGCGTAGGGGCGGAATGGGTGGCAATTAGACTCGGCGGCGTATCTCGCCGATATCCAGCATGCCGGTTCTCGGTTCTGACCTGCCCGGCCGAAAGGACTCTGGTATTCCCGTGACCAGCCACGTCGATACCGTCAGCAACGCCGCGGCCACTTCGGACCAAGCGCAGCCCTACAAGGAGCTCGGCCTCAAGGACGACGAGTACGCCCGCATCAAGGAGATTCTCGGCCGGCGGCCGACGGATGCCGAGCTGGCGATGTACTCGGTGATGTGGTCCGAGCACTGCTCGTACAAGTCCTCGAAGGTGCATCTGCGCTACTTCGGCGAGACCACGACCGAGGAGATGCGCAAGTCCATGCTCGCCGGCATCGGTGAGAACGCGGGCGTGGTGGACATCGGCGACGGCTGGGCGGTCACCTTCAAGGTGGAATCGCACAACCACCCCTCCTACGTGGAGCCGTATCAGGGCGCGGCCACCGGCGTCGGCGGCATCGTGCGCGACATCATGGCGATGGGCGCTCGGCCGATCGCGGTGATGGATCAGCTGCGCTTCGGCGCGGTCGAGCATCCGGACACCCGGCGCGTGGTCGACGGTGTGGTGCGCGGCGTCGGCGGCTACGGCAACTCGCTCGGCCTGCCGAATGTCGGCGGCGAGACCGTGTTCGACGCCTCGTACCAGGGCAATCCGCTGGTGAACGCGCTGTGCGCGGGCGTCATGCGCGTGGAGGACCTGCACCTGGCGTTCGCGTCGGGCAAGGGCAACAAGATCATTCTGTTCGGCGCGCGGACCGGACTCGACGGCATCGGCGGCGTGTCCGTGCTGGCCTCGGATACCTTCTCCGGCGACGAATCCGGCTCCGGCCGCAAGAAGCTGCCCGCCGTGCAGGTCGGCGACCCGTTCACCGAGAAGGTGCTCATCGAGTGTTGTCTCGACCTGTACCGGGCCGGACTCGTCGTCGGCATCCAGGACCTCGGCGGCGCCGGACTCTCCTGCGCCACTTCGGAACTGGCCGCTGCCGGTGACGGCGGCATGCACATCGACCTGGAGCAGGTCCCGCTGCGCGCGGCCAACATGACCCCCGCCGAGATCCTGTCGAGCGAATCGCAGGAGCGCATGTGCGCGGTCGTCACCCCCGAGAACGTGGACGCCTTCATGGCCGTCTGCAAGAAGTGGGACACCCTCGCCACCGTCATCGGTGAGGTCACCGACGGCGAGCACCTCGTGATCACCTGGCACGGCGAGACCGTCGTGGACGTGCCGCCGCGCACCGTCGCCCATCAGGGCCCGGTGTACGAGCGCCCGATCGAGCGGCCCGCCGATCAGGACGCGCTCATCGCCGACTCCACCAAGGCGCTGAACCGCCCGAAGACCGGTGACGAACTGCTCGCCACCCTGCTGAAGATGATCGCCAGCCCGCAGCTGTGCTCGCGCCGCTGGATCACCGAGCAGTACGACCGCTACGTGCGCGGCAACACCGTGCTGGCCGAGAACGCCGACGCCGGTGTCATCCGCATCGACGAGGAGACCGGCCGGGGCATCGCGCTGGCCACCGACGCCTCGGGCCGCTACACGAAGCTGGACCCGTACGCCGGTGCGCAGCTCGCGCTGGCCGAGGCCTTCCGCAATGTCGCCACCACCGGTGCGACCCCGACCGCGGTGTCCAACTGCCTGAACTTCGGCTCGCCGGAGGACCCGGGCGTCATGTGGCAGTTCCAGCAGGCCGTGCGCGGTCTCGCGGACGGCTGTGTGGCGCTGGGCATTCCGGTCACCGGCGGCAATGTGTCGTTCTACAACCAGACCGGCCAGACCGCGATCCTGCCGACCCCGGTGGTGGCCGTGCTCGGCGTCATCGACGACGTGCACCGCCGCATCCCCACCGGCCTGGGCCTCGAGCCCGGCGAGACCCTGATCCTGCTCGGCGACACCCATGACGAGCTGGACGGCTCGATCTGGTCGCAGGTCGAGCACGATCACCTGGGCGGCGTGCCGCCCAAGGTGGACTTCGCGCGCGAGCAGCTGCTGCAGGAGATCCTGCTGGCCGGATCGCGCGACGGCATGATCAGCGCCGCACACGATCTGTCCGAGGGCGGCCTCGTCCAGACCGTCGTGGAGGCCGCGCTGGCCGGTGAAACCGGTTGCCGCATCCTGCTTCCCGAGGGCGCGGACCCGTTCGTCACCCTGTTCTCCGAATCCGCCGGACGCGTGCTGGTCGCCGTGCCGCGCTCGGAGGAAACCCGCTTCACCAAGATGTGCTCCGCGCGTCAGCTGCCGTGGGTGCGTATCGGTGTGGTGGATCAGGGCTCGGATTCGCTCGAGGTCCAGGGACAGTTCACCGTCCCGCTGGCCGAACTGCGCACCGCGCACGAGGGCACCCTGCCCGCCCTGTTCGGGGCACACTGACCCGCCCTCCGGGCTTTCAGCGCGCACGGCTCGGAGCCGTCACCGGCCGTGTACGCGTGGTGCGGCCGTTCACGAATTCCACTCCGGGGGTACCCGGGAGTTACCCGGATCTCGCGAGATCAGTGGTCACGTCGAGTGACCACTGATCTGGTGTGCCGATCTCGTGCGGTGATCAGGACACGACCTTGAACGGATCGTGTTCCGCCATCAGCTTTTCCATTCGCGCCTCGTCGATGCGGCTGGTGACCTTGGCGGTCTCGTGCTGGTCGCGGATGACCTTCGCCAGGGTGAAGCAGCTGCTCACCAGGAAAAGCATGGTCATGACCAGAAATCCGCGCTGCCACACATCCAGCGGCAGGTAGATGATGCCGATGATGGTGGCGGAGAAACTGATTCCGAACGCGATGGTCGCCTGGGCCAGAAAAGCCGTGGTGCCCTTGGTCTGTGCGCTGGGATTGCTCATGGGAGAAGTCTGTCGCGGGCGGTGTGCACCGGACCGGGTACAACTACTCGAGCGCACCGGGTAGTACCCGTCGGGCGGCCCCGGGTAGTACCCGTCGAGCGGCCCCGGTAGTACCCGTGCGCGCAGCGATGCCGGCCGCGGACACGCCGCCGGGATGGTGCCACTCACATCCCCGGATCCCCAGAATTCGTTAGCGCGAGTCCATACTTGACGGGTGCTGGACCCCGCCGTCGCCCTGACGCGGCTGCGCACGCTCCGTGAGAGAACGGCGCGGCGCTGTGCCGTGCTGTTCCGTCGTGGCTGGGGCCGCCGGGTCGCGGATGCGGCGCAGCGGGTCGAGAAGATCATCGATCTCAACCACACCGGCCTGGTGGTGGCGACGGTGTTCTTCGCCTGGTCGGTGACGCCGTCGCTGGTGCCGCGCGACTGGCTGTTCCAGGGATTGATCTCCGGGATCAACGCCGCGCTGGGCTACGGCGTCGGCTGCGTGCTGCAGTGGTTGTTCCGCAGGTGGATTCGGCCCAAGATCACGATCGCCACCCCGCCCGGGTGGGCGCGCTACACCGTCAAGGTGATCGTGGTGCTCGGCTGCGCGCTGGCCGCCGCCTACATGCTGGTGCTCTCGGCCGACTGGCAGCGCGAGATCTACAGCCTCATGGGCATGGAGGGCACCACCCGCGCCGCCTATCTGCGCACGGGGGGACTCAGTTTCGCGGTCGGCGCTCTGGTGGTCGCGACCTATCGGACGCTGCGAGAGTTGGTGCGGTTCATCGGCCGTCAGCTCAGCCGCTGGGTGCGGGTGCCGCCCGCGTTCGCGCCCGCCGCCGGCGTGCTGGTGCTCACCGTTCTGATCATCACGCTGTTCAACGGTGTGGCGACCAGAGCCTTCTTCGCGGTCGCCAACTCGGCGTTCAGCGTGCGCAACGATCAGATGAGCGATTTCGCGGTGCGGCCGAGCAAGCCCGAACGCTCGGGAAGCCCGGCGTCGCTGGCGAAATGGGAGACGCTCGGGTTCGAGGGCCGGTGGTTCGTCTCGCACGGACCCGACCCGATGCTGATCAGCGCCGTCACCGGAAAGCCCGCGCGCGAACCGATCCGGGTGTACGTGGGCCTGCAGTCCGCGAGCGCGGAGGTCACCGAGGAAGATCTCGCGGTCGCGGAACTCGAACGGACCGGAGCCTTCGATCGCAAGGTGCTGGTCATCGTCACCACCACCGGAACCGGCTGGGTGAACTCGCTCAGCACCGCCGCGCTGGAATACATGTACGGCGGCGACACCGCGATCGTCGCCTCGCAGTACTCGTATCTGCCGAGCGTGCTGTCCTTCCTCGCGGACCGGCAGAAGGTCGCGGTCGCCGGGAAGAAGATGTTCGACGCCGTCTACGCACGATGGTCGCAGCGGCCCGAGAACGCACGGCCGAAGCTGCTCGTCTACGGCGAGAGCCTGGGTTCGCAGGGCTCGGAGTCGGCGTTCACCGGGCTGGCCGATGTGCGGTCCAAGGTGGACGGGGCGCTGTGGGTAGGGCCGCCCGACTCCAATCGCCTGTGGGAGCAGTTCGTGTCGCGCCGCGACCCCGGCACCCGCGAGGTGGAACCCGTCTACGCCGACGGTCTGGTGGTGCGATTCGCCGCCACCGCACCGGATCTCGACAAACCGTCCCCGGACTGGCGCCGCCCCCGCATCGTCTATCTGCAGCACGCCTCGGACCCCATCGTGTGGTGGTCGCCGGATCTGATCTTCTCCCAACCGGATTGGCTCTCCGAGCAACGCGGTTCCGACGTCTCCACCCAGATGCGCTGGTGGCCGTTCGTGACCTTCTGGCAGGTGGCCGCCGACCTCACCAATGCCCAGGGCGTCAGCGACGGTCACGGTCACCGCTACGGCACCCTCGTGCTGGACGGCTGGGCGGCCATCGCCGAACCGCCGGACTGGACACCGGAATTGCGCGAGCGCATCCGCACCCAGGTGGAATTGGCCGAGGACTTCGAGCGGACGGTCAAATAGGTGCCCGCCCCTCGACGGTCCCTCGATGCCGAACTCCGCGGCCGTGCGGCTCGACTCGTCGTGGATCGGTGTGCCGATGCCGGGTTCGCCGGAACCACCTGTCGGACGGGTGAGGCCGCAAGCGCCCGGTGGGCGACTGCGACTGCGGTCACCGTGGCGTCGGGCGCGCCGAGCACCTCACCGCCGTGCCGGGGGACGTGACGGTGGCACGTCGGCGCGGCAGCGCGGCGGTTGGCAGTGCGGCGGTTGGCAGTGCGGCGGTTGGCAGCGCGGCGGTTGGCAGCGCGGCAGGAAGCATCGAAACCGTTGCCGCGCTGGTGCTTCCGCTGCTGTGGGCCAATCGGGTGCTGCCGAGCCTGGGTCTGGGCATTCGTGGCCGATCCAGCGCCAACCTGGTGTTCGCCACCGCCTACGCGATGGCTTTCCGAGGTCGGCCGAACTGGGTCTCGTGGCGCGGTCTGCGCGCCGGATCCGCGGCCGCCGCGCTGGTGCTGGCCGGTTTCGGTGCGGCCCTTGCCATTCCGCCGGTGCGCCGCCACTTCGCCGCACTCGCCGATCGAAGTCCCGAGGTCACCTCGGCCGAATGGATCGCCCTGCACATCCCGGTGGGCACGGTCCTGAGCGAGGAACTCCTCTACCGAGCCACTCTCGACCCCCTCCTCGACGACACTTTCGGTTCCCGCGCCGAGTGGCTCGGAGCGTTCACCTTCGGCCTGGCCCACATCGGGCCCGCCCGCTCGGCCGGAGATCCCGTGCCCGCGACGGTCGCGGTGACAGCGGTGGCGGGACTCGTGTTCGGTCGCCTCCGCCGTCATACCGGCAGCGCGACCGCTCCGGCCCTGCTGCATCTCGCCCTCAATGCCGGCGGCGCCCTCACTCCCGTCCTGGCCCGCCTGCTCACTCGCGAAACGCGTTCTCTCCCCGCGGACGACGTACGGATCGAGGTCGGGGCGCCGGGCGATTCGTGAGCGGCGCCGACCGGTTCGAACCCGGCCGGGGTGCCGCGGACTCGGGTGGCGGCGGGAACATCGCGCCGGTCCGGTGAAAAGCGCCCGTGCCACCGGCGAATCCACGTGGTGTCCTCACCCGTGACCGCCGGGATCGCAGCCGGCCGGGGCGTCACCGGTGTCGGTGGACGGCGGTAGATTCGAGGCGTGGCGCGAGGAACAGTGGATCCGGGGGAAGTGCGGGCCGCGGTGGCGGCGGTGGGGGAGTGGTTGCGGGACGAGAGCGTTCAGGCACCCGCGCGAGCGGAGCTGGCGGCGGCGGTGCGGGGAACGGCGCGGGCGCTGGCGGCGGACGCACCCGGCGGGTCGGTGGAGGTGCGGGTGCCGCCGTTCGTGGCGGTGCAGTGCATCGAGGGGCCCCGGCACACCCGGGGGACACCGCCCAATGTGGTGGAGACCGACGCGCGGACCTGGCTGCTACTGGCCACCGGACTGCTGGTATTCGACGAGGCGGTCGACTCGGCCCGGCTCACGGCGTCGGGGAGCCGCGCGGGTGAGATCGCCCGATGGCTACCCCTCGCGCAACTCTGAAGCGGTGCACTGGTTTCCGTGTCCGGCAGATTTCCGTGCCCGACAGATTTCTGTGCCCGACAGAACTGCCCGCCGCGAACTCTCACGGCGGGCAGTGCGATTCAGGACGCGGGCTGGGCGTTGACGGGCTTGCGCTCCAGTCCCTTGTGGTCGTAGAAGCGAGTGATGGCCAGGCCGAAGATCAGGCCGACGGTCAAGCCGAGCACGGCCATCCAGATGCCGTGGCTCAGACCGGCCTGGGCGCTGCCGTCGAAATAGAGGATGGCGCGGGTGCCGAGGAACACCTGGTGCATGGGCTCGAACATGGCCAGCCAGCCGAAGTACTCGGGGGTGGCCTCGATCGGAACGGTGCCGCCGGAGGACGGCAGGCCCAGGATGATGAAGATGATCAGGTTGATGATCAGGCCCGCTGTACCCACCGCGGCCAGGACCGAGGTGCAGGTGAAGCCGACGGCCATGATCACCAGCACGCCGTAGAGGAAAAGCAGCAGCGGCCGGTCGATCGGCATGCCCAACGCCGAGCCGATGCCGAGCAGCGCCGCCGACACCGTGATCGCCGTGACCGTCACGGCCGACCATTTGATCAGCAGCGTCTTGGTACGGGAGATCGGGGCGCGCGGGAAATGCAGGTACCAGGGACCCCATTCGGTCGGCAGGAAGCCGAGGGACGAATCGATCAGCTGATGGATGATCATCGCCCCGACCATGCCGACCAGCAGGAGCAGCAGACTGTAGAAGAAGGCGGTGAGCCCCTCACCCGATCCGCCCGGCAGCGGCCGGAACTGCTCGGTCACGATGTCCAGCGGTTCGGCGAGCGCGACCTTGGTGGCGGCGGTCAGCTCGGGCGCGGGCGGTCCACCCGGCGGCGACGCGAGCTGAGACTTGACCTGATCGGTGAGTTGCTGCCCGACTTGGGCATTCACCTGAGTGAGAGCTTGCTCACCGAACTTCTGCAGGATCGCGGTGGCGAACGCCCCGGTGCGCGGATTGGTCTGCAGGGTCAGGGTCGGACGGGAGATGTCGCCGGGCACCACACTGCCCACGCCGAGAATGCCGAGCCGCTTGGAGAAGTCGCTCGGAATGATGATGGTGCCGTAGACCTGCGCGTTCTGCATCTGCAGCTGTGCCTCGTTGATACCGAGCACCCGCAGATCGATCTTGTCCGAGGGCACCGCCCGCTGCAGTCCCTCGGCGACCTGCTTGCCGAAATCGACGTGCTTGGGCTGCTCGGCCGTACCGAGATCGTCGCCCACATCCTGATTGACCAGCGCGATCGGGAAATCGTGCAGATTCTTCTCGGGATCGACGACGTAGTCGAGGTACATCACTCCGAGCAGCGAGGCGAGCAGCGTGACCACGATGATTGGGAACACCCATTTGATCGGGGTGAGATGCCGACGGGGAGGGTCCTGCACGCTGTCCGGGGTCGCCACGTCCGAACGCTAACAGCAAACCGCCTGCCACCCGGGTTATCCCGGCGGTGGGTCTCGATCGGATTAACGTAGTATGGCCAGTGCCCCCCGCCCGCCTATCAGGGAGCAAACGGTGAATCTGCCCCCCACCACCGACACCCCCGACCAGGTCGAGAACGAACCGCGCGAAGAGTGCGGCGTCTTCGGTGTCTGGGCTCCGGGCGAAGATGTGGCCAAGCTCACGTACTACGGTCTGTACGCGTTGCAGCACCGCGGCCAGGAGGCGGCCGGCATCGCCGTCGCCGACGGTTCGCAGGTATTGGTCTTCAAGGATCTCGGCCTGGTGAGTCAGGTCTTCGACGAACAGACCCTCGCGGCCATGCCCGGTCACGTGGCGATCGGCCACTGTCGCTACTCCACTACCGGTTCCGTCACCTGGGAGAACGCTCAGCCGATCTTCCGCACCACCGCCGTCGGAACCGGACTGGCGTTGGGGCACAACGGAAATCTCGTCAATACCGCCGAATTGGGCGCGCGGGCAAGGGAACTCGGACTGGTCTCCGGCCGGCTCGCCGGTTCCATGGCCGCCACCTCCGATTCGGATGTGATCACCGCGCTACTGGCTCACGCGGCCGCCGACAAGAGCATCGAGCAGGCCGCGATGGAGCTGCTGCCGACGCTGCGCGGCGCCTTCTGCCTGACCTTCATGGACGAGCACACGCTGTACGCGGCGCGTGATCCGCACGGTGTGCGCCCGCTCTGCCTGGGTCGCCTCGACCGCGGCTGGGTGGTCGCCAGCGAAACCGCGGCACTCGATATCGTCGGCGCCTCCTTCGTGCGCGAGATCGAACCGGGCGAACTGCTGGCGATCGACGCCGACGGTGTGCGTTCCATGCGATTCGCGAACCCCACCCCCAAGGGTTGCGTCTTCGAATTCGTGTACCTGGCGCGCCCGGACAGCACCATCTCCGGCCGCTCCGTGCACGCCACCCGCGTCGACATCGGTCGCCGCCTGGCCGTCGAGCATCCGGTCGAGGCCGACCTGGTCATCCCGGTGCCGGAATCGGGCACCCCGGCGGCCGTCGGCTACGCACAGGGTTCGGGCGTGCCGTACGGCCAGGGTCTGATGAAGAACGCCTACGTGGGCCGCACCTTCATCCAGCCCAGCCAGACCATCCGCCAGCTCGGAATCCGGTTGAAGCTCAACCCGTTGCGCGAAGTCATCCGCGGCAAGCGGCTGATCGTGGTGGACGACTCCATCGTGCGCGGCAACACCCAGCGCGCCCTGATCCGCATGCTGCGGGAGGCCGGCGCCCTGGAGATCCACGTGCGGATCGCCTCGCCGCCGGTCAAGTGGCCCTGCTTCTACGGCATCGACTTCGCCTCCCCGGCGGAGCTGATCGCCAACGGCGTGGGCGGCAGCGGCACCGTCGAGGAAATGGTCGACGGGGTGCGGCGCTCCATCGGCGCGGACAGCCTCGGCTACATCTCCATCGACAGCATGATCGCCGCCACCGAACAGCCGAGCTCGCGCCTGTGCTGCGCGTGCTTCGACGGCACCTACCCGATCGCGCTGCCCGGCGAGGCGGCCATCGGCAAGAACGTGCTCGAGGGCATGCTCACCGGCAGCACCGAGACCGAGCTGCTGGCCGACAACGCGAATGCGAGCGCGCTGAGCCGCCCGTAGGGACTCTGTCGTACGCACCCTGTGCCCCGTCCGCCGAGAGCGGCCGGGGCACAGGGCTTTTCGGGGTTGATTCGCCGTCGTCGCCGGGGCGGTCCGTGTGCTGGGCGAGCCGTATCGCGGCCGACCCGGTCGGCATTCGGCGATCCGGGCGCACCGCGCTGTGCACGGCGACGCGGGCGCGGGCGCGCCGGGAG
>NZ_BDBU01000076.1 GCF_001613145.1 Nocardia jejuensis NBRC 103114
CTCGGTCGGGGCCGGCGCTGCCGGTGCGGGCTCGGCCGGAGCGGCCGGCGCAGCCTCCGGAGCAGCCGGAGCGTTCTCCGGGATCGCGTTCTTCACCGCTTCGGTGCCCTTGTCGATCTGAGACGAGTACTTGCCCTTGGTCTTCTCGTCGATGAACCCCCCGGCCTTGTCGACCGCCTGCTCGATCTTGTCGGCATTCTGGGCCGCGACATCTTTGCCCTTGCCGACCAGTCCCTTGAGCGTGTCCATCAGACTCACAGCCCCTACTCCTTCACTCTCGGTCTTCGGTCATTGACGAACATCCTCCCACCAGGTATCGCGCGGTGGCAGGCCAATGGGGTCGATCCGCTGACCCGGCTTCGGCACGGCGACCTCCGTGCCCGCCTCGCGCGCCGCGGCGACCATTCGCCGAACCGGCTCCGACCAGCCGTGGAAGGCCAGATTGAAGGTTGCCCAGTGAATCGGCACGAGCAGGCCGTAGCCGGGGTCGCCGACACACAGATCGGCGTGTGCGCGCACCGCCTCCTCGGGATTCATGTGCACATCGGGCCAGTGCCGGTCGTACGCGCCGATCGGCAACAGAGTCAGATCGAACGGGCCCAGCCGCGCACCCGCCTCCGCGAACGCCTTGGTGTATCCGGTGTCGCCGCCGAAGTAGACCCGGCGAGTCGGGCCGGCGATGGACCACGACGCCCACAGCGTCGTATTGCGCACCAGACCGCGACCGGAGAAATGCCTTGCCTCGGAGCAGGTGATCACCAGGTCGGTGCCGTCGTCGTGGGCGCGACCCAGCTCGGACAGGGAAACCGAAGCAGCCCAGTCCAATTCGACGATGCGATGCTCGGGCACCTCCCACTGCCGCAGATGCGCACCGATCCCGATCGGGACGATGAACACCGCCTCCTGAGTCCGGACCAGTTCGACGACCGTCTCGCGATCGAGATGGTCGTAGTGATCGTGCGAGATGAGCACCGCGTCCAGCGGCGGCAGTTCCGCCAGCGCGGACGGCACGGGATGCAACCGTGCCGGACCCACCAGCGGAGACGGCGACACGCGCTCGCTCCACACCGGATCGGCCAGCACGCGGTAACCGTCCACCTCGATCAGACAGGTGGCGTGCCCGAACCAGGTGACGGCCAGATCGCCCGCCTGCTCCGGCAATATGGGCTTCACCAGCGGGATCTCTCCCACCGGGCGACCCGCGTTGCGCCGGGTGAGCAGCTGATACAGCAGTTCCGCCGGATTACCGGTGATCTGCGAGCTCGGCTCGGTGTTGTGGAACTGCTTGTCGCGGTACGTCGTCGCACCGCGCGCGGTCGGCGCGATCGCCGAACTCGACGCACCGATGGCGGCGGGAATTCCCCACGCCGCTCTCACCAACCAGGAAATACCGAACGCACCCGCAGCCATACCCACCAGTTTCCGCGAATTCCCGGCCACGCGCTCCCCCTTCATCGACCCACGAATTTCGCGGCCCGCTTCTCCAGTCGGGCCACGCGCGCTTCCTGCGCATCCATGCTGGACCAGGCGGCCGCCAGCGCCTCCGACTGCTCCGGTGTGTCACCGTTGCGAGTGTTGTCGTCGTTGAACACCAACTTCATGTGCCGCAGCGACAGCGGCGCCAACTGCGCGATCTGCTTGGCCCACTCCTGGGCGTCGGCGAGCGTGCCCACCTTGTTGGCGAAGCCGAAGTTGTACGCGTCGGCGGCCGAGATCCGCTCCGCGCCCAGCAGCATGGTGCGCGCGGGGCTGGAGCCGATCAGCGACGAGAGCCGCCGCACCGTCCAGCGATCAACGGAGATACCGAGTTTCGCGGCCGGAATGGCGATGAACGAGTCCGGGCTCATCACCCGCAGGTCCGAGGCCAGCGCCAATTGCACACCCGCGCCGAGCGCGCCGCCGTTGATCGCGGAGATCACCGGAACCGGAACGCTTTCGATGGTGCGCAGCATGCCGAGCAATCCATCCAGGAAGCTGTCGGAGTACACCCCGTCCAGATCGGCGCCCGCGCTGAAGATCGGTCCCTGGCCGGTCAGCACGATCACCCGCGCGGACGTCGCCGCATCCTCGATCGCGGCGCGCAACAATCCCACGATTTCTTCGCTGAGAGCGTTCCGGCGCTGCGGACGCTGCAGTTCGATGGTCACGACATCACCATCGCGGCTGAATCCGAGCATGGTTCCTTCCCCACTGTGCTATGTACCCATGGTCATCATCACTCTAAGCGGGCGTACCGTCTGGTCGGTGACCGCAACACCCGATGTCGACATCCTCGTGATCGGCGCCGGCCAGGCCGGACTGTCGGTCGGCTATCACCTCCAACGGCTCGGATTACGCCCCGAACAGGACTTCCTGATCGTCGACCACTCCCCCGCACCCGGCGGAGCCTGGCAATTTCGGTGGCCGTCACTGACATTGAGCACCGTGAACCGGGTGCACGATCTGCCGGGCATGTCGTTCGCCGAGACGCTGCCGCAGGGCTCGGAGAACGCGCAGGCCGCGACGGCCGTGCCGCAGTACTTCGCGCTGTACGAGAAGCGTTTCGACCTGCGGGTGCACCGGCCGCGGTCGGTCGGGGTCGTGTGCGATCGCGCGAGCGCGGCCACCTGCCCGGATGCGGAGGTGGACGGGCTGCTGCACGCGGAACTCCGCACCGCGGAGTCGAGCGCGGATCGCGCTGTGGGCGGTTCGCGCAATCATCCACAGTTCTCCACAGCCGACCCGGTGTCCACAGGCGCGCTGTCCACAGGCGCGGGGTCCACAGGTGGCGACGCGGGGTCGACGGGTAGCGACGCGGTGCCAACAGGTGGCGAGGCGGTCTCCGCCGCGAACGGAGCACACCCGGTCTCGGACGGCCCGATGTCCGGTCCCGGCAACACAATTCGCAGCCGCGGGCTGGTCAATGCGACCGGGACCTGGGACAAGCCGTTCATTCCCTTCTACCGGGGAGCGGCGGAATTCGCGGGCCGGCAGCTGCACGCTCATGATTACCGCACCGCGACCGAATTCGCGGGCAAGCATGTGGTCGTGGTCGGCGGCGGCATCACCGCGATCCAATTGCTCGACGAGATCTCGCAGGTGACCACCACGACCTGGGTCACGCGGCGCGAACCGGTCTTCCGGACAGGAGAATTCGCACCGGAGAACGGGCGGGCCGCCGTCGCGATGGTCGAGGACCGGGTGCGCCGGGGCCTCCCGCCGGGCTCCGTGGTGTCGGTGACCGGATTGCTCGAGACCGACCGCACCCGGGCGGCTCGCGCGCGGGGCGCGCTGGATCGGCGCCCGATGTTCGATCACATCGAACCGGACGGAATTCGTTGGGCCGACGGCGGCTTCGAGCATGCCGACGTGATCCTGTGGGCCACCGGATTCCGTAGCGCCCTGGACCATTTGGCCCCGCTGCGCCTGCGCGGACCCGGCGGCGGCATCACCATGACCGGACGGCTCGCGACCCAGGTGGCCGCCGATCCCCGCATCCACCTGATCGGATACGGGCCCTCCGCCAGCACCATCGGCGCGAACCGGGCGGGCCGCGCGGCCGCCGCCGAGCTGACCGCCTTCCTCGGTTTGCCACGCGGCTGACGACCACGACGCGAAACCACCGGACGCACCGGGCGGTCGGCAGAACGCCACCGACCACCACCGCCTGCTGTCACGCGGCCGATGGCCTGCCGTCGAGCGAACGGACCGCCGCAGGTCAGGGCACGACGGACACAGCGAGGTGGGATCACCGCCCGACTCCGCACCCGGCGCCGCAACGCGGATGCGCACTCGGGTGCTCCCCACTGGCGCTGGGGCACAGCTCTCGCTCGGCGAGGCCCTGTCCGCCGCAGCCCCGCCGCCTCCGGCCGCGAGGCGCACCGACGTCTCCGGTCACCGCGCGGCTTCGGCATCGGCGCGGTGTGGCACGCGTCGGCGAGTACTCCGGGGTGAGCCGGTCCGGGTGCTCGCGAGCCCGTGCGGCTACGGCGCGCCGACGTCGAAGGTGTCGGGGTCGGGGCCGATGCGTGAGCCCTTGTCCAGGTCGGTGATTCGCGATACCTGCTCGTCGGTGAGCTCGAAGTCGAACACGGCGAAGTTCTCCGCGATCCGGGACGGGGTCACCGATTTGGGGATCGCGACATTGCCGAGCTGCATGTGCCAGCGCAGGATCACCTGGGCGACGGTGCGGCCGGTCTCACCGGCGATGGCGCCGATCACCGGGTCGTCCAGCTCCGCACCGCGGCCCAGCGGACTCCACGCCTCGGTGACGATGCCGTGCGCGGTGTGGAAGGCGCGCAGATCGTTCTGAGCCAGATAGGGGTGCAGCTCGATCTGATTGACCGCGGGGGTCTCGCCGGTCTCCTCGATGATGCGCTCGAGATTGGCCCGGGTGAAGTTCGAGACGCCGATCGAGGTGACCCGCCCCTGCGCCTTGAGCGACTGCAACGCCCGGAAGGTATCCACGAACAGGCCGGACTTGGCGATCGGCCAGTGGATCAGATACAGATCCAGCTGATCCAGCTCCAGGCGCTTCATGCTGTCGTCGAAGGCGCGCAGGGTGGCGTCGTAGCCCTGATTGTCGTTCCAGAGCTTGGTGGTGACGAACAGTTCGTCACGTGGAATGCCGGATTCGCGCAGGGCACGGCCGACTTCCGACTCGTTGCCGTAGACGGCGGCGGTGTCGATACTGCGGTATCCGGCCTGCAGAGCGGCGGCGACGGTGCCCACCGCTTCCTCCGCGGCAACCTTGAACACGCCGAAGCCGAGCTTCGGCATGACCTGGCCGTCATTGAGGACGATCGAGGGAACTGCGCTGGTCTCGCTCCGGTAAGTCACCTTTCCGACCGTAAGAGCGGTTCGGCCTCAGGTCAACGACCTGCGACTGTGTTCCTGAACCCGCCGCCGAAGTCCGGACGCGGCGAGTCGGGGCGTTTCGTGACCAGCACTGTCGGTCTCGACCCGGCAAGATGGACGAACCGTTGTGCGCCACAATGAGACCGCAGCAATTCTCGCTGTCGCACTGTAGGTTCGAGCGCACATCGGAACGCCCGAGTCACCGTCGGCGATGCCGCGTCGACGGGCCGACCTCGCCGCGACCGCTGACCTGTTCGACCGTAGCCACCCTCGATGCCGTAGCCACCCTCGATGCCGTAGCCCGAACCCGCCGCCCCGTCCGCGGGGCGCGGATTCGGCATCGAGCCCGGCCACAGCCGAAAGCTGTACCGCACGAACCTCATCCACACCTGACGACCCAGCCGCGAGCACCCACATTGAATGGAGGACGGCGCTCCCCGTCGCGAACGAGGGGTCCGGGCGCCAAACATCTGATGACATCCCCTGTCGCCGGACTGCTCGACCGCTATTCGGACCACCGGGCGCGCCGCTGGGTGATTCAGGAGAGCCGGATGGCCGGCATGCTGCCCGGCTGGCGCAGCCGCCGGCGACGACGCCTGCTGGTCGTCGCGACCGCCCTGAGCCTGCTGTGGCTCGCCGCGGTCGGGGTGCTGTGCGTCCTCGGGTTCCGCTCGGCGCCGCTGCTGTGGCTGCCCGGCGTGGTGATGTTCATTCCCTCCTGGACCATGCTGCGGATCGCCTCGCACGGACACGACCACACGCTCGCCGACTACGAGCAGCACATGATCGAACGCAATACGGCCCGCTCCATGGGGCTCACGCTCACCCAGGCGCTGACCTTCGTGCCGGTCGCGTACCTGCTGGTGGTCGGTTCGTTCTTCCCCGACGCGGATTCGTTCCGGACCGCGTACGCGGGCGGCGCCATGGCGTTCGCGACACTGCTGGCCGGAGGGTGCGCGCCCGCGATGATTCTGGCGTGGACGCAGGCCGAGCCGAAATCGGCTCGGCGGGAGGCGAATACCCAGCTCGCGATCGAGGGGCGGGACGAGGGCGTCGAGACCGACCCGGCCGAGGTCGGGGGCACCGCGAAACAATCGCGAACCGACGGCCGGGATGAGTGGGCCGAGGTTGCCGCTGTCACCGAAGCCGCGAGTGCACGGGCCGAACTCGGACATGTACCCGCGGATGCCACAACCAGGCGGAACGAAGCCGCGCCCGCCACCACCGAATTCGACGCCGTGCGGGCGGAACTCGAGCCTGTCATCAGGGACGGCGAAGCCCTGCGGGCCGATGGCGCACCTGCCATCAGGGAAGTCGAAGCCGCGCGGGCCGATGGCGCACCTGCCATCGCCGAGTCCGCCGCGCCTGTCCTGGACGGCACCGCCGGTGTCCGTGCCGACGCGGCGGAGAGGCACGTCGGCGCGGCGGACGGCGGGGCCAGGCAGGAGGATGTCCGGACCAGCACGGCGGACATCCGGGCGGGGTATGTGGACAGCCGAACCGGGGCCGTGGACGTTCGGGGCGGAGATGGGGACGGGGACGTTCAGGCCGGGGCTGTGGACGTTCGGGCTGTGGACGTTCGGGTCGGGGACGTTCGGGCCGAAGCGAGGGATGCCCGCGCCGAAGCGGTGCCGGAACGGTGAAGCCGGGAACACCCGACCACCGGCGCGGCGCGCGACTGGGCCCCGTCGCGCGGTGAAGCCGGAACGGTGAAGCCGCCCAGCGTGACTCAGGGCAGTCCGAGCCTGCGGTAACGCCGCTGCCGCTCGCCCACCAGCTCATCGGCAGGGCGTGCGGTCAGGCCCGCGAGTTCCTCGGCGATGGCCGAGACCATGCGCAGGGCGAACTCCGCGGGTTCGTCCGCGGCGTCGGGATATTCGGGCACCACCCGGTCCACGATGCCGTCCTGCATGAGGTCACCGGACCGGATGCGCTGGGCGGCGGCCAGTTTCGAGGCGTGCAGGGTGTCGCGGTAGACGATGGCGCTGGCGCCCTCCGGCGGGAGCGGAGCCAGCCAGGCATGGGTGGCCGCCAGGACCCGGTCGGCGGGCAGCAATGCCAGCGCACCGCCGCCGCTGCCCTGCCCCAGCAGCACCGACACCGTCGGAGTGTCCAGGGTGACGAGATCGGCCAGGCAGCGGGCGATTTCGGGCGCGAGCCCCCGTTCCTCCGCCTCCTGCGAGAGCGAGGCGCCGATGGTGTCGATCACCAGGACCAGCGGAATGCGCAGCTCCGCGGCGAGATGCATGCTGCGGCGCGCCTCACGCAGCGCCTCCGGGCCCATGGTCCGATCCGGTGACTGACCCGACCGGTCGTGACCGAACACCACGCACGGCTGACCCCGGAACCGGGCCAGCGCGTGCAGCACGGTGCGATCGACCTCGCCCTGTCCGGTGCCGGACAGGGGAACTCGGTCCGTGGCATGGCGCAGCAGCTCGCGAATGCCCGGGCGGTCGCCACGCCGGGAGATCAACACCGACTGCCACGCCGGAACATCGTCACCTTCTCGCAATGCGGGCCCGTACAGTTCGTGCCCGGCAACGAATGTCCCTACGCCATGATCGAAATCCCTTGGATCGACCACGCTTTCGGGCAGCGGTGCGGGACTCCCGCAGCTGACCTCCAGTGCGCGATGGGTGATGCGCCGGAACACCCGCACGGGCATCACGCCGTCGATGACGCCACTGCGATAGAGGTTTTCGGCTGTCTGCACGCCGTCGGGGAAATCCCGGTGGTACAGCGCCTTGTAGACGCGCGGGCCGAGGAACCCGATCAGGGCCCCCGGCTCGGCAAATGTCATGTGCCCCAGCGAACCCCACGACGCGAAGACCCCGCCCATGGTCGGATTACGCAGGTAGACCAGGTACGGATGTCCGGCGGCCTTGTGCACCGCCACCGCTCCGGCGATCTTGACCATCTGCACGAAAGCGACTGTGCCCTCTTGCATTCGGGTGCCGCCGGAGGTCGGCGACGCCAGCAGCGGCAAGCCCAGATCGGTGGCGCGTTCGACCGCCGACACGATGCGCTCCGCCGCCGCGACGCCGACCGACCCTGCGAGAAAACCGAATTCGCACGCGATCACGGCGACCCGCCGTCCGCGCAGCAACCCCTCCCCGGTGAGCACCGACTCGTCGGTGCCCGCCGTTGCCGCAGCCGTCTCCAATTCCTCCGAGTACCTCGGGGAAGTGTGCACGGGTACGGGCGGTCGATCCCAGCTCGAAAAGGAACCGGGATCGAGCAGTTCGCCGAGCATTTCCCGCGCCGAGATCTTCACGGGCGCGAGCTTATCGGGCTCCGACGTTGCTGCGGGCAACGCCGGAGGCCATGTCCTGCTTCGAAGGCCCCGGCGCTAGTAGCCCTGCACGACCTTGCGCAGCGCGTACTCGGTGACGGCGACGAGCGCCTGCTTCACCGGTTCCCGGCGACGAGCGTCGATCGACATGATCGGCACGTCCGCCGGGACCGCCAGGGCGGCCCGGATGTCTTCCACCGGATAGCGCGGCGCATCGTCGAATTCGTTGATGGCCACCAGGAAGGGTAGGTTCCGCGCCTCGAAATAATCGACAGCCGCGAAACTGTCCTCCAGTCGTCGGGTGTCGACCAGTACGACGGCGCCGATGGCGCCCTTGATCAGGTCGTCCCACATGAACCAGAAGCGGTACTGGCCGGGAGTACCGAACAGATACAGCACCAGGTCATCGGCGAGGCTGATTCGGCCGAAGTCCATGGCCACCGTGGTGGTGGCCTTGGACGGCACGCCGGTCAGGCTGTCGACGCCGACACTGGCATTGGTCACCAGAGCTTCGGTGCGCAGCGGAACGATCTCCGAGACGGCACCTACCAGGGTCGTCTTACCCACACCGAAACCACCGGCGACCACGATCTTGGCCGACGTCGGCTTACTGGTGCGGGTATCGACCTGTGTCGTCGAATCAAATACGCCGGAGTCCACTGAGAACCCTTTCGATCAGCTCGCGACGTTCATCGTCGCTGGAATCGTCTTTCAATGTCGCCGATACCCGCACGTGGCCGGCTTCGATGAGATCGGCGACCAGCACCCGGGCAACCCCGATCGGGATGCCCAGGCGCGCAGCGACCTCGGCGACAGACGGCGATTCTCTGCACAACTCCACGATTGACGTCTCGATGTTGGTGAGTTCGAACTGCCGCTCGAGGGCGACCGGATGCGATGCGACGAGCGCTTCCAACGCCAATTCGACCTTCGGCCTGGTACGGCCGGCGGTCAGTGAATATGGGCGTACGAGACTGGGCTCGGCGCTCCCCACGCGTTCGTTGTCTATGTCCATCCCGCCATCAGGAACCCATCGTGACGCGAGGTGTGGCCTGCACTGTCTGGCCCACCCGCTCGACCAACAAAGCCATTTCGTATCCAACCTGACCGATGTCACACGAGGTGTTCGTGAGCACCGCGAGGTAGGAGCCGTCACCGACCGCCATGAGCAGCAGGTAGCCGTGTTCCATCTCGACCACCGACTGCAGGACGGTGCCGCCCTCGAACAGATTGGACACACCCACCGAGAGGCTCGCGAGCCCCGCGGTCACCGCGGACAGCTGTTCGGCGCGGTCCACGGGAAGCTGTGCGCTGGCGGCCATGAGCAAGCCGTCAGCGGAAACGAGCACAGCGTGCGCTACTCCGGGAACCTCATTGGCGAAGTTCGAAACCAGCCAATCCAGCTGACGCTTCGTACCACCTAGATCGGGGTTCATCGGTCTCCTTTATCTCCGGTTAGGTTCATTTCTTTCACAGCTCGGCCGTCCCGGACGCCCTGCTGATGACGACTCAAACTCGACCTGATGGATTCTGGGTCCCGTTGGGCCGCCTTGTCTGCGTTTCCGTTCACACCGCCCGGCACGAGACGGTTACCCGGATCACGTTGCGGGAGACCCGCAGCCGTTCTGCGCTCCGGAGTGGTTTCCACGGCCCGCTGCGCGGCCTGCCAACCCTCATCACCCGGTGATTCGAAGGAGGCGGCCACCTGGGACCGGTCCGCGCTGGGATCCGACAGCCACGCCGACATCATCTCCGCGAAAATCGGTGTGCCGAACGACTGGTCCGCCTCCCCGGCCGGCTGCAGCCGGGTCTGGAAGAACGAGGCCGCCTTCTGCGGATTCGAGCGGAAGCTGTGCCGGCCGCTGTCCTTCGGATCACCGGACAGATCGCTCGGATCGCTCTGCGGCAGACCGACACCCGGCAGCGGGGCCGGACGCTGCGGGAGACCCGCACCCGGATCACGCTGCGGGAGACCACCGCGCTGCGGCAAGCCGCCACCCAGCGGCTGACCCGGAGCTCCACCCGGCTGACGCTGGGAGAGGCCGCCGTCACGCTGCGGGAGACCACCGGCGGCGGGATCACGCGGTGACAGGCCGTTGGCCGGATCACGCTGCGGCAGGCCACCCGTGGGCGCACGCTGCGGCAGGCCACCGAAACCGGAATCCTGCTGCGGCGCACCGTTTCCGCCGGGCGAGCGACGCGGCAGACCGCCGTCACGCTGCGGCAGGCCACCGGACTGATCGCGTTGCGGGAGACCGCCACCGGCCTCGCCGCGCTGCGGCAGACCGGAGGCTCCCGGATCACGCGGAGCCGGGGCTCCCAGATCACGCTGAGCCGGGCCGCCCAGCGCCTGGCCGGGAGCGCCGACCTCGCGCTGGGGTAGACCGTGCCGACCCGTATCGCGTTGCGGCGCACCGGCGCCCCGCGGCTGGCCGTTCCCGGCCGGATCGCGCTGCGGCAGGCCACCGGACGAATCACGCTGGGGCAGGCCACCGGAGGCGTCGCCCCGCTGCGGGAGGCCGTTACCGGGCTCACCACGCTGCGGCAGGCCGTTACCGGGCTCACCACGCTGCGGAAGACCGCTGCCCGGTTCACCACGCTGCGGGAGACCGCCGCTCGCGTCACGCTGCGGCAGGCCGCCGGACGGATCACGCTGCGGCGGAACGGGTCCGCGCTGCGGAAGCCCGTTGCCGGGCTCACCGCGCTGGGGCAGACCGCCGGCGGCGGGATCGCGCTGCACCCGGCCGCTGCCGGTCGCATCACGCTGCGGGAGGCCGTTGCCACCCTCACGCGGGGGCTGACCGTCACGCTGCGGGAGACCCGAGATGCTCGGCTGCGGGAGACCGCCCTGACCCGAATCACGCTGCGGCGCACCGTTCGAGCCCGGTTCACGGGTCGGCAGGCCGCCGGGCGCGGCACCGCGCTGCGGCGGCAGTGCACCCGGGTCACGGGACGGAGCGCCATTGGCGCCGGGCTGGCGAGTGGGCAGTCCACCGGGGCCCGAGTCACGCTGCGGGAGACCACCGGAGGCCGAATCACGCTGCGGCGGAACGGGCCCGCGCTGCGGCAGACCCGAGTCGCCGGGTCCACCCGGACCGCCGGGACCACCCAGGCCGCCGGGAGCTCCGGGACCACCCGGACGCGGGGGCTGACCGGGACCACCCGGTGCGCCGGGAGCGCCCTGGCGCTTGAGCATGTTGGCGGCCAGACCACCGCGCGGCGCGGCGGGCGGCTCGCCCGGCTGACGCGGCTGCAGGTTCGCACCCGGCTGGGCCGCGGGCGCGGCCGGACCGTTCGCACCCGGCGCGCGCTGAGGTAGCCCGTCCGGTCGCGGACCACCCGGGGCGGCCACGGTGTGCTTGACGGTCGGGCCGTTGACGCCCGGCTGACGAGTCGGCAGACCGGCCGGGATGGCATTGCCGGGCTGCCGGGTCGGCAGCCCACCGGCGGCGGCCGGAGCCGGAGCCGCGGGCGCGGAACCGGCCGGAATCGGCCCGCTCACACCCGGATCCACGGTGACCATGACATTGCCGGTCGCGGTGCGGGTGACCGCACGCATCTGCATGGAGGACGGCGCACCGGCCTGATTGCCCGCGCCCTGCGGCATCGGAGCCGGGTTCGGCTCCTGCGGGTTCGCCTGCGGCGGCACCGCGATGGCCCCGCCCTGCGAGACGATGAGCGGCCGGGGCACATGCACGGTGACGGTCACGCCGGGATCGCGCGCGGTGTCGAAGGTCGGGCGCAGGCGCACGGTCAGACCGTGCCGCTCGGCCAACCGGCCGACGACGAACAGACCCATGTGGCGGGCGGTGTCCGGGCCGACCTCGGCGACGGCCTCGAGCCGTCGGTTGATCTCGGCCATCTCCGCGGGCGGCATACCGATGCCGCGGTCCGCGACCTCGATCAGCAGACCCTGGTCGTGCCCCTGAGCGAAGGTGAACTTGACGTCGGTCTCCGGCGGAGAGGCGCGCAGCGCGTTGTCCAGGAGCTCGGCGAACAGGTGCGCGAGGTCGGAGGCGGCGGGCTCGGTCAGGGAGCCGCGCGGGGTCGCACCCAGCTTGACGCGTTCGTAGTCCTCCACCTCGGAGATGGCCGCACGCAGCACGTCGGCGATCTCGACCGGTGCGGACTTGGTTCGGCGCACCTTGGTGCCGGCCAGAATCAGCAGGTTGTCGCCGTTCCGGCGCATACGCGCGGCGAGATGGTCCAGACGGAAGAGGTTTTCGAGCAGGCGCGGGTCCTTCTCGTCGTACTCCATCGCCTCGATGAGCGAGAGCTGATGGTCGACAAGGGACTTGGAGCGGCGGGCCAGGGTCTCGAACATGTCGTTGACCTGGGTACGCATCGAGGCCTGATCGGCGGCCAGGCGCAGCGCCTGACCGTGGATGTCGTCGACGGCGCGGGCGAG
Source organism: Nocardia jejuensis NBRC 103114 (assembly GCF_001613145.1). Taxonomy (GTDB): domain Bacteria; phylum Actinomycetota; class Actinomycetes; order Mycobacteriales; family Mycobacteriaceae; genus Nocardia; species Nocardia jejuensis. The sequence goes on from NZ_BDBU01000076.1 coordinate 12,537, forward strand.
CTGCCCGACCTCCTCGTCGGTGTGCACCGGCATCGGTTCCAGCGGCACGTCTTCCGGATCGGCGCCGTCGCGCAGGGCCGAGACTTCCTGACCGAGGTCGTATTCGGCGACGCGCAGGGCGGCCAGGCGCAGCCGGCGCAGCGGCACGATCATCGCGCGGGCGATCAGCACGGCCAGCGCGAGCGCGCCGAGGATGGTGGCCACCACGATCACCGAGTAGCGCACGGCGTCGGACCGGGCCGTGGTGGACAGGTTGTCCACTCGCGAGACGATGTCCTTGGACGCGTTGTTCACCACGCCCTGATAGAGATTGATGCTCTGTTCGAGCGAGTCCTTGATCTCCGCGACCGGCAGCGAACCCGAGGAGGCCGAGGCGCCCGTGGTCAGCTGGATCCGGGTGTCCACCAGACGATTCAGATCCGCGATGGTGGCGTCGCCGTCCGCGAAGCGGTGCGCGAGCACGCCGAGCATCTGACGTTCGGTGTTCACGCTGATCTGGAAGTCGCGCAGGCCGTCCTTCGCGTTGCCGCGTAGAGCCTCCGCGACACCGGCGATCTCACCGACCAGGATGGCGCGGGTATTGAGCGAGTCGACCAGGCGCAGCTTGGACTGATCGACGTTCTTGTCGGCGATCGAGGCGGTGATGTTCTCGACGGTGCGGACGCTGTTGCCGCGGATCCGCTCGATCTGCGCGGTGGAATCGGCGACGGTCTTGGTCGGCGCGAGGCCGTTGGCGCGAATCGCCTTCGCGGCCACGACCATGTCGTCCAGGGCCTGGCGCGCGTTCGGGATGTCACTCAGGCGCGGAGCCGCCTTCTCGGCGAACGCGATAGCGGTGTCCAGCTTGGCGAGTTCCGGGTCCGAGGTCATCGATTGAGTCGGCGACAGCATGACCGACTGGCCCGCCGAGACCTGACCGGCCGCGGCGCTCAAACCCGTGATGGCCGGGATCACCCCGACATGGTCGACGGCCGTCGACAGACGGCTCGACTCGGCGAACTCTGCCGAGATCCTCGACGCACCGAGCACGACGGCGACGAGAAGTGGGACGGCGAGTACCGCCGTCACCTTCCATCGCAGGTCCCAGTTGCTCAGCGCCCAGCGCTTATTGCTGCCGGACCTAGCGGCGTCACGCATCTCCCACTCACTTTCCAAACTGGCCCAGGCCACGCAGCATCAGCGAGCCTCCACGATCGCACGCTGGGCTCGACAGACAATGCTGGCCGAGAACTGCGGCTGGCCGAGAAATTGCGTCCATAGCGGCCGAAATATGTGACATGCGATTCTAACGGATCAATAACTTCTTGTGTGACTACTTGGCAACCACCGGTCGCTGACCTGCCAATTCCAGGCAAAATCAAAGGTCGCGGCGTCCGCCCGGACGTCGCGTGAAGTCTGCCACAATCAGGCAGATCTATCGAGGCGGGCATCGAGGCGGAGCTAGGGAGTCACCGGGTTGAACGCGAAGAAGGAGTACCGACCGGCTTATCAACTGAGCCTGGTCGACCCCTCGGAGTTCTGGCGCACGGCGGCCGAATCCATCAGCTGGGATGTGCCTCCCGCCCAGATTCTCGATGCCACGGCCCGGCCCACGGCGCGCTGGTTTCCCGACGCTCGCCTCAACACCTCCTACAACGCACTGGATCGACATGTGCGCGAGATCACACCGTCAGAGGACGGTTCAGCCCCTCGAGAGGGGGGTCGCGCCGACCAGCCCGCCCTAATATACGACTCCGCTATGACCGGCGCCAGACGTGTCTACACATATGCGGAGTTGCTGGACGAAGTCGCCCGTTTTGCCGGGTCCATGCGGCGCTTGGGCGTCCGGGCCGGGGAACGCGTCGTCATATATATGCCGATGATTCCGGAGTCGGTCATCGCGATGCTCGCCTGCGCCCGGATCGGCGCCGTGCACTCGGTGGTCTTCGGCGGATTCGCCGCGCACGAGCTGGCCGCGCGGATCGACGACGCCGAGCCTGTGCTGATCATCACAGCCTCGGGCGGACTCGAGCCCGGCCGTCGCATCGAGTACCCGCCGATCGTGTTGCAGGCCTTGGATATCGCGCAGTCGACGGCGCCCAAGAACGTGCTGGTCAAGCAGCGCGACGGGTTCCCGAACATTCGGTTCGCCACCGAGCAGGCCGCCACCGAGAGCCTGCCCGCATCCTCGCAGACCGTGGCCGCGCACTGGCTGGACTGGGACGACGCGATTCGCGACGCCGAGCCGGCCGCGCCGGTCTCGATGGCCGCCACCGATCCGCTCTACATCCTCTACACCTCCGGAACCACCGGAAAGCCCAAGGGCGTGGTGCGTGACAACGGCGGGCACGCGGTCGCGATGGCCTGGTCGATGCGCAATATCTATGGCGTCGCCCCCGGCCAGGTCATGCTGACCACCTCCGATATCGGCTGGGTCGTCGGGCACTCCTATATCGTCTACGCCCCGCTGCTGGTCGGCGCGACGACGGTGCTCTACGAGGGCAAGCCGATCGGCACCCCCGACGCGGGCACGTTCTGGCGACTCGTGCAGGACTATCGGGTCGACGTCATGTTCACCGCGCCCACCGCCCTGCGCGCCATCCGCCGCGCGGACCCCGAGGCGATCTCCGCGCACCGCCACGACCTGTCCTCGATGCGCGCGCTGTTCTGCGCCGGAGAGCGCCTCGACCCCGCGACCTACGAGTGGACGGTGGACACCCTGCTGGACGGGCGGCCCGACTGCCCGGTGGTCGACCACTGGTGGCAGACCGAGACCGGCTGGCCCATTTGCGCCGATCCGCTAGGGCTGCAACAACTTCCGATCAAGGTCGGATCGGCGTCGCTGCCGGTGCCCGGATTCCGCCTGCGCGTGCTGGATTCCGAGGGCAATGCGGTACCCCCCAATACAGAGGGGAACATCGTGCTCGGGCTGCCCATGCCGCCCGGGACGCTGACCACGCTGTGGCGTGACGACGAACGCTTCGAGCGCTCCTATCTCTCGGCCTATCCCGGCCACTACCTGACCGGCGACTCCGGCTATTTCGACGAGGACGGCTACCTCTACGTACTGGGCCGCAGCGACGATGTGATCAATATGGCCGGGCATCGGCTCTCGGCGGGCGGGATCGAGGCCGCCATCTCCGGGCATCCGGTGGTCGCCGAGACCGCGGTGGTCGGCATCCCGGACGAGCTCAAGGGCCAGCGGCCGATCGGGTACGTGGTGCTCAAGTCCGGAATCGACATCGACTCCGAGCAGCTGCGCGCCGAGGTGATCCAGCTGGTGCGCGAACGGGTCGGGGCCATCGCCACCCTGTACGACGTCGTCGCGGTGACCGCGCTGCCCAAGACCCGCTCCGGCAAGATCCTGCGCCGCACCATGCGCCAGATCGCGGCGGGCGAGACCTACGAGGTGCCGCCGACCATCGAGGACGCCGCCATGCTGCCCGCGCTGGAGCGGCAGATCCGGGACGCGGTCACGGTCATGGACGATCGGGAACGGATCGCGGCGGCCGATGCCGCGGCCGCCATGACCATGCCGATCCGCCGGATCGAGCGCACCATCGACGGCGTCGTCCCGGTGCCGCCCGCCGACGATCCGTCCGTCTCGTCCTGAGCTCTCGGCGGGACCGGCTCCTCCACACAGTTTTCTCAGAGATCGCTCATCGGCTCCCCATGCCGGTGCCCTACCGTCGGGCAGGCACGGATCGCGTCCGCGTGATCCGGCACACCCGCAATGTCTTCTTCTGAGAGGTCGATGCATGAGTCTCGTTCGTAATCGCCGAATCGCCGCTGCTTTCGGAGCGGGCGCCCTCGCCACCCTCGCGGTGACGCTGGCCCCGTCCACCGCGTCCGCGGCACCCACGGATCTGGTTGCGCCGCTGCTGACTTCGACCTGCAGCTTCTCGCAGGTCGATGCCGCGATGCACGACAAGGCACCCTCGCTCGCCCAGTTCCTCGATCAGAACCCGTCGCAGAAGGCCGAGCTGCAGGCCAAGTTCGATCAGCCGATCGCACAGCGCCAGGCCGAGTTCGACGCCTACGTCCGCGACAACCCGGATGCCGCGAGCCAGGCGGACAGCGATCCGCGCGCCGGTGGCATCGCCGCCTCCATCCAGCTGGTCGCCGACTCCTGCCACGACTACTGAGTCAGCGGCTGCGAGAATGGAGTCCGTGGTCGAACGCGGTGAGCTACCGACTGTCCTCGTCGTCGATGACGACGAGGACGTCCTCGCATCCGTCGAACGCGGACTCCGCCTCTCCGGTTTCCGGGTCCTGATAGCCCGGGACGGGGCCGCAGCCCTGAGACAGGTCACCGAGCACTCTCCCGACGCGGTGGTACTGGATATGAACATGCCCGTCCTGGACGGGGCGGGCGTGGTCACCGCGCTGCGGGCGATGGGCAACGAGGTACCCATCTGCGTGCTCTCGGCGCGCAGCTCGGTGGACGACCGGATCGCCGGGCTCGAATCCGGCGCGGACGACTATCTGGTGAAGCCCTTCGTGCTGGCCGAACTGGTCGCGCGGATCAAGGCGCTGCTGCGCCGCCGCAGCGATACGCCGCCACCGGCAGCCATCCCCGGCGGAATCAGCGTCGGGCCACTGGAGGTGGACGTCGCGGGGTATCGCGCGCTGCTGCACGGTGACGAAATCGAGCTCACCAAAAGGGAATTCGAGCTGCTCTCGACGCTGGCCCGCAGCGCCGGGGTGGTGCTGAGCCGCGAACGACTGCTGGAACTGGTGTGGGGCTACGACTTCGCGGCCGACACCAATGTGGTGGACGTGTTCGTCGGCTATCTGCGCCGCAAACTCGAATCCGACGGCACTCCACGCCTGCTGCACACGATCCGCGGTGTCGGGTTCGTGCTGCGAGCACCCAAATGACCAGCCCCACACTCGAATCCGCCGCCCGCCGCCGCATCTGGCAGCGCAAGCGGCGGCGCCGGTCCTATTCGCTGCGCACGCGAGTGGCCGCGGCGGCCGCGCTCGGGGCGATCATCATCGTCGCGGTGCTGAGCTGGGTCACGATGTACGCGATCGAGCGGAACAATCTGACCCAGGCCGATCAGCAACTGCGCACGGTCTCCCGGGTGGTGCTCATCGAACCCGTACTGGCCGTGACGGTCCTGGGCGTACTCGGCCCCAACAATGCCGTGGCGCTGACGGTGCGCAACTCCGACGGATCGATGGCGAGCACCTCGGTGCAGCTGCCCGAGCTGCCGGTCGGCCAGCACACCGTGCTGGTCGGCGGAGACACCTACCGGGTGCTCACCACCACCGAGAATCAGCCCCCGGGTCGCGTTGTGTCCCTGGGCATCCCGACCACCGAGACCGAACACGCCACCGCCGAACAGCGTCGCTGGGTGCTGTTGGCAGCGGGCGCCGCGGTCGCCGCGGCGGCGGGGCTGGGCTGGCTGTTCGGCGGGCGCGCGGTGCGGCCGATCGAGAACATCACCAGGCAGCTGGATCGGCGCGGCCCGGCCGCGGATCCGGGAACGCCCTTCCCGGTGGACGGATCCGGGGTGCGGGAGGCCGAGAAACTCGCCGGAGCCGTCGGCACCATGCTCGCGCGAATCGACCGCGCGCAGACCGAGACCGCCGCGGCCCTGGAGACCGCCCGCGATTTCGCCGCCGTCTCCGCGCACGAACTGCGCACCCCGCTCACCGCCATGCGCACCGACCTCGAGGTGCTGCGCACCCTCGATCTGGACGAGGCGCAACGGCTCGAAATCCTGGCCGACCTGCAGCGCGGCCAGAATCGGGTGGAGACCACGCTCGCGGCCCTGGAACGCCTGGCCGCCGGGGATCTGTCCAACGAACGCGACCACGTGGAAACCGATGTGGCGGAGCTCTGCGACGCCGCCGCGCACGACGCGATGCGCCATTTCCCCACCCTCACCGTGCGCATCGACACCGATACCGAGCTGATCACCCGCGGCCTGCCCACCGGTCTGCGGCTGGCGATCGACAATGCCCTGGCCAATTCCGCCCGCCACGGCGGAGCCACCGAGGCGCTGGTGTCGGCGCATCGAGCTGTCAACGGGCACATAGTGATATCGGTCGACGACAATGGCCGCGGACTTCCGGTGGACGAGCGCGAGGCGGTGTTCGCGCGATTCTTCCGGGGCAGCCGGGCCAGTAAGGGCGGGTCCGGACTCGGACTCGCGCTGGTCGCCCAGCAGGCTCAATTGCACGGCGGGCGAGCCTATTTCGACGATGGCAGGCTCGGCGGTGTGCGACTGGTTCTGCAATTGCCCGATCGCGGTGAGCCGCGCACGGAACCGCTGCGCGTTCAGCGCGATTGACCGTTCGCGTTGAGCGCGTTCGACTGTTTGCGTTCAGCGCGTTCGATGATCGGCGTTCAGCGCCGTCGACGGTGGCCGAATATGTCCATCGACCACGGAATCCCGGAATTCCGCCGGGACTTTATCGAATTCTCAGAATAGCGACAGAGCGGACGTTAATTCGGGCCCGTACGGTCTGAACGGTGCCTGGAAAACGTGTCCGTCTTGTCCTGTTGACTCTTGTTCTCGCCGCCGCGGTGGCCGCCGGTTCCGTCGGTTATCTGCGCTGGTCGTCCGCACCCACCGCAGTGGCGCTGATCAACGGCGACAGCGGACCGATGGGGACGCGCATCGCGAAGATCCTGCAGGACAGCGGCACTCGCTCCTGGGACGTGGTCGAGGAGGCGAGCACCTCCGAGTACGCGGTGGTGATCACGCTGCCCCCCGACCTGTCCACCGATATCGCCTCGCTGGCCACCGACAAACCCGTGAAGGCACAGGTCACCGTGACCACGCACCCGCGCGCCGAGGCGAATCTGGTGAACGACGCGGTGAACGAGGTGACCAAGCAGATCAGCTCGGCCGGACTGGACTCCATGTTCGCGGCGATGAACTCGGCACGCGGTTCGGTCACCCAGCTCGGCATCACCACCGGGATGCTGAACGCGGGCGTGCAGGCGGCGGCCGACGGAGCGGGGCAGTTCACCTCCGGGGCCGATGACATGATGTCGTTCCTCAACGAGGCCAAAGCCGGTGCGGGACAGCTGACCTCGGGCATCGACACGCTGAACTCGACGCTGGCGGCGGCCACCACGCAGGCGAATCAACTCGCCACGGCGCTGGATTCGACCGGCGTCACGATCGGTCAGGTCACGCAGTCGGCGGGCTCGCTCAGCGCGGGCTTGAATGTCGTGGTGCCGCTGTTGCGCGCGCTGCCGTTCGCGAACGATCCGCAGCTGGCCTCGGTCATCACCCAACTCCAGGGGTTGCAGAACATCGCGAACGAGGCGAACGGTCAGCTCAGCGGTTTCGCGGACCTGACCGGGACACAGGTCACACCCGACACCCGGATAGGTCAGCTGCTGCGCGACGCGGCCGCCAGACTGGGCGATGCGAGCACGCAGCTGAATCAGGGCGCATCCCTGGCCGCGAGCATTCCGCAGATCGCCGACGAAGCCGGGACCCAGTTGCAGACCGCCATGCAGGCGCTCACCGCCGGCGTGACCCAATTGCAAGCCGTGACCAAGACCCTGGGCAACCAGGCGGGCCAGGCGTTGAACGCACTCCCCCAGCGCACAGCTCCGCAACAATCCGTCATCGCCTCGGTGCTGAGCGACCCCGTGGAGATCATTCGCAAATAGGTTTAGCAAACAATTAGCAACGATCGGTGGTTCGCAAAGCTACGATCATGTCCGAATTGCTCTAATCGAACCGTTTAGGACGCTTTACAGCTCCTGCCCGACCCGCGCCAACCGGTACCGGAGAGGAAACGATCGTGAGCATGCTGCTGGCCGCGCACGACATGTACGGCTCGGTAATCGCCCAGTTGGGCAACCCCTCGCCAGAGACGCCACCCATGGCCGACAAGATGATGAAGATGTTCCGCTACTTCACCTGGTTCACCCAGATGTCGGGCATCGCCGCGATCACCTACGGCGGCGGACGCTTCGCCTGGGAGAAGTGGGGCGGCGGCTCCGCCTCCCCCAAGATGGTCGCCAATGCCATGATCGGCGGCGCCACCGCGACAAGTGCCGGCACCATCATGAACACGGTCGTCGGCTCGTAACCGACGCTTCCCGGACCCGGGACAACCGTGCCCGCCGTGCGAACCAGCACGGCGGGCACGCGTCTTCGGACGTCAGCTCAGGACGTCGATCAGGTCGATGACGAAGACCAGCGTCTTGCCCGACAACCGGTGTCCGGCGCCCGCGGCGCCGTACGCCTGCTCCGGCGGGATGGTCAGCTGCCGGCGGCCGCCGACCTTCATTCCCGGAATGCCTTCCTGCCAGCCCTGGATGAGGCTGCGCAGCGGGAACTGGATGGACTCGCCGCGGTCCCAGGAAGAGTCGAACTGCTCGCCGGTGTCGTACTCCACGCCCACGTAGTGGACATCGACGGTGTCGCCGGGCTTGGCCTCGGCGCCCTCGCCCACCACGAGATCCTTCAGAACCAGCTTCTCGGGGGCGGGACCATCCTGGAACTCGATTTCCGGCTTGCTGCTCATATGCTGTCCTCTTCGATAGTGGGATCGGGCTCGGTAGTCACCCTATGCCCTGCCACCTTTACCACCGTCGAAGGCGGGTTAAACCCGTCGGTGCGGCAGGATGGATCGTCGTGGCCGAAGTGATCGATATCGACGACCCCGCCGACCTGCGAGTCGCCGATTTCCGCGACCTCAATTCCGCGGACCGGCGACCGGATCTGCCCGGGGGCAAGGGGCTGGTGGTGGCCGAGGGCGTGGTGGTTGCGCAGCGCATGCTGAGTTCCCGATTCCGGCCTTTCGCGCTGTTCGGTGTCGAGCGGCGGTACGAACAGCTCGCCGAGGATCTGGCCGGCGTGGACGTGCCGTACTACCGCACCACCGCCGAGGTGATGGCCGAGGTGGTGGGGTTCCATCTCAATCGCGGCGTGCTGGCTGTGGCGCGCCGACCGGCGGAGTTGACGGTCGAGCAGGCTCTGGCGGGGGCGAACACCGTGGCCGTGCTGGAGGGCGTCAACGATCACGAGAACATCGGCTCGGTCTTCCGCAATGCCGCCGGCCTGGGCGCGGACGCGGTGCTTTTCGGCGACCGCTGCTCCGACCCGCTGTACCGGCGGGCCGTGCGGGTCTCCATGGGACACGTGCTGCGCATCCCGTTCGCGCAGCTTCCCGCCCTGCCCGAGGGCCTGAACGTGCTGCGCGAGAGAGGTTTCCAGATCATCGCGCTGACCCCGAATCCGAAGGAACGGACCCTGGCGGAGGCCATGACCGGGGAGAAGGTGGCACTGCTGCTCGGAGCGGAGGGGCCGGGCCTCACCGAGGAGACCATGGCGGCCAGCGATATTCGCGCCCGGATCCCGATGACACCGGGCACCGATTCGCTTAATGTTGCGACCGCCGCAGCCATGGCCTTCTACGAAAGAGTGCGTGTACCGTGAGCCACCCGCCGGACGGACCCTACGGCTACGGAGACTCCGAACCGACCCCCTGGGCGGCCGGGATCGCCGTGGTGGTGATCGTGGCGGCGCTGTCCTCGGTGGGGGTGTACGCGTTCGGATCCGCACTGGCGCAGGTACATCCGATCCTGTCCGTCCTGGTCAACCTGACCGCGGTCGGCGGCGCGACCCCGACCGCGTGGAAGTGGCGATTCGCACCGGTGACGCGCTGGGTGATCGCGGGACTGGCCATCGGCGTGGCGCTCGCCTGGGTGGCCCTGCTGGCGTCGGCGCTGTAGAGCGGGCGAATCCGCGGACCTGAAATGCCGGGGCCCGACGACGCCACGCCCGGAGTTCAGGAGACCCGATCACTCCGGCGCAGCCAGCGCAGCAGTCCGCGCTTGCCATAGTGTTCCGCGGGCGGCAGGGCCGGTTCCTCGAGCGGCGGCGCCTGCCCCTTGGGGAAGAGCGAGAAGCCGCACACCAGAATCTGATCCGCAGTCAGCGGTGGATTCGAGGGCGGCGTTGGATTCGAGGGAGACACCCGCTCGCCGGTGTCTCCGGGCGCCGGGTCCCCCATCGCGGGATCGCGCACGAGAGTGCCGCCGCGATACCGGAATCCGAGCCACACCTGATTGGCCCCGTCCGCGAAGTCGGGCGGATCGAACGGCAGCAGTTGCGGGTCCGGCGGCTCACCGGGTCCGAGCCGGATCGGATGATCACCCGCCCAGTACGGCCGCTCCCAGACCAGGGGCAGACCCTCGTCCTCGAGGATGTTCACCCGGGTGGCGCTGAAGGAGCGGCGAAATTCACCACGCTCCCAGTGCGCGAACGCACCCCAGCCCAGCGTGAGGTCGTAGGAGACCAGGAAGGTGTGCTCCGAGGCGAGCGGGCGCACCAGCAGTTCGGGCAGTCTCGTCGGGCGTGAGAGAGCCGCCTGAGCGGAGCAGACGACCGTGACGCCGGGATAGCAACCGATATAGACGGATTCGGGGTCCGGCCCGGCCCACACCTTCATGGTGCCGGACGCCGCGGGGACCACGTCGTGCTCGGGGTTCAGCTGACGGGCCAGGGCGAACGACGCCTCGTGATCGGGATCGGGATGCGCGCGCAGGATCGCGACCGGATCGGGGGCATCGACGTACCAGAGGGATGAGACTGTGGATGGCACGGCACCTCCCGAAGTCGTTGCGACTCAAGCTGGCAAATCTTGAGCAACACCCGGTGGCCTGCCGTCGGCGTCGGCGCGGATCGACCCGGCGAATACCGCCACCACCCTAAAATCTACCCTTGCGCCGCGCGAAATGTCGCCGATGCGCGAGCTCACCCCCGGCGCGACGCACGAAAGCCGAGCTGAGCGGCTAGCAAATATTCAGCATCCATACGGTGTGGCGCCGAGCGACTCGCCGACAGCACGCGTGATTCGACGACCCTGTCCGTCGAACTCAGTGACCGGAGCTGCGCACACCCAAGAGCACGTCTTCCCAGGACGGCATGGGCGCCTTGCCGCCGCGCTTGGCGCGGCTCTGCTTCTGCGCGGGCTGCTTCGCGGCCGGTTGAGCCGGAGCGGGAGCCGCTGGCGCGGACTCCTCGACCGCAGCCGGTTCCGCGACCGGAGCGGGCTGCGCCGGTGCGGGAGTCACGGGCGCGGCGGGAGTCACGGGAACCGACGGCGTGGGAACAGCCGG
>NZ_BDBU01000077.1 GCF_001613145.1 Nocardia jejuensis NBRC 103114
CCCGCGCCTCCTCGAGCGCGCGGCGAGCGAGGTCGACACCCCGCAATTCGGGTTCCGCGCCGGGCGTGGCGGGGGTCGAACCACCCGCCGCCGCACCGGAACTCCCGCCCGCGCCGGCACCGGGGTCACGTGATTGCGGCTGGTCAGCCATTCGCCACTCCCTCTCGTCGCGGGCTCGTCCGCAAGATTCTGCCGCATCGCCCCGACACACCGGCTCCGGCCACGCGGTGATGTCTCACTCGCGCCTCCGGACCTACCCCCTCTGACGTCACGTGACCATCCACCGATCGATCAGGAATCTGTGGAAATGCCGGGCGAAGGTGTGGATAAGTCAGGCGGAAGTGGGGATGACTCGGGTGTGGCTGGGGACGACACGGCGGCCCCTGGGGATGGCTGGGGATCGTCGGCGAGCCGTGACGCGCGATGATCCGCGTCTCCGGTGGTCTCGATCCGCAGCGGTGCGGCCTCGAGTTCGGCGGGCACGTCCTCGGCCACCGCCGCGGTGATGAGCACCTGCTCCGCGGTGACCGCGACGGCCGCCAGCGCGGCCCGCCGACGACGGTCGAGTTCGGCGAACACGTCGTCCAGGATCAGCACCGGATCGGTCCCGGCGGTGCGCAGCAGTTCGAACGCACCCAGGCGCAAAGCCAGTGCGTAGGACCAGGACTCACCGTGACTGGCGAAACCCTTCGCCGGGGCCGAACCCAGCATCAGCTCCAGATCGTCGCGATGCGGACCGACCAGACACACGCCGCGTTCCAGTTCTTTCTGGCGGGCATTCCCCAACTCGCGCAACAGGATCGCCTCGAGCACCTCGACATCCTCAGCCTGTGGAGAACGTGCGGGATCGAGGAGTTCCGGTGGGAGCGAACCGCTTCGGTAACCGATCGACGCAGGTCGAGACTCCGGAGCGATCGATCCATAGGCCTGTGCAAGATGTGGATAAAGTTCGTGCACCAGCCGCAGCCGCTGCTCCAGCAGCACCGCGCCGTGCGCCGCGAGGTGCCCGTCCCACACGTCCAGGGTGCTCAGCTCCGCGCCGCGCGCACCCGAACGAGCAAGGCGGCCCGCGGTTTTCAACAGGGCCGAGCGCTGGCGCAGCACCTTGTCGTAATCCGCGCGCACCCCGGCCAGCCGCGGCAGCCGCGCGGTCGCCAGCTCGTCCAGGAACCGGCGGCGCTCGGAGGGATCACCGCGCACCAGGGACAGGTCCTCGGGCGCGAACAACACGGTCTGCAGGATCCCCAGGATCTCCCGGGGCCTGCGCACCGGGGAGCGATTGATCTGCGCGCGATTCGCCGCGCCCTGATTCAGCTCCATGTCCACCCGCAGTTCGCGCCCGGTGTTCACCACCGTCGCGCCGATCCGGGCGCGCTGGGCGCCGATGCGGATCAGCGGGGCGTCGGCCGACACCCGGTGCGAACCGAGGGTGGACAGGTATCCGACGGCCTCGATCAGGTTCGTCTTACCGTTGCCGTTGGATCCCAGGAAAACGGTTCCACCGGGCGGTAATTCGAGTTCTGCGGCCTCCCAGGACCGGAAATCGCGCAGCGACAGCGTCCGCACGTACATCCGGCTAGTCCACCACGCGATCATCCCCAGGCCCGCAGGCGGTATCGGAAAACGCGGCCGAGACCGGGAACGGCTCCCGGGGCCCGAACCGCGAATCCGCCGGTCGCGCCGCGTTTTTCACAGCTTTGTCAACACTGTGCACAGTGTCCTGATCACCGGGCGCTCGCGGTCCGAACCACCGGGCGCGCGAGCCGCCCGGCGTCGAACCGTCGAATCTCGGATCAGCCCGGCAGGCGGACCGGCATCAGCAGGTAGATGTAATTACCGCTCAGCGCCGGGAACGAACCCGAATCCAGTTGCTGCGGATCCTCTTCCGGAGCGGGCAGCAGCACGGCCGGGCGGCTCGGCGTGGTGAATCCGAAGATCACCCGCTCGGTGTGCAGCGCGGACAGGCCGTCCACCAGGTAGCCCGGATTGAAGGCGATGGTCAGCGGCTCACCGCGGAAGTCGGCCTCGAGCCACTCCTCGGCGCGTCCGGCGTCGTCCCCACCGGCCGAGAGCAGCAGGCCCTCCTCGGAGAACTCCATCCGCACCTGAGCGCCGCGCTCGGCCACCAGGGCCACACGCTTGATGGCCTCGGCCAGCGCGCTGACGACGAGCGTCACGACGGAGGTGTGCTCCTTGGGGAGCAACTGGCGGAACTTGGGGAATTCGGCGTCGAGCAGGCGCGTGGTGGTGCGGCGGCCGCCGTTCACGATGCCGAGCAGACCGTCGCTGCCCGTACCGAAGGCCAGCTGCACCGGCTGATCGGACGAGCCGAGCGTCTTGCCGGCCTCGGACAGGGTGCGCGCCGGAACCAGCACGGCGGTCTCGACATCGGCGCGGCCCGGATTCCACTCCAGTTCGCGCACGGCGAGGCGGAAACGGTCGGTGGCGGCGAGCACCACCTTCGGGCCCTCGATCTCGACCCGGATGCCGGTGAGCATGGGGAGCGTGTCGTCTCGGCCCGCGGCCACGGCCACCTGACCGACCGCGGTGGAGAACACGTCCACACCGAGCTCGCCGGTCTGGGGAGGAAGTTCGGGAAGCTGGGGATAGTCCTCGACCGGCATGGTCGGCAGCGAGAACTTCGCACTGCCACAGGCGATCAGCACGCGGGTGCCGTCCACCGACACGTCCACCGGCTTGTTCGACAGCGACTTGGTGATGTCCGCCAGCAGGCGCCCCGACACCAGAACCTGTCCGGGTCCGGCGACCTCGGCGGCCACCCGCATCTGCGCGGAGACCTCGTAGTCGAAGCCCGACACCGTCAGGCCGTCCTCGTCAGCCACGAGGAGTACGCCACCGAGCACAGGGACCGGAGGCCGCGACGGCAAGCTACGGGCCACCCAGGCAACGGATTCGGCGAAGTCCTCGCGAGCGACCCGAAACTTCATGCTTGCAAGCTCCATCGCCCGGTCAATCCTCTCCCAGTCTCAGTCGGATCTGTATCGGCACATCAGCGTCGGCTGATCGAGAAACCCCCGGAGGGGAAGCAGCTGCTGAATCGTCCGCCTGCGCAGTCTCGCACGGGGGACCGACACCAAACCCTACTTGCGTGACGCGCGAGTGCCTATGCCGACCCTCCGGCACATCCGAGCCGATCCCCCGCGAGCGCGATCCGCTTCGTCCTTCCCCATGCGTCTTGTTCCGAGCGCGAGCAACCACCGACCGAACCCTGCACTCCCAGACCGACTTTCCACACACCTGTTTTAAAAGAGAGTCTCTCTAAGGAGAGAAATGAAGTAGTAGTAGGTCGTGTGGAAACTGTGGACTTCCCCTCTTTCCGCAGCTCCGAGCGCATGGCGGCATGGGGATGACCATGGGGTGACTCGAGGATGAACTTCGGGTGTCTGTGGAGTCGTGGCAGTAGTTCACATTCATCCTCGAGTCATCCTCGAGTTGCTCCCCCGTTTTCGGGCCTCTCGCCAACATCTGAGCGAATCCGGGGACAACTCGAGGATTCCTCGAGGATTCCCTGTTCAGTCCTCGAGGAATCCACAGGGGACAAATGGGATCCGGGCAGGTCAGCCCTCGAGGATGAATCCACCTGTGGGAACTGTGCACTACTCGTCATGCACAGCTGTGCACAGCGCCCTGTGGGCAAACCGGTGGACAACTCGAGGAATCCACAACGTTTCCTCGAGGATTCCTCGAGGAATCCACACCCCCGAAAACAACAGACCCCCACGTCAGGGGACGTGGGGGTCTGTGGACTGTGGATCAGCGCGAACGCTGTTTAATTCGGGCTGTGAGTTCTTGAACCTGGTCGTACACCCGGCGCCGCTCGGTCATCTCCTTGCGCACCTTCTTGTCCGCGTACATCACCGTGGTGTGGTCGCGGCCGAAGGCCTGGCCGATCTTCGGCAGGGATAGGTCGGTCAGTTCACGGCACAGGTACATGGCGATCTGCCGGGCCTGCGCCAGCGGCCGGGCCTTACCGGGACCGGTCAGCTCTTCCAGCGTCGTATTGAAGTACTCCGCGGTCACGGCCATGATCGTGGACGCGGTGATCTCCATGGTGGCGGCGTCGGGCATCAGATCCCGCAGCACCACCTCGGCCAGCGACAGGTCCAAGGGCTGCCCGTTGAGCGACGCGAACGCCGTCACGCGGATCAGCGCACCCTCGAGTTCACGGATATTGCGCTCCACGCGGGTCGCGATGAGCTCCATCACGTCGTGCGGCACATCCAGACGATCCATCCGGGCCTTCTTGCGCAGGATCGCGATCCGCGTCTCGAGCTCCGGCGGCTGCACATCGGTGATCAGGCCCCACTCGAAGCGGGTGCGCAGGCGTTCCTCGAGGGTGGCCAGCTGCTTGGGCGGCCGGTCCGAGGACACCACGATCTGCTTGTTCGCGTTGTGCAGGGTGTTGAAGGTGTGGAAGAACTCCTCCTGGATGCCTTCCTTGCCCTCGATGAACTGGATGTCGTCCACCAGCAGGATGTCGGTCTCGCGGTAGCGGCGCTTGAAGGCCACCTTGCGGTCGTCACGCAGCGAGTTGATGAAGTCGTTGGTGAACTCCTCCGTGGACACGTACTTCACGCGCATCCCCGGGAACAGCCGCTGTGCGTAGTGCCCGGCCGCGTGCAGCAGGTGCGTTTTGCCCAAACCTGAAGCGCCCCAGACGAACAGCGGGTTGTAGGCGCGCGCCGGAGCCTCCGCGATGGCGACCGCGGCGGCGTGCGCGAACCGGTTCGAGGCGCCGATGACGAAGGTCTCGAAGGTGTACTTGGCGTTCAGGCTGTTCGCCGAGGACGGGGACGGGGACTCCCGCTCGGGCGACTTGTTGAAATACGTCGGCCACGAATTGCGGGCGTTCACCACCGGCTCGTCGTCGTGCGCGTCGTCCACGTCCACCGGCCGGCGCGCGGCCGGTTCGTCCGGCATGCGCCGGGGTTCCTCGGGCATGCGACGCGGTTCGTCCTGGAAGGACCGCTGCTCGTCCTGGAAAGGACGCTGTTCGTCCTGGAAGGAACGGGGTTCGTCCGACAGCCTGCGCTGATCCTCGGCCATCCGGCGCGGCTGCTCGTCCTGCATGCGGCGCGGCTGGTCTTCCGGCATCCGCCGCGGCGGTTCGTCGGGCATCCGCCGCTGGGCGGGCTGTGGATCCTCCGAGACATACGGGTCCGGTTCCGGGGAGAACAGCGACTCCTGCCCGGGCGGTAATGCCTGACCACGGTGGTTCTCTCGCCTGCGGGGCGGCGCCTGCGGCTCCGGAACGGGCGCCGGCAACTCTTCGGCCATCTGTGGCTGCCCGAATTCCACAGGTGGATAAGCATCGCGCTCGGAGTACTCGGTCGAGTAGTCCTGTGGAGGCAGATAGCGCCCACCCTGGTACTCCGGCGCGGGCTGGTAGTGAGCCTGTGGATGTTCGACCGGCGACGGCGCGGCAGCCTGCGGGGCGTATCCCATCGGCTGGTGTTCGGGCTCGCGCGGGCGTTCCGGGCGGGAGGTCATCCGGGCGTGGCGGGGTGCGTTCGGCGAGCGGTCCACCGGGGAATTCTGCTGGGCCCGGATCCGCACGCCGAGGCCTTCGACCTGAAGTCCGCGCCGGGCCAGCGAGCGCAGGATGGGTTCGCGAAGATCGCGCTCTACCACCTCTTGAGCCATGGTTCCGGGTACCGAGAGCAGGGCGAATCCCTGTGCGAAGGTAATCGGTTCGATGATTCCGAGCCACGCCTTGTGAGCCTTGCTGACCGGTTGGATCTCACCGTCCGCCGAGCCGCTCGCCAGTTCGGCGATCACCTCGCGCCAGACAGCGGTCAACACATTCTGCTCGTCGTCCACGAACGTAGTCCTCCCCGGAGCTGTGGGTAGATAAGGAGCAGACGGGTGTGTGCAACTGCTCGGCGTCCCCTGTGACCGGGCGTCGGCGAGGCATCGTCGGCCCTACGAATATGCCACTACAGGGGTCTTTCCACACAATTATCCACAGATGTGGACAACCTGGGGATGCGCGTCGGATCGCGGCTATTCCCTCGAATCGGGCACCGACCTGCGGTTCATCAGCTATCAGCTGGCAACGTCGCGTGTGGTTCGCTCTGTACCCTGGAGAGGACCGTACACGAATCCCCCGCCGGGACACGAACGCCCAGCACGTGGCGCTCCGGGGAAGTGCGGGGCCGTGCCGAGGCAGTACGGGGTCGGCCGAGACAATGCAGTTCGTGCGGGTGGTGGGTAAGGCAGCGGGATCCGGGTCCTGTGCGAGAGCGTTGGATGCTCACGGCACCGGAAAGCCGCTCACGGCACCGGAAAAGCACTGTGACGGTGCTCGCCCACCCCGAGTTTGACCCGTGTTCAGCGGATCAGTACCCTTCTACAGTCACCCTATGGTGCGGTGGCGGCTGCTTGCTGCCCGCGCCGACAAGGGTATTGCTCCGAAGGACCACACGGTCTTTCGCGATGCGCACCGTTTCACCGAACAAAAGCTTCGGGCGTCACCGGACGCCCATTATTTAGAGGAGTTGACCGTGGCCAAGGGCAAGCGGACGTTCCAGCCGAACAACCGTCGTCGGGCGCGCGTTCACGGCTTCCGTCTCCGGATGCGTACCCGTGCGGGTCGCGCCATCGTTTCGGCGCGCCGTGAAAAGGGTCGCAAGACTCTGACGGCCTGATTCGGTAACCCCCGAATGCGGCGTATGCACGGTTCGCCGTCCGATCTCCGAAACCTGATTCGCCCGTACTCCGACGGACGCGTCGGTGCTGCCTGAGTCCCATCGGCTGCATCGACGTACCGACTTCTCCCGGACGGTGCGCCAGGGCCGGCGGATCGGGAGACGGGATCTCGTGGTGCACGTACTGCTACACGACGATCAGCTGACCACGGGTACCCCCGCCGTTCGGGTGGGTGGTCCGCGGTTCGGTTTGATCGTCAGCAAGGCGGTGGGTCCAGCGGTGGTTCGCCACCGGGTGGCCCGCCGCCTGCGTCATATCTGCGCAAGCCTGGCGGCCGAGCTGCCGGACGGCGCGGACATCGTTCTCCGCGCCCTGCCCGGCGCCGCAGACGCTCCCTCCATCGAACTGGAACGGCAAGTGCGAGGCGGACTGCGAAAACTCGGATCCCTCGCCGCGCACACCGATGCGCGGGCGAGCACCGATGGCGACTCACGCGCAGCTGCCGGCGCGGACTCATGAATGTCCTGCGCGCCGCTGCCCGCTTACCGGCCAAAGCTCTGATATTCCTCATCGAGCTGTATCGGTCCTATATCTCCCCCACTCGTATGCCGGTGTGCCGGTTCACCCCGACCTGTAGCGAGTACGCGGTGACCGCGCTGCGGACCCGCGGACTGTTCGTCGGCCTCGGACTGGCAGCCGTTCGCTTGGCGAAATGTGCGCCCTGGCACCCTGGTGGGTGGGACCCCGTACCGGAACGCTCGCACCGGCACGCGGCATCAGCTTTTGAAGGGTCACCGCCCGCGGTGACCGGCGATACGAACGACGGGAGTGCATAGAGCCGTGCTCGACTTCATCTATTACCCGGTGTCGGCCATTCTGTGGTTCTGGCATCGTGCATTCGGGTTCGTGCTCGGGGCGGACAGCGGTATCGCCTGGGCGCTCTCGGTGGTGTTCCTCGTCTTCACGCTCCGGCTGGTGCTGTACAAGCCGTTCGTGAAGCAGGTCCGCACCACGAAGCAGATGCAGGAACTGCAGCCGCAGATCAAGGAACTGCAGAAGAAGTACAAGAACGATCGTCAGCAGATGACGGTCGAGATGCAGAAGCTCCAGAAGGATCACGGCTTCAACCCGCTCATGGGTTGCCTGCCGGTGCTGCTGCAGGTTCCGGTCTTCCTCGGTCTGTTCCACGTGCTGCGCTCGTTCAACCGCACCGGCACCGGTATCGGCCAGCTCGGTATGTCGGCCTACGACAACGCGCACACCCCGAACTACATCTTCAGCGCGAGCGACGTCCAGTCCTTCTTGACCGCACGGCTTTTCGGCGCTCCGCTCTCCGGCTTCATCACCGAGCCGCAGTCCGTGCTGCAGTCCTTCGCCGAATACGGCGGCGTGCCGACCAAGGTCGCCATCGCGGCCGTGTCGATTCCGCTGATGATCATCGCGGGCCTCGCGACCCACTTCAACGCGCGCGCGTCGGTCGCCCGCCAGAGCGCCGAGGCGCTGGCCAATCCCCAGGCCGCCATGATGAACAAGCTGGCGCTGTGGGTGTTCCCGCTCGGCGTGCTCGTCGGTGGTCCCTTCCTCCCGATCGCCATCCTGATCTACTGGGTGTCCAACAACATCTGGACCTACGCGCAGCAGCATCTGGTCTTCGGCCGCATGGAGCAGGAAGAGCAGGAGAAGAAGGCCGCCGCTCTCGAGCGCCGGACCCAGAACGCTCCCAAGCCCGGTGCGAAGCCGGTCGATGTGCGCAAGGCGAAACAGGATGCCGCCGCCGTCACGGACAAGGTCGACACCGTGTCCGACGGCACGCCGAATCTGACCAAGTCCGATGCCCCGCAGTCCGGTCAGAACGGTGCGAAGCAGAACGGCACCAAGCAGACTGCCAAGAAGCGGTCCGGCAACCGCGGCCGCGCGAATCAGAAGCGCCGTCGCTGATCCCGAACCACACCCGAGCTTCTACGGCGCACCGCACACTCTTCGACACACCCGCGGCGCCGACAACTCCAGATGAAGGAAACAACCATGACTGTTGAAACCGACGGAGGGGACCCCACAGTGACAGCGGCGACGGCGGAACCGGCCACGGCGACGGCGGCTCCCGCCACGGCGGCGGAGTCCGCGGGCGATGCCGAAGAGGCGCTCATCGAAGAGGGCGAAATCGCCGGCGACTACCTGGAGCAGTTGCTGGACGTCCTGGACTTCGACGGCGATATCGATCTCGACGTCGAAGGCGATCGCGCCATCGTGAGCATCGACGGCGGCAAGGATCTGGCCAAGCTGGTCGGTCGCCGCGGTGAAATCCTGGACGCGCTGCAGGAGCTCACTCGCCTGGCCGTGCAGCAGGCCACCGGTATTCGTTCGCGCCTGATGCTGGACGTCGCGGGCTGGCGGGCCAACCGTCGCTCGGAGTTGGGCGCCCTTGGACTCGAGGCCGCCAAGCGCGTGCTCGAATCCGGTGAGCGCGAAGCCCTCTCCCCCATGACCCCGTTCGAGCGCAAGATCGTGCACGACGCGGTCGCCACCGTCGACGGCGTCGTGAGTGAGAGCGAAGGCGTCGAACCGAGTCGCCGCGTGGTCGTTCTTCCCGAGTGACACGCACCGAGCACTGAGAGCAGGGCCCCCGGGTCGATACGACCGGGGGCCCTACGCTTGTCCGGAGCCCCCGAGTTGCCGATCGCGCTCCCCCCGAGCGACGACGAGTTGGAAGGATGTTTCACGTGGAACCTGACGCCGAGGTGACCGATCAGGGTCTCGTCGAACCACCCGCCGCGGCCGCGGTCGTCTTCGGGGATCGGCTGGAGATGGCTCGCCTCTACTACACGGCGCTCGCCGGTGCGGGCGTCGAGCGCGGGCTGATCGGTCCGCGCGAGGTGCCCCGGCTGTGGGACAGGCACATTCTCAACTGCGCGGTGATCGGCGATCTGATCGCCGAGGGCGCGTTCGTCGTGGACATCGGCAGCGGCGCGGGGCTGCCCGGAATCCCGCTCGCCATCGCGCGGCCCGATCTTCGAATCACGTTGGTGGAGCCGTTGCTTCGCCGCACCATCTTCCTGTCCGAGTTCATCGAGCAGGCCGGGATCGAGAACATCACCGTCGTGCGCGGGCGGGCCGAGCAGCCGAACGTCCGCAAGGAAGCCGGTGATGCGGATGTGGTGACCTCCCGAGCGGTCGCCCCGCTGGCGAAGCTGGCCGGCTGGTCCATGCCGCTGGTGCGGGACAACGGACGGATGCTGGCGCTCAAGGGAATCAGTGCCGCGGAGGAATTGGAGCGCGATCGCGCCGAGCTGACCAAGGTGGGCGCGGGAATCGCGGAGGTCCTGGAATGCGGTGTGGGAGTGCTCGAGACACCCACGGTGGTGATCAGCGCCGAGCGTCTCCCCCGCAGCGATCGGGAGCGGCGGGCCGCGGCGCGGGCGAAGCGCCGCTGATTCCGGGTCGATTCCACCCGGTTCGGATCGGCTCGGAATATCTGAAAAACTAATCCTTCAAATTACCTGTGAACGCGCCCCGTGGTCGGTACTGTCCGGTTGACCCGCATCGGTGCGGGGAGGAGCACAGGAGTAGTACGAATGAGCATTTCCAAGCGAACGGGACTCGGCGCCGGACTTCTGGGCGCCCTGGCGACTGCGGCTCTGGTCGCCGCACCCCAAGCCAATGCGCTCGTGACGGACATCGGCGTCTCGTCCGACACCGTCTATGTCGGGCAGGCGTACACGATCACCGCCTCGGTGACGGCCACGTCCGGTCTGTTCAATGTGACCTTCACCGACAACGGGACCGAGATCGGGAAGGCCAAGCCGAGCGGTAGCACGGCCACCATTCAGTGGACCCCCTCCAGCAAGGGTGCGCACGAACTGAAGGCGACGCAGGAGATCATCTCCAGCAAGACGGTCACCGTCACAGTGACGGATAAGCCGACTACTCCGGGTACCGGCTCCAGCTCCGGCGGAAACCCCCTCGCCGGTCTGCTGTCGAGCCTCTCGGCCAAGTAGGTCACCGGACCCGCGTGGTCCCCCGGCCCTTCGTGGCCGACCGCCCGGACTCTCAGAGCCGATCCGGGTGTACAGCGCCAAGCGGGCGCGGTGGTTTCGGCCACCGCGCCCGCTTCGCTGTCTGTCGATGATTCACGTGAAACCACAGTCGGTCGCCGCCGCCTCCGGCGCAGTGAGTCTCCGCCTCCGGCACAGCGAGTTTCCGCCTCCGGCGCAGTGAGTCTCCGCCTCCGGCACGGCCATTCGTGGAATCGGCGATGTTTCATGTGAAACATGCCGCGAGTTTCCGTGCGAGGTTGCCAGTTTCGCGTGTCGCACCAAGTTGATCGCTCTTCAACTTCCGTAAAGTGTCTCCTACTGGCAAGCTAGTGAACGTCGAGCGAGGCGCTTATGCGATGCCCGGCAACCGGCTCGAAATCGGCTGGCACTCAGCCGGGAACGGCTTCGGAATGGGTATCTCTCGCGCACCTCGCACCGTCTCGGTCAACGCAGCGTCGCGTGGTGGATGGCAGCGGCTGCTCCGCTTCTCCGCCACCGCTGTTGCCTCCACTGCTGTCAGGTGCGGAATTCAGCTCGACCACGTGTCTTTGAGTTCTCGGGGTTAGGAGCCTGTATGTCCAACGGTCCGGCGAATGTTTCACGGGAAACAACGTCCCGGGTTCCAGGCATGCTCGATAGCGGATCCTTCGATGCGGACGATTTCAGCCGCACCCCGTTCGGGAACATCTCGGCAGCCGACACCCCCATCGCCGCGGAAGCTCAGCGCGCGAGCCAGGTTCGGCAGGGTGGCACGGTCTCCATTCCGAAGCCGAAGGAACAGCGCGTCATCACCGTCGCCAATCAGAAAGGCGGCGTGGGCAAGACGACCACGACCGTGAATCTGGCGGCGGCGCTGGCGCTGCAGGGCATGCGGGTGCTGGTGGTCGATCTCGATCCGCAGGGCAATGCCAGCACCGCGCTCGGTGTTCCGCATCATTCGGGCGTCCCCTCCAGCTACGAACTGCTGATCGGCGAATGCACCGCCGCCGAAGCGATCCAGCAAAGCCCGCACAACGAACGGTTGCTGTGCATTCCGGCCACCATCGACCTAGCGGGCGCGGAGATCGAACTCGTCTCGATGGTCGCGCGCGAGAATCGCCTGAAGTCCGCGATCCAGGAAGCCAACCTCGCCGGCTACGACATCGACTACGTGATGATCGACTGCCCGCCGTCGCTGGGTCTGCTGACGGTCAACGCGATGGTCGCCGCCAAGGAGGTGCTGATCCCCATCCAGTGCGAGTACTACGCGCTGGAGGGAGTGGGTCAGCTGCTCCGCAATATCGGTCTGGTGCAGGCGCATCTCAACCCCGAATTGCATGTCTCCACCGTCGTTCTCACCATGTACGACGGTCGAACCAAGCTCGCCGATCAGGTCGCCGAGGAGGTGCGCGGCCACTTCGGTGACGCGGTCCTGCGCTCGGTGATCCCCCGCAGCGTCAAGGTTTCCGAGGCGCCGGGATACGGAATGACGGTCTTGGATTACGATCCGGGTTCACGTGGCGCGATGAGCTATCTCGATGCGGGACGAGAGATGGCGTCGCGCTCGGCGCGCCAGGCGACGGCGGTGCCGGTTGCCGACGGAGAATCCCGGTAAGCATGAATTCGAGTCCGGTGAAGAACGGAAAGGCGGTCGGTAAGCCGATGAGTCAGGCGAAGAAGGGTGGACTGGGACGCGGCCTCGCGGCGCTCATCCCGACCGGGCCCGCGGCGACACCGGGTCTCACCGCGGCGACACCGGGTCTCGGCAGTGCGGCGGCGAATGTCGTCATCGGAGTCGATCCGATCGGCCCGCAGCCGGCCTCGGCCTATCTACACCGGGTCCCGGATCCGGAAGAGGGCAATGACGCGGGAGCGGTCTACCGCGAGATCCCGCACGCGCAGATCGTCCCGAATCCGAAGCAGCCGCGTCAGGTCTTCGAGGACGAGGCGCTCGCCGAGCTCGTGCACTCGATCAAAGAGTTCGGCCTCATGCAGCCGATCGTGGTGCGTCAGGTCGAGAGCCTGCCGGAGCCGCGCTATCAGCTGATCATGGGCGAGCGGCGGTGGCGGGCGAGTCAGGAGGCGGGCCTGCCCGCCATCCCGGCCATCGTCCGGGAGACGGCGGACGAGTCGCTGCTGCGCGACGCGCTGCTGGAGAACATCCACCGAGTGCAGTTGAATCCGCTCGAAGAGGCGGCGGCGTATCAGCAGCTGCTCGAGGAATTCGGCGTCACGCACGAGGAGCTGGCCGCGAAAATCGGTCGCTCCCGTCCCGTCGTGACCAATATGATTCGGCTGCTGAAGCTTCCGATTCCGGTGCAGCGTCGCGTCGCGGCCGGCACCCTGTCGGCCGGGCATGCTCGCGCGGTGCTCGCCCTGGAGGCCGGACCGGATGCGCAGGAGGTGCTCGCCGCTCGCATCGTCGCCGAAGGTTTGTCGGTGCGGTCGACGGAGGAGGCCGTGCATCTGGCCAACCGGAATCCGGATCCCGAGACCGCTCCCCCGGCGGCCAAGCGCAAGCCGATTCAGATGCCGGGTCTACAGGATGTGGCCGAGCGACTGTCGGAATCCTTCGACACTCGGGTCTCGGTCAGCCTCGGCAAGCGCAAGGGCAAGATCGTCGTCGAGTTCGGCTCGATCGACGATCTGGAACGAATTGTCAGTCTGATGGAGCAATCCAAGCTCTGACAGTGCTCCATCCCGAAAGATTGAGCCCTACCCCGCGGTCATGGCTGAAACGTCACAGTGACGCGAGGATTTTCGAGGCCCGGAGAGGCGAATTGCGTTGATCGCTTATTCTTGCTGGCGAGCAGATATTGATGCGGCGTGAGCGTGGATGAATCGGACAGCTGGAGGCTGAGCAGAGCGGTGTCGACCAGCGTTACCGCACTAACCCTCGGCGGACTCGACGACCTCCCGGCGCACGCACGGCGGTGCGTGTTCTGGGAGATGGACCCGGCGGTGGCGGCGGACTCCCGTGAATTCAGTGACCCGGTCTTCGAGAAGGAGGCCTGGCTCTCCACAGTCATGCTCGAATGGGGATCCTGTGGACAGGTCGCGACCATCGACGGAAACTCCGCGGGGTGCGCGCTCTACTCACCGCCCCGGGTGGTTCCGCGGGCGGGACTGTTCCCCACCTCCCCGGTGAGCCCGGATGCCGTCCTGCTGACCACGCTGCGGGCCGAATTCCCCTACCAGGACACCGATGTAGCAAATCAGCTGATTCAAGCCGTGGTGGCCGATCTGATACGTCGTGGCGTGCGGGCGATCGAGGCATTCGGGCTGCGCTGGGATCCGCCGTCGCAGACCATGCCGGATCTGGGCTCCATGATGCTGATGGAACGCATCGCGCCGACCCCGACCCGGGAGCGCGGCGGTCATTCCGCGAAGGCCGACTGCTCCCCCGAGACCTGCATGATCGATGCCGATTTCCTGGAGGAGGTCGGGTTCAAAGTGGTTGCCGCGCATCATCGTTTCCCGCGGTTGCGGCTGGAGCTCGATCACGACCACCTGTGGAAGGAAGACGTCGAGCGGGCGCTGGACCAGCTGCTGGCCGCCGCGTCGATGGAGGCGCCCAACCGGGTCGTCACCGTCTGATCGGTTCCGCTGTCGCAGCGGCTCGCCTATCGAAAAGCCCGCCGCCCAGGCAATTCCGGGCGGCGGGCTTTTCGTCTGCGTGGGGACCCTCAGATGCGGTCGGCGGCGGCCAGTTCCTCGGCGAGCAGCTCGGCGAAGGTATAGGTGCCGGTGGGCTGGTCGTCCTGGCCGAGCAGGTACAGCCGCTTGACCGAGATGAGAATGGCCTCGGCGATCACGTCGCGCATGCGGGGATTGGTCAGCACCGAGGAGTCGTAATCGCTGGAGAGATAACCGATGTCGACCTGGACGGTGGGCATCTTGGTGAGTCGCAGCAGATCCCAGGTGCGCGCGTGGGTCCGGCAGTCCTGCAACGAGGTTCTGGCCACGATCTCGCGCTGGATGAACCCGGCCAGCACCTGGCCGATCATCGAGGTGGAGCCGTGCGAGTTGCCGAAGTGGAAGCTGGCCACGCCGCTGGCCGCCGCGCTGTGATTGCCCGCGCAGCGCAGCGAGATCATCAGGTCGGCGTCGAAGGTGTTGGAGGTCTCGGCGCGTTCGGCGTCGGTGGGATTGGCGCCCCACGGCCGGGACAGGAACGTCTCCATGCCGGTGGCGGCCATTCGGCCCTCGAGCCGGCTGGCCAGATCCCAGAGGATCTCCGATTCGTACACGTCGCCGAACTCGGTGGGGACCGGATTGCCCTTGTCCGGCCCGCCCATGCCCGGATCGATGACGATGCGCTTGCCGGTGAGCTGCGGGCCCGCCCGGTGCACCACTTCCTCCTCGGCGATGCGATGCGGATTTCCACCGGTCACGCGCGCGCCGAGCAGATCCAGCGAGCGCAGCGTGTCGGGACCGCAGATGCCGTCGGAGGAGAGGCCGATCTCACGCTGGAACGAGGTGAGCGCGTCGTGGGTGTGGGCGCCGAAATGGCCGTCCACCCGGCCCACGTAGAAGCCGAGGTCCTGCAGGCGGCGCTGCAGGGTGGCGACATCGTCGCCGTAGAGCGGTGCGGACAGCTGATAGATCAGCGTGCGCGCGCCCAGCCGGTAGGAGGCTTCCTTGAGGGCTCGGTAGGTGGCCGGACCGACCACGCCGTCGACCAGCAGACCACGGTGCTGCTGAAAAGCCCGCACCGCGGAGTCGAGATCGTGATCGAAGGTGGCGTCCGAATCCTTCCAGTACTCACCGCTGTGACCGACCGGGTCGGAATTGGGGTGGGTATGGAGGAAGCCGAGGCTTGCCAGGGTGCTCCGAACCTCTGCTACGGCTGGTCCAGTATCGCCGTGACGAAGTCGGTGCATGCGTAAGAGCCCTTTCCTTCCGCCAACCCGGGTACCCACTCGCGCAGAGGTTTACACCCTCCGCACGACCGGAGCGATCGGTCGATTGTCCCAGACCCGGACCGAACATCGGCAACTGTCGAGTGCAGGAATCCTACCCTGACGGCAACGTCAGGGATCGCAGGCAAGAGCCTGCGCTGTCGCGCAGGCTCTCTCCGGCGTCGAAATCGTACACACTCGAGTTATAGAACATCCCCGAGTTCGCGCAACAGGGCCGCTTTGCCCTTTGCCCCGACGATCCGCTTCACTTCGCGGCCGCCCTGGAACAGGACCATGGTCGGGAGGGAAAGGATGCCGTAGGTCTTCGCGGACTCCGGATTGGAGTCGGCGTCCACCTTGGCGATGGTGATCTTGTCGGCATTGCCGGCCGCGATCTCCTCCAGCACGGGGGCGACCATCTTGCACGGACCGCACCAGGCCGCCCAGAAGTCCACCAGCACCGGCTTCTCGCTGAGCAGCACCTCGTCGGCGAAGGTCTTGTCGGTGACCGTCTTCGTGGCGCTGGTCTTGGCGTCGGACATGGTTGCTCCTTAGTTGTTCACTACTTCTACCGGGCGACCGGCGTGATCGAGAGTGTTGCTGGTGATGTCACCCTGGTCGGCGAGCCAGCGCTCGGCGTCGATGGCCGAGCGGCAGCCGGTTCCGGCGGCGGTGATCGCCTGGCGGTAGGTGTGATCGACCAGGTCGCCGGCCGCGAACACGCCCGGGATCGAGGTGTAGGTGCTCTGATCCTTGACCTTCACGTAGCCCTCGTCGTCCAGATCGACCTGGCCGCGCACCAGCTCGCTGCGCGGATCGTGGCCGATCGCGACGAACAGGCCGGTGGCCGGCAGCTGCGAGATCTCGCCGGTGCGGGTGTCGCGCACGCTCAGGCTGGTGACGCTCGAATCACCGTGCACCTCGGTCACTTCCGAGTTCAGCAGGAAGGTGATCTTCTCGTTGGCCTTGGCGCGCTCGAGCATGATCCGCGAGGCGCGGAACTCCTCGCGGCGGTGGATGATGGTCACGCTGGAGGCGAACTTGGTGAGGAATGTCGCTTCCTCCATGGCCGAGTCGCCGCCGCCGACCACGACGATGTCCTGGCCCTTGAAGAAGAAGCCGTCGCAGGTGGCGCAGGCGCTGACGCCGCGGCCGAGCAGCGTCTGCTCGCCCGGGACGTTCAGGTAGCGCGCCGCGGAACCCATGGCCAGAATCACCGCGTAGGCCTCGAAGACCTCGCCGCCGACGGTCACCTTCTTGATGGTGCCGGTCAGGTCGAGCTCGTCGACGTCCTCGGTGCGGATGTCGGTGCCGAAGCGCTTGGCCTGCTCACGCATCTCCTCCATGAGGTCCGGGCCCATGATGCCCTCGCGGAAGCCGGGGAAGTTCTCGACCTCGGTGGTGGTCATCAGGGCGCCGCCGAACTGGGTGCCTTCGAACAGCAGAGGTTCCAGTTCCGCGCGGGCCGCGTAGACGGCTGCCGTGTAGCCGGCAGGACCGGAACCGACAATGATCAGGTCGCGAACTGGCGTACTCAAAGGACCCTCCGAGGCAGATGTGAAACAGGCGTGTCGGTCAACAACAGGGTAAACGCTGTTGTTCCCGGGGCCGCCCGGGCCGGTACCCCTGGCCAGTGGGCGTCCACCCGGCCCGAAGTGGACCGGGTGTGATGCCCGGACCCGGGAAAGCCCGGGCCGGGGCGGGTGTCGTGGGTCAGCCGATGTCGGCGGTGGCGAGCACCTGCGGGTTGCCCGGCAGGCAGCCCGATCCCAGCACGATAGCGCTGATCTGCGGCGGCTCGGGTCCCGCGAGCAGGACCAGGACGGCCTGCTGACCGGAATAGGTGACGCTGCGCGCGCCCAGCAGTGGGCGATTCAGGTCGGCGGCCTGCAGGCAGTCGGTGAGGGCGTCGCCGGTGGCGAGCGGGCCGGTGAGTTCGTGATGGCCCATGGCGCTCAGGATCACGTTCTTCGGCAGATCGGCGGCGAGTTCGGTCTCCGCGGCGGGGTGCGCGGTGGTGCCGGTGGTGCGGCCGCTGACCGCGTCCACGGCGATCAGCGTACCCGCGACGACGGCGACGGTCGCGGCGGCGGCGGCGAGCCAGCGGAAGCGGCGGGACGGGCGTTCCCTCGGCGGGAAGGACCCGGGTTCGTCGTTCGCCTCGGACTCGGTGTCCGGCTCGAAGTCCAGGTGTTCCAGATCGCTGGGATCCAGGCGGCCGGTGTCGTAGATGGAGACGTTCAGCGCGGGCATGGGCGCAGTGGTCGGGGCGGCGGAGCGTGGCGGGACCGGGAGCCGGTGCACGGTCGCCTGTTCACCGGCGCCGGTGAGGTCGGCGGTGGCGAGCTCGTCGATCATGCGTTCCAGCCGGGCGGTCACCTCGGCCGGCATGGGGTGCGCGATGCGCTCGTCGCGGCCGAGGTCGCGCAGGCGCGCGTTCACCCCGTCCAGCGACTGCAGATAGCGCATCGCCTCCGGGTCGCGGCGGACCGCGGGCCACAGCTGCCCGGACATGTGCGCCGGGAGTAGCCCGGCGTGCAGTTCCGCGAGCAGTTCGGCGGAGAAGGGCGGGCGCGGCATGGTGCCGGCCCTCGCTCCTCCTGGGTCCATCTCGTCCATCGCCCCTCCACGGCCCGATGTGGGAATTCGCAGACCTGTCTAATTTTTTTTGACGCGCCGGACCGAGATCCGGTTCCAGCTATCTTGCTCTCTCCGTCGCGAATTCGGGTGTTCATCCGAATTCAGGCGGAGTCCGAGTCGCCGTTCAGGTAGGTCGCGAGTCGTGCCCGGCCGCGTGCGCACCGGCTCTTGACAGTTCCCTCCGGAACTCCCAGTTGCGCAGCGGCATCCGCGATCGACAACCCTTCCAGCTCCACGGCGACCAGAGCAGTGCGCTGATCGGCGGGCAGCGCGAACAGTGCCGCGTCGACGATCAGCGAGGCCTCACATGCCGCGAAATCGTCTCGGGCATAAAGAGGTTCGGGTAGTGACTCCTCGGACAACGGTACCGTGCGCCGCAACTTGTTGCGACGGATGCGGTCCAGGCAGGCGTTGACCACGATGCGGTGCAACCAACTGCGCACCTCCGCATCGCCGCGGAACCCCGCCGCCCCGCGATGCGCCGATAGGAGCGCGTCCTGAAGCGAATCGGCGGCGTCCTCGGGCGTGTACGAAGCGCGGAGCGCGACCTGATAGAGGTGATCCTGATGACGGAGCAACAACTCCGCGAACGCGTGCTCTTCACCACCCGCATGAGCGGCCAGCAGATCGCGATCGGAGACCTCGGTCCTGTTCGCTGACGACAATGCATCTCCTGAACCGGCGAACACGACCCCACGACGACCGGCCGCACCACCGATGTGTTTTTCGTGTCATCCGGGACCGAAGAAGCCGAATCCCAGGAAGTCCCCCAACCCGGGAGCACGCAAAATCATAACGAAGATAACGATTCGGTAGCAATGAATTGCCCAGAAAACCCCAGCTAGAGCCACTTCTCAGGACAAATAAGACAGAACCCCCACCAAAAGACACAAACTGATCACGCGCCCAATACGGCGAACAAGCAGCACCCCACCCCGTGCCCGAGCGAAGGGCGACGCGAGATCACTCCCCCGAAGCGCCTGCACCCCGGCTACCCCGACTGATCAAAGGCGACAGCTGATTTCGCAACTTCGGGGTAACGCATGCACGACCGTTCACGGCTCCCAGGCCGGGCGCTGAATATGCGGGGAGGCGGAACAGCTAGGGCGCGGCTTCGAAGCGGAGTTCGGCGATCGAGGACTGGTACTGACCACCGTTGTTGCCCAGCGCGGTGATCCAGACCAGGACGTACCGGGCGGGCTGGTCGGCCCGCACGGCAATCTCCGTGACGCCCTGCCCGAGCGTCGCCTGCCCGATCAGTTGGGTCTGATCGAGCGTGGGGGCGGCGGTCGGGGAGGTGCGGATCTCGACCTGGGTGCCCGGCGTCGGCGAGTCGATCACCACCTTGGTGAGCTTGCTCGGGCTGCCGAGCGTGGCCAGGATGCCCACGCCCTTCTTCAGCGCCGGGAACTGCTGGAAGTACGCGTCGGACCGCCACGTCGTGGTCGGATTGTTGTCCAGGACCGCCGCCACGCCGCCGATGTTGTCCGGGGTGCCCTCGGGGGAGAACACCATTGCTCCGGTGACCGGGACCGGCACGCCACCCTCGGTGACGGCGGCCGGGGTCTGCGGCGCGCCGGGCACCGCGGGCGCCGAGCTGGAGGTGGTCAGACCGATGTTCTGCTGCTCGTTCAGCGGCTGATCGGACGCGCCCGGTGCGAACACGCTCAGCAGCCACCAGATGATGACGCCGACCACGAGCGCGGCCAGCACGCCCAGGCCGACCAGGATCCACATCATCCGCTGCGAGCGTTCCTTCTCGGCCGCGAGCAGTTCCGGATCGGCGAGGGTCTCGTCCGGCGCGGACGGCGGACGCTGACCCAGGCGCAGCACGGGGATGAAGTCGGTCTTCTGATCGACCACCGACGCCTGCTCCAGCACGTGCTGGACCGTCGCGGCGGTGCGCACGCCCTTGTTCGATTCCAGCGAGCGCACCGCGACCGCCGAGATCTCGAACGGCGTCTCGGGGCGAATCGTTCTGGGCTCCACCGGAGTTCCGTCCGGACCGAAATCGGCCAGCGGCAGTCCGCCGATGGTCGCGGCCGAGCCGGTGACGCCGCCGACGCGGATCGGCCAGCGCGCGGTGATCAGCGCGTAGAGCATGGCGCCCAGACCGCGCACGTCCGACTGCGCGTCGGAATCGGACAGGGTGCCCGGGAAGGCGAGCACCGCGTCACCGGACGCGCTGATGCGCACCCGATCCGGGTGATCGATGGACAGCGATCCGCCGCCGCGATGCGCGAGTTCGGCCGCGGCCGCGAGGGCGCGGACCGCGCGTGCGGCTCCTATCGGCGACGGCGCGGTGTCGGCCATCTCCTTGAGCGAGCGGCCCGGCGTCCATTCGGCCACCACGATGCCGCCCGAGGAACCGCGGACCACGTCGAGCACGCGGGCGAGGCCGGGCGAGTTGATCCGCCCGAGTCGCAGCGTGCGGGACAGGATCGCCTGCGGCCCATCGTGTCCGGAATTGTCCGCGGCCTGCTGGTCGGCGTCCACGAAGGTGAGCGCGACCTCGCGGTCGAGCTTCACGTCCAGGGCCTGCCAGAACTTGAGTCCGCGCGCGCCACCGTGCCCGGCGAGCAGGCGATAGCGACCGCCGGCCACCGAAGCGCCCGGCAGCAGCTTGGGCCCGCGCTGGACCTTCTTGCTCGGCGCCTCCACCCGCATGGGCGGCATGAACGGCGAGACTGCCTCGTAGACACCGGTTTCGGGACCGGCGTCGCGCTCTTCGCGTAGTTCCTCCGCCTCGCCGTGGTCGCCGTCGTCGGCGGAGATCTGCACGGGTTCGGCTCGGCCGCCCGGCTTTCCGCTCTTCGCGCCCGGAGTGGGGGGGACATCCGTGGAGAGCCCGCCTCCGGC
Organism: Nocardia jejuensis NBRC 103114; assembly: GCF_001613145.1. Taxonomy (GTDB): domain Bacteria; phylum Actinomycetota; class Actinomycetes; order Mycobacteriales; family Mycobacteriaceae; genus Nocardia; species Nocardia jejuensis. Next base: position 21,083 of record NZ_BDBU01000077.1, read on the forward strand.
CGCGGAAGAGTTGTCGGCCGGGACGCCGCCCGCCGCGTCGTCGCTCACCCTCGTTCCTCCTTCGCCCTGGTAGTTCGAAGACCGATATGTCGGGGCCGGAACCGGTTCGCCGGTCTCCGCTGTGGTGCGGAAGCCGGCGTCCTGGGACATGCGGACGGTCTTGTCCGATGCCGCGCGGGTGCTGTCCGGCGTCCCACGATCATCCGTGGGCGCGCCGGATCCGGCGGTTGCGCTGCTCTGCCGAACAGGGTACGGGAACTCACCCTTCCCGGTGATGTCAACCGCATCGGGTCGGACAACCGGGAGCACCATCGTCTGCGCGTCGAGGTACGGGTCGAACCGGTAGTAGTACGGCGCGGCGCGCAGATCCGGCTTCGGCAGCAGCGTGGTTCCGTGGATCTCGTCGAGCGGTGAGCCGTCCAGGTCCAGGTCGGGGGCCGGCGGGGTGATGCCGAGCCGCCGCGAGATGGCGACGGTGATGGCCACGACCTCGGGAATACCGGCCAGTCTCATCAGCGCGAACGCCACGCCGAACATGATGACCGCGGTGATCGCCACCCGCACCAGCGAGCCGATGCCGCCGAAGGAGTCCGAGAGCCGGTGCAGTCCGATCACCTTGTCGGAGATCAGCATGACCGCGCCGCCCGCGAGCGAGGCGCCCGCGACCCGGGTGATGGTGCGCCCGACATTGGTCATCCGCAGATCGCCGAGACTTCGGTGCAGCAGGAAGCCACCGATCACCGCGCCGGCGGTGAAGCCGAGACCGTTGGCCGCGCCGAGCGCGATCACCACGTGCTTGGCGTCGAAGAAGAACGGCGTCATGACCGACAGCAGGATCTTCACGCCGGTGATGCCGAGGATGATCCAGGTCGGCGTCCAGGCCTGTTCGCGGGCGTAGAAGACCCGCAGGTGGATCAGGACCAGTGCGTACGGGATCAGCGTGAACGCGGACCAGGACACGGCCTCGCCGAGTCGGGAGGCGTCCGCGGTGCCGAAGCGGCCGTAGGACAGCAGCGCGGTGCCGATCTGCGGTCCGGCCAGCGTCAGGAAGGTGACGATCGGGACCAGCGCGATCATGGTGAGCCGGGTGGCGGTGCCGAGATCGTCGACCACGGCGGGCGTGTCGTCGGCAGCGGCGTTTCGGGACAGCCGCGGCATGATCGCGGTCAGCAGGGTCACGCCGAGCACGCCGTACGGCAATTGCAGCAGCAGCCAGGCGAACTGGTAGATGGCGGGACCGGCGGTGTCCACGTTGGTGAGCACGCGGGTGGCCACCATCCAGCCCACCTGGCTGATCCCCACGTACAGGATGATCGCGCCGCCCATATTGGCGAACTGCTTCAGGCGCGCGTCCACGCCCCAGAGCAAGCGCAGGTCGATGCCCTCGCGGCGGATGGCGGGCAGCAGGCTGAGCACCTGAACGACCACGCCGAGAGTGACGCCGACGCCGAGCAGCAGCAGCTTCGGCTCGCCCATCTTCACCGGGTCGAGGGTGATCTCGCCGGGCAGCAGCCAGTACAGGAACAGCACCACCAGCACGACGATGTTGTTCAGCACCGGCGCCCAGGCGCCGGGCCGGAACACCTGGTGCGTGTTCAGGATCGCCATCAGCAGCGCCGACATGCCGTACAGCACCACCGCGGGCACCAGCAGATAGGTGAGCGCGGTGGTGAGCGCGGAACTCACCTCACCGTGTTTGGGCACCAGCAGGTGGGTGAGCAGGGGTGCGCAGATCAGGACCAGCACCGTGCCGATCCCGAGCACGGCCAGCGCGGCGGTGAACAGCCGCCGGACGAAGGCCGCGCCGCCGTCCGGGTCCTCTTTCTCCGCACGCACCAGGGTGGGCACCACGATGGCGGTGAGCACCGCGCCGAGCAGCAGTTCGGAGATCATCGCGGGCAGGGTGCTGGCCACGGTGAACGCCGAGGCGATCGCGGGTCCGAGGATGGTGAGCAGCATGAGCTGCTTGCCGAAGCCGGTGATGCGACTGGCCAGGGTGGCGATCGCGATCGATCCGGAGTCCCGGACCAGGCGCGCGTTGGAGTTGTCGGCCTTCTCGGCGGCACGCTGGGCCGCGGTGTCCGGTCCGCCGCGCGTGAGCGTCTTGGCCTGCACCGGCTGATTGCCGGAGGCGTAGGCCCGCTGGTCACCCGAGACGTACGCGCGCTGATTGCCGGAGGCGTAAGCCCGTTGATCGCCCGAGGCGTAAGCCCGCTGGTCACCGGAGTTGTACGCCCGCTGGTCACCGGAGGCGTAGCCGCGCGGGCCGGATACGGGCGGCGTCGAATAGCGCTGTCCGCCGGGCGGATCGGTGTGCGATCCCGCGCCGGGCGGCCGGTGCGAATCGGGGTTGCCGTGGCCCCAGTGGAAGCGTTCCTCGGACGGTGTGCGGGCCTCGGGCACCGCTCCCCGCGCGGGGCGCTGGGG
>NZ_BDBU01000078.1 GCF_001613145.1 Nocardia jejuensis NBRC 103114
GAATGATGAGTTGGCGGGATCCCTCCCGTCAGCCCCCACGCGCGCCAGCGCCGCGGTCCGGGTTCCCCGCAAGACCTACAGACGAGAGAGGGATCACCGTGGCGGACGAGAACGACGGTCGCAAACCATTCCGCCGCACCGGCGGATCCAGTCAGGGCGGCTCCGGCCGGCCAGCGCGCGAGGGCAGCTCCGGCGACAGACGCGATCAGGGTGGCTCCGGCGCCCGCGGTGGCGACTCCAGTCGCGGCGGGTTCAACCGCAGCGGTGGCGGCGACCGTGGTGGCTTCAATCGCGAAGGCGGCAATTCCGGGCGCGGTGGGTACTCCCGCGACGGTGGCGGCAGTCGCGACGGTGGAAACCGGGACAGCGGCAACCGCGGCGGCTTCCGTCGCGACAATGACAGCAGTGGTGACCGCGGTGGTTCGAACCGCGAAGGTCGCGGTGGATTCAACCGCGACGCCGACAGCCGTGGCAGCGGCGACCGGGGCGGCTTCAACCGCGGCGGAAGTGGCGACCGCGGTGGTTTCAACCGTGGTGGCGACAGTCGTGACGGGAACCGGGGTGGCGGGTTCAACCGTTCCGGTGAAGGTCGCGACGGTGGCGAACGCGGTGGATTCAACCGGGGCGGCGACAACCGCGACAGCGGTCGTGGCGGGTTCAACCGTGACGGCGACAGCCGTGGCAGCGGCGACCGGGGCGGTTTCAACCGCAGCAGCGGTGGCGGCGAGCGCGGCGGGTTCAACCGCGGCAGCGACAGCCGTGGTGGCAGTGACCGTGGTGGTTTCAACCGTGGTGGCGACAGTCGCGACGGGAACCGGGGTGGCGGGTTCAACCGTTCCGGTGAAGGCCGTGGCGGTGGCGAACGCGGCGGATTCAACCGGGGCGGCGACAGTCGCGACGGCAATCGCAGCGGTGGCGGCGATCGTGGCGGTTTCACTCGCGGTGGCGACAGTCGTGACGGTAACCGCGGCGGATTCAACCGCAGCAGTGACAGTCGTGACGGTAACCGTGGCGGATTCAACCGCAGCAGCGATAACCGCGGTGAAGGCGGTCGCGGTTTCAGCCGTGACAATGGCGAGCGTGACGGCAACCGCGGCGGCTTCACGCGCGACGGTGGCTCCCGCCCCGACCGTGGCGATCGAAAGAGCTTCGGCGGCAGCGGTTTCGGCGGCGACCGCCGGGACAACGCCGGTGGTTCGGATCGGAATCGGTCCGATCGCCCGGAGCGTTCGGAGCGTCCCGATCGCGATCGGTCCGAGAACTCCGGGCGCGGTGAAGGTTTCAAGCGTGATCGTTCGGACCGTCCCGGAGGCGATTCCGATCGCCGCCGCGGTGGCGAGGGCGCTTTCGCCGGCGGCCCTCGTTCGGGTGAGCGGCGCGCGGCACGTCCGGACGAGCCGGAGCTGCCCGACACGGTGCAGGCCTCGGATCTCGAGCCGGCCGTTCGCCGCGACCTGCTGAGCCTGGACAAGACCAATGCCGAGGCCGTCGCCCGGCACCTGGTGATGGTCGCGCAGCTGCTGGACGAGGATCCGGAGCTGGCTCTCGAGCACGCCCGTGCGGCACGTCAGCGTGCCGGTCGCATCGCGGTCGTCCGCGAAACCGCCGGTGTCGCGGCATATCACGCCGGCGAGTGGGCGGAGGCGCTGTCCGAGCTGCGCACCGCGCGCCGCATGTCCGGTGGCGCGGGCCTGCTCGCCGTCATGGCCGATTGCGAGCGCGGCCTGGGTCGTCCCGAGCGTGCCATCGAGCTGGGGCGCAGCGACGAGGCTCGCCTGCTGACCGGTGACGAAGCCTCCGAGCTTCGCATCGTGGTGGCCGGCGCCCGCATGGATCTGGGTCAGCACGACCAGGCCGTGGTCACCCTGCAGACCTCCGATCTGGATCCGGCCCGCACCGGTTCCGCCGCTGCCCGCCTGTTCTACGCCTACGCGGAGGCTCTGCTGGCCGCGGACCGTGGCGACGAGGCACTGACGTGGTTCATGAACGCCGCCTCCGCCGACAGCGATGGTGAGACCGACGCCGAGGAGCGCGCGGCCGACCTCGCCGAGGGCGGGTCCGGACACAGCGACTGGACCGCCGAGTTCGACGACGACGATGACGAATCCGACGGCGCCGACGACGAATTCGACGATGCCGACGGCGATTCCGACACCGACGGTACCGAGGACGACGAATCGGCCGATGCGCACGACGAGGCAGACGCCGACGAGCCTGCCGACATCACCGCCGAGGCCGACTCCACCGAGGCACCCTCGCCGAAGCGTGCCGATGACATCGACGGCGAGCAGTAGCAGTCGCCTGACGTAACCGAAGGGGCGATCCCCGGGGCTCAGCTCCGGGGATCGCCCCTTCGGCATGTCCGGGGCCGGTGCATCGTCACGGCTCGGTATGGGTTGCGGAGGTCGCTTCGGACGATCGCCCGTGATGGCCGATACTGTTGGTCCGGTCAGGAAGTCGGAATCCTCGCCCCGACGGGCGCGGGATCCGGCCACGAAGGTGTGAGAAGGGCGGCGTAAATGCGGCTACGGGACCGTTTCGGCGCACTGCTGCTGGATCTGGATGGGACGCTCTTTCGCGGGCACGAGGTGATTCCCGGTGCGCCGGAAGCACTTTCGGCCACCGACGACTCTCGCCAACAGCTGATGTACGTGACGAACAACGCCAGTCGATCCGCAACCGCGGTGGCGGTGCATCTGCGCGAACTCGGTTATGCCGCAACCGAGGACGAGGTGGTGACGAGTGCGCAGGCCGCCGCGCACCTGCTCGCGGCGCGGCTCGCTCCGGGTGCGACGGTGCTGGTCGTCGGCACCGAGGATCTGGTCGCGGAGGTGAAGGCCGTTGGCCTGGAACCGATCCGCCGTTTCGAGGGTGCGGCGCCCGCCGCCGTGGTGCAGGGACACAATCCCGAAACCGCCTGGCCCGATCTGGCCGAAGCCGCGTACGCCGTGCGCTCGGGTGCGCTCTGGGTGGCGGCCAATACCGATGCCACCCTGCCGACCGAGCGCGGTCTGGCGCCCGGCAACGGCTCCATGGTCGCGGCCCTGCGCACCGCGACGGGCGCCGATCCCCTCGTCGCGGGCAAGCCGTACGCGCCCCTGCTGGAGGATGCGCTCACCCGGGCCGGAACCCGGGACGCGCTCGTGGTCGGTGACCGCCTGGACACCGATATCGACGGCGCGCACTGCGTCGGCCTGGAATCGCTCCTGGTCCTCACGGGGGTGAGCACGCTGGCCGATCTGCGCACTCAGCGCCCGGACCACCTGCCCACCTACATCGCCGAGTCGCTCGACGCCCTCAACCATCCGGTCGTCGACGCCGCGCCGCTCACTCCCGCCGACGGCGATATCGCCGACGCCGTCGCGGCCCGCTTCGCCGCGAACCCGGGCCGGGCGGTCGTGCTCTCGGCCCCACCCACCGACCGCGGCTGAGCGCCGGGGTATCCGACCTGTCGGTGGTCGCGGCCGCCCGCGGAGATTCGGTGTCGGACTCGTCCGAGCTGGTACTCGCGAGCACGTAGACGCCCGGAGGCGGACGGAGCTTCCGGGCCGTTGCCCGTAGGCGCCGGCGAGCACTCGACGGCACACGGCTCGGCGATCCGGTCTCGGCGCGGACTCAGTTCGGCTTGCGCGCCTCGAACAGCGTGCGAGCCGAATACGCCACGAACGGACCGTCATTCGCGATCTGCTCGTGCAACTCGCGCAACCGGTCACGGTACTGCTCGACGGTGAAGCCCGGCACCATCCAGATGACCTTGCGCAGGAAGTAGACCACCGCGCCGATGTCGTGGAATTCGACGCGCAGGCGTTCGGTGCGGCGGTCGAGGATTTCCAGCCCGGCCGCGCGGGCGTCGGCGCTCTCCCGTTCGGGATCGCGTCCGAGCCGCGCCTCGGGTTGCGGGCCGAGGAAGTATTCGACCAGTTCGAATACGCTGGCGGGCCCGACGTGCTGGGCGAAGTAGGTGCCGCCCGGTTCCAGCACGCGGGCGATCTCCGTCCACCAGATGGTGGCCGGATGCCGGCTCGTCACCAGATCGAACGCCTCGTCACCGAAGGGCAGCGGCGGTTCGTCCGGATCGGCGACCACGACGGCGCCGCGCGGATGCAGCAGCCGGGTGGCCTTGGCGATATTGGGCGGCCAGGACTCGGTCGCGACCAGAGTGGGCGGGAACTTCTCGGCCTCGGCGAGCACCTCGCCGCCGCCGGTCTGGATGTCCAGGGCCGCGCCGGCCGTCGCGAGACGCCGGGCCTGCTGCCGCTGGAATCCCCAGGACGGACGCTGTTCGGTCGCCCGGCCGTCCAGCCAGGAGAAATTCCAGCCGTCCACCGAAACGGCGGTGGCTTCGTCGATGAAGTCGTCGAAGGTGCGGTCCATTGTCCGAATTCTTCCCCATTGCGAGGATGGCCCGGTACCCCGACACGGTACGTGTGTTCGAATGCGAGTTCGGGTAGCGTTGTCGCCACGATGAGTACGCCGACGCCGCATCCGCAGATTCCCGTGCCGGGACCCCGCCCGGGGATTCCGATGCCCGGGCAGCATCTGGCGGACGCGAATCAGGAGTTCGCCGATCCGCAGCGGGTGCGCGCGGACGTCGATGCGCTGCTGACCGAACTCACGGCGGGGGCACGGGATTCGGTCGCCGACGGCACCGATATCGTGCGCCGCGCCCGCATTCTGGAGCAGGCGCACGACGTTCTGGTGCACGCCCTGGCAACGGTGGACAAGATCTGAGGTGGCCAGGCGCGCACGGGTGGACGCAGAACTGGTTCGCCGCGGGTTGGCGCGATCGCGAGAACACGCGGTCGAACTGATCACCGCGGGCCGCGTCCTGATCAATGGAACGGTCGCCACCAAGGCGGCGACGGGTGTCGAGGTCGGCGCTCCGCTGCTGGTGCGCGACGAGCCCGACGAGGTGCAGTGGGCCTCGCGCGGGGCACACAAATTGCTCGGCGCGCTGGCGGCTTTCGCGCCCGCGGACACCGCGAGCGACGGCGTCACGGTCGAGGGCAAGCGCTGTCTGGACGCGGGCGCGTCCACTGGCGGCTTCACCGATGTGCTGCTCAGCCACGGCGCGAAGCAGGTGGTGGCCGCGGATGTCGGCTACGGCCAGCTGATCTGGCGATTACAGAACGACGATCGCGTTCAGGTGCACGACCGCACCAACGTTCGCGCGCTCACTCCCGAACTCATCGGCGGCACAGTCGAATTGGTCGTCACCGATCTCTCGTTCATCTCCCTGGCGCTGGTGCTGCCCGCGCTCGCGGCCTGCGCCGCCCCGGGCGCGGATCTGCTGCCCATGGTGAAACCGCAGTTCGAGGTCGGCAAGGACCGGGTCGGGGCGGGTGGCGTGGTGCGTGATCCGGCGCTGCGCGCGGAGGTCGTGCGCGAGGTCGCCGCCGCGGCGGCGAAACTGGGTCTGCGCACCCGCGGCGTAGTCGCGAGCCCGCTGCCCGGCCCGTCCGGGAATGTCGAATATTTCCTGTGGTTGCGCAAAGAAGACACCGCACAGCACCCCACCGCCGACTCACCTGTCACCGACGCGGGGGATACTGTGTCCGCCTACGGTGCGGATGAGGAGGCTCGAGTGGCGGCGCTGATCGATCGGGCGGTGCAGGAGGGTCCACAGTGAACGCGCCAAGCTCGGCGGGGAACACGGCAGACACGGCCAGGGAGATTCTGCTGGTCGCGCATCCCGGGCGAACCGATATCCAGGAGACCGCGCATCGCGTGGCCAAGATCTTCGACAGTGCGAGCATCGGCCTGCGGGTCCTCGAGGACGAGGCCTACAGCACCCGTTTCGATCTGGACGAGACCGGTCAGACCGACGGATTTCCCGTGCGGGTCATGGAGCACACGCCCGATGCGGCGGTCGGCTGCGAGATGGTGCTGGCCCTCGGCGGCGACGGCACCTTCCTGCGCGCCGCCGAGCTCGCGCGCAACGCTTCGGTGCCGGTGCTCGGAATCAACCTGGGCCGCATCGGTTTTCTCACCGAGGCCGAGGCCGAGAATCTGGACGAGGCGCTGGCACAGGTGGTGCGCCGCGACTACACCGTCGAGGCGCGCATGACCATCGATGTCACGGTGCGCGTGGACGATACGGTCGTCGAGCGCGGCTGGGCGTTGAACGAGGCCAGTATCGAGAATGCCGCGCGCATGGGCGTGCTGGAGTTGGTCCTCGAGGTCGACGGCCGCCCGGTGTCGGCATTCGGTTGCGACGGTGTGCTCATCGCCACTCCGACCGGTTCCACCGCGTACGCCTTCTCCGCGGGCGGTCCCGTGGTGTGGCCGGAACTCGAAGCGCTGCTGGTGATCCCGAGCAACGCGCACGCCCTGTTCGCGCGACCCCTGGTGACCAGCCCGGAGTCGCTGATCGCCGTGGAAACCGTTGCGACGGGCCATGATGCGATAGTTTTCCTCGACGGCCGACGCACCCTCGCACTGCCGCGGGGCGGCCGGGTCGAGGCGGTCCGCGGGGCCGAGCCGGTGCGTTGGGTACGACTCGATTCCGCACCGTTCGCCGATCGGATGGTGCGCAAATTCCAATTGCCCGTGACAGGCTGGCGAGGCCGTTCGTCTGCGCGGCCAGGCGAGATCGAAGACCGCCGAACGGAGAGCACAAGTGCTGACAGAGATCAGGATTGACGGCCTTGGCGTAATTTCCACCGCCACCGCCCAATTCCATGAAGGATTGACCGTTCTGACCGGTGAGACCGGTGCGGGCAAGACGATGGTCGTCACCAGCCTGCACCTGCTCAGCGGAGCGCGCGCCGACGCCGGACGGGTGCGACTGGGGGCGTCGCGGGCGGTGGTGGAGGGTCGCTTCACCACCGAGGAGGCGCACGACGGCGCCCGCAACGAAGTCGCGGAGGTGCTCGAATCCTCCGGAGCCGAACAGGATGACGACGGCAGCATCATCGCGGTGCGCACCGTCGGCAGCGACGGCCGCTCCCGCGCACATCTGGGCGGCCGCAGTGTTCCGGCCTCGGTGCTCTCGGACTTCACGACCCCGCTGCTCACCGTGCACGGGCAGAACGATCAACTGCGCCTGCAGCGTCCGGATCAGCAATTGCACGCGCTGGACCAGTTCGCGGGCGACTCGGTGGCGACGCTGCTCGCGAAATACCAGAAGGCCCGGCGTATTTGGCTCGATGCGCGCAACACGTTCCTCGAACGCACCGCGCGCAGTCGCGAATTGGCGCTCGAGGCGGACCGGCTCACCCAATCCCTGGCCGAAATCGACGGTGTCAAACCGCAACCCGGTGAGGATGAGCAGATCGTCGTCGAGGTCCGGCGACTCTCGGACCTGGATTCGCTGATGGAGGCCGCCGCCGCCTCGCACGACGCGCTGGCCGGCCCGTCCGACAATCCGGGTGAGGGTTCCGGCGCGCTGGAACTGCTCGGAACCGCCCGCGCTCGCATGGAGGCCGCCGAGGATCCGGCGCTGGCCGCGCTGGCTCCCCGTCTGGGCGAAGCGATTTCGGTCGTGGTCGACCTGACCACCGAGCTCAGTTCCTACCTCTCGGACCTGCCGTCCGATCCGGGCGCGCTCGATTCGCTGCTGGTGCGCCAGGCCGAACTCAAGACCCTGACCCGCAAATACGCGCCCGATATCGACGGCGTGATCGCCTGGGCCGACGAGGCCCGCACCCGTCTGGATTCGCTCGACGTCTCGGAGGAGGCGCTCGCCGCGCTGTCCGCCGAGGTGGAGACGGCCGCCGGCAAGGTCCGTGAGACCGCGCGCAAACTGACCGCCGCCCGCACCAAGGTGGCCGGAAAGCTCGCCAGCGCCGTCAGCACCGAGCTCGGTGGCCTGGCCATGGGGCGCGCGCGGCTCGAGGTCGGCATCGCGCCGATGCCCGCGGGAGTTCAGGATTCGGCGCCGCTGACCATCGACGGTCAGGAGGTGCACGCGGGTTCGACCGGTGTGGACGAGGTGGAATTCCGCCTCGCCGCGCATTCGGGCGCGCTGCCGCTGCCGTTGAGCAAGAGCGCGTCCGGCGGTGAGCTCTCGCGCATCATGCTCGCGCTCGAAGTGGTCCTGGCCAGTTCCGAGCACGGCACCACGATGGTGTTCGACGAGGTCGACGCCGGTGTCGGCGGCCGCGCGGCGGTGGAGATCGGCCGCCGCCTCGCCCGCCTGGCCCGCACCCATCAGGTGATCGTCGTGACCCACCTTCCACAGGTGGCGGCCTTCGCCGACACCCACCTCGTGGTCGACAAAGTGGACGACGGCAAGGGCGTCAACTCCGGTGTCCGCTCCCTGACCCAGGACGAACGGGTGATCGAGCTGGCCCGCATGCTCGCCGGTATGGGTGACACCGAAACCGGCCGTGCCCACGCCTGGGAACTGCTCACCACCGCGCACGCCGAAAAGATCGGCGCCGCCAGCTGATTCGCGGGCCCCGGCCGAGTATTCGGCTCGGCCGGTGCGGGTCGGGGCGTGCGCTCCACGGCCGCGTCGAGGTGGACCGCCGGTGTTCCGGGCCGAGACGGTGGCCTCGAGGCCTGGATTCATGACGACGGTGCCGGTCCGAGGTTCCGGTAGGCCGGGGGACGGTCGATCAGGGCGCGGGTGATCTGCGGCCGGGTGGTGCCGGTTCGGGAGACGGCGATACGCCGAAGGCACGACGAGCAACGGCCGCCGACCCGCACGAGGACATGCGGGTCGGCGGCCGTCGTGTTGTCACGGACGCAGTGTGTTCACCGCCGCGCCGCCGCGGGCGGCGCGGCGCGTGAACGACGAGACGAAACTACTTGACGGCCTTGCGAACTCCGCCGATGAGCTGGTTGGTCAGACCGCGCAGGCCGACCTCGAGGATCTTGGCCGGAACGGGCAGGCTCGGCTCGGACTCCATGGTGTAGACCACGCGGGTGCCGCCGGGCGCGTCGGAGAACGCGATGGTGCCGACGTGGCGCTTGACCGGCGCGCCGGCGATCACGCGGTAGACCATGCGCTCGCCGGGGACCAGTTCCGTGGTCTCCTCGGTGATGCCGATCCCGGCGAGGCCGAGGTGGTACTGCGCGCCGACTCCGGACGGCGCGCCGATGCCCGGCTTCTTCAGCGTGATCTTCACGGGGAGCTTGCCGTTGAGGCTGTCACGCTCGCTGAAGAGCTTGTAGACGACCTCGCGCGGCGCGGAGATGACTGTATCGACAGTGGTGCTGACCATTCGCGCAGCATATCCCTACTCCTCGGTAAGTTGATAGACAGGAACGGACAGGACTGCGAATCGGATTGCTGTCCGATTGCGCGATCGGCCGCCATCGCTGTGACGGGTGAGGGAGATGGTGCGGCGCGCCTCCACCAAAGGTCGAGACTTTGCGGTAATCATCGAGCGTTATGAAGATGCTGGCCTTGCTGTCGCGTAATACCGAAACGCTTCCAGGTCTGACCGGTATTGCCCGCGTCGACCGCAATACCCGCCGTTTGCTGCAACGTGTCGGTGCGGGGGACATCGTGTTCCTCGACGAGATGGACCTGGACCGACTGACCGCCGATCGCCTGGTCGAAGCAGGCGTCGCCGCGGTGGTGAACGCCTCGCCGTCCATATCGGGCCGCTACCCGAATCTGGGTCCGGAAGTGCTGGTGTCCAACGGGATTCTGCTGCTGGACGCGGTCAGCTCCGACGTCTTCACCAAGGTCAAGGACGGCGCCAAGGTCCGGCTGTGCGAGGGCGTGATCTACGCCGACAAGCTGGCCAAGAAGGAGCCCGAGGCTCTGGTGGAGGGCATCGAGCTCACCGAGCTCGGCATCGTCGAGCGGATGGTCGAGGCTCGCAACGGCCTGGCCGATCATCTGGAAGCGTTCTCCGGCAACACCATCGAGTTCATCCGCACCGAAAGTTCGCTGCTGATCGACGGAATCGGGGTGCCGGACGTCGAACTCGACATGAAGAAGCGGCATGTCGTGGTCGTCGCGGACGGTCCCGATCACGCCGAGGACCTCAAGCGGATCAAGCCGTTCATCAAGGAGTACGCGCCCGTCCTGATCGGCGTCGGCCGGGGCGCGGACACCCTGACCCGCGCCGGATATCAGCCCGACCTGATCGTCGGGGATCCGGAGGAGATCACCGCGACCACGCTCAAATGTGGCGCCGAGGTGATCCTGCCGGCCGACACCGACGGGCACGCGAAGGGTTTGGAGCGCATCCAGGATCTGGGGATCGGCGCGACCACCTTCCCGTCCTCGGGCGCACCCGCCGATCTGGCGCTGCTGCTGGCCGACCATCACGGCGCCTCGCTCATCGTGACCGTCGGCGCGGCCGCCTCGCTGGACGACTTCTTCGACCGCGGCCGCCGCGACTCCAATCCGGCGACCTTCCTGACCAGGCTCAAAATGGGCACCAAGCTCATGGACGCGAAAGCCGTTGCCGCGCTGTACCGCCACCGGGGCTCGGGATCGGCCGTCGCGCTGGTGGTGCTCGCGGCGCTGGTCGCCCTGATCGTGGCGCTGCTGGCCACGAACCTGGGCGGTGAGGTGATCACCTGGGTGGCGCACACCTGGGATCGGTTCTCGCTGTGGGCTCACGTGAAATTCGACCAATTCAGGTAGGGGAAGAATGATCTCGTTTCGCCACCACGCCGTCTCGATCGCGGCCGTGTTCCTGGCCCTCGCGGTCGGCGTGGTGCTGGGCACCCGCACGCACGGCGACGGGTTCTTTCCCGGCACAGGGAGCCGGCAGCAGGTCGAGGATCTGCGTGCCGCCAACGATCGGCTGACCGAGCAGTTGAAGGCGTCGGACAGTTTCCTGGCCGGGTCGGCGGGCAAGCTGCTGGCCGGAAGCCTGGCCGATCGCAGCGTTCTGGTGTTCACCACCCCGGATGCCGACAGCGCGGATGTGGATTCGGTGAACGCCGCGCTGAGCACCGCCGGGGCCAAGGTCACCGGCCGGGTCGATCTCACGGGCGCGTTCACCGATTCCTCGGACGGCGATCGGCTGCGCACCGCGCTGATGAACGTCGTTCCCGCGGGCGCGCAGCTGAAGATCGACGCGGTCGATCAGGGCAGCCTGGCCGGTGATCTGCTGGGCCAGGTGCTGCTCACCGATCCCGCCACCGGGCAGGCTCGCGGTAGCGAGCAGGAACGCAGCCTGGCGCTGGAAACCCTGCGCGGCGGCGGCTTCCTGACCTTCGCCCAGGCGCAGCCCGCGCAATTGGCGGTACTGGTCACCGGTGACGGTGCGCGGGCCGATCAGAACAATCGCGGCACCATCATCGCGAGGTTCGCCGGTGGTTTGCGCTCGCACAGTGCGGGTGTGGTGCTGGCGGGTCGCTACGGGGCCGCGGACGGGCCGGGCCCGATCGCGGTCGCGCGCGAGGAGGCCGAACTTGCTCCGGTCACCACGGTCGACAATCTGGACCACGAGATCGGCCGGATCACCACCGTGCTCGGGCTGACCGAGCAATTGGGCGGCGGGACCGGGCGATACGGCACGGGCGCGAAGGCGACCTCCCTCACAGTGGCGGCCATGCCGCGCTGACATAGCGGCCGGTCCGTCCCGCAACAGTGAGGCAATCTTCGGACGTCGGTGCGCGAGCCTTGGATGGCTACCGGAAATCCGTGTTACCGTGAAGTCCCGTGGGTAATTCACGGATTCCGGCGCGCTCCGCTCATCACTTGACCGCCACGAAGCACATATTCGTCAGCGGTGGTGTCGCCTCTTCACTCGGTAAGGGTCTGACGGCCTCGAGCCTCGGGCAGTTGCTTACGTCACGCGGTTTGCGCGTCACGATGCAGAAGCTGGATCCGTATCTGAACGTCGATCCCGGCACCATGAATCCTTTCCAGCACGGTGAGGTATTCGTGACCGAGGACGGCGCGGAGACGGACCTCGATGTCGGTCACTACGAACGCTTCCTCGACCGCGATCTGTCGCAGGACGCCAATGTCACCACCGGACAGATCTATTCGTCCGTGATCGCGAAGGAACGCCGGGGCGAGTACCTCGGCGACACCGTGCAGGTGATCCCGCACATCACCGATGCGATCAAGAGTCGCATCACCGCGATGGCCGCCCCGGACATCCACGGGCACATCCCGGATGTGGTGATCACCGAGATCGGCGGCACCGTCGGGGATATCGAGTCGCAGCCGTTCCTGGAGGCGGCGCGGCAGATTCGCCACGACGTGGGCCGGGACAACTGCTTCTTCCTGCACGTCTCGCTGGTCCCGTACCTGGGTCCCTCGGGCGAGCTCAAGACCAAGCCGACCCAGCATTCGGTGGCGGCGCTGCGCAATATCGGCATCCAGCCCGATGCCCTGATCCTGCGCTGCGACCGCGATGTGCCGCAGCCGCTCAAGAACAAGATCGCGCTCATGTGCGATGTCGAGGTGGATGCCTGCATCTCGACCCCGGACGCGCCGTCGATCTACGACATCCCGAAGGTGCTGCACCGCGAGGGCCTGGACGCGTACGTGGTGCGCCGCCTGGGACTGCCTTTCCGCGACGTGGATTGGACGGTGTGGGGCGATCTGCTCGATCGGGTGCACAACCCGCGCGAACAGGTCACCGTCGCGCTGGTCGGCAAATACGTCGATCTGCCCGATGCGTACCTCTCGGTCACCGAGGCGCTGCGCGCGGGCGGCTTCGCCTCGCGGGCCAAGGTGAACATCCGCTGGGTGCAGTCGGACGAGTGCGAGACCGAGGCCGGCGCACGGGCGCATCTGTCCGATGTGGACGGCGTGCTCATCCCCGGCGGCTTCGGCATTCGCGGCATCGAGGGCAAGGTGGGCGCGATCCGCTACGCCCGCACGCACAAGATCCCGCTGCTGGGCCTGTGCCTGGGTCTGCAGTGCGTGGTCATCGAGGCGGCGCGCTCGGTCGGGCTGACCGATGCCAACTCGACCGAGTTCGAACCGGACATCAAGTACCCGGTGATCTCGACCATGGCCGATCAGGAGCAGGCCGTGGCCGGTGAGGCCGATCTGGGCGGCACCATGCGCCTGGGCGCGTATCCGGCTGTGCTGACCAAGGATTCGGTGGTGGCGCGGGCCTACGGTGAGACCGAGGTGTCCGAGCGGCACCGGCATCGCTACGAGGTCAACAACACCTACCGCGACAAGATCGCCAAGAGCGGTCTGAAGTTCAGCGGCACCTCCCCGGACGGCCATCTGGTCGAGTTCGTGGAACTGCCGCAGGACAAGCATCCGTTCTTCGTCGCCACCCAGGCGCACCCGGAGCTCAAGTCGCGTCCGACCCGCCCGCATCCGCTCTTCGCCGCGCTGATCTCGGCCGCCCTGAAATACAAGGCCGCCGAACAGCTTCCGGTGGAGATCCCGCAGGAGGCTCCGGCTGACAAGGGTGAGAAAGTGTCCTGATGACCTCCTCCGACAGCGACCGGGCCGCCGAGACCACCGAATCGGCGCCCGGCACGCACGAGTTCGACACCGTTTCCAGCCGTATCGCGTACTCGGGCGCGATCCTGGCGCTGCGACTGGATCAGGTGGCCATGCCCGGTGGGCGGGTCGCCGAACGCGAGGTGATCGAACACCACGCCGCGGTAGCCGTCGCGGCGTTGGACGAGGACGAGAATCTGGTGCTGATCAACCAGTACCGGCATCCGATCGGGCGGCGTCTGCTGGAGCTGCCCGCCGGATTGCTGGACAAGCCGGGGGAGGACCCGCTCGAGGCCGCCCAGCGTGAGCTGGCCGAGGAAACCGGTCTGGCCGCGCGCACGTGGGCGGTGCTGGTGGACGTGGCGCTCTCGCCCGGCTTCACGGACGAGGCGCTGCGCATCTACCTGGCGTCCGATCTCTACGACACCGACCGGCCCGACCCGGAATTGGAAGAGGCCGACATCCAGATTCGGCGCGTGCCCCTCGACGAGGCGGTGCGCGCGGCACTGGCCGGTGAGATCACCAACGCGACGGCGGTCGCGGGGGTCCTCGCGCTGGTCACCGCGCGCGCCACCGGTGCGACACTCCGCCCCGCGGATGCCCCGTGGCCCGGTATGCCCACCGCGTTCCTGGAACGCAAGGCCGCCGCCCGCGACGCCGAGGGGAACACCGCCACCTGACGGCGACGAAGACCGAGCGGTCTCGAACACGTGTTTCGTTCGGGCACTTCGTCGGTGGCTGCTGCCATGATGTGGCGCATGTACGACACCGCATCGGCACTCCTGCCCGCCGGGTACGTCGATGCGCCACGCTCGGGGCGCCTCGACGCGAGGCGCCCCACACGCGTTCCGCTGTGGTCTCGCGCATGCTGACTCACCAGATCGACGCCTACCTCGATCATTTGACGGTCGAGCGTGGTGTCGCGCGCAACACACTCAACGCCTATCGCCGCGATCTGGGCCGGTATCGGGATTTCCTCGACTCGCGTGCCATCGCGACACTGGCGGAGGTGAAGGAAACCGACATCGGTGAATTCGTGATCTCGCTGCGCGCGGGTGACGCGGATCATCCCGCGCTGGCGGCGAGTTCGGCCGCGCG
Source organism: Nocardia jejuensis NBRC 103114 (assembly GCF_001613145.1). Classification (GTDB taxonomy): domain Bacteria; phylum Actinomycetota; class Actinomycetes; order Mycobacteriales; family Mycobacteriaceae; genus Nocardia; species Nocardia jejuensis. The sequence continues at coordinate 14,435 of NZ_BDBU01000078.1, forward strand.
GGCGCTGGTCGCCGCGCGCGGACTGCACCGGTTCGCCGCCGCCGAGGGCATCACAGTCGCGGATGTCGCGCATCCGGTGAAACCGCCCGCACCGGCCCGGCGTCTGCCCAAAGCCCTGCCGTACGACCAGATTTCGCGCCTCCTGGACGCGGCGGGCGGCGACGCCGCGGACGGTCCCCGGGGTTTGCGCGACCGCGCGCTGCTGGAGCTGCTCTACTCCACCGGCGCGCGCATCTCCGAGATCACCGGTCTGGATGTCGACGACATCGACACCGCCGAACGCGCAGTGGTGTTGCGCGGCAAGGGCGGAAAGCAGCGCATGGTGCCGATCGGCCGCCCGGCGCTGGCGGCCGTGGACGCGTATCTGGTGCGCGGGCGCCCCGCGCTCTCGGTGCTCGGGCGGGGCAATGCCGCGCTGTTCCTCAATCATCGCGGCGGACGACTCTCGCGCCAGACCGCTTGGCAGACCTTGCAATCCGCCGCCGAACGCGCCGGAATCGCAGCTCAGGTGTCCCCGCACACCCTGCGGCACTCCTTCGCCACGCACCTGCTGGACGGGGGTGCGGATGTTCGGGTGGTACAGGAGTTACTCGGTCATGCCTCGGTGACGACCACACAGATCTACACTCTGGTGACCGTCGGGACGCTTCACGAGGTGTGGGCAACCGCGCATCCGCGTGCCCGCTGACAACTCTGAAGTGCAGGTTTACCGTGCGTGTCCGAACGTGGCTCCCACGCGGACAGGCGGTAGCGTCTATGAGGAACCCGTCCGCACACGCGGCCGGGCGCGTCGTCCTCCGGCACACCAGCCGCGGGGACGGAGCAGGTCAGGAACGTCGAAGGAGCAGCGGACGTGACGAAAGCCGGTGGTGCGGGCCAGCGGATCGAAACCGCCGCGCAAACCCTGTGGGAGGCCGCCGATGTGGCTCCCAGCGCGGAACTCGGTCCTACTGGACGCCCCTTGCGAGAAATTCCGGAGCCGCCCGCGCCCGATCACACCGGGCCCGCGCTGATCGTCGCGATGTGCAATCAGAAGGGTGGCGTCGGAAAGACCACCTCGACCATCAATCTCGGTGCGGCCCTGGCCGAATGCGGGCGCAGGGTCCTGCTGGTGGATCTGGATCCGCAGGGCGCGCTGTCCGCGGGACTCGGCGTGGCACACCACGATCTGGATCAGACCGTGCACAACCTGCTGGTCGGGCCGGGCAAGGTCACCGTCGACGATGTGCTGATGAACACCAAGGTCGAGAACATGGACCTGTTGCCCAGCAATATCGATCTGTCGGCGGCGGAGATCCAGCTCGTCAACGAGGTCGGGCGCGAGCACACGCTGGGCCGGGCGCTGGCGCCGCTGCGCAATCGGTACGACTACATCCTCATCGACTGTCAGCCTTCGCTCGGTCTGCTGACCGTGAACGCGCTGGCCTGTGCCGACGGCGTGGTCATTCCCATGGAGTGCGAATACTTTTCGCTGCGTGGGCTGGCGCTGCTCAACGACACCGTGGAGAAGGTCCGGGACCGGCTCAATCCCTCGCTCATGCTGTACGGCATCGTGGTGACCATGTTCGATGCCCGGTTGCTGCATTCGCGTCAGGTCATGACGCGCGTGGTCGAGGTGTTCGGCGATCTGGTCTACGACACCGTCATCTCGCGCACCGTTCGCTTTCCCGACGCCAGCGTCGCCGGTGAGCCGATCACCACCTGGGCGCCCAAATCCGGTGGCGCGGAAGCGTATCGGGCGATGGCGCGGGAAGTCATCCACCGGTCCGGCCGTTGAACGATCCTTTCGACCCAGCGTCCGAGCACGAACCGGCGGACGCCGATTCCGGCGCGCCCGCGACGTCCGGACAGCCCCGGACCGATCACGCCGAATCGAACGGAATCGTCTCGGACATCGTGGCGAGCGTCGCGGAGCCGGCGGCGGGTGTGCCGGGCGGGACGCCCTCGACTGGCGCTGCCGGGACGCCCTCGACTAGTCTTGCCACATCCGATGATTCAGACAAAAGCGGCAAATTCCATTTGCGGCTGGCCAATTTCGAGGGCCCGTTCGATCTGCTGCTGCAGCTCATCAGTTCCCGTCGGCTCGACGTCACCGAGATCGCGCTGCACAAGGTCACCGACGAATTCATCGCCTACACCAAGGCTCTGACCGCCAGCCTGGCGCAGAACCAGGGTCTGCGCGCGGACAAGATTCTCGATCAGACCACCGAATTCCTGGTCATCGCAGCCACTTTGCTCGATCTCAAGACCGCGCGGCTGCTGCCCTCGGGCGAGGTCGCCGACGAGGACGACCTGGAACTGCTCGAAATGCGCGACCTGCTCTTCGCGCGCCTGCTGCAGTACCGGGCCTTCAAGCAGGTGGCCGGACTGCTCGGCGAACTCGAAGCCGCGGCCATGCAGCGCTATCCGCGCGCGGTCTCGCTCGAGGAGCGCTACCTCGAGCTGTTGCCGGACGTTACGCTGGGAGTCGACGCCGCCGGTTTCGCGCAGGTCGCGGCCCTGGCGTTCACGCCGCGTCCGGTGCCGCGGGTGGGTCTGGATCACATTCACGCCCACTCGATCTCGGTCGCCGAACAGGCCGCGCTCGTGCTGGAAATGCTGAAGAGTCGTGGCATCGGTGGGTGGACGACGTTCCACGAGGTCTGCGCGGACTGCGAGACCCCGATCCAGATCGTCGCCCGCTTCCTGGCGCTGCTGGAGCTGTACCGGGGCAAGACGATCGAATTCGACCAGCCCGACCCACTCGGTCCACTCTCGATCAGCTGGATCGGCGAGCCAGAAGACCGACCGGCCGAACCGGTGAACATCGAGGAGGATTACGGGTGACCGAGCCAGAGCAGGGCCACGACGAGGGTATGGAGGACATTCCCGGCGACATCCCTCCTGTGCTCGGCGATATCGTGCGCGGCCTCCTCGATCCGGACCTCGTGGCGCGTGCGCTGAAGCGAGACGTCGCCGATCGCGCGCGCGGCGGCGAACGTCCCGATCCGGAAGCCGCGGACTCGCGCAGTGCCGTCGATCCGGATTCGCCGGGGGCGGGCGGTACCGAGTCGGAGAGCGAGGACGCCGGCGGAACGCACGATGCGCCCGGCGTGAACGCGGCCTCCTGGGCCGAGCGTGGCATCGCCGCGACCGGTGGCGCGGCGGACGCGGGCGCGAATCGGTCCGCGGTGACCGAAACCTCCGCCGCTGTGACCGAAAACTCCGCCGCTGTGACCGAAAACTCCGCCGCTGTGGCGGACAACTCAGCGGGCACGCCGAATGATGCGCCCGGCGACGTCGCCGAACCCCTGCCCGCTGTCGCGTCCGAGCCGGATATCGGGTCGGAGACGCCGATCCGGGGCGAGGCCGCCGACACCGATTCCGAACTCTCCGAGACCGCCTCGGACGACCTCGACTTCGACGAAGCGTTGGGCGAGGACCAATTCCGCGCGGCGCTGGAGGCGATGCTGCTGGTCATCGACGCCCCCGCGCCGGTGGAACTGCTCGCCTCGGCGATGAACGACGATCCGAAGCGGGTGCTGACCGCGCTGCGGGAGATGTCGGCCGAATTGACCGTGCGGCGCAGTGGCATAGATCTCAGGTTCGTGGGCGACGGGTGGCGTTACTACACGCGGACGGAGTACGCGCCCTACGTGGAACGTATGCTGTTGGACGGCGCACGTTCGAAGCTCACCCGCGCTGCTTTGGAAACCTTGGCCGTGATCGCCTATCGTCAACCGGTTACCCGAGCCCGAGTGAGTGCGGTGCGCGGCGTGAACGTGGATGGCGTGATCCGGACCCTGCTCGCGCGGGGGCTGATCGCGGAGGCCGGAACGGACCCGGAGACCAACGGCACTCAGTACCTCACGACCGAGCTGTTCCTGGAACGGATCGGCCTCGCGTCCCTGGCGGATCTGCCGCCGTTGGCGCCGCTGCTCCCGGGCGTCGACCTGATCGACGAGATAAACGAGAGTCTGGATACCGATCCCCGGTACCTCAGGCTCAAAAAGCCCGCCGAGGCGGATATCGACCTCGGTACCGAAGAATGAATGGACAACGTGAATACTCCCGCTCGCCGAGATGGCACACCGGAACGTAGTAAACGCGGATTCGAATCGCCCAAGGGTGATTCTCGCGCCGACCGCGGCCGGACCGACAGGTCCGAGTCTTCGCGGGGCGGATCTTCTCATGGCGGAGCCCGTGGCGGCTCGGCAAGTGGTGGCCGTGGCGCCGCCCCCGCTCGCGGCGGTTCGCGCGACGGCGGCTCCTCCTGGGGTGGCGGCGCACAGCGTGGCGGACAGAGTCGCGATGGCGGCTCGTCCTACGGCGGCGCGGGCCGCGGTGGTTCGCGCGATGGTGGATCTTCGTACGGTGGTGCCGGTCGCGGTGGTTCGCGTGACGGCGGTTCCTCGTACGGTGGTGCCGGTCGCGGTGGTTCGCGTGACGGCGGTTCCTCGTACGGTGGCGCTGGTCGCGGCGGTTCGCGTGACGGCGGCTCCTCCTGGGGTGGCGGTGCGCAGCGTGGCGGGCAGGGCCGTGATGGCGGCTCGTCCCACGGTGGCGCCGGTCGTGGTGGTCAGCCTCGCGGTGATCGCCCGTGGAACTCCGATTCCCGTGGTGGCGCGCCCTCGCGTGGCGGCGCCCCCCGTGGCGATCGTCCCTGGAATTCCGATTCGCGCGGCGGCGCCCCGTCTCGCGGCGCGGGCCAGGGCGGCTCCGGCCGCGGTGGCGACACCCGTGGCGGGGACAGCCGTGGCGGCGATACCCGCGGCAGTGGCGCCCGTACCGGATTCGGTTCGGACCGTTCGGGTTTCGGCCAGGATCGCAACGCGACCCGCGGCCGGATCGGTGGCGGCCGACCGCTCGCCCCGACCACCTCGCCGACCAACAAGAAGAACCCGAAGCCGGTTCGTCAGGTCTCGGGCCCGGTGCTGCTGAGCAATGCCAAGCCGGCCCGTCGCCAGCATGTCGACTCCGAGGGTCAGGCCACGCAGAAGAAGCTCCCGTGGGGCGAGGGTGAGCGCCTGCAGAAGGTGCTGGCCAAGGCCGGTGTGGCCTCGCGCCGCGTGGCCGAGGACATGATCGACGCCGGTCGCGTCGAGGTCGACGGCAAGGTCGTCAAGGAGCAGGGCCTGCGCATCGATCCCGAGACCGCCATCGTGCGCGTCGACGGCGTGCGCGTCGTGGTCCGCGACGAGCAGGTCTACCTGGCACTGAACAAGCCCAAGGGCTGGCAGTCCACCATGTCCGACGAGCACGACCGCCCGTGTGTCGGCGATATCGTCGCCGAGCGGATCGCGGCCGGGCAGCGCCTGTTCCACGTCGGCCGGCTCGACGCCGACACCGAGGGTCTGCTGCTGCTCACCAATGACGGTGACCTCGCGCACCGCCTGATGCACCCCTCCTTCGAGGTCTCCAAGACGTACCTGGCGACCGTCAACGGCGAGGTCAACAATCGCGACGTGGGCAAGCTGCTGCGCGACGGCGTGGAGCTGGACGACGGCCCCGCCAAGGTCGACAAGTTCCAGGTGCTGGAGGTCGGCCAGGGTCGTTCGCTGGTGAAGGTGGTCCTGCACGAGGGTCGCAAGCACATCGTGCGCCGCCTGCTGGACGCGGTCGGCCATCCGGTCATCGCGCTGGTGCGTACGCATGTCGGCCCGATCGCGCTGGGCGATCAGCGTCCGGGCACGCTGCGTGCTCTCGGTCGTGACGAAATCGGGAAGCTCTACGAGGCGGTGTCGTTGTGAACGGTATGGGAAGTCTGATCGACACGGCGGGCGCGCTGTCCGGTACGGCGCCGCTGGTCGTCGCCATGGACGGCCCGTCGGGCACCGGCAAGTCGAGCGTGTCGCGCAAGCTCGCGACCCGGCTCGAGGCCAGCTACCTCGATACCGGCGCGATGTACCGGGTCGCGACCCTGCGCGTGCTGCGCAGCGGCGTGGACCTGGACGACGCGGCCGCCATCGCGGTGGCGGTCAAGGAGCTGCCGATCACCATCGGCACCGACCCGAGTCACGAGGTGATCCTGCTCGACGGTGAGGACGTGTCCTCGGAGATCCGCGGCAACGCGGTCACCAAGGCCGTGTCCGCCGTCTCGGCCGTGTCCGAGGTGCGCGACCAGCTGGTCGCCATGCAGCGCGATCTCACCGCCGCCAAGGGCCGGATCGTGGTCGAGGGCCGCGATATCGGCACCGTCGTGCTGCGGGACGCGGACGTCAAGATCTATCTGACCGCGTCCGCCGAGGCCCGCGCCACCCGCCGCAACGTGCAGAACATCGCCGAGGGCCGGGGCGACGATTTCGAGGCGGTGCTGGCCGATGTGCAGCGCCGCGACACCCTCGATTCCACGCGCAAGGTGTCTCCGCTGCGTCCCGCGCAGGACGCGGTGCTGGTGGACACCAGTGAGCTGAACATGGACGAGGTCATCGACGAGCTGTATCGCGTTGTGCGGCAGCAGATTTCGGCAGGAGGATCGCAGTGACGCAGGACACCTTCGCCGGTGACGGTATCTGGTCGGACGAAACCGATTGGGAAGTAGCCGAATTCGAGGGCGAGCAGGATGCCGAACACATCCCGCTGCCGACCCTGGCCATCGTCGGCCGTCCCAACGTGGGCAAATCGACTCTGGTGAACCGTATTCTGGGCCGCCGTGAAGCGGTGGTCGAGGACGTTCCCGGCGTCACCCGTGACCGCATCTCGTACGAGGCCACCTGGTCCGGACGGCGATTCCTGGTGCAGGACACCGGCGGCTGGGAGCCCGACGCCAAGGGCCTGCAGCAGTCAGTGGCCCGCCAGGCCGAGGTCGCCATGCAGACCGCCGACGCCATCATCGTGCTCGTCGACGTCACCGTCGGCGCGACCTCGACCGACGAGGCCGTGGCGAAGGTGCTGCGGCGCTCCAAGACTCCGGTCATCCTGGTCGCCAACAAGGTCGACAACCAGAAGCTCGAGTCGGACGCCGCGGCGCTGTGGTCGATGGGCCTGGGCGAGCCGCACCTGGTGTCGGCCGCACACGGCCGCGGCACCGGCGATCTTCTCGACGTCGTGCTGTCGGTCTTGCCGGAGACCCCGCGCGAGGGCACCGGCGCTGTCGGTGGCCCCCGCCGGGTGGCGCTGGTCGGCAAGCCGAACGTCGGCAAGTCGAGCCTGATCAACAAGCTGTCCGGCCACGAGCGCTCGGTCGTGCACGATGTGGCGGGCACCACGGTCGACCCGGTCGACTCGTTGGTCGAATTGGGCGGAAAGCCTTGGCGTTTCGTCGATACCGCCGGTCTGCGCCGCAAGGTGAGCAATGCCAGCGGCACCGAGTTCTACGCGTCGCTGCGCACCAAGTCGGCGATCGAGGCCGCCGAGGTGGCGGTCATCCTGATCGACGCCTCCCAGCCGGTCACCGAGCAGGATCTGCGCGTGATCAGCATGATCGCCGAGACCGGCCGGGCCCTCGTGATCGCCTACAACAAGTGGGATCTGGTCGACGAGGACCGGCGCGAGATGCTGGAAAAAGAGATCGACCGCGAGATGGTCCAGGTCCGCTGGGCCATGCGGGTCAATATCTCCGCGCACACCGGCCGCGCGGTTCAGAAGCTGGTTCCCGCCATGGAAACCGCCCTGGAATCGTGGGACAAGCGCATCTCCACCGGCCGCCTGAACAACTGGCTCAAAGAGGTCGTGGCGGCCACCCCGCCGCCCATGCGTGGCGGTCGCCTGCCCCGCGTCCTGTTCGCCACCCAGGCGTCCACCCGCCCGCCGACATTCGTGCTGTTCACCACCGGCTTCCTCGAGGCGGGCTACCGCCGCTTCATCGAGCGCCGCCTGCGTGAGGAGTTCGGCTTCGACGGTTCACCGGTCCAGGTGAACGTGCGGGTGCGCGAGAAGCGCGAGCGCAAGAAGTAGTTTCCCGGCGCGGGTTCACAGACCCGCATCGAATCGGCCCGGGCCACGGATTCACCTCCGTGGCCCGGGCTTTCGTTTGCCCGGCGGGATTCGCGACCGGCCCGCGCGGGTGTACCGTTCCCACTGTTTGCGGTGCGAGGGGAACCAATGGTGCGTGTGGGCGAGGTGTTCGCCGGATATCTCATCGAGCGTCGGCTGGGGAGCGGCGGCATGGGGGAGGTGTACCTCGTGCGGCATCCGAGGTTGCCGCGCTCGGTCGCGTTGAAGTTGCTCGGCCGGGATCTGGCCGCCGACACCGAGATTCGCGCGCGCTTCGCCCGTGAAGCGGAGCTCATCGCCAGGCTCGATCACCCCAACGTGGTGTCGGTGTACGACCGCGGCATCGAGGACGGGCGGCTCTGGATCGCCATGCAGTTCATCGATGGCGGGGACGCCTCGGCGGTGGCGTCGGCGGAGTGCCCGCCGGGTGCGGCGGTGTTCATCGCCGCGGAGACCGCCAAAGCGCTGGACTACGCGCACGCGATGGGCGTTCTGCACCGCGATGTGAAACCTGCCAACATCCTGCTGGCGCGCCCCTCGCCCGGGCAGGACGGCCGAGTTCTGCTGACCGACTTCGGAATCGGCCGGCTGCGTGACGAATCGGTCCGGCTCACCCGCACCGGCACGCTCACCGCGACCCTGTCCTACGCCTCGCCCGAACAGCTGTCCGGCGCCGATCTCGACCATCGCTCGGATCAATACTCGCTGGCGTGCACGATGTTCCGCATCCTGACCGGGTCCACGCCGTTCCATTCCGAGAGCGCGGCCGCGGTCATCGCGGGGCACCTGCACCGCCCGCCGCCGCCGGTGAGCACCCTGCGCCCCGAACTGCCCCGAGCTCTTGACCCGGTCCTCGCGCGCGCCATGGCCAAAGCGCGTGAGGATCGCTACGGCTCCTGCCGCGAATTCACCGCCGCGGCCTTCGCGGCGCTCGGCGACGCCGCCGGCGGAACCACCCTGCCGGATCTGTCCCGGGTCGTGCTGTGGAGCGACCTCGCCCTGCCCGGGGGACCGGCCGCCCGCGCCGCGGCGGTGCGGAAC
>NZ_BDBU01000079.1 GCF_001613145.1 Nocardia jejuensis NBRC 103114
CGGGGTGGCTGGTGGGCGGCCGCCGCCGCTGGTTCCGGCGAATCGCACTGCCTGCCGCGCTGGCGGCGGCCGTCGCGCTCACCACGGCGGCAGCCCTGGTGGTGGCCAAGTGGTGGCGGCCGTTCCCGGACGCACTTCCCGCACGCATCCACTTCTGGGCGGGCGTCATCGTCGCCGCGCTGATCCTGCTCGTTCCCCGCGCGATCGCCTCGGACCTCAGGGGGCGGTTGGTGACTCCGTGCGCGGTGCTCGCGGTGCTGCTGGCGGCGGCGACCCAGATGAACCTGGTGTACGCGCCGTATCAGAGTCTCGGAGCGGCGTTCGGATACACGAGCTCACCCACGGTGTCACTCGCGGAGTTGCCCGCGCCGCGGCTGGGTACGGTCAGCGGCACGCCACTGGAACCGGTGTGGCAACCGGCGCAACAGCTTTCCGCCGCGGGCTCGATCGCGACCGCCGCCATTCCGGGCACGACGTCCGGATTCACCGGCCGGGACGCCCGAATCTATCTGCCACCCGCCTATTTCGCCGATCCGCAACCGGTGTTGCCGGTGCTGGTGCTGCTGCACGGCCAACCGGGCGCGCCCGGGGATTGGCTGGTGTCGGGGCGGCTGACCGAGACCATGGACGCGTTCGCGGCCGATCACCACGGCCTCGCGCCGGTGGTCGTGATGCCGGACGCCACCGGCGGGGGTTTCGCGAACCCGCTCTGCCTCGATTCCGCGCTGGGCGATTCGGCAGGCTATCTCGCCCGAGATGTGCCCGCCTGGATCACTTCTCAGCTGCGGGTCGATCCCGACCATCGCGCGTGGGCGATCGCGGGCGCGTCTTACGGCGGCACCTGCGCCCTGCAGTTGGCGACCACGGCGGCCGAGGTGTATCCGACCTTCATGGACTTCTCCGGTCAGGACGAACCCACCCTCGGCGATCGTGGCCGCACCGTCGCCGCGGCCTTCGGCGGTGACGAATCCGCTTTCCGGGCAGTGAATCCCGCCGATCTGCTCGAGACTCACCGATACCCGGCCAGCGCGGGGGTCTTCGTCGTCGGCCGCTCCGACGAGCTGTACCGCCCGGCACAGGAAGCGTTGTGCGCCAAGGCGATCGCATCCATCGCCTCGGTCGGCTGTCACCTGGTGGCCGGGAGCCACGACTGGCGAGCCTGGTCCGCCGCGCTCGCGCAGCAGGTGCCCTGGCTCGCCGACCGGCTCGGCCTCACGGCCGGATGATCCTCCGGATCAGGCGAGCTTCAGGCTGCGCCCGATGATCTCCTTCATGATCTCGGTGGTGCCGCCGTAGATGGTCTGGACGCGAGCGTCCATGTAGGCCTTGGCAATCGGGTATTCGCGCATGTACCCGTAGCCGCCGTACAGCTGCAGGCATTTGGTGATGAGGTCGAGCTGCTCCTCGGTGCTCCACCACTTCGCCTTGGCGGCGTCCTCCACCGAGAGCTTCTCCTGGTTGAGCAGGGCGATGCAGTGATCGGTGAACACGCGCACGGCGGTCGTCTTGGTCGCGAGCTCTGCCAGGACGAAGCGGGTGTTCTGCTGGGCGCCGATCGGCTTGCCGAACGCCTTGCGGTCGCGCACGTACTGGATGGTCAGGTCCAGGCAGGATTCCATGGCGGCGGCGGCCATGACCGCGATGGACAGGCGCTCCTGCGGCAGGTTCTGCATGAGGTGCACGAACCCCATGCCCTCGGTGCCGAGCAGGTTCTTGGCCGGAACGCGCACATCGCTGAAGGAGAGTTCGGCGGTGTCCTGCGCCTTGAGGCCGATCTTGTCGAGGTTGCGACCGCGCTCGAAACCGGGCATGCCGCGCTCGACGACCAGCAGCGAGAAGCCCATCGCGCCCTTCTCGGGATCGGTCTGGGCGACCACGATCACGATGTCGGCGTTGATACCGTTGGTGATGAAGGTCTTGGAGCCGTTCAGGACCCAGTCGTCACCGTCGCGGACCGCGCGGGTCTTGATGCCCTGCAGGTCCGAACCCGTACCGGGCTCGGTCATCGCGATGGCGGTGATGATCTCGCCGGAGCAGAAGCCGGGCAGCCAGCGCTGCTTCTGCTCCTCGTTCGCCAGGTCCAGCAGGTACGGCGCGATGACGTCGTTGTGCAGTCCGAAGCCCAGACCGGAGTACATCCCCCGGGTGACCTCCTCGGTGACCACGGCGTTGTAGCGGAAGTCCTTCACGCCACCGCCGCCGTACTCCTCCGGTACGGCCGTGCCCAGGTAGCCCTGCTTACCGGCCTCGAGCCACACCGAGCGATCCACGACGCCGGCCTGCTCCCACTCTTCGTGGTGGGGAGCCACGTGCTGCTCGAGAAACTTACGGAACGACTCCCGGAACAAGTCGTGTTCGGGTTCGAAAAGGGTGCGTTCCATGCCAACCTCCTGAGTGACCACATCGGCACATCGCCTGTGCTCAATACGGTACTCGAAAGTCGAATCAGGGTTAACTTCGAACCCCAGGAAACTTGCTCGAACTGCGGTTGTCGCCGCTGACATCGCAGAACGCAGCTGATGAACCCCGGTAAACCTAGCGTCGGGGCCGGGGACCCGCTCAGAGTCCGACGGCCGACAGCGTGCGACCCAGCAGCCCGCGACCCCGGTCACGGTCGCGCTCGCCGAGCAGGAACGCGAGCTCCTCCTCCACGGCCTTCTTCACGATCACCTGCAACTCCGACGCCGCGGACTCCACATCCGGGGAGTCGCGCCACGGGGTGGTCTCGATCGGCGTGCCGAGCGAGAAGTAGAAGCGCTCGGGCTTGGGCAGCAGGGTCGGGCCGACACCACGGATCAGCGGGGGCGTCAGGGTGGCGCGCAGGCCCAATGCCTTCACCAATTCCCGCACCGGGCGCATGACCGGGTCGTGGCCGTCGAAGATGATGTCGAAGATGTCGTCGCCACCCACCATCGCCATCGGCACGATGGGCGCGCCGGTTTCGATGGCCATCCGCGCGAAGCCGGTCCGGCCCTCCCACAGCAGTTGATATTTCTGCCCCTTGCCGCGCATGGCCTCTCGACCACCGCCCGGGAATACCGCCACGGCCTCGCCCTGCTCCAGCAATGTGGTGCAATTGTGGCGATTTCCACGCACGATTCCCAAGCGGTGCAAGCCATCCCGCAATATCGGGACGTCGATGAGAACATTCTCGGCCAGTCCCCGAACCAGCCGATCGTGCTCCACCAGAATCTTGTGCGCCAATACCGGCGCGTCCGTGCCCCCGGCCAGACTGTGATTGCCGACCAGCAGCACCGGACCCTCGAGCGGGAAGTTCTCCAACCCGTGGAACCGCGGGCTGAACCACGCCCGCGCCGGTCCGGTGATCGCGTCGATGACGAGCCGATCGATATCGGTCAATTCGACATGCAGCGGCGCACCATCGGTGAGCTTTCTGCGATCCGCACTGCTCTCGGCACCGGTGAATTCAGTGTCGTTCCGCGACAAGACAACCCTCCCTGCAGGATTTTCGATAACGTCATCGTAACGAAAGTCACTGCAGGGCATCGACTATGAGTGACTCACTCGACTTCGAGATCCTCGTCACTCGAATCGAACACAGCACTCGAATCAGACATAGCACTCGAATCGAACTCGGCGCTCGAATCCGATCCCGCGTGCGCGAATTCGGTGAGTACACCGGCCAGCGCCTGCGGCACCCGGGCCCGCACGCGCGTTCCCGATTCCTCGTGCGCGGAGTCGATGATCCGGCCGTCGGCGTGAATGCGCGCCAGCAGATCGCCGCGGGTGTACGGCAGCAGCACGCTCACCTCGACGTCCAGACCACCGAGGATCTGGTCCAGGCGGGCGAGCAGGGCGTCGATTCCCTGACCGGTCTTGGCCGAGACGAAGACCGCGTCCGGGAGCCAGCCGCGCAGCTGGGTCAGCTCCAGCGGATCCAAGGCGTCGATCTTGTTGACCACCAGCAGTTCCTGCGGCGCGGGCGTCTTGGTCTCGCGCAGGACGTCGGTGACGACCTCGCGCACGGCCTTGATCTGCTCGTTCGGCAGCGCGTCCGAACCGTCCACCACGTGCAGCAGCAGATCCGCGCCGGTCACCTCTTCGAGGGTGGAGCGGAACGCCTCGACCAGCTGCGTGGGCAGGTGGCGCACGAAACCGACGGTGTCGGTGAACACGACCTCGCGGCCGTCCTCGAGCGCGGCCTTGCGGGTGGTCGGATCCAGGGTGGCGAACAGCGCGTCCTGCACCAGGATTCCGGCGTTGGTCAGGCTGTTCATCAGGCTCGACTTGCCCGCGTTGGTGTAGCCGACGATGGCCACCTGCGGGACGCCGCTCGAGACGCGCTTGGCCCGCTTGGTGTCGCGCGCGGTCTTCATCTCGCGAATCTCGCGGCGCAGCTTGGCCATTCGCTCACGAATGCGGCGACGATCGGTTTCGATCTTGGTCTCACCGGGACCACGGGTACCCACGCCGCCGTTGGCGCCGGCGCGACCACCGGCCTGACGGGACATCGACTCACCCCAGCCGCGCAGGCGGGGCATCATGTATTCCATCTGCGCGAGGGAGACCTGGGCCTTGCCCTCACGCGAGGTGGCGTGCTGGGCGAAGATGTCCAGGATCAGCGCGGTCCGGTCGATGACCTTGACCTTGACCACCTTTTCCAGCGCGGTCAGCTGCGCGGGCGACAGCTCGCCGTCGCACACGACGGTGTCGGCGCCGTGCTCGAGCACCATCTCGCGCAGTTCCTCGGTCTTACCGGAACCGATATAGGTGGACTTGTCCGGCTTGTCGCGACGCTGGATCAGCGAATCCAGCACCTCGGAACCGGCGGTCTCCGCGAGCGCGGCCAACTCGGCCATTCTCGCCTCGACCTGCTCGGTGCTGCCCTCGGTCCAGACACCGACCAGAATCACGCGCTCGAGGCGCAGCTGCCGGTACTCGACCTCGGTGACGTCCTCGAGTTCGGTGGACAGCCCGCCGGCGCGCCGCAGTGCTGCGCGCTCCTCGAGCTGCATATCACCGACTGTGGGCTCGGCGGCGGTCCAGCCTTTGCCGACGTCGGCCTGTTCGGCCTCGTCGACGATCTCCTCAGCGGGAGTGAACTCGTAAGTCTCTTGTTTACTCATACGCCTTCCATGGTCCCACGGACCAACCCGAACGCGCATTCGGTTATTTCCCGGCGTGCCTCCGCGAGGTGATCGCCCCGCAGCTCAGGCGTCCTGCCACCATTTCGCCGCGATCCGGCCTGTCGCCAGCAGCACCGAGGGGCCGCGCAGGGTGGCCGCGCCGTTCTCGATGCCGACGGTGACGCTGCCGCCGGGCACCCGCACCTGGACCTGACCCGAATCGGCGGCCAGATCGAAGCCGTCGCGGGCCAGGGCCGCCGCGGCCGCGGCCACGGTTCCCGTTCCGCAGGAACGGGTTTCGCCGACACCGCGTTCGTACACGCGCATGTCCACACCCTTGCGGCCGTCCGAGCCGACGCTCAGGGCGGTGAGAATCTCGACGTTCACACCGTGGGGGAACAGGAGGTGATCGAAGCCGGGAGCGCGCGTCAGATCCAGCGCGTTCAAGGCCTGCGGGGTGAGCTCGGGGTCCACGCACGCCAGGTGCGGATTGCCGACGTCGATGCCCAGCCCCGTGAACTCGTGGCCGTCCAGCGCGGCGGTCGAGGCGCCCAGCACCGTCACCGTGCCCATGGCGACGGTGACCTGGCCGTGCACGGGATCGGCGTGATGCACGAGCACCGGGCGCGCACCGGCGCGCGAGCCGACGACGAACTCCTCGCGCTGTTCCAGGCCGGTCGCGACCAGGTAGTGCGCGAACACCCGCACGCCGTTGCCGCACATCTCCGCGATCGAGCCGTCGGCATTGCGGTAGTCCATGAACCAGTCCTGGGCGCCGACGCCCTCGGGAAGTTCGCGCAGCGCACCGGTCTCGAACAGCGCGCCCGCGCGGGCCACCCGCAACACGCCATCCGCGCCGAGGCCGCGCTGCCGGTCGCACAGGGCGGCGACGCGCGACTCGGTCAGTTCCAGCCACGCGTCCGGGTCCGGGAGCACCACGAAATCGTTCTGGGTGCCGTGTCCCTTGCTGAATTCGATATCAGCGGCGCTGTTCTCGCTCGTCATGGTCCGCTCGTCGTAGTCGTCGGTGGTCGTAGTCGTCGGTGGTCGTGGTCGTGGTCGTCGGTGATCGTGGGGTCGATCGGGTAGGTCGCCCGGCGCTGTGGGCTGGGCGCTGCTCACCGTTGCCGTTCGCACGGCCTCGCCGAGTCCTTCGGCTTCATCCAACCATCCGGCGCTGCCGGGAAATTTCGTACAGCGCCACGGCCGCCGACGAGGGTGCTCCGAGCGGACCGTCGGTCGGGATGCAGACCAGTTCGTCGCACACCTGCCGCCAGGCCGGGGTCAGAGTTTCGCCCTCGTCGCCGACGACCAGCACGGTGGCGCCGCCGAATCGGAGTTCGTCGAGGGCGACACCGCCGCGATCGTCGCTGCCGACGATACGGGTGCCGATGCCCCGGGCGCGTTGACGGTCCCGGAACGCACCGACCTGCGCCGGACCCGAGGCGCGCAGCACCGGAACGGCGAACAGCGCGCCATCGGAGGCGCGCACGCTGTGCGGGTCGTACTGATCGACGCCCGCGCCGGTGATGATCACTCCGCTCGCGCCGAAGGCCGCGGAGGAGCTGATCAGCGCACCCAGCCGCGACGCGGACGTGGGCCGGTCGATCACGACGACCGTCGCCGGCGATTCCGGGGAGCCGGGGGCGAAATCGTCGAGTTCCATCCGGCGCGAGACCGCCACCGCGACCAACTCCGGCACCGATTCGGACGGATGGCCGAGCTCGGCCATCACCTCCGGCACCAGCCCGACGGTCGGCACGCCACTCGAATCCAGCACCGTGCGCGCCCAGTCCGGTAGCTCGGGCGCGCCCAGCCGGTAGACGAGAGTCTCCAGCGGCCAACGACATTCGAACGCCCGGGTGAGCGGCTTCATGCCGTGCACCAGGAAACGATTGTCGCGCAGGCGGCTGGCCCGGTTGTTCAGATATGCCTGCCACACCTGGACCGAGGCGTTGCGGGTGTTCACGCGGCGCGTCACTTAGCGGATTTCCTATTCGTCCTTCGTCGGCGCGGAATCGATGAGGGCCAGCACCGTCGAGGTCAACTCCGGATCGGCGCCGTCCACCCATCGCACCCGTTGGTCCCGGCGGAACCACGAGCGCTGCCGCCGAACATAGCGCCGGGTACCGATGAAGGTGCGCTCCTGCGCTTCGTTCAGGTCGTATTCGTTATCGAGGTGGTCCAGGACTTGTGCGTAACCGATGGCGCGGCGGGCGGTTTGGCCGTCGCGCAGCCCGTGCTCGAGCAGGCCCCGCACCTCCTCCAGCAGACCGGTGCCGAACATCGTGGCGGTGCGCAGTTCGATGCGTGCGTCCAGTTCGGGGGTGTCGCGGTCGACGCCGACAATGACCGTGCCCCAACGGGGTTCGCCGATCTGCGGCGCGGACGCGGCGAACGGGCGGCCGGTCAGTTCGACCACCTCCAGTGCCCGGACCATGCGACGGCCGTCGGTGGGCAGAATCGCGGCCGCCGCCACCGGGTCGGCCTGTTTCAGGGCCTCGTGCACGATGACGACGCCGCGTTCGGCCAGCACCGTCTCCCACTTCGCGCGGATCGCCGGATCGGTCTGCGGGAAGTCCCAATCATCCAGCAGGGCTTGCACGTACATCATCGAACCACCGACGATGACCGGCGTGTGGCCGCGCGCCAGAATCGCCTCGACGTCCGCGCGCGCCGCGTTCTGATAGGCGGCGACCGTCGCGGTCTCGGTGACGTCCAGAACGTCGAGTTGATGATGCGGAATGCCCCGGCGCTCGTGCACGGTGAGTTTGGCGGTGCCGATGTCCATGCCGCGATACAGCTGCATGGCGTCGATGTTCACGATCTCGCCGTGCAGGGTCTCGGCCAGATCCAGTGCGAGATCGGACTTTCCGGTGGCGGTCGGGCCGACGACGGCGACGGGCCGCCTCACACCCGCTCTCCCCGCTCGGCCTCGTCCGGGAACCAGACGCTCACGTGATAGGCCACGCCGAACGGCGCTGCGGCGTAGAGGGTTTCGACCTTCGGGTCGGCGGCATCGGTCTCGAACAGTCCGGCCAGCACCTGATAGGCAGGGCGGCCCGCGACATCGAGCTCGGCGCACAGACCGGAGTCCAGGGCCGCGAGCGCCGCGCGGTCGCCCGCGGACAGGGCACGGTCGATGTCGGCCTGCGCGCCCTCGGCGCGGGCATCGAGATAGCGGGGAGCGGCGGTCGACATGGTTGCCGCACCGTCGCCGACGACGAGTACGCCGCAGTGTGCGGGATCGGCGTCGAGTTCCGCGCGCAGGCTCGCGCCCAGCGCCCGGCACGCGCTCGCGGGGGCGTCGGCGGCGATCGTCTGCGCCTCGGCGCTCACTCCGGGCGCGAGTCTCCCGCGCAGCCAGCCCGCGATCAGCACAGGTAGCGGCAGGCTCGGGTCGGGTTCGGTGCCAAGCCCCCCGGACAAACCGACCCGTACGTCCACTCCGTAGCCGCGGAAGCTGCCGGTGGTCTCCGGCCCGAGCCGCCGGGTGCTCTCGTCCACCCCGACCACGAGCCAGCGCGATGCCTTCTCGGCCAGTTCCCCGGCCGCTGTCAATACCGCAGTACGCAGCACCGCGACCTCACCGTCACCGGCCGCACCCGCCGCACCCCCGAGTTCGGGTACCAGCGCGGGCGGTGAGGGGACCAGCGACGCAACACAGAACACGCCGTCAACCGTAGCGCTAACGCACCTCACCAGCCCCACCCCGCCCGGGTCGCCGCGCCACGGAGGTGGCCTCAAAGACAGCATTTCCCATCTCAGCCTGGTTGAATGGGAAGAGCAATACGGATGAGCTAGAGCGTAACCAGGCAGCCGTGACGCGCGGCAGGGACGAGGAGCGATGACCGAGAACAGCGGAAACGAAAAGGCTACCCACCCGGAGTCGGCCCCGACGCCTGTGCCCGGCGCCGCTTCCCGGCCGACCCCGGCCGATGCCGCCGGTCCCAAGCCCGGTGGCGTGAGCCCGAAACCGGAAGCCCCGAAACCGCACGCCGTCAAACCCGCGCCCGGCCCGGCTCATCCGCACCCGCACCCGGTGATCGTTCCGGCCTCGAGCGACCCCAGCCAGTGGGGACGCGTCGACGAGGACGGCACCGCCTGGGTCAAGAGCGCCGAGGGCGAGCGTGTCATCGGGTCCTGGCAGGCCGGTGACGCGGCCGAGGGGCTGGCGCATTTCGGCCGCCGCTTCGACGACCTGGCCACCGAGGTCGCGCTGCTCGAGGCCCGCCTGGCCGCAGGCACCGACGCCCGCAAGACCAAGGCCGCGGCCACCGCACTTGCTGAAACATTGCCGAGCGCTTCGGTGATCGGCGATCTGGACGCGCTGACCCTGCGCCTGCAGGCCATCATCGAGCACTCCGACGAGGCTGCCGCGCACGCCAAGGAGGAGAAGGACCGCAGTCGGCACGAGCAAACCGAGCGCAAAGAAATCCTGGCCGCCGAAGCCGAGCAGATCGCCGCGGAATCCACCCAGTGGAAGGTCGCGGGCGACCGCCTGCGCGAGATCCTCGACGAGTGGAAGACCATCCGCGGCGTGGATCGCAAGGTCGACGACGCGCTGTGGCGGCGCTTCTCGAAGGCGCGTGAGGCGTTCAACCGCCGTCGCGGCGCGCACTTCGCCGAGCTCGATCGGGAACGCGCCTCGGCCAAGACGCACAAGGAAGACCTCTGCGTGCGCGCCGAGGAGTTGTCGAACTCGACCGACTGGGCCGGGACCGCCGCGATCTTCCGCGATCTGCTCGGCGAGTGGAAGTCCTCGGGCCGTGCGCCCCGCGAAGCCGACGAGCAGCTGTGGAAGCGGTTCAAGGCCGCCCAGGACGTGTTCTTCGCGGCCCGCAATTCCGCGGCCGCCGAACGCGACACCGAGTTCGAGCACAATGCCACCGCCAAGGAAGAGCTGCTGCTCACCTACGAGAACATCGACCCCGCCGCCGGGCTCGACGCCGCGCGCTCGGCGCTGCGTGATCTGCAGGAGAAGTGGGACGCCATCGGCAAGGTCCCGCGCGAGCGCATGCACGATCTCGAGGCCAGGCTGCGGGCGGTGGAGAAGCGGGTCCGTGACGCGGTCGACGCGCAGTGGCGGCGCAGCGATCCCGAGGCGATGGCCCGGGCGGCCCAGTTCCGCGAGCGGGTGGCCCAGTTCGAGGAGCAGGCCGCGAAGGCGCAGGCCGCGGGCAAGACTCGCGATGCGGACAAGGCGCTCGAGCAGGCCAAGCAGTGGCGCGAATGGGCCGAGGCGGCCGAAGGCGCGGTCAGCCAGCGCTGAGTCCCGTCTCCGGCCCCGCTGCACGGCGTCGGCGACCTGGCGTACGGGTATGGATCCCGGGGCCAGGTCGCCGCGCCGTGTCATCCATGACCCGGCAGCGCGCCCATGACCGGATAGCGGAAGCGGCGCAACGGATTACCGAATCGGGCGGTGCTGGTTAGGCTCGAACCCATGGCACCGAGTCGGAAAGAGCTGATCTCGCACCTTCTGGAGACCGGCATGGCGGGGCGAGTGGCGACGCCCCGGGAGAACAATCGTTTGCACTATCACCTGCTGGCGCAACGGGATCCGCACTACCTGCTCGGACTGGATCCGGGGCCGCAGTGGGACAGCGATGCGATTCTCGACCTGATGGTGCGCAAGGTGGGTGTGGATCCGCGGCGCAACTACCGGCGCGGGGTGGACACCATCGATCCGGAACTGACCGCCGACGCCCTCGATCGGTACGCCACCCGCTTCAACAAGGCCCTGCGGGAACGCCGGCGCGTATTGTTCGCCACCGGCCATCCGCGCACGCTCGCGCGGCTCTATCAGCAGCTCGCCGCCGCGCACGAGGAGGCCGGCGGCAGCATCGTCGAGCCGCCGCCGGGGCTGAGCTACGACGGGACCAATCGCGGCGTGCCGCAGCGCTTGGAGATCGACTTCTTCCTGAGGGTCGCCACCCTGGCCGATTCGGGCGGCCCGATCCACACGCACTCCCCCACACCGATCAACATGGTGCTGGCGGCCCTGGCCCACGACGGCATCCCCATGCCGGATCTGGTTGTCGCCGACCACGGCTGGTGCGGCGGCGCGGCGCAGGCGGGGCTGGACGCGATCGGTTTCGCCGACTGCAACGATCCGGCGCTGTTCGTCGGTGAGGACGAGGGCACGGTCGCGGTCGCGGTGCCGCTGGACGACGGCATCGACCCCGAACAGTACGACCTGCTGGGCGAATACATCCTCTCGCGGCCCTGAGGCAAATAAAAATACTCTTCAGTCGGTATTAAATCGCTAATTGCGGCCAATCATTGCCTCATCGATAACCGGACAGTGACCGTGCGCGAAATTAGTCATAGTCTTGTTGTCCCCACGGTACACAGGAGGCCTAGTGAAAGAGGAAAATTGTCGCACAGAGGTCACCATCGAGACTGCTAGCCGTCAATATGCTAGATCAGATCCAGCATTTCTCGAACAGGTCGTCGGACTACAGGACGATCTGACCCTGGCAGGCATTAAGATACTGAGCAGTACCGAGGGTGGCCAGAAGGGCATCGGAGAGGTCGAACCGATCGTTCGGGCCGTAGTGATCGGCGGCCCTGGACTCATAGCGTTATTCAGCGTAGCGAAAGTATGGCTGAAGCAGCGTGGCGACCGATTACTTCGAATAAGCGTGACTGATAAGAGCGGGGATACTAAGATTATCCGACTCGATGGCAAAAATGTGTCCGATGAAGCAATGCTCGCTTTCGCCGAGGACATGGCAAAGCGACTGGACTAAAAATGCCTCAGGAGTATCGGGCCCTGCTGATCGGTGTGCATTCCTATGCAGCAGACAGCGGGTTCAGCCCATTGAAGGGGCCGCCTAACGATCTGCGCGAACTGCGCAGGGTGCTCGAAGATCGAGAACTCGGACTCTTCACCGTCACAGAATTACTCGACCCTACGTCGGGGAAGCTCGGAGTTGCCGTACAAAAATTCTTGAGTACTGCGACAGCTGACGACCATCTCCTTCTTTACTACAGTGGCCATGGCGAGACAAGCGTCGGAAACAAGCAGCTATGCCTCACCTCGATCGAATCTGATATGGCAGCACTCGACGGCGGCAGCCTGTCATTCGACAAGTGCTACGAGTGGATCAAGGATTCACCTGCAAGGTCAGTAATCGTAATTCTTGATTGCTGCCGGTCCGGCGTCGCCTTCAAGGGCAGCACCCCGGACTTCGAGGAGTTCGATGCTCTCTTCGCGGATGCGCGGCAGCCCGAGCACCTGCCACGACCCAAGAGCGTGAAGGTCCTCAGTGCGGGGACCGGGTACCAGAACGCCCTCGATGCTCCGAGCGCCGATGAGCCGAGCCCGTTCAGCGCGCGATTGATCACAGCACTAAGGGGCATCGCGGGTGCACAAGACGAGGGTCTGGTCTCGTTCGACGACGTGGTCATCGCCATGCGCCCTCCGGATGGCGAGCCCGGACCGCGCCCTAGAGCCTGGGGTACTGACGGGGACGACGGCCCTTACCTGGCCCAACGTCCGGGGCACATCGCGCACACTTTGGCCCGGAATGGGTTGAAGGAAGTGGACTTCGACCGAACGGGTGCCGCGATTCGCAACGGTAAAACCGTACACGTACGCCTCCCGCAGGTCGAGGAGCTTGTCGGAAGGTTCACCGCAGGCCATCCGACAACCATGTTCGTGAGTGGTCCTGTGGGCAGCGGCAAAACTTGGATTCTCAACGACACCGCAGAACTCTTGGTAGCAAGTAATTGGCGATTTCATGCTTTCGTGCCGTCCTGCGAGCCGGAGGATGCACACAAACTTCTGGGCGCATTCCGAAGGCGCGCCGAGCAACTCGCAGCTAATGACGACCAGCCATGCCTACTGGTTGTCGACGGGCTCGAGTGGAGCGACGCATGGGCCGAATTCATTTCCGGACTACAGGACATGGCCGAACGGGGTGGTTTCGGTGTCAGCGTTCTTGCGTCGCTGGAAATCCAGCGCGGACAGGTCCAGCGAGACCATGAGCATAAATCTTGGATGGTGGGCGGAAACCGGAATGTCCAATCCGTTGTCGGTCACAGCGCCAAAGAATTCGTTGCCGAGGTCCTCACACCTGCACATAACCCCAACACCCTGGGTTGGCCCGAGGACCGGCTCAACAGAGCACGCACCAACCTCTTGGAAGTTGTCGGCTCCGACCTCTGGGCGTTGACCCAACTCGGCTCGCGATGGCACGACCCCGATGCCGAGGAGCAGGTAATCCGATCAGTCTGGGAGGACCGCATCGGTGATGTCACGGGTGTGCAACTCACCGCGCTGCACAAGGTGGCGGCGCTGAGCAGGTTCAACCTGTGGTGCCCACTGGACGAAGTCGTTTCTATCAGCGAAATATTGATTGGACTCGGACTCGAATACAGTGAAAAGAACCAAATGGTTAGGTTGAACAGCGGGTTCTTGTGCAGGGCGATTTTGGCAAGACAAGCTGGATTCAGCGAAATATCTTTCCGCTTCAGCCCTGGGGCTGCGTATCCCGTCGCCTTGAATGTGGTCACCAAATATCTACGGGCTCTGCTGCTGTCCCCACACCGCCAGGCTGATGTTTTGATCACACTGAATCGGCTTCGGTACAATAGACGCGTCTTCAACGCAATCTTGGAGGAATTCAGTCGATCCTCTCGCGCCAGACCGAGCACCTGGGACATCTGGGCGGATGATTGGGCCGATTCAGAGTCTGTGACAAGGATCCTGTCGTTCGTTCATACAACACTGCCGAGCGCACAGAGCGGGGAGCTCGGGGTGAGATTCTGCAGATTTCTTCTGCGGGATGATCTTTGCGATATCCGACTCCCCACTGCGGTATCGGCTTTGGATCTGCTACGGAATCTGCACCGCGGTCGAAACCGGCCCGCTGGGCTTGCACAGGCCGAAAGTCGGCTGATGGCGATTGCGGAGCAGCAGCTCGCCGAACACAGATGGCCGGCCGCAACCCGGCGACGACTTCTTCGCGTTCTGCGGCAGATGCGTCGGATCGACAGAAAAAATATCGACCATTGGGGATCACTGCTGCTACGCCCGTCGAACCCGCCCGTATTGGCAGATTTGACACTTGCTCTCGACCTTTTCAAAATAAATGCTCAAACTATCGACACACTCCAAGGGGCTTCAGCAGCGCACGACGTCGCGGCCGACGACCTGGTTCGCGGATCATTTCCAGATACCGGCAGACTCGAGCAGCTGGCCGTGCGCTGTATTCTCGCACGCAAGATCTCGGATGAGGACAGTGCACTCCGGTTAGAGCAGCAGATAAAAAACGAACTACGGCTGGCCAACACCGCACAATTGAACCAGATGTTGAGTCGCTGCGTTCGACTCGACCGCCGCTTCACCGCAGAGATAGTCGGACTGATTGACGTCGATACCTGGTCAACCACGATCTATCGGAACGCCTCACCGATCGCGGTGGCCAACCTGCTGAGAAGCCTTGGCTCTATCAGACCGGACCTCGCCGTGAGAACTTTATATACGCGTACGGGCTGCGCAGACAATATCTTGGCCAGTTCGCTGGCGACAGCCATCCGCCCGGACGGGGACGCCGTGAGCGCGAGCATGCTGCTGAAATCTGCGGCCGACTGCGAAGAGCACCGAGGTATTCTCGACGGCGGCTTTGCGCAAACCCTGGCCTATGCGCTCGGCACCGATTTTCTAGCGGATACTATGGCCCATAATACGCAAACCAGCATTGTGGTCCACCTGATTGAGGGATTCGTGAGATCGCGAACGGCACTGCTGGAATCTGTCAAGGACAGCGCATTCGAGATTATCGAGGATCAACTCGAGCGGTCCGGTTCGGAGAACGGCGCTCGACTCGCACTCATCTTGTCGGTCGAAGATGCGCTGGGCGAGGCGTTTCTCACCGAACTTCGAACCCGAGGGTTGATCAGCCGTGACCGAGTTCTGTTACGAATGCTCAATGTTCGTAATCCAGGAGCGCTGGTCGCCTATCATGAGCTGGGAGTAGCGCTCTTTCCCGGGATCGAAGCCGACTTTGCAAACGAGGTCGAAGAATCGGGAACCACATGGACCGACAGTAGGCTTTTCGACGACCTCTCAGGCGAAGGCAACGTCGTGCTGGCGCTGCGTGCTGCCAAAGCGGTGACTTCGACGCTCGTGCTAAGTGGCAGACATGACGCAGGTGAGGTGATTATCGGAGCATTTCAAAGAGCTTTCGACACCACCCGCCCCGGGCATGACTGGTCCCGCCGCGTGCTCGATGCCGATGATATAGATTTACCAGAAGGGCTTCGCCTCCTTAACGAATTGAGTAGTACGGACGCTAAAAGGATCACCGAAAGCCACACATTGCGGCTGTCGCAGGCCGCACGGCGTGGATCTTCCACCGACCTAGCCGATCTGATTTCCGCGACTACGGAGATTTCACAGGTTGCCGGAGGCCGGCTTGTCGATACATGCAGGGAAACCGAGTTGTTACGTGATGCACTGGAGGACCTGGAGGTTAGTGGCGACCTGTTCGCACAGGCGGCCGCTTTGAGCGATCTGGCCGATGCAGAGAATCGTCTGTGCGCACCGGTGATTCCGACTGAGATAGCAGATCGACTCCGCCATACGTGGAGCCAGCAAATTCAGGTGATCAACAACCCTGGCCTGATCCAGACTCTTATTAGGATTGTCGGCAACTCAGGACGTGCCAACGCAATCACGATTGCTCACGAGATCAACTTGTACTCACTTCGCCGCCGACTCGACCGATACAACGTCGCTGATGCTGCAGGGTTCATCTCACTCATCGGAATACTGTCGGAGCTGGTTCCAGACGTATTGCCAGATCTTGCGAGCACGAGCCACGCCCGATGGCTGTTGGCCAGGGCACCGATCGATACTGTGGCGCGATCGGCGGAGTCCATGGTCGCCACGGGACTCCTCACGTCGGCAGATGTCGAAAACGTGCTGTCAATTCGGCTGAATGTCACACCCGACCAGGTTCCGATGCGGCACCGTGGGCGCTACTGGCATGGAATCGGGTGGGCTGCATGGACTTCGGCCAGGCTCGGCAAACGGCTCAGGTTGGGAATTCCGCCGGACGCGCGCTTCATCGATGCAATGGTTCCACACCAGAAATTGTGGGCCTTATCCTCGTTCGAAACCGAACCGTGGATGGAACCAATGATGGACAACGCATTTGACACTCTCGAGAAACGCGATGGTCCACCGGATTCGCCGGCAGCGGCCGCTGCGGCGCTGATCGCATACAATGTGGCAGGTCGAGAGGTTCCGCTGTACGGCGAAAAAACTCTTACAGGCTGGCGTCACGCTCTCGATGCTGAGAGTCAATGGATTCGGGCCCTCGCTGAAGCCGCTAAGCCGAGCGGCCGGTTACACAAGGCGTTCGGGGAGGAATGGATGCCGTGGGATTTTCAACGGCTTCAGGCCAGACTCGTATGGCAAGCCCACGGATGGCGCAAGGTCCCGGTCGAAGCCCTCGCAGCTATCACTGAGATCAACCGTCGCAATAAGACACGATCTGCGGCAAAAGGTCCCAAGCCACGCCAATCGTCAGGCTGGCAACGTACCGAATGATCGGTCAGTTGTCGCCGAACAGCTTGCGGCGATCGTTCTCCTCGGCGGCCGTGGCGGCGAGGCGGCGCTGCTCCTCCGCGGCCAGTTGCATGTTGGTGCGACTCCACACCACGCGGATCCAATGGAAGGTCAGCACGATGATGGCGATGGTGGCCACGATCAGGCCGACGGCCGGGCCCGCGCCGCTGTAGTTGTCCACGCCCGGGGTCTGGCGGTGCCAGATCGACAGGATCCCGAACACGCTGCCGATGGCCGAGCCCGCGACCGCGATCCAGGCCAGCACCCAGCGGCGGGTGATCAGCGCCAGCACCGAGAAGCCGATGCCGAACACCACCACGAACCATTCGAAGACGCGCGAGGGCAGTCCGATGTGCTCGGTCTGCGCGGCGGCGTCGTACAGCAGCACGTCGAACCCGCGTGCGGTACCCGCGTGCGGCAGGACCAGCGAGATCAGCAGCGCGAACACCGAAACGGCCACGACCATGGCGCGCACGCCCGGGTCGATCTCGCCGGCGATCTTGCGCTCGACGGCCTCGAGATCCGCGCGGAACTGCTCGAAGTCCTGACTGTCCTCGGTCGGCTTCATGCTCTCCTCGTTCCTCCGCTGCTCTGCCGCGGGGTCGGGCGGTGAATCCGGCTGTGCCGAATCGGGTTTCGCGGATTCCGGATCGGCAGGCGTTTCGCGGGCGTCGTCCTCGCCCGCGGGGCGATCGTCCGTCATCACGCGCCGCATTCCGAACCGCAGCCCGAGGCCACCGGTTCGGCCGACACCAGGGGCGCGCCGATGCGCGGCAGTCCCAGGCCGACGCCGATGGGCGGGGTCTTGGGCGTGAGGCCGCGCTCGTGCGCGTCACCGGCGCTGGTGCGCCGATGCGAGCGGATCGCGCCGTCGGCGATCAGGTAGTGCGGGGCCGCGCCGGTGACATCGGTGACGATGACATCGCCCGGGCGGATCTCGCTGCCCGCGGGCAGATCGGCGGGCGGACGGAAGTGCACCAGCCGCCCGTCGCGCGCGCGGCCGCTCATACGGGCGGTGGCGGCGTTCTTCTTGCCCGCGCCCTCGGCGACCAGCAGTTCCACCTCGGTCCCGATCAGGGCCTGATTGCCTTCCAGCGACACCTGCTCCTGCAGTTCGATCAGCCGGTCGTAGCGCTCCTGCACCACGGCCTTGGGCAGCTGATCGGGCATGGTGGCGGCCGGGGTGCCGGGGCGGATCGAGTACTGGAAGGTGAAGGCGCTGGTGAAGCGCGCCTGGCGCACCACGTCCAGGGTGGCCTGGAAGTCCTCCTCGGTCTCGCCCGGGAAGCCGACGATGATGTCGGTGGTGATGGCCGCGTGCGGCATGGCGGCGCGCACCTTCTCGATGATGCCGAGGAACTTGGCGCTGCGGTACGAGCGGCGCATCGCCTTGAGGACCCGATCGGATCCGGACTGCAGCGGCATGTGCAGCTGCGGGCACACGTTCGGCGTCTCGGCCATGGCCTCGATGACGTCGTCGGTGAATTCGGCCGGATGCGGGGAGGTGAAGCGCACGCGCTCGAGGCCCTCGATGCGCCCGCACGCGCGTAGCAGTTTGGCGAACGCGCCGCGGTCGCGCTCCTCGCTCGGATCGGCGAAGGAGACGCCGTAGGAGTTCACGTTCTGCCCGAGCAGGGTCACCTCGGTGACGCCCTGATCGACCAGCGCCTGCACCTCGGCGAGCACGTCACCGGGGCGGCGGTCGACCTCCTTGCCGCGCAGCGCGGGCACGATGCAGAAGGTGCAGGTGTTGTTGCAGCCCACCGAGATCGACACCCATCCGGCGTACGCGGATTCGCGCTTGGCGGGCAGCGTCGAGGGGAACGCCTCGAGGGATTCGAGAATCTCGACCTGGGCCTGCTCGTTGTGGCGGGCACGCTCGAGCAGCACCGGCAGCGAGCCGATGTTGTGGGTGCCGAACACCACGTCGACGTACGGGGCCTTCTTGACCACGGTGTCGCGGTCCTTCTGGGCCAGGCAGCCGCCGACCGCGATCTGCATGCCGGGGCGTTCGGCCTTGAGCGGTGCCAGGTGGCTCAGCGTGCCGTACAGCTTGTTGTCGGCGTTCTCGCGGACCGCGCAGGTATTGAAGACCACCAGGTCGGCCGTGGATCCGGTGCCGGCCTTCACGTAACCCGCGTCCTCGAGCAGACCGGACAGTCGCTCGGAGTCGTGCACGTTCATCTGGCAGCCGAAGGTGCGGACCTCGTAGGTCCGCGCCTCCGCCGCTGCCGCACCATGCTCGTCGACCGCGCTACGTGCTGAAACCTGCCCCAACGAATTCACCCAACCAGGGTAATGGCTGCCCGATCCGCCCCCGCACCCCGTCCGCGTCGGAGCGGATCGCAGCGGGGCGCGAGTGACCCCGATCTCGCGGGTCACCGCGTCGTCAACCCTCGGTTACGGGGTGGTGTCGAGTCGCGGCACAGTGGGTCCGCGCGTACCAAAGACGAGCAATTCGGGCACGGTCCTACTAAGGTCCCTGGTCATGACCGAGGACGCCGTATCCATCAGCAAGACCGCGCCGATGATCTCGATGCGGAATGTGGACAAGCACTTCGGCTCACTGCACGTTCTGCGTGACATCAATCTCGAAGTGCCCACCGGGCAGGTCGTGATCGTGGTGGGACCCTCCGGATCCGGTAAGTCGACGCTGTGCCGCACCATCAACCGGTTGGAGACCATCGATTCCGGGGACATCGCCATCGACGGGGTCGAACTGCCCGCCGAGGGCAAGGGTCTGGCGAAGCTGCGAGCGGACGTCGGGATGGTGTTCCAGTCGTTCAATCTGTTCGCGCACAAGACGATTCTCGACAACGTGATGCTGGCGCCGGTGAAGGTGCGGCGAATCGGCAAGGCGGAGGCCAAGACTCACGCCATGGAGCTGCTGGATCGGGTCGGCATCGGCAATCAGGCCGACAAGTACCCGGCGCAGCTCTCGGGCGGGCAGCAGCAGCGCGTGGCCATCGCTCGCGCGCTGGCCATGAATCCGAAGGTGATGCTGTTCGACGAGCCGACCTCCGCACTGGACCCGGAGATGGTGTCCGAGGTGCTGGACGTGATGGTGCAGCTGGCCAAGGACGGCATGACCATGGTCGTGGTCACCCACGAGATGGGGTTCGCGCGCCGGGCCGGCAATCGGGTGCTGTTCATGGCCGACGGCCAGATCGTGGAGGACACCGATCCGAACACCTTCTTCACCGCACCGAAATCCGATCGCGCCAGGGACTTCCTCGGCAAGATTCTCAGTCACTGACCGACTTCGACCTGACCACACGCTCGACGATTCTGCATGAGAGAAAAGGACGCTCGATGAGGTTCAACCACGTGCTCCGGATCGCTGCCGGAGCCCTCGCCGTGGCGGTCGTCGCCACCGGCTGCGGCGGCGGCAGCGACAAGACCGCCACCGAGCATGCCAAGGACGGCAAACTGACCGTCGGCATCAAGTACGACCAGCCCGGCCTGGGTCTGCGCAACAAGGACGGCTCCTTCAGCGGTTTCGACGTCGACGTCGCCAAGTACGTCGGTGAGAAGCTGGGCGTGAAGCCGGAGAACATCACGTTCAAGGAATCGCCGTCGGCGCAGCGCGAGACGCTGATCGAGAACGGGCAGGTCGACTTCATCGTCGCCACCTACTCGATCACCGACAAGCGCAAGGAGAAGGTCGATTTCGGCGGGCCGTACTACGTCACCGGCCAGTCGCTGCTGGTGCGTTCGGACAACACCGACATCACCGGCGCGGAATCGCTGAACGGCAACAAGAAGCTCTGCTCGGTGAAGGGCTCGACCCCCGCGCAGAACATCAAGGACAAGTACGCCAAGGATGTTCAGCTGCAGGAGTACGACACCTACTCGCTGTGCGTGGAGGCGCTCAAGTCCGGTTCGGTGGACGCGCTCACCACCGACGACATCATCCTGCGCGGTTTCGCGGCGCAGTCGCCGGGAGCGCTGAAGGTGGTCGGTGCGCCGTTCACCACCGAGAAGTACGGCATCGGCGTGAAGAAGGGTGACACCGAATCGCGCGGCAAGATCAACGACGCGATCGACGCCATGATCGCCGACGGGTCCTGGAAGGCCGCGCTGGAGAAGAACTTCGGCAGCACCGGCTTCACCGTTCCGGCGCCGCCGACGGTCGACCGGTACTGAGTTGCTGACCCGCGCCGGGTGGAATCCCCGAGACTCGACGTCGAGTCTCCCGTGATTCCGCCCGGCGCGCTTCGTATTCCGATCGGAGGGACGCGGACGCCGTGTTCGACTTGATCTCGACCTATCACACCCGGCTGCTCGACGCGTTCTGGGTGACCATCAAACTGACTCTGTACTCGGGGTTCTGGGCGCTGATCCTCGGAACGATCATCGCCGGCATGCGGGTGTCGCCGGTGCCGATCGCGCGCTGGCTCGGCACCGCGTACGTGACCATCTTCCGCAACACGCCGCTGACGTTGATCATCGTGTTCTGCTCGCTGGGGCTCTACACCACGCTCGGCATCAAGTTGGCGGGCAGCGGGCCGACCGAGTTGGTGGACAACAACTTCCGGTTCGCCATTCTCGGATTGAGCATCTACACAGCGGCTTTCGTGTGCGAGTCGCTGCGCTCGGGCATCAACACGGTGCCGCTGGGACAGGCCGAAGCCGGTCGGTCCCTGGGGTTCTCGTTCATGCAGAACATGCGACTGGTGGTGCTGCCGCAGGCGTTCCGCGCGGTCATCGCGCCGCTGGGCAGCGTGTTCATCGCGCTCACCAAGAACTCCACCATCGCCTCGGCGATAGGTGTCGGTGAGGCCGCCCTGCTGATGGCCGAGATGAACGAGAACGAGGCGGCGGCGCTGTCCATCGGCGCGATCTTCGCTCTCGGTTTCGTGGTGCTGACACTGCCCACCGGTCTGCTGTTCGGCTGGCTGGCACGACGACTCGAGGTGGCGCGATGAGTTCGGCATCGGTTCTCTACGACGCGCCGGGACCCCGCGCGCGGATGCGCTATCGGATCTACTCGGTGCTGGTGGCGGCGGCGTTCGCGGCGATCCTGTGGGTGCTCTACAGCGGCTTGGAATCCAAGGGCCAGTGGGCGGCGGAGAAGTGGAAGCCGTTCCTGGAATCGCAGATCTGGACGACGTATCTGCTGCCGGGTCTGAAGGGCACCGTCATCGCGGCGGCGCTGTCCATCGTGTTCGCGCTGGTGCTGGGCATGATCTTCGGCATTCTGCGGCTCTCGGATCATCGCTCGGTGCGGATCGTCGCGGGCACCGTCGTGGAAAT
This sequence comes from Nocardia jejuensis NBRC 103114, assembly GCF_001613145.1. Lineage (GTDB taxonomy): Bacteria > Actinomycetota > Actinomycetes > Mycobacteriales > Mycobacteriaceae > Nocardia > Nocardia jejuensis. Next base: position 21,925 of record NZ_BDBU01000079.1, read on the forward strand.
CGCCCGGGCCATCCCCGTGCTGATTCTGATGATCTTCCTGTTCTCGCTGTACTCGGAGAACAATCTCTTCCCGTCGGATCAGCTGGCGCTGGCCGCCGCGGTGACCGCGCTGACGATCTACAACGGGTCCGTCATCGCGGAAATCGTGCGATCGGGCATCAAGTCCCTGCCGAAGGGTCAAACCGAGGCAGCGATGGCGCTGGGCATGCGCAAGACGCAGGTGATGGTGAGCATCCTTCTGCCGCAGGCGATCACGGCCATGCTGCCCGCGCTGGTCTCGCAAATGGTGGTGGCGCTGAAGGATTCGGCGCTGGCCTACCAGATCACCTATCTCGAGGTGGTGCGCTCGGGCGCGCAGCTCGGTGCGGCCGAAGGCAATCCACTGCAGTCGCTGCTGGTGATCGCCGCGATCATGATCGTGCTCAACTACACCCTGACCGTGGTCGCCACCCGGATCGAGCGGTGGCTGCGCACCCGCAAGCGCGGTGGCAGCACCGTGGTTCCCGCGAGCGTCGTGACGGCCCCGCCGGGCATGGATCTCACGATGACCAAACCCTGATCGAATGACGAACCATGCGGCCCGGTCGGACAATTCCGACCGGGCCGTCTTTCGTTCAGGGGCCGTCTTTCGTTCAGGCGCCTTTTCGGCCGATATGTAATCAACCCCTGAGAATGTCGGCCGAGCAGCGGACAATCCGCTGATCAGCTCTCATACTGGCGTTCATGAGCGAGTACGACAGGGGCCGAAAGCAATTCATCCTGGGGCTGAGCCTGATCGGCGTTCTCGCTCCCTTGGCGGCCGTCTGCACGGCCATCGCCGCGGCGGTGGGCGCGTTGCTGGCCTCCGAAGGCCGAAAACGCATGGCCGAGGCCCGCACCTCGCGCCCGGCCCCACCCGCCACCCCGCCGCGCCCGGCC
>NZ_BDBU01000080.1 GCF_001613145.1 Nocardia jejuensis NBRC 103114
GGGTCCGCCCTTGCTGTGTTCGGTGATGTGATGCACCGCAGCCAAGGTGGCGGGAGCACTGCAACCCGGGCGGGTGCAGCCACGCTCGGCAGCGATCAACACCCTGCGTTGCGCGGGACTGGCCAAACGCTCCCCGTGTCCGAGGTGCAGGGGCATGCCGGTGTGGTCGAACAACGCCAAGAACGGCTTGGACCGCTCAGCGAGTTTGAGGGCTTCCGGGATGGACACCGTGCCCCCGGAGGCGGTGGTGGCCACACCGGCAGCGTCTTCGAGTTCGGAAAGCGTCATGGTGACGATTGCTTCCACCGGCAGACCACGATGCGATCCGAGTTTGCCGGGTCCTATTTCCGGGCGCAGGAATGCCAGCAGCGCATCGTGATTGCGTTGCGCGGCACTGCGGCTATCGCGTTGCGCGGCGGCGTCGAGGATCTCGCGGCTCACGTGGTCGGTGTCAGCGAACGGGCTGTCGGGATCCTCGGGGTTGCACATGCCCGGGCGGGCCAGTTTCGCCAGGACCGGTTCCAGCAGCGCCCGCAACGCGGGTGTGATCTCGCCTTTCAGCAGGCTCATGCCGTCGAGGCGTTGGTCGCACAGCACGATCCCACGCAGGCGGGCGCGGTCGGTGTCGTCGGTGAGGGTGCCGTCGGGGTCCAGGTGCGCGGACAGGGAATTGCCGATCCGGGGCAGGTCATCAGGCGACCCAGACCGCGCGTGCTCGGCCATCACTTGCTCGGCGGCGTCGCGGTCTGCACGCGAGATGGCGTGCGGGGTCGGTGCATGATGTTGCCGATCGCGCGGGCATGCTCGGGCGAGATTTCCCCGGCTGCTTGGATTTTCGCGGTGTAGGCCAGCAGGGGTTCGAGGTCTTGCCCGGTGATGTCGTGCCAGATCCCGAACTGCTGAGCGGCCTTCATGCGCCCGAATGCTTCCCGGTGCGAGAGCCGCAGCGCTTGTTCCAGAAATCGGACGGCGTCACGTACTCCTGCGCGTTGCGGGATGGACCGTTCTACGACCTCGATCACCAGTCGGTGCTCCAACGCGGCGAGGCGTCGTTTGCTGGTTTCGACCGAGCGCATCAGTTCGGTGACCCCGTCATCGGTCAACGGCGCGAGGTTCGCATCGAGCAGGGTGTCGACTGCGGTGGCCAGTCCGGCTCCCGCAGTGTCTCCGATTCCCGTCTCGTTCGAACGCATGTGCTAATTCTACCGCGCGGGATCATCGAACGGAACAGAAAACCCTATCTGAACTGCACGTATTCAGACCATGAGACTTTCCAGTCTCTTTGCGCTTTCTCTTCTCGGCGGCTTTTCGCCCCCCTTGTTCGCGCTGTCGTCACAGGCCATGGCAACACCGCATCGCCCCTGTTCGAGTCGAAGTCCCGAGCTGGACTGTGAAGCGGCGCAGTGACTTTCGTGCACCAGCCTTTGATTCCCCGGCAATCACGTCCAATTCAGTGCGGCCTCGGCCCGTGTGCGGATGGCCGGTCAAAGCGGCAACCACCGAATCGCCGCAGTTCGCGGCGGACCGGCATTTCTGCCGACCCCGCTACTTGCGCGTCCCGGTTCGCCGACTCGGTAATACCTGGACCTCATCCGCCCACCCCGCAGGCAGAGCGCTGCTCGACACCTCGGCGATCTCCAGCAACCGTTCGGCTGGAATTCCCAAGCGACTCAACTGGATCAGTCCCTGCGAAACCATCACCAGGTTGGCGCTCAAAGCCGAGAGTGTCGCCTCGTCCACCGCCGGGTCGAGCCCCACCGCGGCGCCCAGGCGCTCGGCGACACTGTCTTCCATCGCGGCGGTCGCCTGTGTGCCGATCGTGACGACTTCGGGTATCCGTCCGCCGAGTTCGGTGATGCTGTTGAGCATCAGGCATCCGCGCCTGTCCGGTTGTGCGGCACAGTCTTCGACGACCGCGCGGAACAGTGCGCGAACGGCGTTCCTCGCCGATCCGGGAGTGGAGGTGATTACCTCGCGTACGAATTCGGCCCGTTGCTCGCAGTACCGCGTGAATGCGGTCAGGAACAGTCCGCGCTTGTTGCCGTACGCGGCGTAGACGCTTCCGTTTCCGACTCCGGTGGCCCTCGAGACGTCCTCGATCGAGGTGTTGTCGAACCCTTTCGACCAGAACAGTTCGGTCGCGGTAGCGAGCAGGTTCGATTCGTCGAACTGTCGTGGCCTGCCCATGGCCTCACCGTACCAATCGGAGTGTTGCGCGGCGCACGTTGTTATGGAGCCGTTCCTCCACAATACTGGTTGACATGTCCCCGAATTTCGCCGAGGCGTCCGTTCGCCGAGTGGGTGTTCTGGTCTTCGACGGCGTGAAGATGCTCGATTTCTGCGGACCGGCTGAGGTGTTCGTCGAGGCCAATCAGTCGGTGCGGGGATATGAGGTGGTGCTGATCTCGCCGGACGGCGGGGATGTGCAGACCTCGATCGGGGCGCGGATCCAGGCGAATTGCGCCGTCGCGGACGCCGGACGGTTCGATACCGTCGTCATCCCCGGCAGCGAGCTCGCCCCCGAGAAGTTCGTGACGCCACAGGTACTGGCCGCGGCCGAGCGACTGTCGTGGAATACCCGCCGGATCGCCTCGATCTGCAGCGGTGCCTTCGTCCTGGCCGAACTGGGACTCTTCGACGGTCGCCGCGCGACCACGCACTGGAAGTTCGCCTCGGAACTCGCGCGGCGGTATCCGGCGGTCGCGGTGGATCCGGACTCGATCTTCGTGCGTGATGGGAACCTGTACAGCTCGGCGGGGGTCGCGGCCGGTATGGATCTCGCGTTGGCTCTGGTGGAGGAGGATCACGGCGCGGATATCGCACGGCGCGTGGCGCAGTCGCTGGTCGTGTACATGCAGCGCGCGGGTGGACAATCCCAGTTCTCGGCCTCCCTGAGCGGTCCGGTGCCGCGCAGCCCCCTGGTTCGCGGGGTGGTCGATCTGATCTGCGCGGATCCTGCCTTCCCACATACGGTTCAGAGTCTCGCGGCGCACGCGCGAGTGAGCGTGCGTCATCTCACCCGCCTCTTCCGCGCCGAGCTGGAGCGTTCTCCCGCCGACTACGTCGCCTTCATTCGATTCGGTCTGGCGCGCGACATGCTGCACTCGGGAAGAAATGTGACCGATACCGCGATGGTCGCCGGATACGGTAGCAGCGAGGCGCTGCGCCGGGCCTTCGTCGCACGTCTGGGCATCTCGCCTCGGAAGTATCAGCAGCGCTTCCGATCCACCGGTGCGCTCGATCCCGTGAGCATGGAGGCCGTGTCCTGATCGGTGGTATTCACGGCCGGTGGAGGGGGGCGCGGCAGGCGGCACTCGAACCAGACTGATCGGGGCACCCGGTTGTCACACCTCACTCAGTATTGGAGCAGAACGCCATGTCTTCGACTCCGGCCATCGTTCTCGTGCACGGCGCCTTCGCCGATGCCGCGAGCTGGGCTCCCGTCACTGAACTTCTTCTCTCCCAAGGGCATCGCGTGTTCGCGCCGCCGGTCTTCAACCGCAGCCTGGCCGCCGATGCGGCGTACATCAGATCATTCGTGGAGCAGATCGACGGCCCGGTGCTGCTGGCCGGGCACTCCTACGGCGGTGCGGTCATCACGGTGGCCGGTGTCGCCGACAACGTGGTCGGGCTGGTCTACGTCTCCGGCTACGTGCTGGAGGAGGGCGAGAGTCTGGGGGAACTGCAGAGCCGATTCCCGGACTCCGATCTCGCGAACCATCTGATCTACCGGCCCTACACGGTCGAGGGTGGCGAGCCCGGCACCGACGTGTCGGTCGAGATCGATGCGTTCGCGCAGGTGTTCGCCGCGGGACTGGATGCCGCGAAGGCCGCGGTGCTTGCGGTCTCGCAGCGCCCGCTCTCCGCGGTCGCGTTCGGTGAGCCCGCGCTCGCGGCGGCGTGGAAGAGCACGCCGGGCTGGGGCATCGTGTCCAGCGCCGATCGGACCATCAACCCGGATGTCGAGCGATTCGGGTACGAGCGCGCCGGGTTGCGGACCGTGGTGGAGATCGATGCCCCGCACCTGGTTATGCAGACTCATCCGCGTGAGGTCGCGACCGTCATCACCGACGCGATCGCCGAATTGTCCTGAGCGGCAAGCACAGTCGTTCTTCCGATCGTCTCGACTAACGAAAGGCATTCTCATGTCGGGTAATCCGCTGGCTATCTCGCTCGAACCGGCCGCGCAGGAATTCGTCGACGCGACCTCGCAGCCGCCGTTCCTCTACCAGCTCGCTCCGGAAGAAGGCCGCAAGGCGGTGGATTCGGTGCAGGATTCGCCGATCTTCAAGCCGGAGATCGACGAGGAATGGATCACCGTCGAGGGCGGGCCGACCGGATCGGTGCGGGTGCGGATCGTCAAGCCCGAAGGTGCGACCGAGGTGCTGCCGGTGATCCTCTACACCCACGGTGCGGGCTGGGTCTTCGGTGACGCGCACACGCACGATCGGCTGGTGCGGGATCTCGCGGTCGGCGTGCACGCGGCTGTGGTGTTCCCGGAGTACGACCGGTCACCTGAGGTGCGCTACCCCGTCGCCAACGAGCAGTCCTATCGGGTCGCGCAGTGGGTCACCACGCACGGCGCGGAGAAGGGCCTCGATTCGTCGCGGATCGCGATCGCAGGTGATTCGGTGGGCGGCAATATGGCGATCGCTCTGACGCTCATGGCCAAGGAGCGCGGTGATGTGTCGTTCGCCCAGCAGGTGCTGTTCTATCCGGTGACCGACGCCAACTTCGACACCGGCTCCTATCTGAAGTTCGCGGAGGGATACTTCCTCGCGCGCGAGGGCATGAAGTGGTTCTGGGATCAGTACACGACCAGCGAGGAGGATCGCGCGCAGATCACCGCCTCACCGCTGCGGGCGACCACCGAGCAGCTGAGCGGCCTGCCGCCGGCGCTGGTGATCACGGGTGAGGCCGATGTGCTGCGCGACGAGGGCGAGGCGTACGCGGGCAAGCTGCGGGCGGCCGGTGTGCCGGTGACGCAGATCCGGTACGGCGCGATCATCCACGACTTCGTGATGGTGAATTCTCTGCACGACACGCACGCCGCCAAAGCCGCTGTGGCACAGGCGGTCGCGACCCTGCGCGGCGCGCTGTACCCGGCGTGAGCGCGCCATCGTCTTTCCACTATCGATCGAGATCCAAGAGAGCCACTCATGAGCACTGAACAGAGTTCTTCGTCCGCGCCGACCATCGTGCTCGTGCACGGGGCGTTCGCGGACTCCTCGAGCTGGAACGGCGTGGCCGGACGACTTCGCGCGCAGGGGTATTCGGTGGTCGCCGCCGCGAATCCGTTGCGTGGGCTGCACAGCGATGCCGCGTATGTCTCCGCGGTGCTGGACGGTATCGAGGGGCCGTGCGTGGTCGCCGGTCATTCCTACGGCGGCAGCGTCATCACCGAGGCGGCGGCGGGCAAGCCGAATGTCGTTGCGCTGGTGTACATCGCGGCGTTCATTCCCGATGAGGGCGAGAGCGCTCTCGAGCTGACCGGCAAGTTCCCCGGTTCCACGCTGGCCGAGGCCACCCGCCCGGGGAGTTATCCGGTGCCGGCTGGCGAGCCGGGTACCGAGCTGTACATCCGGCAGTCGGCGTTCCCCGCGCAGTTCGCCGCCGACGTGGACGAGCCGACGGCGGAACTCATGGCCGTGACCCAGCGTCCGGTCGCGTTGTCCGCGTTGCAGGAACCCGCCGCCGCCGCGGCCTGGCGGTCGATTCCCGCGTTCGCCCTCCTGACCACCGAGGACAAGAACATCCCCGTCGAGGCGCAGCGATTCATGGCCGAGCGCGCCGCCGCGACCGTCGTGGAAGTGGCTGCCTCGCACGCGGTGTCGGTGTCCCGGCCCGATATCGTGGCTGATCTGATCCAGCGGGCCGCACACAGCTAGTGCGTGCACCGACGTCTGCGCGTCGTCGTCAGGGCGCGGCGCGCAGTTGCGCCACGGCGCGAACGTCGCCGTCGACCGCGAACCAGAGGTCGAGTGCGTCCTGTCCGCCCACCGTGTGCACGTCGAGTTGTTCGCCGTAGCGGATGGGCTTGTTGTATTCCAGGACGAACCGGTGCGGTCCCCCGGTGAGGTCTTCGGCTTCGGCCGCGAACTCGTGGACGGCGTGCCAGTAGGCGGTGTTCGTGACGTGCCCGAAGTGGTCGACGTCGGTGCGGCGCAAGGGGAATCGGGCGCCGGTGGCGTGGGGCAGTGGTTCGCCGAGCCACTGCTTCCAGCGCAGGCGGTGTTCGTCGGTGGTGGTGGACATGAGCTCGAAGAACTTGTCCTGCACCCGGGAGGGGCTCATCGTCTCCTTGTTCATGTGGATCCAGAAGCCCTCGGTGTCGATGAGGCCGCCGTTGTCCGAATCGATCCGCACGCGCATGGTGCACCAGCGCGGGGAGATGCCGGAGCACCAGCGGCGCAGGCGCAGCTGGGCGGGCCAGGCGATCGGGCGGATCACGTCGATGACCGTGCGGCGCACGATCCAGTGCGGGTGGGTGTCCAGCGCCTCGCAGTGCACCAGGTGGTCGACGCCCGCATCCTGGATGTGCCGGGCGATCCCGTCGATGCGCAATCCCTGGTTCTCGTCCATGTCGACGGTGCCCAGCCGCCGGTCGATATCGAAGATGTGCCCGGATGTCGGCACGGCGGGAAGCGGGCGCAGCAGCGGATGCATCTCGTTCGCCGCCATCGGCGGTGTACTGACCAGCTGACTCATCATCGGCAAACCTCCGGATATTCCAACCGTGTACGGGGGAGCGGGGATGCACAGAGCGACTGCGGCGGCAACGCTGAGCCGGAGTTGCCCCGAGCGTAGTGCAGTGATGCGCCGAGTTCCGCCTGTGGCCGCCGGTGTGCTCCCGCCCCCGGGTCCACCGGTCTACTCAGGGCTCTACGCGAGCGGGGCCGCGGATGTTCATCGGCGAATTCGTGTCGATGCCGTATGGGCGCGCCGGGTCGGTGCGTGGCTGTCGTACGGTCGTAGCAAAGTGGCGTGCAAGTTCGTCGAACGAGAGGGGCCGGCTTCCGATGGAATTGACTGCGGAGCAGATCGATCGGGCCGAGGGCGTGTTGCTGGGGACCGCCGCCGGGGACGCGCTGGGCGCGGGGTACGAGTTCACCCATCCGGGACCGGACGTGGTCATCGACATGATCGGCGGCGGAACGTTCGATTGGGCGCCGGGCGAGTGGACCGATGACACCTCGATGGCGATCGCGGTGGCCAAGGGGGCTGCCGAGGCCGGCGCGCTGCACGAGGAGGCGGGGTTGAACGCGGTCGCGGCCGAGTTCGTGTCGTGGTGGGATTCCAAACCGCCGGACGTGGGATTCCAGACCGGGCAGGTGCTGCAGTGGCGCAGTCCGACCGGACGGGAGATGCAGGTTCGTGCGCACGATCTGGGTGGATTGAAGGCCGGGAACGGATCGTTGATGCGGACCGCTCCGGTGGCGCTGGCGTACCTGGACGATCCGGAGCACTGCATGAAGGCCGCGGCCGTGGTCAGCTCGCTCACGCATTACGATCCGCAGGCCATGCAGGCGTGCAAATTGTGGTCGTGGGCGATTCGGCACGCGGTGCTGCACGGGACGTACGACGGTGTGCGAGAAGGGCTTTCCTCGGTCGACGCCGGGTTCTGGGCGCCGCTGCTGGATACCGCGGAGAACGGCGGGCCCGAGGACTTCCCGAAGAACGGCTGGGTGGTGCACGCGCTGCAGACCGCGTGGTGGGCCATCACCAATACCGACGATCTGCCCGCCGCACTGGAACTCGCGGTCCGCGCGGGTGGTGACACCGACACCACGGCGGCCATCGCGGGCGGACTGCTGGGGGCACGGTGGGGAGCGTCGGCGATTCCGGAGCGCTGGCGTGGACTGCTGAACGGATATCCGGGGTATCGCGCGGACGATCTGGTCGCGTTGACCCACCGGATCATCTCGCGCTGAGCCGAGCAGCCTCGGTGCGGAAGCGGGGGTGTTCACTCCGCCCGCCGGGCAGCGTGATTCAGTCAGGCAGCCGGACCACGCCGTCGAGATATCGGCGGCATCGCCCGGCCAGACGGACCCGGCCGCGAGTGAGGGTGCAGCGCAGGAAGCCGCCGCGGCGGGACAACTGGCGGGCGGTGAGGGTGGTGCGGCCGAGGGTCTTCGCCCACAGCGGCGCGAGTTGAGCATGGGCGGAACCGGTTACGGGATCCTCGGGGACGCCGACACCGGGTGCGAAGAAGCGGGAGACGAAATCGGCGCCTTCGCCGGGCGCTGTGATGACGACCCCGCGGCCGAGTTCGGGGAAGGCCGCGAAATTCGGGCTCGCCTCGCGCACTTCGAGTTCGGAGCCGAGGACCAGCACCACGTCGGTGCCCTCGAAGGCGCGCAGCGGGCGGACGCCGATCGCGTGCGCGAGCGCGGCCGGGATCTGCTCCCGCACAGGCACTTCCACCGATTCGACCACCGGCAGGTCCAGGATCAGATCGTCGCGGTCCCGGTCCACCCGCAACCAGCCGCTGCGGGTGTAGAAGTGCACGCGGTCCGCGCCGGGATGCATATCGTCGAGAATCTGTGCGGCACTGGCCAGGGTGGCGTGCCCGCACAGGTCGACCTCCGCCGCAGGAGTGAACCAGCGCAGGTGGAAGGCGGGGGAGTTGTCCGGCGCCGAACCGGCTTCCGCGGGCAGTGCCGAAGTGTAGAAGGCGGTTTCGGCGAGATTGTTCTCCTCGGCGACCTGCTGGAGCAGCTCGTCGGGTAGCCAGGACATCAGCGGCATCACCGCCGCCGGGTTGCCCGAGAACGGTGCGTCCGCGAACGCGTCGATCTGATGCAGCAGGACCTCCATGGCGCACAAAGGTACCCGTCGATTCGATGCCTGCCCAGGACCGGGACAATTCACCGGCGAGCCAAACCATGTGACCAGTTCGGGTTCTGTCGGACACGACGACGGCGGCGCACCGAATGGTGCGCCGCCGTCATATCGAGCCGGAATACCTTGGGGGTCAGTGCCTTCCGGCAGTCAGCGGGGAATCCTCCGAGTCGCCTGGCGAGCCGGGCAGCAGATGCGGTGTCTCGCCGCGTAGTCGGGCGCTGAGCCACCATGCCGCCTCGACCAGGACCACGCCGATGACGCCGCAGACGATCGCGGAGGTGGTGAGCGCGACATTGGACGGGTCGAGCTTGAAGAACTCCCGGGTGAACGGCAGGGCGAACAGGATCAGGTAGCCGACAACGGATCCCGCGATCAGCACCGCCTTCCACCACACCCACGGCCGGGCCACGATGGCCAGCACCCAGACCGCGATGATCAGCAGCGTGATGAGCGCGGTCGTGCCCGACTGGATCTTCGCGGTCTCACCGGCATCGGGGCCGTCGTAGGCGATCAGGTAGGAGATGAAGGTCATCACGCCGATCACGACGCCGGACGGGATCGCCAATTGCATGACGCGGCGGACGAATCCGGTGCGGGCGCGCTCGTTGTTCGGCGCCAGCGACAGCACGAAGGCGGGGATGCCGATGGTGAACCAGGCCGCGATAGTCACGTGCCGGGGCAGGAACGGATAGCCGATCGCCTTGTAGTGGAAGATCTGCGAGCCGATGCCCGCGATGCCGATCAGGAAGGCCAGCACCACCGAGTACACGGTCTTGGTGAGGAACAGGTTCGAGACCCGCTCGATATTGCCGATCACGCGCCTGCCCTCGCCGACCACGTACGGCAGCGTCGCGAACTTGTTGTCCAGCAGCACGATCTGCGCCACCGACCGGGTGGCGGGGCTGCCCGAACCCATGGCGACGCCGATATCGGCGTCCTTGAGCGCGAGGACGTCGTTCACGCCGTCGCCCGTCATGGCGACGGTGTGCCCGCGCGATTGGAGTGCGGAGACCATGGCGCGCTTCTGATCCGGGCGCACCCGGCCGAAGACGGTCTGCTCGGCCAGCACATCGGCCAGCTCGTCCTGATCGCTGGGCAGCGTGCGGGCATCGACCGGATGTTCGCCGCCGGCCAGTCCGAGCGAGGCGGCGACCGCGCCGACGGAGACGGCATTGTCACCGGAGATGACCTTGGTATCCACGTGCTGCGAGGCGAAATATTCGAGAGTGCCCTTGGCGTCCGGGCGGATTCGCTGTTCGAGCACCACGAGGGCGGCGGGGGTGACGGTGCCGGGGGCATCCGCCGCGTCCACCGCGCGGTCGCTGCTCGCCAGCAGCAGCACGCGCAGGCCCTTCGCGCCGATCTCCTGTGCGGTGCCGGCGGCGTCGGAGTCCGGGTCGAGCAGGACGTCGGGCGCGCCGAGCAGCCAGTTGCCGTGCTCGCCGTAGGAGAATCCGCTCCACTTCTTCGCCGAGGAGAACGGGGCGATGCCGGAGGTCGCCCAGCCGGGGGAATCCGGCAGCGCCTCCTTGATGGCCAGCACGCTGGCGTTCGGGCGCGGATCGTCCGCGGCCATGGCAGCGAGCACCCGGCGCAATTCCTCACTGCCGCCGAGTGATTCGGGCTCGGGGTTGTCGCCCTTGGCCGACACGTCCGGGACGTGGGCCTTCTCCACGGGCTGGATCTCCGACAGGCGCATGCCGTTCTCGGTGAGGGTGCCGGTCTTGTCCGCGCACACCACGTCCACGCGGGCGAGGCCCTCGATGGCGGGCAATTCCTGCACCAGGCACTGGCGCCGGCCGAGCCGGACCACGCCGACCGCGAAGGCGATCGAGGTCATCAGCACCAGACCCTCGGGGACCATCGGCACCAGGGCCGCGACCATGCCGTTGACGGCGGGCCGCCACGATTCCTTACTGGAGACCAGCTGGTTGTAGATCGAGAGCAGGCCCGCCGGGATCAGCAGGTAGGTGATCACCTTCAGGATGGTGTCGATGCCGTTGCGCAGTTCGGAATTCACCAGCGTGAACTTGCTGGCCTCGTCCGCGAGCTTGGCCGCGTACGCCTCCTTGCCGACCTTGGTGGCCCGGTACGCGCCGCTGCCGGACACCACGAAGCTGCCCGACATGATCTGCGCGCCAGTGGTTTTGTCGATCGGGTCGGCCTCACCGGTGAGCAGCGACTCGTCCACCTCGAGCAGTTCGGCCTCGAGCACCTCGCCGTCGACCACGATCTGATCGCCGGGCCCGAGCTCGATGATGTCGTCCCGCACGATCTCCTGCGGCGCGACCTCCTGCGCCTTGCCCTCGCGTCGCACCATCGGACGCGCCTGGCCCACGATGGCGAGCTCGTCGAGGGTCTTCTTGGCGCGCACCTCCTGGAAGATGCCGATCGCGCTGTTCGCGATGATCAGCAGGCCGAACATGCCATCGATGATCGACCCGGTGGCCAGCACCAGAATGAACAGCACACCGAGGATGGCGTTGATGCGGGTGAAGATGTTCGCCTTCACGATGTCCCGCACCGACCGGCTGGCCCGCTGCGGTACGTCATTGGTGAGCCCGTCGCGGCGGCGCTGCTCCACTTCGGCGGAGGTGAGGCCGGTCGCCGGCGGGCTTGCCGGTATCGCGTTCTCTGCGGTGATCGACATGTTCGACAGCCTAGAGCGTCACCGGCCCGAAGCCGGTCCACGCTGGTGAGCGGTGCTGGCGCGTCTCAGCGCCACCGGCTCCGGGTCCAGAGGGCGAACGCGGCCGCGCTGATCCCCGCGCCGAGGCCGCACACGGCGCCCCACCCGGCCGTGTCGTAGAGCCAGGTCGAGGTGATCGCGCCGAGGGCGCTGCCGGCCGAGTAGAAGATCATGTAGCCGCCGATGATCCGGCTTCCGGCGTCCGGGCGGATCGCGTAGCTCACGCTCTGGTTGGTGACGTGGACCGCCTGCACCGCGAAATCGAGCAGCACCACTCCGGCGGCCAGGGCCCAGAGCGAGTGCCCGGTCAGGGCCAGCGGCACCCAGGACACGGTCAGGAGCGCGAGACCGAGCCCGGTGGTGCGGGTCGAGTGTCCGCGGTCGTTCCACCGCCCCGCCCACGTCGCGGCCACCGCCCCGGCGGCTCCCGCCAGGCCGAATGCGCCGATTGCCGTGGTGGACAGGGAATACGGCGGTGCGCTCAACGGGAGCGCGACGCAACTCCACAGGGTGCTGAAGGCCGCGAAGATCAACAGCGCGAAGCTGCCGCGCAGCCGCAGTACGGGTTCGGTCGCGAAGAGGGTGACCGTGGAGAGCACCAGCGTGCGGTATCGACGCACGTGGTCGGCTGCCTGCCGTCGTCGGATGGGGTGTGACGGTTCGGCAGCGCGTGACGGCTCGCCCGGCTGTGATCGTGCGGCGGGCAGTGACCGGTGCACCGCGAGTGCCAGCGCGCAGGCTGTTACCGCTGACAGCAGGTACACCGCCCGCCATCCGGCCAGATCCGCGACCGCGCCGGACACGGTGCGGGCCAGCAGGATTCCGATCACTATTCCGCTGGTGACCGCACCCACCACCCGGCCGCGACGAGCCTCGGGCGCGAGTGCGGCGCCGAAGGCAACCAGGGTCTGGGTGACCACCGCCAGCAGTCCCACACCGGCCGTCCCCGCCAACAGCACCGCCGCGTTCGGTGCGCTGCCGACCACCATCAACGCCACTGCCAGCAGCGCCATCTGGCCGACCACCAGCCGCCGCCGATCGATCAGGTCCCCGAGCGGCACCAGCAGAAACAACCCCACCCCGTACCCGATCTGGGTCAGCGTCACCACGAGCCCGAATGCCGCCGCGGACAACCCGAGTTCGCCACCGATCTGCACCACGAGCGGTTGCGCGAAGTACACATTGGCCACGCAGGTCCCACTCGCCACGGCAAGCAGCGCGACCACCCGCCGAGACGGCGCGGTCGCGGACGTCCCCGCTCCGCACTCCCGATGTGCTGCCGGTTCGGCTTCCGAAGGCGTGTGCACTCGGCGGCTCCTGGTTTCAAGTTGCTACTAGGTCTGCGTCGGACGCTAGCTCGAGTTGGTAGCATGTTGCAACCAGGAGTTGACGGTCAGGAGGTAGCGGCGGTGGTGAAGCGGACTCGGCTGGACGGAAGCGAGTGCCCGGTGGCCCGGTCGGTGGATGCGATCGGGGACTGGTGGTCGCTGCTGATCGTTCGGGACGCGTTCGACGGGAGTCGGCGGTTCGGTGAGTTCCAACGGAGTCTGGGGGTGGCGAAGAACATTCTCAGTGCGCGACTGAGTGCGTTGGTGGAGGCCGGAATCATGGAGTCGGTGCCCGTCTCGGAGGCGAGCGCGTATCGGGAGTACGTGCTGACGGCCAAGGGGGAGCGGTTGTTTCCGGTCGTCGTGGCGCTGCGGCAGTGGGGGGAGGAGAACTTCTTCGCTCCGGGCGAGGCGCATTCGCGGTTGGTGGATCGGCGCGACGGGAAAGAGTTGCGGCCGCTGGAGATTCGCGGTGCGGATGGGCGGGAGTTGACGCCTGCGGACACGGTCGTGCAGAAGGTGGGCGGGCTCGGCTCGCAGGAGGACCCACTCCGCTGACCTGAGGCACGCGTCCGATATCCGCTGTCCCGGGATTGTTGCGCAGGCTAACGTAGTTGGGTGAGCGAGCACTCGGCAGCGGGAGATATCGCGGGGGAGAGCGGCGTCGGAGTGCGGGGCGGGCGGGGGAAGCCCGCGGCCGGGCGGGACGCGGGGATCGGGTTCGGGGTCGGCGCCTATCTGCTGTGGGGGTTGTTTCCGGCGTTCTTCGGACTGCTGTCGTTCGCGAGCGCGGGGGAGGTGCTGGCTCAGCGGATTCTCTGGACGCTGCTGGTGGCGCTGATTCTGCTGGTGGTCGCCGGGCGGCTCAGGGAGTTGCGCAGGATCGACGCGCGGACCTGGCGGCTGGCGGCGGTGGCCTCGCTGGCGCTGAGCCTGAACTGGGGAACGTACGTCTACGGGGTGATCTCCGAGCAGGTGGTGGAGTGCGCGCTCGGGTACTTCATCAATCCGCTGGTCACCGTGGCGTTCGGTGTGTTGATCTTCCGGGAGCGACTGCGGCGGTTGCAGTGGGTGGCGCTGGGGCTGGGTGCGAGCGCGGTGGTGGTGCTGACCGTGGACTACGGGCGGCCGCCGTGGATCGCGCTGATCCTGGCGTGTTCGTTCGCCACCTACGGGCTGGTGAAGAAGGTGATCCGGCTCGACGCGCTCCCGGGGCTGGCCGCGGAGGGGATCGCGGCCGCGCCGTTCGCGCTCATCGCGGTGATCGTTTTCGGGGTCACCGGGCACGCGACGTTCGGATCGAGCGGCTCACACACGGCGCTGCTGATGGTGACCGGGCCGGTGACGCTGGTGCCGCTGCTGCTGTTCGCACTGGCCGCTCCGCGAGTTCCACTGTCCACCATGGGAATTCTGCAGTATCTCACGCCCGCGCTGCAGTTGACCTGGGGTGTGGTGGTCGGCCACGAGCCGATGCCCGCCTCGCGCTGGGCCGGTTTCGCGCTGATCTGGGTGGCGCTGGCCGTGTTCACGGTGGATGCGCTGCGCCGGTCGCGGCGCGGTCATCCTGTGGTCGCCGACGCGGTCGTCACCGAGTAGGTCGTCGATCCCGGCTCGACCCGTTTCGGAGGTGTTCTGTCCCGGGTTGTGCCGTAGGTGTGTGCGGTAGTCGAAAACTGGGCAATTAGGACGTTTTGCGCGTTGTGCTCAGGGGTTTGCGGATGGTTGTCTACACTGGCCGCGTGAACCTGCTCGGTCCGCGATCCGTCCGGCTGCGTACACAGATCGTGCTGCTCCAGGTAGCCGTGGTGGGATTGACGGTGGGCTTGGCCTTCGGCGTGTTCGCGTATGTGAGCGGTCAGCGTCTGTCCGACGAGTACGGGCAGCGGGCGCTGGCGATCGCCCGCACGGTGGCCTCGGACCCAACCGTGCGCGCGGAGGTGGCTCGGTATGCCGACACCCCGCTGCGGCGCGGACCGGAACTGCGTCAGGAACTCGCAGACGGGCGACTGGAGGAGCTGGCGGACAACGCTCGCCTGCACACCGGCGCGCTGTTCATCGTGATCACCGACGACGCGGGCATCCGGCTCGCGCATCCGGATCGGGGTCGCCTCGGCGATATGGTCAGCACCGATCCTTCGCGCGCGCTGGCCGGTTCCGAGGTGGTGATTCGCGAACACGGCACGCTGGGCGAGTCGGTGCGCGCCAAAGTGCCTGTGCTGGAACCTGATATCGCGCCGGACGGCGATGCGCGGCCGGGCCGGGTCGTCGGCGAGGTGAGCGTCGGGATCTCCACCGAGGCGGTGCACGCGCAATTGCTGCGGGACCTGCGCCGCGCGGGCCTGCTGATCGGTGTGGCGCTGCTGGCGGGCATCGCCGGATCGGTAGTGCTGGCACGTCGCTGGCACGAGCTGACATTGGGGTTGGAGCCGTCCGAACTGGCGGAGCTGGTCCGGGAGCAGGATGCGGTGTTGCACGGCATCGGGGAGGGCGTGGTCGCGGCCGACGCGCGCGGCCGCATCACCGTGGTGAACGACGAGGCGCGGCGGCTGCTCGGGATCGATCCGGCGGCGGGGCGTCCGATGAGCGAGATCGGGCTCACGCCAAGGGTGTTGGAGGCATTCGAAGCGTGCGACGGGCAGGCGGTGCAGGCCGCGGTGGGCGAGCGTCTGGTGGTTCTCACCGCGCGGACCGTGCGCCGCGACGGCCGCTCATTGGGCGCGGTGCTCACCGTGCGAGACCGCACCGACGTGGAATCCCTCACCCGCCAACTGGATGCGGTCCGGTCGATGAGCACCGTGCTGCGCGCCCAGCGCCACGAATTCGCCAATCGGCTGCATCTGCTGAACGGGTTGCTGCACACCGGCCGCTCGGACGAGGCCGCGCGGTACGTGTCCGAACTCCTCGAATCCGGTCCGCTCGGCACGGCGCTGCCCGGCCTCGACATGGTCCGGGACCCGTATCTGACCGCGTTCCTGTCGGCCAAGGCCGCGCATGCCCGCGAGAGCGGCGTCGAGCTGCGGCTGGGCCCGAATACCTGGGTGGACGCGAATGTCGTTGCCCCCGTGGAGGTCACGACGGTGCTGGGCAATCTGCTCGACAATGCCATCGAGGCGGCCAAGGTCGGCCTTCCGCTCGGCGCCGATCCCGTGGCCCCGGCCGGTGGCGCCGACATCGGCACCGCCACCGCTGCGGAAGGACTCGGCGACGACGCGGGTGCTTCGGGGGCCGCCGCCGACAACTCGGGGTCGGTGGCTGTTGTGCAGCCTGGGCGGAGTGCGGCGAACGCGGGCGGCGAGCGTCCGACAGTGAACCGTTCGGAGCGCTCCGTACCCGTCGAGACTCCTGCGCGCGGGAGGTCCGGGGACGCCAGGGCTGTGGTGGAGGTCGAGCTGGTGCGGGAGGGCGGCACCCTGCACGTCGTGGTGCTGGACAGTGGTGCGGGGGTGCCGGTCGAGCTGGTGGATGTCATTTTCACCGAGGGGTTTTCGACGCGGGACGGTGACGGGGTGCCCGGCGGTCGCGGAGTGGGGCTCGCGTTGTCGCGGCAGGTGGCGCGTGCGCGGGGCGGTGACCTGTGGCTGGCGTATCCCGGGGGCGCGGCACTCGCGGCCGGGGCGCCGCCGGGCGCGGAGCCTGCCGAAAGGTCGCTCGGTGGCGCAGAATTCATCGCACGGTTGCCGGGAGTGCTGACGGAGGGAGAGGTGCCATGGGATCGGGAGATCTGAGGGTGCTCGTGGTCGACGACGACTTCCGGGTCGCGAATCTGCACGCGGGGATCGTGGCGGCGCTGCCCGGATTCGAGACCGGGGCCACGGTCAACACGCTGGCGTCCGCGCGCGAGGCGATCGCCGCCGCGGCATTCGATCTGGCCCTGGTGGATGTGTATCTACCCGACGGCTCGGGAATCGAGTTGGTGCGCGAGATCCGCTTCGACGCCATGATGCTCACCGCCGCAATCGAATCCGAGACGGTGCGCGCGGCGATGTCGGCGGGGGCGCTGGGTTACCTGGTGAAGCCGTTCGATCACGCGGTGCTGGGCGCGCGGCTGGCGGGGTACGCCCGGTATCGCCGGATGCTCGCGGCCGAGGAGGTGTCCGCCGGGGAGGTGGACGCGGCACTGGCGGCCCTGCGGCCGGACGCGGCGAGCGGCGGGGCCGGCGCGGCATCGGTTCCGTCCGCGGCGTCGCCGACGAAAGAGTTGGTGCTGCAGGCGGTTCGGGCCGCGGCCGGGCCCATGTCGGCGGCACAGGTGTCCACGGCGATCGGCATCTCCCGGGCCACGGCACAGCGGTATCTCGCGGCGCTGGTCGGGGCGGGCAGCCTGCGCATGCAATTGCGCTACGGCAGCACCGGGCGGCCCGAGCAGGAGTATTCGGCCGGGCCGCAACACTGATGTGACAGCTGACACATCAAGGTTGGCGAATCGCGCGGACATTGGATAGCTTCGAAGGCGTGGCGATGCTCCTGTCGGCCGACTTGCACCGGTCCAGGGTCGGGATCGCCACCAACACAGGAGAACTCCCATAACCATTCAGTTCAATCACACCATCGTCGGCTGCAAGAACAACCGGGAATCCGCCGAATTCTGGGCGGAACTACTCGGACTGAAATTGGGTGATGAGTGGGGCCCGTTCATACCGCTCACGGTCGGTAACGGCGTCACCTTCGATTTCGCCAACGTCCCCCCGGGTATTCCCGGCGGAATTCAGCCGCAGCATTACGCGCTGCTGGTCTCCGAGGAAGAGTTCGACTCCGCCTTCGCGCTGATCACCGCTCGGGAACTCACGTTCTGGGCCGATCCGCGCATGGCACACGAAGGCGAGATCAACCACAACGACGGCGGCCGGGGGATCTACTTCCTCGATCCGGCCGGGCACTACATGGAGCTGATCACCGTCCCGTACGGTGGCTGGCCCGAGCGGTAACGCATCAGCTCGCGCCCGCCGTGGCGCACCACGTCACGGCGGGCGCGAGGGGTCGCGTCTGTGCCCTGCGAACCGCTGTGGGACAGAGGTGTTCAGTGCGAGACAGCGACGCCGAGCGATAGCGCGCCGAGTGTTTTCGGGGTCGGCTTCTCGTAGAAGCGATCCAGCGTGCGCATCTCGAATCCGGCCTCGTCGATCAGTGCGCCGATATCGCGATTCAGATTGCAGCCGCCGAAGAGCGTGCGCTGCAACGGATTGCACCGGTGCTGCCATTTCCGCACCGAGGCGTCGGGTGCGAGCCCGTGCTCGACGAAATGAAAGACGCCGCCGGGCACCAATACTCGGCGCACCTCCGCCAGCGCCGCCATGACATCGGGAATGGTGCACAGCGTCCAGGTCGACAATGCCGAATCGAAACTGTCGTCCTCGAACGGCAGCGACTGCCCGTCCAGGCCGGCGCGTTCCACCGGAATCGGGGACGCCGCGACGCGCCGCGCCGCCATGCGCCAGCCGTTGTCGGCGGGCTCGACCGCGCTGACCGACGTCACCTCGGCGGGATAGAACGGCACGTTCCGGCCCGATCCGAACCCGATCTCGACCACCCGACCGGACAGTCCCGCGCAGGTGCGCACCCGGACCGGATCGAGCATGCGCGATCCGCACGAGAGGTCGATGATTCGGGGGAGCACCCGGTCTTCGTAGATTCCCACGCCACCACTGTCGTCTCGAATCCCCGCGCGCGCCAGCAACGCGCGCGGGTCGTCGCTCAGGACCCGGCCGGGAACCGCTGGGTGAGCCAGGCGGTCACGTAGGTGAGCACCTGCGGGTCGATGGTGGTCTCGATCTTGGTGTATTCGTCGGGCGTGCCCTTGTCGGCGGGCTGCATCAGGTGATTGAGGCCGTCGAACACGTGCACCGTGGCATCGGGATCCTGGGCAAGCAGCGTCTGCGCCGGGCCCGCGCTCTGGGCCGAGGGCACCTGCAGATCCTTGCTGCCGTAGAAGGCCAGCACCGGGATGCGCAGCGCCGAGAGTGCCGGGGCCGGATCGTAATCGACCAGGGCCGCCATGTACGGGGTCACCGATTGGTCGATGGCCGCGTCCGGAATGCGTTCGGCCTCGGGCTGCTTCGCGTTGTACTCCCGCGCGTACTTCTTCACCGCGTCGAGATCACCGGCACGGTAGAGGGCGATCGTGGCGTTCAGGTAGTCGATCTGCGTCGCGATCTGCTCGGGAGTCGAGCCCTGCCCGGCCAGGATCAGGCGGTTCTGCTCCAGCAGCACGTCCGCGCCCGTCACGGCCGGTCCGGCCATCAGGATCGCGAACGCGACGCCGCTGTCCGGGCGTGAGGCGTACAGCGGCGCGAGGTAGCCGCCCTCGCTGTGCCCCATCAGACCGATGCGTGCGCCGTCGATGTCCGAACGGCCGCGCAGGTACCTCATGCCCGCTCCGACGTCGTCGGCGAGCGTCTTGTAGTCGGACTCTTCGAGCTTGCCCCCGGTGCCGCCGACACCGCGGTCGTCGGTGCGCAGCACGGCGTATCCGGCGCGGGTCAGGGTATCGGCGATCAGCAGGAACGGCTTGTGGCCCAGCAGTTCCTCGTTGCGGTCCTGCGCGCCGCTGCCGGAGATCATCAGTACGGCGGGATGCGGTCCGGCGGTATTCGGTTCGGTCAGCGTGCCCGCGATGGTGATATCCCCGCTGCGATAGTTGATGTCCTCGGACTTGTAGGGGAACGGCGCTTTCGGCTCCTGCGGGCGGGGCGGGCCCTCCACCTTGCCGCGAGTCAGGTTCAACGTCAGCGATTGCCCGGACTGGGTGAATGCGCCGGTGATGGTGTCGAGGGTCTTGTCGTACCTGCCCGCGAAGGCCGGGTCGCCGGGGATATCGGGAAGTTTCCAGGACACGGCCGCCGGATCGGTCTTCACCTCGGTCAGCGGTGTGTCGGTCAAGCCCTGCGCGGGGATGTCGATGGTCGCCTTCCCGTCATCGGTGAAGGTGACGCCGACCGCGATCGGATGTTGCGGTATCTCGATGTTGCCGTGCCAATCCCCGCTCACCGTCGGCTTGTCCGAGTCCGAGGATGAGCCCGAGGACGAGCAGGCCGAGGCCGCGAGGACACCGGCGACGACCAGGGTGAGCGAGAGCGACCGCAGCGTGCGCATGCTCGCCAGCGTACGCAGCGGGTGCGGACCGGCGGTGGAACGGCGCCGGGGCTCGCGCGCTCGCGTATCCGCGCGGCGGCGCCGTCAAACCCGGTCACGGTCACGGTTTCCTCACCACTGGGATACTCGAAATAACCTCTGGGCCAACGGAAGTAACGCTCCCGGCGGCGGCATTGCCCGAGATGACACCCGACTCGTACCGTGAGTGGGTGAGCAATGTCGCTTCCTCGGGGCTCCCGGGTCTGCCCACCGCCGTGGGTGGTTTCGCCGCCGCCGAATTCGGTCCGCTGGTTCGTACCTTCGCGCGGATGATCGGCGGTCGTCCCGGAGCCGGGGGTGCGATCACCGTGCACCAGCACGGAGAACCGCTGGTGCGGATGTGGATCGGCGAGGCCGGTCCCGGCACCGCCTGGACCGACGACACGGGCGCGGTGGTCTTCTCCGCCACCAAAGGCATTGCGGCGACGGTCGTTCATCGGCTCGCCGATCGCGGGCTCATCGACTACGACGCCCCGGTCGCCTACTACTGGCCGGAGTTCGCGGCCAACGGCAAGGAACGAATCACGGTGCGGCAGATGCTGTCCCATCGTGCCGGGCTGTCGGGGCTGCCGTCCATTGCCGCGGGGTTGGACGACATTCTCGATCACCGGCTCATGGAACAGCGGCTCGCCGCCTCGAAACCCGATCACCTGCTGGGGATTCCGACCTATCACGCGCTGACGTTCGGCTGGTTGCTCGCCGGTCTGGCGCGCGCGGTCACCGGGCGCGGAATGGCGGAGCTGTTCCGCACGGAGGTCGCCGATCCGCTCGGCATCGACGGTATTCACCTGGGCCGTCCGCCGGTCGGTGCGCCCACCACGCCCGCGCTCATGCAGGGCGGACGGCTGGGATTCGTCGGAACCGCGTCCGTGTCGATGATGCTGGGGCGCGCGTACGGGCTGCCCGGTCCGCTCGGCGCGGCCTCTCGTGCTCTGTTCCTGCCCGGCTTGGAAGACTTCCTGGAGGGTGTGGAACCGCCCATCCTCGATACCGAACTTCCGGCGGGCAACGGGGTGTGCACCGCGACCGGACTGGCGACGCTCTACGGCGCGCTCGCCACCGGCGGCATGAGCAACGGCCGCCGGTTCCTGTCCCCGGAGACGATCCGGGCTCTGCGCCACATCGAGACCTATCGCCTCGATCACGCGCTGTTCTATATCCCGATGATGTGGCACATGGGATATCACTCGCTGCCGATCCCCGGCGCACGCGCCGGCTTCGGTCATATCGGCATGGGCGGCTCGTTCGGCTGGGCAGATCCCGGCAGCGGGCTCTCGGTCGGGTTCGTGCACAACCGGCTTTCGCTCGGTGCGCTGGCGACCGATCAAATGGCGTCAGCGTGGGTGCTGCCGCTGGTGGTGCGGGGCGCACGCGCTGCGCGTCGCACCACCACTACCGTTCTTCCGGATCGACAGGTGGCCTGACCCGAGACGGTGGACCCGCCCTCATCGGCGGGTCCACCGCATCGCGGCGCCGGGTAACGAGGTCCCGGCACCGCCGTCAGGTGCCTGTTCTCAGCTGTACATGGTCGACTTCGTCTCTGTCGCACGGATTCGACTTCGTCGCGGTCGCACAGGTTCGACTTCGTCTCAGTCGCAAGGATTCGACTTCGTCTCAGCGGCGCGCGATCGACTCGAACACGGTGGGATCCACCAGGGTCGAGGTGTCGCCCAGCTCGCGGCCCTCGGCCACATCGCGCAGCAGGCGGCGCATGATCTTGCCCGAACGGGTCTTCGGGAGCTCCGGGACCACGTGGATCTCCCGCGGGCGGGCGATCGGGCTGATCGCGCGGGAGACCTCGGCCTTCAGATCGCCCACCAGCGTCTCGCCGGTGTCGGAGGCGTCGGCGGTGAGGATGACGAAGGCGACGATGCCCTGACCGGTGGTCTCGTCACTCGCCCCGACGACGGCGGCCTCGGCGACCCCGGAGTGACCCACGAGCGCGGATTCGACTTCGGCGGTGGAGATTCGGTGGCCCGAGACGTTCATGACGTCGTCCACGCGGCCCAGGATCCAGAGATCGCCGTCCGCATCGAGTTTCGCGCCGTCACCGGCGAAATACCAGCCGTGCGAAGCGAATCGGTCCCAGTAGGTGGCGCGGAAGCGGTCGGGGTCACCCCAGATGCCGCGCAGCATGGCGGGCCAGGGCTGGTCCATGACGAGCAGACCGTTGGCGTCGCGGTCGCCCAGGTCGGCGCCCTCCTCGTCCACGATGCG
>NZ_BDBU01000081.1 GCF_001613145.1 Nocardia jejuensis NBRC 103114
CCCGCTCGATCTCCCGAGCCGAGAACCGCGGCCCGCGCCGCCGCCACGGCACCCGCCGCCCCGGCGGCATCGCCCACTGATCGCCCGAAACCGCTGTCCCCGTACCGATCTCGCTCCCGGTACGCGACCGAATTCGGCACAGGACAGCACGATATCCCCACCCCCGGGCGAGCGATCCGGATGCCCTCCGGCTGGACCGGAGTTCGACGACCATCTCACCCTCGGCGCCTGTATCTACTTCTGCATCGGTAATGCCTTGGCGTGCAGGAGATCCCGCACCGCTCTCGATCCGCGCACCCGTCAGCCGAGACGATGATCGCGGACGGCGATGAGGTTGCCGGCCAAGCGGGGGGCATCCTTTTCCGGGTCCATCGGTAGCGACACCAGAGCTCGGATGTAGGCCGGGGACAGGATCAGTTCGATGATGTCGCGGCCGTCCAGGACGGTGGTGCCGCTGGCCTCGAGGGTGGCGCGGAACTGGTTCATGCGCGGGGCCGCGAATTCGGCCATGTCGATCAGGCCCTTGTCGCCGTTGCCGCCCGCCTTGGCCATGGCTCGGAAGAAGGCCATCTGGGTGGGGCGGCGCAGGTCGGTGAGCAGGTTGGTGGTCCAGGTGAGCATGTCGGCGTAGAGGTCGCCGGTGGCGGGCACGGGCGAGCGGGTGGCCAGCTCCTCCATGATCGTGTCGATGATCAGGCCTTCGACGGTGCGCCAGCGGCGGTAGATGGTGGCCAGGTGCACGCCGGAACGGGTGGCTACCGCGGCGATATCGATGGTGCCGTCCGGGGATCGGTCCAGAAGTTCACGGGTGGC
Organism: Nocardia jejuensis NBRC 103114; assembly: GCF_001613145.1. Taxonomy (GTDB): domain Bacteria; phylum Actinomycetota; class Actinomycetes; order Mycobacteriales; family Mycobacteriaceae; genus Nocardia; species Nocardia jejuensis. The sequence goes on from NZ_BDBU01000081.1 coordinate 814, forward strand.
CTCGTGGACGGCCGCCCGCGTGCGGGCCGTGCGGCCGCCGGGACGCGCCGTGCCTGTTGCTTGTGCCATGACGCCATATTAACGCGAATCTCTTGCGTTTATCGCCGAGGTCGACTTATCGTTAATGCGAAAGATTCGCATCAGTCGAATCGGGGCTGGAAGGTAAGGGGAAAGTCATGGCACGAGCACTCATCGTCGGAGGCGGGATCGCCGGAGACACGCTCGCCCTGTTCCTGGAACGGGACGGCTGGGAGGTGACGGTCGCCGAGATCGCACCGGCCCCGCGGGCCGGCGGTCAGACGGTCGACCTGCGCGGCGACTGCCGGGAGGTGCTGCGGCACGCCGGACTTCTCGACCAGGCTCGGGAATGCCTGGTCCCGCAGCGCGGGGCCGCGTGGATCACCGACGGCGGGCGCAGGCTCGCGGAGATGCCGGTGGAGGCCTTCGACGGACAGGGCCTGGTATCGGACGAGGAACTGCTGCGCACCGACCTGGCCCGCATCCTGCACGAGGCCGCCGGCTCCGGCGTGCGGCACCGCTTCGGCGAAACGGTGGAGGCCCTCGACGATGCCGGAGACCGGGTCCTGGCCCGCTTCCGCAGCGGCGCCTCCGAAGAATTCGACCTGGTGGTCGGAGCCGACGGCGCGCACTCGCGAGTCCGTGCCCTGCGGTTCGGGCCCGAAGAGAACTACCGTCGCCCCCTCGGCCTGGCACACGCCTGGTTCACCCTCGCCGAACAGCCCGACACCCCGAAGGTCGACGGCTGGTTCCTGCTGTACAACGTCCCCGGCCGCCGCGGCCTCGAAGCCCGGCCCGGCCACCCCGGTCACCAGGAGGTCGGCCTGACCTTCGCCGCCGACGAGCTGCCCCCGCGGCACGACCGCGAGGCCCAATTCGCGCTGCTGGACCGCACTTTCGCCGACGTCGGCTGGCGCGCGGCGGAATTCCTGGCGGCGGCACGGCACGCCCCCGACTTCGCCCTGGACACCTTCGATCAGGTCCACGTGCCGTGCTGGCACAACGGCCGAGTGGTTCTCCTGGGCGACAGCGCCTGGTGCGCCAGCCCCCTCAGCGGACTCGGCACCGCGCTGGCCCTGCGCGGCGCCGCCGAACTGGCCGCGGCCCTGCGCACCGCCGACGCCGGAACCGACCCCGGCACCGTTCCCACCGCCCTGGCAGCCTTCGAGACCACCATGCGCCCCCGGGCGACCCAGGCCCAGCAGCTGCCCCCGGGTCGCGTCGCCGCCATGGCACCCCGCACCGCCCTGGGCATCAGGTTCAACGCCTGGGTCATGCGCACCGTGCAGTCACCACTGCTTCGCCCCCTGATGAAGCGCGCCTTCGCCGCCACCGGCCACGCCCCGGATCCCACGGAAACCACTGCTACACAGAAGAACTCGACAGGCGGCTAGCAGGTCCGGAGGGGCGGGGGTGCCGAATCACGCTCGGCCCGAGCGCCTCCACCCGCCATCGTGGACCATGAAGCCGCAACACCGGCTCATCGAGCCCCCTGCGCAGGGGAGATCCACCCGCTGCACGCGACCGGTCACGGGTTCAGGCAACCGACAGCCCCGTCAGGCATGCCCGGTCGAGGTCTCCGGTCGGGTGGGTGTAGCCGCACCGCGCCTTTCAGGGCCTCGCCTAGACGTCGCCGAAATCCATGTCGCCGGAGTCGAGATCGGCGAGTTCGGATTTGACCACGGCGTAGGCGGTGGAGGAGTTGTAGCCTCGGCGCGCGAGCATGCCCACCAGGCGGCGGATGATCTTCTCGCGGTCGAGATCGGCGGGGAGGGTGCGGAGTTTGCGGCGCACCAGATCGGCGGCGCGGTCCTGTTCGTCCTCGGAGGTGATGGTGGAGAGGGCCTCGTCGGCGTCTTCCTTGGCTACGCCCTTGCGGTGCAGTTCCTGGGCGAGAGCGCGTTTGCCTTTGCCGGAGAAGGTGTGGCGGGACTGGACCCACTGGTGAGCGAAGGCGGAGTCGTCGATGAGACCGACTTCGGCGAGGCGGTCCAGGGCGCGGGCCGCCACTTCGGGGCTGTAGCCCTTGGCGGCGAGGCGGTCTTCCAATTCGGAACGACTGCGGGCGCGGTCGGCGAGCAGGCGGAGGCAGACCTCTTTGGCCTGGGCCTCGGTGCCGCCGCCGGGCAGGCCGGAACCCGCTGCGGCGTCGCCGGATCCGGAGTTTCCCGCGCGGCCACGGCCGGAACGCCGGGGGCGGGACTCGTCGTCTCCGTATGCGGCGTAGGCCGAATCCTCGGAGCTGCCGGAACGATCCGAGCGGCCGCGGCCGTACCGGCCTCGGCGGCGGGAGCCGGAGTTTCCGAACGACGATCCGGACGACTTACCCGAGTCGGAGCGGTCGGCAGGGGTTCGGCCAAAACCGGCGCGGTGGTGGGAGACGTAGGGCGAATTCTCTTCGGGAGCAGCCGCATCGGTGGTGGCGGGCGGTTCGCCTTCGGAGTCTTCATCGGCCGAGTCGTCCGCGTGATCGAGCGGGGCCGCGCCACGATCGACAGTCGCCGATCGGCCGCGTGAACCGCTGCTACGGGAGCCGTCGCCGGTTCGGTCCTCGTCGTCGGACCAGCCGTTGTCGCGAGACGAGTCGGCGCCGTGCGACGTGCCGTCCTCGAACGAATCCCGGTGATAGGGGTCCGATCCGGAGCCGGTACCGAACATGTCGTGGTCGGAGGCGTCCGCGCCGTACATGTCGTGCGCGGCCGGGGTCCCCCGGTACATGTCGTGGGCGGAGGTGTCGCCGCCGTACATGTCGTGGCGGGAAGTGTCACCGCCGAAGAGTTCGCGACCGGAGGACTCGCGGCCCGCGGAGCGCTCGGCGGGACCGCGCCGCTTGTTCGCGCGCTTGGCGGAGCGGGCGGCTTGGACCTCGAGTTCGCGGCGGAGGCGTTCGACCGCTTCGAGGCGCGAGCCCGAAGGCCCCGGCGAATTCTGCCGGGGCCCTTGGTCATGCGCGGGTTGCGGTGCCCGTTCTGTCATCGATCAGAAGTCGGCGGGAGCCTCGGCTTCGGCGGCGGCGGTGACGTCCGCGCCCAGGCCCAGCTTCTCCTTGATCTTCTTCTCGATCTCGTCGCGCACGTCGGTGTTCTCGAGCAGGAACTTGCGGGCGTTCTCCTTGCCCTGGCCGAGCTGGTCACCGTCGTAGGTGTACCAGGAGCCGGACTTGCGAATGAAGCCCTGATCCACACCCTGATCGATGATCGAGCCCTCCTTGGAGATGCCGACGCCGTAGAGGATGTCGAACTCGGCCTGCTTGAACGGCGGAGCGACCTTGTTCTTGACGACCTTCACACGCGTGCGGTTACCGACCGCGTCGGTGCCGTCCTTGAGGGTCTCGATACGACGCACGTCCAGGCGCACCGAGGCGTAGAACTTCAGCGCCTTACCACCGGTGGTGGTTTCGGGAGAGCCGAACATCACGCCGATCTTCTCGCGCAGCTGGTTGATGAAGATGGCGGTGGTGCCGGAGTTGTTGATCGCGCTCGTCATCTTGCGCAGGGCCTGGCTCATCAGGCGGGCCTGCAGACCGACGTGGCTGTCACCCATCTCGCCCTCGATCTCGGCGCGCGGCACCAGCGCGGCGACGGAGTCGATGACGACGATGTCGATGGCGCCGGAACGCACCAGCATGTCGGCGATTTCCAGGGCCTGCTCACCGGTGTCCGGCTGCGAGACCAGCAGCGCGTCGGTGTCGACACCGAGCTTGCGGGCGTACTCCGGGTCGAGCGCGTGCTCGGCGTCGATGAAGGCGGCGACGCCGCCGGCGGCCTGCGCGTTGGCGACCGCGTGCAGGGCGACGGTGGTCTTACCCGAGGATTCCGGACCGTAGATCTCGACGATGCGGCCACGCGGCAGGCCGCCGATGCCGAGCGCGATGTCCAGCGCGATGGAGCCGGTCGGGATGACCGAGATGGGCTGGCGCTGCTCCTCACCCAGACGCATGACCGCGCCCTTGCCGAAGCTCTTCTCGACCTGGGCCAATGCCAGCTCGAGCGCCTTGTCGCGGTCGAATGCCTGTGGTGCCATCTCGGTGGTCCCCTTCTCGACGAATGTGTCTCGTTCTGCGTTGGCGCCCACGTTAGAGGGCGGCACCGACAAGTTCCGACGACAGCTTAGACGAACAGGTGTTCGACGCAAGCGACGCGCTCACCGACACGCGGAACCGGTCCCGCACACACCGCACGCTCGTCGATCCCGCCCACCCCGCTCACGACAGCAGCGCGATCCGCTGCGCGTCCATTCGCGACTGCGCCTGTTTGAACAGCCGCAGCGAGGGTGTCACCTCGAGGTCGGTGATCCCCTCGACTCCGCCGAGCCGCTCGGTGACATACCGGTACAGATGCGCGGTATCGCGACAGACCAGCGCAACGGTCAGATTCGTCGCCCCGGTCGTGGCCGCGACATAGGTGACCTCCGGATGAGTGGCCAGCGCCGCCCCGGCTGCCGCCAGATCCGCCGGGCGCACCCGCATCCACAGCGCCGCGCGCACCCCGAAACCCATTCGCTCCAAAGCGAAGTCGAGATCGAAGTACAGCACTCCGGACTCCACCAGCTCCCCCATCCGCCGGGCGGCACGCGGCGCGCTCCATCCGGTGACGGCAGCCAATCGGGCGAAGGGAGCCCGCCCGTCCCGCCCGAGCACGGCCAGCATGGCCTCGTCCTCGGGAGTCAGCGCGAACGGCGTCGCCGACTCCGCGACATCCCGCACCGGACGCCGAGGCCCCAGCGCCGCCAACTGCGCGGCGGTGAAGAGCCGGCCGTACCGCGGCCATTCCTCGTCCTGCGCGAACGCGTGCATGACCTCGTACGCATTCATGCCGGTCACCTGCGGCGCCTGCGGAATCAGCTTGAGCAGCAAGGCGTCTCGCCGTTCCACCGTCCGCGCCCGGCTCACGCACATCACCTCCGAACCGGTGGACAGCAGCGAGACCCAGCTCAGATCCGGCATCCGGGCGAGCGCCTCGCCGAGCTGCTGCGCCGCCTTGGGAGTCGAGCGAAGGCGCAGGATCCACCGCGCGTGCCCGAGCGGCGCGATGTTCAGCTGCCCCGAGACGTGCACGATCCCGCGTTCGCGCATCGACCGATAGCGCCGGGCGACCGTCTGCTCGGACACCTCCAGGATGCCCGCGAGTTTCGCGAACGGGATGCGCGCATCGGTGACCAGTGCGTGCACGATTTTCTGATCGAGAACATCGAATACAGCGGAATCATGCGTGGTTTCGGAGAGCACAGGAGGAATCTAACGCCGATGGCGATCCAGGTGTGTGGAAAACCGTCCGGAACGCAGGCTTGACGGCGTTATCGTTCGCTCTTTCGGAGGCTCCCATGCGCAAATGGCTCCCCCTGTTCGCCGCGTGCCTAGGCACGCTGATGCTGCTCATCGACGTCACCATCGTGAATGTCGCCTTGCCCGATATGGCTGCCGACCTGGGCACGGGCCTGTCCGGCCTGCAGTGGATCATCGACGGCTATGCCCTGGCCCTGGCCGCGCTGCTGCTGGCGCTGGGTTCGCTCGCCGACCGGCTGGGCGCCAAACCGGTCTACCTGGTCGGTCTGACGGTCTTCGCCGTCGCCTCGCTGCTGTGCGGAATCGCTGGTGGCGCGACGTTCCTCGTGATCTCACGGGTGCTGCAGGGCATCGGCGGGGCGGCCATGTTCGCCACCACGCTCTCGCTGCTGCACGCCACCTATACCGGCCGTGACCGCGGCATCGCGTTCGGCGCGTGGGGTGCGGTGGGCGGCGCGGCGGCCGGGCTCGGCGTCGTGCTCGGCGGTGTGCTGACCGATCTGCTGTCGTGGCGGTGGATCTTCTTCGTCAATCTGCCCGTCGCGGCCGTGACCATCGCCCTGTCGGTCACGGCATTCCCTACCGCGCAACGCCATCCGGGCCGGAGCGTGGACCTGCCGGGCATGCTGAGCTTCACCGCGGCGGCCATCGGCCTCACCTTCGGCATCATCCGGGCCGGTGAGCACGGCTGGGGCGACGGCCTCGCGCTCGGCACCATCGCACTGGGCGCTGCCGCCGCGGCCGCCTTCGCCGTCATCGAATCACGCAGCGCCGCACCAATGTTCCCACTCGGCCTGCTGCGCAATCGCGTGTTCGGCGGCACCCTGCTCGGCGCGTCCGGTCAGACGTTCGCGGCCTTCGCGGCCACCCCGCTCATCTCCCTGTGGCTGCAGCAGCAGCTGCACCTGTCGCCGCTGCACGCCGGGCTGTCCATGCTGCCCATGGCCGTGACCGCTTTCGCGGTGGCGGGACTGACCGGCCGATTCCTGCACGATGTCGCACCCGCGTGGACCATCGGCGCTGGTCTGATCCTGATCGGCCTCGGTGCCGGGCTTCTCACCCTCATCGGCCCCGGATCATCTTGGACCGCACTGATTCCCGGCTTCGTGGTGATCGGCGCGGGTGCGGGAGTCAACGCTCCCGCCCTGGTGGCCGTCGGTATGGCGGCGGTTCCCCCGCAGCAGGCCGGAACCGCGTCCGGCGCGGTCAACACGGCCCGGCAGCTCGGCCTCGCGCTGGGAGTCGCGGTGCTGGGCACCGTCTTCCGGACCGCGAGCGGTGCGGATCGCCCACTCCCCTTGGCGCGCTTCGTCGATGGGCTCGACGCAGCGGTCCTGACGGCGAGCCTGGTCGGGATCGTCTTCGGAATCGCGGCCTTCGCCCTGCTCCGCGGTGGAGTTCACACAACGGCGGCGGCTTCTCCCGAGGCTCCGGCACTGGCTCGCTGAAAAACGTTCGGCCGGAACACACTCCGAAAACCTGAACGCCCGCTGCCGGATCGGCCCCGCAGCGGGCGTTCACCTGCCGACCTCGGCATCGGGCCGATCGTCAGCTCTGGATGCTCGACGTCTCCAGCGAGTCAACATCACTCGACGACGGTGGGCTGACGTCGGCGGGGTTCATCCCCGCAATCGCGGCCTTCACCATGCACCGCGGCGGCGTTCGCGGCGCGACGGCAGCTTCTGCGGAGGTTCTGACACCGGATCACCGAAGACCGTTCGGCCGGAACATACCGCGAGGCCTCTCCGGCCGGGCAGTCGCGTTCGGCGACAGTGTCACCCATCCCGTCGGACTGTCCGCTCGATCGGTGGTCACTCGATGGGCAGCGGCGCGTCCTGCTCGTCCTCGCCGCGCGGGCCGAAGATGCGGCGGTCGGATTCGGCGATGGGGGTGTCGTTGATGCTGGCCTCGCGCCGGGACATCAGGCCCTCCGGGGAGAACTCCCACAGCTCGTTGCCGTAGCTGCGGTACCACTGGCCGTTCTCGTCGTGCCACTCGTACTGGAAGCGGACCGCCATGCGGTTCTCGCGGAAGCCCCAGAGTTCCTTGCGCAGCGCGTAGCCGTTCTCGCTCGCCCACTTGCGGGTCAGGAATTCGATGATCTCCGCGCGACCGGTGATGAACTCGTCGCGATTGCGCCACACCGAGTCCTCGGTGTACGCCTGCGCGACCGTCTCGGGATCTCTCGTGTTCCAAGCATTTTCGGCAGCACGGACCTTGATCCTGGCCGATTCCAGGTCGAAGGGCGGCAGTGGTGGGCGCATGGCCGGCTTCCTTTCCGGGCTGGACGGGCGAGGCCGGCTCCGCCGCGTGCGCGCCCGGTCACCGGCCGCGCGATGCTCTTCGGAAGATCTAACCCGTCTATCGTGTTTGACAGGTTGAACGCTAGCGACGGCGGATTATTGCCGTCAACCACCGTAATCCATATCACTGGTTAGAAAGGAAGACCGGGCCGATGACCACCTCGCGACAGCACCCCCCGGTCGCGCCCGATCCCCGACCGCACCTCGGCGAACCACTCGCCCTGGACCTGCTCAATACCCGTTGGATGTCGGCGGACGGCCCGCGGGACCTGCTCACCGACGTCGCCGGACTGCGCACCTGGCTGAGCGAGAACGATCTGGCCGCCGAGCCGGACGAGCCCACGCTGCACGCCCTCGTCACCGCCCGCGATGCCATCGCGACCACGGTCCGCGCCCTGCTGGAACAGCGCCCCCCGGACACCGCGGCGCTCAACGCGGTCCTGGATCAGGGCCGTATCCGCCGCACGCTCACCGAGTCCGGACCGGTCGGCGAACCGGACGTGCCCGCCGCCGAATGGCTCCCCGGCTGGCTCGCCGCCGACAATCTGCTGGAGTTGATCGCGACCGCACCCGGCCGCATCCGCCAGTGCGCCCACCCCGCGTGTGTTCTCTACTTCTTCGATACGTCCAAGAACGGCACGCGCCGTTGGCATTCCATGACCACCTGCGGCAATCGCGCGAAGGCCACCCGGCACTACGCGCGCAAGACCGAGCAGGCGGACTGACCTCCGGGGCATCGAGTACAGATACGCAACCGGATCGAGGGTGACTCCGGACCGGCCGCGCCTTCGGAGCCATCTCGCCGCAAAGGTGACCAGCCCGAGGACAACGAGCCCGACACCGGCGAACTCCTACCAGCGCACCCGCGGCACATCGAACTCCGAACACAGCGCCCGCCACACATCGCGCGGATCCACGCCGCCCTCGATGGCCTGGGCTCCTGTCTTGCCCATGGACGGCAGGACGTGGTCGATCAGCAGCGCATCACCGCGCGCCGCACCGAATTCGGTATGCAACAGCTCCTGGAATTCCGTCAATCGCACGGCGGCGAGCCTACGCCACCGCCGCCGATCACCTGGCGTCGGCCGAAGCGCGGGCCTCGTGACAGATCCGGACCGGATCGGAGACCACTGCCACTCCGGCCGCCGCCGACCGGGCCGCCTCGGTGTATGAGGGATCGGCCAGGATCGATCGCACCGCCGCCCGCACCGACTCGGGGGTGAGCGGCCGCACCAGGATCGAACTCCCCTGCCGCACAGCGCGATTCGCGAGCTCCCACTGATCGCCCCCGCCCGGAACCGTCACCACGGGCACACCTGCGAGCAGCGATTTCGCGAGCAGACCGTGCCCGCCACCGCCGATCACGACCCTCGCGTGCCGCAGCAGTTCGTCCTGACGTCCCAAACCCGCTGTGGCCCAGGGCGGCAGGTCCGTCGGCGGCGTGTCCAGCGTGGACACCGCGACCCGCACTCCCTCACCGTCGAGCGCCTCGAGCACGGTCTCGACCATTCCCGCGAGCCCGGTGTGGGCGGTGGACGGTGCGACCATGACCAGCGGATCGTCACCGGGTGGCAGGTCGAGTACATGCGAGGTCGGCTCCCACAGCAGCGGCCCCACCAGGTGCGCGTTGTCCGGCCAATCGGGCCGGGGCACCTCGAGAGCGGGCAGCGTGGCGATCAGCCGTGCCACCGGACCCGGGTCCTGCGCGGGCAGGCCGACGCCGCTGCGAGCCTGTTCCCGCTGCAGTTCCCCGCGCCGGATGTCCCGCCCGGTCAGCGTGCGCAGCACCACGTCCCGAGCCCGCCCGCGCACGCCCTCACCCGGCGCGAGCCCACTTCCGATGGGCGGCAACCCTTTCGAGGGCAGATACAGCGGATGCGGGGACAGTTCCACCCACGGCACGCCCAGTCGTTCGGCCGCCATTCCGCCGCCGGCGGTGAGCACATCGGATACCACCAGCTCGGGCAGCATCGCGCTCAGCTCGGGCAGGATCTCGGTCGAAATATGCGCCGCGCGTTGGTGGATCCGCGCGCCGGCGTCCTCGTCGTCGTCCTCGGCGCGCGGCGCGAGTCCTCTGAGCCGCCGCACCCCGATTCCCGCGTCCCGCGCCGCGTCGAACCATCGCGGGCTGGTGAACAGCACGGGATCATCCCCCGCGGCCGCCAGCCGCAGGCACAACGCGATCGCCGGAAAGGCATGTCCCGGATCAGGCCCGGCCACCACCGCTACTCGCACAACCCCCACCTTCCCACACCCGCCGCCCCGGACCCGCGCTCCCCCGACCGTGTGGCGAAACGACCGGGCTCGATTCGGGCGGGCGTCCGCACTCGGCGCACCGGTCCGAGCATCGGCGCCACACGGGCCGTGGCAGGCGTCGGCACGTGCTCATCTCCCGGTCCCGATTTCGATGCGGCGAAACACCCCGCCGCACAACGACAGCCGAGGTGAGCTCGGATCAGCCTCGGAAGTAGTACAGCTCGAAGGAGACCGCGCGATCGGCGGCGAAGCCCTCCTTCGGGCCGGTGGTCATCTCCAGCACCGCCCTGGCCTGGTCCTCGACCGGATCCGAACTCAGCGCTTCGAGGTAGCGATGATGGGCGATGAGCGATCCGACGGCGACCTCGACGGTGTCGGTGACATCCACCGCGTGCGAGCCGTCGGCGACGCCGTAGACCGCCGCCCAGCGCGGTGACCAGGCCGGGATGTCCGCGATTTCGGGGTGGATCCATTCGTTCCCGGCATCGGACACCGCGTCCAGGCCCGCGCGGCCCACCGCGCGATGGTCGGCGCTGTTGGCGTAGCCGCGCGCCCACACGTCGCCGAAGTTGAACAGCACCACCATCTCCGGGCGATGCCGCCGGATCGCGGCCGCCAGATCCCGGCGCAGCGCGAGGTTCTCCTCGATGCGACCGTCCGGGTAGCCCAGGAACTCGACCTCGGTGACGCCGACGAGCGTCGCACCGGCGCGTTCCTCGGCCTCGCGCAGCGGCCCGGCCTCCGCGGGTGCGAGCCCCTCGATGCCCGCCTCCCCGCTCGAGGCCAGCACGTAGCGAATGTCCTTGCCCTGCCGCGTCCAGCGCGCGACAGCGGCGGCCGCGCCGTATTCGATGTCGTCGGGATGCGCGACGATGACGACGCCGCGCTCCCAGTCCTCAGGCAGCTGCTCCATGCGCTCAATTGAACAGCAGTGCGGTCCCCGGGACCTCACAGCACGCCCAGAACCCCCTCGAACGCGGCCTCGGCGGCCCCGAGCAGTTTGAGATCGGCCCCCAGGCGCGACTTCTCGATCCGCACCCCGCCCAGCGCGCGACTGACCATGCTGCGCCGGCGCACCTGCTCGCGCACCCGCGTCACGGCGGCATCGGGCAGCGCCGTGAACAGGTCGCCGAGCACGATCAGCTCCGGTCCGAGAATATTGACGACGTTCACCAGTCCGAGCGTGAGCCAGTCCAGATACTCGCCGAGCTCGGCGCAATCCTCCTGCAGCGCGCGCAGTTCCGCGACGATCGCACCGCGCGGCACGTGTTCGGGCAGACCCAGCGCGCGGCACAGCGCGGCATCCCCCACCTCGGTTTCCCAGCAGCCCTCGTTGCCGCAGTGACAGACTCGGCCGCCGGGCCGCACCGTCATATGCCCGATCTCACCGAGGTATCCGGCAGAGCCGCGCAGCAGTGAGCCCTGCGCGATCAGACCGCCGCCGACGCCCACGTCCGCGGAGACGAACACCGCGTCACCACCGCCGCGCCCGGCACCGCGCAGATGTTCCGCGAGCGCGCCGAATTCGGCATCGTTGCCGACGGTCACCGGCACGTTCAGCACCGCGGTCATCCGTTCGCCGAGCGCCACCTCGCCCCAGCTCAGATTGGCCGCATTGTGCACGAGACCGTCGTTGCGCCGCACCACGCCCGGCACCGAGACCCCCGCCGCGACCGGATGCAATCCCAGATCGCCCGCCAGCATCGCCGCGGACTCCGCGACATGGGTGATCACCTCATCCGGATCCCGTTGCCGCCCATGCAGATTCCAGCTGTTGCGACCCAGGATCTGCCCGCCGAACCCGACCAGCGCGATCCCCGCGTGCTCGGCCTGCACGTACACCGCCAGCACCACCGCGGCCTGCGGCTGCGGCAGCACCAGCAGCGACGGGCGGCCCGCGCCGCGCGCCTGGCGGGGCACCTTCTCCTGCACCAGTCCCGCCTCGGCCAGGCCGTCGACGAGCATCTTGATGGTGGAGCGATTGAGCCCGAGCTCGACGGCGAGCGCCGCGCGGGTGGCGGGGCCTCCGGTGTGCAGTAGCCGCAGGAGGCTCGACCGGTTGAACCGGCGCACCTCGTCCGGTCGGGCGACGGTCATGGACTCAGCAATACCATCGCGACCCTCACCGATGCGTAATCGCCGCGCGCCGTCGTGACAGCGCGTCCACGGTCGCCGCGAGCAGCAGCACCAAACCGGTGACGATCGAGACCACCGCGGCGGGCTGTTGCAGCAGGCCGAGCCCGTTGGACACCACCGCCAGCACCGCGCCGCCGATCACCGCGTCGGCCACCCGGCCCTTTCCACCGAACAGCGAGGTGCCGCCGATCACCGCCGCGCCGACCGCGAACAGCAGCGTATTGAGCCCGCCCGCTTGCGGATCCACCGATCCGACCTTGGAGGAGTACACGATCGCGCCGACCGCCGCACACGAGGAGCAGATGACGAAAACGCTGGCCCGCAGCTGCGTGACATTGATGCCCGCGCGCCGCGCGGCCTCGGCATTGCCGCCGACCGCGTAGATGTGCCGCCCATAGGTGGTGCGCCGCAACACATATGTCCCGACCACCAGCAGCGCCAGCACGATCGGCACCACGTACGGAATCCCGGAGATCTCGATCAGCGTGCTCGGTGACCGGTTGACCGTCAGCAGGATCGTCACGACGATCGCGAATCCGCTGAGCCCCACCACCTTCGCCACCACCAGCGGGGTCGGCGAGGTCACCAGTCCGCGCCGGCGCCGCATGGCGTGACCGCCCAGCGCGACCGCCGCATAGCCACCGGCCGCCACCACGCACAGCGCCCAGCTCCCCAGCGTGGACAGGTTCCCGTTGGCGACCTGATCGAGCACGTGCGAGGAACTGATACCCAGCACGCCGCCTTCGCCGATGAGCTGCAGGATCACCCCCTGCCAGGCCAGGAACAGCGCCAGGGTCACCACGAAGGACGGCATGCCGATATTGGCGATCAGGAACCCGGTGATGCAGCCGATCGCCGCGCCGACACACACCGCCAGTAGCATCTCGCCCCACGGATTGGCGTGAAACCCGAAGACCGTCAACGCCACACCGAGCAGCGAGAGCCCCACGCCCGGCCACACCCGCAGCAGTCCCGCGAGCAACGCGGCCAGCAGCAGCAACGCGAGGAAGACGTAGAACACCGTGGAACCCATGCCGGTCAGCAGGTTCCCGTTCTCCACGTAGTGCAGGGCCAGGACCGCGCCCGCCACGCCCGACGCGGTGCCCGCCGACAGATCGATCTCACCGATCAGCAGCACGAACACGATGCCCATCGCGATGATCGTCTGTCCCGCGCCCTGCGCGAGCAGATTGGCGATGTTGTTGAGCGAGAAGAACACATCGGACAGGATCGAGAACAGCACGACCAGGGCGACGAGCCCGAGTATCGCCGGGAGCGAGCCGATTTCACCGGCGCGCAATTGGATCACGTAGTCGCGCAGCGCTTCCCGGGTGCTCGGCGTCGCGGTATCGATCCCGAAGTCGGTGATCGCGGTCGCCGGATCGGGCGCGGTGGCCACGGCCCCCGGTTCCTTGTTCAGGTCGATGCTCGTCGCACCGTCGGCCGGGATCGGTCCGGCCGCGTCCGGTTCACTCACGATGTCCTCGCTCACAGCTGCACCGCTTCCGGTCGAGCCAGCCCCAGATCCCCCGAACGCCCGGCGGTGATCAACTCGACCACCTGCCCGTGCGTGACGTCGGCCGTGCGGACCTGCGCCGCCATCCGGCCCAGGTACAGCACCGCGATGCGGTCCGCGACCTCGAACACATCCGCCAGATTGTGGCTGATCAGCACCACGCCCAGACCCTTCTCGGCCAGCCGGCGCACCAGGTCCAGCACCTGGCGGGTCTGCGCGACACCCAGTGCCGCCGTCGGTTCGTCCAGCAGCACCAGATTGCTGTTCCACAGCACCGCTTTGGCGATCGCCACGGTCTGACGCTGCCCGCCCGAGAGCGAGGCGACGGGCGTGCGCACCGATTTCACGGTGCGCACGCCCAGCGAGGCCAGCGTGCTCCGTGCTGCCTCCTCCATGCTCGCCTCGTCCAGTCGCCACGGTTTCCCGCGCTCCCGGCCGAGGAACATATTGGCGACGATGTCCAGATTGTCGGCAAGGGCGAGGTCCTGATAGACGACCTCGATGCCGAGTTCCGCCGCGTCTTTCGGTCCGCGCAGATGGACGGGTTCGCCCCGGAATCGCACTTCGCCCGAATCGGCGGCGTGGATTCCGGCGACGCATTTCACCAGGGTGGATTTACCCGCGCCATTGTCGCCGACCAATGCGGTGACCTCGCCCGCCGGCACGGTGAGGTCGACATCGTGCAGCACGTGCACCGGCCCGAAACTCTTGTTCAGGCCGGTGATCCGGAGCAGCGGCTCGCTCATTCCATCAGTCCTCAGGAGATTCCGAGCTCGGCGCACGCGGCCTTGACGTCACCGCTGCACAGATCCGACGGCTTCACGAATCCCGCGTCGGTCACCTTCTTGACGTCGGCGCGGATGATCGTCTGCGGTTGCAGCAGAATCGATTTCACATCGCGCTTGCCCTTGGGATCCTGACTCACGCCCTGCGCCAGCGCGTCCGCCGCGGCGGTGTCGCCCTTGGCCAGTGCCACAGCCAGTTTCGCGGCCTGTTCGGCCTCGTCGCGAATGGGCTTGAACACCGTCATGAACTGATCGCCGCGCAGCACCGCCTTGAGTCCGTCCGTGGTGGCGTCCTGGCCGGTCACCGGCACCCGGCCGTTGAGGCCGTTCTTCTTGAGCACCGTGATCACCGCACCGGCCAGCCCGTCATTGGCTGCCACCACACCGTCGACCTTGCCGCCGTTTCCGGTCAGGATCTGCTCGAAGGTGTTGCCGCCCTTCTGATTGTCCCAGCCGTCGATGGCCTGGCTGCGCACCAGTTTCAACGCTCCGGAATCGTAGAGGGGTTTGAGGATGTTCTCCTGCCCCTGGTGGAACAGGGTCGCGTTGTTGTCGGTCGGCGCGCCCTCGATCTCGACGACCTCCGCGCCGGGCTTGTCCTTCAGCGCTCCCGCCAGCGCCGTGCCCTGGAGTTCGCCGACCTTCACATTGTCGAAAGACACGTAGTAGTCCGAGGATCCGCCGAGGTTGAGGCGGTCGTAGTCGATGGTCGGGATGCCGGCCTTCTTGGCCTTGGCGGCGACCGCGCCGCCCACCTCGCTGTTGATCGAGGCGATCAGCAGAACCTTCACACCCTTGGCGATCATGCCGTCGGCCAGGGTGCTGAACTTCTGCACATCGCCCTGCGCGTTCTGCACGTCGGCGTCGAATCCCGCTGCGCGCAGCGCGGTTTGCAGCATGGGCTTGTCGAAGGATTCCCAGCGAGCCGAGGTGGCGGTCTCGGGCAGGATGACACCGACCGTCCCGTTGCCACCGCCGCCCGAGGGCGCGTTCGACGAGTCGGTGTCGCTGCTGGAATTGGAGCCGCAGGCGGTCAGGGCCAGTAGGCCGGACATGGCCAGCGCGGCGGCGGTGAGTCCGGGCCTCATGCGTCTGCCACGGGGTGCGGGTGTACGGGTTTTCGTCCTCATCAGGTGACCTCCCGAGCTACGGCCGTGCCCGTGCGAGGGGGCAGCGACGGCCGTCACAGCAATATGTTGTGGGCAACAACATATGTGCTTCGGCGGAGCTCGGAGGCGGAATCACGCAAACCGGTCCTAACCAGTGTCCGACTCGGTCCCGCGCTTGTCCGGAGAAACGCGAACAGGCCGTCCGGTGTCTTCACGACACCGAACGGCCCGGGGCGAAAGTGGTTGCTACAACTTGCTGATCGGCGACTTGTCCTTGCCGGACACCGCCTTGAACACCAGGTACAAACCGAAGACGACGAGGCTGATCATGAGGATCGGAAACAGACCCTTGATCAACCAGCCGATGACCACGAACGCGAGCCAGACGGCTGCGACGATGCCGAGGATCTTCCAAAACATTCCAAGCCTCCCGTGGGGTTCCGCACCGCGTCAGCGCGGTCCGACACACTCCATACTGGCCGCTCGACTGTGGAAAATCACCAGGTCAGCACCAATATCGGGAAGAAATCAGGGTTGTCCCTGAGTTCCGGCACCGGGAAGGATGATCGTTTTACCCCGAGAACGGGCGGTCCGCAGCGCGGGCGCGGCGGCGGCCGCCTCGCGCAGGGGGATCTCGGCATCGATGCGGACCCGCAGTTTCCCGGCGCTGGCCAGCGAGACCAGGGTGGCCAGCAGCTCGGCGCTGGACTTGTTCGAGAAGTTCACCCCGCGCAGGCCGCGCGCATCGATCGCGTCGACGTCCAGGGCCCCGATCGTGCTGACCACGATGCCGCCCTTGCGCAGCACACCCGCGACCCGGTCGGAGTCGGCCGGGCCGGTCACCAGATCCAGGATCGCGTCGATGCCGTCCGGATGCGCGGCCCGCACCTGCTCGACGGTGTCGCCCCGCGCCCGATCCACGGTCTCGACCGCACCGAGTTCACGCAGGTACTCCGCCAGGTCCGGACCGGCGGTGGCGATGACGCGGGCGCCGCGTTCGGCCGCGAACTGCACGGCGAACTGACCGACACCGCCGGTCGCACCGTTGATCAGGATGGTCTGTCCCGATTCGACCTCGGTGGCGCGCACCGCGTTGTACGCCGACATGCCCGCGGTCGGCAGGCTCGCGGCCACGGCGAAGGGCAGATCCGGCGGGAGCACGGCCAGGAAGCCGGTCTCCGCGGCCACCGCGAACTCGGCGCACGCGCCGCGACCGTGCCGCACACTCATGAACTGGCCACACACTCGATCGCCGGGCGCGAACCGGGTGACCTCCGCCCCGATCCGCTCGACGACCCCGGCGGCGTCGTTGCCTAGCACCAGGGGGAACCCGTGCGGCACCACATCTTTCAGCGCGCCGTCCACGACCTTCCAGTCGAAGGGATTCACCGCCGCCGCCTCGACCCTGACCAGGATCTCGCCCGGCCCGGGATCGGGCACCGGCTGCTCGGTCAGCTCGGGCCGCGCACCGAAATCGGAGATAGTCACCGCACGCATCGTGTCCACGGTGCCCACGGTAGCGCCCCTACCTGAGGGACAGGCGTGGCTCCCCCATCGCCTATCGGTTCGAGCGGAACCGATCGTCCGCGAGATCGGTGAGGGCCTGGGCCCAGCCGTCGAGGCGATCGGCGGCGTCGCGCAGGTGGACCATGGCCCAGCCGAGATCGTCCGCGATCGCGGCGCTCTCGGGAACCGCGAGCACCCGGGCCGCGGCGCCGACCATGCCCTCGAATTCCACGACACCGCCGTCGAGGCGGACCGATACCGCCCGAACATGCTCGGTGAGAGGCGACGTGGCGCCCATGACGCCCGCCGCGTGCTCCATGGCGACGAGATCCGAAGCCAGAGCGTGCAGGGCGGCCGCGCCGGAGGTGGCCGTGGCGAGGGTATCGGCGAGATCATCGGCGGGCAGCCGTCCGGATCGGGCGATCTGCGCTCCCAGCCCGTGTAATGCCCGCTCGGCCTTCACAAGTCGCGCGATCGAGGTCCGCGCCGCCGAACGCAGCGGCGGCAGTTTGCGCGGCACGAACGCCGCCTGGGGAAGGGGTTCACGCCGCTGCAGCAGATACCGGCGCGTGGTCACCGCGGTGCCCGTCACCAGCGCGACCGCACCACCGCCGACCACGACCACCGCCCATGCCGGAGCCGAGATCAGCACCAGCCCCACGGTTCCCGCGGTGGTCAGCCCCGAGGCCGTTCCCAACCGCAGGCCCCGCCGGCGCGTCCGCCGCCGCTTGCGCAACTCGCGCTCGCGCGGATCGGCCCATTTGCGCACGGCGACCAGTGCCTGCTCCCCCACCTCGCGCAGGGTGTCCGGCAACCGCTGCGCCAGCTCCTCCGGTTCCATCCCGGCCGGTGCCAGCACCTCGCGCACCGCCTGAGCGGCCCGCTCGCGCTTGCGCTGCTTCTTCCCCGGCTTCGGGTTCTTCCCTGCCTTCGGGGCCTCGGCCGCGGTCGTTCCCGCTACGCCGGGACCGAACCCGGCTGCCGTGCCCTCGCGGGCCCCGTATCGATAGCCCGGCGGGTACTGCGAGCCTGCCCCGTACGGGAATCCCGGTCGATGACGCGCGTCCGGCTGCCCCGACTCGAATCCCGGCGGCACCGCACCGCGGGGCGCCGAGCCGGGCCCGGGGGCGCCGAATGCGACCGTCGGATCCGAGGGCGGGGCGGATTCGTCCCACCGCTGAGCCGACGTGTGTCCACCCGCACCGAACGTTGTCGATCGCCCCTCGAAACCCGGTGCGGCGGAACCTGTCCCGGCTGCCGAGGGATCCGATTGCGCCCCGGGATACGCGGGATATGCCGTGGCCTGCGTATAGGGCCGGGTATCCGGATTCGACGGAGTGCTTGTGAATGGTCGCGTGTGCGCGGGTGGCGCGGAATCGCCCGGTCCGAAGGGCGCGGTGGGTGTCCGCGCGGCGCCGGAACT
>NZ_BDBU01000082.1 GCF_001613145.1 Nocardia jejuensis NBRC 103114
CTTCGCCGACCGCGACCGCTCGGTTGAGCCGGGCCACCGGGCTGTCGGTGAGGCGCACGAGTTCGTCGTACCACTCCACGATCTGCACCCAGTCGGTGTCCTCGACGGTCTGCGCGTCGGCGTGCAGGGCGGCGATCGCGGCCTGGGCCTGGAATTCACCGAGGCGGTCCCGGGCCAGGGCCGCCTGCAGAATGTCCACGCCCTCGGCGATCAGCGCCGTGTCCCACCGGCCGCGATCCTGCTCCGCGAGCGGCACCAGCGTGCCGTCGGCCGCGATCCGAGCCGTCCGCCTGGCGTGATGCAGCAGCATGAGCGCGAGCAGACCCGCGACCTCCTCGTGGCTGGACTCGGCGGCCACCTGCCGGGTGAGCCGGATCGCCTCGGCGGCGAGGTCGACATCGCCCGAATAGCCCTCGTTGAAGACCAGATAGAGCACGCGCAACACGGTCGCCACATCACCGGGCTGGTTGAACCTGACCGTGGACACCGTGCGTTTGGCGCGACTGATCCGCTGAGCCATGGTCGCCTCCGGCACCAGATACGCCTGCGCGATCTGCCGGGTGGTGAGCCCACCGACCGCCCGCAGCGTGAGCGCGACGGCCGAGGCCGGGGTCAACGACGAATGCGCGCACAGGAAGTACAGCTGCAGCGTGTCGTCGGTCGTCTCGGCCGGTCCGGGCGGCGGCTCGGCGTCGATCCGCTCCTCGCGCTCGCGGCGTGCGGACTCCGAACGCTCGGCATCGAGGAATTTGCGCCAGGCGACCGTGATCAGCCAGCCCTTCGGATCCCCGGGCCGCTCCTTCGGCCAGCTCAGCGTGGCCTGGATCAGCGCCTCCTGCACGGCGTCCTCGGCGGTAGCGAAGTCGGCTCCGCGCCGCACCAGAACACCGATCACCGCGGGAGTCAGTTCCCGCAGCAGCAATTCGTCCGCCGTCGCCACCACCCGGGCCGCCCGATCTACTCGGTCACCATCGGCGCGCATCCCAGGAACGGGCGCAGTTCGAGCCATTCGTCGACGGGTTTCCCGCCCGCGCCCGGCGCGGCGGACAGCTCCGCGGCCAACTCCAGCGCGCGCTCGTAGGAGTCGACGTCGATGATCATCCAACCCGCGATCAGATCCTTGGTCTCCGCGAACGGACCGTCGGTCACCGGCGGGCGGCCCTCGCCGTCCGAGCGCACGAAGGTGCCCTCCGACGACAGCTGCTGGGTGTCGACGAACTCCCCGGATTCCACGATCTTGGCGGCGAAATCCCGCATGTATCGCATGTGGTCCGAGATCTCCTGCGGCGTCCACTGATCCATCGGCACATCGTTCCGCGATGCGGGCGCGCCCCGGTAATGCTTGAGCAACAGGTACTTGGCCATGATCTTCTCCTCACCGGTGTACGGCCCGTGGTGGCCGTCCTCGTCTCGGGGACGGAGCCGCAGGCATGTTCTCGACATCACCGTGCCAGAAATTCTTCCGGCGGGCGATCGCGCGTTAGGATCGCTGGTGCGGCGGTGGGGCTCGCCGCTCCGGACACGGTTCGGAACAACCGCGGCATCGGCCGCCAACAGTCCCTACCCCATCGGTGCGGCCCTCGGGCCCGCCTGGAGTAGGAGACGACTATGCCCATCGAGCCGCAACCGGTGTTCGGAATCGATCCCGATATCGATCTGCACGAACCGGCCCAGCGACAGGAACTCGGCAGGGCGCACGGCGCGATAGTGGCCGTGATCGCGCTCGGCGGGGCGCTCGGGGCGCTCGCCCGGTACGGGCTCACCCTCGCCTGGCCGACTCCCCCCGGTGGATTTCCGTGGACGGTGTTCACCATCAATGTGATCGGCAGTGCCCTGCTCGCGACGCTCATGGTCGTGATCACCGAATTCCGGCCCGCGCATCCCCTGCTCCGGCCGTTCCTCGGCACCGGCGTTCTGGGTGGGTTCACCACGTTCTCGACCTACGCCAACGACATTCGCGCACTGCTGGATCCCGGGACGATCATGACCGCGGTGCTGTACCTGGCCGGAACCTTGATCGCGGCGCTCACCGCCGCCGCACTGGCGATGACCCTCACGCGCGCCACCGGGCGGTTCCTGAGCGAAGGGAAGGCTCGATGAACATGCTGCTCGTGATCGCCGGAGCCGCGCTCGGCGCGCCCGCCCGCTACCTGCTCGACCGCACCATCCAGTCCCGGCACGAGAGCCGCTTTCCGTGGGGGACGCTGCTGGTGAACATCTCCGGCTGCTTCCTGCTGGGCGCACTGACCGGGGCGGACCTGGCAGCCTCGTGGATGTTGGTGGCGGGCACCGGTTTCTGCGGCGCGTTCACCACCTACAGCACCTTCAGCTACGAATCCGTTCGCCTCGCGCAGGAGCGCGCGTACCGGCACTCCATCCTCAACGCGGTGGCGAGTGTGGTGCTGGGTCTGGCCGCGGCGGTCGCGGGCTACGCCCTCACCCACGCGTGTTTCGGGTAGTTCGGCGTCGATTTCTCGGTGTGGCCGGTGCGAGGCCAGGTGATCCGGCAGGCCGGGTATGCCGCCGCGAACCGATCAGGAATCGAGAAGCGCTGGTCACAGGTCCGCACATAGCCTCGATCGCAGACGTACCGTCATGAGCAGTGGATCTGACTCGATCGTGCGAAGTCGCGAGACGGAACAAGCGAGCGGAGGAAGCGGATGGCCGACGAGCAGCGCACAGCACAGCGATCGGGAGGTCCGGGGCCGGTGTCCCGATGGTTCCAGCTGCGGATGAACGCTCGCGCGAACAAGCGGATCCGCAAGGGCAAGGGCAGCTTCATGGGAATGGATCTGCTGATCCTGACCACGGTCGGCAAGCGGAGCGGGCAACCGCGGCAATCACCGGTGGCATGGTTCGGCGACGGCGACGACTCCTGGCTGATCGTGGCCTCCGGTGGCGGGGACCGGAATCCGGACTGGTACGCCAATCTGATGGCGAATCCGGACCGGGCGACCATCGAGCTGCCCGGCCGGGATCCGGTCGCGGTGCGGCCGCTGCGTCTCGAGGGAGCCGAACGCGAGCAGGGGTGGCAACTCATCGCCACCGCCGCACCGCAGATCGCCAAGTACCAGAGCAAATCCGACCGGCAGTACCCGGTGGTCCGGCTCACCCCGAGGTAGATCCCTCGTCACATGCCGTTGCACTCGATGATCGGGGCGGGGTACTCCGGGGCCAACAGCGGTGAGCGCCACGGCTTGTGGGCCGAGACGCCGGGCAGGTCGGCGAGTTCGGGGATCCAGCGGCGCACGTACTCGCCCTCGGGGTCGTAGCGCTCGGCCTGGCGGATCGGGTTCAGGACCCGGTTCGGTCTGGTGTCGGTGCCGGTGCCCGCCACCCACTGCCAGTTGAGTTGATTGTTGGCGACATCGCCGTCGACCAGCCAGTGCTGGAAGTGCGCCGCACCGATTCGCCAGTCCACGCGAAGGGATTTGGTGAGCAGGCTGGCCGCGATGAGACGGGCGCGGCCGGGCATCCAGCCCTCGGCGAGCAGCTGTCGCATGCCCGCGTCCACGACCGGATAGCCGGTGCGCCCGGTGCGCCACGCCTCGACCGACTGCGGGTCGTCCCGCCAGCTGATCCCGCGCGGGCGGTAGTCGGTCCAGCCCACCCGCGGTGTGGCGGCGAGCAATTGGTGATTGAAGTCGCGCCAGCAGATCTGACGCGCGAACGCCTCGCCGCTCGCGGTCGACAGGTCGGTGCGATGCACGATCTCGGTCGGTGACACACAGCCGAAGTGCAGATAGGGCGACAGCCGCGAGGTGGCGTCGGCGGCCAGATCGTCGTTGCGCTCGGCGTAGTCCTCGATCGGTCCGGCGAGCCAGTCGCGCAGCATCTTTCGGCCGGTGGTCTCGCCGCCCACCGCGAGCGACGGCGAGCCCGGAACGGCGCACAGGTCACCGGCCTCGGGCAGCGGATCGCCCTTGACCTTCGGCACGGTCAGCTCCTGCGGACGGCGGATCAGCGGACGCATCGGCGTCTCGATCCAGCGCCGGAAATACGGCGTGAACACCGCGAAATGATCACGCCCGGACGAGGGCAGCACCTCGCTGGGATCGGTGACGGTGATCGACCCCGAATGCACCTGCAGCACACAGTCACCGCCCGCCAGGCTCTCGCGCAGCTCGGCCTCACGCCGGTTGCTGAACCAGCTCATATCGGCCGCGATGTGCACGCTCTCGGCCTTGGTCTCGGCCGCGATCCGCGCCACCTCCCGGGCGAGTTCACCGCGCCGGATCACCAGATGACCTCCGACGGCGCGCAATTCGGCATCGAGCTCGGCGAGCGCGGCGGTCAGGAAGCGAATCCGGTTCGGCGACACCGACTTCGCCGAGACGATCCGCTCGTCCAGGACGAACAGCGGCACCACCGCCGAACCCGCCCGGCACGCCGCCGCCAGCATCGGATTGTCCCGTACTCGCAGGTCCCGGGTGAACAACGCGATCGTCACGCTCACCGGACACACTCCGGCGAACGATTCCCGGTGTCGAAACTCGAGCTCAACGCTGCCCCCAAAGAGTCATCGTGCGGCTGCCATCTGACGAACGCCGAGCATGCTACGTGAAACAGCGGCCGTTCCGCGGCAACCTTCCCGGCCGCGATTAGCCGCGGATATCTCGGGTATGCGACCCGATGTCAGGAGGAATCGGCGGGGGAAACCGGCCCGAGCGGCCGATCTCGCCGAAGTCCTGGTCCCGAAGCGCTCGGACCGTACCACGTAGGAAAGGACTGTCCCTCATGTTGATTCGCCGGCTGGCCCGCCCACTGCTCGCCACCGCATTCGTCGTCGACGGCATCGGCACCTTCACCCGACCGGAAACGCGCGTCAAATCCGCCGCCGCGCTCGTGCAGCACGGGGAGCGGCTGCTGCCCGAGAAGGCCGCGGCCAAACTCCCCTCCGACGCTCAGCAGTTCGTCCGGATCAATGCCGCGGTGCAGGTCGGCAGTGGGATCCTGCTCGCGCTGGGCTGGGCCCCGCGCCCGGCCGCGGCGGTGCTGGCCCTGACGGTGCTGCCGACCTCGGCCACCGAACACGACTTCTGGGCCGAGCCCGACCCCGAACTCCGGTCGGCCAAGCGCACCCAGTTCCTGCGGGACCTGAGTCTGCTCGGCGGACTGCTCATCGCTTCCGCCGATACGGCCGGCAAGCCGTCCCTGGGGTGGCGCGGACGACGCGCCGCCGCCAAGGTCGCCGCGGCGCTGCCCGGTGGAGCGGCGTCCTCGGGCGCCTTCGACAAGGCCATCGAGAAGGCCGCGGCCCGGGGCCGGACCCTGGCCGAGGTCGCCTCCGAGAAGACCGGTGACCTGGCCGGATTCGCCTCGGACAAGGGCTCGCACCTGGCCGAGATCGCCTCCGAACGCGGCTCGCACCTGGCAGAGATCGCGTCCGAACGCGGGGCGCATCTGGCGGACATCGCCTCGGACAAGGGCTCGCACCTGGCCGAGGTCGTGTCCGAGCGCGGCTCTCATCTGGCGGAGATCGCGTCCGAGCGCGGCTCGCGTTTGGCGGACATCGCGTCCGAACGCGGGGCGCACCTCGCCGAGGCTGCCGCCGAGCGACGCGCACGACTGGCCGAACTCGCCTCCGAGCAGGGCTCGCGCCTGGCTGATGTCGCGTCCGAACGCGGCTCGCAGTTCGCCGACCTGGCTGCCGAGCGTCGCGCACAGCTGGCGGAGATCGCCGCCGAGCGCGGCGGGCAGTTCGCCGAGGTCGCGTCCGAGCGCGGATCGCGACTGGCCGATCTCGCCTCCGAGCGCGGCGCGCAGTTCGCCGAAGTCGCGAGCGAGAAGGGCGCGCGGCTGGCCGAATCGGCCTCCGAGCAGGGTGCGCGACTGGCCGAGACAGCGCGTGAGCGGGCGACCGACGGCCGTCGCCGGTGGGCGCGACGCTGACCCCCTCGGCTCGATGAGCACGACGGCCCCGCTCTTCGGAGCGGGGCCGTCGGCCGTTCTGATTCACGGCGCCGCACGGGGGTCCCGCACCGTGCGCTCCGCCACGACGCGTGGCGGCTAGCGCGGAACAGTCAGGCGGAGACGCTGACCGGAGTGCGCACCACCCGGCCGCCGAGACGCTCGTTGACCGCGAAGCCGTGCCCGCGGCACCAGCGTGCGAGCGCCGGCACCGCGGAATCGTCGTCCCGGTAGGTCGGGACCAACTGGCCGACGATGTAGAGATGATGTGCGTCCGCGGCGCGACACAGGTGCTGCAGGGTGGCGGTGCCGAGGCCGGTGCCGCGCAATTCCCGGGTGACGGTGATGTTGTCGAGTTTGATGGTGTCCGCGTAGATGTCGAACACCACCTCGAGCAGCGGCCCGGAGCGGCGCAAGGTGGTCAGGTCCGACGGAAGCGGTCGCAGCACGCCCGGAAGATGGTCCGAGAGCAGTTCGCGAGCTCGGTCGTCGGGCGCGGCCCTGGTGACCACGAGCAGTTGTTCGGTGAGATCGGCGACCGCGCTCGCATCCCCCATCGCCGCCAGCGGTCTGGCCTGCTCGCTGGATTCGGCGACCACGCGCAGTTGACGCGCCCAGTGCGGGGCGCTCGCCTCGTAGGCGGCGATGAGATTCGCAAGGGTCCGCTCCAGCGATATCGAGGCTTCGAGGCTTCGCAACCGGCCGCCGGACAGCACACCCCAGCGATGGTCCTCGGCCCCGACTCCGTGATCGGCGAGATCGCGCAGCAGCGCGTCCCGGCGGTGAGCGGAGGTGGAGATCGAGCCGCCCGGGAGTTGATGCAGCCAGCCTCGCCACCCGGTCAGGTTGGCCCGGATCCGCGTGGACGCGGTGTCGGCACTGGCCGCCAGGTAGTTGCACAGCGCTTGCTGACGTCGCTCCAGCAGCTCATTCGCAGGCTCGCTGCCATTCGTCTCCGATAGCGGTATCCCCTCACTCATGAGGAACCACGCTAGCGTCCGCGTTGCTTAGCGCAGGTAACCGGCACGCACGAAATTATCGGACGACCGAATCCCACCGACACGAGGACGCCCGCCGGACGGGTAGATCACGATTGCCGGTAACTCGCCCGTTCAGCACCGGGCGCCGACCAGGGCAGACCCGCCCCGACCGGCAGCGCACCGATCCGATCGATCAGCTGATGCTCGTAGCGGTGCGCGGCGCGCCGCGACATCCCGGTCGAATGGCGAAGCGCGGCACGGGCTTTACGCCGCAGCGGCCCGGTGAGCAGATTCGACAATCCGGCCTCGGTGCCGATGGTCCGCGCCATCGGATCGGCGATGAGGGCGCGGAACCAGTCCCGTTCGGTCCGCAGCACCCACGAGTACGCGATGGCGAAGATCACCAGATCGACGATCATCGGCAGGAAGACCACCAGCCAGCTGGGCCCGGACGACGGGCGCGGCGCGTCGAAGACGGCGTGCATGCCGACCGCGAGCAGGTAGAAGAGCCCGAAGAAACCCAGCCGCCACGACCACGGCTTGTCCGTGCGCACCAGCAGCACCACGATGCCCACACCCGCGAGCGCCGACATGGCCCAGTGCGAGGTGAACGCCGTGACCAGTCGCAGCACCGCCACGAACAGCACATCGAACACCGGCGACTGCGGCGAGGAGACCGCGGTCTGCACGCTGTAGAGACAGTTCTCGGAGATCTGCGCACCCAGCCCGACCGCGCCGCCGAGCACCAGGCCGTGCATGGGACGACTCAGCCGCGCCCGGAACAGCACCGCCACCACCGCGATCCCGATCGCCTTGATCAGCTCCTCGTCGATGGGCGCGGCGATCGAGGCCTGCCAGTTCGCCGCGAACTCGTCGCCGCCCAGATTCGTGACCACCGACGTCACATGGTCATTGGCCCACAGCGAGAGCCCCGGCCACACCGTGGCGCCCCAGGTGAAGCCCATCACCATCGGTGCGACGAGATGCCGCCGGGCCCGGAATACGTCCAGATCGAACAGGATCCGGCCGAATAGCAGCAGGGTCAGCGCCGTGATCGGGATGGCGGCCAGCGCCGGACCCAGCCCGTACCGGACCGTGCCGAATGCCTGCAGGAAGAACAGGACCGGTCCGGCCACCACGGCCGCGCAGTACACCCAGAACAGGGCGGATCGGGGCTGGAACCAACTCACGCCTGCACCGCCTTGCCGGTCTCGAGCACGGACCGGATGAGTGCGAGGCCCGCCTCCCGGGTCGGCCCCGCCACCGTGAGGGTGACCGCGATATCGCCGCTGGTGGCGACCGCGCACACCCCGCCCGCGGTATCGGGCAGCACACAGGTGAGGCCGTGGAAGGAACCGACGTCCAGGACGCCGCCGTCGAAATTCACCGTGCGGCCCGCCGCCTTCAGCGGCAGCAGCAATCGCGGTGCGGCGGTATCGAAGTCGGTGATGCCGTCCACCACCGACACCGCGAGCCGTTGATCGGCGATATCGGAGCGGAACACCGCCGCCGAGTCCGATCC
Organism: Nocardia jejuensis NBRC 103114; assembly: GCF_001613145.1. Lineage (GTDB taxonomy): Bacteria > Actinomycetota > Actinomycetes > Mycobacteriales > Mycobacteriaceae > Nocardia > Nocardia jejuensis. The sequence goes on from NZ_BDBU01000082.1 coordinate 8,413, forward strand.
GGTCGCGACGCGGTGCATGGGTTCCGGAAGCGCGAAGGTGACCGCGTCGGCCGGATCCGCACCGCCGTGCACCGCGCCCACTCCACTTGCGGTCAGCGTGATCTCGGTCCCGGCGGCCAGCGCGGTCTCCCGGGTCGGGATCACCGCGTCCAGCACCGCCGGCACGGCGAACACGGCGGCCAGCGCCCCCACCGCCGCGAGCGCCGGCACGACGGAATGGACAAGGCGCACCATTGTTTTCAGCCTCTCACCGCGGTCCGGCGATCCGGGCGCGGCTCACCGCACCCTCCGCCTTCTTTGCGGAGAGTTAACCACAGAAAACAGCAGAAATCGGGCACCTCGCCCCATCGATGACCACGCGAACCTTCCCAGCCTCGGGAATATCCACCGCTGCGCACTTCTTCAATGTGCCGTTAAATAGCGGCACATTGTTCATCGGTTAGGCGTAAGCCGGAAGCCATCTGGAAGGACCCGTCATGACTCCTCGAATCCGGAAGTTCGTCGTCGCCGCAGCAGCCACCGGCGCACTGCTCACCGCGCCGATGCCGTACGCGCTGGCAAGCGCGGAGTGTCACACCAGCGGCCACGACGGCCGCAGCAGCCTCGGGGAAGGCACGCATCATGTGTTCCTGCCCAACGGCGTGTCGCCGCTGGGCTGCGTTCCCGGTTCGGTGACGCGGCCGTGCCAGGGCGGCAACTGATCGTCGCGGCCCCGGCGATCACTGCGGCGTCGGTGCACTGGAATCGGTCGAACGGGAAATCGCGGCGGCTACGGCCGCCGCGACTTCCCGCGGCTGGGAAGAGCACCGTGCGGAATCACAGCGAGGTGCCTAGCATTCGCCCGAGAACGAGGACGCAACGAACAGGCGTCGTACGGGTGAAGGGCGAACCAAATCCCGGATCGCCGGGAAAGGTGACACCCGGTTCCGAATCGGTCTGCGGGCGTAGAGCTTTGGGAGCTGTATGAGTTCGACAACCAGTGCGAAGCAGGTGGCTGTCCGCAGCCTCGAGATCCTGCCGACCGGCAATCGCGCGCATTTCGACGCCGTGATCCATCCGGTGGCGCACCGCGAGGGCACCCTCGAAGCACCCGCCGCGCGCCTGCCCGGACCGCACGGCTTCTACTCCGCGGCGCTGTTTCTCCGCGCGGCGGTGTCCGGCCTGCGACACGAGATCCTGCACGTGGTCGCCGACGGCGATATCGTCTGCCTCGAAACCATGATGACCGGACGCCGGGTCGGCACGTTGACCCTCCACACCCCTGCCGGGGAAGTCGACCGGACCATACCCGCCGACGGCACGAGATTCCGTGTCGCGCAGACCCATTGGATGCGCATCGACAACGGCATGATCGTTCGGCACTGGGGCTTCCACGGTTGCCTGGCTGGCATCGGGCACTCGGGCCTGCTGTCCACGGCGGCCGCCGCGATCCAGTAACCGATCACGGCATCACCTCGGCGGTCCCGGCGGAGCCTTTCCACCGGTGGGGACATTCGATCGCCGTGCCGACGGCTCGGCTCGAATATCGTTGTGCGAGGGGCCTCTCGGATCCCCACACCCCAGCCGTCACGATCACCGGCGACACCGGCGACGACCCCTTCGCCGACCGAACACCGCGACGGATGCGCGGTTTTCACGCTGGTCGATCGTGATCATCGCCTCGGGACGCGCCAGTCCCGCGTTCCGAGGCGATCCCCTCACCCGAGCGCATGCTCTCCCCTGCCGTAGGAGCCGTTCCATGCCCGCACCCGGACATCGAGAAGGCATGCCGTCCGCAATGGTTCGCCTGGCCGTGCTCGACGGAGCGCACGCGATCGAGCTGCTGATCCCGCCGGGAATCTCGGTGGAGGTGGGGCGCGGTCCGGGCAGACAACTGCCCGACGCCTTCGGGAGTATGGGCGTATCCCGTTGTCATGCCAGCGTCGGCGTCGATCCGGATCTCGGGTTGTGGATCCGGGATGACGGCTCGCGATGCGGAACCCGGGTCAATGCCGACCGTATCGGCTCCGGAGACAGGGCGTTCCTCGGAAGAGGCGACACGGTCACCCTCGGCAACCTGGTGCTGGAGGTCACCTCGATCACCTACGCCGAGCCGAGCCGCACCGCGCACACCTCCGAATAACTCGCGCTCAGCGGGGGGATCAACCCGCCCGGGCATGACGAAATCCACTGCGCCGAAAGCATTCGAACGCGGTGGATTTCGTCATGCCCGGGCGTACGTCGGATCTCGCTGTGCCGGGCAGTCGTCGGATCTCGCGGTGCCAGGCGTACGTCGGATCTCGCTGTGCCATGCGTACGTCCGATCTCGACGTGCTGGGCGCACGTAGGATTTCGCCGTGCCATGCGTACGTCCGATCTCGCCGTGTCGGGCGCACGTAGGACCTCGCCGTGCCCGGACGTTCGTGCCGGTGAGCGGGCCGCGAACTGTGCCCGGCGCGCGGTGAGACCGCGCGCCGGGCACAGGGTGGGGCGCAGGGCGATCGAACCGCGGGTCAGGACAGCACGCCGTCGATACACAGGCTCGCGGTGCGCTCGGTGGGATGCGGGCGCGGCCCGCTGAGCCGGAAATCCCACTGGTCGATCCCGGCGACCGGATGCCAGTAGAGCTGTCCCCCGGGTCCGGCCTGGAGCTCGTACACGGCCTCGCCGCCGTCGATCAGCTGATCACCGACGCAGTAGTCGTTGTATTCCGAGCCCGGCTGCCACGCGCCCGGGCTGAATACTCCGCGCGGCCTGCCGGTTCCGGGGCTGGAAACGGTGGCCGCGTGGCCCAGCGCACGATCGTGGGACCAGATTCCGACACCGAATCCGTCGTCATGGCAGGAGAACATCCAGCCGCCGCTGAAGACCGTGCTGCCCTGCCGATGGACCGCGCCGTCCCACAGGCAGCCGAGGGCGGTGTCCGCGGCGGAGCGGGCGGGTTGCAGTGCTCCCCCGGCCAGCGTGGCAATGGTCGTACCGGCCGCGAGGATGGCCGCGGTGCGCATCCAACGCCGGAATCGAGGCGTTTCGCGGCCGTTGCGCCGGGTGTAGTCAGTGCTCATCGACGTCTCCGTCTCGTGTGCTGATCACGCGCCGACGTCGGCTTCGAGGAACGGCGCTGCTAACGCCGTTTAATGTACCGCTATTCAGCGGCACATAAGCTGGGTCATTCTCACCCGCGGGAAGTCCGGATCACATCTTGTTCAGCAGGTCCGTGAGCTCCACATCGTGCCCGATCTCACGATCGATGAGCTGGGTCACCAGCCCTGCCACCACCTGTCCGGGCAAGGTGCGCGCCACTCGAACCTGTTCGCTGAGCTCCACCAGGTCCGCGGGCGTGCGCTCGGATCGGCGGTAGGGGTCCCAGGCCTCCCGATGCAGCAGATCGACGGTACGGCGTGCGATCCGGTCGCAGTCGGCGCGCATTCGCTCCAGCTCGCCCAGCACCGCCTCGGCGGGCAGTCCGACCGCGGTGAGCTGATCGACGAAGCCGGCGAGCAGCCCGTCCGCGACCCGGTAGTTCACCGCGTCCACCGGTTCGTAGATCCCCGCCGCGACCACGCGCGCCAGCCCGTTCGGCACCTGCGCGAAGCGCTCCTGCAGATCGGCGGCCGAGATGGAATCGCTCACCGCCGGGGTCGCGGGCTCGTCCGTCTCGCCCACTCCGAGCACATCGCCGAGATCGTCGCCGCGGTCGAGTGCGGCCAGCAGTTCCTTGATCCCGTTGAGCTTGATGCCGCGATCGAGCAGCCGGCTGATGGTGTGCACACGGTTGAGATGCTCGGGGCTGTAGTACCCGGTTCGGCCCTTCACCTGAGGCGGCGGCAGGACGCCGCGCTCGTGGTACACACGGACGCTCCGGACCGTCGTACCGGCAGCGCGCGCGAGCTCATCGATGGTGTATTTCCAACCTCGCCGAAACCGCGCATCCGTAGATTCGCGTGAACCTACCTACGCGATTCCGATCCGAGGCGCCCGAGACCTGAGTCTCGTGAGGCATGTCGCACCCAACCATGAACCCTCGCAACACGTCTCGAGCGCGTCGAGCTACCGGCGCTGCTCGATCCGCCATGTTCGAGGCGGCAGGATTCGGACATCGGCCGGATTGCGACCCGGTGGCCGGACCTGATCGGGTCGAGCCGGGGCGGCGTCGATCGCATGGGAGTGCCGTCGATCGCAGGGGAGTGCCCGGTCGCCCAGCGCCGACCGTGCCGGGCGCACGGCTTCCGCGGCGGATACCCCGAAAGCCGTTGCCCTACCTCATGGTCGGTCGGCCTCAGAAGAGATTGGCCAGGTTCGACAGCGGGCCCGGCAGCGCGGCCAGGTGGTTCTTCACTCCGGTGGCCACCGGATGGGGGGTCTCGGCGCGCAGGCGATCGAGTTCGGCCTGCATGGTGGCCACGGTCTGGTCGTAGTTCGCCGCCACGGCCGCGGTGTCGTCCGGGTCGCCCGGCTGCGTCGACCACTCCAGCGGCGGCAGGAAGCTGACGTTCACCGTGGCGGGCAGGGGAACCTGGGGGAGGATCGGGGCGACGCCGAAGGGCACTCCCAGCGTGTACGGAAACACCTTGGCGCGCACCAGCTTGTCCAGCTGCAGCAGCTTGGCGGTGCGTTCGCCGCGGCTGAGCACGAAGATCGAGTCGTGGCCGCCGTTGGCGACCGCGGGGATCACCGGAACGCCCAGCTCGAGTGCGAGCCGGATGAAGCCCTTGCGGCCGGCGAAATCGATCTTGCCGCGCTCGGTCCAGGGGCGGCACGCCTCCCAGTCGCCGCCCGGGTAGACCATGACCGCGCCACCGTCTTTCAGCCCGGCCTTCGCCGAATCCCGCGAGGCGGGAATCGCACCGAAACTACGCAGGCTGTCACCGAGAAACGGTGCCCGCAGCAGGATATCGTGCGCGACGCCGTTGGTCGGCTCGCCCGGGCGGTGGTCCATCGTCGCCATGAAGGTGACCCACACCTCGGGCGCCCAGTAGATCGACGAGTGATTGCCGATCACCAGCGCCGGACCGGAGGTGGGCACGTTCTCGATGCCGGTGACGGTCGGCGTGAAGTAATTCGTATAGGCCCGGGCCACCGGAAGCAGCGGGTGGTTCGGATCCGGAATCGTCTTGTTCTCGTTCATGCGTCGTCCTGTCTGTTCCGTCGCCGGAAGACGGGCGGCACGCGCCTACGCACGCCGACGTCCGAAAAGACGTCGAGCACAACTGAATTGCCCCGGATACATCCCCATTGATAGTCCCGACGGTCTCGCGCACCGCGCGGACCAGAAACGGCGTGCTGCGCATTCGGTCTCATTCCCCGACCGTGCCCGTCGCCGTCTTCCTGCCCCTTCGACGCTACCAAAAGCAAGCAATCGCTTGGTAGAGAATGTGCGAAACCCAACAGCCGCTCACCGGGTCCGGGCCTTGTTCTCTCGAATCTCGGGTGGCGAGCGACCGTTTCGCGGCATACGCGCCTTTCATGCTTAGATGCGCATATCTGGGTATAGGCATGTCGGGGCGACCGGAAACTCCGAACCGTCCCTCGCCTGACGGATCATCGTGCGCGCGTGCTCAATTCACGCCGCGGCGCCGGAAGAGCACACCGGCGGCGACGTAGCCGACGAGGCCGATCCCCGCACACCACGCCAGGGCGATCGCGGCATCGTCGCGGACCGGGGTGCCCATGAGCAGACCACGCACGGTCTCGGTGATGGAGGTGATGGGCTGATGCTCGGCAAACCCGTGCAGCCAGGCCGGCATCGAACTCACCGGGACGAATGCGCTGCTGATGTACGGCAGGAACATGAAGGCGAAGGTGAATCCGTTGGCGGCCTCGGGATTCGGGGCCAGCAGCCCCAGTGCGGCCGCGACCCAGGACAGCGCCAGCACGAACGCCGCGAGCACGCCCAGCACTCCGAGCCAGCGCAGCGGATCGGCGCTCGGGCGGAAACCGATAGCCACCGCGAGCACGATCACCAGACCGGTGGTCAGCAGATTGCGCAACACACTCTCCACGACGTGCCCGGACAGCAGCGCCGATCGCGAGACCGGCATGGTGCGGAACCGGTCGACGATGCCGTTGTGCATATCGGTGGAGACCGCGACGGCTGTTGTGCCGGAACCGAATCCGGCGCACAGCAGCACGATGCCGGGCACCACGTAGTCGATGTACGCGCCGCCGACGTTCATCGCGCCGCCGAACACGTACACGAACATCAGCAGGATCATGACCGGCACGGCGATGGTCATGATCATCGAATCCGGGCTGCGCAGGGTGTGCCGGAGATTGCGGCCCACCATGGTGATCGAATCCTGTACCGCGCGAGTCAGCGAATTCCCCTGGGCGCGTGCCGCGGTGGCCGGTGCGGACGCGGCGGTGCCCGAGGAGCGGGTGGTGGTGGTCATTGCGCTGTACCTTCCGAAGCGGTGCCGGTCAGGGCGAAGAAGACGTCGTCGAGATCGGGTGTGTGGATGGACAGTTCGCCGATGCTCAGGTCGTGACCGTCCAGCCGGTCCAGGAGTGCGCGGATCTCGCCGACGCTGCCGTCCGAGGGCACCTGGAGCACGAGCTGATCCGCGTCCGCCTCGGCCTGCGGAACGGCGCGCGCGGCGGCGGCCAGGCCGTGCGCATCCGCGAAACCGATCCGGACGTGACCGCCCGGGACGAGTCGCTTCAATTCGCCCGCGGTGCCCTCGGCGACGATGCGCCCGGCGTCCAGTACGGCGATCCGGTCGGCGAGCTGATCGGCCTCCTGCAGATACTGCGTGGTCAGCAAGACCGTGACGCCGCCCGCGACCAAACCCCGGATCACATCCCACAATTCGCGACGGCTACGTGGATCCAGGCCGGTGGTCGGCTCGTCCAGGAAGACGATGCTCGGATCGCCCATCAGGCTCATGGCGATGTCGAGGCGGCGGCTCATGCCGCCGGAGTAGGTCTTCACCGGCTTGCGCGCGGCCTCGGTCAGATCGAACTGCTCGAGCAAACTCGATGCGCGCCTGACGGTTTCCGTGCGCCCCAGATGCAGGAGCCGTCCCATCAGATGCAGATTCTCCGCACCGGTGAGCACCTCATCGACGGCGGAGAACTGCCCGGTGACGCCGATCAGTTCGCGCACCGCGTCCGGGTCGGCGAGCGGGTCGTGGCCGCCCACCCGGACGACTCCCCCGTCCGGCCGGGCGAGAGTGGCCAGGATGCGCACCACGGTGGTCTTGCCCGCTCCGTTCGGACCCAGCAGCGAGAACACTGTTCCCGCAGGCACATTCAGATCGATGCCACTCAGGACCGCGTGGTCTCCGAAGGATTTCTCGAGCCCGCGCACCTCGATGGCGGGCGGTTGGACGGTTGTGGACATGGAACCCCGATCGACTGGCGATGTAGTGAGTCGCACCGTGATCGCACACATTCGGGCGCGCAGCCCGATTCATAAACTGTGTATGCAATACACTGATGTGTACATGCTACACAGTTTCGACCATGGCGCAAGATGTAGGAGAACGAGACAGGAGGTCCTATGGAGACGCCCGAGCAGCGGGTCCTGCCCACATCGGTGAAGTTGATGTGGGAACTGGAGGCCGCGGGCAGTCGCGGCCCGAAACGCGGACTCAGCCTGGCGCAGATCCTGGACGCCGCGATCGCGGTCGCCGACGCCGAGGGCTATGCCGGGCTGTCGATGAGCAGGCTCGCCAAAGAACTCGGTTTCACCACCATGTCGCTGTATCGGTACGTGGACAGCAAGGACACGCTCGTCGAACTGCTGTCGGACCGTGCCATCGGCCCCGCGCCCGAACTGCCCGCCGGCACCGGCTGGCGGGCCGCGCTCGAGGCGTGGGCCTGGGCGGAGTTCCATGCGATCCGGCGGCACGATTGGTGGTTGGACATCCCGATGACCTCTCCCCCGCTGGGGCCGAACAATATGGCCTGGCTCGAGTGTGGCCTGTCCGCCTTCGCCGCGGCGCCGATCCCCGAGCCACGCCGCCTGCAGATGGTGACGAACCTGTCGTTCTACGTCATCGGGCGCGCACGGTTCCTGCGCGACACCATCAGGTCGGCCGGACAGGACGAGGACTTCACCGCGATCCTGTCCGGAGTGCTCGACCCCGAACGGTTTCCCGCGATCACCAGCGCGCTGGCGCATCAAGCGTTCGACGACGATGACATACATTGGGAGGAGGCCGATTTCGGCTTCGCCCTCGACCGCCTGCTGGACGGGTACGAAGCGTTCGTACGCGAGCACGGCGAACGCTAGCCGACGCTACCGGGCCCGATCCGACACTGCCACGCCCTACCCGACACAGCCACGCCCTACCCGACACAGCCGCACCCGGCCCCGCACTGCCGGATCCGGCCCCGCACTGCCGGATCCGGCCCCGCACTGCCGGATCCGCTGTGCGGACGGCTCGCGCATCCGGTTCGCCTCCCGGTCCACTCGTCGCCGCTGCGGACACGCCCGCAGGATCCGGCCCTCGGCCTGGTGCGGCGCGAAGGTCCCGATCACTCCACCCGGTACAGCCAGATGCGGGGGTCGGCCAGTTCGCCGGTGGGGGTCCAGCGGTAGGTGCGCGCGACGCCGGTGCCGTCGAAGGATCGCAGGTACGACAGGAGGCCGTCACGGGTGGTGTGACCGGATGCCGTGCCGCCCAGGACTATTGCGGTCAGGTCGTAGGATTCGGCCGAGAACGCGCCCGGCACACTTCGGTTGAAGTTGTGGTAGTCGGCCAGGAAGCGATCGGTGGCGGGACCGCAGACGCACGACAGCAGCGTGCCCGTGGAGGCGGCGCCGGCGAGGGCGGTGTAGGTGGATTCGTAGCTGCCCTCACCGGCCACGAATGTCGCTGTGACACCGGCTTTCCGGAGTTTCTGGACCAGCGCGCCCGCGCCCTCGGGGCCGCCGACGTAATAGACGCCGTCCGGGCGCGCGGCCGCGATCGCGGTGACCGCGGCACCGGGATCCGCGCCGGGATCCACGGTGGCGATGCAGTTCCGGTCCGCCGCGCCGCCCAGGGCGGCGATGACCGCACGGCTCTCGGTGGTCTCGTGGTCGGTGCCGTTCGAGATCACGCAGATATCGCGCAGGCCGGTCCCGGTCAGATAGCGGGCCACCGCGGGGGCTTCCATATCGTTGTCCGCCATACCGCGAAAGAAGGTGCCCCAGCCCTGTTTCGAGAGTCCGGAGTTGCTCGCGACGGGAGTCAGGAACGACAGCCCAGCATCGCTGAAGGTCTGACCGGACGCGTTCACCTCCCCCGAGAACATGGGGCCGAGCACCGCCACGATCGAGGGATCGTTCGCGACGAGGGCGGCCAGTCGCCCGGCCTCCCGCGGATCGCCGGTGGTGTCGAACTCCTTCACCGTGATCCGGCAATCCGGATTGGCGCGGCTGAACTGATCGACGGCCAAGCGGATTCCACCGAAGGTGCGGCTGCCCAGATCGGCGCCGTCGCCGGTGAGCGGGCCCATCGCGGCGATGGTCACCGGCTCGCAGACGGCGCCGCCGACCCCGGCGGCCTCCAGGGTTCCGGTCGCGATGGGCGCCTTTCCGCCCTGCGCGTCGAGCTGGGTCAGCGGCAGCACCCCCGGGTAGAGCGCCGCGCGCGCGACGGCGCCGGAACCATCGCCCACCGTGCCGGAATCGCGGCTCGCCCAGAGGATTCCGGTGACCACCGCCAGCACCACGGCCACCGCCGCCGCACCACCCACCAGCCACCGCCGCGACGCGCGCGGGGACGGATCGGCCGAAACAGGCTGCGCCGCGGCGTCCTTCGTGGCGGAGGTCGGCCCGGCCGGGCCCGACGTGGCGAGATCCACGGTGGCTGGGCCCATCGTGGCGGGACTCGCCGCTCCGGCCCCCATCGTGGTCGCGGCCGCGTCCCGGCCCGAATACGCCTCGGCGGCCGGGACCCAGGTCTCGGACGCCGAATGGCCCGTCAGGTCCCTGGTGCCGCCGACC
>NZ_BDBU01000083.1 GCF_001613145.1 Nocardia jejuensis NBRC 103114
GAAGCACCGCCGCCCGCACTCGCGCCGCCACCGGAGGCTCCACCGCCAGAGGCACCGCCGGCGGACGCACCGCCACCCGAAGCACCGCCACCCGAGGCTCCACCCCCGGACGTACCTCCGCCCGAGGCGCCCCCACCGGAAGCTCCACCGCCGGACGCACCTCCCCCGGAGGCTCCACCACCCGAAGCTCCACCCCCGGACGCACCGCCACCCGAGGCTCCACCCCCGGAAGCTCCACCTCCGGACGCACCTCCGCCAGAGGCTCCTCCCCCGGACGCTCCCCCGCCGCTGGAATCACCGCCGCCAGCGCCACCGGCCGAACCGCCGGTGCCACCCCCACCGGCATCTCCACCGCCGGCGGCGCCACCCGAGGCACCCCCTCCGGAAGCCGTTCCGCCGCCGGCACTTCCACCCGAGGTGGACCCACCGGTCGAACCACCTGCGGTCGACCCGCCATCGGAGGTGGTTCCGCCGGTAGTGCTCCCGGCGGCGGTTTCGCCAGAGGTGCCGCCGGGAGTCGTTGTGCCGCCGCCGGTTCCGCCCGCGGTGGACCCACCGTCGGACGTCGTCCCGCCGGTGGTGCTGCCGCCCGCGGTCCCACCCGCGGTACCGCCGGGCGTCGCGCCGCCTCCGGTGGTGCTGCCCGCCGTTTCGCCGGTGGTTCCGCCCGGGGTGGATCCGGGGGTCCCCGCTCCGGGTTGGGTTCCGCCGGGTTGGGTTCCACCCGGCTGAGTTCCACCAGAAGTCGATCCGGGTGCGGTGGAGCCCGGACCCGTACCCGAAATCGGAGACCCGACATTGGGTTTGGGTGAACCGGGAAGGCTGACCGAGGGAACCTGCCCGGAGTAGACACCCACGGACAGCGAGGAGGCCAGGGTCGTGGTGTCGAAGGGCAGCGGGTTGGTGAACTGCGCCGGATTCGAATAGGTGATCGCGTCGCGAACCACACGGGTCTCGCAGTGACTACCGCCGCCGGTGGTGTCCACCGGACGCCCACCGGACCAGTTGCGAGTCACCGTGGCCGCGGCGGCTGCGCCGGGAACATAACTGTGCACCGCGGCCGCGACCGTGACGGCATGCACGCGGGGAGAGTTGATCGGCGCCGCGGTGTCGTCCAGCAGCATCACGTCACCGGCGCCGAACTGCGGGGCGATGCTGTCGGCGGGCCCGGGGGCGGCCTGGAGTCCGGGCGGGCTCGCGACGGGGCCGCCGAGCACGGTGGCCGCGGACATAGCGAGCGCGGAAGCTACTGCGGCGCCGGAGAATACGGCTGCGCGCGGGGCGTACTTGGCGATAGCGGATCCGGTGTCCGCGCCGCGAAAGGCCGCGAGGGCCGCGCCGACCGCGACGGTGTGCGCGGGATCGGTGGACATCACGACCGGTCGGCCGAGGTCGGCGAGCACGCGGGCCACTTCGATGGGCCGGGCGGCTCCGCCGATCAGAAGTACACGGTCGATATCGCCCATGGCGATGCCCGCTCCGTGTACGCAGGATCTGACGAGCCGTAGCGAATTCCGGATGTGCCAGGTGCGCAACCGGCTCGTGTCGCTGGCCGGCACCACCGCCGAAACCGGTTGCGCAGCATCTGGTTCGATGCTGCGCGCGTACCGCGCGAGCAGCGAGCCGAGTGGGCGGCCACCGTATTCGTGTGACCGTTCGGGCTTGCCGAGGATGCCGCGTTCGTCTTCGGCCTCGGTGCGCACCACCGCGATGTCGAGACAGTTGCCGCCGAGGTCGTAGACCAGGGTGATCCCGCGTTCGGCCACACCCTGTTCGGCGTCGAGCCATTCCACCGCGGCCACCGGTTCGGGCATCAGCGTGACGTCCGCGGCCCCGGACCAGTCCAGCGCTCGGCGCAGCCGGGTGATGTGCTTCTCGGAATAGCAAGCGGGATAGGTGGTCACGGCCGGCGCCTCGGGCGCGTTGATCTCGATGAGTCCGTTGACCACCGCGGCCACCAGATCCGCGGGCGACCAGATGCGCCCGCTGATGACGACCGGATCCGGCTCTGTCGTGAGATCGGCGAAGTCCGTGACCACGGGCGCGAAGCGCGGGATGCCCCCGATGCGTGCGCCGCCCGCGCTGTCGAAGGTGACGGCGGTGCGGCGAACCCGCACGGCCGGCCGGTTTCGATCGCCGGCTGTCGTCGCCCACACAGAGTTCACTGTGCCGATGCTCATGCCAAAGCCAACAGTCATTTGCTATCCCGTCAACGCACCGTGACCACGGCCCCACAGGCATACCAACCATGTGGTCGCGGTCGTTTTCCAAACAGCGCGTTCAGGTTAGCTGGCACATGCCGGACATGAATATCGATTTGGGAGAAAAGATTTCGCGTCCAGTAGCGAAGATGCGAATCTACTGGTCAGGCAACTAACCAATCAAGATCGAAACGAACTGGGCGGCAGAACAATACCGGTCGGTTCAAATTATGGCTACACCGCAGCGAATTCTTAATTGATACCAACCGGTATGCGAAGAGTGTCCGGAAAACAAAACCGCAACGTCAGTTTGGACCGCTGGGTTATCGATCACTGGTCGGTTGCTACCCCGGAAGTTCGGACACGGGGCTGTTCGTCGACCGCGATTCGCGATGAGATCTTCTCTACTGCACATGATGTCGTCGCGAGCAAACTGGGCATTACAAGTCACACAACCCGGGGCATACGTCACACACCGGGTCACAAGGATTCGCGGCCGAACGCCGCTCGGATGTACCGGAAAAAGACCGCCGCACACGAGATCCTCGCGTGCGGCGGTCTTCAGGTTCGAACTGCAGGCGGTACCCCTCCGGCGAATCAGCGCCGGTGCACCATCAGCGGCAGTCGCCGCCGCGGCCGGTTCACCGCGCCGCCACGCACCACGTTCGGCTGCCGCTCGCCGACCAACCGGTCGAACTCCGACGCCTTGCGCTTCGGCGCGGCCAGCCGCCCGGCGTTGAAATCGTCGACCAGCTGACGGATCGTCTGCTGCGCGCACGACTTGTTGGTACCGATGAATCCGGTCGGCCCGCGCTTGATCCATCCGGTCACGTACGACCCGGGCACCACCGCGCCGCCGGATTCCTCGAGCACCCGGCCGTCGAGATTCGGCACCACACTGGACTTCTCGTCGAACGGGACGCCCGCGATCGCGACGCCCCGATAGCCGACCGAGGTCAGCACCAGCCCGGCATCGAGCGTGTCGACCTGCTCGGTCGCCACCGCGTGCACGGCGCCGTTGTCGCCGGTGACGAGCGCGTTGCGCACCACCTCGACGCCGGTGACCCGGTCCACGCCGGTGAACGCGCGCGGCGCCGACAGATACCGGAACACGATGCGCTTGCGTCCGCCGGTCGGCCGATCGGCCACCCCGCGCAGCAGCTTGAGCTTGTGCTCCACCTTCTGCGACATGCCGGTGACGGGTTCGGGGACCTCGCCCTCGACGACGATGTCGACGTCCGCACCCAGCAGACCCACGAATTCCGGCACGGTGAAAGCGGATTCGGCCGGACCACGACGGCCCAGGATCACCACTTCTTCGATCTTGCTGCGCCGCAACGCCGCCAGCGCGCGCGGTGCGACATCGGTGCCGACGAGCAGTTCCGGATCGGAGGTCAGAATGCGCGCCACATCGAGCGCCACATTGCCGTTGCCCACGATCACGGCGCGCTTCTGCGTCAGATCGAAGTGGCGGCCCTCCTGATCGGGGTGTCCGTTGTACCAGGCCACGAAGTCCGTGGCCGAGACGCTGCCGGGCAGTCCCTCGCCCGGAATCCCGAGCTTGCGATCGGAGGACGCGCCGACCGCGTACACCACGGCGTGGTGCGCGGACAGCAGCTCCTCGTGCGAAACATGTTCGCCGACATTCACATTCAGGTAGGAGCCGAAGCCCGGCTGCGCCGAGATGACGTCGAACAGCTCGCCGACCTGACGGGTCTTGGTGTGATCCGGCGCGACACCGAACCGCGCCAAACCGTACGGCGTGCTGAGCCGGTCGAACACGGTCACCGACACACCCGGCTGCGTGAGCAATTCGTCCGCCGCGTACATGGCCGAGGGTCCCGATCCGATGATCGCCACCCGCAGCGGTTCGCGTCCGGGCTTGACCGCCGCCGCCGGAATCGGCCGCGCCAGCAGATCGCGCGGCCGCTCCTCCCGGTAGAAGTCGGCATTGATCTCGATGAACGGCAACTGCGCGTCGGTCAGCTTCTTCGACGAGGTGATCGCGTCGACGGGGCATGCGGTGGCACAGGCCCCGCAATCCACGCACGCCTGCGGGTCGACGTAGAGCATTTCCGCGGTCAGGAAGTCCGGCTCATCGGGAGTCGGATGAATGCAGTTGACCGGGCACGCGTAGACGCACGAGGCGTCGCTGCAACAGGATTGGGTGACTACGTACGGCACTGTACGGTTCCCTCCCTCAGGCGGCTTTGCCGGCGCGGATCGGCTCCGAGCGGTAACGCGAAGCGGTTCCACCGATGCCGAGCAGCTTCCAGACCCGCTTGGAGATCGGGTTCATCAGACCGATCTCGTGAGCCAGCGCGCGCACGTCGATGAAGTAGTCGCTGAAGACCTGCTTGGCGTCCTTGGAGCCGTAGAACAGTTCCTTGCGCACTTCCTCCGGGATGTCGAACTCCTTGAAGAAGCTCTTCGGCGGGGTCGCGATGGACCGGCCCAGGATGAACATGACGATCGGCATCGCGATCGACAGCACGAACTGGCCGGCCTTGTTCTGCTCGGGCACATGGTGCTTGAGGAACTCGTGCGCGAAGGAGATGTGGCGCGCCTCCTCCGCGACGTGAATCGCCATGACGCCGCGCATGATCGGGTGCACCTCCTCACCCGAACGCAGGATCTGCTTCTGGATGTGGTCGATCGGCTCCTCGCCGGCGAGCACGGCCATGAAGAAGAAGTTGGGGAACAGCACCGCGACGGGTACGCCCAGCAGTCGCAGCTGGCGAACCAGCGGGCCCATGCCGGGGACGTCGATGCCGATGCGGTTGACCATCTCCTGGAACATCAGGGTGTGGTTCAGCTCTTCGGACATCTCGTGGGTGCAGTACCGGAATTCCGGGTCACCGTTCGGGAGGGTGAACGAGGTGTGGTTCACCATGCCGCTGATCAGAATCGACTCGAACTGCAAGCCGACCTTCGCGATGTTGGACTGGCGGTACTTACCGACGGCGATCTGCTGCTCTTCGGTCAGCGCCTGGTACCAGGGGTGGCGGCCGAGCGGATCGGCCGATGCGGGCAGAATCCAGCGCTCGGGCTTGGCCTCGGCGTCGAAGTCCGGGTTCTCCCAGTCGATGTCCTCGTACGGGTCGAAGCTCTTGTTCACCGACCCCTCAGAGAGGAGCATCAGCTTGCTCGCGTACTCGAGCGCTTCGGCAACCACGGGGTCGTCGACGTGGGTCGTGGTCGGAGACATCGTCGTCACCTCTCCAGTCAGTGGACGTTATCTGTATCCAATAGTTACACCAAACAGGATAGGCGTCAACAGCCGCTAGCAAGATGCTTGCACCAGCCAGCACCACCGGTCGCATGGTTGCGAACAAACCAGCCGGTAGCAAGCAGATTCTCGACCACTCGGGACCCGCGAACCGGGCGAGAAGATCGGGGCCCGGGGGACGACACCCGGACCCCGATCAGTGGAACTCGCTCATCGGCTCAGAGACTCATCGACTCACAGAGCCGCTACGCGTGTGACTCGACGAAAGAAACCGGCCAGTGTGTGCGGCCGATGACCGGAGGGGTCCTGTGCGAGCGCCCGCCGGGCCACGATGGCCGCGCCGTCGGCGATGGTCCGTTCGGGATCCGGGGCCACCACGACCGGCCGGGCCAACCGCTCGGACAACACCTGCGCGACCTCGGGCGGGCGGGCCGCACCGCCGACCACCAGCACCCGATCCACATCGGCCATGGTCACGTCCGCGATGCGCAGGCATTTGTACACCAGCTCGAGCGAGCGCCCGACGTGCTCGATGCGCAGTTCCCCGGTATCGGCGTCGGACAATGCCCGCGACACCGTGGCCGAGGACGCCCCGCGCCGCATGTCCTTGGCCACCAGAGCACCGAAGGCCCGGCCGCCGTACTCCCGCGAGCACAGCGGTTGCCCGACGATCGGATTGTCCGGCGCGCCCGCGCCGACCCGGACCAGGGTGATGTTCAGACCGGAACCACCGAGGTCGTAGACCAGCGCCAAACCCGGTGTGAGCGGCCCGCGTTCGGCCTGCAGCCAGGTCGCCGCGGCGATCGGCTCGGCCACCAGGATCGCCCTGGACAATCCCACGCTGTCGAGCGCCGTGCGCAGGTCGGTCACCAGATTCTCGGAGTACCCGGCCGGGTGGGTCACGGCGATGCCGGTGTCCCCTGAGTCGAGCGGCCCGGCCGGAGCCTTCCCCAGCACCTCCTCGATGACGCTGCAGGCCACGGTCGCAACGAGATCCGCGGCCGAGAGCGCCCGGTGACCGACCCGCGCGGCCGGTGCCCCGCGCTGGCTCAGATCGGCGAAATCGGTGATGACGCGCCCGTGCCGTGGAATACGGCCCACCCGGGCGGTACCGGAACTGTCGAACGTGAGCGTGGTGCGCCAGGTGGTGGGTGGCGCCGCGCCCTTTCGCCCGGGCGGATGCTTTCCCGGCTTCTCCGCGGCCGTCGCGCACACCGTATTGACCGTGCCGATACTCAAGCCCACACCGAACGCCATCACATCCACCTCGATCGACGGGCCGTACTTTCGCCAGCGGCTCTGACCCGACCCGGGATTCATGCAACTCCTGCGCCGGATGCTTGCCAACCACCGGACACGCGATTGTCCGTACATGCGCCTGTTCGCGGCGGCAACCCCGCTGGCCAGGCAGGGTTCCGCGATACGCGGCCGGAGCAGTTCCGATCGCGAACTGTTTGCCCGATCCTCTCGACCGCCGTCGCCCGGCCCCGCGCCACCGAACAAGATCGGCGACATGGCGCCCCGCGCCGCGCTCCGGGAGGCCGATCGAACCGGAACAGGTTGGTGCAGAGGGTAATCGCGGCGCTCACCGTGCCGACGTCACCGGCACGGTGAGCGCCTCCCCCGGAAACGCCGATCGCCCTCGCCCGGATTCCGGGCGAGGGCGATCGGCGAAACGCGTTACTTGGTGGACGAACTCAGCAGCGTGCCACTGAGCACCGACACCATGCTGTACGCCAGGTTGACCAGATCCGAGGCGACGCCGTTCTGCCCCGTGAGCATCTTGGCCAGGGGGCCGAGCAGCTGCACGGCCGTGCTGACGAGCCCGGTCATCGAACTCAGATCCATGCCATCGGACTTGGAGTTCTTGTCCGTGGAGGGAGCCTGAGCGCCCGGGGCCGGCTTCGCGCCCGGTGCGGCCGCCCCCGGATTCGACTGCGTCCCAGCGCCACTGCCCGGCGCGGCGGGAGCGACCGGAGCCGCCTTGAGCGGAGCCGCGATCTGCTGCACCGCGGGAGCCGCGGCGAAGCCGTTGTTCGGCTTGTCGGTGGCGCCGGGAGCCGGCGCCGGTTGTGCGGGCGGTGCCGACTGCGGTGCGGCCGGCTGAGCCGCGCCCGGTGCGGACTGCGGCGGAACCTGAGCCTCGGGCGAGGCGCCCGGCTGCGCCGGAGCCTTCTCGGTGCCGGGTTCCTTGGCCGGCTCCTGCGGACCCTGGAAGGCCCGCAGGAACTGATCCTGCAGCTGCTGCCAGTTCAGCACTTCGGACTGGCCCTGTGCGGTCTGCGTCTCGTTGTTCGCCGGCTGCACCGAATTCGGCTGTGCGGCTTGCGGTTGCGCCGCCTGAGGCTGCGCTGCCTGAGGCTGCGCCGCCGGGGCCTGCGGTGCGGCTACCGGCGGCTGAGCCGCCTGCGGCTGCGCGGGCTCGGCCGGAGTCGCCGGTGCCGAATTCGGCTGTGCCGGTTGCGGTTCCAGCGCGGGCTGGGCCGGGCTCTCCGGTGCGGCCGGTTGAGCCGGCGGCGCGGGCGCCGCCTTGTCGGCTTCCGGGCTCAGCGGATCGGTTCCGGCCGAAGCCTTCTCGGCGCCGTCGGTCGCGGGGACCGAGATTCCGAGCAGGTACGACGCGAGGCCCGTGGTGATGGCGACAGCGTGGCGCAGCTGCCCCTCGGGAGTCTCGAGCAGTTGTGCGTCCTCGACATTGGCGCCGTTGCCCATCTCGAGGAACACGTCCGGCACGGTGGTGAGCGCCGGGCCGGCGATGTCGTTGCGGGTCTGCAGACCCTCGACCGCGCCGTTGTAGGTCGCGACCGGGAATCCCGCGTGCGTGTAGGCATCTCGCATGGCCTTGTTCGCCGAGAGTCCGGCGACGCTCTGGACCTCGTTGGCCTTGGGATCCGGAATCGGGAGCTGCGGCACGATGAGGTGGAAGCCCCGGCCGTCCGCGGGCCCGCTGTCGGCGTGAATGCTGATCGCGACATCGGCGCCGGAGTTACTGGCGGCCTTGGCGCGATCATCGACGCACCCGCCCCATCCGGTGTCATCCGGGCGGCTGAACACGACCTTCGCCCCGAGCCCCTCCAGAGACGTCCGCACCAGCTGTGCGACGTTCCAGTTGATGGTGTGCTCGGGAATCCCGTGCAGGGTGCTCATACCGCTGGTCTGGCACGGCTTGGTGCCGCCGCGACCATCGTTCACCTGCTTGGCGACGTCCTGATTGTGGTTCGGACCCTGGTGGCCCGGGTCCAGGAAGATGGTCTTCCCGGCCAGTTTCTGCGGCAGATCAGGCAGAACAGGTGCGGCCCAGGCAGTGGCCGGAACGATACCCGCCACCGTCGTGAATGCCGCTGCCGTGACGACGGCGCGGACTCCGGCCTTGATGATGCGAGGTTTCATAAGCGGTTTGACGGCGCTCCCGGGACCGGGGCGCCCCTCCCTTCCCACTAGTAACACCAAACCCAGCTGCTCACTTCTAGCACTCTGGCAACATAGTTACCATCTAGCAAGCCACGAGATTGAACTGTTATCAATGGTCAGAGGACCAAAAGCCGCTTTTCGACACCGCCGGAACGAGCGCCAGCAACCGACCACTCGGTCTACTATCCTCCGATTCCCGCACCGACCTCGGAGACTCGCCCGGCGGCGACCCAAAGGAAAACGCCGTCGATTCGGACTAACCGGACACGATTCGATCGCCGTCGACGCGAATCGCCCGCGTGTCGAGCGCGCGAGGCGCGGGACCGCCCGCGACCGAACCATCCAGATTGAAGGTGCTGTTGTGGCACGGGCACTTGATGACACCTGCGCTGACCTCGCTGACCTTGCAGCCGAGGTGCGTGCAGGTGGAGGAGAAGCCCTGGAAATTCCCGGCGCTCGGCTGGGTGATGACGGTGTCCCCGGCGATGACGCCGCCGCCCACCGGAACATCGGCGGTGCGGGCGAGCTCGGCCGGTTCCCGCTTCTCGTCTTTCGCATCCGGCGGCGCGATCGGGGCGGATTCGGTGGTGGTGCTGCCGCAGGCCACGGCGGCGAGGGCGGTGGCGGCGACACCGGTGGCCGCGAGGGCGGTGCGGCGGCCGATCCGGAGATCGCCGGGCGCGCGGGTGAGTTCGGACATGGTGACTCCTGCTTCGGTGCGGACCGAGGCTGCGGGCCGCTACCTGTTGGACGTTGCGAGGGGTGCGCGAGTTCACCGCTGAGCGGATCGATTTCGGGAAGCTCTGAGCGGGAGGGTGTTTCAGGCGCTCATCGGGAGACGGCGCAGCGAGCGCAGCGCGTAGTGCACACGGGTTTTCACGGTGCCGACCGGAACGCCGAAATCGGCGGCCACGTCCTGGTACGCGCGGTCGCGCAGGATGACCTGGACGACGGCGTCGCGTTGGGGTTCGGGCAGATGGGCCAGCAGCTCGTCCACGAGCATGCCGTCCGCGAGCGCGTCGGCGAAATCCGGTCCCGCCGATTTGCCCTCGGCGACATCGCCGATCTCGTCCCAGTGCGCGTCGCCGGGACGGCTGGCGCGCACCCGGGCGATATCGGTCAGCACATTGCGTTCGATGGTCAGCAGCCAGGTGCGCACACTGCCGCGCTCCGGCTTGTAGGTGTGGCACGCGCGCCACCCGCGCAGCAGGGTTTCCTGCACGGCGTGTTCGGCCAGGCCGGCGTCGCCGAGGCGACGCATGGCCCGCCAGTGCAGCAGCGCTTTGTCGGCGGCGAGCACCGCGGACAGGCCGGAATCGGTACAGAGACGGGCGCAGTGGTCGGTACACCCGGGCGGGCCGGTGGTGGTGTGCGTGCCGAGCGGGCGAAGGGTTCTCATGCCTTGAATATCGCGGGGGACCTCGGGAAGAGAATCGGTAATTCCTACCCAATTCCGACGCGTCCCGTACCGGTCGGATTGATATGCACATAGGTGCACGCAGATTTTCTACAATTCGCCCGAATTCCGCCATTTCTCCGGAATCCGGTGTGGATATCTGATAGACCGCACCCGGGAGATTCGGGGATCGACCACCCGGCCGCCGTGAGGCAGGTTCGGTTCAGTGAGTTCCAAGGGAGGAAACACGTTGCGTGCACGCGCACTCGTGATCGCCGGGGCCATCGGTTCCGCGCTGGTTCTGACGACATCGGGGACCGCGGCGGCGGACGCCGCCACCGACATCGCGGGGGACGGGGTGTATCTGGTCAATACCGAGCTGCGGCCCGGCACCTACGTCGCCGACGGTGCCGCGGATCCGGCCGTCGCCTGCTTCTGGCGGCGACTGTGGAAGGTCCAGACGCCCAGCGACTACGCCGATCCCAACTACTACGTCATCGCCAGCGACTTCACCCGCTCGCGCCCGATCCGGGTGGTGATCAAGGCGACCGATGTCGCGTTCAAGACCGAGAACTGCGGCGGGTGGCACCTGGTTCCGGATGCGCCGTCGACCGGTTCGGGCGGTTCCTGACCCGCGAACCCGGCGCTAGGGTGGCCGCATGACGCGGCAGAAGATTCTCATCACCGGTGCGAGTTCCGGATTGGGCGCGGGCATGGCCCGTGAGTTCGCACGGCGAGGCCGGGACCTGGCCCTGTGCGCGCGACGCCTGTCCAATCTGGAGGAATTGCGCGCCGAGTTGCTGGCCGCGCACCCCGGCATCACCGTCGCGGTGCGCGCGCTGGACGTGGACGATCACGCCGCGGTGCCGAAGGTTTTCCAGGAGCTGCGCGCCGAGCTCGGCGGTCTGGACCGGGTCATCGTGAACGCCGGAATCGGCAAGGGCGCGAAGATCGGCACCGGCCGCGCGGACGCCAATCTCGCAACGGCCACAACGAATTTCGTGAGCGCGCTGGCGCAGGCCGAAGCGGCGATGAGCATCTTCCGCGCACAGGACGCCGGCCATCTGGTGCTGATCTCCTCGATGAGCGCGGTGCGCGGACTGCCGGGCAAGAAGGCCGCGTACGCCGCGAGCAAGGCAGGTGTGACCGCGCTGGGCGAGGGCCTGGCCATCGAATTGCGCGGCACCCCGCTGAAGGTGACCACCGTGCAGCCGGGCTTCATCGCCACCGATATGGCCGCCAAGGCGGGCGACGCCAAGCTCGTCGCGCCGCTCGACAAAGGCGTGAACTCCATGGTCGCCGCCATCGAGCGTGAGTCCGTACGCGCATCGGTCCCCGAATGGCCTTGGCGGATAATGAGTTTCGTCATGCCGCTACTCCCCCGCCCGATCATGTCGAAACTGAGCTGAGATTCGGCACTGAGCTGAGATTCGGCCGGAATCCTTTATCGGCCGCCGAAACGCGCGACTAGCATCGGCCGAATGGCGAAGTTCACCACCTGGGACGGGTTGCAGCTCAACTATCGCGAATGGGAGGGCGACGGCCTTCCCGTGGTGTTGCAGCACGGCATCGTGGCCGACACCAATGCCAACTGGATGAGTGTGGGCGTGGTCGCGGCGTTGCAGCAGGCCGGGCATCGGGTCATCTCGCTCGACGCGCGCGGGCACGGGCGCTCGGAGAAGCCGCACGATCCGGCGCGGTACTCGTGGCAGGCGATGGCCGACGATGTGAAGGCCCTGTACGACGAGCTCGGGTTGGAACGGGTTGCGCAGGTGGGCTATTCGATGGGCGCGATCATCTCGCTGCTGGTCGCGAGCAGCGACGATCGGGTCGAGCGGCTGGCGATCGGCGGCGTCGGTTCCGGCGTGGTGGATTGCGGCGGCATCGACTGGCGCGTGATCGACGCCGAGGACATCACCGCCGCCATGCGTGGCGACGGTCCCGGCGACGTCCCGCTCGCGGCCATGTTCCGTATCCTGGCCGACGCCCTCGGCGCGGACCGCGAGGCCATCGCCGGCGTGGCCGGTGGCCTGAACGAGGCACCGCTGAAGTCCCTGGACGCGATCACCGTGCCCACCCTCGTGCAGGCCGGTGACAACGACCCCTTCGCGGCCGAACCCGAGCGCCTGGCCGCCGCCTTGCCGAACGCCCGCTGCGTCGTGGTCCCCGGCGACCATCTCACCGCGATCGCCGATCCCGCGTACCACACCGCCCTGGTCGAATTCCTCGCCTGAGTCACCAGCTTCCCTGCACCCGCGCCGGGCCGAATTTCTCGGCCCGAGTGCAGTTCTCGCAGCGGGTGCCCGGTTCTCGCGACCCCGACCCCGTCCCGATGAGGCGAGCGCGGTCCTGACGACTCGCGTTCAGCTTCTCGTGACTGCGGTTCAGCGCTCATGACTCCGGTTCAGCGCTCGTGACTCCGGTTCAGTTCCCGTGAGTCGTGCTCAGTTCTCGTGAGTCGTGCTCAGCTCTCGTGAGTCGTACTCAGTTCTCGTGACGGTGCGGCACGAACTCCAGGGTGAGCAGGGCCGCCGCCGCGAGAACCACTTCGCGCCAGCGCAGCAGCACGTAGCGCTCGTCGGAGAAGGAGTTGAACTTGCGCAGGAAGCGGTAGAGGGATTCCAGGCGGATCAGGGGATCCCCCAGCCGCACCGCGCGATACACCAGCTGCATGGTGCGCGAGCGCTGCTTCTCGGCGAATATCTCCGGAAAAGCCGCGAACGCCAGCGAGATTCGGGTGATGCCACGGGCGCGGGCGTAGTCCACCAGGTCGACGATCATGCGCTCGTCCAGACCGTTGGGTGCGTCGTGCCGCCGCCACGGGACATCCAGGCTGAGTTCGCGGCCGTTGGCCGAGACACCGTAGCGCTGGAATCCGGCGATCGTGCCGTCGGCGTCGCGGGCCAGCACCACCAGCATGCCGGGGTGCCTGCCGTCCAGCAGGTGGTCCAGGATCATGGAGAAGCCGCGGTTCTGCCGCCCGTGCCCCCATTCGTCCACGATGTCCAGCAGGGTCCGGCGCTGTTCGGCGGTCAGCGCGGCTTCGGGCACCACCTCGGTGCTGACCCCGAAATTGCGGGTGCGGCTCACGGCTTGGCGCAGGTTGCGGAACTTGCGGCCGACCATCTCGAATTCGCCTACCTCGACCACCACGTCGCGCCCCACCGCGACGGGACGCAGTCCGCGATGGTCCAGTGCGCGGTCCTGCCACAGCTGGGTGAGCTCGACGCCCGCGCCGAGCACCGCGATCCGCC
Source organism: Nocardia jejuensis NBRC 103114 (assembly GCF_001613145.1). GTDB lineage: Bacteria > Actinomycetota > Actinomycetes > Mycobacteriales > Mycobacteriaceae > Nocardia > Nocardia jejuensis. The sequence continues at coordinate 13,492 of NZ_BDBU01000083.1, forward strand.
AGCCGTGCGCGGCCGCGAAAGCCGAGAATTCGGTGAGCAATTCGCCGAAGCGCCGTCGATCGCCGATGGGATCGCCTGCCACGACCGCGATTCCGAACCGGGTCCGGTAGGCGATGGCGGCCGAGCCGTCGGCATTGAAGAAGTAGCTCTTGGCCGAGTGCAGTGCGAAGGGAGCGAGCGGGTCGTTCTCGCTGCGCCGCACCAGATCCGCGATGCGCGGCAGCTGTTCGGGTTGCGGCTTGCTGCTCTGGGGCAGCATGAGCACCGCGCCGCTGGCGGCCAGGAAGACGAATCCGACGGCGGTGTGTTCGGCTCGGTAGGCGAAGTTCGCGATCACCAGCAGCATGACGGCGCCGGTGAGGTGCGGGAGCGTGATCGGGCGGTGCAGATGCAGTCCGCGCGCGACGAAGAGTCCGGCGATGGAGACCGCCACCAACCAGGCGTAGTCGTGTCCCTCGCGCGGGGCGCGTTCCGCGGCCCACACCAGCACGACACTGCCCAGGACCAGGGCGGCCATCAGCCCGACCCGGGTGCTGGGCCCGGCGCTGAAGGCGGTCTCCCGATAGGCGCTCAGCGTCGGATTCGTGGTGCGTTGCTCAGGCATGTCGCCTCCGATTCGCCGTGGACGGCCCACTCACCCGTCTGCTCCCCATGGTGAATCCTCCCATGAATTCTCTTCGACACACTATGCCCAAGAGACGACAGGGAGCACCCGGTTATTCCGCCCACCCCGAATGCGGCCCCTCCAGCACCGGATCGGTGACGCCACCGGGGCAGGCCAGACCCGCCACATTCCAGCCTGCGAGCCGGGAGCCGCCGGCGTACGCCGATTCGAAGAATTCGAGCACCGTCGCGACCGGATCGGAACTCTTGCGGGCGTCGTCGTAGGAGAGGTAGGCGCTGTGCCCCGCGCCCTGCGACACCCACTTCGCGGTGCTCGGACGCAGTGGAACTTCGCTCAGCCCAGTGGGTTCGGGCGCGGTGTAGGAGTAGAACGTCGGTTCGGGCAGCTTGTCGTCGCCGAACCAGAATCCGGCGCTGATCACCTCGCGTGAATAGGCTTCGCGCGTCACCGGATCCACCGAGTCGGGCATGGGGATCTGCCGGTCGGAGAAGCGCTGGACCGCGAGATCGAAACTGTGCCAGAAGAGTTGGACCGGGCTGATCTTGCCCGAGAAGGTCGAGCTGAACTCCTCGAGGATCCGCCCGACCTGGCTGTGCACGCGGAAGGCGCGGTGCACCGCGACCGGGTCGTAGGTGTGGTGTTCGACGTCCTCGACGAACCGCCGGGGGTGATCGGGCAGGTCGAACGGGCGGGGATGCGCGAGTTCGACCTCGATGCCCAGGTCGCGCAGGGCGCGCATGGTCTCGGTGTAGAAACTGGACACCGATTGGCCCTGCAGCGGGATCTCCTCCTGGATGCCGTGGTCGGTGGAGATCCGCAGGACATGGTCGAAGAAGTCGAACGCGCAGGTGAAGACCGGTCCATTGGTGGCGTCGCCGAGCGGGACGGTGGTCCAGCCCCGCGCGGTCACCCGATAGGTCATATGCCACCAGTGATTGCGACGGATGCCCTTGGCGAGTGCGACCTTGCCGATCACCTGCGCGAATCGATGCAGGGTTGCCTTGGTCGGCAGCCACGCCTCGAGCGGAATCGGCGGCAGCACTTCCTCCGCGCCCACGGCCAAGATGCTGATACCCGGGGATACAGCCATTTCCTACCCGCTTTCGTCGAGACGGTCGTGTTCGAGGTCGGCGCTCCGAGCCTAATCGTACCTAGCGGGCGCTTTCCAGTACCCAGCTGGACGCTTGGTTAAACATAAATACAGCGTGCCACCTGCGCGTCTTCGAGTCCGGGACCCGCAACCTACCTGCGATCACTGTGAAAGGCGCAGTAGTGCAAGATAATTCGCAGTATCCTGAACATTCCCCGCGCAATGCCGGAGATTTTTCCGAAACAAGGGACAGGGGGTAGATCCGCATGTCGGACAACACCGTCGGGTCGGCGTATGCCGTTGTCGTCACCTCGGTCACCGACCCGATGCAGGTGGAGGGCCTGGAATGGGAGCGGGCCGTGGAATTCCTGCCCAGCATCGCCTCACAGGCGATGCAGAGCTGGGTCCGCGCACAGGAGGACGGTCAGACCGCGCATGGGGTGGTGATCCCCGGCCCGCATCGGCGCGTCGAACCGGATCAGCCCTATCGCGAGGTGTGCGTGCCTTCCGCGGAATATCACTTGTTCAACGACGCGGTTCGCTCTCGCCCCGTGCACTCGCTGGAAGCAGCGCGGCGGGAGGAGGATTCGCGTCGTCGCGCCCTACTGGGCACCCCGCGGTGAATACACCGCCGTCCTGAGCGCCGAGGCGTTCACGACATCGAAGAGCCCGGCGCAGCACGCATTCGCGCCGGGCTCTTCGATGTCAGGAGCAGATCCTCTCACCGGACCATCCGCGCGCCATTTCGGGTTCGGGGCCTCGAAGCCTTCTGATCGAAGAACAAAAAGATAAAAGATGCCTGGAAGAGAAGGGAATGGAAAAGCACCGGAACTCGACCCTTGACGAACTCAGACCTTCTCCGACCTTTCGGGGAGGGTGACCACAGCCTTTTAGAGAAGGTGACCACAGCCTTCCAGCCAGGCTGGGACAAGAGATCACGGCTCCCAACGGGGGAGCCAAGGTCGGGTACGGCAGGCGAAATGACCAGCACGGCCATCTTTTCCGCCCTTCACACCCGAGGGCTACACGATCAGGGATGCGAAACTCGCCGGATCTCGCATCGACAAATGCCCGCATGAGACCGGCAGGACATGAGAGACCACGGCAAGCGCGCCGCTGGGCGATGTGACGCCGCCACAGAAGCCCGGCCCCTCGATCGCCCTGACCAGTTCCTCGCTCGGAATCGGTGGCGCGCTGGGACTGCCACTAGCGGCCGCAGTCACCGAGTACACCAATTGGCGCGTGTTGTTCTGGGCACGAGAACAACCCAGGCAGCACCGAGCCCCCGAAGGGAACCGGTGTACCTGGGTTTTCGCGGAGCGCGAACGCTCTAACTGCGCGGGAAAGGTTTCGCGCGATGCGCCAACAACCCCTGGCGGCAAACTTTCTCGCGCCGCTTACGCTCGAGACGGCGCGCTTGGGCGGCGGCGAGCATCTCCCCCGGGTGGTGACGATGGTTCACCTTCGGAGTCCTGGTCGGGTCGATGTGCTCAGGGGCGATCCATCCGGTGCGCCCCGGGAACTCTGAATCCTTGCCCATCACAATCGTTTTCCAGCCACCGGGACCGTCGTGCACCAGCGCATGGCAGGCATCGCACGCCAATGTGAGGTTCTCGATGTCGGTGGCCCCGCCCTTGGAATGCTCGGTGATGTGATGCGCCGCCGTCAACGTCGCCGGAGCGTTGCAGCCCGGGCGAGTGCAGCCCCGCTCGGACGCGATCAACGCCATCCGCTGGTATGAATTCGCCAAACGCTTGGACCGCCCCAGATGCAGGGGCATCCCGTGGTGGTCGAACAACGCCAGGAACGGCTTGGACCGCTCCGCCAGCTTCAACGCTTCCGGGATCGACACGGTGCCACCCGAGGCGGTGGTGACCACACCGGCGGCTTCTTCGAGTTCGGCGATGCTCATCGTGAAGATCGCCGAGACCGGAACACCGCGATGCGACCCCAGCTTGCCGGGGCCTATCTCCGGGCGCAGGAACGCCAGCAGCGCATCATGATTACGTTGCGCCGCCGAACGGCTATCTCGCTTGGCGGCCGCGTCCAGCACCTCCCGGGACACATGATCGGTATCCGCGAACGGGCTCTGCGGGTCATCCGGATTGCACATCCCCGGGCGCGCGAGCTTCGCCAACATCGGTTCGAACATCGCCCGCAAGGCCGGGGTCATCTCCCCGGAGATCCTGGACATTCCATCCGCACGCACATGCCCGAAACTGATACCGCGCATCCGCGCCCGATCCAGATCATCAGTGAGCGAGCCATCGGGGTCTACGTAGGCGAAGATGCCTTGCCCGATCGTGGGCAGATCATCGGGAGAGCCGATCCGGGAGTGCTCGGCCATCAACTGTTCGGCTTCGGCTTTGAGTTCCGGGCTCACCCCGTGGGGCAGGCGCGTGTAGATCTTCCCGATCATTCGTGCGTGATCGCGGGAGATCTCCCCTGCTTCTTGGGCTTTGGCGGTGTGCGGCAGCAGAGGCGGCAGCTCCCGGCCCGAGACTTCGTGCCAGGTGCCGAGTTGCTGG
>NZ_BDBU01000084.1 GCF_001613145.1 Nocardia jejuensis NBRC 103114
AGGCTGGGCGGCGGGGCCCAGGGAACCGGCTTCGGGCGCAGCGCTTTCGGACGGGCCCGCGCCGAACGGCGACGGCATACCCGGAATCTGCTCCGGCGGGGCCGCGCTGCGGAATCTGCGGCGGAAACGAGCAGGGGAGGTCGCGGAGCCACCTTCAGCCCGCGATCTCCCCATCGTGCAATGCCTTTCGCGTACCGCTACCGCTACTGCTGCGCGGCCTGGCCCTTGTTGATCTGCGGCTGCGCCGCCGGGTTCGGCGCGGCCTGCTGTGCGTTGTTGCCACCGGCGGGCAGGGCGTCGCCGCGCATGGAGGCGCGGATCTGCTCCAGACGGCTGTGGCCCGCCATCTGGACGCTGGCCTGCTGCACCTCCATCATGCGGCCCTGGACCGTGTTCTGGGCCAGTTCGGCGGCACCGAGCGCATTGGCGTAGCGGCGTTCGATCTTCTCGCGGACCGCGTCCAGGCTCGGGGTGGTGCCGGGCGCGGACAGGGTGGAGTCCATCTGCTGCAGGGAGGCCGAGACCTGCTCCTGCATCTTGGCCTGCTCGAGCTGGGACAGCAGCTTGGTGCGCTCGGCGACCTTCTGCTGCAGCAGCATGGCGTTCTGCTCGACGGCCTTCTTGGCCTGGGCGGCGGCCTGCAGCGACTGGTCGTGCAGCACCTTGAGGTCCTCGACCGACTGCTCGGCGGTGACCAGCTGCGCGGCGAAGGCCTCGGCGGCGTTGGTGTACTGGATCGCCTTCTCGGTGTCACCGGCGCCGGAGGCCTGATCGGCCAGCATGACGGCCTGGCGGGCATTGGCGTTCAGCTTCTCGACCTCGTCGAGCTGCCGGTTCAGCTTCATCTCCAGCTGACGCTGGTTGCCGATCACCGACGCCGCCTGCTGCGACAGCGCCTGGTGCTGCCGCTGAGCCTCTTCGATGGCCTGCTGGATCTGGACCTTCGGATCCGCGTGCTCTTCGATCTTGGAATCGAAGAGGGCCATCATGTACTTCCAGGCCTTGACGAACGGATTAGCCATCGATTGATCCCGCCTCCATGTGACGTGCCGCGCGCGCCCGCGCGGCATAGTGCGCGACCGTCACGCACCCCAGTGTTCCAAATAGCGCAGTGTCCCTGTTTCCGCTGTGCGGGCAGCCGTCCGGAGCCTTCGCGCCTGCACGACGTCTCCGGCAGGAAGCCTACAGAGAATTTATCCCTTTCGGCTCCATCGCACAGCGATCACTTGGCAGCCACCAGCACCAGACGATCCGCCCGGGGGGCCGGAATCACGATGCGGGGGCCGAAAGCTCCGTCCCGGCCGCGCGGCAGGTCACCGTCGCCGCCCCGGGGCGCGACACCCGCTCCGGCGGACGCCAGGGCGACCTTCGCGGCGGCGGCAGGCACCTTCGCCGAGGCCACGGCGGCCGTGGCGGCCTTCTCCGTCTTGCGCGCGGTGGCCTTGTCGGCGGCGGCCATAGCCGCGCTGACGTCGAACAACACCTGCGCCAGCGGGACGTCCAGGGCCTGGCAGATGGAGGCCAGCAGCTCGCTGGAAGCCTCCTTGCGCCCGCGCTCCACCTCGGACAGGTACCCCAGGCTCACTCGTGCGGAGGTGGAAACCTCACGCAGCGTCCGGCTCTGGGCAACCCGAGCGCGCCGCAGGCTTTCCCCGATGGCTTCTCGCAGCAGCGTCATCTCGTTCTCCTCACACTCGTCTCGCCGGACACCAGCGTTCCACTGGACAACGTCCGGCGTCGGCCGCGCGTTCCCGGCCTCGTCACCCACCCCGAACACTGCGGGCGAGCTCGGTGACCGCGGCGCGCACCGCGCCCACCCTGATCGTCCACCGGTCGCCCGAGAGCTGCAACCGGATCACCTCCGTGCCTTGCGGACCGGACATTCCCAGGAATACCGTGCCGACCGGGTGCCCGTCCTGCTTTTCGGGTCCAGCCACGCCGGTGAGTCCGATTCCCCAGTCGGCTCCGCACCGCTCCCGCGCCCCCGCTGCCAGCTGTTCGGCCGTGCTCGCGGCGACCGGGCCGTCGGTTGCGAGCGTGTTCGCACTCACACCCGCCAGGGTCTGCTTCAGATCGGTGGCGTACACGATCAGTCCACCCCGCAACACCGCGCTCGCACCCGGAATTCCCGCGATCGCGGCCGAGAGCAGGCCCGCGGTCAGCGACTCCGCGGTCGCGACGGTCTGTCCGGCCTCGACGAGCGCGCGCACCAACTCGGCGGCGGGGACCTGCGAGGTCAGCGGGTCGGCGGACACGACGGTGGCGAGTTCGGACGGAACGGCCCGAACCTCAGACGGCACGGCCGCCCGCCGGTGAGCCGAACCAGACCCGGACCGCCTGCGCCACATAATCGAGCCCGGTGATCACGGTCAGCGCCACGGCCACGTACATCAAAGCCATTCCGGCCGTTTCGAATCCGCCGGACACCGGCAGCAACAGCGCGGCGATCGCCACCGACTGCACCAGGGTCTTGAGCTTGCCGCCCCGGCCCGCCGCGATCACACCGCGACGCACCACGATCAACCGCAGCAGCGTGACGCCCAGCTCGCGGGCCACGATCACGATCGTCATCCACCAGGGCAGATCGCCCAGCATGGACAGGCCGATCAGGGCCGCGCCGATCAATGCCTTGTCCGCGATCGGATCGGCCAGCTTGCCGAAGTCGGTGACCAGGCCGTACTTGCGGGCCAGTTGCCCATCGATACGATCGGTGATGGCGGCGATGCCGAACAGCGCCGCGGCGACCCAGCGCCAGTTCGTCTCGTGACCCCCGGCCGCGAAAAGGGCCATCAGGAACAGCGGCACGATCGCGATCCGCAGGAGCGTGAGTATGTTCGCGATGTTCATCAGCGGTACCGCGGCCGGTTCCACCAGACCCGATTCCGGGCGGGGGGCGGGTACGAATCCGGACCGCGTGGGACCGGCATCCGCCCAGCGACCCTCTAGCTCGTCACGCTGCACCGTCACCAGAGCCCCCGCCGGCCGCGGCACCGGCCATGGTTTCCGGACCATTCCGGCATGCGAGGGGACTGGATGTACGACACACCACCAAGCCTATCGGTACCGGGGCCGACTACTGTGCACCCCATGACAACACGGGTGCCTCACAGCGGTTCGGTCGGCGGCGAAACGGCTACACAGCCGATCGTTCGCCGCGCCCGAACCTCTGACGTACCCGAGATCAAGCGCCTCATCGACATCTACGCCGGCAAGATTCTGCTGGAGAAGAACCTGGTCACGCTGTACGAAGCGGTCCAGGAGTTCTGGGTGGCCGAGCACGAGGGTCAGCTGGTCGGTTGCGGCGCGCTGCACGTGCTGTGGGCCGATCTCGGTGAGGTGCGCACCGTCGCGGTGCATCCGGACATCAAGGGCACCGGCTCGGGACACCTGCTCGTGCAGCACCTCATCACCGTTGCCCGCGAGCTCGGGCTGAGCCGGGTCTTCGTGCTGACCTTCGAGGTGGAGTTCTTCGCCCGGCACGGCTTCACCGAGATCGAGGGCACGCCGGTGACCGCCGAGGTCTACGCCGAGATGTGCCGGTCCTACGACACCGGTGTCGCCGAATTCCTCGACCTGAGCTACGTCAAGCCCAATACGCTCGGGAATACCCGAATGCTGTTGACGCTCTGATCCTCTCGAACATTCCGATTCTTTCGCACCAGAAAGCCACCCCCATGCCGATCTTCGCCGTGCACTACACCTACTCCACGACCACCGCCGAGGACCGCCTCGCGAACCGCCCCGAGCACCGCGGCTTCCTGAACAACCTGGTCGACGAGGGCGTCGTGCTGACCAGCGGCCCGTACCCGGACGGCAGCGGCGCGCTGATCCTGGTTCGCGCCGAGGGCGATGTCGAGACCGTCGGCAAGCTCTTCGACGAGGATCCCTTCGCCAAGCTCGGGTACGTCGAAGGTCGGCGGATCGTCGAATGGGTGCCGGTCATGGGCGCGTTCGCCGAGGAGAGCTGAGCCCCTCGATCCGAGGGCCGCACCCGTGAATTTCCCACGGAGCGGCCCTTTTTCGTGCCAGCACGGCGGTATCTTTCTCGAACTGCCGAACTATTGGACGCATGACCAGTATTGTCCGGGGTCACCCGCACGCCCGTGCCGACCCGGAGGATTCGCTGGAATGAGACGTACCCGGCTGCTCTTGTCACTGCTGTCCGCCGTCGCGATCACGCTGGCCGGCACGGCCGTGGTCACCGCCGTGCCGACGGGCAGCGGCGGCTCGGGGTCCGGCGGCTCGAGCGGATCGGGATCCGGCAGCGCCGGCGGTTCCGGCAGCACGGCGCCGGGCGCGATCCGCCCGCTCGGCTCGGACTTCCTGTGGGGTGTGTCCATGGCGGGATTTCAGTCCGAAGGCCATGCGCCGGATAGCAATTGGAGCCGGTACGCGAATTCCGGCAAGGCGCACGACACCTACCGCGAGTCGGTCGACTTCTACGATCGCTACGCGGAGGACATCGACCTGGCCGCGGGACTCGGGGTGAAGGTGTATCGACTCAGCATCGAGTGGGCGCGGGTGCAACCGCAGCCGAATGTGTGGGACGAGAACAACTTTCACTTCTACGACGCGGTGCTGCAGAAGATCCGCGCCGCCGGTATGCGCCCGATGCTGACGCTGGATCACTGGGTGATTCCCGGGTGGGCCGCGGACCGCGGGGGCTGGAAGTCCGAGACCATGGTGCCGGACTGGCTGGCCAATATGCGCCGGGTGGTCGATCGCTACGCGCCGTACGACCCGATGTGGGTGACGATCAACGAGCCGATGGGTTACGTCGCGCAGTCGATCAAGATCGGCGATATCGGGTTGCTCGACGCGCTGCCGATGTTCGACCGGCTGGTGCAGGCGCACCGCGCGATCTACGACTACATCCATGCCCGCCAGCCCCGCGCGCAGGTCACCAGCAATGTGGCCCAGTACCCGATCGTGCAGAACCTCACCGACATCCTGTTCGCCGACCGGGTCCGCGACAAGCTCGACTACGTGGGCATCGACTTCTACTACGGCGTCTCGCTCGAGCACCTGCCGACCCTCGCGCTGGTCGGCGAGGAACTGTGGGAGAACGCCATCGAACCCGAGGGCATCTACTACGACCTGCGCACCTACGCCGAGAAGTTCCCCGGCCTGCCGCTCTATGTGGTGGAGAACGGTCTTCCCACCGACAGCGGGCGGCCCCGCGCCGACGGCTACACCCGGGCCGACCACCTGCGCGACACCGTGTACTGGGTCCAGCGCGCGAAGGCCGACGGCATCGACGTGATCGGCTACAACTACTGGTCCCTCACCGACAACTACGAGTGGGGCAGCTACGCACCACGTTTCGGCCTCTACACCGTGGACGTGACCTCCGACTCCAGCCTCACCCGCCGCCCCACCGATGCCGTTCCCGCGTACCGAGCCATCACCGCGGCCGCCGGCGTCCCCACCGACTACCGCCCCACCCGCTCCCCCGCCCTCTGCTCGATGGTCACCCCGGTGGACAGCTGCCTGCGCCCCGTCTCGGTCCCCTGATCCGCCCGCCGGAGCAGCTCGCGATAATTCGGTGTCGCATTCCGGTGGCCGCTGCTACCTTGTGAACTACGCACCGATACGACACAGAAAGGCGGAGAACATGTTCGGACAGCTACTGAACCAGCGACAGCTCGACATCGTTCGCCTGCCGCGCCCTGCCGTATCCGTCCTCCGCCGCCGTATTCGCAGCGGTCCCTAGGGTCATTTCGATAGACCACCCGGGCCGCCTCGTCGAATTCACGACGGAGCGGCCCTTTTTCGTGACCCTTCCCCGTATCCCATTCCCTCGTAGCCCAATTGGCAGAGGCCGCAGGCTCAGACCCTGTGTCGTGTGAGTTCGACTCTCACCGAGGGAACCGACCCGAACCCACCCCGCGCTCCTCAGCGCCGAGTAGATGTCAACGCCGACATCCGCGCGGGGTCACATGCCCGTAGCTCACACGGATAGAGCACCTGTCCACGAAGCAGGAGGCCGAAGGTTCGATTCCTTCCGGGCATACCGATTCACTCGATGAAGCGTGGTGTAACCAGGCAGCACGACGGATTCTGATTCCGTCGGTTCAGGTTCGAATCCTGGCGCTTCAGCCATCCTCGGCGCGGGCTCGACTCACATTCACCGAGCCGAGGCGGCGACGTCGCGTGTCGATACGCGGATAGGCCCGAGCGCGGATCCGCTTCGCCCGCAGACGTTTCGCCTGCACGGGAACGGTGTCCCCGCGCGCGCCCTTTTGCCGGGCTTGCGCGGGACCGGGCGACAGTTGACGCGTTTGACCGGTGTTGACGCGTTCGGAACTTGGTCAGGGGCCGAATGGCGGTGACACTGGAAATTCGCGTTACAGCGCGTGGTACTGATCGGCGTTCGCAGGCGCATCCTTGCCCGCTGACCCGTCCAGGACGGACATTCGAGTCGAACTGCTTGCGAGGAGCTCACGGTGCAGGATTCCCGAGAACGTGCCGTTGCCTATGTGGTCGCGGCATTGGAGGCCGCGGGCACGGCGACCCGGGATGACTTCGATGTGCACGGCATTGTCGATGCTTCCCACGCGATCATCGAAGACTGGGATTTCGCGGCGATGGAGCAGTCACTGTTCTGGGGTATCGCGGCCAGTCATCTCAAGGTCTAGAGCGGCGCGGCCGCTGCAGGTTCTAGAGCGGCGCAGGTTCTAGAGCGGCGCGGCCGCCGGGTGCGCGCGGGCCACGACGGCCCAGCGCAGCGAGGCCCGGCGCATGGACGCCTCGTCGGAGTATCCGAGCAATTGCGCCTGGCGGCCCCGGCTGATCGGACCGCCGGTCGACGCGGCGACGAGACGGGCCGAACGCGCCCGGTCGAGTTCCCGACGCCAGGTCGTGCCCGCATCCGCGAGACGGCGCTGCAGCGTGCGCGGGCTGGTGGCGAGCCGGCGCGCGACCCGCTCGAGTGACACCTCGCCCTCGTCGAGCGCCTGGGCCACCGCCACCGCGACGCGCTCCGGCCAGGCGGTCTCCAGCGGCGGGGGTGGCGGCAATGCTTCGGCCAAGGGGCGCAGCACCGCGGCGAGGACCGGATCGGCGGTGGTGAGCGGCCTGTCCAGATCGGATGCGCGGAAGGTCATCGCGTCGAGGTCGGCGCCGAACTCGATGATGGCGTCGCCGAACACCTCTCGATAGGTGTCGAGCCGTCGCGGCGCGGCGCGGCGCAGCGAGACCCGCACCGGATCCAGAGGATCGGCCACCACGCGACGGGCGCGTGCCAGCACCGCGGCGAGCCCCCACAGCTGCGTATGGTCGCGCGTCGCTTCCCCGCCCTCGACCATGTCGAGCCGCAGGGTCGGACCGTCGCCGTAGTCGACCAGATCGAAACGGTGGTTGGTGGTCACCGCGCTGACGTACGGACCGCAGGTCGCCAGACCCGCGCCGAGGGTGGGAGCGCTGCTGAAGAGATAGTCGTACAGCCCGAGCGCCTTGAGTTCGTACCGGCTCGCGACGCGCAGCGCCACGTCCGGATCGTCCAGCCAGCGCGCCCCGGTCTCCCACAGCCGCCCGAAGGTCTCGCTGGACACGTGCACGCCGCCGCCGGTCAATGTCCAGTCCGGCACCCGGCATTCGCGGATCAGTTGCGTTCGATCCAGGCCCATTTCCGCGAACCGGTCGATCACGAACCGATGCAGCAGTGTCTGATCAGTACCCAACGCCCCTCCTGCGCATCGTGATCCACCTGGACCGGCAAAGGGTATACCGCATCGGAATCCTCTGGCTCGGCCTCCCGAAAAATACGACCCGGTCTTGTTAGCCTCACGCGCGAGGTCGTGCTCGTGTCGGTTCGTTTCCGGTTCTTCCGTGCGCAATGGATTGCGAGGTTCCGTTGAAGGTCGTTCCTGTTGCTCTGACCACGGCATTGGCCGCGTTGACGGCGGTGGTCACGAGCGTGTCCGCTCACGCGATGCCGCTGGTACCGGCCGCGCCGGACGCACCGTCCAGCACTGCCGAGGCGGGGTCGGACCAGCTGCTGCTGAGCTGCCCGCCGACCCCCGACGCCGGCGACCCGATGGCCCCCATTCCGCCGCGCGATCCACTGTGCGGCGAGAACGACATGCAGCTGGCGGGCGATATCTACCTGCGCAGCAACGCGTATAGGCGACTGTCCACGATCTACGGACCGGACGTCACGGTGAGCATCATCGGCAACAGTCACTATCAATTGCGGGATCACGCGGGCAACCTGATTCTCGGTGAGAACGGAAGCACGCTGCACCACATACCTTTCGGACGGGAAATTCCCGCACCGCCGCCGGGCAACACGGCGGACCTGACACCGCACGAGCGCGCGATCCGCGAGGGTGTTTCGCGGGTGACCGCGGGGATCATGCCCGGCGTCGTGTACACCGGCGACCTCACCGATATGTCGGCCTACCTGACCACGCCGATCGGCTCGCTCATCGTGCAGGCGCCGGGCACCGGATCCGATCCCACTCAGCCGGGCCCCGACGGTGAACGACAGTTGCAGCTGCTCAACAACTTTCAGGTGCTCGACGCGCACGGCCGATACGTGATGGGCAATACGCTCACCGTCGGTTCGCCGATGGCGTTGTGGCCCAACGCCGCCGTGCCGTGCCCGGTGGGTACGGTGCCGATCTCGCAGCTGCCCTCGCGTGAGGACATGGCGAGCCGCCCGCGCACGGCGGCGGAACTGCGGGATCCGGTGTGCAAGGCGCCCGCGAGCGTGCCGATCACCGGCTACGTCGACGATCCGGCTCAGCCCGCCCCCGGACCGGCCCAGCAGACCGATCCGGTGCAGCGCCAGAAGGACATCAACGACGCGTACAGCGCGGTCGGAACCCAGTTCGGCCTGGCGGTCGCGCTGGGCGCGGTGCTCGGCGGCGCGGCCGGCTTGGCGATCGGATGCCTGGCCGGAGGTATCGGCGCGGGCACCGCGGGCACGTTCTCGGCCGCACTCGCCGGTGCCGCAACGGGATTCGCGGGCGGCTGCCTCACCGGCGCGGCACTGCTGGGAAGTATCGGAGGCACGATCGGCAGCCTGGTCATCGGCGTTCCGGTCGGCATCATCTCCGGTGTCAACGCGTACAACACCCTGAGGCTCCAGGGTGATGTGGCGGCCAAGCCGATCGCCGAGGAGTCGGTACCGGCCGTCGCGGAGGCCGTCGCGGAGGCCGCGCCGGAGATCGCCGCCCCGGCCGCGTCCGCGGAGCTGGCTCGGGTGCTGCCGCCGGAGATCGCGCAGGCCGTGCCGCCGGTGGTCGCCGACGCGGTCAGCCCGCTGCTCGCGAACCTGCTCCCGGTGTTGGTCCCGCCTGCCGCCGTCTGACAGCCGCACCGTCCGAGAACCGCACGGCCCGAGCGAACTCCGCTCGGGCCGTGCGGTTCTCGGGTCGTCACCGCTTACTGCCGCCGGTCTGATTCCGGCACTGTTCGGGCCCTGCGGCTATCGCGCGAGCACGCCCTTGGCGATGTGGGTGACCTGAATTTCGTTGCTGCCCGCGTAGATCATCAGCGACTTGGCGTCGCGCGCGAGCTGTTCCACCTTGTACTCGGCCATGTACCCGTTGCCGCCGAACAGCTGGACCGCCTCCATGGCGACCTCGGTGGCGGCGCGCGAGGAGTACAGCTTCATCGCCGAGGCCTCGGCGAGCGAGACCTTCTCCCCCGCCGCCGTGCGCTCGATGGCGTTGAACACCATGTTCTGCACATTGATTCGAGCGATCTCCATCTCGGCCAGCTTGAGCTGGATGAGCTGGAACTGCCCGATCTCCTTGCCCCACAGCTTGCGGGATTTCGCGTAATCCACACTGAGCCGGTGGCATTCGTTGATGATGCCCAGCGCCAGCGAGGCGATGCCGATGCGCTCGGCCGCGAAAGATTCCTTGGCGCTGTCCTTTCCATCGCCCTTGGCCGGATTCTCGGTTTCCCCGAGCAGCCGATCCGGGGTGATGCGGACATTGTCGAAGAACAGTTCGCCGGTCGGTGAGGAGTTCATGCCCATCTTCTTGAACGCGGCGCTCTGCACGAAACCCGGCATGCCCTTGTCCAGCACGAAGGTCAGGACCTTGCGATCGCGCCGGTCGGTGCCGTCCTCCTCGTCGAGCTTGGCGTAGACGACGGTCACATCGGCGTACGGGCCGTTGGTGATGAAGGTCTTGCGCCCGTTGAGGATGTAGTCCGCGCCGTCGCGTCGCACATAGGACTTCATACCGCCGAAAGCGTCCGAGCCCGAGTCGGGTTCGGTGATCGCCCACGCGCCGACCTTCTCCATCGTGACCAGTTCCGGCAGCCAGCGCCGCTTCTGCGCGAGTGTGCCGCGACTGCGAATGGTGCCGACGGTCAGCCCTAGGCTCACGCCCATCGAGGCCACCAGTCCCAGGCTCACGCCCGCGAGTTCACTGTTGAGGATCACCCCCATGCTGCCCGAACCGCTGAACCCGCCACCCGGCTTGCCCGAGGTCCCGGTCTCTTCCCGCGCGAGCGCCTTCTCCAGCCCCTCGCGAGCCATCTCGTCCAGTCCGAAGGTCGCGTACAGCTTCCGGATGATGTCGAACGGCGGCAGCGCCCCGCTCTCCAACTGCTCGACGTGCGGCGCGAGCTCCTTGGCGATGAACCCGCGCACAGCGTCGCGGAACATCAGGTCTTCATCGGACCACTGGTACATGTACTGAACTCCCGAGGGATCGCCGGAACGGTGCCCCCAAATATAGAACACGTTCTAGTTGGGTCCGCGACGAGGCAGGTCCGCCGGGCAGTGAGCGGCCGCCGCCTACCGGATGACGCCCTGCGCGATGAGACTCTCCGCGGTATCGACGAGCGAGTGCCGGACGGGGCGAAAACTGAGTCCCAGTTCGGTTCTCGCCTTGTCCGAACTGACCCGCTCCCGCTCACCCAGAACCGAGGCGACCCGTTTGATCGCAGGATCGAACAAGCCCGCCAACCGGATGGCCCAGTCGGGCAGCATCCGCAGCGGCACGCGGTACCCGCGCGGGCCGAACTCCTCGGACAGGATGACGGCCATCTCGTGCATCCAGACGTGTTCGCCCCCACAGACATAACGCTGACCTGCGGCCTCGGGGGTTTCCAGCGCCACTCGATGCGCCCGCGCCAGATCACGCACGTCGACGGTGGACCAACCCGCGTTCAACGAGCCGGGAACCTTCCGGCCCAGCAGCCTGATCACCGGCTCGTGGGACATATTGGTCTGCGTGTGCAGCACCGGCCCCAAGATCATGGACGGATGCAGGGTGACCAGGTCGAACCCGATTTCGGGTTGTGCGACGAAGCGCCGGGCGGCCAACTCGGCGAGGGTCTTGCTCTTGTCGTACCCGCGGAGCCGGTCCGCGTTCGACCAATCCGCTTCCGTGAACACCTTGTCCACGTCATGCCCCTGATTGATCGTCACGATCGACGAGGTCAGCACCACGCGGCGCACCGACGGCGTCACGGCGGCCGCCCGCAGCACCCGCAGCGTCCCTTCGACAGCCGCCTCCACCAGGTCGGGCTCGGATTCCCTGCCACCGTCGGGTATCGGCGACGCCACATGCAGGACGAAATCGCAGCCCTTAACCGCGATTTCCCAGCCCTGCTCGGACGTCAGATCCGCCTGAACGAATTCCAGCTCACCCCCGAGCCGCTCCGCCATATCGACCAGATGCGCTCGCCTGCCGATGTTCTCGACATCACGCACCGTCCCCCGCACCCGATACCCGCACTCGAGCAACTCTCGAACACAGTGCCCCGCCACGAACCCGGTCGCACCCGTCACCAACACCCTGGCCATAGTCGATTCCCATGTCGCTCACCAGGATTCGCTCCCCGGAATCCCGCCGCACCGGATCCTATACGCCCAGGCACCGAGAGCCTCGAGCCACGGGGCGCGCTACGCCGCTGCGTCCCGGGCGCGCTCGGCAGCCGGGTTCGGTGCGGTGCTTCGCGAGTCCGGCGCGCCGGTCAGAGCTCGTCCGGTCCGTCGCCCCCCGCACCGGGCGGTTCGTCCCCGCCACCTCTGATCGTCCACAGCAGCCCGTCGAGTTCATCGGGCTTGATGAGGACGTCGCGGGCTTTGGAGCCCTCGCTGGGGCCTACGACGCCGCGGGTTTCCATCAGGTCCATCAGGCGGCCGGCCTTGGCGAAGCCGACGCGGAGTTTGCGCTGGAGCATGGAGGTGGACCCGAATTGGGAGGTGACCACGAGTTCGACCGCTTGCAGCAGGACGTCGAGGTCGTCGCCGATATCGGCGTCGATGTCCTTCTTCTCGCCTGCCTTGGCGGCGGTGACGCCCTCCTGGTATTCGGGTTCGGCCTGGTTCTTGGCGAATTCGACCACCGCGTGGATCTCCTCGTCGGAGATGAACGCGCCCTGCAGGCGGGTCGGCTTGCCCTGGCCCATGGGCAGGAACAGACCGTCACCCATGCCGATGAGCTTCTCCGCACCCGGCTGATCCAGGATGACCCGGGAGTCGGTGAGCGAGGAGGTGGCGAAGGCCAGGCGGGACGGGACGTTGGTCTTGATCAGGCCGGTGACCACGTCGACGGAGGGGCGCTGGGTGGCCAGGACCAGGTGAATGCCCGCGGCGCGGGCCTTCTGGGTGATGCGGACGATCGCGTCCTCGACGTCGCGGGGCGCGGTCATCATGAGGTCGGCGAGCTCGTCGACGATGGCGAGGATGTACGGATAGGGGCGGTAGACCCGTTCGCTGCCCAGGGGCGCGGTGATCTGACCGGACTTGACCTTGCGGTTGAAGTCGTCGATATGGCGAACCTTGTTGGCCTGCATATCCATATAGCGCTGTTCCATCTCCTCCACCAGCCAGGCCAGGGCCGCGGCGGCCTTCTTGGGCTGGGTGATGATGGGGGTGATGAGGTGCGGAATGCCTTCGTACGGGGTGAGTTCCACCATCTTGGGATCGATGAGGATCATGCGCACCTCGTCGGGAGTGGCACGACCCAGCAGCGACACCAGCATGGAGTTGACGAAGCTCGACTTACCCGAACCGGTGGAACCTGCCACCAGCAGATGCGGCATCTTGGCCAGGTTGGCGCAGACGAATTCGCCCTCGATGTTCTTGCCGAGGCCGATCAGCAGCGGGTGATGATCCGAGCGCGTGGAGGGCGCCTTGAGAACGTCCGCGAGGCGGACCAATTCGCGGTCGGCGTTCGGAACCTCGATGCCCACAGCGGATTTGCCGGGGATGGGGGCCAGCAGGCGCACGTTCTCGGTGGCCACCGCGTAGGCGATATTGCGGGCCAGCGCGGTGATCTTCTCGACCTTGACGCCCGGGCCCAGTTCCACCTCGTAGCGGGTGACGGTCGGGCCGCGCACGAACCCGGTGACCGCCGCGTCGATCTTGAACTGGACCAGCACCTCGGAGATGGCCTCGATCATGGATTCGTTGGCGGCACTGCGGGTCTTGGGCGGATCGCCGTCGGTGAGCAGGGTCAGCGGCGGCAGCTGGTAGTCGCCGTCGACCTCGCGATCGGTGACGAACTCCAATTGCTGCGGGGGCGGCGGCGGGGTCTGATCGACCACCGGGGGTGGAGCCTTGCGCGCCTTGGGCTTCGGATTCGCCTCGTCGGCCGGATCCCCGGCAGCGGCAAGCTTGGCAGCGGCGTTCCTGGACGCGGGGGTCCTGGAGGCGGGGTTGCTGGAGGCGACATCCTTGGCGGCCTGCAACGGCGGCTCGCCCAGCACCTCGGTGACCGCGTCGGGATCGCCGAACTCGTCGGCGGGGTAGTTGTCCGAGGGCGAGCGACCGCGCCGCTTGCGCGAGGAGGTGACGCCCTCGTGCAGCGGGAAGCCGTCCGCATCGTATTTGGCCGGGTCGTAGAGGCCGGGTTCATCGGAGTACGTCTCGTATTCGTCGCCGCGGCTACCGGTGCCGAAGATCTCGCGCAGGGCATCGGGCACCTCGCGCACCGTGGTGCCCGTCAGCAGCAGGATGCCGAACCCGACGGCCAGCAGCAACAGCGGTACGGCGAGCCAGGCGCTGAGCCCGTCTCGCAGCGGACCGCCGACGACATAGCCGGCGAATCCGGCGGCGTGCGCTCGACCGTGCGCATCGGTGGGCGCGCCCGCGGCCAGGTGCCACAGACCCAGGATCGGCAGCGCGGCGAGCAGTCCGCCCAGTACCAGGCGCGGGCGGATCTCCGGGTGCGGTTCGGTGCGCATCAGCACGACCGCGATGGCCACCGCGATGAACGGCAGTGCGGCCGAGACGGATCCGGCCACCGCGCGCACCACGGTGTCCACCCAGTGCCCGATCGGACCACCCGAGGACACCCACACCGCCGCGGCGATGACGAACGCGAAACCGACCAGGGCCAGGGCGATTCCGTCACGCCGATGCCCGTGCTCGAGTTCCCCGGCGCGGCTGACCGCGCGCGTGGTGGCGCCGAGCCCGCGCGCCAGCATGTTCCAGCCGCTGCTCACGCCGCGGGTCACCACGGCCAGGGGCGCGGTGTTCGATTGCCGCCTCGGCGCGGGCCTGCGGCGGG
>NZ_BDBU01000085.1 GCF_001613145.1 Nocardia jejuensis NBRC 103114
GGGGCGGCCGCCGCCTCGGCCGCCGGCCCGATGTTCTCTGTCGGCCCGCCGTAGGGAATGAAGGCCGTGCGGCTGTACAGGAGCCACGTGCCGTCGGTTTTCGCGGCGGGAGCGGGGAAGTGCCGTCTCATGCGGAAAATCGATTCTTGAAATCACGGTGATTCCAAGCGGGATCGAAAGTGGTTGGGGTGGAGAAAGTTTCAAGAGAAACTTCAGTGATCGTGTAGCGACTCTTGCCGATCGGAACTAGCGGTTTACGAGCCGGGCGGGCCTAGCCTGCTGAAGGACAGAGCAGGGCCGAATTCGCCGGGACTGGCATTCGGTGACCGCGTCCGATCTCCGAGGAAGATTCACCACCGCGATGAGGAATAAACGACCTGGCCGGCTGCTGGCCGCGGGCACAGTGGCTATCGCTCTCGCGACTGCGCTCACCGCATGCGGTGGTTCGCAGTCGTCGCCGGGTGAGGCCGCCGGTGACCCGGTGGCCGGCGGCACGCTGAATTTCTACGATCCGATCGAGTACACGGCATGGCTGCCCACCAATTCCATTTGGTCCAACAGTCAGGTCACCGACAATCTCGCGGAGCGTTTGACCTGGCAGGACGCGAAGACCGGCGAGATCAAGCCGTGGCTGGCGAAATCCTGGCAGATCAGCGACGACAAGCTGAAATACACCTTCCATCTCCGCGAGGGCGTGACATTCAGCAACGGCGATCCGGTCGATGCCGCGATCGTGAAGGCGAACTACGATCAGCACGGATTCGGTGATGCCAAGCTCGGTATTCCGCCGGATCGCTTCTTCTCCGATTACAAATCCACCGATGTGGTGGATCCGCTGACCGTCGAGGTGTCCTTCACCAAGCCCAATGTCGGCTTCCTCCAGGTCGCTTCGTTCTACCGGGCCGGTTCGATTCTGGCCAAGTCGTTCCTGGCGCAGGATCTGAACGGTCAGGGACAGGCGAAGAACTGGGTCGGATCGGGTCCGTTCGTGGTCGATTCGGTCAACGGCACCACCGGTATCACGCTGAAGCGCCGCGAGGATTACAACTGGGCGCCCGAGGGGTCGGGACATCAGGGCAAGGCATATCTGGAGAAGGTGGTCTTCAAGACCGTTCCGGAGGCGGGCACCCGTGTCGGCGCTCTGCAATCGGGCGAGGCGCAGATCGCCCGGAACATCGCCCCCTACGACGAGGAGACGGTGACCGCCGGCGGCGGCGTCATCAAGGCGTTCCCGGTCCAGGGCCAGACCAACAAGCTGACTTTCCAATTGGATTCGGCCACGCCGGTTCTGGAGAAGGATGTGCGCCTGGCGCTGCAGGCCGCCACCGACCGCCAGGAGATCAACAAGACAGTGCTCTCGCCGAGCTACCCGATTCCCACGAGCATCCTGGTGCAGGACACCCCCAATCGCGGTGATGCGAGCCGCTATCTGGGCTACGACCTCGCCCGTGCGAATTCGCTGCTGGACGCGGCGGGCTGGAAGGCCGGTTCGGACGGCATCCGCGCCAAGGACGGCAAGCGATTGGCACTCGATATCTGGGTCTCGCCCTACTACCAGGTGTCGCAGCCGGTGCTGGAACTGCTGCAGTCGCAGTGGCGCAAGGCCGGCGTCGAACTGAAGCTCAACAGCACGTCGCTGACGGAATACGAATCGACCCAGACCGCGCGCCCGGGCAATTGGTCGCTGGTACAGGGACAGACCTCGCGGGCCGAGGCGGATGTGCTGCGCACCGCGTTCGACAGCGGCGCGACCAACGAATTGCACGCTCGCACACCGGATGAACAGCTGAACCAGCTGGTGCGCGCCCAGGCCTTCGAATTCGATCCGGCCAAGCGCACCGCCGCGGTGCAGGCCATCGAGGATCGACTGTTCTCCGAGGGCTACGTGATCCCGCTCTACGACGAAACCCAGGTCTTCGGTCTCGCGCCGAACGTGCACGGATTCTCCACCGAATCCACCGCGCGCACCTGGCTCTACGACACCTGGCTCTCGAAGTAACGGAGTGCGACGATGCGCGTCTATGTCGTGAAACGGCTGGTGCAGGCGATCCTGGTGCTCTGGGCCGCCTACACCCTGTCGTTCGTGCTGCTCAGTGCGCTGCCCGGGGATTCGGTCAACAACCGGATCCAGAACCCGGAAGCGCAGATCACCCCGGAAGCCGGGCGGATCATGCTGGAGTTCTACGGACTCGACCGCCCGGTCTGGCAGCAGTATCTGCACAGCCTTGCCGGGGTGTTCACCGGGGACTTCGGCTTCTCGCTGACCAACGGCAAACCGGTCGCGGAACTGATCGGTGAGGCGCTGCCCAGCACGCTCCGGCTCACCGCGCTGGGGCTGGTGTTCGGTCTGCTCCTCGCGGTGAGCGTGGCGGTCGCGGCCAACTACGCCCCGTGGAAATGGTTGCGCGACATCGTCGGAGCCGCACCGGCGCTGTTCGCCTCGGTGCCGACCTTCGTGGTGGGAATCCTTGCGCTGCAGTTCCTCTCGTTCCGCCTGCACGTGATTCCCTCGGTGGACAACGGCTCCTTCCGGGCACTGCAGGCTCCGGCCGTGACGCTGGGGTTGCTGATCGCCGCGCCGCTGGCGCAGGTGTTCGCCGGCTCGCTGCGCCAGACCCGGCGTCAGCCGTTCGTGCACGTGCTGTTCGCCAAGGGCGCGAGCGAGGGGTACGCGTTCCGCAAGGACGTGCTGCGCAATTCGTCGCTTCCGGTGCTCACCCTGCTGGGTATCGCGTTCGGTGAACTCATCGCCGGTTCGGTGGTCACCGAAGCGGTGTTCGCCCGCAACGGGATCGGGCAGCTCACCGTCGGCTCGGTCAATACCCAGGACCTGCCGGTGGTGCAGGGTGTGGTGCTGCTCTCGACGGTGGCGTACGTGCTGGTGAATCTCGCTGTGGACCTGGCGTATCCGTTCATCGACCCACGGGTGCTGGTGGGCGGCAAAGCGCGGCGGCGTACCGGAAAGCCGGTGGCACAGCCGATTCCGGATGTGCCCGCCGCTCGCGTGGTCGTTCCGGCCCGCTTGCCCGTCGAGATGGCGATGCCATGACACAGACACTGAACGGGTCTGAAATCGCCGTCCCCGAGAAGGATTCGTCCTCGGAGGCGGACGGTGTGGCGAAACGTCTGCTGCGCCACTGGAGTCTGGTTCCCGCCGTCGCGATCGTGGCGCTGGTGCTGCTGTGGGCGATCGTCCCGCAGCTGTTCACCACCTTCGATCCGCTGGCGGTCGACCCGGCATCCACACTGCGCCCTCCCTCTGGTGAGCATTGGTTCGGCACCGACCAGCTCGGGCGCGACCTGTACTCGCGGGTGGTCTACGGTGCGCGGGCCTCGCTGACCGGCTCCGCCATCGCGGTCGCGGTGGGCGTTGCGGTCGGCTCGCTGCTCGGGGTGATCGCGGGCTGGTTCGGCGGCTTCTCCGACAACCTGGTCATGCGGGCGATCGATGTACTGCTGTCGATTCCGGGGTTCCTGCTCGCCATCACCATCGTGGTGCTGCTGGGTTTCGGTGTGCTGCAGGCGGGTGTCGCGGTCGGGCTCACCTCCGCGGCCACCTTCGCACGGCTCATTCGCTCGGAGGTGCTCACCGCCCGCACCAGTAACTATGTCGAGGCCGCCACGACCAGCGGGGCGTCGACCTTCGATATCCTGCGCCGCCACGTGATCCCGAATTCGATCGCGCCGACCGTCTCGCTCATCACGGTGCAGTTCGGCATCGCGATCATCTGGATCGCCTCGCTGAGCTTCCTGGGGCTCGGCGCGCAGCCTCCGGATCCCGAATGGGGACGGCTGGTTTCGGACGGGCGCAACTACATCGCGACGCGCGGCTGGCTCACCCTGTGGCCCGGACTGACGGTGGTCGTGGTGGTGCTGGCGACCAATCACATATCCCACTACTTCTCCAGGAGGGTGTCGTCATGACCGTCGTCCACGCGCCCGTCGCCGAGACGAACACGGTGGCCGCTGCGGTGCTCGCGGTGCGCGATCTGAGCGTCGGCTACCAGGTCGGCCGCCGCATCGAGACTGCTGTGCACGGGGTGTCGTTCGAGGTGCCGCCGGGTCAGGTGCTGGCACTGGTCGGGGAGTCGGGATCGGGCAAGACCACGACCGCGCACGCGGTGCTGGGCCTGCTGCCCGGCAACGGGAGTGTGACCGGAGGCCGGATCACCTTCCGTGATCAGGAGCTCACCGAGCTGTCGGGCAAGGGCTGGCGCGATATTCGCGGTCGCGCGGTCAGCCTGATTCCCCAGGACCCCGGTACGTCGCTGGATCCGGTGCGCCGGGTCGGGCACCAGGTCGAGGATGTGCTGCTGCTGCACACCGATCTGGACGCGCGGGCCCGTCGCCGACGGGTGTACGAGTTGTTCGACCTGGTCGGGTTCACCGAGGTCGAGCGACGCTACCGGCAGTACCCGCACGAACTGTCCGGCGGTATGCGCCAGCGCGTGCTGATCGCGGCGGCGGTCGCGGCCGAACCCGATCTCATCATCGCCGACGAACCGACCTCCGCGCTGGACGCGACCGTGCAGAAGCAGGTGCTCGATCTGATCGACGATCTGCGGCGGCGCAGCGGTACCAGTGTGGTGCTGGTGACACACGACCTCGGGGTCGCCGCGGATCGCTCGGATCTGATCGGAGTGATGCGACAGGGTCGGCTGGTCGAGTGGGGGCCGACGAAAGCGCTTGTGGCACAGCCAGGTCACGAATACACCCGGAAGTTGCTCGACAGCGTCCCGTCGCGAAACGCCGCGCCGCGAACCCGTGGGGTGTTCGCCACCGGCGCCGGGGCGCCCGCGGATGACTCGGGGCACCCGCACCCGCACCCGGGTGCGGGTGCGCACTCGTCGACGGCTCCCGGCTCGCGTGCCGGCACCGTTCCCGCCGCGCCGGGCGAGACCGTCATCGAGGTGAGGGACCTGCGCAAGGAATACGACGGGGTCCCCGCCGTCGACGGCATCTCGTTCCGCGTCCAGCGCGGCGAAACCTTCTCCATCGTCGGTGAATCCGGCAGCGGCAAGTCCACCACGGCGCGCATCCTGACCGGCCTGACCGCGGCGACCTCGGGGGAGGCGACGCTGCTGGGGACCGATATCACCCGGCTGGGCCGCCGCGGCTTCCGCCCGCTGCGCCGCGATGTGCAGATCGTCTACCAGAACCCCTACTCCTCCTTCGATCCCCGCTTCGACGTCTACGACGTCGTGGACGAGCCGCTGCGCTCCTTCCAGGAGCCGCGCCGGGGCCTGCGGCGTGGACGCCGCAACGAGGACCGCGTGGTCGCCGCGCTCGAAGCAGCGTCTCTCCCGGCGGATTTCGTGAATCGGCATCCGCGCGAACTGTCCGGCGGTCAGCGCCAGCGGGTGGCGATCGCCCGCGCGCTGATCCTGGAACCGAAGGTGCTGGTGCTGGACGAGCCGATCTCGGCGCTGGATGTCTCGGTGGCCGCGCAGATTCTCGATCTGCTGCGCGCGCTGCAGCGGGAGCGCGGCCTGACCTACCTGTTCATCTCGCACGATCTGGCCGTGGTCCGGGCGATCTCGGATCGCGTCGCCGTCATGCGGCAGGGCCGCATCGTCGAACAGGGCGATGTGCAGGACATCTTCACTCGCCCGGCCGACGACTACACGGTCCGGCTGCTGGACGCCATCGCCGGCCATTCACTCACCGGAGGTTTGTCATGACCGCAGTTCAACCCGCCACGCTGCAGGAGGCGCTGATCGGCATTCGCGCCGTGCTCGCCGAATTCCCGAGTGGCGCAGGCGATCGTGATCTCGCCTTCGAGCACCCCGACGAGCTGATCGGGCGACTGGCCGAGGCCGGGTTCGGACGCCTGCGAGTGCCGGTGGAGTTCGGCGGTTTCGGCGTCGATCTGCCGACGCTGTTCGAGCTGCTGGCCGAGGCCGGGCAGGCCGATTCCAATATTCCGCAGATCTGGCGCGGGCACTTCACCACCACCGAGATCCTGCGCGCGGAACTGGATCACGAGGTGCGCGCGCACTGGCTCGGCGTGATCGGCCGGGGTGCGGTCTTCGGCAACGCACAGTCCGAGCCGTCGGCCCTGGTCGCCGAAGCCGTTGCGGCCCAAGGTGAACCGTCGCCGCCGTGGGGTGCGACCATCACCCGGGTCGAGGCCGGCGCGGACGGGCAACGGCTCGTATCGGGCACCAAGTTCTACTCCACCGGTTCCCGCTACGCCGACTACATTCGCGCCGCCGTGGTCGACGAGGCGGGGGAGCGCGGGTTCGTCGTGATTCCCGCGCGACACCCGGGCGTCACCCACGTGGACGACTGGGACGGCGTGGGTCAGCGCCAGACCGGCAGCGGCACCACACTGTTCGAGAAAGTCCCGGTTCAGGAGCACGGCGACATCGGCCGGTTCAAGGAGTCGCTGCGCGGTCTGGACTCGTTCGTGCAGATCGTGCACCTGGCGAATCTCACCGGTATCGCACGCAGTCTGGTCGCCGAGACGGTCGATATCGTGCGCGGGCGCACCCGCACGAGCCTGCACGCCACCACACAGCAGGCGAGTGCCGATCCGGAGGTGCTCGGTGTGATCGGCACACTCCACACGCGCAGCCTCACCGCCGAAACGCTGCTGCGCCTGGCCGCCGAGCGACTCGAGGCCGCGCACGGCACCGGCGCCGAATCCGATTACACCCGTGCGTATCTCGACGCCTCCGCGGCGCAGATCGGGATCATCGAGGCGGTGCTGGACGCGGCGAGCCGGGCCTTCGACGCCGGCGGTTCCTCGGCGGTGCGCAACAGCGTGCACCTGGACCGGCACTGGCGCAATGCGCGCACGCTCGCCTCGCACAATCCGGTGGTCTACAAGCCCCGCGTGATCGGCGACTTCCTGGTCAACGGAGTCGCCCCGGTGCCCGGCTATTACCGCAACCGGCCCTCGATCACCGCACTCACCGACGAATCCGTCACCGGCGAAAGGGTCGCGCAGTGAGCCGACAGCTGCATCTGAACGTCAATATCCTCAATGCCGGTGTCTTCGGCGGATCCTGGCGGTTCCCCGGGACCGACGGGCGCGCCAGCTACGGGATCGAGCACTACACCTCGATCGCCCGCAAGGCCGAGCAGGCCAAGCTGGACGCGGTGTTCCTGGCCGACGGCCCGGTCCTGGATCCGACCATCAAGCACCGCACGGGGAACAACCTCGAGCCCACGACGGTGCTGGCCCGCGTCGCCGCGCAGACCGAGCGCATCGGACTGATCGCGACGCTGTCCTCCTCCTACAACGATCCGGTCGAAGTGGCTCGCCGCCTGGGCGATCTCGATCATCTCAGCGGTGGCCGGTTCGGGTGGAACGTCGTCACGACGGCCGGTGCGGTGGCGGCCCGTAACTTCGGCCGGACCGGGGAGCCCGACCACGGCCTGCGCTACCGGCGAGCGGCGGAGTTCGTGGAGCAGGTGGTGGCGGCGTGGTCCGCGCGCACCGATTTCGTGTCACCGCAGGGGCGTCCGGTGGTGGTGCAGGCGGGCGGATCCAGCGACGGCAAACGGCTCGCCTCACGGGTCGGGGAGGTGATCTTCTCGGCCGAGCAGGATATCGCCAAGGCCAAGGCCTTCCGCGACGAATTGCGCTCGGGTGCCGCGGAATTCGGTCGCGACCCGAACGAGATCGTGGTCCTGCCGGGATTGTCGACCGTGCTGGGCAGCACCGAGGCCGAGGCGAAGGAGCGCCGGGAACTGCTGGACGAGTTGCTGCCGGACGCGTATGCGCGCGAACGCCTGGGCGGGCAGCTGGGATTCAGCCTCGAGGGCCTGTCGGACGCCGAACCGATTCCCGCCGAACTGCTGATCGAGCCCGATACCGCCGGCGGTTCACAGACCTTCTACCGGGTGGTGCGCGACATCATCGACCGCGAGAATCCGACCCTGGGGCAGCTGCTCAAGAAGCTGTCCGGCGGTGGCGGGCACCGCATCGTGGTGGGCACGCCCGAACAGATCGCCGATGACGTCGAACGGTGGTTCCGATACGGCGCGGCCGACGGATTCAATGTCATGCCGGACGTATTGCCCTCCGGCTTCGACGATTTCGCCGACCATCTGGTTCCGGTCCTGCAGCGGCGCGGTCTGTTCCGCACCGACTACGAGGGCACCACGCTGCGCGACCACCTCGGCCTCGGACTGCCGGACGCACCCTCCGGGGTGTGGGACCGCGGACCGCTCGAAGCCGCTCGCTGAGCGACGCACCGACACAGACGCACCGACAGACAGGCAACAGTATGGGAACCCCGATCCTGATCGACCTCGCCGTGGGTGCGCCACAGTCGCACGCCCAGGACGAGGCAATCGCACTCGTGCCGCTCGCCGCGGCCGCGAGAATCGCCGCCGCGGCACACGAGAGCGGCGCGGCCGCTGTGCGCCTGCGTGATTCGGCCGGTACACGCCCCGTGATCGACCCGAGCGTGGCCGCCGCCTACCTGGCCGGTCTGGTCGGTGAGATCGGCTACCTGGTGGATCTGCCCACGACCGGCAACGCGCCGTACAACGTGGCGCGGCGCATCCTGTCCTTCGACCGGGCGAGCGCCGGGCGGGCCGGGGTCGTGCTGCGGCCCGGCGCGGACGACGAGGTGAGCCGTGCGACCGCACCGGACTCGATCATCGGCGATCCGGCGCGGCGCTGGTCCGAGTACGCGGAAATCCTTGTCCGCCTGTGGGAATCGTTCCCGCGGACGGCACTGATCGCCGATCAGGAGCGCGCCCTGGTCGTCGAACAGGAGCTGATCCGGCCCATCGACTTCGACGGCCGCTTCTATCAGGTGGCCGGACCACTGGACGGCCCGTCCTCGGTGCAGGGGCGTCCGGTTCTGGTCGCCGCCGATCCGATCGAGCTCGGCTGGGCCGAGATCGCGCGATTCGCCGACGTGGTCGTGGTCGAGCCCGAGCACGCCGCCACCGCCGATCGCGATCTGCGCGCGGCGCTGGAAGGCACCGGCCGGACCCGCACCGATATCGTCCTGATCGGCAGAGCCGTCGTAACGGTCACCGCCGACACCGATACCGCCGCATTGGCTTCGGACCTGTCGGCCTGGGCCGAGTCCGACCATCTCGATGGTCTGGCCCTCGCGCCGGCCGGGGACGCGCACGCGGTGGAGACGGCCATCCGGACCCTCGTGCCTCTGCTCTCCGCCGGCGGTCCCTCGAACCCCACCGGAGCAACTCTGCGCGCCGCACTCGGCCTACGCGAGACGACGGAGGTACCGGCATGACCGCCGTGTACGACAGCGGCGCGGGACACATCGTGCGACAGGGTGCGGCGGGTTTACACGCCCCGGAAGCTTCGGTGTCGCACGCAGGGAGCCTGCCGGTGGAGCCGAAGACCGTGACCGTGGCGGGCATCCGAGCCGAGATCGGGCCGGTGCTCGAGCGGCTGGGGGCGAGTGCCGGGGCGCGGGAGCAGGCACGGGACTATGCGTTCGCGGATGTGCGGGCGCTTGCCGACGCGGGAATCGCGCTGATCGGGATCGCCGAGCAGGACGGTGGGGCGGGCGGTTCGATCCGGGAGCTCGCCGAGGTGCTGATCGATATCGCGCGCGCGGATTCCAGTGTGGCGCAGGCCTTGCGCGGTACCTTCCTGACCGCCAATTCGGTGGCGTCGCGGCCGGATCTGCCGCATCGGCAGGTGACACTGGCCAGGCTCCTGCACCGGGACCTGTTCGCGGGCACCGGGAACGAGCGCACCGGTGGCGCCAGCGGGCAGATCAACGCCACCGCTCGCCGAGCGGGTGCGAACTGGATCGTGAACGGGGAGAAGTACTACTCCACCGGCGGTCTGTACGCGTCCTGGTTCTCCACGCAGGCGCGTGCCGAGGACGGCACGGTGCTGCGGTTCACGGTGCCCGTGGGCCGCGTGGGAGTCGAGCGGCTCGACGATTTCGACGCGGTGGGCCAGCGCCTGACGGCAAGCGGCACAACCCGGTTCACCGAGGTGACCGTCTTCGCCGACGAGGTGATCGGCACGGGGGAGACGGACGCGGCGCCGGACAATCCGTGGCTCGGGACCTTCGCACAGCTGTACCTGGCGGCCGTGCAGGCCGGTATCGCGGCGCGCGCCCTGGACGATGCGATCGAGTACGTCCGCACGAAAGCCCGTCCGATCAAACACAGTTCGGTCGACGCGAGCGTCGAGGATCCCTACGTGCGCCAGACGGTCGGGGAGATCGCCGCCCGCGCACAGGCCGCCCGCGCGGTGGTGCTGCTGGCGGCCGAGAGTCTGCAGCGCGTGCGCGGCCTGACCGGCTCGGACGCACGGTCGGCCGGGGCGGCGGCCTCGGTGGAGGTCGCGACGGCCGGGGTGATCGCCATCGAATCCGCCCTGAAGGCAGCCGAATTGCTCTTCGACGTCGGCGGCGGCTCCATCACCGACCGCGATCTCGGTTTCGACCGCCACTGGCGCAATGCCCGCACCGCCGCCAATCACAATCCGCGCCAATGGAAGCAGGCCGTCGCGGGCGCGTACCACCTGACCGGTGAGGACCCGCCGACCACCGGACTGTTCTGACCATGGTGGAAACGTCAGTGCTCGGTGCGCGGGAGCCGTCTCGACGAGGTGCGCGCACGCACGACGCCGCGCCGAAACCTGTCGCGCCGAAACCTTCAGCGCCGAAACCTTCAGCGCGGCACGAGAATCAGGAGATACCTATGACACAGGCGGCAACGCCGGACATCGGCGCCGGGGTCGAGGACGGCAGGCCGTTTCGCCTGGGCTTCCTGCTGCACCTGGACCGCGATATCCCGCCGGCCCAGGCGTATCGGGAGGCGATCGAGCTGTTCCAGACGGCCGAGGAGCTGGGATACGACTCGGGCTGGGTGATCCAGCGTCACTTCCGGCAGGGGCGCGAACACGTATCGGCTCCGCTGGTGCTGCTGGCCGCCATCGCCGAGCACACCTCGCGGATCCGGCTCGGCACCGGCGTGCTGGTGCTACCGCTGGAGGATCCGCTCAAGGTCGCCGAGGACGCCGCCACACTCGACGAACTCAGCGGCGGGCGAATGGAATTGGGCGTCGGGTCCGGCCCGTTCCCCGGCGCGTGGGCGGCATTCGGCAAGGATCTGGCCCGCAAACACGAGGAGTACGACACCTCGGTCGCCCGCCTGCACGAGGTGCTGGACGGGCACCCGCTCAACGACCTGGGTGAGGTGCTGCACCCGCCCGCCCCCGCACTGCGACAACGGCTCTGGCAGGCCACCACCGGCGACCCCGCGCTGGCCGTCGCCG
>NZ_BDBU01000086.1 GCF_001613145.1 Nocardia jejuensis NBRC 103114
CAGCGCTCGCGCCGCGCCCTCGGGGCCGCGCACGCCGGGAAAGGCGTTGACGTCGATTATCAGCGGTTCGCCGTCCACCTCGAGCAGGTCCACACCGTAGATGTCCAGGCCGAACACCTCGCCGGTGACCAGCGCCAGATCCGCCCACGGATGCGCGCCGGGCAGCTGCCGGTCGGCCTGCCGGGGGCCGGTGGTGAGCTCCGAGTGCCGCAGTGCGGCAAAGACTTCGCCCCCGATCACCCAGAGCTTGTGATCCCAGCCGGTGCCCGGCGTGAAGTCCTGCACCACGACGGGCTCGTCCGGCCATTCGGCGGCGAGCGCGTGGAGTTGATCGCGCCCGGTCACCCGGGCCACCAGATCGTTCCGGCGGCTGCGGCGACTCTTGATCACCAGCGGGCCGTCCAGGTGCGCGGGAACGCTCCGTAGATCCGGCCACCCGGTGGTGACCGCGAACGGGAGTCCGGCATCGTCGGCGAGCCGTGCCATCCGTAGCCGGTCCTGGCAGAACTCGGTCGCGGCGGCCGAGTTCAGCACCGTGATGCCTCGATCCTGTAGCGACCGCGCCAGTTCGATCGCGGCGGGCGTGCGCGCCTTGAGCAGGTAGACATCGGCCGGGTCGGCGGGGCATTCGGCGTCCGGCGCAAGGGTTTCGACGCGGTGGCCCTGATCCGAGAGCAGTACGGCCGCGGCCGCCAGCACCGGATGATCCGGATTCGAGGTCAGCAGACCGACCCGCATCGTCCCGGTGTGGGTGGCTGTCGTGCCCACGCCGGTGCAGACGGTCACAGCGCCACCGGAAGCTGTTCGCGCGACAGCGATTCGGGATGCCGCCGGTACGAGGAGCCCGACTCGGCGAGATCGAGGATGGCGCGGGCGACGGTCGCCACGGAATCGGGCACCATCCGGAAACTCGGAAAGTCGTTGACGTCCACCACGACCGGGCCGTCGGGGCCCAGCACGACATCGATGCCGTACAGGTCCAGGCCGAATATCTCGCCGACACGCGCTGCTATCTCCGCGATTTCGGAGGTCAGCGGGACCGGGCGCTCCGGAACGCTCCGATCTCCCGGCGTCAGCGGAGAGACGCGCTCGGTGCCGTACAGCCGACCGCCCGCGCAGTAGATCTTCAGGTCCACACCGGAATTGGGCACATACGGCTGTGCCAGTAGCAGCCCGTCGCGCGCTTCTCCGTTCATCAGAGCGGTGAGCTGGCTGGGTTGTCTCACCAGATGCACGCCGCGCCCGGAGCTGCCGTCGGCGGGTTTGACCACCAACGGGTATCGGCTGGAAGGGATTCGGGCCAGGTCGGCGGGGCGGGCCGCGGCCCAGGTCGCGGGAACCGGCAGACCGGCGGCTGCCGCGAGCACGGCCGCGTGTGCCTTGTCTCGCACGCCCCGAATGGATCTCGCGTCGTTGACGGTGGTGAGTCCGGCGGCCGCGGCGGCCTCGAGCAGGCCGAGTCCCGGTCCGCCGGAGACGGTCTTGAGTACCCACGCGTCGTGGCGGCCCTGCCGGACGAGGTGGTCGAGGTCGAGCAATTCGCCGCCCGGTCGCACCACATCGACCCGGTGTCCCCAGTCCCGTAGTTGCCGAACCACGTTCAGCGGCATGCCGTCCCTGCGGTACTGCTCCTCCACCAGAAAGCAGAAACTCATCCGTGCCACCATCAACGCTCCCCGTTACGCCGCCGCGGTGTCGCAGTGGCCCAGACTATTTGCCGATCGTTCTAGCGAGATCATCCCTTCTGGGCGCGAAAACGCAACGCGGGAGTGATAGTGCGAACACGGCGGGGTCCGTGCGCCGAATCCGTTAACGCGGAGCGGCTTCGGTGAGGGGTGCGCGGGGCGAAGTCAGATCGGCACGGGGCGAAATCAGATCGGCGCGAAGCCCGATCCCACGCCCTTGTCCGCGTCGACGGCGGCGCGCACCGCGTCGAACGAGACGGCCAGCACGGGGGTGTGCAAGGGGTTCGCGTTGTCGCTGCAGCTGAATCGCAGCGCCCGGGTGTCGTTGATCAGCGGCCCGGACACGAGGCCGACCAACTGATCGCCCAGGGTCAGGGGCCCACCCGAATCGCCGTAACTCGAGCACGCCTGATCGAGGAAACCGCCTGGGCCCGAAGCCCATACGACGCCGCAGGCCTGGCCGGTGGTGCGCCCGTTCTGGCAGACCACGTCCCAGGTGGTGGGGGAGGGCGCGATACCGGCGATTGTGGTGCCGCCGACGGTGCGAAGGGGAGTGACCGCCTCGGGCGCGAATTCGATCACGCCGTAGTCGAGTTCGGCGTCCGAGGCCACGACCACCCCGACCACCCCGGCCTCGGGGAACTGTTCCCCGGAGACCGGAGTGCCGGGCTCGGCACAGTGCCCGGCGGTGAAGCCGACCAGCCGGCCCGCGGCGTCGTGACCGATGGTGGTGAGACTGCACTTGGTGGAGCGGCCGAGCACGATGCCCGAACCGCCGCCGAGCTCCGCCCGCGCCCCCGATGTCCGCTCGGCGGAGACTCGAGCCGCGGCTGCGGGGTCACCGGCGCCACTGTGGTCGGCGGGATCAGCGTGGGCGGTGGGCGCGGTGAGGGCGCCCAGCGCGATCACCAGCGCCGCGGTGCCGACCCAGCGGTGCGATACGAGCATGCCCAACCACCCATCCGATTCGAACGTCTGCGTAGCTACACGGTAGCCGTAGCCGTCATCGCGGCCCCCGGCCGCTCCGACCTCACGGTTGCCGCCGATCAGCTGCCCGGGGCCACGATGACCAGGGCCATGAGCACCAGGCAGGTCGTCGCGGTGAGGGTCGACATGGTCCAGCGGCTGAAGTGCCGCCCTCCCGTGCGGATATTGACCAGGGTCGCGGCACGGAACTCGCCGCCGCGGGTCTGATGCCCCTCGGCGAAGGCCGCATCGCCCACGTGCAGATCCATGCCGAGCCACGGCAGGAAATGCAGGGTCCACTGCTTCCCGGTCTCGTCGGTGATGCCGAAGCGCACGCCCGGCCGCCACCGGATGAGCGCGAGCGGACCCGCGGTGCGAGCGAGAGCTCCGTAGTGCGATCGCGCGGACGCGTGGATCACCGCGGCCACCGCGATCAGCGTCGCGACGGTGGCCACCATGACGGAGTGCGGCACCGGCGGCATTCCCTCCACCACCAGCGAACCGGCCGCGAGCAGGAACCAGAACGGCTGCAGTACAGGCATTTCCACCGGTCGCGGCGCGGAGGTCACGGTGCCGACCAGGCTCGAGCGACGGCGCAGGCTGGTCCACCCGCAGTGCGAACATCGGGGCATCGCCTCGGCGTACACGACAGGTCCCGGGGCTCAGCACTGCGCGGGCGCGCCGATATCGCGCCGCGGCGGATGCGACGGCGCGTACCGGTGCGCCCGATCTCGACGGTGCTCGTCGCGCTGGGCGATCCGCATCGACAGGCGCACAACGACTTCGCTGAGCGTCAGGCCCAGGTCCATGGCCCGGATCTCGGCTATTTCCAGGACCACCTCCGGGTCGGAGGGTGCGGGATCGCTCAGGATCTCGTCGAGCACCATGCCGCTGATCGCCTGCTCGGTGGTGAGCACTCGTCCGGGCAACCAGCTCAGCGCCCAGGTGTCCCCGCAAGACGTTGCGCGGGTCGCGAATTCGGGAGTCACATCGCTGGTGATCGCCCAGGGGGTCAGGTTGATGGCCATCGAACGGGCACCTCCTCGAGGTTGCCGGGTTCACTCGGTGCCGAACGCGGAAGGTGCGTTCGACATCTGTGCGGTGAGTGCCCCCGTCACCCAATGCTAGGCGGGGATACGGATGAGTAGAAGTGAGAATTGCTGCTGGACAAGGATATTTCAAATCGTAATTTGCTTCGAATGTGTCTTGATGATTGCGGAGTGTCGTCAGTTTTCTCGATTTGTGGTGCGATGCTTCGGTTTTGGCTGCCTAAGCGGAGACTCGCGGCAGGAATGACTATCGGAAAGCCTTGCGGCCGAGCGGGAAATCGCCGCTCCGACGGTGGGTCGGGGAAACTCGCCGGAAATCGCGTAGCCGATCCATAGCGCAGATGACACAGCGTGCTTACTATGGGGGCCGCATGACACAGGTGGGTATCGCACCGCAGATCAGGATGGGAGAGGCAGCATGTCTGGCTCGGTGTCGGACGGCGAGCAGGTCGGCAGGGCGGTCCGTCGGCTTCGCAAGGAACGCGATCTCACGCA
Source organism: Nocardia jejuensis NBRC 103114 (assembly GCF_001613145.1). Classification (GTDB taxonomy): domain Bacteria; phylum Actinomycetota; class Actinomycetes; order Mycobacteriales; family Mycobacteriaceae; genus Nocardia; species Nocardia jejuensis. Next base: position 4,196 of record NZ_BDBU01000086.1, read on the forward strand.
GACGCAGCTGGCACTGCAGGTGGGCTGCTCGCGCAGTCTCGTCCAGCAGATCGAGAACGGCACTCGCGTACCCACTCTGGCGGTCCGCGAGCGACTGAGCGCGGTGCTGGGTGAACGGCTGCCCTCGACCGTTCCGGAATCCGAGGCCGATGTCGCCACCAGTGAGCTGCGGATCCGGTTCAACTCGCTGATGAGCAGAGACGCCGTCGTGGCCGAGCGGGTGCTGGCCATCGCGGAGAGCCTGCTCGAGGCCGCGGGTGCGCGCGAGGTGGTGGAACCGCTGCGCTCCATCGCCGACCGGCAGCTCGAACGCGCGGAGGAGGTGCTCACCCAGATCCCCTCGGGCAGTGTGCTGGTGCGCGAATGGAACACCATCAACGACTGGATCACCGTGCTGCGCCGCGCCGAACGGTCGATCTGTGCCATCCACACCGCGGGTCTGGGCACCATCGGCGGCGATATCGGCGACGAATACCACTCGGAGATCCTGAATCTCGCCCGCGCCGGAATCTCGGTCCGGAGGCTCTACGTGCTCGACGAGATCGAGGACGCCGACTTCTATCAGGACAAACTCTGGCAGCAGGCGCGCGCGGGCATCGAGACGATCCTGGTGAACCGTCGCCGGGCGGTCAACGCGGTGAGCATGCTGGTGGTCGACGAGAGTTACGTGGCCACCGGTGAATACGACATCGTCCGCCAGGAGCGGGACGCCACCCGCTTCTCGGCCCTCAAGCACGACGTGCAGTTCGCCCTGCACCGATTCGACAAGCTCTACGAACTGCGCACGGCCGGAATGGCTCTCGTGATCAACGACCTCACCGACCGGCCCGATCTGGCGCGGTTCGAGCGCCTCGGCCAGGGCGAGAGCCGCGCGGTGTTCCGAAACGCGCTGCAACGGGCCTGGCGGGAGGCCTCCGGGGATTCGGCCGCCGAAGGCGACGAGTCGTGACCGACTGCCCGGCGCTCTCGCGCCGAGCGGACCCGGTGAGCCTGGTCAATCGTTCGGACGAGCGCAAGAAGTTCGCGCGCGGTTATCTGGGCGCGGCCCCCTCGTTCCCCGGCACGGGCGGACGGGAATACCGCGGCGTCATCGACGCCTATCACGGCGAAACCGGGCTGCCGATGGACGAATCCGCGGTGCGGGCGCTGGACGCGGCCTGGCGCGAGGTGATGTCCAGGACGCAGCCCGAGGAGTATCGCGACGGGGTCCTCTACGACAAGCGGCAGCCCCTGGTGCTGCGGACCCTGGCGGCGGACTCGCTGTTCCAGCGGCTGCGCGCGCCGGGCGCGGGACTGCCCCCGGTGCCGGTCGATGTCCGCGAGGTGATCGTGTCGCCCTACTCCAGCACCGTTCTGCTGGAGGAGGCGGTCGCTACGCTGGCGCGTCCGGGCGGTGTCCTGGTCTGTCCCGAGGGCTATTACAAGAGCGCCAGCGTCCACGTCGCCAAGTACGGACTGCGCATGGTGACCAGCGCGGCGACCCCGGACGAGTCGTTCAAGATCGACCCGGTGGCCCTGGCCCGGACGCTGGAACATCATGCACGCCAAGGGGATCTGTGCGGCGTGATGCTCACGCTGCCGGGAAATCCTGTGGTGGGGGCGTACACCGTCGCCGAGTTGATCGAGATCGGCCGGGTGCTGATCGAGGCCGGGACGCCGGTCATCTGCGACATGTCCTTCGATCTGCTGGTGGATGACCATATTCCGATCGCGGCGATCACGGTGCCGACACCCGACGGCCCGGTCCGGCTCTACGATCACGTGCTCACGATCACCGGTAATTCCAAGGCCTACAACGCTTTCGGTCCGTGCAAGCTGGGCGCGGCGTGCTCCGGGGATGCCGGGTGGATCGATCGGGTGCGCGATCGGCTGCGGGTGGCGTTCCAGCGCGAGAGCACCCATCTGGTGCGCGCGACGATCGAGCACACCACCGCCGCATACCTCGCCCGCAATCGTGCGACGCTGCGGGCCCGGGTCGATACGGCCCACCGGTTGCTGCTCGAGGTGAACGCGCGGTTCGGCGCGCCGGTGCTGCGGCCGCTCGGCAGCCCGCAGGGCATGTTCCTCACCGTCGAGTTCGACGCCGATCTGCTGGCCGCCGCGGGCGTGCGGTTCAGTTCGGAGTTGGAGGATCTGCTGCTGACGGTTGCCGGAATCGACTGCGTCGCACTCGATCGCACCGGATCCGAGCGCATGGGGGTGCGGCTCAACGTGGTCGCGCCGCGTCTGGCGGCCGGATACGAATCGCCGGACCTGCTCGATGAGCTGTTCGACCGGATCGAATGCCTGCTCGCCCGCATCGGCGCCGGACTGACCTACGGCGCCGGACTGCGGGAGCGGGAGATTCCCGCCATGTCCTTCGCGTCATGATCGTCGGGGTGCTGCGTGAGACGGCGGCCCGGGAACTGCGAGTCGCGCTGACGCCCGAGGACGTCGCGCTGCTCTCGGCCCGGGGACTCGGTGTCGTGGTGCAGCAGGGCGCGGGCTGGCGGGCCGACTTCACCGACGCGTCCTATCGGGCGGCGGGAGCAGCGGTGCTGCCCGGACCGGCGGAGGTCTTCGACGTCTCGGATCTGGTGGCGTGGGTGAAACCGCCCGCTTACGAACTGGATTCGATGCGCCTGCGGGACGGACTGATACTGCTGGGCTTCCAGGATCCGGTGCACCGGCACGATCGGATCGCCGCGCTGCGCGCGCGGGGCGTGGAATCGGTGGCCTTCGAGCGCATGTCGGCCCGGACCGATGCGGTGGTGACCGATCCGCTCTCGGCCATGAGCCGGATCGCCGGGGGCATCGCCTATCACGAGGGGCGCGCCCTGCTGGGTGAGCAGCGATTGGGCCGGCCGGTGCGGTCGCTGATCCTGGGGTGCGGGCAGGCCGGTCTCGCGGCCGTCGCGACCGCGGCGCAGTGCGCGG
>NZ_BDBU01000087.1 GCF_001613145.1 Nocardia jejuensis NBRC 103114
TGTTCTTTGAGAACTCAATAGTGTGTCGATGAATGTCAGTGCCAATAATTTATTGGTTCCGGTCTTCTGCACCCCCGTGTGGGAGGTCGGACATTTAGTCAGCAAATACTTTTGCTGGCGTTTGATTTTGCCAAGGTTTTCGGACTCTGGTTAATTCTTCCGATTACTGCTTCGGCAGCGATTGAGAGTCTTCAACGGAGAGTTTGATCCTGGCTCAGGACGAACGCTAGCGGCGTGCTTAACACATGCAAGTCGAGCGGTAAGGCCTTCGGGTACACGAGCGGCGAACGGGTGAGTAACACGTGGGTGATCTGCCTCGCACTCTGGGATAAGCCTGGGAAACTGGGTCTAATACCGGATACGACCACCGAATGCATGTTCGGTGGTGGAAAGGTTTACTGGTGCGAGATGGGCCCGCGGCCTATCAGCTTGTTGGTGAGGTAACGGCTCACCAAGGCGACGACGGGTAGCCGACCTGAGAGGGTGACCGGCCACACTGGGACTGAGACACGGCCCAGACTCCTACGGGAGGCAGCAGTGGGGAATATTGCACAATGGGCGAAAGCCTGATGCAGCGACGCCGCGTGGAGGATGACGGCCTTCGGGTTGTAAACTCCTTTTGACAGGGACGAAGCGCAAGTGACGGTACCTGTAGAAGAAGCACCGGCCAACTACGTGCCAGCAGCCGCGGTAATACGTAGGGTGCGAGCGTTGTCCGGAATTACTGGGCGTAAAGAGCTTGTAGGCGGTCTGTCACGTCTTCTGTGAAAACTTGGGGCTCAACCTTAAGCTTGCAGGGGATACGGGCAGACTAGAGTACTTCAGGGGAGACTGGAATTCCTGGTGTAGCGGTGAAATGCGCAGATATCAGGAGGAACACCGGTGGCGAAGGCGGGTCTCTGGGAAGTAACTGACGCTGAGAAGCGAAAGCATGGGTAGCAAACAGGATTAGATACCCTGGTAGTCCATGCCGTAAACGGTGGGTACTAGGTGTGGGGCTCCTTCCACGGACTCCGTGCCGAAGCTAACGCATTAAGTACCCCGCCTGGGGAGTACGGCCGCAAGGCTAAAACTCAAAGGAATTGACGGGGGCCCGCACAAGCGGCGGAGCATGTGGATTAATTCGATGCAACGCGAAGAACCTTACCTGGGTTTGACATACACCGGAAAGCCATAGAGATATGGCCCCCCTTGTGGTCGGTGTACAGGTGGTGCATGGCTGTCGTCAGCTCGTGTCGTGAGATGTTGGGTTAAGTCCCGCAACGAGCGCAACCCTTATCTTATGTTGCCAGCGCGTAATGGCGGGGACTCGTGAGAGACTGCCGGGGTCAACTCGGAGGAAGGTGGGGACGACGTCAAGTCATCATGCCCCTTATGTCCAGGGCTTCACACATGCTACAATGGCCGGTACAGAGGGCTGCGATACCGCGAGGTGGAGCGAATCCCTTAAAGCCGGTCTCAGTTCGGATCGGGGTCTGCAACTCGACCCCGTGAAGTTGGAGTCGCTAGTAATCGCAGATCAGCAACGCTGCGGTGAATACGTTCCCGGGCCTTGTACACACCGCCCGTCACGTCATGAAAGTCGGTAACACCCGAAGCCGGTGGCCTAACCCTTGTGGAGGGAGCCGTCGAAGGTGGGATTGGCGATTGGGACGAAGTCGTAACAAGGTAGCCGTACCGGAAGGTGCGGCTGGATCACCTCCTTTCTAAGGAGCACATCTCCACGACTCTTCACACAGGTGAATGACGTTGTGGCAGAGACCGTTTAGTTCCCATTCGTGGAACTGCGGACGCTCATGGGTGGAACATTGACAACCTCATCGCACTCGATCAATCCTCAGCGGTTGGTCGCGGTGATATACCGACACACTATTGGGTCCTGAAAGAACAGACGTAAGTCTGGCTTTCTGGATATCAAAACAAACGACGAGGCTTCGTCCGCGACATACCGCGGTGGGTGAGAATCCGCCGGCTGGTGACGCAGTAGCGATGGGGTCTTGTGTGTTGTTTGAGAACTGCACAGTGGACGCGAGCATCTTTGTTAGTAAGTGAAAAAGAGCGTACGGTGGATGCCTTGGCACCAGGAGCCGATGAAGGACGTAGTAGGCTGCGATAAGCCTCGGGGAGCTGTCAAACGAGCTGAGATCCGAGGATTTCCGAATGGGGAAACCCAGCACGAGTGATGTCGTGTTACCCGCGCCTGAATATATAGGGCGTGTGGAGGGAACGTGGGGAAGTGAAACATCTCAGTACCCACAGGAAGAGAAAACAACAGTGATTCCGTGAGTAGTGGCGAGCGAAAGCGGATGAGGCTAAACCAGGGGCGTGTGATAGCCGGCAGGCGTTGCGTTTCTGGGGTTGTGGGATCTCTCTTCTCAGTTCTGCCGAACTGAGCACAAGTAAGAAACCGTTGTGTTAGTCGAAGTGGCCTGGGACGGCCTGTCGTAGAGGGTGAGAATCCCGTAGACGAAAACTCAACGGCTTGTGTGAGAGACACCCGAGTAGCAGCGGGCCCGTGAAATCTGCTGTGAATCTGTCGGGACCACCCGATAAGCCTGAATACTACCTGGTGACCGATAGCGGACTAGTACCGTGAGGGAAAGGTGAAAAGTACCCCGGGAGGGGAGTGAAATAGTACCTGAAACCGTGCGCTTACAATCCGTCAAAGCCCTCCTTCGTGGTGGGGTGATGGCGTGCCTTTTGAAGAATGAGCCTGCGAGTCATCGGTGTGTGGCAAGGTTAACCCGTGTGGGGTAGCCGTAGCGAAAGCGAGTCCGAATAGGGCGCCTGAGTCGCACACTATGGACCCGAAGCGGAGTGATCTACCCATGGCCAGGGTGAAGCGACGGTAAGACGTCGTGGAGGCCCGAACCCACTTAGGTTGAAAACTGAGGGGATGAGCTGTGGGTAGGGGTGAAAGGCCAATCAAACTCCGTGATAGCTGGTTCTCCCCGAAATGCATTTAGGTGCAGCGTCGCGTGTTTCTCACCGGAGGTAGAGCTACTGGATGGCCTAGGGGGCCCACAAGCTTACCGAAGTCAGCCAAACTCCGAATGCCGGTGAGTGAGAGCGCGGCAGTGAGACTGTGGGGGATAAGCTTCATAGTCGAGAGGGAAACAGCCCAGATCGCCGGCTAAGGCCCCTAAGCGTGTACTAAGTGGAAAAGGATGTGGGGTCGCGAAGACAACCAGGAGGTTGGCTTAGAAGCAGCCACCCTTGAAAGAGTGCGTAATAGCTCACTGGTCAAGTGATCCTGCGCCGACAATGTAGCGGGGCTCAAGTACACCGCCGAAGCCGCGGCACTCAGACATTATTCTGCTTTCGAGCCAGGAGTCTGGGTGGGTAGGGGAGCGTCGTATGGCCAGGGAAGCGGCGGAGTGATCCAGCCGTGGAGGCCATGCGAGTGAGAATGCAGGCATGAGTAGCGAAAGACGAGTGAGAAACTCGTCCGCCGAATGACCAAGGGTTCCTGGGCCAGGTTAATCCGCCCAGGGTGAGTCGGGACCTAAGGCGAGGCCGACAGGCGTAGTCGATGGACAACGGGTTGATATTCCCGTACCCGTGTATCCGCGCCCAATGGCGAATCTAGTGTGCTAACTGTCCAAAAGCGGTCTTATCGAGCCTTCGGGTGAGAGGGAACGCGGCTGCACAGGACCCTGCTGGTAGTAGTCAAGCGATGGGGTGACGCAGGAAGGTAGCTGGGCCAGGTGATGGAATACCTGGTGTAAGCCTGTAGGGCGTTGTGTAGGCAAATCCGCACAGCATATAGCCTGAGAGGTGATGCGTAGCCGATTGAGGCGAATTCAGTGATCCTATGCTGCCGAGAAAAGCCTCTAGCGAGCTGGTACACGGCCCGTACCCCAAACCGACACAGGTGGTCAGGTAGAGAATACTAAGGCGATCGAGATAACTGTGGTTAAGGAACTCGGCAAAATACCTCCGTAACTTCGGGAGAAGGAGGGCCTTGTCTGGTGAATGGACTTGCTCCAGGAGCTGGGTGAGGTCGCAGAGACCAGTGAGAAGCGACTGTTTACTAAAAACACAGGTCCGTGCGAAGTCGTAAGACGATGTATACGGACTGACGCCTGCCCGGTGCCGGAAGGTTAAGAGGACCGGTTAGCTACTTCGGTGGCGAAGCTGAGAATTTAAGCCCCGGTAAACGGCGGTGGTAACTATAACCATCCTAAGGTAGCGAAATTCCTTGTCGGGTAAGTTCCGACCTGCACGAATGGCGTAACGACTTCTCAGCTGTCTCAACCACAGACTCGGCGAAATTGCATTACGAGTAAAGATGCTCGTTACGCGCGGCAGGACGAAAAGACCCCGGGACCTTCACTATAGCTTGGTATTGGTGTTCGGTACGGTTTGTGTAGGATAGGTGGGAGACTGTGAAATCGGCACGCCAGTGTCGAGGGAGTCATCGTTGAAATACCACTCTGATCGTATTGGACCTCTAACCTCGGACCATGATCTGGTTCAGGGACAGTGCCTGGTGGGTAGTTTAACTGGGGCGGTTGCCTCCCAAAATGTAACGGAGGCGCCCAAAGGTTCCCTCAGCCTGGTTGGCAATCAGGTGTCGAGTGCAAGTGCACAAGGGAGCTTGACTGTGAGACCGACAGGTCGAGCAGGGACGAAAGTCGGGACTAGTGATCCGGCACCGGCAAGTGGAAGCGGTGTCGCTCAACGGATAAAAGGTACCCCGGGGATAACAGGCTGATCTTCCCCAAGAGTCCATATCGACGGGATGGTTTGGCACCTCGATGTCGGCTCGTCGCATCCTGGGGCTGGAGTAGGTCCCAAGGGTTGGGCTGTTCGCCCATTAAAGCGGCACGCGAGCTGGGTTTAGAACGTCGTGAGACAGTTCGGTCTCTATCCGCCGCGCGCGTCAGAAACTTGAGGAAGGCTGTCCCTAGTACGAGAGGACCGGGACGGACGAACCTCTGGTGTGCCAGTTGTTCCGCCAGGAGCACGGCTGGTTTGCTACGTTCGGAAGGGATAACCGCTGAAAGCATCTAAGCGGGAAGCCTGTTCCAAGATGAGGTTTCTTTCCCCCTCGAGGGGTTAAGGCCCCCAACAGACCATTGGGTTGATAGGCCGGAACTGGAAGCCCTGTAAGGGGTGTAGGTGACCGGTACTAATAGGCCGAGGACTTATTAACAAAGTTGCTACGCGTCCACTGTGCGGTATCTGAAACAACACACAGATCACCGAGACAAATGAAGAGGTGAGGAGAGCCTTGTTCTCCGAACTTTCTTCCTGGCTCTCTGTGTGACAGTTTCATAGAGTTACGGCGGCTATAGCGGTGGGGAAACGCCCGGTCCCATTCCGAACCCGGAAGCTAAGGCCACCTGCGCCGATGGTACTGCACTCGACAGGGTGTGGGAGAGTAGGACACCGCCGGAACATCTTTCCGAAAGGGGACCCTGAACAGGGTCCCCTTTCGTCGTTTCACGACCTGGAGCCGCGTGGACGCTCGTCTGTCCGCGCGTGATT
>NZ_BDBU01000088.1 GCF_001613145.1 Nocardia jejuensis NBRC 103114
GTTTCACCGCATCTACCTGCGGGAACTCTAGGATCGTGGGGCAGCCATGGGGCATATACGACAACAGGGGCACCCGAAGGTGCCCCTGGATCACGTTGTGCCCCCTGTAGGACTCGAACCTACGACCTAGTGATTAAAAGTCACCAGCTCTACCAACTGAGCTAAAGGGGCTTAGCGGGGACAAGACTACAACATGCCCCACGCCTGCCCCACATCGTTATCGATGGAGGATGACCTAGATGGCATGGGCGGAGAAGCTTCCCAGTGGCCGCTACAGCGGTGTCTATCGCGACGCCACGGGCGCGAAGGCCCGGTTGCCAGGAACATACGGTCGAAAAGAGGAAGCGAAGCGCCAGGCCGCCGCCAAGGAGGTCGCCGAACGCGACACGCCGACTTCGCGCGAGTCGAAGACTCTCACCTGGGGCGAGTGGGCACCAAGGTGGCAAGCCGCCCGAATTGTGGGGAAAAGCACAGACCGCTCCGACCAGGGCCGTCTCCGTGATCACGTCCGCCCGCGGTGGGAGAAGACTCCGCTTCGAGACATCACCCCGGATGCCATCCAGAACTGGGTCGCCGAGCTTGCCAAGGCCGGCATGGCACCGTCGACAGTAGCGAAGTGCTACTACCTCCTGAGCGCCTCGATGAAGTCCGCCCAGATGGCACGTGTGATCACCGTCAACCCATGCAAAGGCATCACCCTCCCCAAAACAGGGCCAATGTCAGACCGATACCTGGACGACAGCGAAGTTTCAGCTATCGCGAGCTCGCTGAGCGACTTCGACGCGCTCGTCGTCAGTGTTCTACTCGGCACCGGCGTGCGACTGGGCGAAGCCATGGGTTTGCACTGGGAGAACGTCGATCTGAAACGCCGACTGGTCTCCATTGAGTGGTCATACGACCCGGTAGCGCAGGACATGAAGGATCCGAAAGATCACGAACGCCGGACCATCCCGATCGGCGCCACCTTGACTAAGCTGCTAGACAGCCACCTTTCGCAAGTCGGCATAGGCAACCGTGCGCCGAGCCCGATCAACTATCCGCAGAACGCCCGAGTCCATACAGGTCTGGTCTTGGCACACACCGAGGGCCGCCCATTCGATCCGTCCAATCTGCGAACAAGATTCGATGCGTCGGTTCGAATCGCGTACACCGGGCAAGGTCGACGACGTCAACAGATCGGGCATGTCCGACTTCATGACCTTCGCCACACCTATGCGAGTCGCCTTCTGGAACAGGGCATCCCAATTCAGGAGGTCTCACGGCTGCTGGGCCACGCGAACATCGCGACTACCCAACGCTATGCACACCGCGCGAAAGCTCAGTGGGACCGTGTACGAGATGCCCTCGGGTAGCTACCTTTACGGCACCGAGCCATCGCGGGCGGGGTGTGGGGACACCGACCACTCGCCATCTCGACTGCAACAGGTTCGATGGTGTCGGGTCCAGAACCACTGCGGCTGGGCCTTCGAGCCACGGAGTCTCCGAGTCTCCGAGAAGTTTGGGCGCAAACGTGACAGGTGTCAGGAACATCGCCACGTCGTCTTAGTCAGTGCGAGACGATCATCTTCGTGACTACACCGGTGGAGGATGACGACGTTGCGTCATGGGTAAAACGAATCAGTGCGGCCTCTGAGCAGGGTGAGACACTCGATCTCGCAAAGGACCATGCCGCCAACTCGGCCGACCGGAACCCAGCCGGTGGCGACAAGTGGGGTCCCGAGCGGCAGATACCAGCCGCCGCTTTGCGCGCAGTCTTGACCAACCGAAATCTAGCTGTCGATCCCCACGGGCTCCGGATCAACGGCGCTCGAATCGTCGGTCCGGTCGATCTGGAAAACATCAAGTTCGAACATGCTCTGTACCTGACGAAATGTCGATTCGACTGTCACATCGGACTATGCGGTTCGACGTTGAAAGAACTGAACCTCAGCGGTTCTCACATCCGATCACTCAACCTCGATCAGGCGACGATCACCGGTGGTCTGTTCGCGAGCGACGGGTTCACCGCCACCGGAGAGATCCGCGCCCTCGCAGCGAGAATCAGCCTTCTGTCGATGAAAGGCGCCACTCTCACCAACCCCGACGGCAATGCCCTGCTCCTCGACAACGCGACGATCACGGGCGGCATGTTTCTGGACAGCGGGTTCACCGCCACCGGAGAGATCCGAGCCCTCGGAGCGAACATCAGCGGCCAACTTTCACTGAACGGCGCCGCCCTTACCAACCCCGGCGGCGATGCCCTGTCCCTCGACAGGGCGGCGATCACCGGCGACC
>NZ_BDBU01000089.1 GCF_001613145.1 Nocardia jejuensis NBRC 103114
GGCCTTCGACGCCGAACACCCCCTGTTCATCCTCTACACCTCCGGCACCACCGGAAAACCCAAAGGCATCCTGCACACCACCGGCGGATACCTCACCCAAACCTCCTACACCCACCACTACGTCTTCGACCACACCCCCGCACACGACATCTACTGGTGCACCGCCGACATCGGCTGGGTCACCGGACACTCCTACATCGTCTACGGACCCCTGGCCAACCGCGCCACCCAAGTCCTCTACGAAGGCACCCCCAACTACCCCGACGAACACCGCCACTGGCAGATCATCGAAAAATACGGCGTCACCATCTACTACACCGCCCCCACCCTCATCCGCACCTTCATGAAATGGGGCCGCGAGATCCCCGACTCCCACAACCTCACCACCCTGCGCGTCCTGGGCTCGGTCGGAGAACCCATCAACCCCGAAGCCTGGCGCTGGTACCGAGACGTCGTGGGCGCGAGCACCACCCCCATCGTGGACACCTGGTGGCAAACCGAAACCGGCGCCATCATGATCTCCCCCCTACCGGGCGTCACCGCCACCAAACCCGGCGCCGCCATGACACCACTCCCGGGCATCTCCGCG